>JARAXD010000019.1:0-138664 GCA_033793685.1 Streptomyces sp. ME19-03-3 | reverse complement strand
CGGCACCTCCTCGCAGATCTCCGACGGCGCGGCCGCGGTCGTCGTGATGAGCAGGGCCAGGGCCGAGGAACTGGGCCTGGAGTGGATCGCCGAGATCGGCGCCCACGGCAACGTCGCGGGCCCGGACAACTCGCTGCAGTCGCAGCCGTCCAACGCCATCGCGCACGCCCTGGAGAAGGAGGGGCTGTCCGTCGCCGACCTGGACCTCATCGAGATCAACGAGGCCTTCGCCGCGGTGTCCGTGCAGTCCATGAAGGACCTGGGCGTGACACCCGAAAGGGTGAACGTCAATGGCGGCGCCATCGCCCTGGGTCACCCGATCGGCATGTCCGGCGCCCGGATCGTCCTGCACCTGGCCCTGGAACTCGGGCGGCGCGGCGGCGGGCTGGGCGCGGCGGCCCTGTGCGGTGGCGGCGGCCAGGGCGACGCCCTGATCATCCGCGTACCGGCCAAGTAGCGGCACGAACAGCGAGTGAGCCGAAGGGGAGCGGCCGTTGCCGACAGGATGGGGGCCCCTCCCAGCGGTGGCTGGGCGAGCACGGTCGACCTCCCCCAGCTACCGCTGGGAGGGGCCCCCGGCGACGGCTGAGCGCACCGGAGGCGAACCGAGCCCTGAAAAAATGAGGAGCGTAGCGATGGATGTCCCCACCCTGGTGGAGCAGGCGCGGCAGGGCCGCCCCCGTGCGGTCGCCCGGCTGATCTCACTGGTGGAGGGGGCATCGCCGCAGTTGCGGGAGGTGATGGCCGCGCTCGCGCCGCTGACCGGCGGCGCCTATGTGGTCGGCCTGACCGGCTCGCCGGGCGTCGGCAAGTCCACGTCGACGTCCGCGCTGGTCTCGGCGTACCGGCGGGCCGGCAAGCGGGTCGGCGTGCTGGCCGTGGACCCCTCCTCGCCGTTCAGCGGGGGCGCCCTGCTCGGCGACCGGGTGCGGATGAGCGACCACGCCTCCGACCCCGGCGTCTACATCCGCTCGATGGCCACCCGCGGCCACCTGGGCGGTCTGGCCTGGGCCGCGCCGCAGGCGATCCGGGTGCTCGACGCCGCCGGGTGCGAGGTGATCCTCGTGGAGACCGTCGGCGTCGGCCAGTCCGAGGTGGAGATCGCCGCCCAGGCCGACACCTCCGTCGTGCTGCTCGCCCCGGGCATGGGCGACGGCATCCAGGCGGCGAAGGCGGGCATCCTCGAGATCGGCGACGTGTACGTGGTCAACAAGGCCGACCGGGACGGGGCCGACGCGACCGCCCGCGAGCTCAACCACATGCTGGGCCTGGGCGAGTCCCGGTCGCCGGGCGACTGGCGGCCCCCGATCGTCAGGACGGTCGCCGCCCGCGGCGAGGGCGTCGAGGAGGTGGTGGAGGCCCTGGAGAAGCACCGTGCCTGGATGGAGGAGCACGGTGTGCTCGCGGAGCGCCGGCTGCGCCGCGCCGCCCTGGAGGTCGAGCACATCGCCGTCACCAGGCTGCGCGAACGCATCGGCGACCTCCACGGCGACCGCCGTCTGGGCGCGCTGGCCGAGCGCATCGTCGCCGGCGAGCTGGACCCCTACGCCGCCGCCGACGAGCTTGTCGCGGGCCTCACCGAGCAGGCCTGAGGCGCCGTCGCGGCGCCGATGCCGTCACCCCGGCCGCCCTGTGCCCGTCCGCGACACGGTCGGCGGACCGCCGGGCAGGGGGCCCCACCGACACCCGGGCGTACGCGCCGCAGGAGCCGCGACGCGGATGCCCGTGAGGCCCGCGCCGGCGCGCATCCGCCGGACGCGGGGCTCACGGTGCGCCCGGGCATCGTTCAGGCCTTGCCGCCCACCGCGCGCAGGTGGTCCGCCACCGGGTCGAGGGCCCTGCGCAGGGCCGCCAGGTCCTCGGCGGGGAGCAGGTCGATGAAGTGCTCCCGCACCGCGGCGACGTGCTGCGGGGCGACCTTGCGCATGGTGCCCCAGCCCTCCTCGGTGAGGACGGCGAACAGGCCGCGCCGGTCGGACTCGCAGTTCTCGCGGCGAACCAGGCCCGCGGTCTCCATGCGGCTGATCTGGTGCGACAGCCGGCTCTTGGACTGCAGGGTGGCGCGGGCCAGGTCGGTCATCCGCATGCGGCGCTCGGGCGACTCCGAGAGGTTCACCAGGATCTCGTAGTCGTTGAACGTCAGACCGAACGGCTGCAGGTCCCGTTCGAGCTGGTTCGTCAGCAACTTGCTGACCTCCAGGTGGATGCGCCAGGTGCGCTGCTCGTCGGCGGTCAGCCAAAGGGTGCCGGTCTCAGTCTCCATACTGGAATTGTACCCAGAAAGTTGAAATACGGATCAATCGGGGTCCCGGTACGTACCGGTAGCGTCACAGTCCGAAGCGGCGCTGCAGGTCCCCGAGCTGTCCCGGGAGTCTCGGCGCGCCGCCCTGCGCCATCCCGGGCACCCCTGCGCCGCCTCCCGGGACGCCGGCCTCGTGCGGGACCGCGCCGGTGGCCCGCTCGGGCATCAGGGCCTCGCTCGACTGGAGCAGCACCTGCCCCGCGCCGACGAACTCGAACTGGTGCTCCTCGCCCGAGGTGCCGCCGACGCCCGTCAGCGCCCGCAGCCCGCCCAGGACGCCGCGCAGGTACCCGTGGTCGTAATGGTGGCAGGGCGAGGGGCAGTCCGCCCACCCCACCAGGGCCTGCGGGTCGACGCGGACCGGGGGCTCGACGAAGTGCACGGCCCCGTTGGAGGCCGCCACGAACTTCCCGGTGCCGATCAGGGTGAGGAAGCCCGGGATGATCGACTGCTTGAGCGACAGGCCCGGCTGGAAGGCCAGCAGGTTGCCCGAGCGGATGGTCAGGTTGCCGTTCTCCAGGTCGTAGGAGTTCACGTCGAACGCCCGGTCGGCGAGGATCATCTTGCCCTGGCCCTCGGCGACCACCCAGTCGGCTGCGTGCAGCGGGGAGTGGAAGTTGCTGCGGATCAGCCCGTCGAGGGCGCCGTGGCCGATGCCGTGGAAGCTGATCTGCCCGTAGTAGGCGATCATCTTCCCCTTCTGCAGGAACCACTGGCCCTTCAGGTCGACGCTGAAGGCGTACGGGTTGACGTTGTCGTCGACCGGCAGCGAGTAGGGGTCGTGGACGACCGGTCCGTTCGCGGTCACAGTCTCAAAGCCTCTCTTCGCTTGCCTGCACGTAGACGGTGCCATGACCCGACAGCTCCAACTGGAACGCCTCGCCGGAGCCGCGTCCCACCATGTCGCGCCAACCCAGCGCCGTGGACAGCTTGTTGCGCACGTCGCCGCGGTGGGCGACGTACGCCTGGGGGTCGACGTGCACCGGGCGCTGCGGGGTGATCGGCAGCTCGATGACACCGCCGTGCGCCATCACCGCGACCGCGCCCTGCCCCTGCAGGGTCGTGGTGAACAGCCCCTGACCGGTGACCTGGCCGCGGATGACGCCCATCACGCCCCCCTGGGACCCCATGAACATCGTGCCCTGCCGCAACGAGCCTTCGAAGGCCAGCAGTCGGTCCGCCTCCACGTACAGCGTGTCGCCGGTCAGGTCGACGCAGTGCACATGGTGGCCGCCGTGCCCGAACATCACCGAGCCGTGGCCCTCCACGGTCATCAGGGGGGCCGCCTCGCCGGCCACCCGGCGGCCGATCATCGAACCGATGCCCCCCTGGCCGCCCTGCACGTTCGGGGTGAAGGTGACGTCGCCCCGGTAGGCCAGCATCGCGCCGCGCTGGCTGAACAGCCGCCGGCCCGGCAGCACCTGGGCCTCGACCATCTTCGAGTTGATACGGGTGAACGGCATCAGACCTGCCCCCCGACGGTGTTGCGCTCGCTCGGCTGGACGTAGACCAGGCCGTCGCCCTCGAAGCGGATCTGGAAGGACTCGCCGCCCGACTCGCCGATCACCGCCCGCCAGCCGATGCCGGCCTGGAAGTGCTGTTGCAGGTTGCCGGTGTGCGCCACGTACGCGCCCGGGTCCACCTGCAGCGGCGTCCCGGGGGAGACACGCAGCACGACCGCGGGGCCGTCGGAGGTGATGGCCGCCTGGCCCATGCCCTCGACCGTGGTGGTGAACAGGCCGTTGCCCTGCGAGGCGCCGCGCAGTCCGGTGAAGGTGGTGCCGGTGCGCAGCGTCGCCTCGGTGGCGAGCAGGTTGCTGGCCTCGACGTAGAGCTTCTCGCCGGTCAACCGCACGAGGTTGATCTCGCTCGCGCGGTCGGCGAAGTAGCAGGTGCCCTGCCCGCGCACCTCCATGACCTCCATGGACTCGCCGGTCAGCCGCCGGGTCACCATGCCGCGCAGTCCCTCGCCGCCTCCGGTCATCTTCTTGAAGCTCATCTGGCCGTCGTAGGCGACCATCGAGCCGTTCTTCGCCTTCACGGCGTCGCCGGCCATGTCCACGGCGAGCACCTTGCTGCCCTGCAATCGAAACTGAGCCACGGACCAGACCGTATCCGTCCGGGAGGAACCCGTCACCAGGGTCCGCGCACATCGCGTGCACCGTTTCGGTACGCCGCTCCGCCGCCTTCCCGACCTCCACCGGCGCCCGCCATGGTCAGCGGCGCCGAGGCCCGGTGCCCGAAGGTGCGGCGGACGGTGTCCGCGGGTGTCCACGAAAGGGGAGCGGTCGAGGTCGGACGGCTCGTGACCGCCACACGGACACGGTGCGCACGCCGGTGTTCCACCCGCCCACCGGGGACCCGGGGGCAGAGCCGCTGGAGGACCGGGTGATAATGGACGGAACACTTGTGATCGCGTTCACAAGCCTTCCCGGCCGCAAGGTCGGCGCCCGCCGCAGTCCCTGTCCCGATAGCGAGGTCCCGTGGACGTCAAGACCGCCTCCGCCCTCAACCGGCTCCGCCTGGTCTCCGCCCCAGAGGCGGTGTCCTTCCTGCTCCTGCTGGTCTGCTCGGTGCTCAAGCGCACCACGGACTTCGACGCGGTCCCGGTGATGGGGACGATCCATGGCGTCCTGTTCATCCTCTACGTCCTGTTCTGGCTGGACGCCTGGAACCGTGCCAAGTGGCCGCTCGGCCGCGCCGCGCTGTACTTCGTGCTCTCCGCCCTTCCCACCGGCGGCTTCTTCGCCGAGCGCCGGCTGCGCCGCGAGGCCGAGGACAGCGTGATCGCGGCCCGCGCGCGCAAGGAGCTCAAGGAAGGCATGGCCGAGGCATGATCGTCGCCTTCTCCGTCACCCCGCTCGGCGTCGGCGAGGACGTCGGCTCCCATGTGGCCGACGCCGTCCGCGTGGTGCGCGAATCCGGGCTGCCCCACCGCACCGACGCGATGTTCACCTCCATCGAAGGCGGGTGGGACGAGGTCATGGACGTCGTCAAGCGCGCCGTGGCCGCCGTCGAGGCCCGGGCGCCGCGCGTCTCGGTGGTGCTCAAGGCGGACATCCGGCCGGGTGTCACCGACGGGCTCACCTCCAAGGTGGAGACCGTCGAGCGCTACCTCGCGCAGTAACCCACCGTGCCCCGCTCGGGTCCGCGTGCCTGCGGTCACTCGCCGACCAGCGCGCCGCCCAGCGGGGTGCGCTCGTACAGCACCTGGTGGCCGTAGCGGCGCGAGGTGAGCAGGCCCGCATCCCGCAGTACCGCCAGGTGCGCCGAGACCGACGACAGGGCGAGGCCGTGCCGGTGGGCGAGCGCGGTCGTGCTCGCGGGCTCGCCCAGGCCGCCGAGGAGGGCCGCGCGGTTGGCGCCGAGCAGCCGCACCAGCGCCTCGGAGGCGGCCTGCGGTGCCTGCCACAGGCCGCCGATGCCGCGCGCGGGATAGGCGACGGTGCCCTGCCAGGGCGGGTCGAAGCCCGCGGCGATGTCCGGCCATACGAAGACGCTCGGCGCCAGGACCAGCCCGTCGCCGCCCAGGTCCCGGTCGTGTTCCCCCGGCCTGTGCAGGGTGAGGGTGCCGTCCGCCCAGCTCAGTGACGAATGGATGTCGGCGAAGAGCCCCGTCAGCCCGCCGTCCGCGAGCCGGCGCGCGCGGAAGGCGACGTCCGCCTCCAGCACCGCGCGCAGCCGGGGCCAGTACGGGGCGACCAGTGTGTGCCAGACCTGCTCGTACAGGTCCGTCAGGTCGCGCACCGCGCGCGCCGGGTCCGCCAGCATCGCCCGGCCGTGCGGGGTGTCGGCGGCACCCGTGGTGTTCGCCAGTGACCTGGCGATCTCCTGGCGGGCGACCTCCGGATCGGTGGCCCGCACGCGGGCGAGTTCGTCCTCGATGGACGCCGAGGGGCCCAGCGGGGGCGGGCAGAGGAAGTCGGGGGTGTACCGGCGCGACATCAGCAGCCACAGGGGGGTGAGGTCCAGCGCCCGGGCCGCCTCACGGGTCCGCCGCAGCCAGGGCACGTGGTACGCCTGCAGCGCGGGTTCCTTCAGGGTGCGCACCGCGCCCTCGGTCTCCCACAGCGGCGAGATCGCGAACCGGCAGCGCACGAGGTCGTCCGGTGTGAAACGCATCCGCCACGGCATGCGCGCCCCCCTGGCCCCCTGGTTCGGGGCAGTGTTTCGGCTGGAGCCGAAACACTACAGCGCACCCCGTTGCGGTCGCCACGCTGCGCCCATGACGCTGCACACCGACCATGCCGACCATGCTGAGCACGCCGATGCCGAGCACGCCGACGCCGAGCACGCCGAGCACGCCGAGCGCGCCGAGCACGCCGAGCGCGCCGAGCGCGCCGACCATGCCGAGCGTGCCGAGCGTGCCGAGCACGCCGACACCAGTGACACGACCGCGGCCCGCCCGGCGGCCCGGGGCGGCTACCGCGCGGTCTTCGCCGTACGGGAGTTCCGGGCCGTCTTCGCCGCGCACGTGCTGTCACTCCAGGGCACCGTGCTCGCCGAGATCGCGCTGTCCGTGCTGGTGTTCCGGCTCACCGGGTCGCCGCTGCTGACGGCGCTCACCTTCGCGCTCGGCTTCGTGCCGTACGCGATCAGCGGCACCCTGCTCGCCGGGATCGCCGACCGCTTCCCGCCGCGCCGCGTGCTCGTCCTGTGCGACCTGCTGTGCGCGGCGTGCGCGGCCGGGATGGTGCTGCCCGGGACGCCGGTCGCCGTCCTGCTGGCGCTGCGCTGCGTGATGGCGTTGATCGCCCCGGTGTTCACCGGCACCAGGGCCGCGAGTCTGGCCGACATCCTGCCCGGCGACACCTTCGCGCTGGGCCGGTCCCTGATCCGGATGGTCAGTCAGGGCGCGCAGATCGTGGGCTTCGGCATCGGCGGCTTCCTGCTGATCCTTTTCCCGCCCCGGGCCGCGCTGGCCGTCACCATGGCGGCCTTTCTCGGCTCCGCCCTCCTGCTGCGCCTGGGCACCGCGCGACGCCCCGCACGCGGCGGGGGCGCGGCGCGTTCCTCCGGTGGGAACGGCCGCCTGATGCGCGACCCCAGGGTGCGGTGGCTGCTGCTGCTGTTCTGGATCCAGCCCTGCTTCGTGGTCGTTCCCGAGGCGCTCGCGGCCCCGTACACCGACTCCATCGGCGTCGGCACCGCGGGCCTGGGCCTGTTCATGGCCGCGATGCCCGTGGGCACCGTCCTCGGCGAACTCCTCGCCGGCGGTTTCCTGGGCCCGGCCGCCCGCGCGCGCCTGACAGTTCCGCTGGCCGCGTGCTCCCTGCTCCCGTACGCCGTCTTCGGGCTGCGCCCGTCGCTGCCCCTGGCCGTCGCCGCGATGTTCACCACGGGCCTGACGGCCGCCTACGTGCTCGGGCTCGACCAGTGGTTCGTGGCGGCGGTGCCGGAGGAGTTGCGTGGGCGGGCGATGACCCTGCAGTCGGCGGGGCTGATGACGATCCAGGGCCTGGGCATGGCGGCGGCCGGGGCGGCGGCGGAAGTCGTGGCGCCGCACGTGGTGACGGCGGTGGCGGGAGGCGCCGGGACGGTGTGCGTGCTGGTGGTGCTGGCACGGGTGCGGCGGACCGCCTCCGGCGCGGTGTGAGCGGGCCGGTTCTCTCCGGCCGGCGAGTCGGAGCGGCGGACCTCGACCTCCGCACCAAACTCGACGAGTGTGACGACGACGTCACGGCCGCCCGCGCCGCGAAGCGGGAGCGGATGGCGCAGCTCAGCCGCTGACCGCGACGCCCGGGTCGCCATCGAGGCGGTCAGGGACCCATGGCCGGCTGCCCGGTCGTCAAATCGCTTGCCGGGAAGCTGCGGGGCGTCGATATTTGCGCTGTGATCTTTCGACTCTGCAGCCGCCGTCCACACACCACCACGCCTGCAGAGGACCACAACCGTGAGCTACACCCTCCGCGCATTCACCCCCACTGACGAGACCTCCTGGCTCCACTGCCGGGTACTGGCCTTCCTGCGCACCGCGTACTTCGACGACGTCTCACGCGCCAAGCCCACGACGGCGGCGCCCGGCCTGGACCTGGTCGCCGCCGACGCAGCCGGCCGCGTTGTAGGGATCATGGACACCAGCGTCGAGGGCGACCTGGCGACGATCGACACCGTCGCCGTTCACCCGGACCACCAGCGCCGCGGCCTGGGCCGTGAACTTCTGGAACAGACCCGCGGCCGGGCACGCGAGTTCGGCGCTGCCACCCTGGACGCCTGGACCCGGGACGACCCGGAGACCTTGAGCTGGTACCGAGCGATGGGTTTCACCGAGAGCGATCATTACCTGCACGTCTACGCCAACCACTACCGCGACCCTGCGGAGCCCGGCCGAGTTGTCGCTGAGGCCCGGCCCGGGCTGCGAGCTCTCATGGTGTTTGCGCACGCCGGGCTCGCCGATGAAGAGCAACTACGACGGCAATTCACCCGCGTCCACGTCTGTCGCCGCTTCGCCATGTCGCTCTGACCTGGTCCGCTTGCCGTCTTCCAGCCGGAAGACGGCAAGCGCGAGGCGGAGAGACCCGTAGGTCGTGACGGCGGTGGCGGGCGGCGCGGGGACCGTGTGCGTGCTGCTGGTGCCGGCACGGGTGCGGCGGACCGCCTCCGGCGCGTTGTGAGCCGCCCGGCGCCGAGCGTGTGCCCGGGGCGCCGCGGACCGAAGGGGGTTGCGCGGCGCCGCACGGCGGCGGCGGTGGGGACCCCCGAGCGGGCGGGTGGGCGGCCGGGGCGGTACGGGCGCGGTACGGCTGGCGTGCGCCAGGGCGCGCACGGGCGGTGGGCCGGGGGCGGGTGAACGGTGCGACGCGGCCCTCGGCCGTTCGTCGTGAGGTCCTTGCGCCCGTGGGGCGGCCCTCGCACCCCGCCGTGACGGCTCCTCGCAGGGGAGCCCGCCCCAACAGGGCGGCTTTCCGGGCGGGGTCCACTTGCCGGTGGCCGGCACACTCGCGGCCCTTCGGGTGCCGGAGCCTGGGCGGCGGTCGCGTTTCGCGGTCGCGCCACGGCGTCGGCGGACGGCGCCGTCCCGCCCCGCGAGACGCCGCTGCCCAGCATGTGACCGACGGGTAGGCTCGGGCCTGTGCCCAAGCCGTTGAGCCTTCCCTTCGACCCCATCGCCCGTGCCGACGAGATCTGGACCCGGCGCTGGGGGCGCGTGCCGTCGATGGTCGCGATCACGTCGATCATGCGCGCTCAGCAGATCCTGCTGTCCCAGGTCGACTCCGTCGTCAAGCCCTACGGACTGACCTTCGCCCGCTACGAGGCCCTGGTGCTGCTGGCCTTCAGCAAGGAGGGCGAGCTGACGATGTCCAAGATCGGCGAACGTCTGATGGTGCACCCCACCTCGGTCACCAACACCGTCGACCGGCTGGTCGCCGCCGGCCTCGTCGCCAAGCGCCCCAACCCGAACGACGGGCGCGGCACGCTCGCCTCCATCACCGCCAAGGGCCGGGAGGTGTGCGAGGCCGCCACCGAGGACCTCATGGGGATGAAGTTCGGCCTCGGCGCGTACGACGACGAGGAGTGCGCGGAGATCTTCGACCTGCTGCGGCCGCTGCGGATAGCCGCGGGGGACTTCGAGGAGTGACGCACGCCACGGCTGGGGCGGGGGGATGCGCCGGAATCGCACCGGTTACGCTCGTCGCCATGAAAAGCAGCGTCCTGACCCGGTACCGGGTGATGGCCTACATCACCGCCGTCATGTTGCTGGTGCTCTGCACCTGCATGGTCTTCAAGTACGGCTTCGGCACCGGTGAGGGGGTGACGCTCGCCGTCTCGCAGGTCCACGGTGTGCTGTACATCATCTACCTGGTCTTCGCCTTCGACCTGGGCTCCAAGGCGAAGTGGCCGCTCGGCAAGCTGGCGTGGGTGCTGCTGTCCGGGACCATCCCCACCGCCGCTTTCTTCGTCGAGCGCAAGGTGCGCCGCGAGGTCGCCCCCCTGGTGGTCCCCACGGGTGAACCCGTCAAGGTCTGAGACCGGCCTGACCAGCGATTTCCTCCCCTCGTCCGGCGGACGGGGGGATTCGTCGTCGACAGGTACTAGGACGTCCTAGTATTTTCGCCTTGTAGGGGTCATCCTCGTGGTACGGGGACCGGCCCGGCAGGCGAGAGAGGCGGAGACACGGCATGGACGCTGCAGCCATCGAAGAGGGGCGCAGCCGCTGGCAGGCGCGCTACGACGCCGCGCGCAAGCGCGAGGCCGACTTCAGCACGCTCTCGGGCGACCCGGTGGAGCCGGTGTACGGGCCGCCCGCCGGCGCCGAGGTGCCCGGCTTCGAGCGGATCGGCTGGCCCGGCGAGTACCCCTTCACGCGCGGACTGCACCCGACCGGTTACCGCGGCCGTACGTGGACGATCCGCCAGTTCGCGGGCTTCGGCAACGCCGAGCAGACCAACGAGCGCTACAAGATGATCCTGGAGGCGGGCGGCGGCGGCCTGTCGGTCGCCTTCGACATGCCCACCCTCATGGGCCGCGACTCGGACGACCCCCGCTCGCTGGGTGAGGTCGGCCACTGCGGTGTCGCCATCGACTCGGCCGCCGACATGGAGGTCCTGTTCAAGGACATCCCGCTCGGCGACGTCACCACCTCCATGACGATCTCCGGCCCCGCGGTGCCGGTGTTCTGCATGTACCTGGTGGCCGCCGAGCGCCAGGGCGTCGACCCCTCGGTCCTCAACGGCACCCTGCAGACCGACATCTTCAAGGAGTACATCGCGCAGAAGGAGTGGCTCTTCGCCCCCGAGCCGCATCTGCGCCTGATCGGCGACCTCATGGAGCACTGCGCGGCGGGCATCCCCGCGTACAAGCCGTTGTCGGTCTCCGGCTACCACATCCGTGAGGCCGGTTCCACGGCCGCGCAGGAGCTCGCGTACACCCTCGCGGACGGCTTCGGCTACGTGGAGCTGGGCCTGTCGCGCGGTCTGGACGTCGACACCTTCGCACCGGGCCTGTCCTTCTTCTTCGACGCGCACCTGGACTTCTTCGAGGAGATCGCCAAGTTCCGCGCCGCGCGCCGGATCTGGGCCCGCTGGATGCGCGACGTCTACGGCGCGAAGACCGACAAGGCCCAGTGGCTGCGCTTCCACACCCAGACCGCGGGCGTCTCGCTGACCGCCCAGCAGCCGTACAACAACGTCGTCCGCACCGCGGTGGAGGCCCTGGCCGCGGTCCTCGGCGGCACCAACTCGCTGCACACCAACGCCCTCGACGAGACGCTGGCGCTGCCGAGCGCCCAGGCGGCGGAGATCGCGCTGCGCACGCAGCAGGTGCTGATGGAGGAGACGGGGGTGGCCAACGTGGCCGACCCGTTGGGCGGTTCGTGGTACGTCGAGGCGCTGACCGACCGCATCGAGGCGGACGCGGAGAAGATCTTCGACAAGATCAAGCAGCTCGGCGCCCGTGCCGTGCCCGACGGCAGGCACCCGGTCGGCCCGATCACGTCGGGCATCCTGCGCGGGATCGAAGACGGCTACTTCACCGGCCAGATCGCCGAGGCCGCCTTCGTGTACCAGCGGGCCCTGGAGAAGGGCGACAAGAAGGTCGTCGGCGTCAACTGCCACACCGGGTCGGTGACGGGCGACCTGGAGATCCTGCGGGTCAGCCACGAGGTCGAGCGCGAGCAGGTCCGCGTGCTCGCCGGCCGCAAGGAGGAGCGCGACGACGCGGCCGTCCGCAAGGCACTGGACGCCATGCTGACCGCCGCGCGGGACGGCAGCAACATGATCGAGCCGATGCTCGAGGCGGTGCGCGCCGAAGCCACCCTCGGTGAGATCTGCGGGGTCCTGCGCGAGGAGTGGGGCAGCTACACCGAGCCCGCCCGCTTCTGAGCCCGAGCCGGGAACGCGGGGCCCGGCGGGAACACGCGCTGTTCCCGCCGGGCCCCGCCGGTGTGTCCGCCGCCCCCGGTCCCGAGGCGGCGGACACACGGCTCAGAACTGCTCGACGAAGTACGGCTGCAGGGTCATCCAGCCGTTCCCGCGGGCGCCGTAGCGGGTGCCGTTGTCGGTGCGGGCGAGCGTGTACCAGGAGTCGACGTAGTCGGGGTCGTCGGTCCACCAGTCGTCCGGGATGGCGTCCAGGACGGCGTTCACCAGCGGGATGTAGGCGCCCTGGTCGGCGATGGTCAGCAGGACCCCGGCGATGGCCCTGGCCAGTTCGCGGTAATTGGTGCTGCCGTCGTCCTCCATCATCACGGCGTCGGCGAGGTTGTACTTGTACAGCGACCAGTTGACCAGGATCTGGTTGGGGCTGTAGGTCGTCCCGTCGTTGTCCAGGTACGGCATGTCGACGGGGTCGACCCGCGCGACGCCGTCCAGGCCGAAGCCGGTGACGAGGGTGTAGATCTCGGCGTCGCCCTTGACCCACGGCTCCTCGTCGTCGGAGAGCCGGACCTGGGTGATGCGCGTGGTCCAGAAGCCGGCCGCGGCCGCCGCGGCCGACGAGGACCGCGAGGACGGCGCCGCGGAGGGCGGGGCGGAGGAGGTCAGACCCTGGCGGTCCAGCTCGCCCCGCAGGACGTCCAGGCCCGCGGTCAGCGCCTTGGAGCCGTCGATGTCGACGACGTACACCGGGTGGGCCGGAGCGCTGCGGGCGTCGAGGCGGTGGGCCCGGCCCCGGCTGTCGTAGGCGACGACGGTGCTGACGTCCTCGTCGGTACTGGCCGCGGCCACCCAGGGGGTGACGCCCGAGGCCAGTGCCGCGCGCATGGAGTCGTCACCGAGGCGCAGCCGCAGCAGGGAACCGACGTCAGCGCCGAGGCCCTTGGCGGCGGCGATCCGCCGGTCGGCGTCGGCGAGCGCGGGCCGCAGCTGCGGGCCGGCGAGTTCGGTGACGGCCACCTCGTCCGAGGACAGAGCCGCATGGCGGACGCGGGCACGCCACGAGCTGTCGGAGAGGGAGGCGGCGATGGCGCGCGCCGCCTGGTCCTCCGCCACGGTGACGGCGGACGAGGGGGCGTGTGCGGACGAGGGGGTGTGGGCGGGCGGGGTGGCGGTCGCGGGGAGCGCGGTGGCGCTCTGGGCGGCCGTCAGGGCGATCAGCGAGGCGGCGACGGCGGCGACGGTGGCGACGACGCCGCGGCGACCGGGGTGAGGGTGTCTCACGTGGATCGATCCTCCTGGGGCGAGCGGGAGAGGGGGCGCGCTGACAGGGTGGAACGAGGGAACGCCGAACAACGGCCGGATGCGGCCGCCGGGTTGTCTATGCGAGTAGATGACCCGCCGGTAAGCATGACGATGACATGCCATGCGGGCAAGGGGTGTTGTGGCGCGCCTTGCCGAGGACCGGCCCGACTCCGCGGGCCGGCTAGGTGGTCGAGGCCGCCGCGAGGCCACTCAGCAGGACGGTGGTGAAGCGGGCCGCCCAGTCCCTGTCCACGGGTTCGCCGCTGATCAGCGCGCGGTGCACGACGGCCCCGGCGATGACGTCGAAGACCAGGTCGACCCGCGGTGCCGGATCGCCCTCGTCCGGCGGGATCTCCCCGCGCTCCTGGGCCCGTCGGCGGCCCTCGACGACCAGCCGCTTCTGGCGGTCGACGATCGCCTCCCGGATTCGCCGCCGCAGCGCCTCGTCGTGGGTGGCCTCGGCGACCACCGCCATGAGAGCGGTCCTGGCGGCGGGCTGCTCCAGCAGGGCCGCGAACTGCAGGACCACGCCCTCCACATCGGCCCGCAGGCTGCCGCGGTCGGGGAGTTCGAGTGCGTCGAAGAGCACGGCGACGGCGTCCACGACGAGTTCGTTCTTGCTCGCCCAGCGCCGGTAGAGGGTGGTCTTGGCGACACCCGCGCGAGCGGCCACGTCGCCCATGGTGAGCCGGCCCCAGCCGAGCTCGACCAGGGCCTGCCGCGCGGCGTCGAGGATGGCCCGGTCGGCCTCCGCACTGCGGGGGCGTCCGGTCCTCCTGCCGGTTTCGCGCGGGCACATGGCTGGGCACCCTATCCCCGTTGCGCGGGGCGCGACCCCCCAGTTACGCTACGAGTCGTATCGAAACGGTGGCGCGCATCCGGCGCGAACGGGCCCTCGCACCGAGTGGGCGTCATCCTCGCGCGCCGGAGGTGGCGCTTTCGGGGGGCGATTCCCCGGGAACCGCGACGAGGGGGGAGGATTGGTCTCATGCAGCCACGGAACATGTCCATGAGCGGCGTGGTCGACCTCGCCGCGGTGAAGGCGGCCGGAGAGGCCAAGGCGAAGGCCGAGCAGGCCCGCGCGGAAGCCGCCCGCCACGGGGAGGCGCCCGCCGCCCCCGCCCTGGTGACCGAGGTCACCGAGGCCACTTTCGAAAGCGATGTCCTGCAGCGTTCCGCCGAGGTCCCGGTCGTCGTCCACTTCTGGACCGACCGCGCGGACGCCAGTGTGGAGTTGCAGGAGACGCTGGAACGGCTCGCCGCCTCCTACGCGGGCCGGATCGTCGTCGCGAAGATCGACGTCTACGCCGCCCAGCTGCTGGTGCAGCAGTTCGGCGTCCAGGGCATCCCCGCGGTGTTCGCGGTGCTGGCCGGCCAGGCCTTGCCGCTCTTCCAGGGCGCCGCCCCCGAGGACCAGGTCCGCGAGGTGCTGGACCAGTTGGTCGCCGTGGCCGAGCAGCGGTTCGGCATCACGGGTGTGCCGGTCGAGGAGGGCGCCGAGCTCCCGGTCGCCGAGGAGCGGCCGCCCACCCCGCAGGAGATCGCGCTGTCGGCGGCACACGACGCACTGGACCGGGGCGACCTCGGTGGCGCGATCCAGGCGTACCGCAACGTGCTGTCCGACGACCCGGCCAACCCCGAGGCGAAGCTGGGCCTGGCGCAGGCCGAGTTGCTGCAGCGGGTGGAGGGCGCCGACGCACAGGCCGTCCGCAAGGCCGCGGCGGACGCCCCGGCGGATGTGGCCGCGCAGATCGCCGTGGCCGATCTGGATCTGGTCGGCGGGCATGTGGAGGACGCCTTCGGCCGCCTGGTCGACACCGTGCGGCGCACCGCGGGCGCCGACCGCGACACCGCACGGCTGCGGCTGCTGGAGCTGTTCGAGGTGATCGGGGCCGACGACCCCCGGGTGGCGGCCGCGCGCGCGGCCCTCGCACGGGTGCTGTTCTGACAAGATCGCGTAAGGTGGCCGTGCCTCGAAAGCCGTTTCGAGCCGGTGCAGACCGGCCGCGCTTTACCAAATCTTGATGAAGCGCGGCCGCTGTTACTTCCGGTAAAGGTGTGGCGGGACTCTGTCCCGATCCATCACTTGATGGTGGATTTTCACACCCTCACCGCAACTACGCACTGTAGTGATCTTGGTCTGGACCATACATCCCGGGTGATCGCCCCGTTACCCGCTAGTAACGAAGCCCCTTGTGCAGCGGCCCCGGATGGACCACGATCGGCCAAGCCCGGTCCGCAGCCGAGCAGTCGGCATCCAGCCGACCCATCGTGAGCGGGTCCCCACCGGGCCGGTGCGCCGAAGCTGTGCCAGCAGCGGACGTGGACCGCGGGCAGGGGGGTCTTCGCCGTCCGGCGGGGCCTGTCCGGCAGGTTGCGCGAGAGCGTGGCCGTGTGGTTGTCGCTCGGGGGTGATCGCCGATGTCTCGGACAGTGTCGTCCGCTCTTTCCCGCGTGACGGCCGTCGATCCGGCGCTCTCCTTCCCGAGGACGTAGCACTTCTCCCATCCCGCCGTGATCCCGGGATCACGGCCGGAGATGTACGTCCGAGAAGGAGGAAAGTCATGGAGTCGCTCATCCGCGGCGGTACCAGATGGAAGCGGTTCGCCGTCGTCATGGTGCCCAGTGTCGCGGCCACCGCGGCGATAGGCGTGGCCCTGGGTCAGGGCGCGCTCGCCGCGTCGTTCAGCGTGTCGGGCCAGCAGTTCAAGGTCGCTGCCGAGGACCTGCAGGGTAAGGGCTTCGTCCAGTACGGTGCCCTCGACATCCAGCACGGCGGCAAGCCGATCCCGGTCGCGGTCTCCGCGTTCGACTCGGCCACGATCACCGGCCTGTGCCAGTCCGTGGTCGTGCCGACCCCGATCGGCGACGTCACGCTGAGGCTCACCGCCGGCAACGGCGGCAAGAAGGTCGAGGCGAAGAACCTCTACATCGACCTCGACCAGCTCGACGCCGACGCGGAGTTCACCGACATCAACATCGGTGTCGCCGCGGAGGACACGCAGCAGGGTCCGGGGGTCAAGGCCGGCGACAAGATCGTGCCCGGCTCCTTCGCCCAGGAGGCCCGCAAGGCGCACCTGACGGGTGTGAAGCAGACCGCGTGGGCGACCAGCGCGGGCACCTTCAAGCTCAGCGGGCTGAGCATGTCGGTGAAGACGGGCCCCAGCGAGAAGTACGAGTGCTTCTAGCCTGACCGGAGGGGGTGGGGGGCACGGGATGCCCCCCACCTTCCCCACCCCGATTTTTTCCAGAACGCCAGTCCCAGGGAGCTGTTTTCCATGAGCGCCGAGACATACGGACTGAGGGGCCGGTTCGGCTATTGGCGGTTCCGCTTCCGCGTGTGGCGCGGGCAGCGGCCGTTCTGGGCGGGCCTGCTGACGCTGCTGGCCGGACTGCCCATCGCGTACTTCCCGTACGCCCATCTCTCGCTCGGCGCGTTGAGCCTGACCATGGCCACCACGGCGGGATCCGGTTCGCTGATCATCGGCGTGCTGCTGGTCGTGCTCGGCCTGACCATGTGGTTCCAGGCGGCGGTGCGGGTCTTCGCCGGTGTCGCGTCGATCCTGTTGGCGCTGGTGTCGCTGGTGGTGTCCAACTTCGGCGGGTTCGTGGTGGGTTTCCTGCTGGGCATGATCGGCGGTGCCCTCGCCGTTTCGTGGGCGCCGGGCGTACCGCCCGCCGACGGCGGCGGGGACCCGGCGGAGCTGCCGGGCAACGGCAGGGGCGACGACGGTGACGCCGGCTACGTGCCGCCGCCCGGCTCCCCCTACGCGGCGGCCTACGGCGCGTACCCGGCGGCCCCGGCAGACCCCGCGGATCCGGCCGCCCCGCAGCACCCGGTGGACGGCGGCGAGACCGTAGACGCGAACGGGAGGCACAGTGCGGGGTGATGAGGTTCAGCCCGCTTCCGGGGACGCCGCCTGCCGCGGCCCCCGTGAGAGAACGGGGCCGCGGCACGCGGCACCGAGGAAGTCGCTGCTGACCAAGCTGCAGATGCCCGCGGGCAAGGCCATAGCCCTGGCCGCGATGCCGACGGCGGTCCTGATGGGCATGGGACTGACCCCGAGGCTGGCCTCTGCCGACGAACTGCCGAAGAACCCCTTCTCGGGCACGAAGTGCGTCGAGCAGCCCGATGAGCCGTCGCAGTCCCCGACGCGTCGCGCCACCACCCCGTCGGGCGGCGGCACCAAGACCCCGACCGCGACTCCGTCCGGGGGCTCCTCGTCGCACGACTCCGCGGGCGGCTCCTCCGGTGACGCGGGCGGCAAGGGCGGGGAGAGCGGCGGCGGTTCCGGTTCCGGTTCCGGCGGCCCGGGGACGGCAGCGCCCGGCCTCCCCGCCGCGCCACCGGCGGCCGGGCAGGACAACCCGCTGGACCCACTGGGCGTCGGCGACGTGCTGGGCGACCTGCTGGGCCTCGGCAAGAAGAGCGGGGAGGCCGCCGCCGCGACCGACTCGCCGGCCACGACACCCACCCCGGATGCCACGTCGGCCGCTCCGGAGCCGAAGGCCTCCACGGGCACGGTGCACCGCAAGGGCGGGGACACCGCCGGCACGCCGAAGAGGACCGTGTCCCAGGCGGACACCGAACCTGCGCGAGCGGGGAAGGCCGAGACGCCGAACCCCACGCGCAGTTCCCCGGCCGTCTCCGCGGACGGCACGACCCCGTTCCCGTGCCCGACCCACGACGCGCAGGCCCTGGCGGACGCGGCCCTCCAGGAGACGCAGTCGCTGCTGCCCAACGACCCGTGGATCCTGCGCTGCAGTGTGCTGACCCTGACCGGGCTCGACTACAAGGGCATCGTCGAGGTCAAGACCTGGAGCGGGAAGGTCAAGAAGGTCCTGAAGTTCACCGCCACCGGCGTGGACATCAAGGACCTGCGGCAGGAGGTCGTGGGCCCGAACGGCACCGTCGGCCATGTGGACGCCCGCAAGGGCAGCACCTCGACGATCAGGGGCGGCACGGTGACGATGTACACCGAGTCGCTCAAGGGCAACCTCTTCGGGATCATCCCGGTGGAGTTCACTCCGGACACGCCGCCCCCGGTCGACGTGCCGGCGGCCTTCTTCAGCAACGTCACGGTCCGGCAGGCCGGACAGTTCGGCGGCACGCTGACGATTCCCGGCATGCACGTGTACAACACCGCGGACTGAAGCGGAACCGGCTCGTGCGCGCGGCCCCTACGGTCGCCGCGGACGAGGAAACGGCGGAGGGCGCCGTCCCCGCAGGGGGAGGAGCCCTCCGCCGTCGCCGTGTTCCGGCGCGCCCGGGCGGGAGTCAGACCGCGCGGTGGCCGAGGTGGTGGACCCGCACCAGGTTGGTGGTGCCGGGGATGCCGGGAGGGGAGCCGGCCGTGATGATCACGGTGTCGCCCTCGGTGTAGTCGCTGAGCTTCAGCATCTCCTGGTTGACGATCTCGACCATCTGGTCGGTGGTGTTCACGTGCGGGACGACGGTGGTCTGCACGCCCCAGGTGAGCGCCAGCATGTTGCGGGTCGACTCGTCGGTCGTGTACGCCACCACCGGCTGCGGCACGCGGTAGCGGGCCAGCCGGCGGGCCGTGTCGCCGGACTTGGTGAACGCGACCAGGGTCTTGGCGTCCAGGTAGTCCGCGAGCTCGGCGGCGGCGCGGGCGACGGCGCCGCCCTGGGTGCGCGGCTTGCGGCCGTTGAGCGGCCACAGGCCCTGCTTGAGCAGTTCGACCTCGGCCGCCTCGATGATCCGCGACATCGTCTTCACGGTCTCGATCGGGTACTTGCCGACGCTGGACTCGGCGGACAGCATGACCGCGTCCGTGCCGTCCAGGATCGCGTTGGCGACGTCGGAGGCCTCGGCGCGGGTCGGACGGGAGTTGGTGATCATCGACTCCATCATCTGGGTCGCGACGATCACCGGCTTGGCGTTGCGGCGGCAGAGCTCGATCAGGCGCTTCTGCACCATCGGGACCTTCTCCAGCGGGTACTCCACCGCCAGGTCGCCGCGCGCCACCATGACGCCGTCGAAGGCCGCGACGACGTCCTCCATGTTGTCGACCGCCTGCGGCTTCTCGACCTTGGCGATGACCGGCACGCGGCGGCCCACCTCGTCCATGACGCGGTGGACGTCGCGGACGTCCTTGGCGTCGCGGACGAAGGACAGCGCCACCATGTCGACGCCCATGTGGAGGGCGAAGCGCAGGTCCTCGATGTCCTTCTCGGACAGGGCGGGCACGTTGACCGCGGCACCGGGCAGGTTGATGCCCTTGTGGTCGGAGATGACGCCGCCCTCGACGACCAGGCAGCGCACCCGCTGGCCCTCGACCTCGATCACGCGCAGCGCGACGTTGCCGTCGTTGATCAGGACGGGGTCGCCGGCGCGGACGTCGGCGGGCAGGCCCTTGTAGGTGGTACCGCAGATGGTCTTGTCACCGGGGACGTCCTCGGTGGTGATGACGAACTCGTCACCGGCGACCAGCTCCACGGGACCGTCCGCGAAGGTCTCCAGGCGGATCTTGGGCCCCTGGAGGTCGGCCAGCACGCCGATCGCACGTCCGGTCTCCTCGGAGACCTTGCGCACCCGCTGGTAGCGCTCCTCGTGTTCGGCGTGGCTGCCGTGGCTGAAGTTGAAGCGGGCCACGTTCATACCGGCCTCGGCCAGCGTCTTCAGCTGGTCGTAGGAGTCGACGGCGGGACCCAGGGTGCAGACGATTTTCGCTCGGCGCATGAGGACGATCCTATCGGGTTTGTTCCGCTCCGGAATTTTCCCGTGCGGGGAGGCCTGAGCGGTGCGGACGGCGGCCATAGAGTAGGGCCTGAGGGTGGCCCCGACGAGTCACCGGCTTGTCACCAGCGCGTACGTCTGCTGTGCGATCTCCAGTTCCTCGTCGGTGGGGACGACCGCCACCGCCACCCGGCTGCCCGCGGCCGAGACCAGCCGGGCGGCGCTGCCGCGCACCGCGTTGCGTACCGGGTCCAGCTCGATGCCCAGGCCCTCCAGACCGCCCATGGCGGCGGCCCGGACCGCCGCGGAGTTCTCGCCGACGCCCGCCGTGAAGGCGATCACGTCGACCCGGCCCAGCACGGCGGTGTAGGCGCCCACGTACTTGCGCAGCCGGTGGACGTAGATGTCGAAGGCGAGGCGCGCGGCCGCGTCGCCCTCGGCCATCCGGCGGGCGATCTCCCGCATGTCGTTGTCGCCGCACAGGCCCAGCAGGCCGGAGCGCTTGTTGAGCAGGGTGTCGATCTCCGCCAGCTCCATCCCGCCGACGCGCGCCAGATGGAAGACCACCGCCGGGTCCAGGTCCCCCGAACGGGTGCCCATCACCAGGCCCTCCAGCGGGGTGAGTCCCATGGAGGTCTCCACGCACGCCCCGCCGCGCACGGCGGAGGCGGAGGCGCCGTTGCCCAGGTGCAGGACGATGACGTTGACCTCGGAGGGGTCCCTGCCGAGCAGCCGCGCGGCCGCGCGGGACACGTACGCGTGGGAGGTGCCGTGGAAGCCGTAGCGGCGCACCTGGTGGGCGTCGGCGGTCTCCCGGTCGATCGCGTAGCGGTGGGCGTGCTCGGGCACGGTGGAGTGGAAGGCGGTGTCGAAGACGGCGACCTGCGGCAGGTCCGGGCGCAGGTCCCGGGCGACCCGGATGCCGGTGATGTTCGCCGGGTTGTGGAGCGGGGCCAGCGGCACCAGTTCCTCGACGGCGGCGAGCACCTCGTCGTCGATCAGCGTCGGCTCGGTGAAGCGCGTGCCGCCGTGCACGACCCGGTGGCCCACCGCGGCCAGCTCCGGGGAGTCCAGGCCGAGGCCGCGGGCGGCGAGCTCGGCCGCGACGTTCTTCAGCGCCTCGGCGTGGTCCGCGACCCCGCCCGGCTCGCCGATCCGCTCGACGATCCCGGCCGCCGGCCGGCTGCCGTCGGCCATGTCCAGCAGCTGGTACTTCACCGACGAGGAGCCGGAGTTGAGAACGAGGACGAGGGTGGCGGGCACGGTACCTTCCCTGGTGTGGCCGGTCACCGCTCGCCCTGCGCCTGGATGGCCGTGATGGCGACGGTGTTGACGATGTCCTGGACCAGCGCGCCGCGCGACAGGTCGTTGACGGGCTTGCGCAGGCCCTGCAGCACGGGGCCCACTGCCACCGCGCCCGCCGAACGCTGCACCGCCTTGTAGGTGTTGTTGCCGGTGTTGAGGTCCGGGAAGATCAGCACGGTGGCGTTCCCGGCGACCTGGGAGTCCGGCAGCTTGGCGGCCGCCACCTTCGCGTCGACCGCCGCGTCGTACTGGATCGGTCCTTCGACCAGCAGCTCCGGACGACGCTGCCGGACCAGTTCGGTGGCCCGGCGCACCTTGTCCACATCGGCACCCGAGCCGGAGGTGCCGGTGGAGTACGACAGCATCGCCACCCGCGGCTCGACCCCGAACTGGGCGGCGGTCTCGGCGGACTGGATCGCGATGTCGGCCAGCTGCTCGGCGTCCGGGTCCGGGTTGACCGCGCAGTCGCCGTACACCAGCACCCGGTCGGCCAGGCACATGAAGAAGACGGAGCTGACGATGGACGCGCCCGGGGCGGTCTTGATGATCTCGAAGGCGGGGCGGATCGTCGCCGCGGTGGAGTGGGCGGCGCCGGAGACCATGCCGTCGGCCAGGCCCTGCTCCACCATCAGCGTCCCGAAGTAGGAGACGTCCGCCACGACGTCGTACGCCAGCTCGTAGCTGACGCCCCGGTGGGCGCGCAGCCTCGCGTACAGCTCGGCGAAGCTCTCGCGCAGCGGCGAGGTCTGGGGATCGGTCAGGGTGCAGCCGGGCACGTCGAGGTGGACGCCGAGCTCGCCGGCCCGCTTGCGGATGGCGTCCTCGTCGCCGAGCAGGACGATGTCGCAGACGTCCCGGCGCAGCAGGACCTCGGCCGCGTGCAGGATGCGCTCCTCGGTCCCCTCGGGGAGGACCACCCGGCGGCGCCCGGAGCGGGCCCGCTCGATCAGCTCGTGCTCGAACATCATCGGCGTGACGCGGTCGCCGCGGACCACCGACAGCCGCTCGGTCAGCTCGGGACCGTCCACGTGCTTCTCGAAGAGCCCGAGTGCGGTCTCCGCCTTGCGCGGGGTGGCCGCGCCCAGCCGGGCCTCCAGGGCGAAGATCGCGGCGGCGGTCGGGAAGCTCCCGGCGGGCACCGACAGGACCGGGGTGCCCGGGGCCAGCCGGGCCGCCAGGGCCATGATCTCCGGGCCGGGCGCCTCGTCGAGGGTGAGCAGGAGGCCGGCGATGGGCGGCGAGCCGGCGGAGTGTGCGGCCAGCGAGCCGATGATCAGGTCCGCCCGGTCGCCGGGAGTGATCACCATGCATCCCGGGGTCAGCGCCCGGATGAAGGTCGGCAGCATCGCGCCGCCGAAGACGAAGCCCATCACGTCCCGGGAGAGGCCGCCGTGGTCGCCGAGCAGGACCTCGGCGTGGAGCGACTCGACGACCTGGGCGACCGTGGGCGCCGACAGGGCGGGCTCCTCGGGCAGCACGTACGCGGGCACCGGAAGCCGGCGGCGCAGCCGCGTCGCGGCCTCCTCCAGCACCGAAGGGGGCACCCGGTTGGCGACCATGGCGACGATGTCGCAGCCCAGTGCGCTGTACGACAGGTGGGCGTTGCGGACCTCGTCCACCACCGAGTCGGCGGTCTGCTCGCGGCCGCCGACGACCGGGATCACCGAGGCGCCGAACTCGTTCGCCAACCGGGCGTTGATGCCGAGCTCACCGGGGAGGTTGGACTCGTGGAAGTCCGAACCGAGGACGAGCACGGTGGAGAAGTCCGCGGCCACCAGGTGGTAGCGGTCCACCAGGCGGGCGATGAGGGCGTCGCGGCCCTGCTCGGCCTGGAGCGCGGCCGCCTCCTCGTAGCTCAGGCCGTAGGCGGTCGCCGGGTCCTGGGTGAGCCGGTAGCGGCTGCGCAGCAGCTCGAACATCCGGTCGGGCGTGTCGTGGACGAGCGGCCGGAACACCCCGACGCGGTCCACCTGCCGGGTGAGCAGCTCCATCACGCCCAGCTCGACGACCTGGCGGCCGTCCCCCCTGCCGATCCCGGTCACGTACACGCTGCGCGTCACGCGCTCTCTCCGTTCTGCCCGGCGTGATCCACCCCAGTCGGGTGGCGGATATCTGTTGACATTACCGTCCGGCGTGCGTATGACGCGCGGCGGGTGCGGAGCGGACCTACGATGCGAAAAGGCGACCGTACCCGCGGCCGGAGGGAGCGTGCAGCGCGATGCGCATCGGAGTCCTCACCGCCGGCGGCGACTGCCCGGGGCTCAACGCCGTGATCCGCTCGGTGACCCACCGCGCGCTGACCTACCACGGTGACGAGGTCATCGGTTTCGAGGACGGTTTCAAGGGCCTGCTGGAGGGTCGCTACCGCCCGCTCGACCTCAACTCCGTCAGCGGCATCCTCGCCCGGGGCGGCACCGTCCTGGGCTCCTCCCGCCTGGAGCGCGCGCGCCTGCACGAGGCCGCCGACAACTGGCGCAGCCTGTGCTCCGGCTACGGCCTGGACGTCCTCATCCCCATCGGCGGCGAGGGCACGCTCACCGCGGCGCGCCTGCTCGCCGAGGCCGGCATGCCGGTGGTCGGCGTCCCCAAGACCATCGACAACGACATCTCCGCCACCGACCGCACCTTCGGTTTCGACACCGCCGTCACCGTCGCCACCGAGGCGATCGACCGCCTGAAGACCACTGCCGAGTCCCACCAGCGGGTCATGGTCGTGGAGGTCATGGGCCGGCACGCCGGCTGGATCGCCCTGGAGTCCGGCATGGCCGGCGGCGCGCACGGCATCTGCCTGCCGGAACGGCCCTTCGACCCCGCCGACCTCGTCGCGATGGTCGAGCAGCGCTTCGCCCGGGGCAAGAAGTTCGCCGTCATCTGCGTCGCAGAAGGGGCCCACCCCGCCGAGGGCACCATGCCGTACGCCCACGGCGAGATCGACGCCTACGGTCACGAGCGCTTCGCCGGCATCGGCGCACGGCTCGCCGCGGAGCTGGAGCAGCGCATGGGCAAGGAGGCCCGTCCGGTGATCCTCGGCCACGTCCAGCGCGGCGGCGTCCCCACCGCGTACGACCGCGTGCTGGCCACCCGCTTCGGCTGGCACGCCGTGGAGGCCGCGCACAAGGGGGCCTTCGGCTGCATGACGGCGTTGCGCGGCACCGCGGTGGAGACGGTGCCGCTCGCCGACGCGGTGACGGTGCTCAAGCGGGTGCCCGAGGACCGCATGCAGGAGGCGGAATCGGTCTTCTGACGCTCCCTCAGAGGGTGGGCGGGGAGCGGTTCCCCCCGGGCGGCTGCTCGGACGGGCGGCTCCGGGGTGGGCGGCTCAGGGGCGGCGCTGCGGCGCGTCCCAGCGGTAGGTGAGTTCCGGCCTGCCGACCTGGCCGTACTGCGGGGCCCGGACCGCGAGGCCGGTCTCCACCAGATGCTCCAGGTAGCGGCGGGCGGTGATCCGGGAGACGCCGACAGCCTGCGCCGCCGCGTTCGCCGACAGTCCCCGCGCCGCCTCGCGCAGGGCCGCCGTCACCGCCTCCAGGGTGGGGCCGCTCAGGCCCTTGGGGAGCACCGAGCCCTCCGGGCTGCGCAGCGCCGCCAGGGCGCGGTCCACCACGTCCTGGCCCGAGGCCTCGCCGCCGGCGAGCTCGTCGCGGTAGCGCGCCCAGCTCTCCAGCCGGTCGCGCAGCGTGGGGAAGGCGAACGGCTTCAGCAGGTACTGCACCACCCCGACCGAGACGGCCTGCCGCACCACGCCCAGGTCGCGGGCCGAGGTGACGGCCACCACGTCGGCGGTGTGCCCGGCCGCCCGCAGCGTGCGCACCACCTGCAGCCCGTGTCCGTCGGGCAGGTTGAGGTCGAGCAGGATCAGGTCCACCTCGTGCCGTTCGAGCGCGCGCAGCGCGCCGCCCCCGGAATGGGCCACCGCGGCCACCGTGAATCCCGGCAGCCGCTCGACGTACAGCCGGTGGGCGTCCGCGGCCACCGGGTCGTCCTCGACGACCAGCACCTTGATCATGTCCGTACCTCCCCGCGCAGCGGCAACCGTACGGTGAAGGAGGCGCCGCCGCCCACCGCCCGGTCCAGGTGCACGGTGCCGCCCGTGCGCCGGGCGGTCTGCTCGACGAGCGCCAGCCCGAGGCCGTGCCCGTGGCTCTTGGTCGTCCAGCCCCGCCGGAAGACCTCGCGCACCACCGCCGGGTCCACCCCCCGTCCGCTGTCGGTGACCCGCAGCAGCAGCTCGTCCTCGTCGGCGCGGGCGGTGACCTCGACGTGCGGGCGCGTGGTCGTCCGCCCGGCGCCGTCGATGGCGGCGTCCAGGGCGTTGTCGATCAGATTGCCCAGGAGGGTGACGAGGTCGCGCGAGGTCAGCGAGGCGGGCAGCACCCCGTCGTCGATCCGGCTGTCCTCGGTGACCGTCAGCTCGACGCCGCGTTCGTTGGCCTCGGCGGCCTTGCCCAGCAGCAGCGCGGCCAGCACCGGCTCCGCCACCGCCGCCACCACGCGGTCGGTCAGGGCCTGGGCGAGCTCCAGTTCGGCGGTGACGAACTCCACCGCGTCCCGGGTGCGGCCCAGTTCGATGAGCGAGACGACCGCGTGCAGCCGGTTGGAGGCCTCGTGCGCCTGTGAGCGCAGCGCCTCGGCGAAGCCCCGCACGGAGTCCAGTTCGCCGGTGAGGGACTGCAGATCGGTGTGGTCCCGCAGGGTCACCACGGTGCCGCGGCGCTCCCCGCCGCGCACCGGGGAGGTGTTGACCACCACCACCCGCTCCGCGGTCAGGTGCACCTCGTCCACCCGCGGCTCGGCCGCCAGCAATGCGCCGGTCAGCGAGGCGGGCAGTCCGAGGTCGGCGACGTACGAGCCCACCACGTGGCCGGGCAGGCCCAGCAGTTCGCGGGCGGCGTCGTTGCACAGCGCCACCCTGCGGTCGGCGTCCAGCAGGATCAGGCCCTCGCGGACCGCGTGCAGGGTCGCCTGGTGGTAGTCGTACATGCGGCTCAACTCGTCGGCGGCCATGCCGTGCGTGTGCCTGCGCAACCGGGCGTTGGCGAGGTAGGTGCCCACGCCCCCGACCGCCAGGGCCGCCGCGGCGACCGCGATGAGCACCGCCAACTGGTCCCGGACCTGGCCGGTGATGGCCTCCACGGTGATGCCCACACTGACCAGGCCGACGATCCTGCCGTCGTCGCGGACGGGTGTGACCACGCGCACGGACGCGCCCAGCGTGCCGGTGTAGGTCTCCGTGAAGGTGTCGCCGCGCCGGGCGCGCTCTATGTGCCCGAGGAACCGGCGGCCTATCTGCGCGATGTCGGGGTGCGTCCAGCGGATGCCGTCCGGGCTCATGATGGTGACGAAGGACACCCCGGTGTCGCGCCGGACCTGCTCCGCGTACGGCTGGAGTGCGGCCGTGGGATCCGCGCCGCGGATCGCCGCCGCGACCGAGGGGGCGTCGGCCACCGCCCGGGCGGCGGCCGTGACCCGGTCCCGCGCCGCGTCCTGCGCGCGGGCGCCGGCGTCCGCGTAGACGAGCACCGCGATGCCCGCGACCACCATGGCCACGATCACCACCTGCACCGCGAACAACTGGCCCGCCAGGCTGCGCGCACGGCGGCGGGGCCGGGGACGGCGGAAGCGGGTCGGGAGCGGCATGCCCACCAGTGTGCACAGCTCCCGCGAACACAATGAACGCAAACGTGACCTGGCTCACTGCCCGGGCGCATAGTCACCGGGACCTATCGATGGCGGGCGTCCCGGGACGGCGTCCGGATGGACCGAGGAGACGAAGGTGTCAGTGCCGGTACAGAGCCGTACCCAGGGTCGCAGGGACCGCACCCACTACCTGTACATCGCGGTGGTCGTCGCCGCGATCGCCGGCGCCGTGCTCGGGATGGTCGCGCCCGACGCGGCCGTCGAGCTCAAGCCCATGGGCACCGGCTTCGTGAACCTGATCAAGATGATGATCTCGCCGGTCATCTTCTGCACGATCGTGCTCGGCGTGGGATCGGTACGCCAGGCCGCCAAGGTCGGCAGGGTCGGCGGCCTCGCCCTCGGCTACTTCATCGTGATGTCCTTCGTCGCCCTCGCCATAGGCCTGGTGGTCGGCAACATCCTGCAGCCCGGCGACGGGCTGCACCTGACCGACGCGCTCAAGGACGTGGGCCAGGCGCAGGCCAAGGACGCCCCGGCCGACACCCTGCCGGACTTCCTGCTGAGCATCATCCCGACCACCCTCGTCTCCGCCTTCACCGAGGGGCAGGTGCTGCAGACCCTCCTGGTCGCTCTGCTGGTCGGATTCGGCCTGCAGGCCCTGGGCGCGGCGGGCGAGTCGATCCTGCGCGGCGTCGGCCACATCCAGAAGCTGGTCTTCCGCGTGCTGTCCATGATCATGTGGGCGGCGCCGATCGGCGCCTTCGGCGCGCTCGCGGCCGTCGTGGGCTCGGCGGGCGTGGACGCCCTCAAGGCGCTCGCCACGATCATGCTCGGCTTCTACGTCACCTGCCTGATCTTCGTCGTGGTCGTGCTCGGCCTGATGCTCCGCTTCATCGCCGGGGTCAACCTCTTCCAGTTGCTGAAGTACCTCGGCCGGGAGTTCCTGCTGATCGTCTCCACCTCGTCCTCGGAGTCGGCGCTGCCCCGCCTCATCGCCAAGATGGAGCACCTGGGCGTCAGCCGTCCGGTCGTCGGCATCACCGTGCCGACCGGCTACTCCTTCAACCTGGACGGCACCATGATCTACCTGACCATGGCCTCGCTGTTCATCGCCGACTCGATGGGCCAGCCGCTGTCCGTCGGCCAGCAGATCACCCTGCTGCTGTTCATGATGGTCGCCTCCAAGGGCGCCGCCGGTGTCACCGGCGCGGGCCTGGCGACCCTCGCGGGCGCGCTCCAGTCGCACAAGCCGGCCCTGGTCGACGGCGTCGGTCTCATCGTCGGCATCGACCGCTTCATGAGCGAGGCGCGCGCGGTCACCAACTTCGCCGGCAACGCCGTCGCGACCGTGCTGATCGGTACGTGGACCAAGGAGTTCGACCGTGAACAGGCCCGGCGCGTGTTCGCCGGCGAACTGCCCTTCGACGAGACGACGCTCGTCGACGACGGCCACGGCGCCGCCCCGGAGTCCGCCGCCCCGGCGGGCACCGGCAAGGAGCCCGTGGCCGCTTCCTGACCGGTGGTCACCACCGAACGGTCCCGCCGGCGGGTCCCCCCTCCGCCGGCGGGACCCGTCCGTGCGCGGATCCCACCCGGATGGCCCATGGCGCGCCGCTGGTTCGAAGGGCCGGCCGGCCGTGCCGGGCGGGTGGGCGCGGGTCGGCTCGCGGGGGAGCCGCACGGTACGCGGGGCCCGCGGTGTGCCGCACGGCGGGGGCGGCAGACGGGACGAGGCGCCGCCGGCCTGCGGCGCGCACAGGGCGCCCGGAATTCGTCTCGGTTCGTGGATATGGGCAATTCCCGTGCCCAGCAAGGGAGATAATCACACCGCCCGGTGTTGGGGGCGGGGGTGGTGCGCGCGCGTCTGCTGCCGTGCGCGTCTGCTGCATTCGGCGTAAATCACGCTTGTGCGGTGGGTTCGCTCGCGCCCTTGAGGACCGCACGCTCGTTATGGGCGTGCCGGCTCGCCTTCGAAGGTCGCGCGCGTGCCGCGCGCTGCGTCGCGCCTAGAAGGTCTGGGATGAGATGATTTTGCCGTATTTCGGACAAGCGACGTGCGCCCCCAACGCACCTTAGTCACCAAGGACCACTATGACCGCCAATCTCGCTGTGAAGCCGGACAACGGTGCCCCGGTCGGGCGTCCGCAGGCACGGCGCAGGATCCCGCTGTCGGAGCTGGCCTCCCGCGGCAGCTCCGTGGCCTCCCCGGCCCTCGACCGCGTGATGCCCGCGGCCGCCTCGGCCGGGAACGTCCCGGTCGCCGCCTTCCAGTCGTTCAGCAGCAAGTAAGCCGGGACTCGGGGGTTCCGGGCGCCGCGGTCATGGAGACGTCAGCGCCGAGCAGGCCGTTGTCGCAGTTCGTGCTCAAGTTGCACAGCCGGTGCGATTTGGCGTGCGATCACTGCTACGTGTACGAGCACGCGGACACCAGCTGGAAGACGCGGGTCCGCGCCACGCCGGACGAGGTGTTCGAGCGTGTGGCGGCACGGATCGCCGACCATGCCGCGGCGCACCGGCTTCCCGCCGTCCAGGTGGTCTTCCACGGGGGAGAACCCCTGCTGGCCGGCCCGGCACGCATCCGCCGGGCCGCCGCGGCGTTACGCGGGGCGCTCGACGGCGTGTGCGCCGCCGAGCTCGCCATCCAGACCAACGCCGTCCTCCTGGACGAACGGTTCCTGGAGGTCTTCGACGAGTTCGGCATCTCGGTCGGCGTCTCCCTGGACGGCGGCCGGGCCGAGAACGACCGGCACCGGCGGTTCGCCGACGGGCGCGGCAGCTACGACCGGGTGGTCGCCTCGATCGGGTTGCTCCGCGAGCCGCGCTACCGCCACCTGTTCGGCGGGCTGCTCTGCACGATCGACGTCGAGAACGACCCGCGGGCGGTGTACGAGGCCCTGACGGCGCTCGAACCGCCGCGCATCGACTTCCTGCTCCCGCACGCCACCCACGACGCCCCGCCCGCGCGCCCCCGCGGCGCCGCGGCGCCCTACGCGCAGTGGCTGCTGACCGTCCACCGCCGCTGGGCGGCCGAGGGGCGACCGGTACCGGTGCGGGTCTTCGACTCCGTACGCCGGATGCTGCGCGGCGGGAGCAGCCTCGTCGAGTCGATCGGCACCGACCCGGTCGACCTGGTCGTCATCGAGACCGACGGCACCTTCGAGCAGGCCGACTCACTCAAGACGGCCTACGACGGCGCCCCCGCGACCGGGCTGGACGTGTTCGCCCACTCCCTGGACGAGGTCGCCGCCCACCCCGGCATCGCGGCACGGCGGCAGGGCAAGGAGGGGCTGTGCGAGGAGTGCCGCGGCTGCCCCGTCGTCGACGTCTGCGGCGGGGGACTGTACGCGCACCGCTACCGCACCGGGACCGGGTTCGCGAACCCGTCCGTGTACTGCGCCGACCTGATGGAGCTGATCGTGGGCATGCGCGAGGCCGAGGAGAGGGAACGGGAGAAGCAGCCGGCCACCGTGCCGGGGCAGCAGCCCCCGTCCGCGCTGACCGAGGAGCAGCTCGACCAGTTGGCCGCCGGCTACGGCGACGCCGCGACGGTCGCCGCGCTCGCCGCCGAGCAACTGGAGATCACCCGCGGGCTGCTCACCGCCGTCTGGGAGCGTGCTCCCCGGGACGGCAGGACCGCCGCGGTCTGGCGGGTGCTCGCCGAGGTCGACCAGGCCGCGCCGCAGGCCCTGGACGAGGTGCTCGCCCACCCGTACGTCCGGCCGTGGGCCCGGCGCTGCCTGGAGACGGGCGGCGACGGCGGAGCGGACGTGGCGGGACTCGCCGAGTTCGCGGCCGCCGCCGTGGTGCGGGCCGCGGGCGACTACCGGGCGACCGTGCGGGTGCCCGTGCGCGACGGCGCGGTGCGGCTGCCCGGGCTCGGCCGTGTCCTGGTCGGCGCACCCGACGGCGAGGACGCCGAGGTCACCGCCGGCGCCGGCGGATTCGGCGTGAGCGTCGCGGGGTGCACCGTCAGGATCGCCGCGCACGAGCCGGGCGACGCGCGCTGGCACCCCGTACGGCGCGTCGGCCCGGCCGCGTGGAGCGTGGCACTGGAGGACACCGACCCCTACCGCGACGCCCACCAGTGGCCCCCGGTGCGCCGCCAGGGCGAGCCCGAGGTCAAGGCCTGGCACGAGGACCTGGTCGCCGCCTGGGACTTCCTCGGCCGTGAACTGCCGCGCTACGTGCCGGGACTGACCGCGGGGCTCGGCACCGTCACCCCGCTCGTCCCGCCGGGCGACGGCAGCGACGTCAGCGGGGCCGCCCGGCAGGCGTTCGGCGCGGTCGGCATCGCGCGGCCCGCGACGCCGCGCACTCTGGCCCTGCTGCTCGCCCACGAGTTCCAGCACGTGAAGCTCGGTGCCGTACTGGACCTGGTGGACCTGTACGACCCGCGGGACACCCGCCTCTACCACGCCCCGTGGCGCCCCGATCCGCGCCCGCTGGAGGGGCTGCTGCAGGGGACGTACGCGCATGTCGCCGTCGCCGAGTACTGGCGGGCGCTGGCCCGCCGGGGCGTCCCGGAGGCGGCCGCGCCCTTCGCCCGCTGGACCCGGGAGACGGCGGAGGCGGCCGACCGGCTGGCCGGCAGCGGATCACTCACCCCGCTCGGGAAACGGTTCGCGGACGGGATGGCCCGGACCGTCGCCCCCTGGCTCCGCGAACTGAACGAGGTCTGAGGTGCACACTCTGGAAAGCCTGACGCGGGATCTGCGCGCGCTGGGCGTCGAGCGGGGGGAGGTGCTGCTCGTCCAGGGCTCGCTGAAGTCGATCGGCCCGGTCGAGGGCGGCGCGCCCACCGTGGTCGCGGCCCTGCGGGCGGCGCTCGGTGACCACGGCACCCTGGTCGCGTACGCGGCGACCCCGGAGAACTCGGTCACCTCCCGGGCGGACCGGCAGCGCACGGACGGCATGAACGAGGCGGAGCTGGCCGCGTACCGGGCGCGGATGCCGGCCTTCGACCCGCTGACCACCCCCGTCTCGCCCAGCGTGGGACGGCTCGCCGAGGAGGTCCGGCTGATCCCGGGCGCGTTGCGCAGTGCGCATCCGCACACCTCCTTCACCGCCTTCGGCCCGGCCGCGCGCTTCGTCACCGACGGCCACGCGCTGGAGAGCCACCTGGGCGAGGACTCGCCCACCGCCCGGCTCTACGACCTGCGGGCCCGCGCCCTGCTGATCGGCGTGGACCTGTGGGTCTGCACCGCCTACCACCTCGCCGACTACCGGGCGGTCCCGCCGCCGGACCGGCCGTACCAGGCCGCGGTGCGCACGGCGGACGGCGGCAAGGAGTGGGTGCGCTTCCGGGCACCGGACATCGACGACCGCCACTTCCCCGCGCTGGTCCCCGTGGTGGCGAGCGGGTGCGCGGTGCAGGACGGTCCCCTAGGCGACGCGCCCTGCCATCTGGTGCCGATCGCCGAGGCCGTGGACGTCATCGCCAAGTGGTTGGCCGAACACGGCCGTTGACGGCAGCCCGCACAAAATTGATGGTCATGCGCTATTCCGCCGGAGAATCGGCGGTTCCTACACTGAGGTTCCCTCACGCGGGGTGGAGTGGGGTCGTCGTGCAGGTCGGGCGGGGGAGATGGCGCATGGCATTACCCGTGGGGCAGTCGGACGCCTCGGACAAGCCCTACTTCTTCCTCAGCTATGCGCACACCCCAAGGAACGATCCCTCGGACCCCGACCCCGACCTGTGGGTCGCCAAGCTCTACAACGACCTGTGCGCGCACATCCTGCAGATGACGACGCTGCCCGCCGGGGTGAAGGCGGGCTTCATGGACCGGGGGATGAACGTCGGGGAGGGCTGGCCCGAATCGCTCGCCGAGGCGCTCGCGCACTGCCGGGTCTTCGTCCCGCTCTACTCGCCCCGCTACTTCCGCAGCCAGCAGTGCGGCAAGGAGTGGTACGCCTTCTCGCAGCGCGCCGTCTACCACCGGTCCGTGCACGACCGCCCGATATCCGGCATCGTGCCCGCGCTGTGGGTGCCGGTCGCCGCCAACGACATGCCGGGGCCCGCCGAGGGGCTGCAGTTCAACCACGCGGACTTCGGTGAGGACTACGCCGCCGAGGGCTTCTACGGACTGATCAAACTCAGCTACCTCAAGCACGAGTACGAGCGGGCCGTCTACCGCCTGGCGCAGCGCATCGTGCAGGTCGTCGAGGAGACCAAGATCGCAAGAGGCCGCCACTTCGACTACCACCACGTGCCCAGCGCCTTCGGGCCGCCGGGCGCCAGCCGGCCGCTGCGCGTCACGGTGCTCGCCTGCTGCGACACCGAGGAACTGCCCGAGGGCCGCAGCCCCACCTGCTACGGGCCCTCGCCGCGCGACTGGAACCCGTACCGCCCGCAGAGCAGCAGGCCGCTGGCGGACCATGCCGCCGACCTGGCGCGCAACCTCGACTACCGGGTCAGCGTCGGGGTGTTCGAGGAGGAGCTGGACCGCCTGCTGGACCCCACACCCACCGCTCCCGGGCTGCTGCTGCTCGACCGCTGGGCCCTGGAGTCACCCGACCGGTGGGACATGCTGAGCCGCTTCGGCAGCGAGCACCGGCCCTGGGTCAGCGTCCTGGTGCCGTGGAACCGCGGCGACCCGGAGTCGGGCGGGCGTGAGGAGACACTGCGCCGCCTCGCCGACGAGGCCCTCGACCCCCGTCGCGCCGAGGGCCCGGGCGGACGCTTCATCCGCACCGGCATCCCGAGCCTCGAGGCGTTCAGCGACGACGTGCCCCGGGCCGTGGGGCGCGCGGCCAAGCACTACGCCGCCCACGCCCCGGCCTTCCCGCCCCGGGGCCCGCACACCTCGCGGCCGAGGCTGCGGGGTCCCTCCGCCGGGGCGTACGGACCCGACCGGTCCTTCCCGCACGGCCTGCACGACGACCGCGGCACCACTGAACCCGACAAGCCGGAGGGCCAGGATGACCGAGAGCCGTAACGGGCGTGTGATCACGTTCTACTCGTACAAGGGCGGCACCGGACGGACCATGGCCCTGGCGAACACGGCATGGATCCTCGCCGCCAACGGCCACCGGGTGCTGACGGTGGACTGGGACCTCGAGGCCCCGGGCCTCTTCCGCTTCTTCCACCCCTTCCTCGACTCCTCCGCGCTCGCCGCCACCACCGGCATGATCGACCTGATCACCGAGTACCGCGAGGAGGCGCTGCGCGACGTGCCGCGGCCGCCCGACTGGCACCGCCAGTTCGCCCGGGTCCGACCGCACGCCATATCCCTCAACTGGGCCTTCCCCGACGGCGGCAGCCTGGACTACCTGTCCGCGGGCCGGCAGGACCGCAACTACTCCACCGCGCTGACCGGCATCGACTGGGACGTCTTCTACGACCGGTTCGGCGGCGGCCAGTTCCTGGACGCCATGCGCGCCGACATGCGGCGCCACTACGACTACGTCCTCATCGACAGCCGCACCGGCCTCAGCGACATCGCCGACATCTGCACCGTCCACATGCCCGACGAACTGGTGGTCTGCTTCACCCTCAGCGACCAGAGCATCTACGGCGCCGCCGCCGTCGCCCGCGACATCGAGGACCGCTACAACGGCCGCGGCATCCGCATCTTCCCGGTGCCGATGCGCATCGACGACGGCGAGAAGGAGAAGGCGGACGCCGGACGCGCTCTGGCCCGCGCCCAGTTCGACGGCCTGCCGGCCGGGATGGGCGACGACGAACGCGTCGCCTACTGGGGGTCGGTGGAGATCCCCTACCGGCCCTTCTACGCCTACGAGGAGATCCTGGCGACCTTCGGGGACGCTCCGGGCCTGTCCAGTTCGATGCTGTCGGCCTGCGAACGCCTCACCGCCGTGGTCTCCGCGGGCTCGGTGACCTCGCTGCCCCCGATCGCGGAGTCCGAGAGACTGCGCTGGGCCGCCGAGTTCACCCGGCGCAGGCCCGTCCCGCCCTCCGGACTGGTGCTGGCGTACGTGCCCGAGGACCGCATGTGGGCGGACTGGATCGAGTGGATCCTCACCCGGGCCGGCTTCCGGGTCGTCCCCTGGGACGTGGAGAGCCACACCGCCCCCGCGGAACATCCGGCCGTGGCCGGGGCCGCCTCCCGCACCCTCGTCGTGCTCTCCGCCGCCTACCTGCGGTCCCGGCGCGCCGTACGGGTGTGGGAGTCGAGTGCGGGCACCGACCCCTCGGGCCCGCAGCACCAACTGCTGCCGATCCGGGTCGGCGACGTACGCCCCGGCCCGCCGCTGGCCCAGCGCAGCCCGGTCAGCCTGGTGCGGCTCGACGACGCCGCGGCCGCCACGACGCTGCTGCGCGCCCTCGGCCGGGACGAGGCGGACCTCAACCCGGCCGTCATGACGGGCGGCCCGCGCTACCCCGTGGGCGACCCCAAGGTGTCCAACCTGCGGCCCCGCAACACCTTCTTCACCGGCCGCTCCACCGTGCTGGACCGCCTGCGCGACCGTCTGGGCGGCGGCAACCCCGCCGTACAGCCCTTCCCGCAGACCCTGCACGGCCTCGGCGGCGTGGGGAAGACCCAGGTGGCGCTGGAGTACGCACACCGCTTCAAGGCCGACTACGACCTGGTGTGGTGGATCGAGGCCGAGCAGGAGGACCGGATCGCGCCCTCCCTCGCCGAACTCGCCCGCCGTCTGGAACTGCGCGTCGGCGACAGCGTCTCCGAGGCCGCCGAGGCCGCCCGCGAGGAACTGGCCGCCGGTACCCGCTTCCCGCGCTGGCTGCTGGTCTTCGACAACGTCGACGACCCCGAGCGGCTGCGCCGCTTCTTCCCCGGCGGCCCCGGCCACGTCGTGGTGACCGCCCGGAACAAGCCGCCCACGGGACCGACCGAGCCCCTGGAGATCGAGGTCTTCAACCGCTCGGAGAGCGTGGAGCACCTGCGCCGCCGGGTCGGCGGCATGAGCCGGGAGGACGCCGGGCAGGTGGCCGAGGCGGTCGGCGACCTGCCACTGGCCGTCGAGGTGGCCGCCGCGTGGCTCGCCGAGACCGCCACCCCCGTCGACGTGTATGTGCACCAGCTCAAGGAGCAGACGACGAAGGCGCTGTCGGTCACCACCGCCGCCGGGTACCCCCGGGAGGTCGGGGCGACCTGGAGCATCTCCATCAGCCGGCTGCGCAACCAGTCCAAGGCGGCCGTCCGGCTGCTGGAGCTGTGCGCGTTCTTCGCGGCCGAGCCGATCTCGATGACCCTGATCGAGAGCGACTCCATGATCCGGACGCTGCTGCCCTACGACCCGGAACTGCGCGACCGCTACATGCTCGGCAAGGTCATCCAGGCGCTCAACCGCTTCGCTTTGGCCAAGGTCGACCCGGCCGACAGCAGCATCCAGGTGCACCGGCTGGTCCAGGCCGCGGTGCGCGCGGAGATGTCGGAGGACGACCGGCAGGAGACGATGCACGAGGTGCACCGCATCCTGGCCGAGGCCCGGCCGCCCGAGGACGCCATCAACGACCCGGCGAACTGGCCGGGTTTCGAGCTGATCTGGCCGCACCTCGCTCCCTCGCAGGCCGAGGAGTGCCGCGAGGAGAAGCCGCGCCAACTGCTCGTCAACCGTGTCCGCTACCTGTGGAAGAGCGGCGAGCTGGAGCAGGCCCGGCTGCTGGCCCAGCAACTGCTCGGCGTGTGGAAGCAGTCCCTCGGCGAGGACGACCTGCAGACCCTCAACCTGCAGTTCGAGCTCGCCAACGTGCTGCGCTCCCAGGGCAAGTACCAGGAGGCCCGGCAGTACGACGAGGACACCCTGGCCCGGCAGACGGCCCTGCTGCCCCCCGGCCACCCGCACACCCTGATCACCGGCGGCAGCCTCGCCGCCGACCTGCGGGCGCTCGGCCTGTTCCAGGAGGCAAGGGAGCGGGACGAGGAGATCTACGCGGGCTTCAAGGAAATCTTCGGCGAGCAGCACCCGCGCTCGCTCGTCGCGGCCAACAACCTCGCCATCGACTACCGGCTCACCGGGGACTCCGAACGCGCCCGCCGTCTGGACCAGGAGACCGTGGACCGGCGCACCCCGATGCTCGGCGACCGCCACCCCTACACGCTGTCCACCAAGGCCAACCTCGCCCGCGACCTGCGGGAGATCGGCGACTACACCGGGTCCGTCGCGATGCTCGAGGAGGTGATGGACGTCTTCCAGGACGTCCTCAACCCCGACGTGCCCGAAACGCTCCGCAACGCCAAGAGCCTCGCGGTCTCGCTGCGCAAGGCGGGCCGTGCCGCCGAGGCGATGCGGCTCACCCAGGTGACCTACGACCGCTACCTGGAGCGGTACGGACCCGACGTGCCCGACACGCTGGCCTGCGCGCTCAACCTGGCCGCCGACTACTCGGCGGCCGGAGACAAGGAGAAGGCCCGCGACCTGGCCGCCGACGCCCTCGCCTCCTACCGACGGATGCTCGGTGACGACCATCCGTTCACCCTGGTGTGCCGCAACAACCTCGCCATCTACCTGCGTGGCAGCGGCAACGCCGAGGAGGCCGTGGCGGTCGGCAACGACACCCTGGCCCGGCTGGAGCGCGCCGTCGGGCCCCGCCACCCGTACACCCTCAACTGCACCATCAACCTGGCCAACGCGACGGGGGAAGTGGGCGCATACGACCGGGCCGTGACGCTCCTGGAGACGGCCCTGCGCGGCCTCACCGAGCGCTACGGACCCGAGCACCCGGACGCCCTGGCCTGCGAGATCAACCTGGCCTACGCCCTGCGGCAGTCCGGCCGGCACGCGCGGGCGCAGGCGATCCGCGGCAAGGTGCTGCCGGAGTGCGTACGGCTGCTCGGCGAGGAGCACCCTCTCAGCCGGGCCGCCCGCGAGTGGTACCGGGTCAACCGGGACCTGGAGCCCCAGCCGGTGTGAGCGCCGGTCAGGCGGACACCGACCGCTCGCGGCCGCCCCCGGCGGCCGCCCAGGCCAGTACCCGGGGCAGTACCGACAGGGCCGCGAAGTGCGCGGCCCCCGGCTGCACGACCATGGTCGCGCCGGGGATGTGCTCGGCCAGCCAGCGGGAGTGGGCCACCGGCGAGAACACGTCGTCCTCGCCGTGCCACAGCAGCACCGGCACCGCGATGCGGTCCAGGGCGAAGCCCCAGCCCCGGTTGAACGCCAGCGTGTCGTCGATCCAGCCGTCGGCCGAGGTGCGCAGCGCCTCCGCGTAGGTGCGCAGCAGCATCGTGCGCAGGCCGGCGTCCGCTATCACCCGCCGGTCCGGCAGCGGCATCTCCTCCCGGAGCACGGCGAGCAGGCTGGCCGGGTCGTCGCGGATGGTGCGGGAGCGCAGTTCCAGCCGGGCGGCAAGCCGGCGCTGCGCGGCATCGGCCGTGGTGTGGTCACGGACGTTGGACCGGGTCATCCCCGCGTACCACGCGAGCCCCTGCGCGTCCCGCGGCGCGAGTCCGACCAGCACCGCCACCCGCGTGACACGGTCCGGCAGCAGCGCGGCGCACGCCAGCGAGTGCGGCCCACCGCCCGAGCGGCCGACCACCGCGAAAGCGCCCAGGCCCATGGCGTCGGCGATCGCCGTGACATCGGCGGTGACGTCCGAGACCCGCCGGCCGGGCAGCCGCTCCGAACCGCCGTACCCGGGACGGTCGAAGGAGATCAGGCGCACCCCCAGCCGGTACAGCACCGCGCTGCGCGGCACCGGGCCGAGCCGGCTGCCCGGTGTGCCGTGCAGCAGGAACACGGGCCTGCCCCGCGGATCGCCCCGGGTCTCCACCGCCAGTTCCCGCCCGTCACCCGCCCTCACCACACGCACCCGAGCGCCCCCTCTCGTGTGTTCTTCGGCCCGTCCCCGACCCTCACGCCCGCATCTCGCGCCTCGCCTGCCAGGTGGTGTGCTCCCGGGACACCGCGTCCTCGGCGTCCCGGGTCAACTGGGACCACAGGTGTTCGGCACGCGGGTCGTCCAGGTCCAGCGACGCCAGCTGCACCCGCACCAGCTCCAGTTCGTCCGCCGCCACCCGGTACGCGGCGGCCAGCGGGCTGTACTGGCGCAACTGCGCCCAGGCCGCGACCGAGGCCGTGATGGCCGAAACGAAACCCAGGGTGTCGAAGGGCGACCAGCCGCCCGCCCGCAGCGCCAGGAAGAGGACGCCGAGCAGCGGGAACGCCATCGCCAGCCGACCCGCCCTGCGTCCGTTCACCTCACAGCGGGCCGCCCTCGCCGTGTACCACTCGTGCTGCACCCGGATGCGCTCGCGCAGGTACACGTCGTGCCGCACGCGCAGCGGCGCGTCCCGCAGCCGCCGCATCGCCGGGGTGATGCCCGTGTCGGTGCGGGAGGGCAGGGCCCTGCTGCGTCGGAAGGTGTGCAGCACGTCGCCGAGCTGCAGCCGGTACTGGGCGTCCGGGTCGCGTTCGTCGCCGGGCGGTGTGAAGGGGTCGGCCCGCACCGAATACTTCCAGGCCAGCGTCTTCAACGACTCGGCCAGCGCCCGGCCTTCGTACCAGAGGCCCTGGGGGTTGTGGCGGTGGATCACCCAGGTCGTCCACGCGGCGAGGGCGAACAGGGCGGCCGCCGGCCACGAGGTCCAGTGCAGGGCGCCCGCGGTGGCGTCGAACGAGCTGAAGACGGAGGCCGCGGTGAGGAGGACGAGCTGCTGGCGGGACAGGCGCACCGTCTGCCACTGGCCCCGCAGCGACGCCTGGTCGGCGGCACGGAACAGGTCCGGGAGCAACTCCCGTTCGGTCACCATCGGCAGCGGCCCCCCGGTACTCGCTGGATCCCACAGTCATCCCAGTATGGGTGCGGCGAAGGCGGCCGCCCAGTAGGCGTCCGGCCGAACTCAGCCCTCCTACCGGGCGCCCCGGCGGCGCGTGCGGCGCCGCCCCCCGGTGTGTCCGTCACGGCCTCGAGAAGGCGCGGTGCCCCGGCCGGGGCGGCCGGGACCGAGGCACGGCGGCCACGCGACGGGCGGCCCGCGCCGGAGCACGCGCACGACGGCCACGCCGACGCAGGCAGGATCTCGTCCCGCCGTGACACGGGCGGGCCCGCCCGCACCCGAGGGGCGCGGGCGGGCCGCAACCGGCGGTCCGGGACGGCGTCCGGTCAGGCCGGCCGCAGCCAGAGCGTGGCCAGCGGCGGCAGCGTGAGCTGCACACTCTGGCTGCGTCCGTTCCAGGTGACCGGTTCCGACTTCAGCGGCTCGGGGTTGGTGACGCCACTGCCGCCGTAGCAGGCGGCGTCGGTGTTGAGCACCTCCCGCAGCGCCTCCACCCCGTCCGGCACGCCGATCCGGTAGCCGTGCCGCACGACGGGGGAGAAGTTGCTGACCGCCACCAGCGGGTCGCCACCGGCGTCCAGGCGCACGAAGGAGAAGACGTTGTCCTCGGCGGCGCCGCCGTCGAGCCAGGAGAAGCCGTCCGGAGTCGTGTCGCGCTGCCACAGCGACGGCGTGGCCCGGTACAGGGTGTTGAGGTCCCGGACGAGGTCCCGGACGCCGCGGTGGTCGCCCGCGGCGGAGTAGGTCTCGTCCAGCAGCCACCAGTCCGGCCCGTGTTCGTGCGACCACTCGGCCCCCTGGGCGAACTCCTGTCCCATGAAAAGCAGTTGCTTGCCCGGATGGGCCCACATGAAGCCGAGGTACGCGCGGTGGTTCGCCCGCTGCTGCCACCAGTCGCCGGGCATCCTGGCCACCAGCGCACCCTTGCCGTGGACGACCTCGTCGTGCGAGATGGGCAGGACGTAGTTCTCGCTGTAGGCGTACACCATCGAGAAGGTCATCTCGTTGTGGTGGTACTTGCGGTGCACCGGCTCGTGCTTGATGTACTCCAGCGAGTCGTGCATCCAGCCCATGTTCCACTTCAGGCCGAAACCGAGCCCGCCGAAACCGGCCGGGCCGACGTGGTGGGTGGGCCGGGTCACGCCGTCCCAGGCGGTGGACTCCTCCGCGATGGTGACGACGCCGGGGCAGCGGCGGTAGACGGTCGCGTTCATCTCCTGCAGGAAGGCGACGGCGTCCAGGTCCTCCCGGCCGCCGTGGACGTTCGGCGCCCAGGCGCCGTCCTCGCGCGAGTAGTCGAGGTAGAGCATCGAGGCGACCGCGTCCACCCGCAGCCCGTCGATGTGGAACTCCTCGCACCAGTAGACCGCGTTCGCCACCAGGAAGTTGCGGACCTCCGTGCGGCCGAAGTCGAACTCCAGCGTGCCCCAGTCGGGATGCTCGCCGCGCCAGGGGTGCTCGTAGAGGTTGGTGCCGTCGAAGCCCGCCAGCGCCCAGTCGTCCTTGGGGAAGTGGGCCGGCACCCAGTCCATGATGACGCCGATCCCCGCCCGGTGCAGCGCGTCCACCAGGTACCGGAAGTCGTCCGGGGTGCCCAGCCGGGCGGTCGGCGCGTAGTACGAGGTGACCTGGTAGCCCCACGAGCCGCCGAAGGGGTGTTCGGCGACCGGCATCAGCTCCACGTGCGTGAAGCCCAGGTCGCGCACGTACGCCGGCAACTGCTCCGCCAGTTCGCGGTACGACAGACCCGGGCGCCACGAGGCCAGGTGCACCTCGTAGACCGAGAAGGGGGCCTCGTGCACCGGCAGCCGCCCGCGCACGGCCATCCAGTCCGCGTCCTGCCACTGGTGGCGGGACGCCGTGACGACGGAGGCGGTGGCCGGCGGCTCCTCGGTGCGGCGGGCCATCGGGTCGGCCTTGAGCCGCCGCCCGCCGTCCGCGCCGCAGACCTCGAACTTGTAGCGCTCCCCCTCGCCGACCTCGGGCAGGAACAGCTCCCACACGCCGGAGGAGCCCAGCGAGCGCATCGGGAAGGCGGTGCCGTCCCAGTGGGTGAAGTCGCCGACCACCCGCACCCCGCGGGCGTTGGGCGCCCACACGGTGAAGCGGGTGCCGGCGACGCCCTGGTGGGTCATCGGCTCGGCGCCCAGTGCCCGCCACAACTGCTCGTGCCGTCCCTCGTGGACGAGGTGCAGGTCGAGTTCTCCGAGCGCGGGCAGGAAGCGGTAGGGGTCGTGCACCTCGCGCTCGTCGCCGTCGTAGGTCACGGCCAGCCGGTACTCGGGGACCTCCGCCAACGGCAGCACACCGCTGAACACTCCGTCGCCCTCGTGGTTCAGCACCGTGCGCGTGCCCTCGGTGACGACGGCCACGCTGCGCGCGTACGGCCGCAGCGCGCGGAAGGCCAGGCCGTCGGCCACGGGGTGGACGCCGAGCAGGGCGTGCGGGTCGTGGTGGGAGCCGTCCAGCAGGCGCCGGCGCTCGCCCGGGTCGAGCTGCGGGGCCGGTGGCACGTCACCGGACGGTCGGTCCGCCTCTGGCGCGGCCTCGGGCGCGGGCGGCGGCGCCTGGTGGCCGAGCCCCGCGGTGCGCGCAGCGGTGCCCGAGGCGGGCGGCCGCCCGGTCCCGGCGCTGTCGTAGCCGCGTGCGAGGGCCTCGGAGGTGCCGGGCGCATCCGGTCGCGGGCCTTGCGCGGCGCCCGGGACGGCGCTCCCGGCCCCGGGCTTCGCGCCGCGCGGGGGCTTCGCGTCGGCCTGCCGCGGCCCGGTGGCAGCGGCCGCCGGGGCGGCGGGGGGCGGCGGGGGAGCCGAGCCCTCGGACCCGGTGCCGCGTGCGGGACGACCGGCGCGGGCGGCCCTCCCGTGCCCGCCCGGGCCGGGAGTGGCGTCGGGGAACGGCTGGCGATCGGTCACGGTCAGGTCCTCCTCGGATGGGCGTGGGGTGCCCGGTCAGCGGGTGCGGCCGTGCGGCGGACGCGCGAGGCGGCGCACCGCGGCCATGGGGATGGGCAGCCAGGCGGGCCGGTGCCTGGCCTCGTAGAGCACTTCGTAGACGGCCTTGTCGGTCTCATAGGCTCGTATGACGACGGGCTCGTCCCTCGGATCGGTCCCGGCGGCCTCGGCGTAGCCCGCGCAGAAGGCGGCGCGCTGCGTCTGCGCCCATTCGGGTGCCCCGGGGGCGGAGGGGTCGTGATGCCGGGCGGCGTAGTCGAAGGAGCGCAGCATCCCGGCGACGTCCTGCACCGGGGGCGCCGGACGGCGGCGCTCGGCAAGCGGGCGGGCCGGCTCGCCCTCGAAGTCGATCAGCACCCACCCCCCGTGCACCGTGCGCAGGGCCTGGCCGAGGTGGAGGTCGCCATGGATGCGCTGCGCCGCCAGTGCCGTGCCGAGCGCGCCGAGCGCGGCGAGGTCGTCGAAGGCGGTCCGCAGCGCCGTACGGTAGGGCCGCAGTGCGGGCACCGCCGCCGCGGCGGCGTCCAGCCGTCCGGCCATCGCCGTGGCGAGCCGCTCGATCTGCGGACGGCGCAGGGTGCTCGTCGGCAGGGCCCGCGCCAGCGCCAGGTGGACTTCGGCGGTGGCGCGCCCCAGAGCGTGCGCCTGTCCGGAGAAGTCCGTGCCGTCGGCCACGGCCTGCAGGGCGAGTTCCCACGCCCCGGCGGAACCCGGCAGGAAACGCTGCAGCACGCCGAGCGTGGCGGGCTCGTCGTACACGCCGAGCGCCTCGAACCAGGCGGCGGGCGCCGCGACGCGCCGCGAGCCGGCCCGCGCCAGGGCGAGGGAGAGCTCCAGGTCGGGATTGGGGCCCGCGGCGACCCGCCGGAACAGCTTGAGGATGAACGTGTCCCCGTAGATGACCGAGCTGTTGGACTGCTCGGCGGTGGACAGCCGCGGCGCCAGCCCCGCCGGGATCGCCGCGCCCGACTCGGAGCCGAAGCGCAGGTGTCCGGTGCGGCCGGGGGCGCGCAGCCGCTCCAGCAGCAGGGACGTCAGACGCGGGTCGTGCAGCGCCTCGTAGAGGGTCAGGCCGTCCAGGGGTCCGCCGACGGCGTGCCCGACGAGAGCGGGCGCGAGCGCCGGCGGCAGCAGCGCCCGGGTGCCGAGCAGCAACTGGTAGGTGTCGGCCGGTTGTCCGCGTCCGGTGCCGGGCACCCGCTCCCGCCCGTCGTGGTGGACGTCGAGCAGCAGGTGCAGCAGTCCCGGAGTGCCCAGCCGTCCGTCGGCCGGCAGCAGCTCGGTGGCCGATACCAGTCCGAAGCCGCTGATCGGCCGACCCTTCCCGGCGAACCACCGCTGCCGGGGCAGCCACTCCCGCAGCATCGGGACGAGCGCGGACAGCAGCCCGGGCGCCGGGGGCACGGTGGTCCCCGACCGGACTGTGGAGGTGCGAAGCCACGAGGTGTCCGACATGACGTCCTTTCCTCGGGTGCCGGGCCTGCTGGTTCCCTAAGTGAAGGGGCGCGCTGCGGCGATGGTCCGACGAGTGGGACGTGTCGGACGAATATCATCCGAGCCGTGGAGCAAGTGGCGTACTTGGCGTACGAGGGGCAACGGCCCGTACAGCTTCCGATATGACGCTGGATCCGGCAGGGGGAGCCTGCCCCGGCGGCCCCGCACGAAACCGTGCCGGGCCGCCGGGTCGCCGTCGCCCTGGCGGGCCCGCTACACCGCGTCGCGGCGCAGCCGGAACCAGTAGAAGCCGTGACCGGCGAGGGTGAGCAGGTAGGGCCATTCGCCGATGGCCGGGAAGCGCACCCCGCCGATCAGCTCGACGGGGTGCCGGCCGGTGAAGGACCGCAGGTCGAGCTCGGTGGGCTGGGCGAAGCGCGAGAAGTTGTTCACGCACAGCACCAGGTCGTCCCCCTTTCCTTCGACCGAGGGAGCCTCGCGCAGGAAGGCCAGGACGGCCGGGTTCGTGGAGGGCAGCTCGGTGTACGAGCCCAGACCGAACGCCGGGTTCTGCTTGCGGATCTCGACCATCCGGCGGGTCCAGTGCAGCAGCGAGCTCGGGGAGCTCATCTGCGCCTCGACATTGGTGACTTGATAGCCGTAGACCGGGTCCATGATGGTCGGCAGATAGAGCCGGCCCGGGTCGCAGGAGGAGAAGCCCGCGTTGCGGTCCGGGGTCCACTGCATGGGGGTGCGCACCGCGTCGCGGTCACCCAGCCAGATGTTGTCGCCCATGCCGATCTCGTCGCCGTAGTAGAGGATCGGCGAGCCCGGCAGGGAGAGCAGCAGGGCGGTGAAGAGCTCGATCTGGTTGCGGTCGTTGTCCAGCAGCGGGGAGAGCCGGCGCCGGATGCCGATGTTGGCCCGCATGCGCGGGTCCTTGGCGTACTCCGCGTACATGTAGTCGCGTTCCTCGTCCGTCACCATCTCGAGCGTCAGCTCGTCGTGGTTGCGCAGGAAGATGCCCCACTGGCAGTTGCGCGGGATGGCCGGGGTCTTGGCCAGGATCTCCGAGACCGGGTAGCGGGACTCCCGCCGCACCGCCATGAAGATCCGCGGCATGACCGGGAAGTGGAAGGCCATGTGGCACTCGTCGCCGCCCTTGGCGTAGTCGCCGAAGTAGTCGACGACGTCCTCGGGCCACTGGTTGGCCTCGGCGAGCAGCACCGTGTCGGGGTAGTGGGCGTCGATCTCCTCGCGGACCCGCTTGAGGAAGCCGTGGGTGCGCGGCAGGTTCTCGCAGTTGGTGCCCTCCTCCTGGTAGAGGTACGGGACCGCGTCCAGCCGGAAGCCGTCGATGCCGAGGTCCAGCCAGAAGCGCAGGGCGGCCAGGATCTCCTCCTGGACCTTGGGGTTCTCGTAGTTGAGGTCCGGCTGGTGTGAGAAGAAGCGGTGCCAGTAGTACTGCTTGCGCACCGGGTCGAAGGTCCAGTTGGAACTCTCGGTGTCGACGAAGATGATGCGGGCGTCCTGGTACTGCTTGTCGTCGTCCGCCCAGACGTAGTAGTCGCCGTAGGGCCCGTCGGGGTCGCTGCGGGACTGCTGGAACCACTCGTGCTGGTCGCTGGTGTGGTTGACGACGAAGTCGATGATCACGCGCATCCCGCGCTGGTGGGCGGCGTCCACGAACTCCACGAAGTCGGCGAGGTCCCCGAACTCCGGCAGCACGGCCGTGTAGTCCGAGACGTCGTAGCCGCCGTCGCGCAGCGGTGAGGCGAAGAACGGCGGCAGCCAGAGGCAGTCGATGCCGAGCCACTGCAGATAGTCAAGTTTGGCGGTGAGTCCCTTGAGGTCACCGATGCCGTCGCCGTTGCTGTCCTGGAAGGAACGTACGAGCACTTCGTAGAAGACGGCCCGCTTGAACCAGTCGGGGTCCCGGTCCTTGGCCGGGGTGTCTTCGAACGTGTCAGGTACGGGTTCGTTGACGATCAAGTGGGTGACCCTCCTGTCGATGGAGTAGGTCGCAGGGTGAGGATGTGCGCGGGCGCGCGGCCCGGCTCGAGGCGCACATAGTTGTCCCTGCCCCAGTGGTAGGTCGCACCGGTGAGCTCGTCGCGCACCGGGGTGGACTCGTCCCATGCGAGGCCGAGATCCGGCATGTTCAACGAGACGGTCGCCTCCTGGGTGTGGTGCGGGTCCAGGTTGACGACCACCAGTACGACGTCGCCGCCGTCGCCCGAGCGCTTGGAGTACGCCAGCACCGCGTCGTTGTTCACGGGGTGGAAGCGCAGGTCGCGCAGTTGCTGGAGCGCGGGGTGGCGGCGTCGCAGCCGGTTCAGCGTGGTGAGCAGCGGAGCCAGCGAACGGCCGTCGGCCTCGGCTGCCGCCCAGTCACGGGGCCTCAGCTCGTACTTCTCCGAGTGTAGGTACTCTTCGCTGCCCTCGCGCAACGGCACGTTCTCGCAGAGCTCGTATCCGGCGTACACCCCCCAGGTGGGGGAGAGGGTCGCAGCGAGGACCGCACGCACCTCGAACGCCGGGCGGCCGCCGTGCTGCAGGTAGGCGTGGAGGATGTCCGGGGTGTTGACGAAGAAGTTGGGCCGCATGTAGCTCGCGGCCTCACCGGACAGCTCCGTCAGGTACTCCGTCAGCTCCTGCTTGCCGTTGCGCCAGGTGAAGTAGGTGTACGACTGCTGGAAGCCGATCTGGGCCAGCGTGCGCATCATGGCCGGACGGGTGAACGCCTCCGCCAGGAAGATGACGTCGGGGTCGGTGCGGTTGATGTCGGCGATGACCTTCTCCCAGAAGACCACCGGTTTGGTGTGCGGGTTGTCCACCCGGAAGATCCGCACCCCGTGGTCCATCCAGTGCCGCAGCACCCGCTCGGTCTCCTGCACGATGCCGCTGAAATCGGCGTCGAAGGCGATCGGGTAGATGTCCTGGTACTTCTTCGGCGGGTTCTCGGCGTACGCGATCGAGCCGTCCGCCCGGGTGGTGAACCACTCGGGGTGCTTGCCGACCCACGGGTGGTCCGGAGAGCACTGCAGCGCGAAGTCCAGGGCGATCTCCAGCCGCAACTCGCGCGCCCGCTCCACGAAGAAGTCGAAGTCCTCGATCGTGCCGAGGTCCGGGTGGACGGCGTCGTGGCCGCCCTCCGCGGAGCCGATCGCCCAGGGCGAGCCCACGTCGTGCGGTCCGGTGTCGAGGGTGTTGTCCGGCCCCTTGCGGAACGCTGCGCCGATCGGGTGGACCGGCGGCAGGTAGACCACGTCGAAGCCCATCGCGGCGATCGCCGGCAGCCGCCCGGCGGCCGTGCGGAACGTGCCCGACTTCGGGGGCCGCCGGCCCGTGGGGTCCACCACGGCGCCCTCGGACCGGGGGAACATCTCGTACCAGGACCCGAACAGCGCCCGCTGCCGCTCCACCTGGAGGGCCGCCGGACGCGAGGCGCTCACCAGGTCGCGCAGCGGGTGCCGGCCGAGCACCGCCACGACGTCGGGCGCGAGGGCGGCGGCGTGCCGCTCGGCCGGGGTGCGGGAGGTGTCGCGCAGGGCTTCGGCCGCGGCCAGCACCGTGGCCCGGCCGTCCTTCTTCGGCACCCCGGCCGCGGCGCGCTCGTGCAGGTCGGCCCCCTCGGCGAGGACCAGTTCGGTGTCGATGCCCGCGGGCACCTTGATGCCCGCGTGGTGCCGCCAGGTGGCCACCGGATCGCTCCAGGCCTCCACCGTGTACGTCCAGCGGCCCTCCGCGGTGGGTGTCACCTCGGCGCCCCACCGATCGGTGCCGGGGGCGAGTTCGCGCATGGGGATCCGCGGCCCGGAACGTCCCGCCGGGTTGCGCAGGACCACATTCGCCGCCACGGCGTCGTGCCCCTCCCTGAATACCGTGGCGGTGACCTGGAACGTCTCGCCGACCACGGCCTTGGCGGGGCGGCGACCGCAGTCGACCAGCGGGCGGACGTCCAGGACGGGGATGCGACCGATCATTGCGCCTCACCAGTGTGTGCGGGTGGCCGGACGGGTACCTTCCGCTCTTTCTATCTGCTCCTTCGGATGCCTGCCTGTGGGCATGACCGCTCCTGTCCGCGTTCACTCGGGTGGGCGGATACGAGTTGTGGTGCAGGGGGTTCGGCGCCGCGTCGCGCCTGGGGGAGCCTGCCCATTGGATGACGGTCGAATACTCCCCGGGAAGGGGTACTGGCGCGTAAGTTGCGTATCCGCCGGTTCACCGGCGCCCCGGCGCAGACAATCGGCCACCGTGGGCCCGGCCGGCGCGCGCGGCCGCCGGTGCGGCCGGGGGCCTCCCGTGGCCCCGGCCTGGCCGCCGGTCGTAGCCGCGGCGGTCCGCGTCGCCGGGCTGGGGTGCTTCGGCAGTCGTAGCCGGCGTCCGACACGCTGACGAGGCGTCCGCGGGGCCGCTCGCGGCGGCCCCGGCACGTCCCGGGACACCCGTGTACGCCGGGGCGCGGATGCCGCGCGGCGCCGTCCGGTTTCGGGATGTTGGGTCCCCGGTTGTCACCACCGCACCGAAAGATGCCGCTACCGTCGGAGATGTGAAGGCTATTCGTCGATTCACCGTGCGAACCGTCCTGCCCGAACCACTACGTCCACTGGGGGAGCTCGCGCAGAATCTGCGCTGGTCCTGGCACAACGAGACCCGGGAGCTCTTCCAGTCCGTCGACCCCGAGGGCTTCAGAGCGGCGGCCGGCGATCCGGTGCGGCTGCTCGGCGCCGTCTCGAAGGACCGGCTGAACGCCCTCGCCAAGGACCGCAGGTTCCTCCGCCGGCTCGGCACCGCAGTCGAGGACCTCCACGACTACCTCGGCAATCCGCGCTGGTACCAGGGCACCGCCGAGGCCGGCGAACTCCCCGGTGCCATCGCCTACTTCTCACCCGAGTTCGGCATCACCGCCGCGCTGCCGCAGTACTCGGGGGGTCTCGGCATCCTGGCGGGCGACCACCTCAAGGCCGCCAGCGACCTGGGCGTGCCGCTGATCGGGGTCGGCCTGCTCTACCGGCACGGGTACTTCCGCCAGTCCCTGTCCCGGGACGGCTGGCAGCAGGAGCACTATCCGGTGCTGGACCCCAACGAGCTGCCGCTGTCGCTGCTGCGCGACGAGCTCGGCGCTCCGGTCCTGACCGCCCTGGACCTGCCCGGCGGGCGCAGCCTGCGCGCCCGCGTGTGGCTGGCCAGGGTCGGCCGGGTCCCGCTGCTGCTGCTCGACTCCGACGTCGAGGAGAACCACCCGGGCGAACGGGACGTCACCGACCGGCTGTACGGCGGCGGCAGCGAGCACCGGCTGCTCCAGGAGATGCTGCTCGGGATCGGCGGGGTCCGTGCCGTGCGCACCTACTGCGCGCTGACCGGGCACCCGGAGCCCGAGGTCTTCCACACCAACGAGGGCCACGCGGGCTTCCTCGGCCTGGAACGCATCCGCGAGCTCGCGGCCGACGGAGAAGGGCTGGATTTCGACTCCGCCCTGGAGGCCGTGCGGGCCGGCACCGTCTTCACCACCCACACCCCCGTGCCGGCGGGCATCGACCGCTTCGACCGCGAGCTGGTGGCCCGGCACCTCGGCGACGACGGCGAGTTGCGCGGTGTGGACGTCCAGCGGGTGCTGGAGCTGGGCATGGAGACCTATCGCGGCGGCGACCCCAACGTCTTCAACATGGCCGTGATGGGGCTGCGGCTCGCCCAGCGGGCCAACGGCGTGTCGACCCTGCACGGCCGCGTCAGCCGCGAGATGTTCGCGGGGTTGTGGCCGGGCTTCGACCCGGAGGAGGTGCCGATCACCTCCGTCACCAACGGTGTGCACGCCCCCACCTGGGTGGCGCCGCAGGTGTTCCGGCTCGGCGCCCGGCAGGGCGGAGTCCGACATGTCGAGGAGGCGATGACCACCGGGCTCGCCGACACCTGGGAGAGCGTCTTCCGCATCCCCGACGCCGCGATCTGGGAGCTGCGCCGGGAGCTGCGCGAACAACTGGTTCGGGAGGTGCGCCGCAGGGTGCGCGCCTCCTGGCGGCAGCGCGGTGCCGGTTCGGCCGAACTGGGCTGGGTCGACCAGGTCCTGGACCCGGACGTGCTGACCGTCGGCTTCGCGCGCCGGGTCCCGTCGTACAAGCGGCTCACCCTGATGCTGCGCGACCGCGACCGCCTGATGGATCTGCTGCTGCACCCGGCCCGGCCGGTGCAGATCGTCGTCGCGGGCAAGGCGCACCCCGCCGACGACAGCGGCAAGCGGCTGGTGCAGGAACTGGTGCGGTTCGCCGACGACCCCCGGGTGCGGCACCGCATCGTCTTCCTGCCGGACTACGACATGGCCATGGCCCAGCACCTCTACCCCGGGTGCGACGTCTGGCTGAACAACCCGCTGCGGCCGCTGGAGGCCTGCGGCACCTCCGGCATGAAGGCCGCGCTGAACGGCTGCCTCAACCTGTCCGTCCTGGACGGCTGGTGGGAGGAGTGGTTCGACGGCAACAACGGGTGGGCGATCCCCACCGTCGACGGGTTCGGCGCGGCCGGCGACCCCGACCGCCGCGACGACGTCGAGGCCGCCGCCCTCTACGACCTGATCGAGAACCAGGTCGCGCCGCGGTTCTACGACCGCGGCGCGCAGGGCCTGCCCGTCCGGTGGATCGAGATGGTCCGGCACACGCTGAGCACCCTGGGGCCGAAGGTGCTCGCCGGGCGCATGGTCCGCGAGTACGTGACTCGGCTGTACGCGCCCGCCGCGCGCGCCCACCGCCTCGCGGGCGGCGCGGAGTCCGTCGAACTCGCCGCGTGGAAGCGGCGGGTGCGCGAGCAGTGGCCGCTGGTCGGCGTCGACCACGTGGAGACCACGGCCGCGGTCGGCGGCTCACCGGAGCTCGGGACCACGCTCACCCTGCGGGTCCAGGTGGCCCTCGGAGGGCTGGAGCCCGGGGACGTGGACGTCCAGGTGGTGTCCGGACGCGTCGACGAGTCCGACCGGATCGCCGACCCGACGGTGGTCTCCCTCAAGCCGGGTGGACGGCCGGACCTGGAGGGCCGCTGGCTCTACGAGGGCCCGCTGGCCCTCGACCGGACCGGTCCCTTCGGCTACACCGTCCGCGTCCTGCCGATGCACCGGCTGCTCGCCTCGGTCGCCGAGCTCGGACTGATCGCCGTGCCGCCCGAGGCGGCGGGGATGACGGCCGGCGTGCTGCGCTGAGCGGACGCCGGAGGGAACGCCGCCGGGCCCCGGCCGTCGCTGTCGACGGCCGGGACCCGGCGTTCGCGGTCAGCCGGTGCGGATCAGCCGCTGGTGTTCACCGCGGTGTCGTCGACCACGAAGCTCGTCTGCAGTGAGGAGTCCTCGGTGCCGGTGAACTTCAGGGTCACGGTGGAGCCGGCGAAGGCGTTCAGGCTGAAGGACTTCTGGGTGTAGCCCGAGGCCTTGTTGAGGTTGGAGTAGGTGGCCAGGGTGGTCGATCCGGCGGTGACGGTCAGCTTGTCGTACTGGGTGCTGGTGGTCGTCTCCGCGGAGTCGATGTGCAGCCAGAAGGTGAAGGTCGCCTTGCAGCCCGCCGGGACGCTCACCGACTGGGAGAGCGTGTCGGTGTGGGTGGCGGCGTAGCCGTTGAGCCAGGCCTTGTACGAACCGCCGTGGGCGGCCTGGCTGCTGGAGTTGGTGATCACACCGCTGCTCGCCGTCCAGGAGGCGCTGCCCGACTCGAAGCCGGGGTTGCCGAGCAGTTGGGTCGTACCGCAGCTGCCCGGGGCGGTGACCGTCCAGGTGAAGGAGGCGGTGCCGGTCCTCGCGGCGCTGTCGGTGACCGTGACCGTGGTGTTGTAGGTCCCGGCGGTGGTCGGGGTGCCGGAGATCAGCCCCGTGGCGGAGTTGATCGTCAGCCCTGCCGGCAGGCCGGTCGCCGCATAGCTCAGCGCGCCGCTGTTGGTGCTGCCGGCCTGGATCTGCAGGCTGACGGCGGTGCCGGTGACGCTGGACCGGTTGCCCGGGTTGGTGACGGTGACGCCCTGGACGGGTGCGCGGCCGCCGACGCCGATGGCCGCGAAGGCGTCCTGCACGCCCGCGTACTGGGCGGAGGAGGAGCCGTACAGCGACGAGGCGGCGCTGAGCGCGGCGGTGCGGGCCCCCGCGTAGTTGGTGCTGCTCGTCATGTACGTGGTCAGGGCCTTGTACCAGATCTGGAGCGCGGCGGCGCGGCCGATGCCGGTGACCGGAAGGCCGTCGGAGGTGGGGCTGTCGTAGGAGACCCCGTTGACCACCTTGCTGCCGCTGCCCTCGGCGAGCAGGTAGAACATGTGGTTCGCCGGGCCCGAGGAGTAGTGGACGTTGAGGTTGCCGAGGCCGGAGTACCAGTAGTCGGCCGACAGGCCGTCCTTGGAGGGCTTGTCCATGTAGCGCAGCGGAGTGCCGTTGCCGTTGATGTCGATCTTCTCGCCGACGAGGTAGTCGCCGGGGTCGGTGCTGGTGTTGGAGGAGAACTCCACGCCGGCGGCGAAGATGTCGGAGGTCGCCTCGTTCAGCCCGCCGGACTCCCCGGAGTAGACGAGGTCGGCGGTGGCGGAGGTGACGCCGTGGCTCATCTCGTGGCCCGCGACGTCGAGGGCGGTCAGCGGGTGGGTGCCGCCGGCGCCGTCGCCGTAGATCATGCAGAAGCAGCTGTCGTCCCAGCCGGCGTTGCCGTAGTTGGTGCCGTAGTGGACCCGCGAGGTCGCGCCGACACCGTCGTTCCTGATGCCGTTGCGGCCGAAGGTGTCCTGGTAGAAGTCCCAGGTCTCCTGGGCGCCGTAGGCCGCGTCGGCCGCCGCGGTCTGGACGCCCGCCCCCGTGCCGTCGCCCCAGATGTCGTCGGCGTCGGTGAAGAGCGTGCCCGTGCCGCTGGTGGCGTGGTTGAGGTTGTACGTCCTGTGGCCGCCGCGCGTGGTGTCGGTCAGTTGGTACGTCGAGCCGGACAGCGTGGTGCTGAGCGGCACCCGGCCGCTGTACTGGGTGTTCCCGGTGCCGGTCTTGACGTCCTCGTAGCGGGACAGCTCGTCGCCGGTGGCGGCGTCGGCGATCACGTGCAGCCGGCTCGGGGTGCCGTCGTCCTGCACGCCGTTCACCACCGTCTCCCAGGCGAGCTTCGGCTCGCCCCGGGCCGCCCAGACGACCTTGCGGGCGTCCTTGGCGGCGGGAGCCGCGGTGTCCAGGGCCCTGGCGGTCTGAAGGGCGGCGGCGGTGGCGGCGGTTCCGGAGACCTTCGGCGTCGTCGAGGGCACCGTGATCTTCTTGTCGGTGTTGAACGTCGTGCTCAGCGTGCCGGTGTCCTTCGCCGGGCTGTGCACCACGAGGTCGCCCCCGAGCACGGGGAGCCCGGCGTAGGTCCGCTCGTAGCGGGTGTGCAGCGTGCCGTCGGCGTCCTTGATCACGTCCTTGACGACGAGCTTCTCCTTGGCCCCCAGGCCGAGTCGTCCGGCCGTGGCGTCCGTCTCGCCGTCGGCGCTCTCGATGAGCGCGGTGCGCTGGGCCGGGGTCAGCCGGGCCTCCATCGCGCCGGCGCGCAGTGTGTTCGTGTGGGGGGCGGGGTTCGCCGTGGCGGTGGTCACGGGTATGCCCACGGCGAGGAACGCGGCGGTGGCGACCAGGCTGGTGGCCGCAACCGCCGTGCGGGGGGATCGTCTCACGCGGACTCCTACTGCGTCGGCCGCGGTGTCGCGGCCGGGACAGCCGGGCAGACGGGGTGTGCTGCCCGGGTGGAACTGACCGTGCGGGGTGGGACACCGGTGCGGGTGCGAACGAACGCCGGACGCATGGTGGTTACGGTGCACCTGTGGGGTGCTGCGGCCGACCCGGGAAGATTGCCACTGCCCTTTGGGGTATGTCATGCGCGTGACAACAATTGGCCGGATCTGCTCTCCCGGGTGGCTTCCGCTGCGTACAGGGCACCGCACGCCGAAGGCCGGTGACGGCGCCCCGTCACCGGCCTTCGGTCATGCGGTCAGACGAGGCTGTCGCGCCAGGCCTGGTGCAGATCGGCGAAGCGGCCCGCGCCGGAGACGAGTGCGGCCGGGGTGCCGTCCTCCACGATGCGGCCCTGGTCCATCACCAGCACCCGGTCCGCGATCTCCACGGTCGACAGCCGGTGCGCGATGATCACCGCCGTGCGGCCGCGCAGCACCTCGCGCATCGCCTGCTGCACCGCCCGCTCGCCCGGTACGTCCAGTGAGGAGGTCGCCTCGTCCAGGATGAGCACCGCCGGGTCGGCGAGCAGGGCACGAGCGAAGGCCACCAACTGGCGCTGGCCCGCCGAGATGCGGCCGCCGCGCTTGCGGACGTCGGTGTCGTAGCCCTCGGGCAGCGCCGCGATGAAGTCATGGGCGCCGATCGCCCTGGCGGCCGCCTCGACCTCCTCGCGGGTGGCCTCGGGGCGGCCGATGGCGATGTTCTCGGCGACGGTGCCGGAGAAGAGGAAGGCCTCCTGGGTCACCATGACCACCCCGCGGCGCAGTTCGGGCAGGGCCAGCTCCCGCAGGTCCACCCCGCTCAGGGTGACCCGGCCGTCGGTCGGGTCGTAGAACCGGGCCAGCAGCTTGGCCAGCGTCGACTTGCCCGCGCCGGTGGCACCGACCACCGCCACCGTCTGACCGGCGGGCAGCCGCAGGTCGAAGCGGGGCAGCACCTCGCCACCGGTGCGGTAGGCGAAGCGGACCCGGTCGAAGACGACCTCGCGGCCGGGGATGTCCGTCTCCGTGGCCGGCAGCGCCCGCGGCGTCCGCGGCTCGGGCACCGACGGCCGCTGGGCCAGCAGCCCGGCGATCTTCTCCAGCGAGGCGGCCGCCGACTGGTAGGAGTTGAGGAACATGCCGAGCGGATCGATCGGCGCGTACAGCCGTCGCAGGTAGAGGACGAAGGCGGCGAGCACGCCCAGCGCGAGCGAGCCGGAGGCCACGCGGTACGCGCCCCACAGCACCACCAGCGCCACCGAGGTGTTGGCGATCAGCCAGGAAGAGACGGTGAAACGGCCCATCTCCAGGATCGCGTCGCCGTTGGCCTTCCGGTGGGCGGCGTTGAGCTCGTCGAACGCCTCGTCGTTCGCCTTCTCGCGGCGGAAGGCCTGCACGGGCCGGATGCCGTTCATCGTCTCGGTGAAGCGTACGATGACGGCGGCGATCGCCGCGGAGCGGCGCGTGTAGACCTTGCCCGACCGCCGCCGGAAGATCCGGACGGTCACCACCAGCGGCACCGCGGTGGCGAGGGCGAACAGGCCGAGCCCCCAGTCCAGCCACAGCAGGACCGCCGAGATGTAGAGCACCGACAGCCCGACGTTCAGCAGTTCCTGCAGGCCCTCGGTCAGCAGCTCCCGGATCGACTCCACGTCGGAGGTGGCCCGGGCGATGATCCGCCCCGAGGTGTACCGCTCGTGGAAGTCCAGGCCGAGCGCCTGGGCATGCCGGAAGATCCGGCCGCGCAGATCGACCAGCACGTCCTGGCAGATCCGGCCGGCCTGCCGGATGAAGGTGCGCTGCAGCAGACCGCCGGCGACGGCGCAGCCGATGTAGCCGACCGCCACCGCGATCAGCGGGCCGTGGTCGTCGCGGCGCAGCGCCGGGATGGCACGGTCGATCGCCACGGCCACGATCAGCGGGCCCGCCTGCACGGCCGCCTGCTGCAGCAGCAGGAGCACGGCCGCCAGCCACACGCGTCGCCGGTGCGGCCCGATCAGTTCCCGCAGCAGGGCGCGTGACGCCCCCTCGGGCGCCGGGAGCCGGTCCGGGTCGAAGGCGTCGCCCTCGTCGGCCTCCCGCGCCTGTCCGGTGCCCCGGTGCCCCGCCGGTTCCTCCTCGGCCGACTGCTCGGCAGGCTGCGACTGGGTGACGGAGGTCATCGGGTGCTGCTCCCTTCGAACTGCGGGCGGTCCGGCGCGTCGGGTGCGCTGCCGTCCTCCCCGGACATCAGCCGGCGGTAGGCCGCGGAGCAGGACAGGAGTTCCTGGTGGGTGCCGACCGCGGTGACCCGCCCCTCGGACAGCAGCGCCACCCGGTCGGCGAGCATCACCGTGGAGGGGCGGTGGGCGACCACCAGGGCGGTGGTGGTGGCCAGCACCTGGCGAAGCGCTGCCTCGACGAGGGCCTCGGTGTGCACGTCCAGGGCGGACAGGGGATCGTCCAGCACCAGGAAGCGGGGGCGGCCGACGACCGCGCGGGCCAGCGCGAGCCGCTGCCGCTGACCGCCGGACAGGCTCAGGCCCTGTTCCCCGACCTGGGTGTCCGCGCCCCGCGGCAGCTTGTGGACGAAGTCGCACTGGGCGATCTGCAGCGCCCGCAGCAGGTCCGTCTCGTCGGCGTCGGGCGCGCCCGTCAGCACGTTCTCCCGCACGCTGGCGGAGAACAGGGTCGGTTCCTCGAAGGCGGTCGCCACCAGGGAGCGCAGCGTGGACCGGGTGAGCAGCGCGGTGTCGGTGCCGTCCAGCGTGATGCGGCCGCCGGTCGGCTCGTACAGCCGCGGGATGAGCGCGGTCAGGCTTGTCTTGCCGCTGCCCGTCGCGCCCACCAGCGCCACCGTCTCGCCGCTGCGGATGTGCAGGTCGATCCCGGTCAGCAGGTCGGGCGTGCCCTCGGGGGCGTCGGGGTATCGGAAGCGCACGGCGCTGAACCGGATGCCGTCGGCCTGCCGTCCCTCCTCGCCGGGGCCCGCGCCCGTGTCGGTCTCCGCGGCCGTGCCGGTCTCCGTGCGCGTGCCGGTCTCCGGCGGGACCTCGGTGTCCAGGACCTCGAAGACCCGGTCGGCGGCGGTGGCCGCCTCGTTGCTGAAGGACAGCAGCCAGCCCAGCGACTCCACCGGCCAGCGCAGTGCGAGCGCCGTGGACAGGAAGGCGACCAGGGTGCCCGCCGACAGGTCGCCGTCGGCGACCTGCACCACGCCCAGGACCAGCGCCGCGCCGAGCGCGACGTCCGGCAGGCCGACGATGACCATCCACAGGTCGGCCAGCAGGCGGGCCTTGCGCAGCTCCGTGTCGCGCAGTTCGCGCGACTGCCGGCGGAACGCCTCGGCCTGGCTGCGGTGCCGGCCGAAGGCCTTGATGATGCGGATGCCCAGCACCGACTCCTCGACCAGCGTGGTCAGGTCGCCGACCTGGTCCTGCGCCGCCCGGGAGGCGAGCTGGTAGCGGGCCTCGAAGTACGAGCAGAGGACCACCAGCGGCACGACCGGACCCAGCAGCACCAGCCCCAGCGACCAGCGCTGCACGAACAGGATCCCGAAGCCCGCCAGGATGGTGGCGGTGTTGACCACCAGGAAGACCATCGGAAAGGTCAGGAACATCCGCAGGATCTGCAGGTCGTTCGTGGCCCGGGAGAGCAGCTGACCCGATCCCCAGCGGTCGTGGAAGGCCACCGGCAGGCGCTGCAGCCGCCGGTACAGCTCGGTCCGCATCCCCGCCTCGAACCCGGCCATGGGGCGCGCCACCAGCCAGCGCCGCACGCCGAAGAGCCCGGCCTCCAGGAGACCGAGCAGCAGCACCAGCCCGCCGCCGAGCCACACTCCGGACGGGTCGTGGTGGGCGACCGGGCCGTCCACGATCCACTTCAGGACCAGGGGGATCAGCAGCGCCAGGCAGGACGCGACCACGGCCACGCCGGCGGAACCGAACAGCCGGTGGCTGATCGGTTTCACGTACGGCCACAGGCGCCGCAGGGAGCGCACGGCGGACCGGGAACGTTCGGGCTCAATGTGGTTGGTCGACTCAGGCATCGTTCCAGAGACTACGTGGGACCACCGACACCGCTCATCCCGATTTCCGGCCGAGGTCGCGCACGGCGGGCACGGCCAGCAGCGCCACGCACACCAGCAGGGTCACCGCGCCCCCCGCGACCAGCACCGGTCGCGCGCCGAACAAGCCCGCCGCCGGCCCCGCGAGGGCCTGGCCGACGGGCAGCATGGCGACCGAGCCGGCGACCTCGTACGCGTGGATCCGGTTGAGGATCTCGCCGGGCACCTGGGTCTGCACGCTGGTGGCCCACATCACACTCCAGAACGCCCAGGACGTCCCCGCGACCAGCACCGCCGCCGCGACCGCCGGCACCGGCAGCCCGGCGCCGACCGCCGCCGGGTAGAGCGCGAACCCGAACAGCGCCACCGCACCGCCCCGCAGCGGCCGGGCCGGCCGCACCCGTATCGCCAGCAGCCCGCCGAGCGCGGTGCCCGCCCCCAGCGCGGAGGAGACCAGGCCGTACGCCCTCGGGCCGTGCGCGGGCAGGATCTCCCCGGCCGCCAGCGGGGTCACCGGGCCCATCACGAGGATCATGAAGCCCATCCAGACGACGATCACCGACCACATCCAGGTGCGGGCCCGGAACTCCCGCCACCCCTCCACCAGGTCGGCCCGGAAGCTGCTCCGCTCGGCGGCGCCCCCCGGCTTCGGCGCACCGCGCCCGGGCAGCCGGAGCAGCAGCAGGCAGACGGCGCTCACCGCGTACGTGCCGGCATGCGCGGCGAACACCCCGCCCGAGGAGGTGAAGGCGACCAGCACGCCGGCGAGCGCCGGGCCGGCCAGCGCCATCAGCGACTCGGCCGTGCGCACCACCCCGTTCGCCTCCTGGACGTCCCGGGCCACCTGCGGCACGGTGCTGGCCACGCCCGGCTGGAACATGGCGCCCGCCACGCCGTTGACCGCGCCGATCAGGCAGATCTGCCAGAGCACGACGTGCCCGGAGAAGAAGAGCCAGGCGGCCAGCGACTGCGTGCCGACCCGCACCAGGTCCGCGCCGATCATCAGGCCGCGGGCGCTGAACCGGTCGGCGAACACCCCGCCGAGGACGACCAGCCCGGCGAAGCAGGCGGTGAAGGAGGCCATGGCGTAGCCGATGTCCCCGGCGCCGTAGCCGTGCTGGAGCAGGCCCGCCGACAGCGCGACGGGCAGCATCGAGTCGCCCAGCATGGCGACGCTGCGGGCGGTGAAGTACAGGGCGAACCCCCGTGACCACAGCCGGTCCCGGGGGACGGCCGGTGAGCCGGAGCCGGGGGCGCGCGGCGGCGAGGGCGGAGGCGCAGAGGTCACGGCCGACCAGTGTGGACTGGACCAATCGGCCGAGTCCACACCCTTGCCGCCGCGTTCCTCCCTCAGACGGCCCGCAGCAGCAGCACCGTCCTGTCCGGCACGGTCAGCGCGCGCCCGCCGCGGTGCCGGCTGCCCGGCGGTTCTGCCTGGTCCTCGCGCGAGGTGTCGAGCAGCAGTTCGTACTCCCGGGCCCACGGCCCGCCCGGCAGGGTGAAGCGGACGGGGCGGTGCCCGGCGTGGAGGACCACCAGGAAGCTGTCGTCGGTCACCGGGCGGCCGTGGGCGTCGCGGTGCGGGATGTCGGCGCCCGACAGGTACATCCCGAGCGTGGACGTGGGGCCGTGCCAGTCGGCGTCGGTCATCTCCCGGCCCCGCGCTGTGAACCAGGCCAGGTCCCGCAGCCCTCCGGCGGACTGGGGCCGCCCGGAGAAGAAGGCCCGCCGGCGCAGTACCGGGTGCGCCCGGCGCAGCGCGATCAGCCGGGCGGTCAGCTCCCGCAGCGACGCCCAGGCCGGATCCCGCGGCAGCGACCAGTCCAGCCAGCTGATCTCGTTGTCCTGGCAGTACGCGTTGTTGTTGCCGCCCTGGGTGCGGCCCGCCTCGTCGCCGGCCACCAGCATCGGCACGCCGGTCGACAGCAGCAGCGTCGAGAGCATGTTGCGCACCTGGCGCCGGCGCAGCTCGCCCACGGCCGGGTCGTCGCTCTCGCCCTCGTGGCCGCAGTTCCAGGCCCGGTTGTCGTTGGTGCCGTCGCGGTTGTCCTCGCCGTTGGCCTCGTTGTGCTTGTGCTGGTAGCTCACCAGGTCGCGCAGGGTGAAGCCGTCGTGCGCGGTGATGAAGTTGACCGATGCGTAGGGCCGGCGGCCGCCCCACGCGTACAGGTCGCTGGAGCCGGACAGCCGGTAGCCCAAGTCGCGCACGTCGTGCCGGGCGCCGCGCCAGAAGTCCCGGACGGTGTCGCGGTAGCGGTCGTTCCACTCCGTCCACAGCGGCGGGAAGGCGCCCACCTGGTAGCCGCCGGAGCCGACGTCCCAGGGTTCGGCGATGAGTTTCACCCGGCGCAGCACCGGGTCCTGCGCGATGACGGCGAGGAAGGGGGAGAGCATGTCGACGTCGTGCATCGACCGGGCGAGCGCCGCGGCGAGGTCGAAGCGGAAGCCGTCGACGCCCATCTCGGTCACCCAGTAGCGCAGCGAGTCGGTGATCAGCCGGAGCACCTGCGGCTGGACGACGTGGAGGGTGTTGCCGCAGCCGGTGTAGTCGGCGTAGCGGCGCGCGTCGCCCTGCAGCCGGTAGTAGCCGCGGTTGTCGATGCCGCGCAGGGAGAGGGTGGGACCGAACTCGCTGCCCTCGGCGGTGTGGTTGTAGACGACGTCGAGGATCACCTCGAGGCCCGCGTCGTGCAGGGCGCGCACCATTCGCTTGAACTCGCCCACCTGCTGCCCGCGGGTGCCGGTGGCGGCGTAGCCGGCGTGCGGGGCGAAGTAGCCGATCGAGTTGTAGCCCCAGTAGTTGCGCAGGCCCCGGCGGAGCAGGTGGTCCTCGTGGGCGAACTGGTGGACCGGGAGGAGCTCGACGGCCGTCACGCCGAGACCGGTGAGGTACTCGATCGCCGCCGGATGGGCCAGCCCGGCGTAGGTGCCGCGCAGTTCCGGCGGGATACCGGGGTGGCGCATGGTGAAGCCGCGGACGTGCAGCTCGTAGAGGACGGAGTCGGCCCAGGGCGTCTTGGGCCGGCGGTCGTCAGTCCAGGGGTCGTCGTCGTCCACCACGACGCCCTTGGGCACGTGCGGGGCCGAGTCGCGGTTGTCCCGGACGGTGTCGGCGACGGCCTGCTCCGGCCAGTCGCGGACATGGCCGTACACCTCGGCGGGCAGCGTGAAGTCGCCGTCGACCGCCCGCGCGTAGGGGTCCAGCAGCAGCTTCGCCGGGTTCCAGCGGGCGCCGGTCCACGGGTCCCAGCGGCCTGCTACCCGGTAGCCGTAGCGGTGGCCGGGCAGCACGCCGGGCACGAAGCCGTGCCAGATCTCATGGGTCAGCTCGGTCAGCGGGAACCGGGTCTCGGTCCCCTCGTCGTCGAACAGGCACAGCTCCACCGACTCGGCACCGCCCGCCCACAGGGCGAAGTTCGTGCCCGGGCGCCCGTCGGGGCCGGTGTGGAAACGTGCCCCCAGCGGCTGCGGACTGCCCGGCCACACCACGGTCTCGCCGCTGCCCGCTGGTCCGGGAGCGGCCGGTGCGGTCTCCGGGCGCGGCAGCGGCACGGCCGCGGGGGCGGTCTTGTGGCCGTTCGGGCGCAGCCCTCCGGCCCGGCCGACCGATTCGTCCTCGCGCGTCTCCGACACGTGCTCGCCTCCTGCGGCTCGGGGGACGCCGGACCCGGCCGGCGGCCGGCCGGGTCCGCGCGCCGCGCGGTGTCCCCCCGCGCGGCGCTTTTCGCCCTCCCGCTTTACCTTCCCGTTCACCTGGCGGCATCACACGCGTGATCGATCGGCCGTGTCGCGGACGTTTCCCCGACGACTTCCGGTCGTTGACCGGGCGTGACGACTGCGGTGCGGCGCGCTTGGCGCGCGGGGGCGGGGCTTGCCACCGTCCTGTGGCTGGTGGGGACGCTGACGGCGTGCGGGCTCGGGTTCGGGCCCGCGGACAGCGGGGCGGTGGCCGACGACACCCCGAAGGTGTCCGAGGCCAGGATCAGGATCACTCCGGCGGACGGGGCCCGGGAGGTGAAGGCGGACGACCCGCTCACGGTCGAGGCCGAGAACGGCAGGCTCACCGCCGTGCACGTCGAGGACGGGGAAGGCGAACCGGTCGAGGGTGTGTTCACCGTCGACCGCTCCCGCTGGCACGCCCGGTCCAGGCTGTCGCTCTCCGAGAAGTACACGGTGGACGCCGTCGCGCAGGACGCGGCCGGCCGGCGCGCCGCCAAGCACGCGGTGTTCACCACCCTCGTCCCCAAGAACACCCTCATCGGCTACTTCACGCCCGAGGACGGCCAGACCGTCGGGACGGGAATGATCGTCTCCCTGGACTTCAACCGGCCGGTCGCCGACCGCGAGGCCGTCGAGCGCGCCGTCCGCGTCAGCTCCTCGCCCGCCGTGGAGGTCGCCCCGCACTGGTTCGGCGACCGCCGCCTCGACTTCCGCCCCCGTGAACGCTGGCGCCCCGGCACCAAGGTGACGCTCTTCCTGCGGCTGCGCGACGTCGAGACCGCCCCCGGGGTCTACGGCGTGCAGTCCAAGGACGTCACCTTCGACATCGGCCGGGACCAGACCAGCACGGTGGACGCCGCCACGCACACCCTGACGGTGAGCCGCGGCGGGCAGGTCATGCGCGTCCTGCCGATCTCGGCGGGCGCCCCGTCCAACCCGACGTACAACGGCGCGATGGTCATCTCCGAGAAGCTGCGGCTGACCCGGATGAACGGGGACACGGTGGGCTTCGGCGGCGAGTACGACATCCCCGACGTCCCGCACGCCATGCGGCTCACCCGCTCCGGCACCTTCGTGCACGGCAGTTACTGGGCGGCCCCCGGCACCTTCGGGGCGGCCAACACCAGCCACGGCTGCGTCGGCCTCTTCGACGTGAAGGGTGGCGGCACCGCCACGCCGGCGGGCTGGTTCTTCGCGCACTCGCTCGTCGGCGACGTCATCACCGTCGTCAACTCCCATGACCGCACCGTCTCCCCGGACAACGGCCTGGGCGGCTGGAACATGACCTGGGAGCAGTGGGTGGCAGGCGCCTGAGCACCCCGGCGCCCGCCGCTCCGGAGGGCCGTCGACTGGGACGGAACGGTGACAATACCGGGACCCAAAGCACCAGATCCGTGTGGTTCTCTGAACGCAAGGTGAGGGGGACTCACACATGGGCCGCGCGGCCACGGGGCAGCGGGCCGGTTCTGGGGAGACGACAGGTGAAGGCGATACAGGGCGCGCCGGGCGCAGGGCGGACCACCTTGGGCCTGGCGGTGGGGGCGATGCTGCTCCTGGTCAGCGCGTGCGGGGGCAGCGCCAGCGGCGACAGCAAGGACGGGGACAAGGCCAGGCCCGGTGTCTCGGCCTCGCAGGGCGGGGGCAAGGGCGACACGACCGAGTCGCAGGCGGTCGTCACCATCGCCCCGGAGGACGGGGCGGACGAGGTCGCGACGACGGGCGACCTGAAGGTCACCGCCGGCAAGGGCAAGCTGACCTCGGTCGTGGTGAAGAACGGCAAGGGTGACGCGGTCGAGGGCAAGATATCCGCCGACGGCACCAACTGGGAGCCGACGGAGACACTCGGCACCTCCACCGAGTACTCGGTGGACGCGATAGCCAAGGACAGCGCGGGCCGTGAGTCGGCCAAGCACGCGAGCTTCACCACGGTGACCCCGAAGGACACGTTCATCGGCTTCTTCACTCCCGAGGACGGGCAGACGGTCGGCGTCGGCATGCCGGTCTCCCTCAAGTTCAACCGGGCGATCACCGACAAGAAGGCGGTGCAGGACGCGATCAAGGTGACGGCGAGCCCCGCGGTCCCCGTCGTCGGCCACTGGTACGGCAACCAGCGCGTCGACTTCCGCCCCGAGAAGTACTGGGCCAAGGGCACCAAGATCACCCTCTCCCTGCGGCTGAACGGCGTGCAGGCCGCGAAGGGCGTCTACGGCACGCAGTCCAAGGACGTGCACTACACCATCGGCCGCAGCCAGGTCAGCGTGGTGGACGCCGCCAAGCACACGATGAAGGTCTACCGCGACGGCGCGCTGCTGAAGACCATCCCGATCACCTCGGGCGGGCCCGGAACGACGACCTACAACGGCAAGATGGTCATCACCGAGCGGTACAAGGTGACCCGCATGAACGGCGACACCGTGGGCTTCGGCGGCGAGTACGACATCAAGGACGTACCGAACGCCCAGCGCCTGACCACCTCGGGCACCTTCATCCACGGCAACTACTGGGCCTCGCCGGGGACGTTCGGCAACGCCAACGTCAGCCACGGCTGCGTGGGCCTGCGTGACGTGCGCGGCGGCGGCGGCGACACCCCGTCGGCGTGGTTCTACAACAACTCGATGATCGGCGACGTCGTGGAGGTCAAGAACTCCCACGACAAGACCGTGCAGTGGTGGAACGGGCTCAACGGCTGGAACCTGCCGTGGAGCCAGTGGACCCCCGCCTCCTGACCCGCCCGTGAGGCACGTCGCTGCGTGAACGGGCGTTCGCGGATACCCTCGTCGGCCATGACAGTCAAACTCGAGGTCGACGAGGGTGTCGGCACCATCCGTCTGGACCGCCCCCCGATGAACGCCCTGGACGTCGCGACCCAGGACCGGCTCCACGAAGTGGCGCAGGAGGCGTCCCGGCGGGACGACGTACGGGCCGTCGTCATCTGGGGCGGCGAGAAGGTGTTCGCGGCGGGCGCGGACATCAAGGAGATGCAGGACATGGACTACGAGGCCATGGCCGTGCGGGCCCGCGCACTGCAGGACTCCTTCACCGCGGTCGCCCGGATCCCGAAGCCGGTCGTGGCCGCGGTGACCGGTTACGCCCTGGGCGGCGGCTGCGAACTCGCGCTCTGCGCCGACATCAGGATCGCCGCGGAGGACGCCAAGCTCGGCCAGCCCGAGATCCTGCTCGGCCTGATCCCCGGTGCCGGCGGCACGCAGCGGCTGTCGCGCCTGGTGGGGCCCGCCAAGGCGAAGGACCTGATCTTCACCGGCCGCATGGTCAAGGCCGACGAGGCGCTCGCCATCGGCCTGGTCGACAAGGTGGCCCCGGCCGGTCAGGTGTATGCCGAGGCGCGGGCCTGGGCCGAACGACTGGCCCGCGGCCCGGCGCTGGCGCTGCGCGCCGCCAAGGAGGCCGTGGACGCCGGTCTGGAGACCGATCTGGAGACCGGACTCACCATCGAACGGAACCTGTTCGCGGGGTTGTTCGCCACCGAGGACCGCACGGCGGGCATGCGCAGCTTCGTCGAGGAGGGTCCCGGCAAGGCCAAGTTCCGCTGAGCCTGGCCCGGTCGAGTCACAGCCGGCACCGTCGGGTCGCCTCGAGCCGACCTCGAAAGGACCTCGAGGCGACCCGCGCCGGACACGTCGAGCGAGCGGCTCCGCAGCCCTGTTCGCGCAGGCGGCAGGGGTCGTGTGAAAGCAGTCCATACCCCTGGCACATGCCGGTGCGGCAACCCGGGATGACGCGTCCGCCCCGTCAATTCCCCCGATCCGCTCCGAACCGCAGTCCCGTGCGGCCATGATGAGAGCATGGCGGGGCAGCAGGGTGCATCTGAGCAGCCGCAGCGGGTGACGGTCCCGGCGGCGGGGCGACCGTCCACAGCGGTCGACGATCCGGCGGCGATGCTCCTCGACACGCTGGGGGACCCCTCCGTGGACGAGGTGCGGCTCTCCTCCCGCCCGCAGTCCGCGGCCGCGGCCCGCCGGCTCGCCCGGCAGGTGCTGCGGCAGTGGGGTCTTCCCCAGTTCGACGACGTCGTCGAGTTGCTCGTCTCCGAGCTCGTGGGGAATGCCGTGCGCCACACGGGGGCCCGTACCTTCGGTCTGCGGATGATCCGCCGCCGCGGCTGCATCCGGGTGGAGGTGCGCGACCCCTCCCGGGCGCTGCCCTGTCTGATGCCGGTGCGCGAGATGGACGTGAGCGGCCGCGGGATGTTTCTGATCGACAGGCTCGCCGACCGCTGGGGTGTGGACCTGCTGCCGCGCGGCAAGACCACCTGGTTTGAAATGCGGGTCATGGACCGCTGAACGGCAATTGAACGGAGACCTGCGTTTACAAGGTCAGTGTCCCACCTCACTCCTACATCATGAGGTTTTGGCTGCGATGTCTCGTATAGTTGTAGCGAAACGACCCCCTAGACCCGGGTTCGGTCGCCCCAAGGCGCCGTGGATCACACCCCCTGGCTCCACGGCCAATCGAGAGGCCCCAGCGGCGTCGCACAACGACGCGCGGGGGCCTCTTTCGCGTTCCGGCGGGACACGCCGACAAGGGTGACCATTCCGGGGACCGGGCGATACTGGGGTAATCGTGGGCTTATGATCACACTGCGCACGCTGCGTCGGCTCTGCGCCGCCGCCCTTCCGCTGGGGGTGCTCGCACTCCCCGTCTGCACGGCCGCCGCGGCCGTCGCCCCGGGTCTTCCACTCGACCCGGCCGTCCCCGAATGGTGTCCCGTCGTTCCCGACCGGCTCTACGCGGCCGCGGACACCAGCGTCGAACTCGACCGCATCAGGCCCGACGAGCCGGCCTGGCGCTCCAACTGCAACGCTCTCTTCCGCGGCGACGACCGCCCGCCGGAGTCCGTCTTCAAGGAGGGCCTGCGCCCCGAGAACGTGAACGAGGGCGAGTACGACCTGCAGGCCTACGCCCGGCGGGAGCAGCCCTCGCCGTTCGTGGCCACCACATACGACCGAGAGTCCCTCAAACAGCGGACAACCGCCTACCACTACTACATCGACGCGCCCGGGGGCATCGAACTCGACGAGACGCTCGGCACTCGCGAGCTGCGCTCGGCCCGTACCGGCGTGGTCTTCCCAGGGGGTGTCGCCCGGCAGTTCATCGTGAAGGCCTGTCCGGTGGACAAGGCCACCAAGGCCGAGCTCACCGACCGGTGTGTGCTCAACCCCGCGTACTCACCGTGGCGCGGCTGGCCCGCCCCCGACTGGACGGGAGTGAAGGAGCCCGCCGGACCGCCCGCAGCTCAGCCGCCGGCTCCGGGGGCCGTTCAGCCATCGGCGCCCGGGGGCGCCGGGCCGTCCGCGCCGTCCGGGCCGTCCGCGGCGCCTCCGGCCGCTCGGCCGGGTGCGTCACCGGCGGGGCGTCCGGCCGCTGCGCCTGCCGCTCAGCAGGGCACGTCACCGGCGGGAGGGCAGGGTGCGCCCGGGGCCGCCGGGCCGTCCGCGGCGCCTCCGGCAGGCCGGCCGGGTGCGTCACCGGCGGGGCGTCCGGCCGCCCCGCCCGCCGCTCAACAGGGCGTGCCCGGCACCTCCGGGGAGGACCTGGACGGCCCGGTGGGGTGACGGCGCCCGCCGTGCCCCTCCCTCGTGCGGTGCGGTGACCGGCCTCGGCCGGTCACCGCACCGTCGCCGTGTCCGCCCGGTTCGGGCCCTCCGTCCGGAGGGGGAGCCCACCGTCCGGAGGGGGAGGAGGGTGATGGCCGTGCGGCGCGGCGCACGGGAACGGCGGCCACCAGCGCTCCCGCGAGCGTGGTGGCCGCCGTTCATGGAACAACCGCCGCCCCGGGCCGCCCGCTCGGCCGCCGCTGCGACAGGCGGGCGGCCACCCGGGCCGCGTGCGGTCGTTCCTCAGCCCAGCCGCAACACCGAGGTGAGCACCTCGGCCAGCGTCGAGGCGGGGTCCTCCACGGCGTCACGGCTGCGCCACGCGACGAAGCCGTCCGGGCGGACCAGGATCGCCCCGCTCGGCGTCATGCCGTGCACCGACGTCCAGTCCGTGCCCGCCTCGGGCACCAGGTCGGCCTGGGTGGACTCGCCGAGCCGGTAGGCCTCCAGCGGCACCCCGAGGCGCTCCGCGACCGCGCGGGCCGCCTCCTGCCAGGCCGTGCCCTTCGGACCGTCGCCGGTGAGCAGCACCATGGAGCGCTCGTACAGGTCCAGCGTGGAGCGGCGCTCGCCCTCCCGGGTGGTGACCCACACGTGCGGGGAACGGCCACCGGGCTCGGCGACCGGCCGGAAGTCGCCGGGGACGACCGGGCGTTCCGGGTCCGCGCCGAGGAACGCGCCCCGCGGGTAGCGGTAGCCCAGCGCGACCACCAGGACGCCCTGCTGGGGTCCACCGCCGGCCGGCGGCGCGTAGCCGGGGTGCGCGTGCTCGGCGGAGCGGGCGGAGGCCCGCTCGCTGGTGGCCACGGCGACCGGGCGGCGCTCGGCCTCGTAGGTCTCCAGCAGCCCGGGACCGGCCCAGCCGCCGACCACCGCGGCCAGCTTCCACGCCAGGTTGTGGGCGTCCTGGATGCCGGTGTTGGAGCCGAAGGCGCCGGTGGGCGACATCTCGTGGCACGCGTCGCCGGCCAGCAGCACCCGCCCCCGCCCGTAGGAGTCCGCGACCCGCTCGGCGGCCCGCCAGGGGGCCCGCCCGGTGATCTCGACCTCCAGGTCCGGTACACCCACCGCGGTACGGATGTGGGCGGCCAGCCGCTGGTCGGTGAAGTCCTCGGGCGCCTCACCCCGTTCGGGGTGCCAGGGGGCGTGGAAGACCCAGTTCTCCTGGTTGTCGACGGGCAGCAGCACACCGTCGGCGTCCGGATGGGTGAGGTAGCACGCGATGAAGCGGCGGTCGCCCACCGCGTCGGCCAGCCGCTTGGCGCGGAAGGTCGCGCTGATGTTGGCGAAGAGGTCGCCGCGGCCGGTGTGCCCGATGCCCAGGGCGCTGCGCACCGGGCTGCGCGGACCGTCCGCGGCGAGCAGGTAGCCGGTCCTGACGGTGCTGCGCTCGCCGGTCTCCCGGTCCATGAGCTCGCAGGTGACGCCGTCGTCGTCCTGGGCGAAGGACACCAGTTCGGTGCCGAAGCGCAGGTCGCCGCCGAGCCTCCGGGCGTAGTCCAGGAGCACCGGCTCCAGGTCGTTCTGGCTGCACAGGCACCAGCCGCTCGGGCTGATGCCGGACAACCGGCCGCCGGGGTCGATCGCCCGGAACAGCCACTCCGCGTTGTCCGAGGTCAGCGATTCGGCCTGCAGGATGCCGTGGTTGTCGGCGAGTACGGAGGCGGCCCGCCGGATCAGCGGCTCGGCCCCCGCCGTACGGAACAGTTCCATGGTCCGCAGGTTGTTGCCGCGGCCACGGGGGTGGATGGAGGTACCCGGGTGCTTCTCGACGAGGACGTGCCGGACGCCGAGCCGGCCCAGGAAGACTGAGCTGGAGAGCCCGACGAGCGAGCCCCCCACGATGAGGACCGGCACCCGGTCTTCGGCCTGTGGAGTCATAGCTCCCTTGATGCCCGATTACCGGGTGTATTTTCGCCCGTCACCCAATTGGATCACATATCTCGCACCGGTTGGGCCACCACAGCACGATCGTTGGACGACGGACCTCGGGGGTTGCTCGCTCTCGGAAGAGGTGGAATATGCCGGCCCAGGCCGAAAAGGTCTCGCAGTCCGCGCTCGATGGCAATCGCCTGCGCGTCGTCCTCATGCTTGAAGTGGAAGACGGCGCCGAGCAGCGGTTTCTTGATGCGTATGACCAGATGTGCCGCCACGTCGCCGCCGTGCCCGGACACGTCAGCGACCAGCTTTGCCAATCGATCGAAAATCCCTCGCAATGGCTGATCACCAGTGAGTGGGAGAGTGCCCTGCACTTCCTCGCCTGGGTGGACAGCCCGACCCATCTGGAGATGGTGCAGCCGATGCACGGCTGCGTGAAGGACACCCGCTCGCTCCGCTTCGGGGTGCTGCGGGAGACCCGTACCTCCTACGAGTCCGGTCGCATGCAGACCGTGCCGCGGGTCGGCGACGGGATCATCCGCCACGCCATCACCTTCACCGTGAAGCCCGGCAGCGAACAGAAGGTGGCGGACATCCTGTCCGGCTACACCTCCCCGCAGGCCGTGGTCGACGAGAACACGCGGCTGTGCCGCACCTCGCTGTTCATGCACGGCAACCGTGTCGTGCGCGCCGTGGAGGTGGAGGGAGACCTGGCCAGGGCACTGCGCCACGTCGCCCGCCAGCCCGAGGTGCGGGCGGTGGAGGAGGCCATCAACCCCTACCTGGAGGTGGACCGGGACCTCAACGACCCCGGCTCGGCACGGGAGTTCTTCGCCCGCGCCGCGCTCCCGGCCGTGCACCACGTGGCCAGGGGCGCCGACCGGCCGGAGGGCCTGCGCCGGCACGCCCTGATCTACCCGGCCAAGGCGGGCTCCGGCCCCGCCGTCGCCAAGATGCTCGCCCAGCAGGACGAGGAGGCCGTGGACGCCCCCAAGGGACCGCTGGCGCGCAGCACCGTCTACCTCCGCGAGGACATCGTGGTGCGACTGGTGGACCTGCGGGTCCCGGTGGAGGAGGCCCCGCTCGTGGCAGTCGGCGTCGCCGGAAAGCACAAGGCCGGCGTCCTCGCCAGGCTGCTCGACCTCGGTCCCGCCTGGGACCTCGCGGACGAGCAGGGCCTGAAGCGGTTCCTCGTCGAGTGCGACATGCGCATGCTCACCGACCGCAGCGCAACCACGTCCTGACCCGTCTGAGCCATTCGCAGCCGGCAGGTACCGGCCGGTCCGGGGTGTGCCCCGGACCGGCCCCCGCCGGAGGAGGCAAGCATGGATGATCTTCTGACCACCGAACGGGACACTCCGTTCACCCCCACCATCGTGAACCTGGGGGACACTGCGCCCAACCGCCGCCGCGGCGGCGACCTGCGGGCGATGCTCACCCCGACCGCGTGCGGCGCCACCAGCGGCTTCATGGGCGTGGCGCTCGTCGACCCCGGTGACCGGATCGGCGAGCACTACCACCCGTACTCCGAGGAGTTCGTGTACGTGGTGTGCGGGGCGCTGGAGGTGGACCTCGACGGCGAGCCCCACGTGCTCCGCCCGGAGCAGGGCCTGATGATCCCGCCCTACGTCCGCCACCGCTTCCGCAACGTGGGCGACACCGAGGCACGGCTGGTCTTCCACCTCGGTCCGCTCGCCCCGCGTCCCGAGCTGGGCCACGTCGACACCGAGGTCACCGAGCAGACCGAGGACGCGGCGTCATGACCCGCCGGGTGGCGGTCACCGGGGCAGGTGTCGTCGCCCCCGGCGGTGTCGGAACCCCCGCTTTCTGGGAACTGCTCACCGCCGGCCGGACGGCGACCCGCGGGATCACGCTCTTCGACCCGACGGGTTTCCGGTCCCGCATCGCCGCTGAGGTCGACTTCGACGCGGCGGCCTGCGGGCTGAGCCCGCAGGATGTGGAACGCGCCGACCGGTACGTCCAGTTCGCGCTCGTCGCGGCCGCCGAGGCGGTACGCGACGCCGGGCTGGGACTGGACGAGGAGGACCCCTGGCGGGTCGGGGTCTCCCTGGGCACCGCCGTCGGAGGCACCACCCGGCTGGAACACGACTACATACGCGTCAGTGAACGCGGCACCCGTTGGGACGTCGACCACCGCCGAGCGGGGGCGCACCTGCACCGGGCGTTCGCGCCCAGCGCGCTCGCCTCGGAGATAGCCGAACGGCACGGCGCCCGCGGCCCCGTGCAGACCGTCTCCACGGGCTGCACCTCCGGCCTCGACGCCGTGGGCTACGCGTTCCAGACCATCGAGGAGGGACGCGCCGACATCGTCATCACCGGCGCGTCGGACTCGCCGATCTCCCCCATCACGGTGGCCTGTTTCGACGCCATCAAGGCCACGTCCCCCAACAACGACGACCCGGCCCACGCGTCCCGGCCCTTCGACGCCCGCCGCGACGGCTTCGTCATGGGCGAGGGCGGCGCCGTGCTCATCCTGGAGGAACTGGAGCACGCCAAGGCCCGCGGCGCCCGGATCTACTGCGAGGTCGGCGGCTATGCCACGTACGGCAACGCCTACCACATGACCGGGCTGACCACCGACGGCCTGGAGATGTCCGAGGCCATCGACCGGGCGCTGGACCACGCCAGGGTCGACCCGGCCGACGTCGACTACGTCAACGCGCACGGCTCGGGCACCAAGCAGAACGACCGCCACGAGACCGCGGCGGTCAAGCGCTCGCTGGGCGCCCATGCCTACTCCACACCCATGAGCTCCATCAAGTCCATGGTCGGCCACTCCCTGGGAGCGATCGGCGCCATCGAACTGGCCGCCTGCACCCTGGCCCTCGCCCACGGCGTGGTGCCGCCGACCGCCAACTACGAGACCCCGGACCCGGAGTGCGACCTGGACTACGTCCCGCGCACCGCCCGTGAGCTGAAGCTGCGCACCGTGCTGTCCGTGGGCAGCGGATTCGGCGGTTTCCAGTCCGCGGTGGTCCTCAACCGACCGGAGGGGAGCCAGCGATGAAACCGCAAGCGGTGGTCACCGGCATCGGCGTCGTCGCACCGAACGGCATCGGAGCCGACGCCTTCTGGAAGGCGACCAGGGAAGGTGTCGCGGTCCTCGACGCGGTCAGCCGCGAGGGCTGCCGGGACCTGCCGCTTCGCGTCGCGGGCGAGGTCCGTGGCTTTGAGGTGTCGGCGGTCGTCGAGGACCGCTACACCGTGCAGACCGACCGGTTCACCCACTTCGCGATGGCGGCCGCCGACCAGGCACTCGCCGACTCCGGGCTGCGATACGACGAGGAGGCCCCCTTCGACATCGGGGTGGTGACCGCCGCCGGTTCCGGCGGCGGCGAGTTCGGCCAGCGCGAACTGCAGCGTCTGTGGGGCAAGGGGCCGAAATTCGTCGGCCCGTACCAGTCCATCGCCTGGTTCTACGCCGCCAGCACCGGACAGATCTCCATCCGCGGCGGCTTCAAGGGCCCCTGCGGCGTGGTCGCCAGCGACGAGGCCGGCGGTCTCGACGCCATTGCCCACGCCTGCCGCAACATCACCCGCGGCACCGGCACCCGGGCTGTCGTCGTCGGCGCCGCCGAGGCGCCGCTGGCGCCGTACTCGGGTGTCTGCCAGCTCGGATACGAGGAACTCAGCCTGGAGGAGGCCCCCGAACGCGCCTATCTGCCCTTCACCCGGCACGCCCGCGGCTTCGCCCCCGCCGAGGGCGGCGCGATGCTCGTGGTCGAGGACCCCGAGCACGCCGCCGGCCGCGGGGCCGGTGTGCAGGCCGTCATCGCGGGGCACGGCGCCACCTTCACCGGGGCCTCGCGCTGGGAACAGTCCCGCGAGGGACTGGCCCGCGCCATCCGCGACGCCCTGGCGGAGGCCACCTGCGCACCCGGGGACGTCGATGTCGTCTTCGCGGACGCCCTCGGCACCCCGGAGGCGGACCGGGCCGAGGCGCAGGCGCTGGCCGACGTGTTCGGCAAGCGCGCCCCGAAGATCCCCGTGACCGCCCCCAAGACCGGCACCGGCCGCGCCTACTGCGGCGCCCCGGTGCTCGATGTGGCCGCCGCCGTGCTCGCCCTGCGGCACGGAGTCGTGCCCCCCACCCCCAACATCACCGACATCTGCCACGACCTCGACCTGGTCACCGGCCGGCCCCGGCCGGCGGAACTGCGGACCGCGCTGGTGCTCAGCCGCGGCCTGATGGGTTCCAACTCGGCCCTGGTCGTCCGGGCGTAGCGCAGTCGCAGTGAAGGAGAGCTCTGCCATGAGCAAGGAACTGACCTACGGCGAACTCGCCGCCCTGATGAAGTCCAGTGCCGGCATCACCGTCGACGTGTCCCTCCTCGACGGCCACCCGGAGACGCCCTTCGCCGAGTACGGCCTGGACTCGCTCGGCCTGCTCGGCATCGTCGGCGCCCTGGAGAACGACCGGGGCATCCCGATCGCCGGTGACGCCGACTCGTGCAAGACCCCCGGCGCCTTCGTGGACGTCGTCAACACCTCACTCAAGGCAGGAGTCTGACCCATGCCCGGCCACACCGAGAACGAGATCACCATCCCCGCCCCCATGGACGTCGTCTGGGACGTCACCAACGACGTGGAGGGCTGGCCGGAGCTGTTCAGCGAGTACGCCTCCGTGGACATCGTGGAGCGCGAGGGCGACCGGGTCGTCTTCCGGCTCACCATGCACCCCGACGAGCACGGGCAGGTCTGGAGCTGGGTCTCCGAGCGGGTCGCCGACCGGGCCACCCGCACGGTGCGCGCGCACCGGGTCGAGACCGGCCCCTTCCAGTTCATGGACATCCACTGGACGTACGAGGAGGTCCCCGGCGGCACCCGGATGCGCTGGACCCAGGACTTCGCCATGAAGCCCGGCGCCCCCCTCGACGACGAGGCGATGACCGCCCGCATCAACGACAACTCCAAGATCCAGCTTGAGCTGATCCGCGAGCGGATCATGCAGCGCCACGGCGGCGGCGCGGTATGAACAGCTACCGCAGCCTGATCGTGGCCAGGATGAAGCCCGGCGCCGAGCAGCAGGTGGCGCGGGTCTTCGCCGAGTCCGACAAGGGCGAACTGCCCGGTCTGATCGGGGTCACCGGACGCAGCCTGTTCCAGTTCGGCGACGTCTACCTGCACCTGGTGGAGGCCGACCGGCCACCGGGCCCGGAGGTCGGCAGGTACAAGGACCACCCGGCGTTCCGGGACATCAGCGAGCAACTGTCGTCCTACATCTCCGCGTACGACCCCGAGACCTGGCGGGAGCCCAAGGACGCCATGGCCCGGGAGTTCTACCGCTGGGAGCGCAGTGGCTGACCAGGCCACCGCCGAGCCGGACTGGGTGCGCTGCGAGCGCTGCGCCGCGCTGGTCTACGGCAAGCGCTACGCCCGTACCCTGCGCGTCTGCCCCGAGTGCGGCGCGCACGGCCGGCTCACCGCCCGGCAACGGCTCGACCAGTTGCTGGACCCCGGCTCCTGCCGCCCGCTCGCCGCCGAGCGCGGCGAGCGGCCGGCGGAGCACGACCCGCTGGGCTTCACCGACACCCGCCCGTACGCCGAGCGGCTGCGCGAGGCGCGGGCGCGGACCGGGATGGACGAGGCCGTCGTCTGTGTGCACGGAACCGTCGAGGGGCAGCCGGCCGTGGTCGCCGCGATGGACTTCCGCTTCCTCGGCGGCAGCCTCGGCCTGGGCGTCGGCTCGCAGATCACCCGGGCCGCCAGGACCAGTCTGCGACGGCGCGTCCCCCTGCTGCTCGTGACCGCCTCCGGCGGCGCCCGTATGCAGGAGGGCGCCCTGTCGCTGATGCAGATGGCCAGGACCGCCCAGGCGCTGGCCGAACTCGACGAGGCGGGCGTCCTCGTGGTGTCCCTGGTCACCGACCCCACCTACGGGGGCGTCGCCGCGTCCTACGCGACCCTCGCCGACGTCATCCTCGCCGAGCCCGGCGCCCGGCTCGGCTTCGCCGGGCCGCGCGTCATCGAGCAGACCACCGGCCGGCGGCTTCCCGAAGGCTTCCAGACCGCCGAGTCCCTCCTCTCGCGCGGGCTCATCGACGACGTCGTCCCCCGCGCCGCGCTGCGTCCGACGCTGGCCCGGCTGCTACGGCTGCGCCCCGGGGAGGGGACCGCGCACTCGGAGGAACGCGGCTCCGGGCGAGCGGGGCCGGCGGCCGCGCCGCGCGCCCCCGCCGTCCACGTCGTCCGTACGGCGGACGAACTGCCGGAGCGGGACGCCTGGGAGGCGGTCCGCCTGGCCCGGCACCCGCTGCGGCCCACGGCCGCCGACTACGCGGCCCACCTGCTCCAGGACTTCCACGAGTTGCACGGCGACCGGCTGACCGCCGACTGCCCGGCCGTCATCGGCGGGCCCGGACTGCTCCACGGCAGGCCGGTCATGCTGATCGGCCACCACAAGGGCGGCCCGGGAGTGGAGGAGCGCCGGCGTCGGCACTTCGGCATGGCCACCCCGGCCGGCTACCGGAAGGCGGCGCGCCTGATGCGGACCGCCGCCAAGCTGGGCATCCCGGTGGTGACCCTCGTCGACACCCCCGGCGCCGACCCGGGTCCGGAGGCGGAGAGCGGCGGGCAGGCCCTCGCGATCGCCGAGAACCTGCGGCTGATGGCCCGGCTGCCGGTGCCGGTCGTCGCCGTGATCACCGGCGAGGGCGGCAGCGGCGGGGCACTGGCGTTCGCCGTCGCCGACCGCGTCCTGGTCACTGCCAACGGCATCTACTCCGTGATCAGCCCGGAGGGCTGCGCCGCGATCCTGTGGAAGGACCCCGGCGCCGCCCCCGCCGCGGCGGCCGCCCTGCGGTTGCACGCCCGCGATCTGCTCCGGCTGGGCATCGTCGACGGCGTGGTCCCCGAGCCGCCGGACGGCGCCCACGGGGACCACGCCCACGCGGCCGCCCTCGTCGGCGGCGCGCTCTCGGCCGCCCTGGACGAACTGCGTCCCCGGGCCCCCGACCGGTTGCTGGCCGAGCGCCGCGACCGGTTCCACCGTTTCGGCCGACTGGAGGAGGAGGCAGCACCGTGACACTCCACGGCGACGACAGGACGGCCCGCCCCCCGGGTGCGGGCAAGGCCCTCAACGGAACGTCCACCGGCGGTGCGGCGGCCGCGCTCCCCGCGCTGGAGGCGGTCTGCCGCAGCGCCACCGAGCTGGCCCGCTCCATGCCCACCCCGCCGCGGCGGATCCGGCTGCGGCACGGGCAGACGGCGGTCGAGATCGAGTGGCCGCAGCCGCGGGCACAGGCCCCCGCCCACACCCCGGAGCCGGCGGCGGCCCCGGCGGCGGAGGCCGCCGGCGGACCTGAGCACGCCCCCGCGACGGCCTCGGCACCCGCTCCGCCGACCTTCGCCGCCGCGAGCCCGGGCGCCGGCGCACTCAACCAGGGCACCGGCGCACAAGAGGAGCAAGAGGCGCACGGAGCGCGGGTTCCCACGTCGCTCCACTACGTCCACGCCCCCACGGTGGGCACCTTCTACCACGCCCCCGAACCCGGCGGGCCGCCGTGCGTCCGCGTCGGCGACCTCGTCCGTCCCGGCCAGCCCGTGGGCGTCCTGGAGGTCATGAAGATGATGAGCACCGTCGAGTCGGACGTGGCCGGCCGAGTCGTGGACGTCGTCGTCCCGGACGGACAGCCCGTCGAGTTCCAGCAGCCGCTGATCGCGCTGGAGCCCATACCGGTGGGGGAGTGAGGGCCCGTGTTCTCCACCGTCCTGGTCGCCAACCGCGGCGAGATCGCGCTGCGGATCGCCCGTGCCTGCCGTGAACTGGGCATCCGCACGGTCGCGGTGTACTCCACCGCCGACCGCGACTCGGCCGTCGTCCGCTTCGCCGACGAGGCCGTGCACATCGGACCGCCCCCGGCGAGGGCGAGCTACCTCAACATCCCCGCCGTCGTCGAGGCCGCGCGCCGCACCGGCGCGCAGGCCGTCCACCCCGGATACGGCTTCCTGTCCGAGGACCCCGACTTCGCCGAGGTCTGCGAGGACAACGGCCTCACCTTCATCGGGCCCTCCCCGCAGGTGCTCTCCCGGCTGGGCGACAAGGCCGCGTGCCGCACGCTGATGGCCGAGGCCGGACTGCCCGTGCTGCCCGGCAGCACGGGCCCGCTGACCGGCGCCGCCGACGCGAAAGAGGTGGCGCAGCAGACCGGTTACCCGGTGATCCTCAAGGCCGTCGCGGGCGGCGGGGGACGGGGGATGGCCGTGGTGACCGACCCCGACCGGCTGCTCGACACCTATCGGCGCACGACGGCGCACGCCGGCTCGGTCTTCGGTGACGACCGGCTCTACCTGGAGCGGTACGTCGAGCGCGGTCGTCATGTGGAGGTGCAGGTGCTCTGCGACCGGCACGGCGCGGTCGTCCACCTCGGCGAACGGGACTGCTCGGTGCAGCGGCACCACCAGAAGCTGGTCGAGGAGGCCCCCGCCCCGGACCTGCCGGCGCGGCTGCGGTCGGCGATGTGCGACGCGGCCGTGCGCGGGGCCCGGGCGGTCGGCTACACAGGCGTGGGGACCTTCGAGTTCCTGCTCACCCCGGAGCGTGACTTCCACCTGATGGAGGTCAACTGCCGGCTCCAGGTGGAGCACCCGGTCACCGAGATGGCGACCGGGATCGACCTGGTCCGGGAGCAGATCCTCGTCGCCGCCGGGCACCCGCTGACGCTGCGCCAGGAGGACGTCGTGCACCGCGGGGTCGCCCTGGAGTGCCGGATCAACGCGGAGGACCCCGAACGCGACTTCGCGCCGGCCCCGGGCCTGCTCACCGAGTTCCAGGTCCCCGGCGGGCCGTTCGTCCGCGTGGACACCCACGCCTTCCCCGGCTGGCGGATCGGACCCGACTACGACTCCCTGCTCGCCAAGGCGGTCGTCTGGGCACCGGACCGGGAGCGGGCGCTGGCCCGGATGGACCGCGTCCTGGAGGAGATGCGGGTGCGCGGCGAGGGCGTGTGCACCACTACCGGTTTCCTGCGCAGGGTGCTGGCCCGCCCGGAGTTCCGGGCGGGCCGGCACACCACCGGTCTGGTGGCGGAGATGACCGGGGAACAGGACTAGGCCGCCCGACGGCTCACCGCGCCCGGCCGACCGTGCTGTGCAGGGCGTGCAGGTAGGCGTTGACCGGGGCCACCTCGCCGACCTGCAGCCCGGCCTCCGTCATCAGCTTCACCATGCTGTCCCGCGTGTGCTTCTGGCCGCCGACGTTCAGCAGCAGGAGCAGGTCCATCGCGGTGGTGAAGCGCATGGACGGAGTGTCGTCGACGAGGTTCTCGATGACGATCACCTTCGCGCCGGCGCCGCCCGCCGCCACGACGTTGCGCAACGTGCGCCGGGTGCTGTCGTCGTCCCACTCCAGGATGTTCTTGATGATGTACATGTCGGCGGCCACCGGGATGTCCACCCGGCAGTCCCCCGGCACCAGCCGGGCGCGCGCGGCCAGCGGACCGCCCTCGCGCAGCCGCGGGTCGGCGCCGGCGACGACCTTCGGCAGGTCCAGCAGGGTGCCTTGCAACTCGGGGTGCCTTTCCAGCAGCGCGGCCAGCACGTGCCCCTGGCCGCCGCCGATGTCGGCCACCGAGGCGACGCCGGTCAGGTCGAGCAGGGCCGCGATGTCCTCGGCGGACTGCCGGCTGGAGGCGGTCATGGCGCGGTCGAAGACCCGGGCGCTGTCGCGGGCGTCGTCGTGGAGGTACTCGAAGAACTCCTTGCCGAAGACCTCGGGGAAGACGTTCCGGCCGCCGCGCACCGCCTCGTCGAGCCGCGGCCAGACCTCCCATGTCCACGGTTCGGTGCACCACAGCGCGATGTAGTGCAGGGTGTTCGGGCTGTCCTTGCGGAGCATCCGCGACATCTCGGTGTGGGCGAAGCGGCCGTCGGCCTGCTCCTGGAAGACTCCGTACGAGGCCAGGGCGAGCAGCAGCCGGCGCAGTTGGCGCGGCGCGGCGCCGACCATGGCCGCGAGTTCCTCGGCGGTCGCCGGCTCCTTGCCGAGCGCGTCCGGTACGCCGAGCCGGGCCGCGGCCCGGACGGCGGCGGCGCAGGCGGCGCCGAAGGCGAGCTCGCGCAGACGCATCGCCGGTGGCGTGGCGTCCTCGGCGGGCGCCGCCTTCGCGGTGCCGTCCGCGGTGGTGGTTTCTGTCACGGTCATTCCTCGCACAACCCCTTCGGTTCGGAGACGCGGCACGTGTTGTCACGCAGGACGTTCGCGGCGCCCTGGTCGCGGTCGGCCAGATCGGCCGGGCTGTTGCCCAGGGCCGTGTTGCCCCGGATGGTGTTGCCGGTGTCGGGGGCGCCCACCACGCTGCGGAAGAGCACGATCCCGCCGGACATCGGTGAGGTGCCGTGGTTGTCCACGACCCGGTTGCGGACCACCAGGGTCCGTTCTGCGCCCGTCAGCACGATCCCGGCGCCCTGGATGAAGGGGAGCCGGGCGTTGGACGGGCAGTACTTGTTGTTCGCCGCCACGAGGTTGTCGGAGACGGTCAGGCCCCCGGCACGCGGGACGCCCTCGTCCCCGACCACGAAGACGCCGCCGCAGTTGGCGGTGATGTGGTTGTCGACCACCCCGAGGTTGCGCACCCGGCGCAGCACGACCCCGATCCGGTTGCCCGTCAGTTCGTTGCCGCTGACGCGGGTGCGCCTGGTGTCCAGTGCGCCGCCCTCGCCGTCGGCGGTGTTGGCCAGGAAGATCCCCGACTCGCCGTTCTGCCGGGACACGTTGTCGCGCAGAAGCGTCCGCACCGAGTGCTGGACGCCGATGCCCTGACGCCCGTTGTGCTCGGTGGTCATGTCACTGACCTCCAGGCCGTCGGTCCGGGAGGCGTCGACGCCGTTCTTGCGGAAGCCGGAGACCGAGAGCGACAGCAACCGGACGCCGCCCAGCGCGCTCTGCTCCGTTCCGGTGACGCACAGCCCGCTGCCCGCCAGAGCGCAGGCGTTCCGGCCGGGCCTCGCGTCCGGGGTGAGGACGGTGTCCGCGCCGTGCCCCATGAGCGTCAGCCGGGGCTTGGTGACGCTGACGCTGCCGGGGTAGGTCCCGGGAAGGATCTTGATGACATCACCCGGCCGCGCCCGGTCCACCGCGGCCTGGACGGACTCCCCGGGCCGGACGACGAGCGCGTCCGGCGAAGCCGCCTCGGCCCCGGGAAGGCCGCACGGGCCCAGCACACCGACGACCGCGGCCACGGCGGCCGCGTGGGGCCGACGAAGTGTCATGACTGCCGTACCTGCCTTCCGGGCGACGTCCTGGGTCACCCGAAATCTGACGGTATGAGGGGTTGTGGAGGATCGCCACTTCGCCGGGGCATCGGAGGCGGCCGGCATGGAGGGTCCCCCCGGGTCGCCGAACGATCACGGGACGCCCCTCGTGTTCGGCGCCCGGGCGAGCAGTTCAGCGCGAACCACCGTATGGGACAACGGATCTGGTGGTTCATCGGAATGGTTGTGACCGCTGTCCGCCCTGTCCGACCCGCCGGGCGAATCCCGACCCGCCGGGCGAATCCCGGGCCGCCAGGCGACTCGGTGGAGCCATCGGCCCTCGCGGCGAGACCATCTGACGACTGGTCCGAACGGTGTCAGGGGCAGTGGGCCCCGCCGCCCTCCTCGTCCGTCCGTCCGCCGAGACATCCGGCCCTACGGCGCCGGCTCGGTGGGGCCGCCGGCTCCACAGGTGATCCGCACTGCCGGCACGAGCCGGGCGGGCACCGGATCCGACGCTCCGTCACGAGCGCTGTCCGTCCGGCGAGAGGGCGTCCAGGGCGAGCGCCATCGCGCCGGGCCGCTGCCGCGGGCCGGGCGTACGGCGGGGCCTGCCCCACTCGGGGGAGACGAACGCCGTGTGTCGACGGCGCGGTCGCGTTGGGTGACGGTGCCGTGCGGGTGGCGGGCCTTCCGGGCGGCGACGCACGCGGTCGACAGCCGGCGGCTCGCGGAGCCCTCGGCACGGGCGCCGGAGTCGATGTGCAGCAGATGAGACATGGATTCCCCCGAAAAATTACTGGATCGTGCAATCCATATCCCGCGCGGGATCGAGCGCGATCGTGTGATCGGTCGTCCTGCCGCGGTCGGGGAAATCTGGTTGAACGTCAATGGACGGGTTCGATGGATGGGCTCAGTCACTGTCTGACAGGGCGTGCGGGTTCAGGGTCGCCAGCATGCGTCGCAGGTCGGCCTGTACCCGCTCGCGCTCGTGCGGGTCGAAGGGGGAGAGGGCCTCCTCCTCGGCGGGCGCGATGGCATGCTCGGCGCGGACGACCAGTTGCTCGCCCTCCGGTGTGACGCTGATCTCGATGATCCGGCCGTGCGTCGGATGGGCCCGCCGCTCGACCAGTCCGCGCTCGGCCAGTCCCTGGACGGCGGTGCTCATGGACTGCGCCGTGACCCCGCACCTGCGCGCCAGCTCCGCACCCGAGGTGGCTCCGTTCGCGATGAGTCGCATCAGGGCGCTGAACTGCGTCTGGGTCAGCCGGAGCGGGCGCAGCGCCTGCTCGACGCGGATCGCGTACGCCTGCGACAGCTGCCAGATCAGATAGCCGATGTGCTCGCTGGGGTCGCGAACGGACATGCCGGGCACCTTCCTTTTGTCTGTTAACTTATATAAGCCGACTTACATTACTGGAGGGACACTCCCTGGTGGACACCGTGATCATCACCGATGCGCACCCCCCTGTGGACCCGCCTCCGTCGAACCACCGGCACCGGTCCCGGCACCGGCACGTCCCGGCACCGCAGACCGACGCACCGCCCGTCCGGCAGGGACTGACCGGCTCGAAGGCCGTGATCACCCCGGTGATCTCGGTACTCGTCGTCGGGCTCGCGTTCGTGAGCGTCTTCCTCGCAGCCTTCCACACCCCCAAGGCGCACCGGCTGCCGGTCGCGGTCGTCGCCTCGGACCACTCGGCGGCCCTGTTCGACGTCCGCCTCCAGCGCATCGCGCCCGAGGCGTTCCAGGTCGACCGGTATCCCGACGTGGCCTCGGCCCGGCACGCCGTCGAGCACCGCAAGGCCTACGCGGCCTACCTCTCCGACCACGGCAAGTCCGAGGTCGTCTACGCCGGCGCGAACGGTCCCGCGGTGTCCGGGCTGCTCACCCCCCTCGCCTCGGTCCCGCACGGCGAGGCCCACAAGATCCCTGTGGTCGACATCCTGCCGTTGTCGTCCGGCGACAGCAGGGGCCTGTCGGTGTTCTACGCCTCCTTCGGGCTGATCCTGGCCGGCTTCCTCTTCGGCCAGCTCACCTACCAGGTGGCGCCCCGGCTCTCGTTCAACCAGCGGGTCCTGAGTCTGACCCTCTTCGCCGTCGTCGGCGGCCTGGCCACCGCGCTGATCGCCTGCACGGCGTTCGAGGCCATACCCGGCCCCTTCTTCGGCATCTTCGGCGTCGTCACCCTCATGGCCGGCGCGGTCGCCGCCGCGACCGTCGCGCTCATCCGCGTCTTCGGTCCCGCTGGCGTGCCCCTGGGCTCCATCTTCATGCTCATCGTCGGCAACGCCACCAGTGGCGGCGTCCTCCCGCCGTCCTTCCTGCCCAGCTGGCTGCAGCCACTGGCGTCCGTCATGCCGGCGGGCGTCGGTGTGCGCGCCATGGACGGACTGTCCTACTTCCACCACGACGGCCTCACCCGCGGGATCGTCATCCTCTGCTGCTGGATCGCGGCGTGCGTGGGCACGATGTTCCTGCTCGACCGCATCGCGGCATCCTCGGGAATCGTGCACGCGGCCACCCGCTGAGCGGCGGCAGTCCGCCCGCGGTCCCCTCCGGCGCATATGCGGAGAAACCCCGCGAACGACCCCCGAGCATTTCCCTTGGGCGTGACATCGGAAATGGCATTCTCGCCGTGTCCGCCATCGGGTGCATCACCAGGATGGGGGATGCTGGAAGCGCACCTGGTCTGCCGTTCCCAGGCCCGTCGCGTGAACGCGGTATTCAGGTCCGGCCGGCGTGCCATCACGCGCGGAATTCATTGACGTGTCATCTCGTAGGCGGTGAGACTCCTGTTCCCGTAAAGAAATTGCGAGGAACAGTCATGAGATCGTTCGTGCATCGGGGCCACGTCACGAAAGTCGTCTTCGGCAGCGGATCGCGAAGAGGCGTCGCCGACGAGGTCCGGGCCCTGGGCCGTGGTCGGGCCCTGGTGCTGTGCACACCCGGCCAGACCGGCCAGGCCCGCGAGACGGGCGAACTCCTCGGACCGCTCGCCGCCGGGATCTTCGACCAGGCGGCCATGCACACCCCGGTCACCGTCACCGACAAGGCGGTCGACGCCGTCCGGGCGACCGGGGCGGACTGCCTGGTCGCAGTGGGTGGCGGCTCGGCCATCGGTCTCGGCAAGGCCGTCGCACTGCGCACCGGACTACCGCAGATCGCGCTGCCCACCACCTTCGCCGGTTCCGAGATGACGCCGATCCTGGGCGAGACCCGGGACGGCGCGAAGACCACCCGGCGGCTGCCCGAGGTGCTGCCGCGGACCGTCGTCTACGACGTCGACCTCACCCTCACGCTCCCGCCCCACGTCGCGGCGGTGAGCGGGCTCAACGCCATGGCGCACGCCGTCGAGGCGCTGTACGCCCAGGACCGGGACCCGCTGGCCTTCCTCATGGCGGGGGAGGCCCTGGACGCCCTCGCCGCCGCGCTGCCCGCGGTCCTGCGTGATCCCGCCGACCCCGAGGCCCGCGAGACGGCCCTCTACGGCGCCTGGCCGGCCGGCACCTGCCTCGTCACCGTCGGCTTTCGCGCAGATGTCCACGGCCCCGCGGCCGCGGGGCCGTGCCGCCGCGCGCCTCGCCCACGCCTCCGGCGCGCTCGCCTCTCGACGCCCCGCACTGTACGGCTCGCGGAGCGGGCCGGGGCCGCATCCCACACCCCGGCTCGTTCCCTCAGCACTCGATGACGTTCACCGCGAGCCCGCCCCGCGCCGTCTCCTTGTACTTGACCTTCATGTCGGCCCCGGTCTCCTTCATGGTCTTGATGACCTTGTCGAGGGAGACGTGGTGCCGCCCGTCCCCGCGCATCGCCATGCGGGCCGCGGTGACGGCCTTGACGGCGGCCATGCCGTTGCGCTCGATGCAGGGGATCTGGACGAGCCCGCCGACCGGGTCGCAGGTGAGGCCGAGGTTGTGTTCCATGCCGATCTCGGCGGCGTTCTCGACCTTCTCCGGGCCGCCGCCGAGGACCTCGGCCAGGCCTCCCGCAGCCATGGAGCAGGCGGAGCCGACCTCGCCCTGGCAGCCGACCTCGGCGCCGGAGATGGAGGCGTTCTCCTTGAACAGCATGCCGATCGCGCCCGCCGCGAGCAGGAAGCGGACGACGCCGTCCTCCTTCTCCTCCTCCGTCGAGCGCCCTGCCACGAAGTTCACGTAGTAGTGCAGGACGGCCGGGATGATGCCGGCGGCGCCGTTGGTGGGGGCGGTGACGACGCGGCCGCCCGCGGCGTTCTCCTCGTTGACGGCCATGGCGTACAGGGTGACCCACTCCATGGCGTGCGCCGCCGTGTCGCCCTCGGCGCGCAGTTGGCGGGCCGTGGCCGAGGCCCGGCGGCGTACCTTGAGGCCGCCCGGGAGGATGCCCTCGCGGGTCATGCCGGCCTGCACGCAGTCCTGCATGACGCGCCAGATCTCCAGCAGGCCCGCGCGGATCTCCGCCTCGGTGCGCCAGGCCTTCTCGTTCTCCAGCATCAGGCCGGAGATGGAAAGCCCGGTCTCCCGGGTGAGCCGCAGCAGTTCGTCGCCGGTGCGGAAGGGGTACCTCAGCACGGTGTCGTCGAGCTTGATGCGGTCCTCTCCGACCGCGTCCTCGTCGACGACGAAGCCGCCGCCCACCGAGTAGTAGGTCTTCTCCAGCACGGGCGCGCCCGTGTCGTCGTACGCGAAGAGCGTCATGCCGTTGGCGTGGTACGGCAGTGAGCGGCGCCGGTGCAGGACGAGGTCGTCGTCGGGGGAGAACGGGATCTCGTGGGCGCCCAGCAGGCTGATGCGGCGGCTGCTGCGGATCTGCCCGACCCGCTCGTCGGCGGTGTCGACGTCGACTGTGCGGGGCGAGTGCCCCTCCAGCCCCAGCAGCACCGCCTTGGGGGTGCCGTGGCCGTGGCCGGTCGCGCCCAGCGAGCCGTACAGCTCGGCCCGCACCGCGGCGACGCCTGCCAGCAGGCCGTCGTTCTTCAGCCGCTGCGCGAACATCCGCGCCGCGCGCATCGGTCCCACGGTGTGGGAGCTGGAGGGGCCTATGCCGATCGAGAAGAGGTCGAAGACGGAGATGGCCACGGTGCGATGACTCCTCGGGTTCGCGGACCCCGTTGTCCGCGGGTGGTCGGCGGGGTGGCCGCCGGGTGGTACGTGGGTGGCGTGTTGCGCCCCGCACTGCCAGTGTGCGGGACCGTCCTCGTGGGCGGCCCCGCACACGGGGTGATGCTCGCTACTGCAGGCCGGGGTACAGCGGGTGCTTGCCTGCCAGGGCCGTGACCCGGGCGCCGAGCGCCTCGGCGGTCTCCGCGTCGAAGCCCGGCTTGAGGGCCTCGGCGATGATGTCGGCGACCTCGCGGAAGTCCTCCGTCCCGAAGCCGCGGGTGGCCAGGGCCGGGGTGCCGATGCGCAGGCCCGAGGTGACCATCGGCGGGCGCGGGTCGTTCGGGACGGCGTTGCGGTTGACCGTGATGCCGATCGCGTGCAGCCGGTCCTCGGCCTGCTGCCCGTCGAGCTCGCTGTCGCGCAGGTCGACCAGGACCAGGTGGACGTCGGTGCCGCCGGACAGCACCGAGACACCGGCCGCGGTGACGTCGCCCTGCGTCAGCCGCTCGGCGAGGATCCTCGCGCCCTCCAGGGTGCGGACCTGGCGGTCCTTGAACTCCTCGCTCGCCGCGACCTTGAAGGCGACCGCCTTCGCCGCGATGACGTGCTCCAGCGGGCCGCCCTGCTGGCCGGGGAAGACCGCCGAGTTGATCTTCTTGGCGAGCTCCGCCTTGCACAGGATGACGCCGCCGCGCGGGCCGCCCAGCGTCTTGTGCGTGGTCGTGGTGACGACGTCCGCGTACGGCACGGGGGAGGGGTGCAGCCCCGCCGCCACCAGGCCGGCGAAGTGCGCCATGTCGACCATCAGGTATGCGCCGACCTCGTCGGCGATCCGGCGGAAGGCCGCGAAGTCCAGCTGCCGCGGGTACGCCGACCAGCCGGCGATGATCAGCTTCGGGCGGGACTCCTTGGCCAGGCGCTCGACCTCGGCCATGTCGACCTGCCCGGTCTGCGCGTCCACGTGGTAGGCGACCACGTTGTACAGCTTGCCGGAGAAGTTGATCTTCATGCCGTGGGTCAGGTGCCCGCCGTGGGCGAGGTTCAGGCCCAGGATCGTGTCGCCGGGGTTCAGCAGCGCGAACATCGCGGCCGCGTTGGCCTGCGCGCCCGAGTGCGGCTGGACGTTGGCGTGCTCGGCGCCGAAGAGCGCCTTGATCCGGTCGATCGCGAGCTGCTCGACGACGTCGACGTACTCGCAACCGCCGTAATAGCGGCGGCCGGGGTATCCCTCGGCGTACTTGTTGGTCAGCACCGAGCCCTGGGCCTGGAGCACCGCGACCGGAGCGAAGTTCTCCGAGGCGATCATCTCAAGGGTGGACTGCTGGCGGTGCAGTTCGGCGTCGACGGCGGCGGCGACGTCGGGGTCGAGCTCGTGCAGTGAGCTGTTGAGAAGCGACATCAGGGGGTCATCCGTCCGGAGGTCGGAGTGGACAGGGCGGGGCCGCGGCGGGCCCGGGCGGTCAGCTGCCGGTGAAGGCGGTGTACTCGTCGGCGGAGAGCAGGTCGCCCGGCTCCTCGGAGACCTTCACCTTGAACAGCCAGCCGCCCTCGAAGGCCGCCGAGTTCACCAGCGAGGGGTCGCCCACGACGTCCTCGTTGACCTCGGTGACCTCACCGGAGACCGGGGCGTACAGGTCGCTGACCGACTTGGTGGACTCCAGCTCACCACAGGTCTCGCCGGCCGCGACCGTGTCGCCGACCGCCGGGAGCTGGACGTAGACGACGTCGCCGAGGGCGTTCGCCGCGTGCTCGGTGATGCCCACCGAGGACACGCCGTCCGCGTCGGCGGCCGAGACCCACTCGTGTTCCTTGCTGTAGCGCAGCTGCTGGGGGTTGCTCATGACTGAATTCTCCTGGATGACGGTATGTGCTGGTGAACGGGTGTCCCGACGGGTGGGACCCAAGGCGCCGCGGTGAGCGGTGCCTCAGCGCTGCCGCTTGTAGAACGGCAGGGCGACCACCTCGTACGGCTCATGGGTACCGCGGATGTCCACACCCACGCCGGAGCTGCCCGGCGCGGCGTGCGCGGCGTCCACGTACGCCATGGCGATCGGCTTGCCCAGGGTCGGGGACGGGGCGCCGGAGGTGACCTCGCCGACCACCTCGCCGCCCGCCACCACCTGGTAGCCGGCCCGCGGGACCCGGCGGCCCTCGGCGACCAGGCCCACGAGCTTGCGCGGCGGCGTGGCCTCGGCCCTGGCGGCGGCCGCGGCCAGCGCCTCGCGGCCCACGAAGTCACCCGGCTTGTCGAACTTCACGACCCGGCCGAGCCCGGCGTCGAACGGGGTGAGCGCGGTGGTCAGCTCGTGCCCGTACAGCGGCATACCGGCCTCGAGGCGCAGCGTGTCGCGGCAGGACAGCCCGCACGGCACCAGGCCGGCGTCCGCTCCCGCCTCGGTCAGCGCCTGCCACAGCTTCTCCGCGTCGCCCGGGGCGACGAAGAGCTCGAAGCCGTCCTCGCCGGTGTAGCCCGTGCGGGCGATCAGCGCCGGGACTCCGGCCACGGTGCCGGGCAGCCCCGCGTAGTACTTCAGCCCGTCCAGGTCGGCGTCGGTGACCGAAGCGAGGATGGCGGGGGACTGCGGGCCCTGCACGGCGATCAGCGCGTAGGCGTCCCGGTCGTCGCGGACCGCGGCGTCGAAGCCGGCGGCGCGCTCGGTCACCGCGTCGAGGACGACCTGTGCGTTGGAGGCGTTGGCGACGACCATGTACTCCTCGTCGCCGAGGCGGTAGACGATCAGGTCGTCGAGGATGCCGCCGTCGGGCGAGCAGATCATCGTGTAGCGGGCACGGCCCACGGCCAGCGCGGAGATGTGGCCGACCAGCGCGTGGTCCAGCGCCTCGCCCGCGGCCGGACCGGTGACCGTGATCTCACCCATGTGGGACAGGTCGAACAGACCGGCCCGGGTCCGCACGGCGGTGTGCTCGTCGCGCTCGCTGGCGTACCGCAGCGGCATGTCCCAGCCCGCGAAGTCGGTCATGGTGGCGCCGAGGGCGCGGTGCAGCGCGTCCAGTGCGGTACGGCGGGGTTCACTCATCGGGCGGGCTCCCAAGGCGAGGAAGGGACAGGTAGGGCGATGACGGGGCAGATCCTCCCCATCTGTCATCGGAACCTGAGAGGTTCACCTGGACCCTCCGGTCGGAGGAGACCTGGCTTGCACCTTGGGTGGGGCGGCACCCCCTGGCCGGGAGGGCTCGCCCGCTTTTCAGATGTGCCTCGGACGCGCGGTATCTGTGCCTGAGAGATTCAAGGGAGGACTTGCTCCTTCGGCGTCCGCCCGCCGCGGCGGTGCGGAAACTCTCCCGCGCGACCTCGAACGGCCGCTATGAGATTGAGGCGCCATCATTGCACGGCGCCCGCCGTTGTCGCGATCGCGTCCCGGATGTCCCGGTCCGGTCCCGATCCGGGAGTAACGCCGCCGTTCCTCTGGGTAAGCGAGAACTCAGGATTTACCGTTTCTTGAACGTCGGACCCGGAGGCGAGCTGTGCGGTGGCCACGTGCGTATGCGACGGCCGGGGCCCCGGCCGTGTCCCGGCCGGAACCGGCGCCGGCCCGGAAAGCGCTCCGCGAGGGCCGCGCCGTGCGGCCGCACCGGCTGCTCGACCTCCGGCAGGGGCGCCGGGCCGTACGCACCCTGCGCTACCCGCACGGGGACGTCCTGGTGGTCTCCGGCCTCCCGGGCGGCGGTAAGAGCACCCTGATGCGGCGCGCCGCCGGCGGTGCCCGCCTGATCGACTCACAGGACGTCAGGGAGCGCTGGCAGGCCCGGGTCCCGCGGCTGGTGCCGTACGCCCTCTACCGCCCCCTGGTGCGGATCGCGCACTACACGGGCCTGTGGCGGGCGCTGCGTTCGGGTGACAGCGTCGTCCTGCACGACTGCGGCACCCTGCGCTGGGTGCGCGCCTGGGTCGGCCGTCACGCGCGGCGCCGTGGGCGGAACATGCACCTGGTGCTGCTGGACGTCCCCGTGCGCACCGCGCTCGACGGCCAGCGTGAACGCGGCCGGAGGGTGTCGGCGTACGCCATGGCCCGGCACCGCGACGCCTCCCGCCGCCTGTTGGCGGGGACCCAGGCGGGCCGGCTCCCGAAGGCGTGCGCCTCGGTGGTGCTGCTGGACCGCGAAGCGGCCCGGGAGCTCGAGGCCATCGACTTCGACGGCTGAGCGGCCGGGCCGCGACGCGTGCGGGGTCCCACCCCGTTTGGTGCCTCCTACTTACTGGAACTGCGGATCCTGGAAATCCTGCAGCGCCTCGGGCGCCGCCTCGGGCAGCAGCAGCGACGCCCCGGGGTCCGCCTGGGGCGCCGCCTCGGGCGCCGCCTCCGGCAGCAGCAGCGACGCGTCGGGAACCGCCGGGGACAGCGGCGACTGCAAGGCGTCGTTGCCCAGCGGCAGCGGCACGAGGATGTCGGTCAGCAACTGCGGCACCAGGAGCAGCAAGCCCTGCAGGTCCCCGACGACCACGGCGATCTGCGCCGCCACAGCCGCGAGGTCCTTCGAGATCACGGCGGTGACCAGGGCGGCCACGTCGGTGATCAGCTTGTCCAACTGCGCCTTGATGTCGTCGACAGTGCTGGCCGCCGCCTTGGCACCGCCCTTCACACCGCCCTTCACACCGTCCTTCGCGCCGTCCTTGGCGCGGCCGGCCGCCAACCCGGACTGGTCGGGCAGCTGGACCGAGCCACCCGCCGCGGCCGCGTCGATGAGGTCGGCGAACTGCCTGCTCGCCTGCTCGAGGCTCGCGCTCAGTTCCTGCAACCTACCCCCGTCCGGGGACTGCGCCTGGGCGTCCTGGGTGATGCGGGCGCCGTAGGACAGCGTGTCACCCAGCTTCGCGATCAGCTCGGCACGAGTGGCGGCCGCCGCGTCGGCGGAGTCCGCCGCCTTGGAGATGTCGGCGGACGCGATGCGAACCGGGGCGTGGGCGTCGGCGGTGCCGGCGAGGCCCATCGTCAGCGAGGCGCACACGGCTGCCGCTATGAGAGTGGAGTTGATCCTGGTGATGCGCATGTCGAGATATCTCCCGGTTGAGGGTTTTCTCCTTGCTCGTCCTACCTTCTGAGTCCATGTGACCCTTCGCAACCGGACAATCGCATGGTGTGACGGAGACGCGATGTGGGGGTCGCCCGCGGCCGCCGCCGGATAGTGTTTCCACCGAGTGCACCATCACAGGAAATTGCGAGGCGAGACGCAGTGAACATCCCGGGGCAGCGGATACCGGACGGCTTCGCCCCGTCGGGTCAGGGCGCCGGCGGCTGGCCCGCCAACGAGCTCGAGGAAGTGCTCTCGGCGGCACTCGGCGATCCGGGTGCCACGGCGCGTGTCCTCGAGGTGCTCGGCCGCTCGCAGCTGTGGATCCCGCTGCCGAACGGCGGGGGGCCCGGCAGCGCCGACCTCGACCTGCCGACCCTCGAACTCGAGGGCGGTGTCTACGTCCCGGTCTTCAGCTCGGAACAGCAGTTCCTCGCCGCCGGTTCCGGTATGAGCTTCGCCGTCGCCCCCGCCCGGGAGTTCGCCCGCGGGCTCCCCCCGCAGCTCGGGATCGCCGTGAACCCCGGTGGCGCGGTGGGTATCCCGCTGCCGCCCGCCGCCGTGATGGAGCTGTGCCGCACCGACCGCGAGCCCGGCACCCCGACGGGCGCCCGGGTCCGGCTGTGGGAGCCCTCGCCGGACGAGGAGCCGGTCGACTTCCTGGCCGCCGCCGCGGGCGAGTTCGCCGTGACCCCCGTCGTACTCACCGCCCGCCGCGCGTTGGCCAGCATCGAGGGCGACCCCGCCACACTCTTCGTCGGCGTGGAGCTCGACCGCTGGCAGGAGGAGGACCGGGCCGCCGCCATGGCGGCCCTCGGACGCGCGCTCGGCGCCGTACCGCTGCCCTGGCAGGTCAACCTGGTGCTGCTGGACGTCGCACAGGACCCCGTGGGCGACTGGATGATGGAGCGCGTGCGACCCTTCTATGTCGGTGGGGGCGCATAACCTGGGTCCGGCAGGACACCAGATGCATGCGGCGAAGCAGACGAAGCAGACGACGCGGACAAGGCAGACGCGGAAGGGCGGGGCACGTGAGCGCCGGCGTGGGAGGGGGCGGACTGGAGCACGCGCTCCGGCAGGTGACGCCCGGTAGGTACGACGCCTACGAGGAACTGCTGCGGACCCTCGCCGACAGCCAGGTGTGGATGCTGCTCTGGCAGGGCACCCCCGGCGGGGCCGACGCGCAGTACGGCAACATGGAGGTCGCCGGCCACGGCTACGCCCCCTGCGTGACATCACCGCAGGAGTTCGCCGCCTGCGGCTGGAACCGGGCCCACGAGGTGGTGTCGGGCCGTGAGATCGCGGCCTCGCTCTTCCCGGACCGTTGGGGACTGTGGCTCAACCCGCACGCATCCGGCGGTGGCGTCGGCATCCCCTGGCCCGATCTGCGACGCGTCTGCCTCGGCCTCGACCGCTCCCCGGCCGGACCGCTGAGGATCGGCGAGCCCGCGCTGCAGATCCCCCACTACTACGCCCTGTTGTCGCAGCAGGCCCATCGCACCCCGGCCGTCCGCTCGCTGCGGCGCGCATGGGTCCAGCCCGTGCTGGGCGAGCCCTACCTGGCGATCGGCGTCGACCTCTACGACGCAGGGCCCCAAGCGGCCGAAGCGGTGCGTCTGATGATGCAGTCCGCGCTCGGGGCGGTGCCGCAGGGGCTGCCGGTCGCGACCGTCGCCCTCACGGACGAGTACGACCCGGTCGGCATGTGGATGCGGGCCTCGGCGCAGCCGTTCTACTCCCGCGACGCCCACGGCGCGCCGGGGGCGCCGGGTACGCCCGGGGCGGCGTACGGCTGGGCCCCGCAGCCCTACTGAGGCCTCCGGGGGTCCCGCCGGTGGGAGCGGTCCGTCGTGCCCGCGGCGGACATCGCGTCGTGGTCGTGCGGGCTCTTGGGGATGGCGCCGGTCCGTCGGCGGCTGCGGTCCGTCGCGTTCGTGGCGGGCTCTCCCGCCCACCGCCGCCCGTGTCGTTCGGCGCGGACGTGGCACGAGCCTTCCAGGGCCCTGGCCGGCGACCCCTCGCAGGTGACGGCCTTCCCCGCGCTGCTCGGCGCGGAACTCGCCCTCGACCCCGGCGCGACCGTCACCCTGTCGATCGACCCGGCCCACGGGCACGGCCTGCTCGTCGACAGCGGCGATATCACCATGGCGAGTACGCGGCTCAGCCCGTCCGACTCGGTTGTAGGGACCCCGGCGACGACACCCTGGACCCGACGCACCACTTCGACGCCCTCGCACGGGCGGTGCTGCTCGGGGGACCGCCCTTGGGCGGGCAGATCCCATGCGGCGCCGCGGGCGAGTGCAGAGGGCCCTTGTGGATGGTGCCGGTCCGTCGGCATGCGCCCCCGCGTTCAGGCAACCGTCGACGGCACCGGGTGGGCGGTCGGAAGACTGCCGCACCCGCACCCGCACCCGTGCTCGCGCCCGCAACGTTCCCGGCCCTCCCCGTGAGGGCCACCGCGGTCGCGCCCGCAACGTTCCCGGCCCTCCCCGTGAGGGGTGCCGCGCCCGCGCCCGCAACGTTCCCGGCCCCCCGCGGGGGGCGCCGCGGTCGCACCGCGCTCGCGCCCGCAACGTTCCCGGCCCTCCCCGTGAGGGCCACCGCGGGCCACTCCTCAGAGGACCGCGTCGATGAGCCCCAGCGGCGGGCTGCCCAACTCCAGCAGCGCCCCGTGGAACCGCTGCAGTGAGAACTGCGGCCCCCAGGCGCGCCGGGCGCGCTCACGCAGCCGCATGATCTCCAACTTGCCCCAGGTGTAACGCCCGTAGGCCGCGTCGAAGGTGCCGCGCCGTGCCTCGGAGGCCGCGCCGGCCCGTGCGAGGTGGGCGTCCCGCATGAACCGCTGGGTGGCCTCCTCCAGCGTCATCGCCCCCGTGTGCAGCCCGATCGCGCACGCGAGGCGGGTGACGCGAACGAGCGCCTCCAGGGCCACGCCGATCGCGAAACGGGGGTCGCGGGCGCGGAATCCCTCCTCGAGGCAGACTTCCTCGACGTAGTGCGCCCAGCCCTCGCAGAAGGACAGCGAGTGCAGGACACGCCGTACCTGCGTGGGTGCGTGCCGCAATGCCCGGCCGTGGGCGAAATGGCCCGGTGCCACCTCGTGCACGGTGATCGCCGGCAGGCTCGTACGGCTGAAGACCGTGAGCCACTCCTCGCGTTCCTCCTCCGGCCAGTCCGGTTCCGGCGGGGTGACGTGGTACCAGGAGGCGGAGTCGGCCTCCTCCGGTGCGGCCCAGGTCATCATCGCCATGGACCAGCGGCGCGACGGCGGCGCCGGCCCCACGAGGCAGTCGCCGTCCAGCCAGGGCACGAGCCCCCGCTGCCGGGTGAAGTCGATGACCTCGTCGGTGAGCCGGGCGGCCTCGGGGATGACCCCGTCCGCGTCCGGGTGGTCGGCCAGCAGCCGCGGGATGAGTTCGTCCACGGGGGCCTGCGGGTCCAGCCGTGCGCAGGACTCCGTGAGGAGGTCGGTGAGCCGGTCCCGCTCACGCTCCGCGTCGTCCGCGAGGGCCGACAGGTCGACCCGCATGCCTTCCTGACTGCCCATCAGTAGCGCTAGGGCCTCGGCTCCCAGCCGCGGGTCGGGGTCGCCGGTCTCGGCGGCGCGGGCGATGTGGTCGACCAGGCGGGCGTGCGCGGCGAGCGCGGGACCGGCCTGCGGTTCCGCGTCCGGGTCGAGGTCGGCGGCGAGGCCGCGGACCGCCCCGAGGAGTGCCCCGGCGACCGGCGCGCTCACCCGGTCCAGCGACGCGATGGCGGCGTCGACGGCATCCGGCCACTGCTGGAGGTGGCGTGCGCGGGCCTTCGCGAGCTCCTCGCGCGGCGCGTACTCACGGTCGTAGGCGGTGAGTTCAAGATTGGACAAATGCGGATACGGGTCGCGGCGATGCAGTTCCAGCTCCCCGTACTGGACCTTGAGCGTGTCCTCGAAGGCCGAAAGGTGCCGCTCGTCGTGCGGGTCGGCCTGCGCCGGTTCGCGCAGCCGGGCGTGAGCGAGCGAGGCCAGTCCGCGGCGCACGCCGTCGGGCGACAGGTCCTGCACCTGGCCGTCGTACTCGTGGAGTCCCGCCATTTCCCTGACCACGGGGACCATCAGGTCGCACACCGCGCGAAGCCGATCATTCATGGCGTCGACGGTAGCGACTCCTGCCACGTCGCGGCGATCTGTCAACGCGCGTAACACCGCGGTAATAACGGACGAAGAGTCACCACATCACGGTTGCGCATCGCTTCCCTGTGGGGTCTGGCGCGTGATCGCGCGCCCGATGAAGACTCGCGCACCAAGGCGCTGCACGCGTCGCCCTAACGATTCATCACAACCCAAACACACAGCCCAGCGCCACCGCACCACCATCAAGAGCTGCGCCCGACATGGTCGGTCCGCTCCGTCGACCCGGGCGGACGGCCAGGCGAAGCCGGCCACCGCCGGCAGGGGGATGCACGAGGAGACATGACAGCACCGCTGCACGACACCGCTGAGACGGCCGTCGCCGACGTCGCCGCCGACATACCCGCGAAGGCGATCGAGGGCCGTTCGCCCGGGCGTATCGCATGGATGCGCCTCAAGCGCGACAAGGTCGCGCTCGCCGGCGGAATCGTCGTGATCCTGCTCATTCTGGTCGCCGTGTTCGCACCCGTGCTGGTGCACTTCCTCGGCCATGACCCGAACGAGTTCCACGAGGACCTCATCGACGCCGACCTCGGCACCCCCAAGGGCGCCTTCGGCGGCATCAGTTCGGACTTCCTGCTCGGCATCGAGCCGACCAACGGCCGCGACGTCTTCAGCCGCATCGTCTACGGTGCCCGGATCTCGCTGCTCGTGGCCTTCCTCGCCGCACTGGTGTCGGTCGTCATCGGCAGTGTCATGGGGGCCGTGGCCGGTTACCTGGGCGGGTGGGTCGACTCCGCCATCAGCCGGCTCATGGACCTGCTCCTGGCCTTCCCGCAGTTGCTGTTCACGATCGCCCTGGTCTCGGTCGTCCCGGACTCGCTGTGGGGCCTGACCGGCTCGGGCGTCCGCATGGGCGTGCTGATCGTCGTCATCGGCTTCTTCGGCTGGCCCTACATCGGCCGCATCGTCCGAGGACAGACGATCTCGCTGCGCGAACGCGAGTTCGTCGAGGCGGCGCAGAGCCTGGGCGCCGGACGGCTGCACATCCTCGGGCGGGAGCTCCTGCCCAACCTCGTGGCGCCGATCCTGGTGTACTCCACCCTGATCATCCCGACCAACATCCTGTCTGAGGCGGCGCTCAGCTTCCTCGGCGCCGGCGTCAAGCCTCCCACCCCCTCCTGGGGCAAGATGCTCTCCGACGCCGTGCCCATCTACCAGGCGGACCCCACCTACATGGTGGTCCCCGGTGTGGCGATCTTCATCACCGTACTGGCTTTCAACCTCTTCGGGGACGGGCTCAGGGACGCGCTCGACCCGAAGGGGAGCTGAGCGCCGTATCCCGGCCGCCGGGCCAGCCGGACGGTCTCTTCAAACCGGACGACGCGCAGATCGCGTCACGGGCAGTTCAGATCACGGAGGTTGTACAACAGTGAATCGCAGAGGCAAAGCACTCGGGGCGATCGCGCTTGCCGGAGCCCTGTCGCTGACCGCGGCGTGCGGAGGTGGTGGAGGGTCCGACGACAAGAAGACCTCCAGCGAGGGCGCCGGCTTCGACGCGGGCACCAAGGGCAAGGTGCTGAACGCGTCCGACAAGAAGGGCGGCACCCTCAAGCTCTGGTCGCCCCAGGACGTGGACTTCCTCGACCCGGCCCGCGCCTACTACGGCTTCGTGTGGGACATCCAGCGCCTGTACGTCCGCCAGCTGCTGGCCTACGACTCCAAGCCGGGCCCGGACGGCAACAAGCTCGTCCCCGACCTGGCGAAGGACATGCCGGAGGTCACCAACGACGGCAAGACCTACACCTTCCACCTGAAGGACGGCGTCAAGTTCGAGGACGGGACCGAGATCACGTCCAAGGACGTCAAGTACGGCATCGAGCGCGTCTTCGCGCAGGACGTCCTGTCCGGCGGCCCGGTCTACATCATCGACCAGCTGGACCAGGGGCAGAAGTACCCCGGCCCGTACAAGGACAAGGACCCCAACAAGCTGGGTCTGAAGTCCGTCCTGACGCCGGACGACAAGACCGTCGTCTTCAACCTGAAGAAGGCGTACTCCGACTTCCCGTTCCTGCTCGCCATGCCCAGCACCTCCCCGGTGCCGCAGGCGAAGGACGACGGCTCCAAGTACACCAACCACCCGGTGGCGACCGGCCCGTACAAGGTCGATTCCTTCACCGCCGGCAAGGGCGCGACCTTCGTCCGCAACGAGAACTGGGACCCGAAGACCGACACGGTTCGCAAGGGCCTGCCGGAGAAGGTCACCTTCACCGTGACGACCAACGCGGACGACATGGACTCCCGTCTGCTGTCGGGTGACATCGACTACGCGATCGACGGCACCGGCGTGCAGCAGGCCGCGAAGATCAAGATCCTGCAGAGCCCCAAGTACAAGGCGAACGCCGACAACCCGTACACGGGCTACATCCGGTACATGGCGTTCCCGACGAACGTGGCGCCGCTGGACAACGTGGACTGCCGCAAGGCGATCATCTACGCGGCCGACCCGAAGTCCCTGCAGACCGCCCGTGGCGGCCCGACCAGCGGTGACTACGGCCTGAACATGCTGCCGCCGAACGTCCCCGGCTCGGACAAGACCTACGACCCGTACGGCCTGGCCGCGGGCAAGCCGCAGCCGGAGAAGGCCAAGGAGGCCCTGAAGGCCTGCGGTCACCCGGAGGGCTTCTCCACCGTGATCGCGGTCCGCAACAACCGCGCGCCCGAGGTCAAGACCGCCGAGTCGATCCAGGCGTCGCTGGCCAAGGTCGGCATCAAGGCCACCATCGACCAGTACGACGGCAGCCAGTCCTCCTCCGTCGTCGGCTCGCCCGACAACGTGAAGAAGAAGGGCTACGGCATCATCGTCATGGGCTGGGGTGCCGACTTCAACACCGGTGCCGGCTTCCTCCAGGCCCTGGTCGACGGCCGTTACATCCTGCCGAACGGCAACAACAACTTCTCGATGATCAACGACCCCGCGATCAACGGGCTGTTCGACAAGGCCGCGGGCGAGTCCACGCCCGAGGCGGCCGCGGCGGACTACGGCCAGATCAACAAGCTGGTGATGGAGAAGGCCCTGTACCTGCCCATCAACTTCGACAAGGCGCTGACCTACCGCAGCCCGCGGATGACGAATGTCTTCGCCAGCGAGGGCCAGGGCGGCCGCATCGACCTCGCGGTCGTCGGCGTCGAGTAGTAATCCCCGTCTCACCGGCTAGATAGTTAAGCGCGAAGGGCAGGTGAAGGCCGCCGCGGGCGGTCGCCGGTCCCCACAAGGGGCCGGCGACCGCCCGGCGGCTGCCGAGTTCAGTGCTCGTCTACATCTTTCGACGACTGATCAATGTCGTCGCCCTGCTGGTGGTGGTCTCCATGGTCACCTTCGGCATCTTCTTCATGGTGCCGAAGATCACCGGAAGCGACCCGGCTCTCCTCTACGCGGGGCGAGCGACCAACAAGGTGGCCATCGAGGGCATTCGCCACAAGATGGGCCTGGACAAGCCGATCACCGTCCAGTACGGGGAGTTCGTCAAGGGCATCGTGGTCGGCCGTGACTACGACGGCGGCAGCGACACGACCCACTGCCCGGCGCCCTGCTTCGGTTACTCGTTCAAGAACGAGCAGCCGGTGTGGCCGATGCTGCTCGACCGGCTGCCCGTGACGGCCTCGCTCGCGGCAGGCGCCTCGTTGCTGTGGCTCATCGGAGGCGTCGCCACCGGTGTGATCTCCGCGTTGCGCAGACGCACCGTGCTCGACCGCGCGACGATGATCACGGCGCTCGCGGGTGTCTCGCTGCCCGTCTACTTCACGGGACTGCTGGCCTCGGCGATCTTCGTCCACTCCCTGGGCTGGCTGCCGGAGATCGGGTACGTGGACTTCGCCGACAACCCGCTGCTGTGGGCGCAGAACCTCATCCTGCCCTGGATCACCCTGGCGTTCCTCTTCGCCGCGACCTACGCCCGGCTCACCCGCGCCACCATGCTGGAGATCCTGGGCGAGGACTACATCCGCACGGCGCGGGCGAAGGGACTCAAGGAGGGCGTGGTCATCGGCAAGCACGCCCTACGCTCCACGCTCACCCCGATCATCACGATCTTCGGTCTCGACCTCGGCCAGCTGCTCGGCGGCGCCGTGCTCACCGAGACCGTCTTCAACCTCAAGGGACTGGGCAACGCCGCGGTCAGCGCGATCGGCACCCAGGACCTTCCGGTCATCCTCGGCGTCACCATGTTCGCCGCCTTCTTCATTGTCATGGCCAACTTGATCGTTGACCTGCTGTACGCCGTCGTCGACCCGCGCGTGAGGCTGACGTGAACCAGAGTCCCTCCCCCGAGACCGCCACGCCCGGCGTGGTGTCGAACCGGTCGTCCGCCCCCAAGGAGTTCCTTGCGGTCCGCGACCTCAAGGTCCACTTCCCCACCGATGACGGCCTGGTGAAGTCCGTCAACGGGCTGTCCTTCACTCTGGAGCGCGGCAAGACCCTCGGCATCGTGGGCGAGTCGGGCTCCGGCAAGTCCGTGACCTCGCTCGCCATCCTGGGCCTGCACCGCACCGGGCACAGCCGCTCCAAGCCGCAGATCAGCGGTGAGGTCTGGCTGGACGGCAAGGAGCTGATCTCGTCCTCCGCCGAGGAGGTGCGCCGGCTGCGCGGCCAGAAGATGGCGATGATCTTCCAGGACCCGCTGTCCGCGATGCACCCCTACTACACGGTGGGCCACCAGATCGTCGAGGCGTACCGGATCCACAACCAGGTCACCAAGCAGGCCGCCCGCAAGCACGCGGTCGAACTGCTGGACCGGGTCGGCATCCCCCAGCCCGACAGGCGCGTCAACTCCTACCCGCACGAGTTCTCCGGCGGTATGCGGCAGCGCGCGATGATCGCGATGGCGCTGGCCAACAACCCCGAGCTGCTGATCGCCGACGAGCCGACCACCGCGCTCGACGTGACCGTGCAGGCGCAGATCCTCGACCTCATCCGGGACCTGCAGAAGGAGTTCGGCTCCGCGGTCATCATGATCACGCACGACCTCGGCGTCGTCGCCGAACTCGCGGACGACCTGCTGGTGATGTACGGCGGCCGCTGCGTCGAGCGCGGCAGCGCGGAGAAGGTGTTCTACGAACCGCAGCACCCGTACACCTGGGGCCTGCTGGGGTCGATGCCGCGCATCGACCGCGAGCGCACGGACCGACTGGTTCCGGTCAAGGGATCACCCCCGAGCCTCATCAACGTGCCCCCGGGTTGCGCCTTCCACCCCCGCTGCCCGTACGCGGATCTCACCGACGGCGCCAGCAGGACGGTCGTGCCGGAGCTCCAGGACGCCGGCGGCGGCCACTTCGCGGCCTGCCACCTGCGCACGACGGACCGGGAGCGCATCTGGACCGAAGAGATTGCGCCCAAGCTGTGAAGGACCAGGCTGTGCCCAACAACGACGTCACGATCCCCCAGCAGGCGGCCGCGGAACCGACGCCGGCGGCTGAGGGGGAGGCCCTGCTCAAGGTCAGCGGCCTGGTCAAGCACTTCCCCATCAGGAAGGGCCTGATGCGCCGTCAGGTCGGCGCGGTCAAGGCCGTCGACGGCATCGACTTCCACGTCAACCCCGGGGAGACCCTCGGCGTGGTCGGTGAGTCCGGGTGCGGCAAGTCCACCATGGGGCGGCTGATCACCCGGCTGCTGGAGCCGACCGGCGGCACGGTCGAGTTCGAGGGCCGCGACATCACGCACCTGGGCACCGCGGGCATGCGACCGCTCCGCCGCGACGTGCAGATGATCTTCCAGGACCCGTACTCCTCCCTCAACCCGCGGCACACCGTCGGCACCATCGTCGGCGCGCCGTTCCGGCTGCAGAAGGTGCAGACGGAGAACGGGGTGAAGAAGGAGGTGCAGAACCTGCTGGAGCTGGTCGGCCTCAACCCCGAGCACTACAACCGCTACCCGCACGAGTTCTCCGGCGGCCAGCGGCAGCGCATCGGCATCGCCCGTGCGCTGGCGCTCAAGCCCAAGCTCGTGGTCGCGGACGAGCCGGTGTCGGCGCTCGACGTCTCCATCCAGGCCCAGGTGGTCAACCTCCTGGACGACCTGCAGAGCGAACTCGGCCTGACCTACGTGATCATCGCGCACGACCTGTCGGTCATCCGGCACGTGTCGGACCGCATCGCGGTGATGTACCTCGGCAAGATCGTGGAGGTCGCGGACCGCGAGTCCCTCTACAGCAAGCCGATGCACCCCTACACCAACGCGCTGCTGTCCGCGGTGCCGGTTCCGGACCCCAAGCGGCGCGCCAAGCGCGAGCGGATCCTGCTGACCGGCGATGTGCCCTCACCGATCGCCCCGCCGCCCGGCTGCCGCTTCCACACCCGCTGCTGGAAGGCGACCGAGGTCTGCAGGACCACCGAGCCTCCGCTGGTCGCGCTGGCCACCGGGCACGAGGTGGCCTGCCACCACCCGGAGAACACCGGTGACTCCGCCGCCCCCGCCGGCGGTACGGCCGGGAAGCCGGCTGAGGGGGCCTGACCTGGCCGTCCCGCACAATGGGACCGGTGCAAGCCGAACTGTTCAGCCACTCCGTCCAGCACGTGCTCGACCTCGTCGGGATCTTCGTCTTCGCGATCTCCGGCGCGCTGCTCGCCGTACGCAAGAACTACGACGTCTTCGGCATGGCGGTACTCGCCGAGGTCACCGCGCTGGGCGGAGGGCTGATCAGGGATCTGATCATCGGGGCGGTGCCGCCGGCCGCCTTCACTGACCTCGGCTCCTTCGTCACCCCGCTGATAGCCACCACCGCCGTCTTCTTCCTGCACCCCCAGGTCGAGCGGATCAACACGACCATAAGCGTCTTCGACGCCGCGGGCCTCGGCCTCTTCTGCGTCGCGGGCACCACCAAGGCGTACAGCTACGGCCTCAGCCTCACCGCGTCGGCCACCCTCGGGCTCGCCACCGCCGTCGGCGGCGGTGTGCTGCGCGACCTGCTCGGCAACGAGGTCCCCTCCCTGCTGCGCTGGGACCGCGACCTGTACGCGGTGCCCGCCATCGTGGGAGCCACCGTGGTGGCGCTCCTGATCAAATTCGACGCACTGACTCCGGGCACCGGGGTCCTCGCCGTCGTCAGCGCCTTCGCCCTCAGGTTGCTGGCCATGCGCTACCACTGGCGTGCGCCCCGCGCCCTGCACCGGCGCACCACCGTGGCGGAGGACCCCCACACCTGAGCGTCGCAGGCCGCCCTCCCGGGCCGCCGCCCCCGCACCGGCCCGGCCCCAGCGTTCGCGGGCCATCCCCTGTCGCGGCACAGGGCGGCGGCAACTCGCGCGGAGCCGGACAAGTGACGGGGCGCCGCGCCTCCCGACGGCGGGTGTCGTCCGCCCTTTCCCCGGATCGAGGGCAACCCGCTCGCACCCTCGAGCGCCCCAGGCCCAGGCCCAGCTTCGGGCCCGCTTTCGGGCGCCGCCGTCCGTTCCGCTCGGCCGGCCTCACGGGCTGTCCCGATGTTTTTCTCCGCTTTGACGATCTGCGGTGAATCCCCATGCCCGGCGTCGGATAGGGTGCGGTGCGCTTTCGCTCATATGAGCCACCATGTGCCGGCGTCCCGCACCGCGGGGATGAGGTGCGGTGCGTCGCTCATGTGAGCCACCACGTGACGGCGTCCCGCACCGCGCGTCCTCCCCGAGGCAGCCGCATGCGTACGGAGCACGTGAGACAGGCACACATCACCAGGGCCGTTGGCCTCCTTCTCCATGGGGTGGGGATTGTCCAGACACAAGTCGTCCAAGAAGGTTCGCTACGTCGCCTGGGCGGCGGCGGGTGCCGCTGTCGCCGTGGGGGCGGGCATCGCGGCGCAGACGTCGATGGCGGCCACAGCCTGGCCGGCGCAGAAGACGTACACCGGCCGGGCGTTCGACGCCTGCACAGCGCCCTCGCTCGCGGCGATGAAGGCGTGGAACACCGGTTACTACGGCGCCGCCGCGGTCTACATCGGGGGTAAGAACCGCGGCTGCGCCCAGCCCAACCTGACCGCGTCCTGGGTGAAGTCCGTCAACTCTCTGGGCTGGAAGTTGATCCCGCTCTACGTCGCCGCGCAGCCGCCCTGCCAGACCAGCGGCAACAAGGAGAGATTCACCGCCTCGACGGCGGCGGCCGTCGGCGCGAGCAACGCCAAGGACGCCGTCGCCAAGGCCAAGGCGCTCGGGATGAAGGCCGGCAGCCCGATCTACCTGGACATGGAGCCGTACGACATCACGAACAAGGCGTGCAACAACGCCACGCTCACATACGTGCGCTCCTTCACCAAGACGCTGCGCGCCAACACCTACCGCGCCGGCTACTACGGCTTCAGCAGCTCGAGCGCCAAGGCGATCGCCACCGCGTCCGACAAGACGGACCTGCCCGGCAACCTCTGGTACGCCCTGTGGGACGGCAAGAGCACCACCACGAGCGACTGGCCCTGGGGCACCAAGCTGTTCACCGACCACAGCCGGGGCCACCAGTACATGGTCAACAGCAAGGAGAAACGCGGCGCCTACACGATCACCGTGGACCGCAACGCCTGGGACGCCCCCGTAGCCATCATCGGGTAGCCCCGCCGGCAGCGGGCCGGCCCGGCCGGCCGCCCACACCGCCGAGGGAGCACCGGTGATGGATGCGAGTGCCGGTGGTGCCCCGCCGCGGTACGGCAGGACAGACGGCGCACGGTTCGGGCCCCGCCGGACGTGAGACGGGGCCGGAACCGCCGCCCCCTGGGGAGCGGCACGGTGGACGCCCGTCGGGCCCAGCGCCATTCCGTTCACCACCGGATCCACCACGCCGGAGGAGCTCAGCACCGAGCAGATCGGCGGGCGGCGCCTGCCCTGCGGGCCGCGCCGCTGCCCCGCGCCGGGCTCGGCCTGCCGGGGGTGCGGCGGTCAACGACAAGGACGACCGCGGGCCGTGTGGCGCACCGCGCCAAAAGCGGCTCCCGGTGCAACCGGCGGAGTCGCGGGCCCGCCGCTCCGTCGGCTACCGCCCACGGGACGGCACGGCCCGGCGGGGCACCCCGGGACGGCGGCCCGCGGGACCGGCCTCGGTCTTCGACGGAGCCGCGGCGGCCGTAGAATCACGCTCATCATGGCCTACCTCGACCACGCCGCCACGACCCCGATGCTGCCGGAGGCCGTCGAGGCGATGACCGCACAGCTCGCCGTCACGGGCAACGCATCCTCCCTCCACGCGGCCGGCCGCCGGGCCAGGCGCATCGTGGAGGAGTCCCGTGAGTCCCTGGCCGCCGCGCTCGGCGCCCGCCCCAGCGAGATCGTCTTCACGGCGGGCGGCACCGAGGCCGACAACCTCGCGGTCAAGGGCCTGTACTGGGCGCGCCGCGACGCCGACCCGCGGCGCACCCGCGTCCTGGCCAGTCCCGTCGAGCACCACGCCGTCCTCGACGCCGTCGACTGGCTCGCCGTGCACGAGGGCGCCCGGGTCGAATGGCTTCCGGTCGACGCCTACGGGCGGGTCCACCCCGAGGCCCTGCGCGAGGCCATCGCCCGCGACCCCGGCGATGTGGCGCTCGCCACGGTGATGTGGGCCAACAACGAGGTCGGCACGGTCTTCCCGGTCGCGGCACTCGGCGAGGTGGCCAGGGAGTTCGAGGTGCCGCTGCACTCCGACGCCGTCCAGGCCCTCGGCCAGGTCGAGGTCGACTTCACGGCATCGGGGCTCGACGCGATGACCGTCACCGGGCACAAGGTCGGCGGGCCGTACGGGATCGGCGCACTGGTGCTCCGGCGCGAGATCGGCCCGGTCCCCATCCTCCACGGCGGTGGCCAGGAGCGCGGCGTACGCTCCGGCACACTCGACGTCCCCGCGGTCGCGGCGTTCGCCGTCGCCGGCACGCTGGCCGCGCGGCGGCACGCGGACTTCGCCCGGGAGATCGGCGCCCTGCGCGACGACCTGGTCGCCCGGGTCCGCCAGGCGGTCCCCGAGGCCATCCTCAACGGCGACCCCGCCCCCTCGGGCCGCCTCCCCGCCAGTGCCCACTTCTCCTTCCCCGGATGCGAGGGGGACTCCCTGCTGATGCTGCTCGACGCCCAGGGCATCGAGTGCTCCACCGGCTCGGCGTGCACCGCGGGCGTGCCCCAGCCCAGCCACGTCCTCCTCGCCATGGGTGCGGACCCCGACCTCGCGCGGGGCTCCCTGCGGTTCTCCCTGGGGCACACGTCGACGGCGCGGGACGTCGAGGTCCTCGGCGAGGCCATCGGCCCCGCCGTCACCCGTGCCCGCAGCGCGGGCCTGATGTAGGGCCCGCGGCGCGGGGCCGTACGGCGGTGCCGGTTCGTGGGCGGCTGGCGCGCCGCTCCGCCCGCGGCGGGCATCTCCCGCCCACCCGTGCGGCGAGCGGGTGGCCCAGCGCGATGGCGCCGCCGTTGACGTTGACCTTGGCGGGGGCGGCGCCGGTCTCCCGGAGCCAGGCGAGGACGACGCCGGCGAAAGCCTCGTTCACCTCGAACAGGTCGATGTCCGCCAGGTCCAGTCCGGCGCGGCGCAGCACGCGCTCGGTCGCCGGGATGACGCCGGTCAGCATCAGCAGAGGGTCGGAGCCGGTGACCGCGAAGCTGTGCAGCCGGGCGAGCGGGCGCAGCCCCAGGCGCTCGGCGGTCTCGCCGCTGGTGGTCAGCACGGCGGAGGCTCCGTCGTTGTGGGCGGCGTTGTGCCGCTGGCCCCGTGGGTGGTGCCGGTTCGGGGGCGGTTCGCGGCCGCTGTGCCGCCCCCGCGTTCACGCGACGCAGGCGGTAACGGGTGGGCGGTGGGAGACAGCCCGCCGCGGGCGTGACGGACCAGCACCCGCCCACGCGCCGCACCGGCCCGCGAGGCCCCGCCGGGGCGCCGTACTCTAGGAGGCGCTATGACTGACTTCCCCGGTGCACCCACAGGCCCTGGCGACGGCCGTCGCCTCCGCGTGCTCGCCGCGATGAGCGGTGGCGTCGACTCGGCCGTGGCGGCCGCCCGCGCCGCCGAAGCGGGACACGACGTCACGGGCGTGCATCTCGCCCTCTCCGCGAACCCGCAGTCCTTCCGCACCGGAGCCCGCGGCTGCTGCACCGTCGAGGACAGCCACGACGCCCGCCGCGCGGCCGACGTGATCGGCATCCCCTTCTACATCTGGGACCTGGCCGACCGCTTCCGTGCCGACGTCGTCGACGACTTCGTCGCCGAGTACGCCGCGGGCCGCACGCCCAACCCCTGTCTGCGCTGCAACGAGAAGATCAAGTTCGCCGCGCTGCTGGACAAGGCGATCGCCCTCGGCTTCGACGCGGTGTGCACCGGCCACTACGCCACCGTCGTGCTCAACCCCGACGGCTCGCGCGAGCTGCACCGGGCCTCCGACGAGGCCAAGGACCAGTCGTACGTGCTCGGCGTCCTCGACGAGCGGCAGCTGGCGCACGCCATGTTCCCGCTCGGCGACACCCTCACCACCAAGGACGAGATCCGGGCGGAGGCGGCCCGGCGCGGCCTGTCCGTCGCGAAGAAGCCCGACAGCCACGACATCTGCTTCATCGCCGACGGCGACACCCAGGGCTTCCTCGCCCGGCGCCTCGGCACCGCGGAGGGCGACATCCTCGACGAGGAGGGCAACCGCCTGGGCACCCACTCCGGCGCCTACGGCTACACCGTGGGCCAGCGCAAGGGCCTGCGCCTGGGCGTACCCGCCGCCGACGGCAAGCCGCGCTACGTGCTGGACATCTCGCCGGTGAACAACACGGTGACCGTCGGCCCGGCCGAGGCCCTGGACGTCACGGCCCTGACGGCGATCCGCCCCCGCTGGTGCGGCACCGCGCCCGACGGCGCCGGGCCGCGTGCCTACACCGCGCAGCTGCGTGCCCACGGCGCGGACGTGCCCGTCACCGCCGAGCTGGCCGGTGGCGAACTGCGCGTCCGCTTCACCGCGGGTGCCGTCCGCGGTGTCGCGCCGGGCCAGGCGGTCGTGCTCTACGACGGCACGCGCGTCGTCGGCTCGGCGACGATCGCCACGACGGAACGCAGCCCGCGCGTCGCCGCGAACGCCTGAGCGCGGGGAGCGGGTGCCGAACGGGGAGGGCTCCCTGTCCGGCGCCCGGTGCCCTGCGCGAGACTGGCCCGCATGAACATCTGCGTCTTCCTCTCCGCGGCCGACCTCGGGCCCCGTTACACCGAACCGGCCCGCGAGTTCGCCGCGTTGATCGGCAAGGGCGGCCACACCCTGGTGTGGGGTGGCTCGGACACAGGGCTGATGAAGGTGATGGCCGACGGGGTGCAGGAGCACGGCGGGCGCCTGGTCGGCGTCTCGGTGGAGTTCCTGGCGGCCAAGGCCCGCGAAGGCGCCGACGAGATGGTGATCGCGGCCGACCTCGCCGAGCGCAAGGCGGAGCTGCTGGCGCGCGCGGACGCCGTGGTGGTCATGGTGGGCGGCACCGGCACGCTGGACGAGGCGACCGAGATCCTGGAGCTGAAGAAGCACGGGCTGCACACCAAGCCGGTCGTCCTGCTCAACACGGCGGGCTTCTACGACGGGCTCAAGGAGCAGTTCCGGCGCATGGACGAGGAGGGCTTCCTGCCGCTGCCCCTCACCGAGCTGGTGTTCTTCGCCGAGGACGGCGTCTCGGCGCTCGCCTACCTGGAGGAGAGGGCCGGCATCGTGTGAGCCGGCGGGGATGACAGCATGGGCCCCATGTCGATTCACCTGATCACCGGGGCCGGCTCCGGCATCGGCGCCGCCGTGGCGCGGCGCCTCCTCGACCGCGGCGACGAACTGTGGCTGCTGGCCCGCGACGCCGGACGCGCCAAGGAGCTGGCCGACCGCTTCCCCGGCGCGCACACCCTCGTCGGCGACCTCGCGGAGCCGGAGCGGCTGTCGTGGGCGCTGGGCCACCAGTCGCCGCCGGACCGGCTGGACTCCCTGCTGCACATCGCGGGCGTCGTGGACCTGGCGCCGGTCGGCGAGCTCACGCCGAAGGTCTGGAACCTCACGCTCGCCGCCAACCTCGTGGGCCCCGCCGAGCTGACCCGCCTCGTCCTTCCCCAGCTGCGGCTCTCGCGCGGGCACGTGGTCTTCGTCAACTCCGGGGCCGGGCTCAACGCGAGCGCCGAGTGGGGTGCCTACGCGGCAAGCAAGCACGGCCTCAAGGCGCTCGCCGACTCCCTGCGCCACGAGGAGCACGCGAACGGGGTGCGCGTCACCTCCGTCTACCCCGGCCGCACCGCCACGCCGATGCAGGCCAAGGTCCACCAGCAGGAGGGCAAGCCGTACGACCCCTCCCGGTGGATCGCCCCCGAGTCGGTCGCGACGGCCATCCTGACGGCGGTCGACCTGCCGCGGGACGCCGAGATCAACGACCTGACGATCCGGCCGGGAGCCTGACCGGATCGCCGTCGTAGGCTGCACCGGTGAGCACGGAAGCTACCGAAGCGAAGTTCGGGCTGCCCGCTGGGGCGGCCACCGGTGTGGGCTCGATGCCCGGAGGTGACGCGCGCGAGGCGGCGCGTACGGCGACCGGGGCGCTGGAGGCGCTGCCGTTCCTGCCGGAGCTGCCCGCTCGCGGCCCGGGCGCGGACATGATCGGGCGCACGCTCGGGATGCTGGTCGAGCTGTACGCGCGCGTGGAGCCCAGCGGGTGGCGGTTCGGCGACCGCCCGGGCCGGGACACCCGCCGGGCCAGGGCATGGCTGGGGGAGGACCTGGACGCCCTGGAGGAGTTCACCCAGGGCTACGAGGGCCCGCTCAAGCTCCAGGCCGTCGGGCCGTGGACGCTGGCGGCCTCCGTCGAGCTGAAGAACGGCGAGGCGGCGCTGTCCGACGCCGGTGCCTGCCGGGACCTGGCCGCCTCACTCGGCGAGGGACTGCGGCTGCACCTGGAGGACGTGCGCCGGCGCATGCCGGGCGCGCGTCCGGTGCTGCAGTTGGACGAGCCCTCGCTCACCGCGGTGCTCCAGGGCCGGGTGCGGTCCGCCAGCGGCTACCGCACGCACCGCGCGGCGGACCGGGGCGTCGTCGAGGGCGCGCTGCGGGACGTCATGGCGGCCGTCGGTGACGTACCGGTGATCGCGCACTCCTGCGCGCCGGAAGTGCCCTTCGCGCTGCTGCGGCGGGCCGGCGTGGCGGGGGTGTCGTTCGATTTCTCGCTGCTCACGGAGGGTGACTGGGACGCCTTCGGCGAGGCGGCCGAGGCGGGAACCGCGCTCTTCACCGGTGTCGTCCCGGGGACCGACGCCCCATTGTCGGACCCTGCCGGTAGCGTCGGTGGTGTTCGGGCGCTGTGGCGCAGGCTGGGGCTGTCCCCGGGGGATCTGGGCACCTCCGTGGCGGTGACCCCGTCCTGCGGTCTGGCGGGGGCCTCGCCGGCCTATGCCCGTGCCGCTCTGGTGCACTGCGCGAAGGCGGCACGCTCGCTCGTCGACAACCCTGAGTGAGTCTGGGATGAGGAAGGACGTGGACGTGGAGGACTCCGTGATCCCCGAGGGCGCCAGGAACGAGGACGTGCCGGCGAAGGCGCGCGAGCTGCACGCCTGTCTGGCCGAGCAGGTCGAGGAGCACCGCTTCCGCTACTACGTCAAGGACCAGCCGGTCGTCAGCGACGCCGACTTCGACAAGCTGCTGCGGCGGCTGGAGGCGCTGGAGGACGAGTATCCCTCGCTGCGCACGCCGGACTCGCCGACGCAGAAGGTCGCCGGCGCGTACGCGACGGAGTTCACCTCCGTCGAGCACCGCGAGCGGATGCTCTCCCTCGACAACGCCTTCACCGAGGAGGAGCTGAACGCCTGGGCCGACCGCCTCGCCGCGGAGCTGGGCCCCCCGGCCGGCGAGGGCGGCACCTACCACTTCCTGTGCGAGCTGAAGGTCGACGGGCTCGCCGTCAACCTCACGTACGAGAACGGCCGCCTGGTGCGCGGCGCCACGCGCGGCGACGGCCGCACCGGTGAGGACATCACGCCCAACGTCCGCACCATCGCCGAGATCCCCGACCGGCTGGCGGGGGAGCGCGTCCCCGCCCTGGTCGAGATCCGCGGCGAGGTCTTCTTCCCCATGGAGAGGTTCGAGGAGCTCAACGCCCGCCTGGTCGAGGCCGGCGACAAGCCCTTCGCCAACCCGCGCAACGCCGCCGCCGGCTCCCTGCGGCAGAAGGACCCCCGGGTCACCGCGAGCCGTCCGCTGCACATGGTGGTGCACGGCATCGGCGCCCGCGAGGGCTTCACCATCGACTGCCAGTCGCACGCCTACGAACTGCTGCACGAATGGGGCCTGCCCACCACCAGGTACGCCCGGGTGGTCGGCACGCTCGCCGAGGTCAAGGAGACCATCGCCTACTACGGCGAGCACCGCCACGACGTCGAGCACGAGATCGACGGCATCGTCGTCAAGGTCGACGAGATCCCGCTGCAGGGCCGGCTCGGCTCCACCGCCCGCGCGCCGCGCTGGGCCATCGCCTGGAAGTACGCCCCGGAGGAGGTCAACACCAAGCTGGTCGACATCCGGGTCGGCGTGGGCCGCACAGGCCGCGTGACCCCGTACGCGGTGGTCGAGCCGGTCACGGTGGCCGGCTCCGAGGTCGAGTTCGCCACCCTGCACAACCAGGACGTGGTGAAGGCCAAGGGCGTGCTCATCGGGGACACCGTCGTGCTGCGCAAGGCCGGTGACGTCATCCCGGAGATCCTCGGCCCGGTCGTCGACCTGCGGGACGGCAGCGAGCGCGAGTTCGTGATGCCCGCGCAGTGCCCCGAGTGCGGCACCCCGCTGCGCCCCATGAAGGAGGGCGACATCGACCTGCGCTGCCCCAACGCGCGGGGCTGCCCGGCGCAGATCCGGGAACGGCTTTTCTACCTGGCCGGCCGCAAGTGCCTGGACATCGAGAACTTCGGCTACGTCGCCGCCGCCGCGCTCACCCGGCCGCTGGAGCCCGCCGACCCGCCGCTGAGCGACGAGGGCGACCTGTTCGACCTCACTCCCGAGGATCTGCTGCCCATCCGCGCCCACGTCCTCGACCAGAACAGCGGCCTGCCCAAGCGTGACCCGGCGACCGGCGAGGAGAAGGTCGTCCCGGTCTTCGCCAACCAGCAGGGAGAGCTGAAGAAGAACGCGGTGGCGATGCTGGAGAACATCCAGAAGGCCAAGGAGCGGCCGCTCGCCCGCATCATCGCCGGCCTGTCGATCCGTCACGTCGGCCCGGTCGCCGCCGAGGCCCTCGCCCGCGAGTTCCGCGATCTCGAGGCCGTCTTCGCCGCCGACGAGGAGCGCCTGGCGGCCGTCGACGGCGTCGGCGGGATCATCGCCGCCTCCCTCAAGCAGTGGTACGAGGAGGAGTGGCACCGCGAGATCCTGCGCAAGTGGAAGGCGGCCGGGGTCCGCTTCACCGAGGAGGGCTCCGACGAGGGGCCGCGCCCGCTGGAGAGCCTCACCGTCGTCGTCACCGGCACCCTCGCCACCCACACCCGGGACGGCGCGAAGGAGGCGCTGGTGAGCCGCGGGGCCAAGGTCACCGGATCGGTCTCCAAGAAGACCGACTTCGTGGTCGTCGGCGACAGCCCGGGCTCCAAGTACGACAAGGCGGTGCAGCTCAAGGTGCCGATCCTGGACGAGGACGGCTTCGCCGTGCTGCTCGGACAGGGTGCCGACGCGGCCCGCGAGGCCGCCGTGAACCCGGAGGGCTGACACCCCATCATCACCCTTTCGGCCCAAAGGGGAACGATCCGGGGAAGTGGGATCCATTCGGGCAACAGCAGTCGATCGGTGCCCGTGACTGCCTTGGTCCGCCTACTGTTGGAAGGCGCGCCTTCCGGACACGGGCCCTCCAGCAGCCCGGCGGCCAATGCCGCGGGCAGGGGCGTGTGGTGGAACGGCACACGCTGCTGCGAGAGGGTACGGGCATGGAACCGACGGACAGCGCCGGACCGGCGCAGCGGCTGCTCGGACCGGCCGCGCCGGTGCTGCCCGCGACGGCACTCAGATACTCGGTCGTGGGCGCTGCCGCGGCGGCCCTGGTCGTGGGCGTCGTCCGGATGCTCGTGGACGGCAACGCCTTCTTTCCCGGCGGCGACGTCGGCTGGGCGTTCGCCGTGCTCACCGGCATCATCGTCGGCCATCTGGTCGCCATGGGCCGGGACCGCTGGTGGGGAGGCACCGGCTCCGGCGCCGCACTGACCCTCGCCATGCTGCTGCTCTATGGCTGGGTGCCCGCGGTGCTGGTCAGCCTGGCCGTCGTCGTCCTGGTCGGCGCGGCCCGCCGGCACCGCTGGCGGGAGGCGCTGCTGCACGGCGCCGTGGACATCCTGGGCATCGGCGCGGCCTCGCTCGCGCTGTCCTGCTTCGGCAACCACCCGTCCGTCGAACAGCCCTGGCAACCCGCCGCATGGGGGATGGCCGCCGTCCCCGCGGTACTCGCCGCCGCACTCGGCTACCTGGCGGCGACCCGCGCACTGCTGTGGTACGCCATCGTGCCGCGCGCCGGAGCGCTGCCCACCGTGGCCCGCACCGCCCTCATACGCCAGGGCTTCGTCGGTGTCGCACTGCTCGGCATCTCGCCGCTGATCATCATCGTCGCGGCCGATCTGCCCCTGGTGCTGCCGCTGTTCGCCGTGCCCCTGATCGCGCTGGACTCCACGCTCTGGATCGCCCATGCCCGTGCCGAGGAGCAACTGCGCGACCCGCTCACCGGGCTGCCCAACCGTCAGTGGCTGCTGGAGCGCACCTGGACCGCGCTCGACGACGCCGCCCGCAGTGGCGAGCGCGTCGCCCTCGTCCTGATCGACCTCGACAAGTTCCGCTCCGTCAACGACACCCTCGGCCACATGGCCGGGGACCGTCTGCTGCTGCAGATCGCCGACCGCCTGCGGCTCGCCCTGCCGCGCGGCGCCGAGGTCGCGCGGCTCGGCGGAGACGAGTTCGCCGTCCTGCTCCCCACCTGCGACGCGCCGACCCGCGCCCAGCGCATCGCCAGGACCCTGGTGGGCGCGCTGAGTTCGCCGTTGAGCCTCGAGGGCCTGACGCTGGTCCTCGAGGCCAGCGCCGGCGTCGCCGTCTACCCCGATCACGCCGGTGACGCCGAGGGGCTGCTGCGTCGCGCCGACGTCGCGATGTACCAGGCCAAACGTGACCGCAGCGGTGTCGAGGTCTACGAGTCCTCCCGCGACGGCAACACCCCCGACCGCCTGGGTCTGCTCGGCGACCTGCGCAGGGCCCTGGACCGCGGCGAGGTCGAGCTGCACTACCAGCCGAAGGTCCGCTTCGACGGCAAGGTCGCCGGCCTGGAGGCCCTGGTGCGCTGGGTGCACCCCGAGCGCGGACGGGTGAGCCCCGAGGAGTTCATCGCGATCGCCGAGACCTCCGGGCTCATGCCGCAGCTCACCGAGTACGTCCTGGAGACCGCCCTCGGGCAGGTCGCTCGGTGGCGGGCGATGGGCCTCGACGTCCCCGTCGCCGTCAACGTCTCGCCGCGCGACGTCCACTCGCCGGGCTTCGCCGGGGCCGTCGCCGCGCGGCTGGCCCGGCACGGGGTCCCGCCGGGGGCGCTGCAACTGGAGATCACCGAGCACGTGCTGCTGGAGGACCCGCAGCGCGCCGCCGACACCATGGCCGGGCTGACCGGGCACGGGGTCAAGATGTCGCTGGACGACTTCGGCACCGGGTACTCCTCGCTGGTGCACCTGCGGCGGCTTCCGGTGAGCGAGCTGAAGATCGACCGCTCGTTCGTCGCCCGGCTGTCCGTCGATGCCGAGGACGCGGAGATCGTGCGCTGCACGGTGGACCTCGCCCACTCCCTCGGCCTCCTGGTCGTGGCGGAGGGTGTCGAGGACGACCAGACGTGGGAGCGCCTGCGGGATCTGGGCTGCGACGCCATCCAGGGCTGGCTCGTCGCCGCCGCGATGCCCCCCGACGAGACCACGGCCTGGCTGCGGCTGCGCGGCCGTGCCGGATGGCGCCGCCCGGCGGAACTGGAGGCCGCCGCGGAGCGGACCGCCGTCCCCGACGCCCAGTGAGGTCTGCGCACCGGCGGCCCTCCGCACGGTGTCGGCGGCGGCACGGGCCGGTCGGGACCGGGACCGCCCGGGCACTGTGCGGCCCCGCTCGCGTCCCATCGTCCCCGCTCGTATCGGCACGGGCACCCCCGCCGCCGGCGCACTCCCGGGGCGCCAACCGCAAACCGTTTCGCCCCCGGGGCGCCCGCGCCCATAGGATTGGGCGCGAAAAGACCAAACTCACCCCCAGAGGATCGCTGCATGCCAGGCATCACGCGCGAGGAGGTCGCCCACCTCGGCCGGCTGTCGCGTCTGGAGCTGAAGGACGAAGAGCTCGATCACTTCGCCGGACAGCTCGACGCCATCATCGGCGCGGTCGCCCGCGTCTCCGAGGTGGCCGGCGAGGACGTACCGCCGACCTCCCACCCGCTGCCGCTGACGAACGTCATGCGCCCCGACGAGGTCCGGCCCAGCCTGACCCCGGCGCAGGCGCTGTCCGGCGCCCCCGCCGAGGAGCAGCAGCGCTTCAAGGTGCCGCAGATCCTGGGGGAGGACTGACCACGATGACAGATCTGACCCGGCTCAACGCCGCACAGACCGCCGCCGCCGTCGCCTCGGGCGAGGCGTCCGCCGTCGAGGTCGCCCAGGCCCACCTGGACCGCATCGCCGCCGTCGACGAGAAGGTGCACGCCTTCCTCCACGTCGACACCGAGGGCGCCCTGAAGGCCGCCAAGGCCGTCGACGACAAGCGCGCCGCCGGTGAGAAGCTCGGCCCGCTCGCGGGCGTCCCGCTGGCGCTGAAGGACATCTTCACCACCAAGGGCGTCCCGACCACCGTCGGATCCAAGATGCTCGAGGGCTGGATCCCGCCGTACGACGCGACGCTGACCAGCCGCCTCAAGCAGGCCGGCATCGTCATCCTCGGCAAGACCAACATGGACGAGTTCGCCATGGGGTCCTCCACCGAGAACAGCGCCTACGGCCCCACCGGCAACCCGTGGGACCTCACCCGCATCCCCGGCGGATCCGGCGGCGGTTCCTCCGCCGCTCTGGCCTCCTTCCAGGCTCCGCTGGCGATCGGCACCGACACCGGCGGCTCCATCCGCCAGCCGGCCGCCGTCACCGGCACGGTCGGCGTCAAGCCCACCTACGGCGGGGTCTCCCGGTACGGCATGGTGGCCTTCAGCTCCTCGCTGGACCAGGGCGGCCCCTGCGCCCGCACGGTGCTCGACGCGGCGCTGCTGCACGAGGTCATCGCGGGCTACGACCCGATGGACTCCACCTCCATCGACGCTCCCGTCCCACCGGTCGTCGAGGCCGCGCGGCGCGGCGACGTCAAGGGCCTGCGGGTCGGCATCATCAAGGAGTTCGCGGGCGAGGGCTACCAGGCCGGCGTCATGGAGCGGTTCAACGAGTCCGTCGAGCTCCTGCGCGAGCTCGGCGCCGAGGTCGTCGAACTGTCCTGCCCGTCCTTCCAGTACGCGCTCGCCGCGTACTACCTGATCGCCCCGTCCGAGTGCTCGTCCAACCTGGCCCGGTTCGACGGCCTGCGCTACGGCCTGCGGGTCGGCGACGACGGCACCCGCAGCGCCGAGGACGTCACCGCCCTCACCCGCGAGGCCGGTTTCGGCCCCGAGGTCAAGCGCCGCATCATGCTCGGCACGTACGCGCTCAGTTCCGGCTACTACGACGCGTACTACGGCAGTGCCCAGAAGGTCCGCACCCTGATCTCCCGGGACTTCGAGCGCGCCTTCCAGCAGGTCGACGTGGTGATCTCGCCGACCACCCCCACCACCGCGTTCCCGATCGGCGAGCGCGTGGACGACCCGATGGCGATGTACCTCGCCGACCTGTGCACCATCCCGGCCAACCTGGCCGGCAACGCCGCCATGTCCGTGCCCTGCGGCCTCGCGCCCGAGGACGGGCTCCCGGTCGGTCTGCAGATCATCGCCCCGGCCATGGCCGACGACCGCCTCTACCGTGTCGGTGCGGCCGTCGAGGCGGCGTTCACCGCACGCTGGGGGCACCCGCTGCTGGAGGAGGCACCGATCCTGTGAGCAAGCTCGAGAAGGCCAAGGGCTTCAAGAAGAGCAAGTCCGGCACTTATCTGTCGATCGGCACGACGCTCTTCGGCGCGGTCGGGGTCGCCCGGCAGCTGAAGCGGGGCCGTGCGGAGAGCGACACGCTGCTGCTGATCGACGCGGTGGTCAGCGCCGCGGCGATCGCCACCGGCGTCGCCCTGCTGGTCCGCCAGCTGCGCCGGCTCGGCGACGGCAGCGACTACGACGTGCTGTCATCCTGACGGGGAACTGAGAGGTATCAAGACTGTGACCGTCATGGACCTGGTGTCGTACGAGGACGCGCTCGCGTCCTATGACCCGGTGATGGGCCTCGAGGTCCACGTCGAGCTCGGCACCAAGACGAAGATGTTCTGCGGCTGCTCCACGGCGCTGGGCGCCGAGCCGAACAGCCAGGTGTGCCCGGTGTGTCTGGGCCTGCCCGGCGCGCTGCCGGCCGTCAACGCGACCGGCGTGGAGTCCGCGATCAAGATCGGCCTTGCGCTCAACTGCGAGATCGCGCAGTGGTGCCGCTTCGCCCGGAAGAACTACTTCTACCCGGACATGCCGAAGAACTTCCAGACCTCCCAGTACGACGAGCCCATCGCCTTCAACGGCTACCTGGACGTCGCCCTGGAGGACGGGGAGGTCTTCCGTGTGGAGATCGAACGCGCTCACATGGAGGAGGACACCGGCAAGTCCACGCACGTGGGCGGTGCCACCGGCCGTATCCACGGTGCCTCGCACTCGCTGCTGGACTACAACCGGGCCGGCATCCCGCTGATCGAGATCGTCACCAAGCCGATCGAGGGCGCCGGCGAGCGCGCGCCCGAGGTCGCGAAGGCGTACGTGACCGAGCTGCGCGAGCTGATCAAGGCGCTGGGTGTCTCCGAGGCCCGCATGGAGATGGGCCAGATGCGCTGCGACGTCAACCTGTCGCTGCGCCCCCACGGCCGGGAGAAGTTCGGCACCCGCAGCGAGACCAAGAACGTGAACTCGCTGCGCAGTGTCGAGCGGGCCGTCCGCTTCGAGATCCAGCGGCACGCGGCCGTCCTGTCCTCCGGCGGCACGATCATCCAGGAGACCCGGCACTTCCACGAGGACACCGGTTCCACCACCTCCGGCCGCATCAAGGAGGAGGCGGAGGACTACCGGTACTTCCCGGAGCCCGACCTCGTCCCCGTCGCCCCGGCCCGCGAGTGGGTCGAGGAACTGCGGGCCGGCCTGCCGGAGCTCCCGCGGGTGCGCCGCAGGCGCCTGCAGGAGGACTGGGGCATCTCCGACCACGAGATGCAGTCGGTGCTCAACGCCGGCGCGATCGACCCGATCGTGGCCACCATGGAGGCGGGCGCCGACGCGGCCGCCGCGCGCAAGTGGTGGATGGGCGAGCTGGCCCGCCGCTCCAACGAGGACGGCGTGGAACTGACCGCCCTGCCCATCACCCCGGCCCAGGTGGCGCGGGTGGCGGCGCTGGTGGCCGAGGGCTCGCTCAACGACAAGCTGGCCCGCCAGGTCATCGAGGGCGTACTGGCCGGCGAGGGCGAGCCGGACGAGGTCGTCGAGAAGCGAGGCCTGAAGGTCGTCTCGGACGAAGGCGCGCTCGGCGCGGCCGTCGACGAGGCCATCGCGGCCAACGCCGCCGTCGCGGACAAGATCCGCGGTGGCAACCTCGCGGCGGCCGGCGCGCTGATCGGCGCCGTCATGAAGCTCACCCGCGGTCAGGCCGACGCCAAGCGCGTGCGTGAACTCGTGCTGGAGAAGCTGGGCGTCCAGGGCTGATCCGCGACGGCCGGCTCGGCCGGCAGGCACCGAAGAGGCGGGCTCCCGGTCAGGGGGCCCGCCTCTTTCATGTCCACCGGTCCGCCCTCTGTAAGAGCGACATAAATTCCCCTGATGCGGTGTGATTAAGCGCACGAACGCGGCCAACGATCTTTTCCTCCTGGTTCAGTCGAGGGCGTACGTGTTGTGTTCTTTGCGGGCGTTTTGCCGGCCTGAAAGATCCGCGCAATCCCAGGGAGAGCAATGGCTGCACTCGCCCGCTGGTGCCTCGAACGCCGACTCGCCGTCGTCGTGCTGTGGTTCGTCGCCCTTCTGGGCCTGTCCACGGCCGCCCTGGTCGCCGGGTCCGCCTACTCGAACGACTACGACATCAAGGGCACCGGCTCCAGCAAGGCCACCGCCCTGCTGAAGGAGGCCTTCCCGGGTTCTGCGGGCGACAGCGACACGATCGTCTGGCACACCGACAAGGGCACCGTCGGCGTCGCGTCCGTCAGGGAGCGGCTGACCGGCACGCTGGACAAGGTGGCCGGACTGCCCGGGGTCGTCTCCGTGACCAGTCCCTACGGTGCCGAGGGCGCCGGGCAGATCAGCGCCGACGGGCACACCGCCTACGCCACCGTGATGTTCGACAGGCCCTCGGACGACCTGCACGCCGGCGAGGTGCAGAAGGTCGTCGACACGGCTCGGGCCGCCGCCGACGACAACACCCGGGTCGCCCTGGGCGGCGGCGCCATCGCGCTCACGGAAGGCGGCGGCGGGCACCTGAGCGAGGTGGTGGGCGTCGCCGTCGCCGCCGTGGTGCTGCTGGTGGCGTTCGGCTCGCTCTTCGCGATGTTCATGCCGATCATCACCGCGCTGGTCAGCGTGGGCACCGCCTACATGTCGATACAACTGCTCGGCCACCTGATCCGGGTCGCCGACTTCGCGCCGATGCTCGGCATGCTGATCGGTCTGGGCGTCGGCATCGACTACGCCCTGTTCATCGTCACCCGGCACCGCAGAGGCCTCAAGCAGGGCCTGCCGGTGCGGGAGGCCGCCGAGAAGGCGGTCACCACGACCGGCAGGGCGGTGGTCTTCGCCGGCGGCACGGTCTGCGTGGCCCTGCTCGGCATGCTGATCCTGCGGCTGTCCTTCCTGGGCGGCGTCGCGATCGCCGCCTCCCTCACCGTGATCCTCACCGTCGCCGCCTCCGTGACCCTGCTGCCCGCGCTGCTGGGCACGATCGGCATGAAGGCGCTCAGCCGCCGCGAGCGCCGCCGACTGACCGAGCACGGGCCGTCCCCCGAACTGCCGACCGGGTTCGCGGCCCGCTGGTCGGCGTTCGTCGAACGGCACCCCAAGGTGCTCGGCGCGATCGCCGCCGTTGTCATGCTGGTACTCGCCCTGCCCACGACCTCTCTCCACCTGGGCGCCTCCGACCAGGGCAACAGCGCCGCGGGCAGCACCACACGCCAGGCGTACGACATGCTCTCCGAGGGCTTCGGGCCCGGCTTCAACGGACCGCTGCAACTGGTCGCCAAGTCCGGTGACGCCGCCGACCGCGCGGCCCTGGAGCAGCTCACGGTCGCCCTGGGCCGCACCGAGGGCGTGGCGGCGGTGCACATGGAGCAGGCACAGCACGGCAGCGGGCTTGACGTCATCGACGTCGTCCCCACCACCGCGCCGCAGGACCAGGCCACCGACCGGCTCGTCACCCACCTGCGCCAGGACGTCATCCCCGAGGCCACCGGCGGTACCTCGCTGGAGGTGTACGTCGGTGGTGTCACCGCGGGCTACGCTGACTTCGCCTCGGTGATCGTCGGCAAGCTGCCGCTGTTCGTGGGCTCCGTCATCGGTCTGGGCTGCGTGCTCCTGCTGCTGGCCTTCCGCAGCCTCGGCATCCCGCTCAAGGCCGCGGTCATGAACATCGCCGCCGTCGCCTCCTCCTTCGGCATCGTCGTCGCGATCTTCCAGTGGGGGTGGGGGAGCGAGCTGCTGGGGCTGGGTGCGGCCGGTCCCATCGAGCCGTTCCTGCCGGTGATCATGGTCTCGGTGCTCTTCGGGCTCTCCATGGACTATCAGGTCTTCCTCGTCAGCCGCATGTACGAGGAATGGCGCGAGACCCATGACAACCGCCGCGCGGTCCGGATCGGTCTCGCCGAGACCAGCCGCGTGATCAATTCCGCCGCGGTCATCATGATCTCCGTCTTCCTGGCCTTCGTGCTCAGCGGCGACCGCGTGATCGCGATGTTCGGCATCGGGCTGGCGGCCGCCGTCACGCTCGACGCGTTCGTCCTACGGACGCTGCTCGTACCGGCGCTGATGCACCTGATGGGCGACTGGAACTGGTGGCTGCCGCGGTGGCTGGAGCGTCGGCTGCCGAGGATCTGCATCGAAGGACCGGCGGAGGATGTACCCGGCGCGGCCCAGGAGCCCGGCTCCCGCAAGGCCCTCGGCATCTGACCGTACGTCTGTCCCGGACTTTGATCCTGTGGCAGAATCGCCGGATGCTACGACTGACCGACTTCATCATCGATTGCCCGGACACGATGAAACTGGCGGCCTTCTACTCCGAGGTGGTGGGGCTCCCGGTCAAGGACGGCAGTAACGAGCACTGGGCCGGTATCACGTTCGGCGAGATCGAACTGGCCTTCATCCAGGTGGAGGACTACCGCGCCCCGCAGTGGCCCGACAGCGCGCACCCCAAGCAGTTCCACCTCGACTTCGAAGTCGACGACATCGAGGCCGAGGAGCGGCGCGTCCTCGCCCTCGGCGCGACCCTGCAGCGGGACTGCATCGGCCCCGAGGGCTACGGCTTCCGCGTCTACACCGACCCCATCGGCCACCCCTTCTGCCTCTGCCGCAACAAGGGTGTCATCTGGACCGATCAGGGCCCCACCTGGACCAGGCGCGACTAGCAGGCCGCCTGTCGCGAGAGGTCGAGCCACGCGTTGACGGCGGCGACGTGGGCGGTGGCCGGGCACCGGACGGCGAGCTTGTCGAACCGGGTGGGCTGCCGCCCGCGGCGTTGCACATCCCACTTCCCTCGGTGTCTCGGTCAGCTCACCCGCAGCCGCAGGATGCGGTCGTCGCCCTTGCGCGGTTCGCCGCGGCCGTCGGTGTTGCTGGTGGTCAGCAGCAGTCCGCCGGCGGGATCGGCGACGACGGTGCGGAGCCTGCCGTACTCGCCGACGAGGAACGCCTGCGGGTCGGCCGCGAGCTTCGTACCCGCCAGAGGGATCCGCCACAGGCGGGCGCCGCGCAGCGAGGCCATCCAGATCGAGCCGTCCGCGTAGGCGATGCCGCTGGGCGAGGCGTCGTCGGTGCGCCACTGCGTGACCGGGTCCGTGAAGCCGTCTCGGTGGGCGAGGCCCTCCACGACCGGCCAGCCGTAGTTCCTCCCCGGCTCGATGAGATTGAGCTCGTCCCAGGTGTCCTGCCCGAACTCCGAGGCCCACAGCCTGCCGCGGCTGTCCCAGGCCAGGCCCTGTACGTTGCGGTGCCCGTAGGAGTAGACGACGGAGTCCGGCTCGGGGTTGCCGTGCACGGGTTTCCCGTCGGGGGTCATGCGCAGGATCTTGCCGCCGAGGGACTTCCTGTCCTGCGCCTGACCCCGGTCGCCGCTCTCGCCCGTGCCCGCGTAGAGCATGCCGTCGGGCCCGAAGGCGATCCGCCCGCCGTTGTGGATGGCGCCGTGCGGGATGCCGCGCAGGATCGTGTCCGGCGCTCCCAACTGCTCGCCGGGCGGTTTCGCCGGGTTGTAGAGCATGCGCGCGATGCGATTGTCCGAGACGGTGGTGAAGTACGCGTACACCAGGTGGTCGGAGGCGAAGTCCCGGGAGACGGCGAGCCCCAGCAGGCCGCCCTCGCCGCCCGGAAAGACCCCGGGCACCGTGCCGACGAGCGTCGTACGGCCGCCGCCCGCGGCCACCCGGACGATCCTTCCGGTGTCCCGGGAGGCCACCAGCAGGTCGCCTCCCGCGGGCGCGGCAACGCCCCACGGGGTGTCGAGCCCGGTCGCGACCGTGCCGGTCACCTGCGCCGTGCCCTTCGCCGGGGCCGAGGACTCGCCGGCGGCGGAGGCCCGCGCCGATGTGGAGGCGGAGGTGGAGACCGGGGGAGCGGGGGCGGAACCACCGTCGCGGGCACACCCCGTGGCGAGCAGCGCTGCACCGGCCAGCGCGGCGGTCACGACGGCGGCACGGTGTCCCACGCTTGCCTCCCGGGGGCTCTCCGGCTGGGGGTTCAAGGACATCACATACATCACTACACCGCCCGGCCGTTCCCGGTTCCCGTGGGGCGACGCGCATTCCGGCGCCCCGCCACCGGTCGCCCGGCTCCCGGGGGGATCCCGTTGGCCGAGTGCGTTTCGGTGGCGGCTCCGGGCCGGTCCCGGCAGCGCCCGTCCGCCCGGGCCGACGCCCGCGCCGCCGACCGGGAACGGCGCGGTCGAGGCCGCCCCTCGCGGGCCGGCGCCGGACCGGCGTGGGGCCGTCACCGGCGCGGTGCCGCCGCGACGCCGACCCCGGCCCGGGCCGGCCGGCGCCGCCGAACGGGCCCCGCTGTCGCGGCGGTGAGCTGCGCGCCGGGTCGACCGCGCTCAGTCCCAGGAGCCCCGCGCCGGCGGCAGCGCCGCGATCTCCGTGAAGTCCTCGGCGGTCAGCCGCAGTTCCGCGGCCGCCGCGTTCTCCACCGTCCACCGCTGCCGCTTCGCCCCGGGGATCGGTACGACCTGCGGGCCCTGGGCCAGTACCCAGGCGAGCGCGACCTGCGCGGGAGTCGCCCCGTGCGTTTCGGCGACCCGACGCAGCCCAGCCACGATCGGCTGGTTGGCGGCCATCATCTCGGCCGTGAACCGCGGATGGCGGGCCCGCACGTCATCCGGCTCGAAGCCCCCGCCGGGGGTGAGCGTGCCCGTCAGGAAGCCGTTGCCGAGCGGCATCGCGGCCATGAAGCCGACCCCGCGCTGCGTGCACCAGGGCAGCAGCTCGGCCAGCGCTTCGGGCGACCACACCGACAGCTCGGCCTGCACACAGCTCACCGGGAAGACCTGCTGGGCGCGGCGCAACTGCCGCAGTGTCTCGTCGTACATGCCCGCGCCGGAGCGCCGTGCCGCCCGGGCGCCCACCGCGCACCACCCCAGCGCGCGCACCTTGCCGGCCGCCACGAGATCGGCCATCGCGCCCCACGTCTCCTCGACGGGGACCTCCGGGTCGGGGCGGTGCAGCTGGTAGAGGTCGATGACGTCGGTCTGCAGCCGGCGCAGCGACGCGTCGCAGGCCCGCTTCACGTACGAGGGGCGGCCGTTGGCCACCAGGTGCTGCTCGCCGACGAGCAGTCCGCACTTGGTGGAGACGAAGACCTCTTGTCGGCGCTCCCTCAGCACGCGCCCCAGCAGCAGCTCGTTGGTGAAGGGCCCGTACATGTCGGCGGTGTCCAGCAGCGTCGTGCCGTGGTCGAGTGCCGCGTGCACGGCCCGCAGTGACGATTCGCCGTCCTGCCGGGACGCCGTGTAGGCCCAGCTCATCGGCATGCATCCCAGGCCGACGGCGCCCACCTCCAGAGCCGCCGATCCGACAGTCCTGCGCTCCACCTGGCTGACCTCCGCTGACCTCTCGCGCCGCCCCACTGTGTCATAGCCTCCTGACCATGGCTGACATCACCCGGAAGCACCGTCCGACGGTCTGGCTCCCGATCCCCGCCGAGGACGTCGGGGAACTCCCCGAGGAACTCGACTACGTCTTCTGGGACGGCGGCAAGGAGTTCCCGGCCGACCCGGCCGACGCCGCGTTCTACGTGGTGCCGTACATGAAGGACCCGCAGGTCGCAGGCCGCCCGCTGCCCCGTATGTCCGGGATCGGGGTCGTGCAGACCCTCAGCGCGGGCGTCGACCACGTCACGCCGTACCTTCGGCAGCTCCCCCGGGGGGTGCGGCTGTGCAACGCCCGCGGCGTGCACGAGGCCAGCACGGCCGAGCTGGCCGTCGCCCTCACCCTGGCCGCCCTGCGCGGCATCCCCCGCTTCGTACGCGGCCAGGACGCCGGGCAGTGGCACTCGGGCTTCTACCCGGCCCTCGCCGACAAGCGTGTGCTCATCGTCGGCTACGGAGCGATCGGCGCCGCCGTCGAGGACCGGCTCACCCCCTTCGAATGCCATGTCACACGGGTCGCGCGGCTGGCCCGGCGCTCCCCGCGCGGCCAGGTGCACGCCCTGGGCGACCTGCCCCGGCTGCTGCCGCGGGCGGACGTGGTCGTCCTGTCGACCCCGCTCACCCCGGACACCCGCCATCTGGCCGACGCCCGGTTCCTGGCCGGGATGAAGGACGGTGCCCTGCTGGTGAACGTCGCCCGCGGTCCGGTGGTGGACACCGAGGCACTCCTCGCGGAGCTGGAGGGCGGCCGCCTGCAGGCGGCACTCGACGTCACCGATCCCGAGCCACTGCCGCCGGGGCACCCGCTGTGGCACGCCCCGGGCATCCTGATCAGCCCGCACGTCGGCGGCAGCACTTCGGCCTTCCTCCCCAGGGCCAAGCGGCTGCTCCGCGAGCAACTGCGGCGCTTCGCGGACGGCCGGGAGCTCACGAACCTCGTCCTGACCACGTGAGCACGTGAGCACGTGACCACGGGTCGGCCACCCGACCACCTGCCCACCCGGCCACCTGCCCACCCGGCCACCTGCCCACCCGGCCACCTGCCCACCCGGCCCTGGCACCGGGTGCCCACGCATGGGGCAGGACGCTACGCGTGGTCACGCTGTGTAGAGGAACTAAATCCCTGAGTGACTGAACTGGTGTATCGTCGCGGACTGGGGGAACACGACCGGCGTGGTTCGGCGAGCCGCGAACGGGCGTGGAACGACTCAGGACTTGATGGGGGGACGACGGGCGATGCGCGGCCAATGGAGAGAGCATCCGACGCTGGACCACGGCACACCGTGCCGGGGACGGTCACGGTTCCACGGGACGACACCGTGAGCGCGCCCGGTGCGGTCCTCTCGCAGGCCTCCGCGCCGGGCAACCGGACCGGACTGCTGCCCCAGATGCTGCTCGCCGTGCTCTGCGGCGGCTATGCCGTCGGGTCGGCCTTCGGGTGGGGCTCCACCGGGCTGGCCCGGGTCATGGGCGACTTCGGACTCTCCGCCGCCGCGCTGGCCGCGGCCGTCTCCTGCCTCGTCTACGTCCGCAGGGCGACCACCGACCCCCACCGCCCCGCGTGGGCGCTGTTCGCCGTCTCCTCCGCCATGGTGGCGCTCGGCAACGGCATCTGGGGCTGGTACGAAGTCGTCCTGCGCGACCCCGTCCCGCGCACCTCGGTCGCCGACTTCTGCTTCCTGCTCTTCGCTCCTCCCGCAATCATCGGGCTGCTGGTGCTGGCCAAGCGGCCGGTCACCCGGGCGGGCTGGGTCTGCCTCGGACTGGACGCCTGGCTCATCGGCGGTTCCCTGCTGACCCTCTCCTGGACCCTCGCCCTGGCCCATACGGCCCTGTGGGAGGGGCACGGCACCGCGCGCATCGCCCTGTCCCTGGCCTACCCGCTGCTCGACATCATGCTGGTGAGCATGGTGCTGGCGCTGCACTTCCGGCGGTCCTCGACCAACCGGGCGGCGGTGAACACCGCCATCGCCTCGCTCGCCCTGACCGTTCTGTGCGACGCGCTGTTCACCTCGCCCCTGCTGCGCGAGCACTACACCTCCGGACAGATCCTGGACGCCGGATGGTTCGCCGGCAGCATGCTGCTCGCCTACGCCCCCTGGGTCGGCGAGCGGGGCGGGGCCGAGCACGGCGCGGCCGAGCGGGGAACCGCGGAACGGCCGGAGGACCAGGGCCGGCGGGTGAGCGGCTCGCTGGCGGCACTGACCCCGTACCTGGCCGCCGCTGTCTGCGTGCTCGGCATCCTCTACAACGTCATCGACGGTCGCAAGAGCGACCGGGTGGTGCTCCTGACCGGCTGCACCGTCGTCCTCGCCCTCGTCGTGCGGCAGGGCATCATGCTGCTGGACAACATGGCCCTCACCCAGGAGCTGGCCCAGAAGGAGAACCACTTCCGGTCGCTCGTGCAGGGTTCCAGCGACGTCATCATGATCGCCTCGCCGACGGGCGTACTGCGCTACGTCAGCCCCGCCGCCAAGGGGGTGTACGGCTGCGCCCCGGAGGAGTGGGTCGGCACCGAGTTCGCCACCCACATCCATCCCGAGGACCTGGGCCGGGTGGTGCACGAGGTACGCCGCTTCCTGGCGGCCCACGCGGCCGACGAACCCGCCACCCGTATCGAGTGCCGCATACGGCACGGGGACGGCAGCTGGCTCAACGTCGAGTCGAGCGTCAACCGCCACCAGGGCGGTCTGATCTTCAACAGCCGTGACGTCACCGACCGGGTCCGGCTCCAGGCCCAGCTGCAGCACAACGCCGAGCACGACCCGCTCACCGGCCTGCCCAACCGGGCCCTGTTCACCGAACGGATCCGCCAGGCGATCAGCGGGCGGCGGGCCGGCGACGGGGACACCGGCACCACGGCGGTGCTCTTCATCGACCTGGACGGCTTCAAGGCGGTCAACGACACCGTCGGCCACCAGGCCGGCGACGAGCTCCTCGTCCAGGCGGCGCGGCGTCTGCGGGACTCGGTGCGCGCCGGTGACACCGCCGCACGCCTTGGCGGTGACGAGTTCGCCGCCCTCATCCGCGGCACCAGCGCCGACCGCCACCTGCGCGAGTACCAGATCCACGAGGTCGCGGACCGGCTGCGCGCCGCCCTTTCCGAGCCCTACCCGGTGGACGGCACCGAGGTCCGGGTGGCCGCCAGCATCGGCGTGGCCTTCGCCGACCCGGGGGTCGGCCCCGGTGATCTGCTGCGCAACGCCGACCTGGCGATGTACCGGGCCAAACAGGCCGGCAAGGGCCGGGTCGAGATGTACGCGCCCGCCATGCAGGCCGAGGTGGTGCGCCGCGCCGAGCTCGCGGGACGTCTGCGCACGGCCCTGCGGGACGGCGAGTTCGCCTTGCTCCACCAGCCCGTGGTCGACCTCGGCACCGGTGAGGTGACGGCAGTCGAGGCGCAGGCCCGCTGGCGCTCCGCCCAGGGCATCCTCTTCACCCCCGCCGAGTTCCTGAGGGTCACCGAGGACACCGACCGCACCGCGCAACTGGCCGGCTGGCTGCTGGAGCAGGCGGTCGGCCAGGCCGCGCTGCGTCACGCCGCAGGCTGCCCGGTGCCGGTCGCCGTACGGCTGTCCACCCGGCGCCTGATGCACCGGGAGCTGTCCACCGGCGACGTCGAGGCCCTGCTCGAACGGCACGGGCTGCCGCCGGACTCCCTCGTCCTGCAGATCGCCGACCAGGACCCGCGGATCTCCCTGGGCGAACTGGAGCGGCGGCTGACCGGGCTGAGCCGGCTCGGGGTGCGCATCGCCCTGGAGGGCTTCGGCAGCGGCTACGCGCCCATGGACGCACTGCGGCGGTTCCCCGTCGACGTGCTCAAGCTGGACCGGGGACTCACCGAGGGCGTCGTGGAGTCCCCGCGGCTGCGGAAGATCACCGCTGGGCTGCTGCGCATCGCAGAGGACCTCGGCATCCGATCGGTGGCCGAGGGCGTGGACCGCCCGGAGCACGTGCTGGCCCTGCGCGAGATGAACTGCACCCACGGTCAGGGCATGGCGTTCTCGGGACCGCTGGACGAGCACCGGCTGCGCTCCTCACTGACCAGCGGCGGCTACCCGGTGCCCGGCGGGCCGATCCCGGTGGACAGCGCCCGGATCGGCGTGCGCGGCACACGGAAGGCGGACGAGCTACGCTCGAATGGTGAGACGGCCGTCCCACCCGCTTGACACTCCCCGCCCGCGAGGAGGAAGGTCAGTCCCATGCGCACCCGAATTCTCGTACTTGGAAAGCGCGTCGGCTGACCCGGGGTTCTCGACCGCCTCGTGGAACGCACCGACGCGCTCCCCTCGCTTGCCTGCCGGCACGAGGGGTTTTTTGTTGCCTGGGATTCAGACATAACGCCCTGTTCACCCTCACCCTCCTGAGAGATGAGAACCAGATGACCGAGCAGGCCACCGGGGCCCACCACCCGCAACCGCGGGCCCGCGGCGCCGCGCCGCAGCCCAGCCCCGCCGAGCGCGTCACGGGCGCCCAGTCCCTCATCCGCTCGCTCGAGGCGGTCGGCGCCGACACCGTGTTCGGCATCCCCGGCGGTGCGATCCTCCCTGCGTACGACCCGCTCATGGACTCCTCGAAGGTCCGCCACGTCCTGGTCCGCCACGAACAGGGGGCCGGCCACGCCGCCACCGGATACGCGCAGGCCACGGGCAAGGTCGGCGTGTGCATGGCGACCTCGGGCCCGGGCGCCACCAATCTGGTCACCCCGATCGCCGACGCCCACATGGACTCGGTGCCCATCGTCGCGATCACCGGTCAGGTGGCGTCCAAGGCGATCGGCACGGACGCCTTCCAGGAGGCGGACATCTGCGGCATCACCATGCCGATCACCAAGCACAACTTCCTCGTCACCGACGCCGACGAGATCCCGCGCACCATCGCCGAGGCCTTCCACATCGCGTCGACGGGCCGTCCCGGCCCGGTCCTGGTCGACATCGCCAAGGACGCCCTGCAGGCGCAGACCACGTTCTCCTGGCCGCCCGTCACCGACCTTCCCGGCTACCGGCCGGTCACCAAACCGCACGCCAAGCAGATCCGCGAGGCCGCCCGGCTGGTCAACGAGGCCAAGCGCCCCGTGCTGTACGTGGGCGGCGGGGTCCTCAAGGCCCGCGCCACGGGCGAGCTGCGCATCCTGGCCGAGCTGACCGGGGCCCCGGTCACCACCACGCTGATGGCGCTCGGCGCATTCCCCGACAGCCACCCCCAGCACGTCGGGATGCCCGGCATGCACGGTTCGGTCTCCGCCGTCGCCGCCCTGCAGAAGGCCGACCTGATCGTCGCCCTCGGCGCCCGCTTCGACGACCGCGTCACCGGCCGGCTCGACTCCTTCGCCCCGCACGCCAAGATCGTGCACGCCGACATCGACCCGGCCGAGATCTCCAAGAACCGGGTGGCCGACGTGCCGATCGTCGGTGACGCCCGCGAGGTCATCGCCGACCTGATCGTCGCCGTCCAGGCGGACCACGACGCGGGTCGCCGCCGCGACTTCGCCGACTGGTGGAAGCTGCTGAACGGCCTGCGCGACACCTACCCGCTCGGATACGACCTGCCCGCCGACGGCAGCCTGTCCCCGCAGCAGGTCATCCAGCGGATCGGCGAGCTGGCTCCGGAGGGCACGCTGTTCGCGGCCGGCGTCGGCCAGCACCAGATGTGGGCCTCGCAGTTCATCTCCTTCGAGCGGCCCAACACCTGGTTCAACTCCGGCGGCGCCGGGACGATGGGCTACGCCGTCCCCGCCGCCATGGGCGCCAAGGCCGGCCGGCCCGGCACGACCGTGTGGGCGATCGACGGCGACGGCTGCTTCCAGATGACCAACCAGGAACTGGTCACCTGCGCGCTGAACAACATCCCGATCAAGGTCGCCATCATCAACAACGGCGCTCTCGGCATGGTCCGGCAGTGGCAGTCGCTCTTCTACAACGAGCGCTACTCCAACACCGTCCTGCACGCCGGCGAGACCAACGCGGGCCGCGGTTCCCACCAGGGCGTCAGCCAGACCCCGCCGCCCGGCACCCGCGTCCCGGACTTCGTGAAGCTGTCGGAGGCCATGGGCTGCGTGGGCCTGCGCTGCGAGTCCCCCGACGAGCTGGACGAGGTCATCGAGAAGGCCAACGCCATCAACGACCGCCCGGTCGTCGTCGACTTCATCGTCCACGAGGACGCCATGGTGTGGCCGATGGTCGCCGCCGGCACCTCCAACGACGAGATCATGGCCGCCCGCGACGTCCGTCCCGACTTCGGCGACGCCGCCGACGACTGAGGACCGAGAGAGAAGCAGAGGAACGACGCGACATGTCCAAGCACACGCTCTCCGTCCTGGTGGAGAACAAGCCCGGTGTCCTGGCCAGGATCACCGCCCTGTTCTCCCGCCGCGGCTTCAACATCGACTCCCTCGCCGTCGGCACCACCGAGCACCCCGACATCTCCCGCATCACCATCGTGGTGAACGTGATCGAGGAGCTCCCGCTGGAGCAGGTCACCAAGCAGCTCAACAAGCTGGTGAACGTCCTGAAGATCGTCGAACTGGAGCCGTCCGCCGCCGTCCAGCGCGAGCTGGTCCTGGTGAAGGTGCGCGCCGACAACGAGTCGCGGTCCCAGATCGTGGAGATCGTCCAGCTGTTCCGCGCCAAGACCGTGGACGTCGCGCCCGAGGCGGTCACCATCGAGGCCACCGGCGGCGCCGACAAGCTCGAGGCCATGCTGAAGATGCTGGAACCCTTCGGCATCAAGGAACTCGTCCAGTCCGGCACGATCGCGATCGGCCGCGGCGCGCGCTCCATCACCGACCGCTCCCTGCGCGCCCTCGACCGGACCGCATAGCGAGACGCCAGACTTGTCACCGGCCCGCGGACGTAGTGTGTGGGCACCCCCAGATCCCAAGGAGAGACCCGAAGTGGCCGAGCTGTTCTACGACGACGACGCCGACCTGTCCATCATCCAGGGCCGCAAGGTCGCGGTCATCGGCTACGGGAGCCAGGGCCACGCCCACGCGCTGTCGCTGCGCGACTCGGGCGTCGACGTGCGCGTCGGCCTGCACGAGGGCTCCAAGTCCAAGGCGAAGGCCGAGGAGCAGGGCCTGCGCGTGGTCACCCCCGCCGTGGCCGCCGCCGAGGCCGACGTCATCATGATCCTGGTCCCGGACCCGATCCAGGCGCGGGTCTACGAGGAGTCCATCAAGGACAACCTGAAGGACGGCGACGCGCTGTTCTTCGGGCACGGCCTGAACATCCGCTACGGCTTCATCAAGCCCCCGGCCGGTGTCGACGTGTGCATGGTCGCCCCCAAGGGCCCGGGCCACCTGGTGCGCCGCCAGTACGAGGAGGGCCGCGGCGTCCCGTGCATCGCTGCCGTCGAGCAGGACGCGACCGGCGGCGGCTTCGCGCTGGCGCTGTCCTACGCGAAGGCCATCGGTGGCACGCGTGCGGGCGTCATCAAGACGACCTTCACCGAGGAGACCGAGACCGACCTGTTCGGTGAGCAGGCGGTGCTCTGCGGCGGTACCGCGGCCCTGGTCAAGGCCGGTTTCGAGACCCTGACCGAGGCCGGCTACCAGCCGGAGATCGCGTACTTCGAGTGCCTGCACGAGCTGAAGCTCATCGTGGACCTGATGTACGAGGGCGGCCTGGAGAAGATGCGCTGGTCCATCTCCGAGACCGCCGAGTGGGGCGACTACGTCACCGGCCCCCGCATCATCACCGACGCCACCAAGGCCGAGATGAAGAAGGTCCTCGCGGAGATCCAGGACGGCTCCTTCGCCAACAACTGGATCGCCGAGTACAACGCCGGCCTGCCGCGCTACAACGAGTACAAGAAGGCCGACGAGAACCACCTGCTGGAGACCACGGGCAAGAAGCTGCGCAAGCTCATGAGCTGGGTGGACGAGGAGGCGTAGGCGCCCGCGCGCCGCACCGCGCACGGTCCCGGGGGCGTCGCGTCCCCGGGACCGTGCGCTTTGGCCACCCCGTACACCCTCGTGCGGGTGATCCTTCCACGTTGGCGCAGGGTGCGGGGCCCGCCGCCGATAGACTCCATTAACAAGCGCGTCAGGCTCACAGCGTCGTGCGTCTTCCACGCGGCATGCCATCCCCCTCCACCGCCTTCGGCCGTCGGGACGCGGCCGTTGACCAGGGACTAGTGAGGATTCACGTGAGCAACCCCGTCGTACTCATCGCTGAAGAGCTGTCGCCCGCCACCGTCGACGCCCTCGGACCGGATTTCGAGATCCGGCACTGCAACGGCGCCGACCGAGCCGAACTCCTGAGCGCGATCACCGACGCCGACGCCATCCTGATCCGCAGCGCCACCAAGGTCGACGCACAGGCCATCGCGGCCGCCTCCAAGCTCAGGGTCGTGGCGCGGGCGGGCGTCGGCCTGGACAACGTGGACGTCTCCGCCGCCACCAAGGCCGGCGTGATGGTCGTCAACGCCCCGACCTCCAACATCGTCACCGCCGCCGAGCTCGCCTGTGGCCTGCTGATCTCCGTCGCCCGCAACATCGCCCCGGCGAACGCGGCCCTCAAGCAGGGCGAGTGGAAGCGCAACAAGTACACCGGTGTCGAACTGGCCGAGAAGACCCTCGGCGTGGTGGGCCTCGGCCGCATCGGAGCTCTGGTGGCCCAGCGCATGTCGGCCTTCGGGATGAAGGTCGTCGCGTACGACCCCTACATCCAGCCCGCTCGCGCCGCCCAGATGGGGGTGAAGATCCTCAGCCTCGACGAGCTGCTCCAGGTCTCCGACTTCATCACGGTGCACCTCCCCAAGACGCCGGAGACGGTGGGCCTCATCGGTGAGGAGGCGCTGCGCAAGGTCAAGCCGCACGTCCGGATCGTCAACGCCGCCCGCGGCGGGATCGTGGACGAGGAGGCGCTGTTCGCCGCGCTCAAGGAGGGCCGGGTGGGGGGTGCCGGTCTGGACGTGTACTCCACCGAGCCGTGCACGGACTCGCCGCTCTTCCAGTTCGACAACGTCGTGGCCACCCCGCACCTGGGCGCCTCGACCGACGAGGCGCAGGAGAAGGCCGGCATCGCGGTCGCCCGTTCGGTGCGTCTCGCGCTCGCCGGTGAACTGGTGCCGGACGCGGTCAACGTGCAGGGCGGTGTCATCGCCGAGGACGTCCGTCCCGGTCTGCCGCTCGCCGAGAAGCTCGGCCGGATCTTCACCGCCCTCGCGGGGGAGGTCGCGGTCCGCCTCGACGTCGAGGTGCGCGGCGAGATCACCCAGTACGACGTGAAGGTGCTGGAGCTCTCCGCCCTCAAGGGCGTCTTCGAGGACGTCGTCGACGAGACCGTCAGCTATGTCAACGCTCCGCTGTTCGCCCAGGAGCGCGGTGTCGAGGTCCGCCTCACCACCAGCAGCGAGTCGCCCGACCACCGCAACCTGGTCACCGTGCGCGGCACCCTCTCGGACGGCACCGAGGTGGCCGTCTCCGGCACGCTGGCGGGCCCCAAGCACATCCAGAAGATCGTCGCCGTCGGCGACGACGACGTGGACCTGGTGTTCGCCGAGCACATGGGCTTCCTGCGCTACACCGACCGCCCCGGTGTCGTCGGCACCATCGGCCGCATCCTGGGCGACGCCGGCATCAATATCGCGGGCATGCAGGTCGCCCGTGACCAGGCCGGCGGCGAGGCCCTGGTCGCCCTGACCGTCGACACCGCCATCCCCGCGCCGGTGCTGGCCGAGATCGCCGAGGAGATCGGCGCGACCTCGGCCCGCGCCGTCAATCTCGAGGACTGACGGCCGGTTCGCTCCGCAGGGGGCGGCCGACCCGGGTGATCCGGGTCGGCCGCCCCTTCGGCGTCGACTGCGCCACCTCGGGTGAGCCCGGCCGGAAGCGCAGGGCCACCGCCGCCAGGAAGACCAGGCCCAGCACGGGGTAGGGAGAGGCGAAGGGCTGCAGCCACCACGCCAGGTGCAGATCCAGGTCACCGGCCTTCGGCACGATCCACAGCGTGCGCGCCAGGAAGACCACCGCGGCCACCCGCAGCGCCCAGCGAGGAGCCTCGGCGGCGAGCAGGATCAGCATCGGCACGCACCACACCCAGTGGTGCGACCAACTGATCGGCGTGACCAGCAGCGCCGTGACCGCACAGCACACGACTCCCCAGGCCTCCCGGCCCAGGCGGCCCATCCGCACCGACACCGTGAGGCCCGCGCAGGCCACCACAAGTGCGGCGACCGCCCACACCGCGCCGGGGTGGGCGGTGTGCAGTACCCGGGCGACGAGGCCCTGCAGCGACTGGTTGTCGACGATCCAGACCTTGCCGATGCGGCTGGTGTCGAAGACGCAGCGGGTCCAGTAGTCGACCGTCGCGCCGGGCAGCGCGAGCGCGCCCAGCAGCGCGGTGCCGGCGAAGCCCGCGGCAGCCACCGCGGCCTCCTTGCGGCGGCCGGTGAGCAGCAGGTAGACGGCGAAGATCGCGGGCGTGAGCTTGATGCCGGCCGCCACGCCGATCGCGAGGCCCTTGCCGCGTGCGCCGTCCGGCCGGCTCACGTCCCACAGCACGAGGACCGTCAGCAGCAGATTGATCTGTCCGTAGAGCATCGTCTGGAAGACCGGCTCCAGCCAGATCCCGAGGGCCATGGCCAGGACCACCACCACCCAGCGCGATCCGCGGGCGCGCGGCCATCCCGTCGACCGGCAGGACAGGTACGCGAGCAGGCCCAACAGCACCAGGTTGCCACCCATGAAGACCACCTTCAGCAGCGGCACGGGCAGCCAGGTCGTCGGCGCGAACAGCAGCGCCGCGAAGGGCGGGTAGGTTGCCGGGAGCTTCCACTCGGTGACGGTGAAGCCGTACAGGTCGGTGCCGTCGACCACGGCCGCGCCCTCGGCACGGTAGACCTGCATGTCGGCCATGGGCACCGCCGTCGACAGGCACAGTGTGATGAAGGCCGCCAGGGACACGGCCAGCAGCAGTCCGGCGAGGACGAGTCTGCGGTCGACGCGGGGTGCGCCGGGGACGGCCGGCGGCTTCCTCCACAGCGCCGGACGTTCGCGTCCGTGGGCCTGCGTGTACTGAGTCACCGATTCCTGATTCCCCTAGTTCCGCTGTCCGCCTTGTGCGCTTTCCGCGATATCCCGATGTCCGCAAGGCCGTGCCGTGGCATGGGCGCCGCCCGACGTGAGGGCGGGCGGCGCCCATGCCACGGCACGGCCCGGGCCCGCGTCACGTTACTTGTGCCCCCTCGGGTCGGCAACAGTCGCTTCAGTCCCCGAGCCCGGCCGTCTTGAGGGCCATGTGGAGCAGCAACCGGTCCTCCCCGTCGTCCAGGTCCAGGCCGGTCAGCCGCTCGACGCGCGACAGCCGGTAGTAGAGCGTCTGACGGTGTATCCGCAGCTCCGCCGCGGCGCGCCCGGCCTGCCCCGCACGGTCGAGGTACACCTCGGCGGTCCGCGCGAGATCGGCGTGCGAGGGCTCCAGCAGCGGGCGCACCGCCGGATCCACCGCTGCGGCGGGCAGCGCGGCGAGCATCCGGTAGGGGCCGATGGCGTCCCACTGCGCCGTACGCCCGAGCGTCGGCCGGGCCCGGGCGGCGCGGGCGGCGGAGACGGCCTCGTGCCATGCCTCGGGCAACTCGGCGAGTCCCTGGCGCGAGGCGCTGATCCCGGCCCGTGTGCCCGGCTCCGCCGCCTTGCCGTTGCCGTCCATCAGCCGTGCCGCGGCGGTGAGCGCGGGGCCCGGCATCGTCGCCGACCGCAGCCGTACCAGGGCGGCGAGTGCCGCGACCGGTGGCACCCGGTGCGTCCCGCCCCCGCTCTCGCGCGGTGGCACCACGCACAGCGCGGCGGCGCCCGGCACGCTGCGCGGACCGGGGGCGTCGCCGTCCATGCCGCCCGGCCAGGGCAGGACGCACACCACCGCGTGGGCCTCGTCCGCGTCCGCGCCGAGAGCGGCGCGCAGCGCCTCACGGGCGGCCGTGCGGCCGGGTCCGGGGACGGAACCGAGGAGATCGCCCAGTGCCCGGCCGGCGTCGGCGCCCGCGCGGGACTCGACGGCCAGCAGCGCGCCGATGCGAGCCGCCACCGCCATGGCGGCCGCCAGTTGGGCGTCGGTGTGCCCGCCCGTGTCCAGGAGCCAGACATATCCGTGGACGACGCCGGCGTGCCGCACCGGCAGGCACAGCCGGGGCCGGAACACGCCGGCGTCGGGGTGGGCGGGGATGCGGACTGGCGCCGTGGCGCGGGCGATGCCGAAGCGCTCGAACCAGGAGCGGACCTCGGCGGTGGAGCGGCGGGTGAGGATCGACCGGGTGCGCACCGGGTCCATGGCGCTGTCGTCCTCGCTGTCGTGCGCGCCGAAGGCGATCAGCCGGAAGTCGCGGTCCTCCAGGGTCGCCGGGGCGCCGAGCAGCGCGGACACCTCGTCGACCAGCTCCTGGTAGTCACCGCGCACGCCGCCATTCTCCCTCATACATCTGTATGAGGGATCCCGATCGGATGCGTGACAGCTGTCGATGGCGGGCGGGGTAGGTGACTCCTAGATTTCACGGCGATGCTGCCTGCCCCTCGGCAGCCCTTCCTCCAGGAGGAGACCGTGCTGGGTCCCGTGCTGCTCGCCGCCTCGCGCAGCGACCGTATGCGCCGCGTCGTCGCGGGCGCGCCGATCACCCGCCCCGTGGTGAACCGCTTCATCGCGGGTGACGAACTGGTGCCGGCCATGGACAGCGTGCGGTCGCTGACCGCCTCCGGCCTGGAGGTCACGCTCGACCACCTGGGTGAGGACGTCACGGACAAGGCGACCGCCCTCGCGACCCGCGACGCCTACCTGCGGCTGCTGGAGGCTCTCAAGGCCGAGGGGCTGGGCACCCGCGCCGAGGTCTCCGTCAAGTTGTCGGCCTTCGGGCAGGCCCTGCCGGCCGGCGGCCACGACATCGCCCTGGAGAACGTCCGGCCCGTCGCCGAACTGGCAAGCGAGATCGGCACCACCGTCACGCTGGACATGGAGGACCACACCACGGTCGACTCCACCCTCGCGATCCTCGCCGACCTGCGCCTGGCCCACCCCGGTACGGGCGCCGTCCTGCAGTCGTACCTCTTCCGCACCGAGGAGGACGCCCGCAGCCTGGCCGTGGCCGGTTCCCGCGTGCGCCTGGTCAAGGGCGCCTACAAGGAGCCCGCCGACGTGGCCTACCAGGACAAGGCCGAGGTCGACCGCGCCTATGTGCGCTGCCTGAAGATCCTGATGGCGGGCGACGGCTACCCGATGATCGGCTCCCACGACCCGCGGCTGATCTCCATCAGCCAGGAGCTCGCCCACCGCCACGGCCGCAAGCAGGGCTCGTACGAGTTCCAGATGCTGTACGGCATCCGCACCGCCGAACAGCGGCGCCTGGCCGACGAGGGCGAGCGCATGCGCATCTACGTGCCCTACGGCGCAGACTGGTACGGGTACTTCATGCGGCGCCTCGCGGAGCGGCCGGCGAACCTGGCCTTCTTCCTGCGGTCCTTCCTCCCCACCCGCTGAGCCCACGACCCCACAAGGACACAAGGAGATGTCTTCCATGGACGCTGTGACCCAGGTCCCCGCCCCGGTGAACGAGCCGGTGCACTCCTACGCCCCGGGGAGCCCGGAGCGGGCCCGGCTGGAGGCGAAGCTGAAGGAGCTGGCCGGGAACCCGGTCGAGCTGCCGATGACCATCGGCGGCGTGAAGCGGATGGGCGGCGGCGAGCGCTTCGACGTCGTGCAGCCGCACAACCACGGCGCCCGCCTGGGCACCTACGCCAACGCCACCCAGGACGACGCCCGCGACGCCATCGAGGCCGCGCTGACCGCCGCCCCGGCCTGGCGAGCCATGTCCTTCGACGACCGCGCCGCCATCATCCTGCGCGCCGCCGACCTGCTGGCCGGCCCGTGGCGCGAGACGATCGCCGCGTCCACGATGCTCGGCCAGTCCAAGACCGCGCAGCAGGCCGAGATCGACAGCCCCTGCGAGCTGGTCGACTTCTGGCGCTTCAACGTGCACTTCGCCCGGCAGATCCTCGCCGAGCAGCCGATCGCCAACGCCCCCGGCGTCTGGAACCGCCTCGACCACCGCCCGCTCGAGGGCTTCGTCTACGCGATCACGCCCTTCAACTTCACCGCGATCGCCGGCAACCTGCCCACCGCACCGGCCCTCATGGGCAACGTCGTGGTGTGGAAGCCGTCCCCGACCCAGACGCACGCCGCCGTGCTCCTGATGGAACTGCTGGAGGAGGCCGGGCTGCCCAAGGGCGTCATCAACCTGGTCACCGGCGACGGCATCGCGGTCTCCGAAGTCGCCCTGGAGCACCCGGACCTGGCCGGCATCCACTTCACCGGCTCCACCCGGACCTTCCAGCACCTGTGGCGGACGGTCGGCAACAACATCGAGAAGTACCGCTCCTACCCGCGGATCGTCGGCGAGACCGGCGGCAAGGACTTCGTCGTCGCCCACCCGTCGGCCGACCCGGCGGTGCTGAAGACCGCGCTGACCCGCGGCGCCTTCGAGTACCAGGGCCAGAAGTGCTCCGCCACCTCCCGCGCCTACATCCCGCGCTCGCTGTGGGAGAACGGCTTCAAGGAGGAGTTCGCGGCCGAGGTCGACGGCCTCACCATGGGCGATGTCACCGACCTGTCGAACTTCATCGGCGCCGTGATCGACGAGCGCGCCTTCGCCAAGAACAAGGCCGCCATCGACCGGGCCAAGGCGGACCCGACCGTCGAGGTCGTCGCCGGCGGCACCTACGACGACAGCGTCGGCTACTTCGTCCGGCCGACCGTGCTCGTCTCCTCCGACCCGGAGAACGAGATCTTCCGCGAGGAGTACTTCGGCCCGGTCCTCGGCGTCCACGTCTACGACGACGCCGACGAGGCCGCCTTCGAGGCGATGCTCGCCCAGATGGAATCGGTCGCCGCGTACGCGCTGACCGGCTCGGTCGTCGCCCGTGACCGCGCCGCCGTCGCCCACGTCATGGCGAAGCTGCGCTTCGCCGCGGGCAACTTCTACATCAACGACAAGTCCACCGGCGCGGTGGTGGGCCAGCAGCCGTTCGGCGGCGGCCGCGCCTCCGGGACCAACGACAAGGCGGGTGCCGCGCAGAACCTCATGCGCTGGACGTCGACCCGGTCGATCAAGGAGGCCCTGGTGCCTCCGACCGACTACCGCTACCCGCACATGGGCTGACCTCCGCGTCACCCGGACGAGCCCGCAAGGGGCAGGGCCCGGTACCCCCGATTCCGTGGGGTGCCGGGCCTTCGCCGTCTCAGATAGTAGGAAGTCCGAGTAATTGTGGAGACAGATCGGCGGAGCTGCCCTAGTTTTGTAGCAGCCGAACGTCTCGCTCCACCAGCGACCGGCGGACGTGAGCCGCGCACTTCTGGCAGGTCACCCCCTGCAGCGCCGCTTCCCCGCCCCGTTCTATGGCGATACGACCCTCCTCTTCTTCAGGGAGCTGTTCACCATGGACGAGACCGCCCGCAAGAACGCCGCCGAAGCCCTTCAGCGTGCCCTGGACCGCCGCGACAACGGCGGCTCGACGGGCCACGAGCCGCGATGAGCGGCCCCGCCGTGCCCCGCCGGATCCGTCGCCTGCGGCGCCTGGCCTACCTGGCCGTCTGTGCGCTGGTGAGGTGACCGATCGTTCGGCCGCCTCCCACGAGCGCCGGGGGTTGCGTCCTTGGAAGTGGTGTAACGGGTTGGACCTGATGCGGGGGTTTACTCCGGCGTCCGGGTTGGTGCCCGCATAGACAAACGGCCACCGGCTGA
>JARAXD010000018.1:0-141277 GCA_033793685.1 Streptomyces sp. ME19-03-3 | reverse complement strand
GAACGCCACCGCCGACTTGATCGTCCCCTGGAACGCCGGACCCGCCTCCGTCACCCCCAGGTGCAGCGGATAGTCGCACCGCGCCGCCAGCAACCGGTACGCGTTGACCATGACCACCGGGTCGTTGTGCTTCACCGAGATCTTGATGTCCCGGAACCCGTGCTCCTCGAACAGCGAGCACTCCCACAGCGCCGACTCCACCAGCGCCTCGGGCGTGGCCTTGCCGTACTTCTCCAGCAACCGCTTGTCCAGCGACCCCGCGTTCACACCGATCCGGATCGGCACCCCGGCGTCCGAGGCCGCCTTGGCGATCTCCCTCACCTTGTCGTCGAACTGCCGGATGTTGCCCGGGTTCACCCGCACCGCCGCACACCCCGCGTCGATCGCCGCGAACACGTACTTCGGCTGGAAGTGGATGTCCGCGATCACCGGGATCTGCGACTTCCGCGCGATCGTCGCCAGCGCGTCCGCGTCGTCCTGCGACGGGCACGCGACCCGCACGATCTGACACCCGGACGCCGTCAACTCGGCGATCTGCTGCAACGTCGCACCGATATCGGCCGTGACGGTCGTCGTCATCGACTGGACGGAGACCGGGGCGTCGCCACCCACCGCCACCGACCCGACCTGGATCTGGCGGCTCTTGCGGCGGTCGGCGAGCTTGATCGGAACGGACGGCATCCCGAGCGAAATCGCGGTCATGTGCGTGGCATCCCCAAGGTAAGCGGATCGAGGTCCCGGCGGCGTGGGCGGGCTCCGGCCACGAGACTACGTCACCGCGCCCACGCCTCCGACATCGTGCCTAGGTCAAACGCACGGGATTGATGAGGTCCGCGGCCATGACCAGCGCCGTGAAGCAGACGAAGATCCCTGCGACGACATAGGCGACGGGCATCAGCTTCGCCACGTCGAAGGGGCCGGGGTCGGCCCGGCGGAAGACCTTGGCGACGTTCCGGCGGACGGACTCCCACAGGGCGCCCGCGATGTGCCCGCCGTCGAGCGGGAGCAGCGGCAGCATGTTGAACAGGAAAAGGGCCATGTTGACCATGGCGAGCACGCTCACCATCGTGGCGATCTTCTGCGTGGCCGGCAGCGGCAGGGAGAAGATGTCGCCGCCCAGACGCGCCGCGCCGATCATGCCGACCGGGGAGTCGGGCTGGCGCTCGGCGCCGCTGAAGACCGCGTTCCACAGGCCGGGGATCTTGCCGGGGAGCGCCGCGAAGGAACGCACACCGTCTTCCGCCGTAGTGGCCATGTGGTCGATCGACTGTCCGAAGTCCAGCCTCACCACACCGTCGGCGGGCGTGAAGCCGAGGAACCCGGCCTGGACGTACTGGTCCCTGACGATGCCGCCGTGCCCGTCGGTCTTGACGACCTTGTTGGCGATCAGGTTCGCGTGCAGGTCGAGGGTCCTGCCGTCGCGCACGACGGTGATGGTGGCGGGGCCCTTGGTCTTGCGGATCTCCTCCTGCAGCACCGTCCACTGGCTGTCGTCGACCGGGACCCCGTTGAAGGCCACGATCCGGTCGCGCTGCCGCAGACCGGCCGCCTTGGCGGGGGCGGCCGGGTACGCGCCGTGGGCGCAGGGGTCCTTGGCCTTGAGCGCCTGGGTGTCGGAAGCGGGGATGACGCAGTCCGAGACCGAGCCGACCGTCGTCGTCTGGGTGGGGATGCCGAAGCCCATGAAGAGCGCCAGGAAGAGCCCGAAGGCCAGGATCAGGTTCATGAACGGGCCGGCGAACATGACGATCACGCGCTTCCACGGCTTGCGCGTGTAGAACATCCGGGTCTCGTCGCCCGGCTGCAGTTCCTCGTACGCGGCCGAGCGGGCGTCCTCGATCATTCCCCGGAAGGGCGAGGTGGAACGGGCCGCGATCCGGCCGTCGTCGCCGGGCGGGAACATCCCGATCATGCGGATGTAGCCGCCGAGCGGGATCGCCTTGACGCCGTACTCGGTCTCACCCTTGTGGCGGGACCAGATGGTCGGCCCGAAGCCCACCATGTACTGCGGTACGCGGATCTTGAAGAGTTTGGCCGTGGAAAGGTGGCCGAGTTCGTGCCAGGCGATGGAGAACAGCAGGCCGACCACGAAGACGGCGACCCCCAGACCCCACATGAGTCCTGTCATACGTGTGCTGCCTCCGTCGTCGCCTGTTCCGCAGCCAGTTCCCGGGCGCGGGCCCGCGCCCAGCTCTCCGCCTCGAGGACGTCCTCCACCGTGAGGGAAGTTCCCGCCGTGGGGGTTCCGTGCTCCTCCACCACCCGTGCGACGGTGTCCACGATGCCCGTGAAGGGCAGCGTGCCCGCGAGGAACGCGGCCACGCACTCCTCGTTGGCCGCGTTGAACACCGCGGGGGCGGTACCCCCGAGGCTACCGACGTGGCGGGCGAGCGCCACCGCCGGGAAGGCCTCGTCGTCCAGCGGGAAGAAGGTCCACGTGGCCGCTTTGGTCCAGTCGCACCCGGGTGCGGCGTCCGGCACCCGCTGGGGCCAGCCGAGCCCCAGCGAGATCGGCATCCGCATGTCGGGCGGGCTGACCTGGGCCAGCGTGGAGCCGTCGGTGAATTCCACCATCGAGTGGATGTACGACTGCGGGTGGACGACGACCTCGATGCGGTCGAAGGGGATGTCGAAGAGCAGGTGGGCCTCGATGACCTCCAGGCCCTTGTTCACCAGGGTGGCCGAGTTGATGGTGACCACCGGGCCCATGTCCCAGGTGGGGTGGGCCAGCGCCTGCTCGGGGGTGACCCCGGCCAGCTCCTCCTTGCCGCGGCCACGGAAGGGGCCGCCGGAGGCGGTCACGACGAGCTTGCGGACCTCGGTGCGGGAGCCACCCGTCAGGGCCTGGAAGAGCGCGGAGTGCTCGGAGTCGACGGGGACGATCTGGCCGGGCTTCGCCACGGCCTTGACCAGGGGGCCGCCGACGATCAGCGACTCCTTGTTGGCGAGGATCAGGATGCGTCCCGCCTCCAGGGCGGCCAGGGTCGGGCGCAGCCCGATCGAGCCGGTGATGCCGTTGAGGACCGAGTGGCAGGGACGACCGGCCAGCTCGGTCGCGGCGTCCGGGCCGACCAGGATCTCCGGGAGGGGTGCGCTGCCGTAGCGCTCGGCCAGGGCCTGCCGCAGCGGGGCTTCGGCGTTCTCGTCCGCGACGGCGACCGCCGCGACGCCGAGCCGCCGCGCCTGGTCGGCGAGGAGCCCGACCCGGCCGCCGGCGGCGGACAGGGCCACCACCCGGAAGCGGTCGGGGTTGCGCAGGACGACGTCGATGGCCTGGGTGCCGATCGATCCGGTCGAACCCAGGACGACGATGTCGCGGGGGCCGTCGTGAGCGCCGCCGGCCGCGTCCGGTCCGGGCAGCCGCAGGTGGGGGTCGGCGAGAGAGTCCGTCATCCCCCCATTGTGTCCGGTCACCGGCCCGGCGGGGGCACCGCCTCCGCGAAGGCGGTGCCCTGTGCGCGGGGACGCGGCCCCGGTCCGCTCAGCGGATCGGCCGGTGGACGTTCTCCTTGCCGGAGGCGCCCGGCGTGGTGTCGGCGATCCACGGACCGTCGCCGGAGGGGTCGACGATGCCGGACTCGAGCCAGGTGTAGGCGCCGCCCAGGACCCCGTCGACGACCTTGCGGTCGATGGCGTCGGTGTTGGTCCACAAACGGCCGAACAGCTCCTCGACGCGGATCCGCGACTGGCGGCAGAAGGCGTCGGCGAGCTGGTAGGCCTCGCGTCCGTGCTCACCGCGGGTGCGCAGCATCTCGGCGCGCACGCAGGCCGCGCTCATGGCGAACAGTTCCGCGCCGATGTCGACGACGCGTCCCAGGAAGCCCTGCTTGGTCTCCATCCGCCCCTGCCAGCGCGACATGGCGTAGAAGGTGGAGCGGGCGAGCTTGCGGGCGCCCCGCTCGACGTAGCGCAGGTGGGCGGCGAGGTCGGGGTGGCCCGCCGGGTGGAAGGCTGCGTACGCGCCGGGTAGCTGGCCCGGGCCGGCGACCAGCTTGGGCAGCCAGCGGGCGTAGAAGCCGCCGGCCTTCACCCCGGCCCTGGCCTTCTCGCCGAGCGCCTTGTCGGGGTCGATGAGGTCGCCGGCGACCGACAGGTGGGCGTCGACGGCCTCCCGGGCGATCAGCAGGTGCATGATCTCCGTGGAGCCCTCGAAGATCCGGTTGATCCGCAGGTCGCGCAGCAACTGCTCGGCCGGGACGCCCCGTTCGCCGCGGGCGGCCAGGGACTGCGCGGTCTCGAAGCCGCGGCCGCCGCGGATCTGGACCAGCTCGTCGGCCATGGTCCAGCCCATCTCGGACGCGAAGAGCTTGGCCAGCGCCCCCTCGATGCGGATGTCGTTGCGGTTCTCGTCGGCCATCTGGCTGGACAGCTCCATGACGGCCTCGAGGGCGAAGGTGGTCGCCGCGATGAACGAGATCTTCGCGCCGACGGCCTCGTGGCGGGCGACCGGCCTGCCCCACTGCTCGCGGGCGGCCGACCACTCGCGGGCGATCTTCAGCGACCACTTGCCGGCCGCCACGCAGGACGCGGGCAGCGACAGGCGGCCGGTGTTGAGGGTGGTCAGCGCGATCTTCAGCCCTGCGCCCTCCGGGCCGACCCGGTTCTCCGCGGGGACCCGCACCTGGTGGAAACGGGTCACGCCGTTCTCGATGCCGCGCAGCCCCATGAAGGAATTGCGGTTCTCGACGGTGATGCCCTCCGACCCGGCCTCGACGACGAAGGCGGTGATGCCGCCCTTGTGGCCCTCGCTCCTGGGCACCCGCGCCATGACGACCAGCAGGTCGGCGACGACGCCGTTGGTGGTCCAGAGCTTCACGCCGTCCAGGACGTAGGAGTCCCCGTCGGGCACGGCCGTGGTCGCCAGGCGCGCCGGGTCGGACCCCACGTCGGGCTCGGTGAGCAGGAACGCCGAGATGTCGGTGCGGGCGCAGCGCGGCAGGAACCGCTCCTTCTGCTCCGGGGTGCCGAACATCTTCAGCGGCTGGGGCACGCCGATCGACTGGTGCGCGGACAGGAGCACGCCGATGGCGGGGCTCGCGGACCCGACGAGGGCCAGCGCCTTGTTGTAGTACACCTGTGTGAGGCCGAGACCGCCGTACTTGGGGTCGATCTTCATGCCGAGGGCGCCGAGCTCCTTCAGCCCGGTGACGACCTCGTCGGGGATCCTCGCCTCACGCTCGATCAGGGCACCGTCCACCTTCGTCTCGACGAAGTCGCGCAACTTGGCCAGGAACTCCTCGCCGCGCTGGACCTGCTCGGTCGTCGGTGTGGGGTGGGGGTGGATCAGGTCGAGCCGGAAGCGGCCCAGGAACAGTTCCTTGGCGAAGCTCGGCTTGCGCCATTCCTGTTCGCGGGCGGCCTCTGCGACCTGGCGCGCTTCGCGTTCGGAAACGGTGGGGCGGGCGGATGCTGCGGACATGGGGACGTCACCTCGCGTCGGGTACCGACCGGAGCTGCTTGTTCGTTGGTACCCCGGTTCCGGCATGGTCACCAGCCCTCGCGCACGAGGCGCGCGGGGCCGGTGACCCTCCGACGGCGTCTCAGGCGGACGCCAGCAGCTTGCGAAGCGGCGCGGTGTCCGGGGCGGAGCCCGCTTCGGTGACGGGGCCGGACAGCGCGGCGACCGCGGAGCCGAACTCCGCCTCGTCGGTGCCGTCGGCGAGCGCCAGCCGAACTCCCTGATCCCATGTCAGTTCCCAGCGCGCCGCGCCGGATTCGGCGAGCGTGAGGCCGGCGAGTGCGGCGACACCGGCAGGCAGCGCGCCCTCGGGCAGCTCCTGCGCCACGGCCGGGAGGCGGCCCTCGTCGGCGGCGTCGAGCAGGGCCGCCATGGTCGGCTCGGTGCCCGCCGCGGATAGCGCGGCGCGCAGCGGCGCGGCGTTCTCCGCGAGCACCGAACGCACCGCCGGATCCGCGAGCGCGCTCCACTCCACTCGGGTGAACGACTGGCTCTCGGGGCTGAGGGTGGCCCCTTCCAGGGCGATCAGCACCTGGTCCCGGTCGCGCAGCAGTTCCCAGGCCGGGCGGTCCGGCCCGGCGGGCGCCGCGTCCGGCCCTTCGGCGGGCGCCGCCTCGACGAGGAGGACGCGCTCGGCGATCGGGGGGTGCGAGTCGTACGGGGAGCGCTGCTCGCGCGGCAGCCGGGCCCGCAGCCGGTCCAGCTCGGCGCGGCGGACGGGGTCGGCCAGGAAGCGGCTGAGGCCGCCGTAGACCTCACCCGCGGGCGGCAGCAGCCGGGCCGGTGCGCCGAAGGCGGCGTACTGCCGCATGTAGTGGTCGAAGGCGGTGTCCAGCACCGGGATCTCGCGCAGTGCGGAAGCGGTGGCGTCCCGCCCCGCGAGCCGCACGGCGGCCTGGTCGGCGGCGAGCTCCTGGGCGCGGCCGACGCTGTGCGAGGCGCGGAGGTAGAACTTGGCGTAGGCCGTGTAGATCGCCGCCATGGCCCGGTACGTGATGCCGGCACCGGAGGTGTCGACCTCCTTGGCCTCGCGGCCCTTGGCCAGCGCCTTCGCGGCGCGCTCCTCCTGCCGGGCCTGCTCCTTGCCCCGGGCGCGGGCGGCGCGCTCCTCGAAGTGCGCGATGGTCCGCAGGACGCGTTGCTGGCCCCGCAGGGTGATGGCGGCCAGCCGGGTGTCGCTGTTGCCGTAGTGGCCGAGCTCATGGGTGAGGACGGCGTGCAGCTGGCGCTCGCTCAGGCCGGCGAGCAGGGGCACGCCGATGTACATGCGGCGGCGGCCGCCGACCAGGCCGAGGAGGCGGGACTCCTCGGAGACGGCGGCGTTGACCTCGCCGACGAGGACGATCTCGTCCGGCGAGCGGGTGCCGTAGCGGGCGGCGAGGTCGCGGACGGCCGCCCACAGCTCGGGCTGCTGCTGCTCGGCGACGGGGACACCCGGGGGGCCGGAGTCCTCGGGACGCCGCAGCATGAACATGCCGCGGACGATGGGGATGGCGAGGACGGCGCTGACGATGACCACCTTGCTGGTGAACGCGCCGGAGCCCCACGAGGCGACGAAGACGTCGATTCCCGCCAGCACCGCGAGCAGCACCACCCCCAGCAGGTAGAAGCCCGCGAGCAGCATCAGGGCGCGCACGGCGCGCGCCGTGGAGCTGCCGGCCGCGGCCGGCTCGGCGTCTTCCGGCGGCGCGGCCTCGACGCGTACCGCGCCGTCCGGGACGCCCGCGTCGGCGACGCCGTCCGGGGAGGTGAGCGAGGAGGCGCCGACCGTCGTGGCCGGTACCCCGAGTGCCGCGCACACCTGGCGCAGCAGCTCCTCCGATTCCGGTACGCCCTCGCCGGGGCGCGGGTCGTTGCGGACCTCCGCCAGGGCGGCGGCCGCCTCGGGGCGCCCGAACCACTGCGCGCAGGTGGCGGCCTGGGCGTCCCACTGGGCTCGGTGCTCCGCGTATTCCTGCGGGTCGGTCGGCGGCTCCCAGCCGGCCGCCCATCCCATGCGCTGGCTGCCGTCGCTGTCCGGGCGCACGAACACCGCGTACGCGACCTGCGGTGTCGCCACCAGCACCAGGGCCGGTGCGTCCAGGCGCCGTGCCAGTTCACGCCCGGCGGGCACCAGGTCGGCGATGCCGATGCCCTCGCCCTCGGTCACCGGCGCGTCGAACAGCACCTGGGTGCCGCCCTCGCCCCCGACGACCCAGCCTCCGACCGGTCCTCCGGCGACGGCTTCCGCGGTCGCCGCGGCCTCCGCCGCGCAGACCACCGTGTACGTTGCCACCTTGCGTTTCCCCTCCCCTGCGCCCGCTGGGCGCTCCTGCGATCGGGACACCTTACGTGCTCATGCCGACAAGGCGCACAACGCGGCCGGGGCGCACCGCACATGCGCCCCGGCCGCCGGGAGGGGTGGCTTTCCCGGGGGACTACAGGGCCAGCCCGGTCAGGACCAGCACCCGCTCGTAGGTGTAGTCCTCCATGGCGTACGCGACGCCCTCGCGGCCCACGCCGGAGTCCTTGACCCCGCCGTACGGCATCTGGTCCGCGCGATAGGAGGGCGCGTCGCCGATGACGACGCCGCCGACCTCCAGCTCGCGGTGGGCGCGGAAGGCGGTCTGCAGGTCATGGGTGAACACCCCGCACTGCAGGCCGAACCGGGAGTCGTTGACGAGTGCGAAGGCCTCGTCGGTGCCGTCCACCTTGTGCAGGGACAGGACCGGGCCGAAGACCTCCTCGGTGGCGATGATCGCGTCCGCGGGGAGGTCGGCGAGCACGGTCGGCTCGTAGACGGTGCCCTCGCGCCCGCCGCCGGTCAGCAGCTTGGCCCCCTTGGCCACGGCGTCCTCGACCCAGGACTCGACGCGCGCGGCGGCGTTCTCGTCGACGAGCGGGCCGACGTCGGTCGCGTCGTGCGAGGGGTCGCCGGTGACCTGGGCCCTGACCTTGGGGACGACCTTCTCCACCAGCCGGTCGTACACGGAGGCGTCGGCGACGACCCGCTGCACCGAGATGCAGGACTGACCGCCCTGGTAGTTGGCGAAGGTCGCGATACGGCTCGCCGCCCACTCCAGGCCCTCCTCGGAGGACCAGTCGGCCAGGACGACGGCGGCGGCGTTGCCGCCCAGCTCCAGGGTGACGTGCTTGCGCGGCACCGAGTCCATGATCTGGTACCCGACCCGGTCGGAGCCGGTGAAGGAGATGACCGGCAGCCGTTCGTCCGCCACCAGGGCGGGCATGCGCTCGTTCGGGACGGTCAGCACGCTCCACGAACCGGCCGGCAGGTCGGTCTCGGCCAGGATCTCGCCGAGGACGAGCGCGGACAGCGGGGTCGCCGGTGCGGGCTTGAGGATGATCGGCGTGCCCACCGCGATCGCCGGGGCCACCTTGTGGGCCACCAGGTTCAGCGGGAAGTTGAACGGCGCGATGCCGAGCACGCTGCCACGCGGGAAGCGCCGGGTCAGCGCCAGGCGGCCGGTACCACCCGCGTCGGTGTCCAGACGCTGGGCCTGCCCGCTGTTGAATCGGCGCGCCTCCTCCGCCGCCCAGCGGAAGACCGACACCGCACGGCCGACCTCGCCGCGCGACCACTTGACCGGCTTGCCGTTCTCCGCCGTGATCAGCCGGGCGATCTCCTCGGTGCGCTCGGCCAGCCGCTTCGAGACGTGGTCGAGGGCCGCGGCCCGCACATGGGCGGGGGTCGCGGCGAACCGCGCCTCGACGGCCTTCGCCGCGGCGACCGCCTCCTCCACCTGGGCGGGGGTCGGCACGCCGACACTGGCCACGACGCTGCCGTCGTACGGGTTCACGACTTCGAAGGTGTCCTCGCCGGTGTCGGGGCGGCCGGCGAGCCAGAAAGCGGTGGGGGTGCTCATGCGGACCACGGTAGGGCGGACGTCACCCGGTCGGGCTTGTCCGTCGCGTCCTATGCGGCCGCTTCGACACGACGTTTTGGCATACCCCGCTCAACCGCAGGACTTGAGGGCCAGCCACAGCTCCATGCGGACGTCCGGGTCGTCCAGCGAGCGCCCCAGGATCTCCTCCACGCGCCGCATCCGGTAGCGCAGGGTGTGCCGGTGGACCCCCAGGTCCGCCGCGGCGGCGTCCCACTGCCCGTGCCGGGACAGCCAGGCCCGCAGAGACGCGACCAGATCACCGCGGGCGGTGGCGTCGTGCTCGCGCAGCGGCCGCAACAGCCCGTCGGAGAAGGCCCGTACGGCGTCGTCCGCCAGCAGCGGCAGCATCGAGCCGGCGCCGACCTCGTCGTGCTCGACCAGACTGCGGCCGCGCCGGCGGGCCACCGCCAGCGCCCGCTCGGCCTGCTCGTGCGCGCCCGGGACGCCCTCGGCGCCCACCGCGGCGGACAGCCCGGCCACCAGGTCGTCGCTCCCGTCGGCCGCCGCCACGCAGGCCGCCGTCACCTCGCCGTCCGCGGCCGCGAGCACGGTCAGCCGGCCTTCGTCCCGGACCGCCAGCACGGGCTCTCCCGCCCGCATCCCGGCCGTCTCCACCCGCTCGGTCAACTGCCCCACGGCGTCGCCCGCGTCAGCCGCCTCCGCGACGAGCACCCGCACCGGTGCGTCGAACAGCCCGCCGTACAGCCCGCCCGCCACGGCGCGTGCGTGTTCGGGCTCCCCGGCCAGCAGCATCCGCAGCAGCGCGGCGCCCAGGCGCTGCTCGGGGTCCTGCAGCGCGCGGGACTGCTCCAGGGACAGCGTCAGCAGGGCGACGGCGGCGTGCACGAGGTACCGGGCCGAGGTGTCCAGCCGTTCCTCCGTACCGACCGCGAGGAACCCGCAGGGGCGCCGGCCGGTGCCCAGCGACTGCAGTTCGACGCGGTCCTCCGCGCCGGCCGGTCCGGCCACCGCCGCGCTGGCCGGGGCGGGCCTGCCGCGCAGCCGCTCCACCTCCCCGGCGAGCCGCGCCGCCCGCCGCCCCGCCCACGCCGGCGCCGCGGTCAGTACGGCGCCCGACGCGTCGTACAGCGCCGCCCAGCCCTTGAGATGCGCCGCCAGCCGGGACAGCAGCGCCGCCGTCCCGTCGGGGGCCAGCGCCGCCCGGGTCAGCTCCCGCTGCGCCTCGAACCCGGCGGTCACCGCCCTGTACCGGTCGGCGGCTATCTCGGCGGAGACGACCTTGCTGATCGCGATGAACGGGGTCCTGTGCGGCACTTCGAGCAGCGGCAGCCGGTGCGCGCACGCCGCGTCCACGAGGGCCCGCGGCACGGTGTCGTGGCTCACCCCCACACCGAACCCGAGGCCCACCACACCGGCGCCGGCCAGACGTGCCACGTACCGGCCGAGTGCCCCGGGCGAGCCGACGTCCAGCTTGAGGCCCGTCGTGAGCAGCAGCTCGCCGCCCTCCAGGTACGGTGCGGGATCGTCCAGCTCACTGGTGTGCACCCAGCGGACGGCGGCCTCCGCCAGGTGGTCGCCTCCGGCGAGCACGGCCAGCTTCAGGGCGGGGTTGCGCAGCAGCGAGGCGAGGGTGGGCGGCACGGGCTTTTTCTCCATCGCGGAGTGTGTTCACTTCCGATTCTGCCTCACCGTATACCTTCGGCGGTTGGTGGGGGTATGGCCGCGGGTGCGTGGTCGTATGCGGGTGCGTCGTGGTTGACGTGGGGGTTTCCCCGCCCGATGGCCCCGGACGATCGGTGCGGGCCTGCGCCCGTGTGGGTGGGCCGGGGTCGGGACCTCCGGGGCCGGGCATTCCGGACCGCATATTTACGTGCATGGCGGGCGGTACGTGCCGCGCCATCCGTGCCGCACACAAATACACGTAAATGTCCAGAACGCCCACCCCTACGGCCCCGCCCCCTCCGCCGTAGCGCGCCTGATCGCCGGTGGGGGGTCAGGGGGCGGTCCGGGTCGCCATACATGCCTGAAAGCCCACCAGGTCAAGCGCCCCACGGAGCAGCGGTAGCCGGGGACGGAAGGAGCCGGGGGACGGTCCGGGGACGCCGCACGTGCCTGACTGAAGTCCACCGGGTCTGGCGGACCCATGGGGCACCGCCGAGTGGTAGCCGGGGACGGAGGGGGTGGGGGGCGATCCGCGGCCGCGGCACGTATCTCACCGAAGCCACCGGGTCAGGCGGGCTCACAAGGCACCGCCCCCGGCGGTAGCCGGGACGGAGGGAGTCAGGGGGCGGTTCGCGGTGACGCCATCTGCGTTACCTGACCGGTCCGGCCGTCAGCCGCGCACACGACCGGAGGGGGTGTGGCGGGGTGCCCCCGCAGGGGACGAGCGGCGGACCCGGCGCCGAATGATGTGGGGGTGAACCGCGAGCCCCGAGGAGGAGCCCCGGCGCGCCACCGACCCCACGCCAAGGTGCGCAGGCCCGCACCGACCGCGCCGGGCGCTCGAAAGGGAGGGCGGGGAAACCCCCCAAGGACAACCACAACGCAACCGCACACGAGGCACGGGCCGCGGGGGCGACGGCCCCTCAGGCCCGCAGATCCACGAGCACCGGCGCCGCGTGCTCCCCGTCGACCGCGGTCAGGGAGACCACGGCGTGCCCCGCAGGGACCCCGTGCGCGAGGTCGGAGGCGGACCACCGCTCGCGCTCGACCCGCCGCACCGTCACCGACTCCGCCGTGACGGCCTTACCGGTCACCAGGCGCCGCACCGTGTGCAGCGCCCGCGTGAGCGGCTCGTCCGCGATGATCTGACGGTTGGTGACGTCCTGGACGTCCACCCACTCCTTGCCCCACACCTCGGCGAACCGCGCGCCGTCCCAGGCGGTGACCCCGGCGAGGGCCGCACGGCAGCCCACGGCGCCCAGCAGGGCACCCCGGAGCGCTTCGGGGACGTCGTCCAGTGTGCGCAGCGTGAGCACCGCGCCGGCGTTGGCGGAGCGCATCCGCTGCAGGCCGCGCACCGACTCCGCGGTCACCGTGTGGGAGGCGTCGTCGAGCACGAGGCAGGCGAACAGGGAGCGGTCCTGCCGGGCCGCGGCGCACTCGGCGAACTGGGCGAGGACGAGCCGTGCCAGCATCCGGGAGACCTCGGCGTGACCCCGCTCCGGAAGGTCGATGCGGACCCGAAGGGGGTGCTCCAGGCCCCGCAGGGAGAAGGGGTGGCTGCCGCCCGTGGTGTCGAAGAACCCGGCGAACGCGGGCCGGTCGAGCAGCGCGATGCGGTCGGCCAGCAGCGACCCCGCGTCACCGGCCCGGGCGGACTGCCGTTCCCGCGCGTCGAGTTCGCGCAGCTGGCCCTGTGCGGCGGCGCCCCGGGCCTGCAGGGCGGAGCGCAGCGCGGCCAGTGCCGACGCGGTGCCGTCGAGCAGTTCACGCAACTCCGGAACCGAGGGGAACCGGTCGTGGGCCGCGTGGAAGGGACCGAGGAGCTGGGCGAGGGCGGTGGCGGCACGGCGGCTGTCGCCGCCGGGCAGCGCCGCGGCGAGGTCGCCGACGAGGGCCTCGGCGAGGAAGCCCGCCGCCTCGTCGGGGTCTGCCGTGCCGCCGTACAGGTCGAGGTCGTACGCGGAGTCGGGGTGGCCGATCCTGACGACGACGTCGAAGGACTCGTCCGGCGCGAGCCGTGCCCCGTCGGTTCCGACCACGACGACGGCCGCCCGCCCGGCGAGGGCCTGCAGGCACATGAGTTCCAGCGCGGGCCGCACGAAGCGCACGGTCTTGCCCGAACCGGGAGGCCCGACGGCCAGCAGGGACGTGCCGAGGACGGACGGGTCGAGGGCGTAGCCGGCGCCGCGGTGGGTGCGGGGGTTGCGCTCGTCGTCGGGGGCCGCGCCGATGCGGACCTGGCCGGCCAGCAGGTCGTGCCGGGCGGTGCGGGCGGGCAGGTCGCGCGCGCCGGAGGGGTGGGCGCAGGCGGCGGCCCCGTACCGCAGCACGGCGTCGGTGAAGGCGGTCAGCCGGCCGGGTACGGAGTGCACGGACTGCCAGGCGCGGAAGATGCGCGCGTAGTCGACGTCGTTCATCAGCCCGGAGCGGGCGTCCTCGGCGAGCCGGTCCGCGGCGTCGGAGGCGCCGCCATGGCGGAGCGCGGGGAAGGCGGCCGGGTCCTGGGCGGGGTCCGCGGGTTCGAGGCCCCCGGCCGTCCGCTCCTCCTCGCGGGCGTGCCGGAGCGGGGCGGTGACGTAGCGGCGCCACAGTTCGGCCCAGCGGCCGACGCGGGCGAAGAAGACCAGCAGGGCGCCGGCGAAGAGGGCGTAGTAGAGGTACGAGGCCCACAGGTAGGCGGTTTGGTTGCCGCCCGCCTGACGCCAGGAGTCCGGGGTCAGGGCGAGCAGCGGCCACAGCCAGTAGCTGCCGAGGTAGCCGTTCCACAGCAGGGACCACAGCAGCCAGCCGCCGAGGAAGGAGATCACGGCGCCGGCGACGAGCTGGCGGCCCGGCACGGCCTCCGGGTCGGCGGCCGTCCGGGGCCGGTGCCCGAGGCGCCACACACCGGGGGCGGCGGCCGGGCGGGGGGCCCGCAGCCAGACGAGGAGTCCGGAGCCGTCCGGGGTGGCGACGGGACCGGACCGCGCGGGGGCCGGCCACGCACCGGCGCCCGGCCGGATCCCCGGCTGGGGCGGCGGTCCGGGGGGCGGCGGTGGCGCGGCCGGGGCGGCGTCACGGCCGGCGTCGCGCCAGGTCCGGGCGTCGCGCTCGCCGCGACCGGGGTCGGGGGGGCCGGGCCGGGCACCGGGCACGGGAGGCGGCACGGGCACGGGAGGCGGCACGGAGGGCGCGGCCGGGGCGTCCGGCATCGGCCGGGCGCCGGGTACCGGCGGCGTGCCCGGTTGCGGGCCGGGGCCTCCGGCCGGAGGCCCCGCGGGCTTCTCGTGCGTACTGTCGCGTTCCATCGCGTGTACCACCCCTCGCAGGTCCGCACTCAATGTAGTCGAGCGGCCACCGCAGTCCGAAGGATCTTGGCACGCTCATGTCCGCCACGTCGAAGAGGCCATGCTCAGTGCGCCCTATCGGAGTGTGCGGGGCTCCGCCGTACGGGCTTAGCCTGCGAGGAAAGACCACGGTTCGAAGGAGTACGTCCGCCATGACCGATCTGGCCCAGGAGCGTCGACTCGTCACCCCGATCCCCGGCCCCAAGTCGCAGGAGCTGCTGGCGCGCAAGACGGCGGCGGTCGCGAACGGCGTCGGCGTGACCCTGCCTGTCTTCGTCACCCGCGCCGGCGGCGGCGTGCTGGAGGACGTGGACGGCAACTCCCTGATCGACTTCGGTTCCGGCATCGCGGTGACCTCGGTCGGCAACAGCGCGGAGGCGGTCGTGCGCCGCGCGTCGGCACAGCTGGCGGACTTCACCCACACCTGCTTCATGGTGACGCCGTACGAGGGTTACGTGGAGGTCGCCGAAGCCCTCAACGAGCTGACCCCGGGCGACCACGAGAAGCGCACCGCGCTGTTCAACTCCGGTGCCGAGGCCGTCGAGAACGCGGTGAAGATCGCCCGCGCGTACACCGGGCGCCAGGCCGTCGTCGTCTTCGACCACGGCTATCACGGCCGCACCAACCTCACGATGGCGCTGACGGCCAAGAACATGCCGTACAAGCACTCGTTCGGCCCGTTCGCGCCCGAGGTCTACCGCATGCCGCTGGCCTACCCCTACCGCTGGCTGACCGGCCCGGAGAACTGCGCGCAGGAGGCGGCGGACCAGGCGATCGACATGATCACCAAGCAGGTCGGGGCCGAGAACGTGGCCGCGATCGTGATCGAGCCGATCCAGGGCGAGGGCGGCTTCATCGAGCCGGCCAAGGGCTTCCTGCCGAAGCTGGTGGAGTTCGCCCGGGCGAACGGCATCGTCTTCGTCGCGGACGAGATCCAGACCGGCTTCTGCCGCACCGGGCAGTGGTTCGCCTGCGAGGACGAGGACATCGTCCCCGACCTGATCACCACCGCCAAGGGCATCGCCGGAGGTCTGCCGTTGGCCGCGGTGACCGGCCGCGCCGAGATCATGGACGCCGCGCACTCCGGCGGACTGGGCGGCACCTACGGCGGCAACCCGGTGGCGTGCGCCGGGGCGCTGGGCGCCATCGAGACGATGAAGGAGCAGGACCTCGCCGCCAAGGCGCGCCGCATCGGCGAGATCATGCTCGGCCGGCTGCGCGGCATGCAGGAGAAGTTCGAGATCATCGGTGAGGTGCGCGGCCGTGGTGCCATGATCGCGATCGAGCTGGTGGAGCCGGGCGGCAAGACCCCGAACGCCGCGGCGACCGCCGCCGTGGCCAAGGCCTGCCACGCCGAGGGCCTGGTGGTCCTGACCTGCGGCACGTACGGCAACGTGCTCCGCTTCCTGCCGCCTCTGGTCATCGGGGAGGACCTGCTGAACGAGGGCCTGGACATCATCGAAGGCGCGTTCGCCCGACTGTGACCAGGTGCTTCGCCGGTGACCGGCGTGCAGAACACACCGCGTGAAGAAGGTGTGCGGGCCTGATGGCGGGAGGGTGCAACCCCCTGCCGGGCGGCCCGCCGTTGACGTACGGTTTCCGCAGATGGAAGAAACACCCCGTCTGCGGAAGTCCGCGGGCGACACTTCGCCGGTGACTCCCCATCACCGGCACGGCAGTGCCCTCGCGCACAGCGCCGAAGCCGAAGGCTCCGGCAATCCTCGCCGATCGTTCGGCCGCTTGCCCCACACCCCCCGGGGCGGGCGGGACGGCGATCGTTCTGGCCGCCCCGGAACTCTCCCCCCTGTTCCGGGGCGGCCAACTTCTCTGGTGGCCGTGGTGTGCACGGCGCTCTTCGGACTGCTGACCTGGCAGGAAGCACTACGAGGGCGCCTGCTGACCCTGGACGGGCCGGTTCGCGCCGCCCTCGCGGGACCCTCCACCCACCCGGCGGACCGCTCCGCCGTGGCGCGGCTCTTCGCCGACCTCGGCAACTGGCAGGCCGCCCTGCCCGTCCTGCTGCTCGCCATGCTGTACGCCACCTGGCGGGCCCGCCGGTGCGGGATGCCCCGTCCCTGGCGGCCGGCGGTGGCGTACGCGCTTGTGATGGTCGTCGCGCCGCTGCTCGTCGCCGCGGTGAAGCCCCTGATCGGCCGCGCCGACCCCGGTTCCCTGACCCTGTCCCCCGGCTATCCCGGGTTCTACCCCTCCGGTCACACGGCCACGGCCGCCGCCGCGTACGGCGGCGCCGCGCTCCTCCTGCTGCCGTGGCTGCTGCGCGCGGCGGCACGGCGGCTGCTGGCCGCGGCCGCCGTGCTGCTCAACGTTGCGGTGGGGGCCGCCCTGGTCCGCTGCGGCTACCACTGGCCGCTCGACGTCGTGGGGAGCTGGCTGCTGTGCGGCGCCCTGCTGGCGGGCGCCGCCCTGGCGGTCAGCTGTTGGTCGGGAAACCGAGGTTGATGCCGCCGTGGCTCGGGTCGAGCCACCGCTGGGTGACAGCCTTGCCGCGGGTGAAGAAGTGGACGCCGTCGGGGCCGTAGGCGTGCGTGTCACCGAACAGCGATGCCTTCCAGCCGCCGAAGGAGTAGTACGCCACGGGCACCGGGATGGGGACGTTGATGCCGACCATGCCGACCTCGACGTCGTGCTGGAAGCGCCGGGCGGCGCCGCCGTCGTTGGTGAAGATGGCCGTGCCGTTGCCGTACGGGTTGGAGTTGATCAGCTCCAGGCCCTCGTCGTAAGAGCCCACCCGGACCACGGACAGGACCGGGCCGAAGATCTCGTCGTTGTAGACGGACATCCCGGGCTTGACGTCGTCGAAGAGGGTCGGGCCGAGCCAGAAGCCGTCCTCGGTGTCCTCCCCCGTGACCGCGTGGGTGCGGCCGTCCACCTCGAGGGTCGCGCCGTCGGCGAGGCCGGCGTCGAGGTAGGACGTCACCTTGTCGCGGTGCGCGCCGGTCACCAGCGGGCCCATCTCGGAGGCGGCGTTGCAACCGGGGCCGACCGTGAGCGCGGCCATCCGCTCCTTGATCTTCCCGACCAGTGTGTCGCCGATCGGGTCGACCGCCACCAGCACCGACACCGCCATGCAGCGCTCGCCGGCCGCGCCGAACCCGGCGTTGACGGCCGCGTCGGCCGCGAGGTCCAGGTCCGCGTCGGGCAGCACCAGCATGTGGTTCTTGGCACCGCCCAGGGCCTGCACGCGCTTGCCGTAGCGGGTGCCGGTCTCGTAGACGTGGCGGGCGACCGGCGTGGAGCCGACGAAGGAGACGGATCGGACGTCCGGGTGTTCCAGAAGGCGGTCGACGGCGACCTTGTCCCCGTGCACGACGTTGAAGACGCCGTCCGGCAGTCCGGCCCGCTGCCACAACCTGGCGAGGAAGTCGGCGGCCGACGGGTCCTTCTCGGAGGGCTTGACGACGACGGTGTTGCCCGCGGCGATGGCGATGGGGAAGAACCACATCGGCACCATCGCGGGGAAGTTGAAGGGCGAGATGATCGCGACCGGGCCGAGCGGCTGACGGATCGAGTAGACGTCGATGCCGGTCGAGGCCTGCTCGGTGAAGCCGCCCTTGATCAGCTGCGGGATGCCGCAGGCGTACTCGACGACCTCCAGGCCCCGGGCGATCTCGCCGAGCGCGTCCGCGTGCACCTTGCCGTGCTCCGACACGATGATCGCGGCGAGTTCCTCGCGCTGGGCGTTGAGCAGCTCGCGGAAGGCGAAGAGCACCGCGGTGCGCTTGGCCACCGAGGCGTGGCGCCACTGCTCGAACGCGGCGGCCGCCGCGCCGACGGCCTGGTCGACCTCGGCGATCGACGCGAAGTCCACCCGTCCGGTCACGGCACCGCTGGCGGGGTCGTACACGTCCCCGTGCCGTTCCGTGGCGCCCGTCCACGACTGTCCGGCGATCCAGTGCGTGATGTGCTTGTCGGTCACGGCAGACCTTCCTCTCCTCGTCTCCTGCCAGTGTCGGCAGTGGGCGGCACGCCCTCAAGCACCAAGGTGTCGGCGCCGCGACCGGGGGCCTTACAGGTCGTACAGCTCGTCGGGGTGCTCCATCCCCTCCATGAGGTCCAGCCGGATGTCCTGCGCCCAGTCGGCGGCCCATCGTTTGGCGGCGGCGACGGCAGCGCCGTCCAGTCCCCGCGCCGAGTACGCCGTGTCGTCGGTCTGGACGAGCTTGTCGAGGCGGTCGGCCAGCAGGCGCGGCTGGAGGTCCTCGTCTAGGTGACCGGCCAGCGCCAGCATCTCCCCCGGCGTGAAGCAGACGGCCAAGGCGTACAGGTCGACCAGGTCGCGCACCGTGGCGCGGTCGGCGACGGAGGCCACCTTAAGGGCGGCGCAGTCCTCCAGCGCCGCCACCGGCACGGGGCCGGACAGCCCGAGGCCGACGAGGACCGGGGGCCGGCAGAGCGGTCGCTTGGCCACCTGGACGCCGTGAGGGGCGCCGCCGGGCGGGGTGATCTCCAGTTGGGCGGCGAGCGGCGTGCCGGGCAGCGCGGTCACCTCGCACCCGGCCCCGGTGTACGCGCCCGCCAGCGCGGCCCCGATGTCGCCGGCCGGGGTGGAGCTGAAGGTCACCAGGTCGAGGTGGCGGGACGGGCGGCGGTCGAAGCCGTGCGCGATCAGCGCGAGGCCGCCCGCCACGGCGAGGCCGTGGCGGGCGCAGACGGGCAGGGCCGTCTGCACCAGGTGCGCGAGACCGGGCGGGAGGGCCATGTCAGCCCCCCGCGGCGGAGTGCTCGGGGCCGGGGGCGCGCCATCCGCGGCCGCGTCGGGGCCCGGCGCGCTGTGTCGGGATCACGCCACCAGTGTCGCTCACAGAGGCGTAAGGCCGGGGGGCTCCCTCGCGGGTCACTCGCCCGCATCACCGCCGCGCCGTGCCCCCAGGTACGCCACCGCCTCGTGCATCGCCAGTTCCACGACGCCGGAGTCGTGCCCGCCACTGCCCTCGCGGGTCACTCGCCCGGATCACCGCCGCGCCGTGCCGCCAGGTGCGCCACCGCCTCGTGCATGGCCAGTTCCAGACGCCGGAGTCGTTCCCGCCGCTGCCCTCGCGGGTCACTCCCCCGCATCACCGCCCCGCCGTGCCCCCAGGTACGCCACCGCCTCGTGCATCGCCAGTTCCAGACGCCGGAGTCGTTCCCGCCACTGCCCTCGCGGGTCACTCCCCCGCATCACCGCCCCGCCGTGCCCCCAGGTACGCCACCGCCTCGTGCATCGCCAGGTCCAGAACGCCGGGGTCGGTGAGCCGGCCACTGCCGTCGGGTGGCACGAGCCAGCGGGCGTCGCCCGCGGCGCGGCCGGGGTGGGGGACCACGAGCCAGGTACCGGGTCCGGCGGTACGCACACCGGTGCCGATCCAGCGCGCCGCGGTGCCCGGGGGCACGAGGTACCCCACGCGCGAGTGGCCGCGGACGGCCACAACCGGGCCTGGTCGGTCGACGAGACGGGTGAGGACGTCGAGCGTGGGCCGGCCCAGCCCACCGGTGAGGATGAGGACGTCCCACAGCTTCCCGGCGGGCAGGAGCGTCACCCCGAGGGGGTGCCGCTCCCATTCCCACCGGGCGGCGTCGGGGTCCGGTGCCACGGACACCAGCCATTCGACGGCGTCCCGCGTGTTCGTGCCCACCATGCCGGTCCCTCCGTTCCGTGTGTGCGCTGTCGTGCTGCCACGCGGAGAGAGCGACCGGGGGGCCGGACATTACGCGGATTCACCGCGCCCGTTGGGGTGATCCGGAGCGCGGTGCGCGGGCCCGGCCCGGGTCAGCTGTCGAAGCCGAGGCCCACCCGGTCCATCGCCTTCAGCCACAGATTGCGCCGGCCGGCGTTGCGGTCGGCGCGGTCCAACGACCATTTGGTGAAGCCGATGCCCGCCCACGCCAGCGGTTCCGGCGGGAAGGGCAGCGGCTTGGTGCGCACCATCCGCAGTTCGGTGCGCTCGGTGGGCTCGCCGGAGAGCAGGTCGAGCATGACCTCCGCGCCGAAGCGGGTGGCGCCTACCCCGAGGCCGGTGTAGCCGGCGGCGTAGGCCGCCTTCCCGTCGTGGGCGGTGCCGTAGAAGGCGGCGAAGCGTGAGCAGGTGTCGATCGCGCCGCCCCAGGAGTGGCTGAACCGCACGCCTTCCAGTTGCGGGAAGCAGCGGAAGAAGTGCCTGGCGAGCGTGAGAAAGGTCTGCGGGCGTTCGTCGCGGGCGGCGTCCAGGCGGCCGCCGTACGGGTAGACGGCGTCGTAGCCGCCCCACAGGATCCGGTGGTCCGCGGTGAGCCGGAAGTAGTGGAACCGGTTGGCGCTGTCGCTGAGTCCCTGACGGTTCTTCCAGCCGACGGCGTCGAGCTGCCGGGGCGTCAGCGGTTCGGTGACCAGGGCGTAGTCGTACACCGGGACGATGTAGTGGCGGAGCCTGCGCAGCAGCGAGGGGAAGACATTGGTGCCGAGCGCGACGTGCCGGGCGAAGACCCGTCCGTACGGGGTGCGCACGGCCATGCCGGAGCCGTTGCGGGCGAGCCGGGTCGCGCGGGTGTGCTCGTAGACACGTACGCCCAGTTCCTCGCAGGCCCGCTTGAGGCCCCAGGCGAGCTTCGCCGGGTGCAGCACGGCGACGCCCGTGCGGTCGTACAGGCCGCCGACGAAGGTCGGCGAGTCGACCTCGGCGCGGACCTGGTCGCGGTCGAGCAGCTCCAGTTCGACGCCGTGCCGGGCGGCCGCCTCGGCGGACGCCCGCAGCTCGTCGAGCTGGTAGGGCTCGGTGGCGACGTCGATCTCTCCGGAGCGTTCGAAGTCGCAGTCGATGCCGTAGCGGGCGACGGTCGCCTCGATGCCGTCCAGGTTGCGGTTGCCCAGCTCCTCCAGTCGCCCGAACTCCTCGGGCCAGCGGGCGAGGCCGTTGGCGAGGCCGTGGGTGAGGCTGGCGGCGCAGAAGCCGCCGTTGCGGCCGGACGCCGCCCAGCCCACCTCCTTGCCCTCGATCAGGACGACGTCGCGGCGCGGATCGCGCTCCTTGGCCAGCAGCGCGGTCCACAGCCCGGTGTAGCCGCCGCCGACCACCAGCAGGTCGCAGTGCTCGTCGCCGACGAGGGCCGATCCCGCCCGCGGCCTGCCGGGGTCCTCCAGCCAGAACGGTGTCGGCTGCGCGTCGGCCAGCGAACGGGCTGGGTCCATGGGGTCTCACACCTTTACGGATGCGGTCGGCGGATCAACTGTGGGCTTTCCTGCGGCGACCGAGCAGTTGCCCGACGACGACGCTCAGCACCGCCACGGCGAACATCAACGTGCCGATGACGTTCACCTGGACGGGCAGCCCCTTCTGCGCGGCGCCCCAGACGAACATCGGGAAGGTCACGGTCGACGGGCCTGCGTTGAACTGCGTGATGATGAAGTCGTCGATGGAGATCGCGAAGCTCAGCAGCGCGCCCGCCGCGATGCCGGGCGCGGCGATGGGGAACGTGATCCGCCAGAACGTCGACCACGGGGTGGCGTAGAGGTCCTGGGCGGCCTGTTCCAGTCGCGGGTCCATGCTCATCACGCGCGCCTTGACCGCCGTCACCACGAAGCTGAGGCAGAACATGATGTGCGCGATGAGGATGGTCCAGAAGCCGAACGCGATGCGCGTGTTGAGGAACAGGGTGCCGAGCGAGGCGCCCATGACGATCTCGGGCATCGCCATCGGCAGCCAGATCAGGCCGGTCACCGGGCCGCGGCCGCGGAAGCGGTAGCGGCCGAGCGCGAAGGCGACCATGGTGCCGAGGACGGTGGCGCCGGCGGTGGCGAGCACGGCGATCTCCAGGGACAGCGCCACCGAGTCGCACATGTCGCCGACGCCGCAGGGGTTCTTCCAGGCGTCGAGCGAGAAGTGGTTCCAGGAGTAGTTGAAGCGGCCCTTGGGCTGGTTGAAGGAGAAGACCAGGACGATCACGTTCGGGATCGTCATGTAGGCGAGGGCGGCCACGGCGGCGAAGACGACGAGGTGCCGCCGCACCCAGTTCAGGAAGGGCATCAGACCAGTTCCTCCGTCCCCGCCCGGCGGATGTAGACGGACACGATCACCAGGATCGCGGCCATGAGCATGAAGGACAGTGCGGCAGCGGTCGGGTAGTCGAGCACCGTCAGGAACTTGGACTGGATGACGTTGCCGATCATCTGCTCGGCCGGGCTGCCCAGCAGCTCGGCGTTGATGTAGTCGCCGGAGGCCGGGATGAAGGTGAGCAGCGTGCCGGCCACGACGCCGGGCAGCGAGAGAGGGAAGGTCACCTTGCGGAAGGTGGTGAAGGGCCGGGCGTACAGGTCGCCCGCCGCCTCGTGCAGCCGCGGGTCGATGCGCTCCAGCGAGCTGTAGAGCGGCAGGATCATGAAGGGCAGGAAGTTGTACGTCAGACCGCACACCACCGCCAGCGGGGTGGCGAGCACGCGGTCGTCAGCGGTGATGCCGAGGGACGCGGTGACGTTCAGGACGTGCAGCTTGTCGAGCACGGTCACGACGTAGCCGTCGTCGGCGAGGATCGTCTTCCAGGCCAGGGTGCGGATCAGGAAACTGGTGAAGAACGGCGCGATGACCATGACCAGCAGCACGTTGCGCCAGCGGCCGGCCCTGAAGGCGATGGTGTACGCCAACGGGTACCCGACCGCCAGGCACAGCACGGTGGCGATGCCGGCGTAGGCCAGCGAGCGCAGGTAGAAGACGTCGTATTCCTTGAAGGCGTCCCAGTAGGTCGCGAAGTGCCAGGTGACGCGGTAGCCCGTCTCCAGGGAGCCGGTCTGCACCGAGGTCGAGGCCTGGTAGACCATCGGGGCCGCGAAGAAGACCAGGAGCCACAGGATGCCGGGCAGCAGCAGCCAGTACGGGACGAGCCTGCGCCGCCGGGCGGCGGCCCCGGACGGCACGGGCGGGGTCTTTTCCGGTGCCCCGGCGGAGGCGGTGGACAGGGCGGCCGTCACGCGCCGACCTCCCCGGCCTCGATGTCCTGCGCGGCGTCGAGACCGAAGGTGTGCGCGGGGCTCCAGTGCAGCACGACCTCGGCCCCGGGGACGAGGCGGCCGTCGCGCTCCATGTTCTGCGCGAACACGGCGAGTTCCGGGCACCAGGGGCTGTTGACGACGTACTGGGTGGAGACGCCGACGAAGCCGGCGTCGACGATCCGACCGGTGATCTTGTTGCGTGCCTCGGGGACCTCGGCCGCGTCGTCGGCGTGGACGATGGATATCTTCTCCGGCCGCACCCCGGCGAGGAGCTTGTCGCCCGTCCGTACGGAGGGGACGCAGCGCGCGGCAGGCATCGCCAGCCGGCCGTCGCCCACGCCGAGCAGCAGGTCGTCGCCGCTGGTACCGACGACCTCGGCCTCGATGAGGTTCGACTGACCGAGGAAGTTGGCGACGAAGGTGGTGCGCGGGTTCTCGTACAGGTCGGCGGGTGTGCCCAGTTGCTCGATGCGGCCCGCGTTCATCACGGCGATGGTGTCGGCCATGGTCATGGCCTCTTCCTGGTCGTGCGTGACGTGCACGAAGGTGATGCCCACCTCGGTCTGGATGCGCTTGAGCTCCCACTGCATCTGACGGCGCAGCTTCAGGTCCAGAGCCCCCAGCGGCTCGTCCAGCAGCAGGACCTTGGGGTGGTTGATCAGGGCGCGGGCGACGGCGACGCGCTGCTGCTGACCGCCGGAGAGCTGGTGCGGCTTGCGGCGGGCGAGCCCGCCCAGCTCGACCAGTTCCAGCATCTCCTCGACCTGCCTCCTGACGGACTTGATGCCGCGGCGGCGCAGGCCGAAGGCGACGTTCTCGTAGACGTCGAGGTGTGGGAAGAGCGCGTAGTTCTGGAAGACCGTGTTGACCGGACGCTTGTACGGCGGCAGGCCGGTGACGTCCTGGTCGCCTATGCGGACCGTTCCACCGCTGGGGTCCTCCAGGCCCGCGATCATGCGCAGGGTGGTGGTCTTGCCGCAGCCCGAGGCGCCCAGGAGCGCGAAGAAGGAGCCCTCGGGGACGGTCAGGTCGAGCGGGTGGACGGCGGTGAAGTCGCCGTAGTCCTTGCCGATGCCGGTGAGGGTCACGGCGCCGCCCGCGGAGGCGGCGCCGCGGGCTCCGGCGGGCCCGTCGGGGAGGGCTGCGGTCTGCTGGGTCATGTCGTCAGATCCCTAACTGCGGTGGCCGGTCAGGCGCCGATGAGCTTGGCGAACTTGTCCTCGAAGGCGGTCTCCTCCTTGGCGGAGAGCGACCGGAAGGGATGGGCCTTCGCCTTCATCTCCGCATTGGGAATGATCAGCGGGTTGTCGGCCACGTCCTTGTCGATCTCGAGGAGTTCCTCGTAGACGCCGATGCAGGGCGTGATGTAGTTGACCCACGCCGAGAGTTCGGCCGCGATCTGCGGCCGGTAGTACCAGTCGATCAGCAACTCGGCGTTCTTGCGGTGCTTGGAGCCTGCCGGGACCAGCAGGTTGTCGGTGGAGTAGAGGTAGCCGGCCTGCGGGATCACGAACTTGATCCCGGGGTTGTCGGCCTGGAGCTGGACCAGGTCACCGGCCCAGGCGACGCAGGCGGCGATGTTCCCCGAGGCGAGGCCGTCGGTGTACTCGTTGCCGGTGAACTGGCGGATCTGCTTGTTGTCCACGGCCTTCTGGATGCGGGCCACAGCCGCGTCGAAGTCGTCCGCGGTGAAGGACTCCGGCTGCTTGCCCATGTCGAGCAGGGTCATCCCTATGGTGTCCCGCATCTCGCTGAGCATCGCGACGCGGCCCTTGAGCTCGGGGTCGTCGAGCAACTGCGAGACGCTGCCCACCTTCTTCCCCCTGGTGGCCTTCTCGTTGTACGCGATGACGGTGGCGATGCCCTGCCAGGGGTAGGAATGGGCGCGTCCAGGATCCCAGTCCGGGTTGCGGAAACGTTGCTCCAGATTCGTGAAGGCGTGCGGCAGGTGGGTGGGGTCCAGCGGCTGCGCCCAGCCCAGACGGATCATCCGGGCGGCCATCCAGTCGGTGAGGACGACCAGGTCACGGCCGGTGGACTGGCCGGCGGCGAGCTGCGGTTTGATCTTCGCGAAGAACTCGACGTTGTCGGTGATGTCGTCGCTGTACTTGACCTTGATCCCGCTCTTCTTCTCGAAGGCCTCCAGTGTCGGCATGTGCTTCTCGTCGTCGCTCATGTCGATGTAGAGCTGCCAGTTCGAAAAGACCAGCGACTTGTCCCGGTCGGACAGGTCGTCGCTCCTCAGCCCGCCCCGGTTGTCGGTCGCGGCCGGGATGCCGCAGGCGGACAGCGCCCCGGCGCCCACGACGCCGAGGCCGCCGCCGAGCACCCGGCGCCGGCCGAGGGACGCCCTCCCGTTGGTCAGGCTGCGTTCCCACGCTGTGCGTACGGGCCGCGGCAGGCCCTCGAACATCTCCATTGCGGTGCTGCCTCCAGGGGCGGTGGTGCAGGGCACGGGCGGGCGGGCGGCCGGTGGCGGGCGGTCCCGGAGGGGCGGGTGGCCGAAGGTCAGCGGTCGCCGAAGACCGTGCGGTGCCAGCTCTTCCTGGCGACCGCGGTGTTGTCATACATCACGTGCTTGACCTGCGTGTACTCCTCCAGGGAGTACACCGACATGTCCTTGCCGTACCCGGAGGCCCGGTAGCCCCCGTGCGGCATCTCGCTGACGATCGGGATGTGGTCGTTGACCCAGACGCACCCCGCCTTGAGCTCACGGGTGGCCCGGCCCGCGCGGAAGACGTCACGGGTCCATGCGGACGCGGCCAGGCCGTAGGGCGTGTCGTTGGCCAGGGCCAGACCTTCGTCATCGCTGCCGAACGGCAGCACGACCAGTACCGGGCCGAAGACCTCGGACTGGACGATCTCGCTGTCCTGCGGGGCGCCGGTGACGAGCGTGGGCCGATAGAAGGCTCCGGGCGAGGCGGGGGCCTGGCCGCCGGCGGCCACCGTGGCGTAGGAGCGGGCCCGCTCCACGAAGCCGGCGACGCGGTCGCGCTGCGCGTGGGAGATGAGCGGGCCGAGGTCGGTCTCGGCGTCGAAGGGATCGCCCACGCGGATGCCGGAGAAGAGGTCGGCGGCCCCGGCGACGAAGGCGTCGTAGAGGGGGCGCTGCACATAGGCGCGAGTGGCCGCGGTGCAGTCCTGGCCGGTGTTGATCAGCGCGCCGGCGACCGCGCCGTGGACAGCCGCCTCCAGGTCGGCGTCGTCGAGGACGACGAAGGGCGCCTTGCCGCCGAGTTCGAGGTGGAGCCGCTTGACGGTGCCGGTGGCGATCTCCGCGACGCGCCGGCCGACCGCGGTGGACCCGGTGAAGGAGGTCATCGCGACGCCCGGGTGCCCCACCAGGTGTTCGCCCGCTTCCTCCCCCGTGCCGGTGACGACGTTGATCACACCCGCCGGGATGCCCGCCTCGGTTGCCGCCTGGGCGAACATCAATGAGGTCAGCGGGGTCAGTTCGGACGGCTTGAGCACGATGGTGTTTCCCGCCGCGATCGCCGGGAGTACCTTCCACGCGGCCATCTGCAGCGGGTAGTTCCACGGCGCGATGGAGCCCACGACACCCACTGGCTCCCGCCGCACGTAGGAGGTGTGGTCGCCGGAGTACTCCCCCGCCGCCTGGCCCTCCAGGTGGCGGGCCGCACCCGCGAAGAAGGCGGTGTTGTCGACCGTGCCCGGGACGTCGAACCGCGTGGTCAGCCGGAGCGGCTTGCCGCACTGCAGCGTCTCGGCGTAGGCGAACTCGGCGGCCTGCCCGGCGAGAACGGCGGCGAAGCGGTGCATGGCGTCGGAACGCTGACCCGGGGTGGCGCCCGCCCAGCCGGGCAGAGCCGCCGCGGCCGCGCTGACGGCGGCGTCCACGTCGGCCGTGCCGGCCAGTTCACAGGAGAACACGGTCCTGCCGGTCGCCGGGTCGATCACGGGGTGCGAGCGGCCTGAGGTGCCACTGCGCAGGGTTCCGCCGATGTACTGGGCACCGGCGGCGAGACGCTCACGCACGTCGAACTCGCCGTTCGCGCTGAGGTCCATCGTCTTCTCCTCGCACTCCGCTCGGCGGCGTGGCCTTGACCTGGATTGGTGGATGATCCTGACAGAGCAAACTCGCTCCAACAAGTGATTCCGTTGTTTCCTTTTGATTACGCGACGAATTCTGTGTTCTCGCTGGGGCCGCGGCTCACGGGGGAGATGCCGATCCCGGGCACGCCGGGCAGCCGGACCTTCCCACGCCGGGCCGCGGGGGCCGCGCGGCCCGGCGGTTACGGTGGCACGACGTCCCGCCCCCCTCGCACCCCGGAGGTCACCACCCGTGTTCCCCACTGTCGCCGAGGTCCTGGAGCTGGACGTGCTCAAACGGGGTGCGCCACAGGTCGTCGCGGGCTCCGGGGGACTGCACCGCCCTGTGCGCTGGGTGCACGTCAGCGAGCTGGCCGACATCGCCGGCCTCCTCCACGGGGGTGAACTGGTGCTCACCACCGGCGTGATGCTGCCCGACGACAGGGAGTCCCTGGCGCGCTACGTCGACGGCCTCGCCGACGTCGGCGCCGCGGGCCTCGTCGTCGAACTGGGCCGGCGCTACGCCGACTCCCTCCCCCGCCCTCTGGTCCGGGCAGCGGGACGGCGCGGCCTGCCGCTGGTGGCGCTCCGCACCGAGGTGCGCTTCGTCGCGGTGACCGAGGCCGTGCACGCCCACGTCATCGACGCCCAGTTGACACAGCTGCGAGCCTCGGAGGCGGTGCACCAGATCTTCAACGAGCTGTCCGTCGAGGGCGCGGAGCCCGAGGAGGTCGTCCGCGAGGTGGCCCGGTTGGCGGGCGCGCCCGTCGTGCTGGAGAACCTCTCCCACCAGGTGCTCGCGTTCGACCCGGCGGGCCAGGACCCCGAAGCCCTGCTCGACGACTGGGAACGGCGCAGCCGCGGCGTCCGGCCGACCGGGCGCACCGGCCGCGACCCGCGCACCGGCTGGCTGGTCACCGCGGTGGGGGCGCGCGGCCGGGACTGGGGCAGGCTGATGATCGTCGTCGGGCGCGCGCCCGACGACGGGCCGGAACCGGGCACTCGGGCGCACCGGCACAGCGTGCTGCTGGAGCGGGGGGCGGCCACCCTCGCCCTCAACCGGCTGCTGGAGCGTGACCGGGAGTCCCTGGAGCGGCAGACCCACCGCACCTTGCTCTCCGGCATCCTCACCCACGCCCTGACCGTCTCCGACGTGGCGCTGCGCGCCCGGGCGCTGGGGGTCGTGCTGGAGGGCCGGCGGCTTGTCGGTGTGGTGCTGCGGCTGCGCGGCGGACCGGTCTCAGCGGCCCTGGAGGCGCAGGCCCGCCTGCGGGACTTCACCGAGACGACAGCCCTGGCGGTACGCGAGCGGGGGCTGACCGCGCTCACCGGCGCCCTCGACGACGGCAGCGTCGGCGTGCTGGTCTCCCTCGGCCCGTCCGATCACGAACACACGGCGCTGGAGGGCGTCGCCGCCACGCTCACGCGGCTGACCGGGCCGGCCGCCGACGGCGGCCCCGCCTTCGTCATGGCGGCCGGTTCCTCGGTCGGCTCCCCGCGCGACGCCCGCCGCACCCTGCTCGAGGCGGCACAGGTCGCGGACGCCGCGCTGCACGGCCGACGCGAGGAGGGGGGCGGGGCGCGGAACTCCGGGAGAGGGGCGGCGGCGGGCGGCGGGCGGGGCTACTACCGCTTGCCGGACGTCCGGCTGCGCGGCCTGCTCCACCTGCTGCGCGACGACGCCCGGCTGCAGACCTACGTCGAGCGCGAACTCGGTCCGCTGCTCACGTACGACGCCGAGCACGGCACCGACCTGGTCCGGATCCTCACCGCCTACCTGGACGCCGGCCGCAACAAATCGGCCGCGGCCGAGGCCGCGCACGTTTCCCGGCCCTCCTTCTACGACCGGCTGCACCGCGTCGAACGCGTCCTCGGCATCGACCTGGACCAGGTCGAGTCCTGCCTCTCGCTGCACGTGGCCCTGCTCGCGCTGGACGCGGTGCGGCGCTGAACCCGGCGGCTCCGGCGTCAGGGCACGTCCAGGTGCCAGTAGGTGTAGTCGTACCCGAAGCCCGGTGCGACCTCGACCTGGAAGGCGCTGTCCTCGTCGTCGCTCGGGACGACCACGGTGACCTCGGCGGTCGTGCGCTCGCCCGCCCCCAGGTCGTCCGGCAGGCCCGCACCGGCCGACAGGTCGCGCAGGGTCTCCTCCTCGAAGTCCGCACCGTAGGCCGAGATCTCGCTGTCGCTCAGGTCGGCGGTGGCGCCGCCGGTGTTCTCCACCTCGATGATGAAGGTGACGGCGCTACCGTCGCCGACCAGATCCGCCGGAAGATCGTCGGCCGGGCGGGCACCCGACAGCGTGACGTGGACCCCGTCCTCGTACTGGGCGGTGCCACCGGCGTCCAACGGGGCGTCGAAGTCGCCGTTCCGGGAGGTGACGAGGCCGCCGTCCGGCCCATCGAACCAGCCGTTGTTGATCCCGCCGATCACCAGGGCGATCATCGCGCCCGACACGACGACGGCAACGATCCCCAGGATGAGGCCGGTCAGCGCCTGCGCACGGTTGGTCGCCTCACCGCGCCGGGCGATCCGCAGTCCGACGATGCCGCAGACGACGGCCGCGATGCCGAGCGGGAGGCCGAGGAACGCCCCGAAGCAGGAGATCGCCAGGACGCCGCCCACGATGGCCAGGACCATCGCCGTCAGGCCGGCGCCGTTGCGGGCGACGGGCGGGGTCCAGCCGGCGTACGGGCCCATCGCGTAGCCGGGGTGCGGGTAGCCGGGGTGCGGGTGGCCGAGGTGGGCGGGGGGACCGGGGACGGTGGGGGGACCGGGGTAGCCCGGATAGGCCGGATAGCCCGGATAGGCCGGGTGTCCGGGCGGCGCGGACGGGTCCTGGGGCGACGGGGCCGCGGTCGCCGCCGTGTCCGGGACGGGCGGCGCCCACGGGTCGCGCGGCCGCTCCGACGGTCCGGGTGCGGGGGCGTCCTCGGGCACCGGGCGCTTGTCCAGGGTCATGTCCTGGCGCGGCGCCTGCGGGACGGGCGGCGCCCAGGGGTGGTACCCGGCCGGCGCACCGGGCTGCCCGTACCCGGGAGCGACCGGCACCGGCGGCGCCCACGGATCGCGCGGCCCGGGCACCCCGCCGGGCACCCCGCCGGGCGGCAGGGCAGGCGCGGCTGCGGCCTGGGCGGCCGGTGCGTCGGGAGTGTCACCCACCGCCGCGTCGCCGGACGCTTCGCCGGACGGCGCGGACGGCGCGGGCGGCGCGGACGGCGCGGACGGCGCGGACGGCGCGGACGGCGCGGGCGCTGCGGACGGTGCGGGCGCTGCGGACGGTGCGGGCGCTGCGGGCGCCACATCTGCCGGCGCCTGCGTGCCCTCGCCCCCGGCCACCGCACCGTCCCCGCTCGAGGCAGCGCCGGTCTGCTCCGCCGTCCGCGTGGCCTCCGCAGGCGCCGGGGCCGGGGTGTCGTGCGGTGCGGGGGCCGCCGCTGCGGGAGTGTCGCTCGCGCCGTCGCGCGGGCTCGGGTTCTCGGAGTCCTGGGACATCGCTGCCTTCCTGGTGGCTACGTCGGGCAATGCTATGGCCTGCGAAGACACCGGACGGGGGCGATTTCGCGTTTACGATGGCGGTTGCCACGACCCCGCAGGAGGATCACCGCATGTCCGACACCGCGTCAGCCCTCGACGCCTTCATCGCGGGGCTCCCCAAGGCCGAGCTCCACGTGCACCACGTCGGATCGGCCTCGCCCCGCATCGTCGCGGAGCTGGCCTCGCGGCACCCGGATTCGAAGGTGCCCACCGACCCCGCCGCCCTCGCCGAGTACTTCAGCTTCCGGGACTTCGCCCACTTCATCGAGGTCTACCTGTCCGTCGTCGACCTGGTCCGCGACGCGGAGGACGTCCGCCTGCTGACGTACGAGGTCGCCCGCGACATGGTGCGGCAGAACATCCGCTACGCGGAGCTGACCGTCACCCCGTACAGCTCCGTCCGCCGCGGCATCCCGGACCAGGCCTTCGTGGAGGCCATCGAGGACGCCCGCAAGGCGGCCGAGGCAGAGCTCGGCATCGTGCTGCGCTGGTGCTTCGACATCCCGGGCGAGGCCGGGCTCGCCTCCGCCGAGGAGACCGCGCGCATCGCCACCGAGCTGCGGCCGGACGGGCTGGTCAGCTTCGGTCTGGGCGGGCCCGAGATCGGTGTGCCCCGCCCGCAGTTCAAGCCGTACTTCGACCGCGCACGCGCGGCGGGCCTGCACAGCGTGCCGCACGCGGGCGAGACCACCGGCCCCCAGACGATCTGGGACGCGCTGCGCGAACTGGGTGCCGAGCGCATCGGCCACGGCACCAGTGCCACCCGGGACCCGCGGCTGCTCGACCACCTGGCCGAGCACCGCATTCCGCTGGAGGTGTGCCCGACCTCCAACATCGCCACCCGCGCCGTCGCCACGCTCGACGAGCACCCCGTCAAGGAGATGGTGGCCGCGGGCGTGCTCGTCACCGTGGGCAGCGACGACCCGCCGATGTTCGGCACCGACCTCAACACCGAGTACGCGGTGGCCGCGCGGCTGCTGCAGCTCGACGAGAGCGGCCTGGCCCAGCTCGCCAGGAACGCCGTCGAGGCCTCCTTCCTCGACGCCCCCGGGAAGGCGAAGATCACCGCCGAGATCGACTCCTACCTGGCCGGATGGCAGCGCTAGCGATCGCCCACCGCGGCGACCCCCACCGCCACCGCGAGAACACCCTGCCCTCGCTGCGCAGCGCGCTGCGCGCGGGGGCGGACGCGGTGGAGATGGACGTACGGCTGACCCGCGACGGAGTGCCGGTGCTGCTCCACGACCCCACCTTGAAGCGGTTGTGGGGCGTGCCGGCCCCGGTGGCGGGCCTCGCGGCGGACCGGCTGCCGCCCGGCGTCCCGGCGCTGTCCGAGGCGCTGGCCGCGCTCGACGGCTGCCGGGCCCTGGTCGACCTCACCCTGCCGGAGTCCGCGGATCCGGTGCTGTCCGCGGTCCGGGACGCGGGCGCCGGGGACCGTACGTACTACTGCGGCGAGGCGGCCGCCGTGCTGGCGGTCCGGGACCGCGATCCGGCCGCCGAGATCGCGTTGACCTGGAAGACCTCCGCCCCCGTGCCGCCGCTGCTGCTGTCGGAGGTGCGGCCGCGCTGGATCAATCTGCCGTTCGGGCTGGTGAGCGCGCCCCTGGTGAGATGGGCTCGCGGCGAGGGCCTGCTGGTCGGCGCGTGGACGGTGGACCTGCGCCGGACGATGCGACGGCTGGTGAGGCTCGGCGTCGACGCCGTGACGAGCAACCGCATCGACGTGCTGCGCGCGGAGCTCGGCAGCCGGTGAGCGCCCCGGCCCGGCGTCGCGGACAGGTGGAACGGACGCACGAACCGGACACACGAACCGGATGAACGAGGCGGGAGCACGAGGCGGGATCACGAGGCAGGAGCCTTGAGGCCGCGGTCCGTCAGACGCCGGCCGGCGCGGGCGCCACCGGTTCGGAGCGCTCCAACCGCTTGATCATCCGTCGTAGGACCAGCAGCGGCACGATCCCGAAGACACCGAAGGCCATGTCGATCGGCATCCACCACAACGGCAGGCCCCGCAGCGGGACGCAGATCGCGGCGAGCGGGATGATCCCGACGCAGGCGATCATGGCCCACTCGACGACCCAGACGTTGCGCACCGGGTCCCGCCAGACCCCGTAGAAGGCCACGGCGATCACCAGGTGGGCGAAGGCGAGCCAGTCCGTTCCGTAGAACAGGAACGGGTACCGCGCGTCGGTGGCGTCCAGCCCCTCGCGTACGCGGGAGATCCAGTCACCGACGGCCCCGGGCAGATCCCAGCCGTCCACCCACCGCACCTCGTGCACCAGCGGGAACGCGGTCACGCCGCTCAGCACCAGGCACACCACGAAGACAACGAGCCAGGCTCGTATGCGCTGTTCGAGAGATCTTCGATCCTCCATGCCGCGCAGCGTACGCGCGCACCGCCACAGCCCCGGACGCGGGGTCGCTCCGGGACCGTGGCGAGGTACCGCGCCCCGTCAGTCAGCCGTCCAGGGAGGTCATGACGTGCTTGACCCGGGTGTAGTCCTCGAAGCCGTAGGCGGACAGGTCCTTGCCGTAACCGGACTTCTTGAAGCCGCCGTGCGGCATCTCGGCGACCAGCGGGATGTGGGTGTTGATCCACACGCAGCCGAAGTCGAGGCGCTTGGACATGCGCATCGCCCGGGCGTGGTCCTTGGTCCACACCGAGGAGGCCAGCGCGTACTCGACGCCGTTCGCCCACTCGACGGCCTGGTCCTCGTCGGAGAAGGACTGGACGGTGATGACCGGGCCGAAGACCTCGTTCTGGACGATCTCGTCGTCCTGCTTGAGGCCGGAGACGACGGTCGGGGCGTAGAAGTAGCCCTTCTCACCGACCCGGTGGCCGCCGGCCTCGACCTTGGCGTGCGCCGGGAGGCGCTCGATGAAGCCGGTGACCTGGGCGAGCTGGTTCGCGTTGTTCAGCGGGCCGTAGAGCACGTCCTCGTCGTCCGGGGCGCCGGTCCTGGTGTCGGTGGCGGTCTTGGCGAGCTGGGCCACGAACTCGTCGTGGATGGACTCGTGGACCAGGACGCGGGTGGCGGCGGTGCAGTCCTGGCCCGCGTTGAAGTAACCGGCGACGGCGATGTCCTCGACCGCCTTCGCGATGTCGGTGTCCTGGAAGACCACGACCGGAGCCTTGCCGCCGAGTTCGAGGTGGACCCGCTTGACGTCCTTGGCGGCGCTGCCGGCCACCTGGATGCCGGCGCGGACCGAGCCGGTGATGGAGGCCATCGCCGGGGTCGGGTGCTCGACCATCAGCCGGCCCGTCTCGCGGTCGCCGCACACGACGTTGAAGACGCCCTTGGGCAGGATCTCGCCGATGATCTCGGCGATCAGGACGGTGGAGGCCGGGGTGGTGTCCGAGGGCTTGAGCACCACCGTGTTGCCCGCGGCGATCGCCGGGGCGAACTTCCACACGGCCATCATCATCGGGTAGTTCCACGGGGCGACCTGGGCGCAGACGCCGACCGGCTCGCGGCGGACGATCGAGGTCATACCCTCCATGTACTCGCCGGCCGAGCGGCCCTCGAGCATGCGGGCGGCGCCGGCGAAGAAGCGGATCTGGTCGACCATCGGAGGGATCTCCTCGCTGGCGGTCAGCCCGATCGGCTTGCCGGTGTTCTCGCTCTCGACCGCCACCAGCTCCTCCGCGCGCGCCTCGAAGGCGTCGGCGATCTTCAGCAGCGCCTTCTGCCGCTCGGAGGGCGTGGTGTCGCGCCATGCCGGGAAGGCGGCCGCGGCGGCGGCCATGGCCGCGTCGACATCGGCGGCGCCGGAGAGCGGGGCGGTCGCGTAGACCTCGCCGGTGGCCGGGTTCACCACGTCGGTGGTGCGCCCGTCGGCGGCATCGCGGAATTCTCCGTTGATGTGGTTGCGCAAGGTACGGAGCTCGCTCACTGCACCTCTCCCTGTTCCTGTCCATTGTGTGAGACGGCACCAGCCTACTCGCAGCACTGCCGTATTCGGCATAGCCGAAACTCCGAGACAATGGATTCCGTTACTTTTGGACGTCAGAACCACGGATTTCATCGATCGAGGGTTGCGGGACGGCTGACCTCTCGTGCACAGTGGGGTACGTGGCCACTCGTACTCCGGATCACAGGGGCGGCAGCGGCGCCCTCGCGATCGATTCCGTCTCCAAGGCGATCATCGAACAACTGCAGGAGGACGGCAGGCGCCCGTACGCCGCCATCGGCAAGGCCGTGGGCCTGTCGGAGGCGGCCGTGCGCCAGCGCGTCCAGAAGCTGATCGACCAGGGCGTCATGCAGATCGTCGCCGTCACCGACCCGCTCACCGTGGGGTTCCAGCGGCAGGCGATGGTCGGCATCAACGTCGAGGGCGACGTCGGGCACGTCGCCGACGCTCTCGCGGAGATGGCGGAGGTCGAGTACGTCGTCGTGACCGCGGGTTCCTTCGACCTGCTGATCGAGATCGTCTGCGAGGACGACGACCATCTCCTGGAGACGATCAACAAGCGGATCCGCACGCTGCCCGGCGTGCGGTCCACCGAGAGCTTCGTCTATCTCAAGCTCCGGAAGCAGACCTACACCTGGGGAACCAGATAGCCATGAGCGCGGACCTTTCCAAGACCGCGTACGACCACCTGTGGATGCACTTCACCCGCATGTCGTCGTACGAGAACGCCCCGGTGCCGACCATCGTGCGCGGCGAGGGCACGTACATCTACGACGACAAGGGCAAGCGGTACATCGACGGGCTGGCGGGGCTTTTCGTGGTCAACGCCGGCCACGGGCGCGCGGAGCTCGCCGAGACCGCCTACAAGCAGGCCCAGGAGCTCGCCTTCTTCCCGGTGTGGAGCTACGCCCACCCCAAGGCGGTCGAACTCGCCGAGCGCCTGGCCGACCTCGCCCCCGGCGACCTCGACAAGGTCTTCTTCACCACCGGCGGCGGTGAGGCGGTCGAGACCGCCTGGAAACTCGCCAAGCAGTACTTCAAGCTGACGGGAAAGCCGACCAAGTACAAGGTCATCTCACGCGCCCTCGCCTACCACGGCACCCCGCAGGGCGCCCTGTCCATCACCGGCCTGCCAGGGATGAAGGCCCCCTTCGAGCCGCTGGTCCCCGGCGCCCACAAGGTGCCCAACACCAACATCTACCGCGCGCCGCTCTTCGGCGACGACCCCGAGGCCTTCGGCCGCTGGGCAGCCGACCAGATAGAGCAGCAGATCCTCTTCGAGGGTCCCGACACCGTCGCTGCCGTCTTCCTGGAGCCGGTGCAGAACGCCGGCGGATGCTTCCCGCCCCCGCCCGGGTACTTCCGGCGGGTCCGCGAGATCTGCGACCAGTACGACGTGCTGCTCGTGTCCGACGAGGTCATCTGCGCCTTCGGCCGGCTCGGCACGATGTTCGGCTGCGACAAGTTCGGCTACGTCCCGGACATGATCACCTGCGCCAAGGGCATGACCTCCGGCTACTCCCCCATCGGCGCGTGCATCGTCTCCGACCGCATCGCCGAGCCCTTCTACAGGGGCGGCAACACCTTCCTGCACGGCTACACCTTCGGCGGCCACCCGGTGTCGTCGGCGGTCGCGCTGGCCAACCTGGACATCTTCGAGCGCGAGCAGCTCAACCAGCACGTGCTCGACAACGAGGGCGCCTTCCGGGCCACTCTGGAGAAGCTTTACGATCTGCCGATCGTCGGCGACGTCCGCGGCGACGGCTACTTCTACGGCCTCGAACTGGTGAAGGACAAGGCCACCAAGGAGACCTTCACCGACGAGGAGACCGAACGCGTCCTGTACGGCTTCCTCAGCAAGTCGCTCTTCGACAACGGTCTCTACTGCCGCGCCGACGACCGCGGCGACCCGGTCGTCCAGCTCGCGCCGCCGCTGATCGCCGACCAGTCGACGTTCGACGAGATCGAGGGCGTGCTGCGCACCGTGCTCACGGAGGCATGGACCAAGCTCTGACGGTCCCCCTCACCACCGCGGACCGGGGCGCGCACCCGGCGTGCCCCGGCCCGCCGGCGTCCGCGGTGGACGGGCGACGCCGCGCACGGCCTAGCCCGCACGGGTGGGCGCGGGCGCGGAACACGCGCCGGCAACCGCGGGCGGGGGCCGCGGGCCACGTACGGTGCGCAGTGACCCGGACTCCCCGCGTTCGCCGGAGGCCCACGTGAACCCACCCGCACCCGACAACGACGTGCTGCGGGCCCGCGGCCTGCGCCACACGCACGACCGCTCACCCGCCCTGCTCGGCGTGTCACTCCGCGTGGCACCGGGCGAGATCCTCGGCGTCCTCGGCCCGCACGGCGCCGGGAAGACCACTTTGCTGCGCTGCCTTTCCGGCGAACTGGTCCCCGAACAGGGCGAGGTGTGGTTCAACGGCTCCACCGTGCACACCCTCGGCCCGGCCGCCCGCGAGCGGCTGCGCCGTGAGCGCTTCGGATGGATCGACAGCAGCCCGCAGCTCCTGCCCGAACTGACCGTCCGGGAGAACGCCGCGCTGCCGCTCCTGCTGTGCGGCGTCCCCTCCCGTACGGCCCGAGCCACCGCGCAGGAATGGCTGGACCGGCTGGACATCGGGCGGACCGCCCGCAAGCGTCCCGACCAGCTGCTGCAGGCCGAGCGGCAACGGGTGGCCATCGTCCGCGCCCTGGTCAACCGGCCCTCGGTGATCTTCGCCGACGAGCCGACCGCGCCGCTGCACCGCGCGGACCGGACCCAGGTGCTGCGCATGCTGACCAGTGCCGCCCGCTCACGCGGCATCACCGTTGTGCTGGCGTCCAACGAGCCCGAGGTCGTCTCCTCGGCGGACCGGGTGGCCACCCTCGTCGACGGCCGCTTCCTGGACGACATGCCCCATCGGGAGCGGGAGGACGCCGACTCGTGCTCAGCCTCCGTGTAGCCCTCGGCTCCCGCCCTGAAGTGCTGCTGCGCCGGCTGCTGGTCGTCGCCGCGGCGGCCGGCACCGGTTTCCTGCTGCTCGCCGTGCTCGGGCGGGCCCTCGCACACCCCGAGGACGCCCCGGACGGCCTGATCGGGCTGGTGTGGTGCGCGGTGCCGTTCGCCGCCACCATGCACCTGTCGGTGCTCGTGACCCGTACGGAGCCGGGCGGACGGCTGCACGCGGCCCTGACCGCCGCCGGGCTCGGCCGGCGGGGGCTGCTCCTGTCGGCCGCGGCGAGCTCCGCGCTCAACTGCGCTCTGGGCGTTCTGCTCGGGTTCCTGGTCTTCCTCTTCCTGCGCGGTGACCTGCCCGGCCCGCACGTCAGCGCCGCCGCACGGGCGCTGGGCGCGGACCGGGAGCTCCCGCTCGCGGGCGCGCTGACCCTGGCGGCCACACTGCCGCTGGCAGCGGCGATCTCGGCCGCGGTCGTACTGCGCCGGCGGCAGTCCCGGCGGGAACCCGCCACCCCGGAGAGCCGCACGCCCTCCGGCCTGCCGTGGGGAGTCGCACTGACGGCGATCGGCCTGGCCGTGCGGGTCTTCTCCGCCGGGGACGCCGGCGCCGCCGCGTCCACGGGCGCGCTCGCGCTGCCCGGCGGCCTCGGCCGTGTCGGTCCGGCCGTCGTCGTCGGCTGGCTGCTGACGGCCGGCGGCATCGTGCTGGCCATGCCCGGCCTGGTCCACCTGTGCGGGCGCGTGCTGGCGGCGTACCGGCCCGGCGTCCTGCGGCTTCTGGCGGGCCGCGCCCTGCAGGAGGAGGCGGCACTCGTGGGACGCCCGCTGGGCGTCCTGTGCGCGGTGGCCGCCACCGCCCTCGCCGGCACCGCCCTCGCCGGCGGCGACCGGATCGGCGCCGCCTCGCACCCGGTCGGGCCGCTCACGGTCCTGGGCGCCGTCCTGGTCGTCCTCTCGGCGGTCGCGACCGCCCTGACCGCGACCGCGGACGCCAAGCGCGCCCGCCGTCCGGCCACCGCCGCCCTCACGCGGCTCGGCGCGCCCGCCCCCCTGCTGCGGGGCGCGGCCGCCGTACGGGCCCTGTCGGTCCTCGGTGTCGCGCTGCCGCTGACCCTGCTCGTCGCCCGCCTGGGCACCCTGCCGCTGCCCTGAAGTCCGCGTCGTCCCGGCGGACGGCCGATTGCCCCGCCTCGGGGGACGTGGCGGGGCGCGGCCTCGTGGCTCTCCGCTTCGCCGCGCGGTGCGGCACACGCTCCGGCCCTGCCCGCGCTCCAGGTGCCGAGGCGGCCCGTCCGGCCGCCTCGGTGACGTCGGCCGCCGCGTTCCCGTCGAGGCCGCACCGCGAGCGCCCCGAGGCCGGCGCCAAGCGGCCGCTCGGACGACGGTGCCCCGTCCTGGCGGTCCTCGGCCCCGGCGGCCCGCGAACGTCGGTCAACGGTGGCGCCCCCGTACCGCCGGGCGTCCCGCCGCGGCCGACGGCGAGCGCGCGGACCCGCGCGGAACCCGGGGCCGGTCGGGGATGAAGGGCCACTGCGCCCGTGCCGGACGACCGCCGCACCACTCGCCGGCCGCCCGGCGCCCTCAGGGCGCGCGGCGGCCGTCCGCGGTCGGGGCGCTAGGGTGACGGGCGTGCTGTCGCCGAACGATCATGAGATAGAGACCCTCGAGGAGTTCGACCGCGTCGCCGCCTCCGGCTCGCTGCGCGGTCACCGCGTCCAGTCGGTCGACCTGACGACCCGTACGCCGACCCTGATGTCCGCGGACACGGCCGACGCCGTGTTCCTGGGCTGCCGCATGGAGCCGGAGGCGGCCGCCCGCGTCCGCGCCGGCGGCGCCTTGGTCTTCCCGCCGGTCCCGAACCTGCCCTTCGACCCGTACCGGGGGTCGCTCTACGACCCGGACGCGCTGTTCGAGGGCCTCGCCGAGGGTTACGAGGCGACCCCGGACGCCCGCGCCTACCAGTGGTTCCTGCGCACCCGGGAGAACGGCGACATCTTCGCCTCGATGCTCCGCAGCATCCACGACGACGCGGTTTCCGACGCCTTCGACGAACTCGTCGCGGGCGCCCGCGTCGTGGGCGTGATGGGCGGGCACGCCATGGAGCGCGGCACCGACGCGTACGCGGGCGCCGCCCGCCTCGGCCGGGCGCTGGCCCGTGCGGGCCTGACCGTGGCCACGGGCGGCGGGCCCGGCGCCATGGAGGCGGCCAACCTCGGCGCCTACGCCGCGCCCTTCGACGACGAGATGCTCGACGAGGCTCTGGAGACGGTGGCCAAGGTCCCCTCCTTCCGCCCCTCGATCACCGACTGGGCCCGCGTCGCCTTCGACGTGCGCGACCGCCGGCCCGGCGGAGGCGCCTCCATCGGCGTGCCGACGTGGTTCTACGGCCACGAGCCGCCCAACGTCTTCGCCGCGCACATCGCCAAGTACTTCGCCAACGCCACCCGCGAGGACGGCCTGCTGGCCCGCTGCACGGCCGGGGTCGTCTTCCTGCCGGGCGCGGCGGGCACGGTCCAGGAGGTCTTCGACAACACCACACCGAACTACTACGAGTCCAACGGCGTCCCGCGCCCCATGGTGCTGGTCGACCGCGAGCACTGGACCCGGCGCCTGCCCGCCTGGCCCCTCCTGCGGGCACTGGCCGACGGCCGCTCCATGGAGTCGCGCATCACACTCGTCGACTCCGTCGAGGAGGTCCCACGGGCCCTGGCCCGCCTGACGGCTGGTTAGCCCGGGGGATCTGCGCGACCACCGCGGGGCCGCGCGCACCGTTGCGATGCGAGGCCGACAGCGGCCGGACGCGCGACCACGGGTGGGACGGTGGCGGGCGGCGCTGAGCACCCACGCCCCGTCCCCGCCGCGGAGGCTGCGCAAGGGCCTCGGGAACGGCGGCGCCGCGGTCGGCGGGACGAGGACGGGGACGGGGCGGCCGCCACTCACCCGCTACCCGGCGAGTACCACGACCTCGTCCGCGGTGAAGGAGACGCCGACCGTGTCGCCCTCGGCGGGCGCGTCGCGCAGGGCGCAGCCCGCCTCAAGCCGCGGACCTTCCTCGGGGCGCAGGAGGAGGGTGACCCGGTCGCCGCGGAAGGTCCGTGCGAGGACGTGGCAGCGCAGCCCGTCCGAGGCCGGGTGGAGCCGTACGCCGGCGGGCCGCACGAGCAGCCGCCCGGCACCCTGCGGGGAGTTCGGCGGGACGGGCACCTTGCCCCACGCGGTGTCGGCGGCCTCACCGGTGACAGTGGCGGGCACCACGTTGTCGAAGCCGAGGAAGCGGGCGACGAACTCGGAGGCGGGCCGCTGCCACACCTCCAGCGGGGTGCCGGCCTGCTCGACGCGGCCGTCGCGCATCACGACGACGCGGTCGGCCAGCGCGAAGGCCTCGCTCTGGTCGTGCGTGACGGCAAGCACCGTGGTGCCCAGCCGCCGGAACAGGCCGCGCAACTCGACCACCAGGCGCTCGCGCAGGCCCCGGTCGAGCTGGCCCAGCGGCTCGTCGAGCATGAGCAGCCGTGGCCCCGGCGCCAGTGCCCGGGCCAGGGCGACGCGCTGCTGCTCACCCCCGGACAGGGACGCGACGGCACGCCGCTGAGCGCCGGGCAGGCCGACGAGCTCCAGCAACTCCCCGACCGCGCGTTCCCGTTCGGCGCGGTCGGCGCCGCGCATGCGCAGGCCGAAGTCGACGTTCCCGGCGACGTCGCGCTGCGGAAAGAGCTGGTGGTCCTGGAACATCAGGCCCACGCCGCGCCGGTGTGTCGGAACACCCCTCTGGTCGCGGCCGGCCAGCAGGACCCGCCCGGCGTGCAGGGGCTGCAGCCCGGCGACGACCCGCAGCAGCGTGGACTTGCCGCCACCGCTGGGCCCGAGCACGCAGACCGTCTCGTGCTCGGCGACCTCCAGGTCCACGGCGTCCAGGGCGATGTGCCCACCGAAGCGCACGGTGGCGCCGTCCAGTCGCAGCAGGCTCATCAGAACTCCCCCGACCTGTCGATGCGGATACGTTCCAGCGCCAGCAGCGCCCCCGCGCACACCAGCATCAGCACGGTGCTGAGCGCCATGGCCTGCCCGTAGTTGAGCTCCCCGGCCCGTCCCAGGAACCGGGCGACCGCGACCGGCAGGGTGGGGTTGTCGGGACGGGCGATGAAGACGGTGGCGCCGAACTCGCCCAGGGACACGGCGAAGGCGAACCCGGCCGCCACCAGCAGCGCCCGCCGCACCAGCGGCAGGTCGACCTCGCGCCACACCCGCAGCGGGGAGGCACCGAGTACCGCCGCGGCCTCGCGCAGGCGGTCGTCCACGGCCCGCAGCACGGGCAGCATCGTGCGCACCACGAAGGGCACTCCGACCAGCGCCTGGGCGAGCGGCACCAGGATCCATGAGGAGCGCAGGTCCAGCGGCGGCTCGTCGAGGGTGATGAGGAAGCCGAAGCCGACGGTCACCGCCGAGGTGCCGAGCGGCAGCATGAGGAGGGCGTCGAAGCCCCGCACCAGGCGTCCGGCCCGCCGGGTGAGGGCCGCGGCGGCCAGCCCTCCGACGACCAGTGCGATCGCGGTGGCGGCGGCCGCGTACTCGAGCGAGTTCCAGACCGCGGCGACCGGCGCCACCAGGAAGGTCCCACCACTGCCGGCCACCGAGCCCAGCGCCCGGTAGTAGCCCAGGCCGTAGCCGCCGGATCCGTGCAGCGACCGCTCGGCCAGGACGCCCAGCGGCAGCAGGATCAGCAGCGCGGCGACGCCGAGCACGCCCGCCAGCAGCCCCCACTCGCCGGCGCCGCGCGGCCGCCGGGCGGTGCCGGCCGGGTCCACCAACCGCAGCGCGCTCTCCCTGCGCCTGACCGTTCCGGCGTGCACGGCGAGGATCGCCGCGACGGCGGCGAACTGGACGACCGTCAGCACGGCCGCGGTCGGCAGGTCCAGCAACTGCGCGGTCTCGCGGTAGATCTCCACCTCCAGGGTGGAGAAGGTGGGGCCCCCGAGGATCTGGATCACGCCGAAGGAGGTGAAGGTGAACAGGAAGACCATGAGCGCGGCCGCGGCCACGGCGGGCGCGAGGGCGGGCAGCGTCACCTTGCGCCAGGCCGCGAGGCGTCCCGCGCCGAGGACCCGCGCGGCCTCCTCCTGCCGGGGGTCGAGCTGGGCCCACAGGCCGCCCACCGTCCGTATGACTACGGCGTAGTTGAAGAAGACGTGGGCGAGGAGGATCGCCCAGACCGTGGTGTCCAGGCGCACCCCCCACACCTCGTCCAGCAGTCCGCCGCGCCCCAGCAGCGCGAGGAAGGCCGAGCCGACGACCACCGTCGGCAGCACGAAGGGCACGGTCACCACCGCGCGCAGGGCGTGCTTGCCGGGGAAGTCGAAGCGCGCGAAGACGTACGCCCCGGGCAGCGCGACCGCCAGGGTGAGCGCGGTGGAGGCGGCGGCCTGCCAGCAGGTGAACCACAGCACGTGCGCGACGTCGGGCTCGCCCAGGACGTCCGCGAACCGGCCGAACCGCCACCGCCCGCCCTCGCGGAGCCCGCGGGCGACGATGGCGGCGACCGGGTAGCCGAAGAACAGGCCGAAGAACGCCACGGGCACCGCCATCAGGCCGACCCGCACCGCGAGCGGCCGGACGGCCGTCGCCCCGGCGCGCCGCCTCCCCTCGGCGGCGGTCTTCGTTACTTCAGCACGAGCGAGGACCACGACTTGACCCACTGCTCCCGGTTCTCGGCGATCTTGGCCGGGGCGACGGTGGCCGGGTCCGCGACGACCGGCGCGTACTTGGTGAAGACCTCGGGCAGCTTGGCGTCGTCCCGGACGGGGTTGACGAACATGTTGAGCGGCATGTCCTCCTGGAAGGCGCGGCTCAGCAGGAAGTCCACCAGCGCCTTGCCGCCCTCGGGGTTCTTCGCGCCCTTGAGCAGCCCGGCGAACTCGATCTGCCGGAAGCAGGTGCCGGTCGCGACACCGGTCGGCCCCTGCTCGGGCTGCGTCTTCAGGCCGAGCACCTCGGCGGGCGGGCTGGAGGCGTAGGAGACGACCAGCGGCTTGTCGCCCTTGCCGCCGCCGGCGCCGGAGAAGGTGTCGTAGTACGCCTGCTCCCAGCCGTCCACGACCTGGACGCCGTTCGCCTTGAGCTTCTTCCAGTAGTCCTCCCAGCCCTCGTCGCCGTACTTCGCGGTGGTGGCGAGGAGGAAGGCCAGACCCGGGGAGGAGGTGGCGGCGTTCTCGGTGACCAGCAGGTCCTTGTACTCCGGCTTGACGAGGTCGTCGAGGCTCTCCGGCACGGGCAGCTTGTGCTCGGTGAAGTACTTCCGGTCGTAGTTGACGCAGACGTCGCCGAAGTCGATAGGGGTGACGCGGTGCTCGGCCGCGTCCAGCTGGAGCGTGGCGGGCACCTTGCCGAGGTCCTTGGCCGGGTACGGCTCGAACAGGTCGTTGTCGAGGGCCCGGGACAGCAGGGTGTTGTCGACGCCGAAGAAGACGTCGCCCTGCGGGTTGCCCTTGGACAGCACCGCCTGGTTGACCGCGGCGCCGGCGTCGCCGCCGCGCAGCACCTTGACGGTGTAGCCGGTCTGCTTCGTGAACGCCTTCAGCACGTCCTTCGACGCGGCGAAGGAGTCGTGGCTGACCAGGGTGACGGTTTTGGAGGCAGCGCCGTCCTTGCCCTTGGCGGTGTCCGAGCTGTCGCTGCCGCAGGCCGCGAGCGCAGTCGCGCCGAGTGCGACGACGAGGACGGTGCCGGCCGCACGCCGACGGGTGGTGCTCATGTGGTGACTCCCTACGCCGGTATGACCCGGATCAGGTCCGAGGGTCTGCGGCCGTGCCGCACTCTCAGCGCTTCGCGCGCTCCCCTGTCGGATGTTCTTTTGTGTGATCTGCATGACATCGCGGCAAACAGCCGCAAACGACCGTCACCATAGCAAGCGCGGATCAGCGCTCGGAAGCCGCCAGCTGACCGCAGGCGCCGTCGATCTCCTGCCCCCGGGTGTCCCGGACGGTCACCGGCACACCGTGCGCCTCCAGCGCCGCCACGAACGCCCGCTCGTCCTCGGGCCGCGAGGCCGTCCACTTCGACCCAGGGGTCGGGTTGAGCGGGATCAGGTTGACGTGCACGCGGCGCCCCTTGAGCAGCCGGCCCAGCAGGTCGGCACGCCACGCCTGGTCGTTGATGTCCCGGATCAGCGCGTACTCGATGGAGACCCGGCGCCCGGAAACGTCCGCGTAGTGCCACGCGGCGTCCAGCACCTCGCGCACCTTCCAGCGGGTGTTCACCGGCACCAGGGTGTCGCGCAGTTCGTCGTCGGGCGCGTGCAGCGACACCGCGAGCCGGCACTTGAAGCCCTCGTCGGCGAAGCGCAGCATCGCCGGGACCAGACCCACGGTCGACACGGTGATGCCCCGCTGGGACAGCCCCAGCCCGTCCGGCTCGGGGTCGGTGAGCCGGCGGATGGCGCCGACGACGCGCTTGTAGTTGGCGAGCGGCTCGCCCATGCCCATGAAGACGATGTTGGACAGCCGTGCGGGCCCGCCAGGGATCTCCCCGTCGCGCAGCGAGCGCATGCCCGCCACGATCTGGTGCACGATCTCCCCGGTCGACAGGTTCCGGTCCAGCCCGGCCTGGCCGGTGGCGCAGAACGGGCAGTTCATGCCGCAGCCGGCCTGCGAGCTGATGCACATGGTCACCCGGTCCGGGTACCGCATCAGCACGGACTCGACCAGCGTCCCGTCGAACAGCCGCCACAGCGTCTTGCGCGTGGTGTCGTTGTCGGTGCTGCTGTGCCTCACCACGGACATCAGGTCCGGCAGCAGCCCCTCCGCCAGCTTCCCCCGCGCCGCCGCCGGGATGTCCGTCCATGTGGCGGGGTCATCGGCGTAGCGCGCGAAGTAGTGCTGCGAGAGCTGCTTGGCGCGGAACGGCTTCTCCCCCAGCTCCGCGACCGCCTCCCGGCGCTCCGCGGGCGAGAGGTCGGCGAGGTGCCGCGGCGGCTTCTTGGCCCCGCGCGGCGCGACGAATGTGAGTTCTCCGGGTGCAGGCATGGTGCGTCCAGTGTCGCAGATCGACGCGGCGGCCCCAGGTCAGCTGGGTGAGGCTCCCGTCACCCTTCAAGTGTCCCCTGTCAACCTCGGCCAACCTTCCACGGCCCGGAGACGGCCCAGACGTCGCGGTCCGCGCTGCGAGGGAGTCGACTGCGATCAGCGGACACGCCGGTTGGATCTTGGCGCCCACGCCATCGAGCTGCATCTGTCCGGGCGCCGGCCGAGCACGCTCGGAGCTGGCCAACACACCCAGAAATCTCGTCGCACTCCCCGCCCCGACCAAGAACAATTCCGGTCATGGGAACCGACATACACGGGTTCATAGAGTGCCGTTGGGATCGTTGGCTGGACGAGGACGACCGCAGCTGGCACGAGGCCATCGACCTCACGCATCTCTACAACGGCCGCTCCTACGTCGCCTTCGGGTCCCTGTTCGGTGTCCGCGACACCACCTCCTTCCGCCCACTCGCCGATCACCGCGGACTGCCTTCCGACGTGTCGCGCGAGGCTCTCGCCGACTTCGAGTCCTGGGGCTCGGACGCATCCGGTGCGTCCTGGATCACCTGGGCGGAGCTGGAGGCCGCGGACTGGGAGCAAGCGGCACATCGTGGTGGACACCCTCGGGCTGCTGCTGGCCGTCACGGTCACCGCGGCGTCGGTCACCGACCGCGAGGCCGGGCGGACACTGCTGGCCCGGCTGCGGCAGCGGCACTGGCGGATCACGCGGGTGTGGGCCGACGGCGGCTACACCGGCCAGCTCGTCGACCTCGCCCGCAGCGTCCTGCGGATCGCCCTGACCGTGGTCAAACGCAGCGACGACACCAGCGGATTCACCGTGCCGCCCAAAAGATGGCTGGTGGAGCGCACGTTCGCGTGGCTGATGCGCACCGCGAGCCGGATCGCGTAGACCTCGGACATGCGCTCGGCGATCTCTTCGGGTGTGGGCCAGTCGACGGCTGTGGGCTCGTCAGAGGTGCGTTCGGTGCCGCCGGGCACGCCGTCCTCGACGGGTTACCCGCCCCTCGCCAAGGCGGGTGACGGTCCGTCGCACACGAGCCGGCCGGCCGCGGACCGGGCGCCCGCCGTAGTGGCGGGCACCGGTCGGCGCGGGCGGGCCCCCGGCAACGTCCGGCGGCGCACTGGAGCGCGCCCGATGCCCCACGGGCAGGCCGGTCAGGCCTGGTTGCCAGCCGGGATCCGGGTCGGGGCGAACCACTGCTGGATCCAGTTCGGGTAGGCCACCGGCGGACGGCTGACCTCGTCGAGCTCGGCGAGATCCCGCTCGGTCAGCGTCAGACCGCCGGCAGCGACGTTGTCCGCCAGCTGCTCCTGCGTACGCACGCCGACGATGACGCTGGTGACCGCGCGCTGCGCGAGCAGCCAGGCCAGGGCCACCCGCGCCGGGGTGACCTCGTGCCGTGCGGCGACAGCCCGGACGGCGTCGAGCACGGCGAAGCCCCGGTCCTCGTCGAACGGCACGAAGTCGAATCCGTTGCGGGCGCGGCGGGAGTCCGGCTCCGTGGTCACCCCACCGCGGTCGAACTTGCCGGTCAGGAATCCGCCGGCCAGCGGCTGCCAGACCGTCAGGCCCACCCCTGAGTCCTCGGACAGAGGCACCAGGTCACGCTCGGCATCGCGCGCCACCAGGGAGTAGTGCGTCTGGTTGGCCACGAAGGCGGCCTGGTGGTGCAGCGCGGAGATGCCCAGCGCCTTGCTGATCTGCCAGGCGGCGAGGTTGGAACAGCCGATGTAGCGGACCTTGCCCTGCCGTACCGCGTCGTCGAGCGCGCTCAGCGTCTCCTCCATCGGTGTCACATGGTCGTAGTTGTGGATCTGATAGAGGTCGATGTAGTCGGTCCTCAGTCGGCGCAGACTGTCCTCCAGGGCCCGCATCACGTGCAGGCGCGACAGTCCCTGGTCGTTGGGCCCCGGCCCGACGGGCGCGAGCAGTTTGGTGGCCAGCACCACGTCCCGCCGGCGTCGCCCGACCGCCCGGCCGAGCAGTTCCTCGCTCTCCCCGTCGGCGTAGACATCCGCGGTGTCCAAGAAGTTGACCCCGAAGTCCAGCGCCGCGCCGACCACCCGGTCCACCTCCGGCTGCCCCAGCGCCCCGTGGCTCCCGTACACCGGGTGATCCGCGCCGCCGAACGTCATCGCGCCCAGGGAGATCTCCGAGACCCAGACCCCGGTACGGCCCAGTAGACGATATTTCACGATTCGCTCCTCTTGCACACACATGCTGCTTCCCGTGGGCAACCAGGCATCGGCCTTTCCGGTCACCACATCCGGACATCCCGTCCGGAAATTACGCTACACGATGTCCGGACGCGGTGTACCGTGACCTCGGCCGCCCAGCTCCCGGCCCCACGACGACCCCAGGATCCGGACATGCCCTCGATCACCCGACGACGCACCGCAAAGGTCGGCCGTCCCACCTCGGCGGAGGCGGACGTCCTGGCCGCCACCCAGCGCCTCCTGGCAGGCGGCGCGAACTTCACCGAACTGGGAGTGCATCAGATCTGCACGGAGGCCGGCGTCGCCCGCTCGACCTTCTACAGCCACTTCCGCGACAAGGTCGACCTGCTGCTGCGCCTGGCCAACCAGCTCATGTCCTCGACTTTTGACGCCACCTCGGCCTGGCGCCCCTCGGACGGCGTCGAAGGCCTCGAGGAGGCCTTCCTGCACGTGATCAAGGTCTACCGTCGGCACGCCGCCGTCCGCCGGGCCCTCGCCGAGGTGGCCGCTTACGACAGCGCCGTGCACGACTACTTCAGCGCGGAGCTCCGCCAGTTCACCGACTGGACGATCACGGTCCTCCGCGGCGAGCAGGCCGCCGGCCGCACTCCCGACGACCTCGATCCCGTCAGCGCCACCCGGATCATCGTCACCGGCGGTGAACGCGCCCTGACCGACCAGGTCACCACCGCCGACCCCGCCGGCGACCCCGCGTTCGCCCGTGAACTCGCGCACACCTGGTGGCACGGCATCTACCGTCGCCCCGCCACCCCGTCCTCGTAGGCCGTACCACCGGTGCACCCTCCCGGCCCGGGCGAGCGCGGAAGAGCGGGGCGTGCACGGCACGCTGACGGTCGGTGAGCCGGCACGGCCGGCACGACGACGCCCCCGACGACAGCTCCGGGTTCTCGGACCGTGGACCTCGGCGGCGCGGAGACCGACGGCTGTTCCCATGGCCGGCCTGCGCCGTGAGGCTCACGGACCGCGGCAGTCGACGAACGTTGGCCACTGCCGTACGGCCCACGAACCGTCAGGTCTTGTCGAGAGGCGGGGCGTCGATCGGGTGAGCGCGGACCAGGGGGAGGGAACCGGCTGCGCCACTGGGATGACCTTGGCGCCGCGGGCCGGTGGGCGCGGGTACGGATCCCGTCGACAGGGGCCCAGCCGTGCCGGAAGGCCCTCCGGCTTCGGTGCCGGCCAGAGATCGACGAGGAGTGTCTCCATGCGTCCCGCAGACAAGACCCCGCCGCCCAACACGCGGCCCCTTCGACGGATCGGACGGCTCGCGCGCACGGTGGTGCCGGCGACCCTGATCGCCACCGCGATATCCGTGGCCTCCCTGACGACGGCTCAGGCAGCCGACAAGGACAACGCCGCCTCGTCCGCCCCCGGGGCATCGGCGCCCGGTTTCCCTTGGCCCGACCCGTACGACGACTACCCGTACCCCGACCCATACGACGACTACCCGTACCCCGACCAGTACGACGACTACCCGTACCCCGAGGCGTACCCGTACCCGCCCTACCCCGACGCGGAGCCCGGCGCCGGTCCCGAACTTGCTCCTGGACTCGGCCTCGGACCCGCCCTCGGTCCCGGCCCCCTCCTCGACCCCGGGCGCGGACCTCTCCTCGTCCCCGGCCGCGGGCCCTTCGTGGCTCCCTTCCCCGGCCCCGGCCGGCTCTCGGGGTGCGACATCGACTCGGCCGGCGTGGCCGATGCCACCGACCGCGACTATTCCGTCGCCGTCGTCCGCGGCCGGACGTTCGTCGGACAGCGCGACACCACCCCGGTGGGCGGCACCTACACCTGGCAGGACCTCAGCGGGCTTCCCGGATACCCCGGCACCGGGGTGTGCGGAGCGAGCGTGAGCACCTCCTCCACGTCGGAACTGTCGGTCCAGGTCGTCACCTTCCGCGGCGACATGGCGGAGAACCGCTGCACCACCACTGGTGCCCTCCCGGTCTGCGGTGCCTGGTACCCACTGCAGGGGCCCTTGCAGCAGCCGCCGCTCGCCATCCCCTGACCGGTTCCCGGGGCACCGTCGTCCTCGGGTGGCGCCCGCCCGCGAGGCCAGGGCCGCGGACCGGCCGTCCACCCGACCAACCGGACGGCGACGCCGCCGGGCCGTGGACGGGACCGACCTCGATGCGGTCCGGGCCGGGGGGAAGTTCCCCGGTCCGGCACCGGCCCGACCTCGCGGCCCTGCCGCCGCCGCATGCGAGACCTGCGGCGCGCGGCTGAGCGGGCCTCATGGGGTGCGTTCCTCCTCCGGGTGGCAGATCGCGCACGGCGTGACATCCGGCATGCCGAGGGCCACCTCGAACTCCTGCCGGTTCAACCGGCCGCCCCCGGGGACGCGGCAGTCGTCGCGGTGGAGGACGCCCCGGCCGGCGCCGCCGTGCGGATCGGGCACGCTCTGCAGCCGCCAGGCGCGGGCGGCCGTTCCGGACCGGGAACGCGTGCGGTCGCCGCCCTCGCCCCGCGCCCCCCCAGCGGTCGCGGCCGCGGACCCGGATTCCGATTCCTGGATCTTGGCGTCGACAGCGGCGATCTGCATCTGCAGATAGAGGCGTATCACCCGCAGGCGCTGCGGATCTGGAGGAAGCTCGTACACACGTTCGATTGTAGGGGGCGGTCAGACCGCGGACCAGCGTCGCCGGCGGCGCAACCCGCATCGCCGTCAGGGGCCGCGCCGGCGCGGGGCGGGGCAGGGCGCACAGCAGCCCCGGTCAGCGCCGACGCCGTAGGGGGTGTAGTGGCTCGTGTGTTTTGGCCGCGCGGGCAGGTGCCGGCCCCGGCAGTCGCGGGAACCGACGCCGCACTGTACGGCGGCGACGAGCGGGGGGAGCGCCGGCCCCACCCGGCGCATGGCGGCGGGACCGCGGCCGGGCTGAACGCCCGGCGGGCCCGTCGGGCAGGGCCGATCACGGGCCCGGTGAGGATCAGCCGGGGCCGACGAAGACGACGAGCAGCAGCCACACCACTGGGGCGGTCGGCAACAGCGAGTCGAGGCGGTCCATGATGCCGCCGTGGCCGGGCAGCAGCTTGCCCATGTCCTTGATGCCGAGGTCCCGCTTGATCATGGACTCGCCCAGGTCGCCGAGGGTGGCGCTGACGGCCGCGGCGAGGCCCAGCAGCAGCCCCTGCCACCACTTGCCGTCGTCGATCAGGAACTGCATGGCCAGCGCACCCGTGGTCATCGCGAAGGCGATCGCTCCGAGCAGGCCCTCGCGGGTCTTGCCGGGGCTGATGCGGGGAGCGAGTTTGTGCGTGCCGAAGCGCCAGCCGACGGCGTAGGCACCGGTGTCGCTGATCACCGTGAGGAGCAGGAAGACGAAGACCCGCCTCGGACCGTCGTGCGCGGCCAGCAGCATCACCACGAACGTGGCCAGGAAGGGCACGTAGAAGGCGGCGAAAACGCCCGCCGTGACGTCGCGGAGGTAGTTCTCGGGGGGCTCCGCCATGCGCCACACCAGGACGGTGAGCGCAGTGAGCGCCATCGCCACCCAGGCGCCCTCCGCCCCGCGCACATAGCCCGCGACGACCATGGCGGCGCCGCCGACGGCGAGCGGCACCAGGGGGGCGCGGATCTCCTTGCGTTCGGCCAGGCGCGAGGTGAGCTCCCACAGGCCCACCACGACCGCCGCGGCGACGACGCCCACGAAGACGGCCTTGACGATGAAGAGCGAGGCGACGATGACGACGCCCAGGCCGACGCCGACCCCTATCGCGGCGCGCAGGTTGCGCCCCGCGCTCTTCTTCGCCCGGCCGCCGTTCCCACTCGCCGCCGAGGGCTGCGGGACGGAACGGTCGGGCCGGGCGGAGTGCCGCTCCGGTTCGGGGGCATCGTCGCGGAACAAGGGGCCGCCCATCCGGGTGGCCCCTTCATCCTCGCCTCCCCAGGAGCCGGCCTGCGGCGAGGGCCCCCAAGAAGAGTCGTTCACGGAGTTTCGCCTCGCGTTTTCGTCCGGTCCGGGTCGGTCGGATGCATGGTCGGGTGGATGGGGTGGCTCGGCCGCCTGCGTGCCGAGCCCGGAGCCGGATCGGCAGCCCGCCGGATCAGACCTCCGGTCCGGCAGCGCGCCGGATCAGACCTCCAGCAGCTCGGCTTCCTTGTGCTTGAGCAGCTCGTCGACCTGCGCCACGTACTTGTGGGTGGTGTCGTCGAGCTCCTTCTCCGCGCGGCGCACCTCGTCCTCGCCCGTCTCGCCGTCCTTCACGAGCTTGTCGAGGGTCTCCTTGGCCTTGCGGCGCACGCTGCGGATCGAGATCCGCGCGTCCTCCGCCTTGCCGCGGGCGACCTTGATGTACTCCTTGCGCCGCTCCTCGGTGAGCTGCGGGAAGACCACCCGGATGATACGGCCGTCGTTGGTCGGGTTGACACCCAGGTCCGAGTCCCGGATCGCCTGCTCGATGTTGCGCAGCGCCGAGTTGTCGAACGGGGTGATCACGGCCATCCGCGCCTCGGGCACCGCGAAGGAGGCGAGCTGGTTGATCGGGGTCGGGGCACCGTAGTAGTCCGCCACGATCTTGTTGAACATCGCCGGGTGGGCACGGCCGGTGCGGATCGCGGCGAAGTCCTCCTTGGCGACCACGACGGCCTTCTCCATCTTCTCCTCGGCTTCGAGGAGGGTCTCTTCAATCACCATGTGCTCCTGGTTCCAGAAGGCAGAGCCTCGGCCCTTGCGCGCGTCTTTCCTGCACGGTGTCCGACCGGCAGCGTCTTGTCCATCCCCGTTCCGGGCGGATCGCCGGCCGGGTAGCGGCCGGCGCCCTCCGTCAGCGGGCGCCCGTGTCGTTGACGAGCGTGCCGATCTTCTCACCCTTCACGGCCCGCGCGATGTTGCCCTCCGCGAGCAGCTCGAAGACGAGGATCGGCAGCTTGTTGTCCTGGCACAGCGTGATCGCCGTCAGATCCGCGACGCGCAGGTCGCGGGCGATGACGTCGGCGTACTCCAGGGCGTCGAACATCACCGCGTCGGGGTTCGAGCGGGGGTCGGCGTCGTAGACCCCGTCGACCCCGTTCTTGCCCATCAGCAGCGCCTCGGCGTGGATCTCCAGTGCGCGCTGGGCGGCGGTGGTGTCGGTGGAGAAGTACGGCATGCCCATACCGGCACCGAAGATCACCACGCGCCCCTTCTCCAGGTGGCGCACGGCGCGCAGCGGGATGTAGGGCTCGGCGACCTGACCCATGGTGATCGCCGTCTGCACGCGCGACTGGATGCCCTCCTTCTCCAGGAAGTCCTGGAGGGCAAGGCAGTTCATGACCGTGCCGAGCATGCCCATGTAGTCGGAACGCGCCCGGTCCATGCCACGCTGCTGGAGTTCGGCGCCGCGGAAGAAGTTGCCGCCGCCGATGACGACGGCGATCTCGTAGCCGTCGCGGACGACCGCGGCGATCTCGCGGGCCATGGCGTGCACGACGTCGGGGTCGACTCCGAGTCCCCCTCCGCCGGCGAAGGCCTCGCCGGAGAGTTTGAGCAGGTACCGGCCCTTGTGGGTGCCGCCGGTAGGGGTGGGTGCCTTGTCGGCGTCCTGTTCCATCTGGAGATCTCCTCGTGCACGTACGAAGAAGGCCATTGCCGAGGGTCCGTGATGGTTCCCTGTGGGCAATGGCCTCCTCGTCACAACTGCGGCCTGCCGGTGAGCGGCCGGCTGCGTACGACCCTATCGGGGTCGTCGGTCTGTCGCTTGCGCGGTGGTCGCTCAGACGCCGACGCGGAAGCGGGCGAAGCGCTTCAGCGAGACGCCCGCCTCGTCGAGCACCTTCTGGACGGTCTTCTTGCTGTCCTTGGCGAAGGCCTGCTCAAGGACGACGTTCTCCTTGAAGTAGCCGTTGACGCGACCTTCGACGATCTTCGTCAGGGCGGCCTCGGGCTTGCCCTCCTCGCGGGCGGTGGCCTCGGCGACGCGACGCTCGTTCTCGACGGTCTCGGCCGGCACCTCCTCGCGGGACAGGAAAGTGGGGGCGAAAGCGGCGATGTGCTGCGCGACGTCCTTTGCGACCTCGGCGTTCGCCTTGTCCAGCTCGACCAGGACACCGACCTGCGGGGGCAGGTCAGGGCTGGTGCGGTGCAGGTAGGAGGCGACGTAGCCGTCGGTGAACTGCGCGAAGCGGTCCAGCACGATCTTCTCGCCGAGGGTGGCGTTGGCCTCGTCGACGTAGGCCTGGACGGTCTGGCCGTCCTTGATCTCGGAGGCGAGCAGCGCCTCCAGGTCGGCCGGCTTGGTGGCGGCGACGTGCGCGGCGATCGCGTCGGCGGTGGCGACGAACTTGTCGCCCTTGGCGACGAAGTCGGTCTCGCACTTGAGCTCGACGAGGACGCCCTCGCTGTTGTCACCGGCGATGAGGGACACGACGGCACCGTTGGAGGCGGAGCGGCCCTCGCGCTTGGTGACGCCCTTCTGGCCCTTGACGCGGAGGATCTCGACGGCCTTGTCGAGGTCGCCCTCGGCCTCCTCGAGCGCCTTCTTGCAGTCCATCATGCCCGCGGCGGTCAGCTCGCGGAGCTTCTTGACGTCGGCGGCGGTGAAGTTCGCCATGGTCTGTCAGTCTCTTCTCGGAAGTCGGTGGATCCGGTGAGCGGTGGTTCTAAGGACGAACGGCGGGGGCCGAAGCCCCCGCCGTCCTTCACACGCGTCGGAAGGCGGGCTGAGGCTCAGGCCTGCTCGGCGTCGGCGGCGGGCGCCTCGGCGGCCTCGACCGGAGCGGCCTCGACGTCGGCGGCGGGCGCCTCGGCGGCCTCGACCGGAGCGGCCTCGGCGGCGGTCTCAGCCGGAGCGGCCTCGACCGCGGTCTCCTCGGCCTTCGCCTTGTCGCCCTCGAGCAGCTCGCGCTCCCAGGCGGCCAGCGGCTCACCCTCGGCCTTGTCACCGGCGGTGGCGGCACCGGAGCGGGCGATGAGGCCCTCGGCGACGGCGTCGGCGATCACACGGGTCAGCAGGGTGACGGAGCGGATCGCGTCGTCGTTGCCCGGGATCTTGTAGTCGACCTCGTCGGGGTCGCAGTTGGTGTCGAGGATCGCGACGACCGGGATGCGGAGCTTGCGCGCCTCACCGACGGCGATGTGCTCCTTCTTGGTGTCCACGATCCAGACGGCGCTCGGCACCTTCTGCATCTCGCGGATGCCGCCCAGGGTCTTCTCCAGCTTCTCCTTCTCACGGGAGAGGACCAGGAGCTCCTTCTTGGTGAGGCCGGAGGCGGCCACGTCCTCGAAGTCGATCTCCTCGAGCTCCTTCAGGCGCTGCAGGCGCTTGTAGACGGTCGAGAAGTTGGTGAGCATGCCGCCCAGCCAGCGCTGGTTGACGTACGGCATACCGACGCGGGTCGCCTGCTCGGCGATGGCCTCCTGGGCCTGCTTCTTCGTGCCGACGAAGAGGATGGTGCCGCCGTGCGCGACGGTCTCCTTGACGAACTCGTAGGCGCGGTCGATGTACGACAGCGACTGGAGCAGGTCGATGATGTAGATGCCGTTGCGCTCGGTGAAGATGAAGCGCTTCATCTTCGGGTTCCAGCGGCGGGTCTGGTGCCCGAAGTGGACGCCGCTTTCCAGCAGCTCCCGCATCGTGACGACGGCCATGGCCGTACTCCTAGGGTTGCTCGGTTTTCGCGACCGCCGGACGGCGACCGCGCCTGACGCCCCGAACGCGCCGTGCCACGAGGGACCGAGGAGCGCGTCCACCGCTCGCTGTAGGGCGGTGGCGGGGCGTGCGAAGTCGACCCGGTGACCCGGATCGCCATAGAAAGTGTACGGGACCGCCGGAGCGTCGGGCGACATCGCGCCTGGGGGCCGGAGGCCGTCCGGGTTTGTCCACAGGCCGGTTCCATGATCGTCCGGCTGCGCCGGGATGCATCACCGTTGGCACATGAGGACATGTGTGGTGGTGGTGTTGGCCGTACTGACGTGGCTCGGCGGGCTCCCGCAGCCGGCGGGGGCCGCCGTTCGGGCACCGGTCGCCCCGCCCGGCGGGAGCGCGGACCGGGCCTGGCCCGTGACGCCGACCGGCGGGGAACGGCGACCCGTCGTGGAGCGGGGGTTCGCCCCGCCGGCAGTGCCGTGGGCGGCGGGGCACCGCGGGGTGGACCTGCGGGCGGGGCCCGGCGCACCGGTGCGCGCGGCGGCGCCCGGGAGAGTGTCGTACGCCGGGCAGGTGGCGGGGCGTGGGGTGGTGGCGATCGAGCTCGCCGGCGGACTGCGCATCACCTACCAGCCGGTGCGGGCATCGGTCGCGGTGGGCGACGAGGTCGGCGCGGGGCAGGTGGTGGGGGCGCTCGCGGTGGGCCCGTGGCACTGCCCGGGCGGCTGCCTGCACTGGGGGCTGCGGCGCGGGGACGTCTACCTCGACCCGTTGTCACTACTGCCCGAAGCGATGCTGCGCGCCGGACCGTCGCGGCTGCTGCCGGTCTTCGGGGTGCCCCTGCCGGGCGCGGTGGAGGGAGCGACGGCCGCGGTCGGCAGGCAGGAGCCGGCGCGGCTCAGCCCAGGACGCCGCGCAGGGCCATGGTGACGGCCGCGCCGGCGATGGCTTCCGGTTCCTCGGCGGCGCCCAGTTCGATCCGGCGGACGGCGGCGTCGACGACGCCCTGGAGCAGCATCGCGGTGAGCCTCGGCTCCTGGTGGCCGAGCGCGGCCAGCGCCTCGACGACCATCGCGACCAGGCCGCCGTGAGCGGCGCGGATCTTCTCGCGGGCACCGGCGTCGAGCTCGCCCGCGGAGATCGCGACGACGGCCCGGTGCCGTCGGTCGCCGACGAGCGCGAGCTGCCTGCGGACATAGGCCTCGACCTTGGCCCCGGGGGTCGGGGCGGCCTCCATCGCCGTCTCGACCTCGGCCGCCCAGACGGGGAAGTCGACGGCGCACAGCTCCTCGACGACCGCGGCCCGGGAACGGAAGTACTCGTAGACGGAGGACCGGGCCAGCCCGGTGCGCTCCGCCAGCGCGGGGAAGGTCAGGGCCTCCGTCCCGCCCTCGGAGAGCAGAGTGCGTGCGGCGTCCAGCAGGGCGTCGCGCTGCATCGACCGGTGCTCGGCCACCGAGGCCGCTCGAATCTTGGGCACCTGACCACTGTACGGAAGGGGGCGCCCGCGGGACGCACCCGTCGGCACAACGGCGTCAACGACCGACGTCGGCCAGCTTGGCGCGCAGTTGCAGAACGGATTTGGTGTGGATCTGGCTGACCCTGCTCTCGGTGACCCCGAGCACCTGGCCGATCTCGGCGAGGGTGAGCCCCTCGTAGTAGTAGAGGGTGACGACGGTCTTCTCGCGCTCGGGCAGCGTGTTGACGGCCCGGGCCAGCAGCCGGCGCAGCTCGCGGTCCTCCGCGACCTCGACGGGGTTGTCGGCGCCGGTGTCCTCCAGGGTGTCGACCAGGGTGAGCCGGTCGCCGCCCTCGGTGCCGGCGTGGAGCAGTTCCTCCAGGGCGACGACGTTGGCAAGCGAGAGCTGACTGAAGACTCCGTGCAGCTCCTCCAGGGCGATGCCCATCTCGGCGGCGACCTCCGGCTCGCTCGGGGTGCGCCGCAGGGAGGCCTCGAGGGTGGCGTAGGCGCGCTCGACGGCGCGGGCCTTCTGGCGCACCGAGCGGGGGATCCAGTCCAGGGCGCGCAGCTCGTCGATCATGGCCCCGCGGATCCGGGTGATCGCGTACGTCTCGAACTTGATCGCGCGTTCCGGGTCGAACTTCTCGATGGCGTCGATGAGGCCGAAGACACCGGAGGAGACGAAGTCCGCCTGTTCCACATTGGCGGGCAGGCCGACGCTCACCCGACCCGCCACGTACTTCACCAGCGGCGAGTAGTGGAGGATGAGCTGCTCGCGCAGACGCGCGTCCCCCGTGGCCTTGTAGGTCCGCCACAACGCGTCGAGCGAGGTGGGGGCGGGCGGCCGGGGGTTTCCGGTGACGGCGGTCGCCGCCGTGCTGCTTTCGTGCCCGGGAGTGTGCCGGTGCATGCGTCGATGTGAGCCGTTCTGCGTTGACCTGAAGGACGGGCGGGATGCGAACCTCCTTGAGCGTAGCGTGACGGCGAGGTCGCTCTGGGCGACGTTCGGGCGTCCCCATAACCTCGCCACCAGGGGCCCCCAGGTCAAGAACCGCCGTGTCACCTGATGGTGTGTTCACCGGGAGAGCGTGTCGGCTTGTCGGTGCGGTGCCCTCCCTCCGGCGCGGAAACGGTGTCGCGGCCGCGCGCCAGGGTCCAGCACGCGCCGTCGCGTTCGACGAATCCGAGGGCGTGCAGCTCATGGAGCCTGGTGAGGGTGTCGTCGGGGGTGCTGCCCGCCGCGACCGCGAGCTCCGTACAGCGGGCCCCGCCCCGGGCGGGCAGCGCGTCCAGCACCCGGGCGGCCGCGGGTGGCAGCAGGTCCCGCGGCAGCACCGGACCGCGGCGCTCGGGCGCGAGGTCCTCGCCGATGCGGCCGACGAGCTCGATGACGTCGGCGGCGCCGGTGACCAGGATTCCGTCGGCCCGCAGCAGCTCATGGACCCCGTGGGACAGCGCCGAGGTGCAGGGGCCGGGGACTCCCATGACGAAACGGCCCAGCTCGCGGGCCCGGCGGGCGGTGATCAGGGAGCCGCTGCGGTACTGCGCCTCGATGACGACGGTGCCCCGGGTGAGGGCGGCGATCACCCGGTTGCGGAGCACGAAGCGGCTGCGGGTGGGATGCGATCCGGGCGGCAGTTCACCGATGAGCATGCCCTGTTCGGCGATGCGTCCGAGCAATTCGGCATGACCCGGCGGATACGGCACGTCCACTCCGGAGGCGACGACCCCGACGGTCGCCCCGGTCGCGGACAGCGCGCCGCGGTGCGCGGCACCGTCGATGCCGTAGGCGCCCCCGGAGACGGTGACCCAGCCGGCCTCCGCCAGGTCGGCGCCGAGTGACGCCGCCATGTGGGAGCCGTAGTCGGTACACGCGCGGGCGCCCACGACGGCGACCGACCGCAGCGCCCACATCCGCAGGCAGGCGCCGCCGCGCACCCACAACCCGTAAGGACGCTCGCCCCCCAGGTCGTCGAGCTGACGTGGCCAGTCCGGGTCACCGGGGCACACGAAGCGGGTGCCCGTGACCCGGGCCGCCGCCAGGTCCCGCTCCGGTTGGGCTCGACGGGCCCGCAGGGCGTACCCGGCTGTCCGCCGCTCCCCCGCGCCGGGCATCTTCTTGCCCGCGGTGAGCACCCGTACCGTCTCGACGGGACCGAGTTCCCGCAGCCAGGCGCCGACCAGTACGTCCCCGGGATCGGCGATCCGCGTCACGGCGGCACGGGCGAGGCGCTCTTCGGATGTCGGGGGCGCTTCCTCCACCGGGTCCGGGCAGGCGTCCCCGTCCGTACCGCGTGGCACCGGCGTCATCGCGCGTCCCCCGTCGCCGTCGCCATGCCGCGGCGCACGCCTGTGCGCAGCTCCAGGGCGCGTTCCATGTCGATGCCGGCCGGCCGGTCACGCCCCGCGAGGTCGGCGACCGTCCAGGCCACCCGCAGGACCCGGTCGAGTCCCCGCGCGGTGAGCAGTCCACGCTCCATGTCCCGTTCGGCGCACCGCAGGGCACCGGGAGCCACGGCCCAGCGGGTGCGCAGCTCATGGCCGGGCACCTGGCTGTTGAGCCGCCACGGGGTGTCCTGGTACCGGGCGGCGGCACGCTCGCGGGCCTCCTGCACCCGCGCGGCGACCACCGCGCTCGATTCGGCGGAGCCGGCGCCGCCGATCAGTTCGCGGCGGCTGACGGCCTCCACTTCCACCCGCAGGTCGACCCGGTCCAGGAGCGGCCCGGACAGCCGTCCCTGGTACCGGCGGATCATGGTCGGGGTGCAGTCGCACAGGCCGCCGGGAGCCCCGTGCCTCCCGCAGGGGCAGGGGTTGGCGGCGAGGACGAGCAGGAATCGCGCGGGCAGGCGGACGACCCCGGCGGCCCTGGCGATCACCACATGCCCTGACTCCAGGGGCTGGCGCAGCGCGTCGAGGGCCCGGCCGTTGAACTCGGGCGCCTCGTCCAGGAAGAGCACTCCTTTGTGGGAGAGCGAGACGGCGCCAGGCCGCGGCAGCCCGTTCCCCCCGCCGACGAGGGACTGCATGGTCGCCGAGTGGTGGGGCGCGCAATACGGCGGCACGTCCACCATCTGCCGGCCGGCAGGCAGGATCCCGGCGACCGAGTGCACGGCGGTGACCTCCACCGCCTCCTTGCGGGTGAGCGGCGGCAGTAGTCCGGGAAGCCGCTCCGCGAGCATCGTCTTCCCCGCGCCGGGCGGCCCCTTGAGGTAGAGGTGGTGGCCGCCCGCGGCCGCGACCTCCAAGGCGGTTCTGGCGGCGCCCTGGCCCGCGACCTCGGCGAGGTCCGGGGTGCCGGTGTCGGCGAGGCCGGCCCCATGGCCCGCCCCGGGCAGGGTCAGCCCGGCCAGCATCGGGTCGGGTCGCCCGTCGGCGGGCGATTCGTCCTCCTGCGGGGCGAGCTCGTCGTTGAGCAGCGCGATCAGTTGCCGCAGGCTGCGGACCCCGAGCACGGAGACACCCGGTACGAGCGAGGCTTCGGCGACCGTGCGCTCGGGCACGACGACGTGGCGGTACCCGGCGTCGGCGGCGGCGAGGACCGCGGGCAGCACCCCTCGGACCGGGCGGACCCTTCCGTCGAGTCCCAGTTCGCCGATCATCATCAGGTCGGCGATGTCGCGCGGGGCGACGCGGTCGTTCGCGGCGAGGACCGCGCACGCCACTGCGAGGTCGAAGCCGCTGCCGCCCTTGGGGACGGAGGCCGGGCTGAGGCCGACCGTGAGCTTCTTCTGCGGCCAGGTCTCACCGCTGTTCACGATGGCGGCGCGGACCCGGTCACGGCTCTCGCTCAGACTCTTGTCCGGCAGCCCCACCAGGGTGAACGTCGCCACGCCCGCCTCCAGGTCGGCCTGGACCTCGACGACGACACCCTCCACGCCCAGCAGCGCCACCGAGCACGTACGGGCGAAGCCCATCACTCCACCCCCCGCACGTGCTCGACGCGGGCGGCGCCGCGGGTGGGCAGCACCACACCGACCACGTCGATCCGCACACCGCCCGGCGGCGGTCCGCCGTGGTCGGCGAGCCAGCATTCGGCCAGCCGCCGCAGCCGCTCGGCCTTGCGCCGGGTGACGGCGGCCATCGGGTGCTCGCCGCAGGTCTCGGCGCGCGACTTCACCTCGCACACGACGAGCGCGTCCCCGTCCGCCGCCACGATGTCGATCTCGCCGTGGCGTTCGCGGTGCCGGCACCGCCAGTTCCGCTCCAGCACCGTCATCCCGGCCTCGGTCAGCAACCGTGCCGCCAGTTCCTCGCCGTAGCGTCCGAAAGCCCCTCGGGCGTTCATCCGTACCACCTCCGTCACTCACTGTGAGGGAGGTGGCGGCCAAGAGATGATCTTGCGGAAAGCCTGTGGACAACTCGGGCGCAGGCCGCCGCCGGTGGGGGCGGCCTCAGCCGTTGAAGCCGGAGTCGTCCGAGGGCAGGTCGAGGTCCGCCTTGTTCAGCTCCTCGATGTTCACGTCCTTGAACGTCAGGACACGCACCTGCTTCACGAAACGCGCCGGCCGGTACATGTCCCACACCCACGCATCGGCCATCGAGACCTCGAAGAACACCTCACCCTGAACGGAGTGCACCTGCATCTCGTAGTCATTGGTGAGGTAGAAACGACGCTCCGTCTCGATCACGTACTTGAACAGGCCGACGACATCGCGGTACTCCCTGTAGAGCTTCAGCTCCATCTCGGTCTCGTACTTCTCGAGGTCCTCGGCGCTCATGGCATGTTCCCCTTCAGCCGTACGTCCCCCCATTGTGCGTCAGTCACGTTCCGTCCCCAGGTGAATCGGGGACAACGGGGGGCCTTGTTCGAGCAGCGTGCGCAGCAGCCCGGCGAGCCTGGTCGGGTACACCGTCTCATGCGAGGCGAGCAGTTCCTCGCAGGTCCACCACCGCAGGCCGTCCACGCTGCGCTGCTCCAGCTCGGTGAGGCCGCCGGTGTGAACCCGGACGTCGTCGGTCCGGGCCAGGTAGTACCACTCGTCCTGTTCCCAGACCCGCCCGTCGAAAGCGAAGGAGCACGAGCGCTCCCACATCACCGGCCCCAGCCGGGCCGTGGTGATCCCGGTCTCCTCCGCCAGCTCGCGGCGCGCCGCGGCCTCCAGGCTCTCCCCCTCCTCGACGCCGCCGCCCGGGGTGAACCACCAGGTGACGGTGGGATCGTCCGGCTCGTACCCGTGCAGCAGCAGGATCCGGTCGCAGGGGTCGAGCAGGACGACCCGGGCCGCACGCCGTCGCGTTGTCATCGTGCCGCCCTGCGCCGCCGGGCCCGGTCCGCGACCGGTCCATAGGCCGCACCCCCGAAGATCAGGACCACGCCGGCGCCGATCGCCCCGCCCACGGCGCGCAGCGGGCCGGGCTCGGAGGGGCCGTCGCCCGGCAGGGCGGCGAAGGCCCCCGTCCGGTCGACCATGCCGGCGCGGCCCAGCGGCCAGGCGACGCCGTCGGCACGCGCGGACACCGCGCTGCGCAGCACGGAGCCGTTGTCGGCGTCCTCGATGCGCAAGCGGGAGTCCTCGGAAGTCGCCCGGTTGTCGCCCATCATGAACAGGTTCCCCCTGGGCACGGTCGCCGAGAAGGGGGTCGGCGAGGCCGGTCCCCCGGTGTCCAGACGGTACGGCTCGTCGACCGGTTTGCCGTCGACCGTGAGCCGCCCCTGTTTGTCGCAGCAGGCCACCTTGTCACCGCCGACGGCCACCACGCGCTTCAGCATGGGGACGTCGCCCCACAGCGGGTCGGTGAAGACCACGATGTCTCCGCGCCGCACCTGCGAACCGTCGATCCGCTGGGCGAGGATCCTGTCGCCCGCGTCCACGGTCGGGGTCATCGAACCGGTGGGGACGGTGTACGGCCGGTAGACCAGCGCCCCCCAGGCGAAGCCGCCCAGGAAGAGAACGCAGCCGAGGGCGACGACCAGACCGGAGGCTATCCGTCCGGTCCGTCCGCCGCCCTCTTCACCCGCTCGCCCCGTCGCCGACCGCGCGCCCGTGCGTGTCCTCGTGCTCATGCGTCGGCACCCTACCCGGGGGTACGGCGTAGGGGCAGCCCTGTCAGCCTGCCCGGTTGATCAGACGGCGCCGCCACATCACCAGCGGGACCGCGCCGGCCAGTCCGCCCGCGGCCGGCAGCCCCGCGGCCGCCGCGTCGATACCGGGCTGGTCGAAGGTGCTGGGCACCGGCAGGGTGGACCAGTTGCCGATCGGCCAGACGACGGCGACCGCACGGCCGACGACCTCGTCCACCGAGACCGTGCCGTTGCCCGGCAGGTTCTGGTGGTAGCGGGAGTCCAGGGAGTCCTGGCGGTGGTCGCCCATGACCCAGATACGGCCCTGCGGGACCTTGATCGGGCCGAAGGGACGGTCACCGCACGGGGTGTTCCCCGGGTAGATGTACGGCTCGTCCAGGGCCTTGCCGTTCACCTCGACCGGACCGGTTCCCTTGCACTGCACCGTGTCGCCGCCGACCGCGATGACCCGCTTGATCAGGTCCTTCTCCTCCGCGGACGGCATGAGGCCGACGAAGCTCAGGCCCTTTTGGATCGCTTTCGTCACCGGGTTGGTCTGCGCCGGCACGGTCTCGCCGAGCCAGCCGCCCGGGTCGTGGAAGACGACGACCTCGCCGCGCTCGGGCTCCGAGCCGAACCAGGGCGTCAGCTTGTCGACGACGACACGGTCGCCGATCTGCAGCGTGTCCTCCATCGACGCCGAGGGGATCGAGAACGCCTGCAGCAGGAACGTCTTGATCAGCCAGGCCAGCACGAGAGCGATGACGATGAGCAGCGGCAGTTCCTTCCAGAAGGAGCGCTGCTGCCTCCTCTCGCCACCACCGTCTCGCTCGTTCGTCTCACTCGCCTCTTCGGAGGCTTGCGCGCCCGTGTCCGGGCCGTTCTTTCCGACCGGCGCCTCGCCATTGCCCTCCGAGCCACCCGACGTGGGGTCCCGGTCCTCCGGCTCTCCGCGTCCGGACCTTGCACCGACCACCAGGTCCCCCACATCCACTCCTCACTCCGCTTGCTGCGCGCTGCCGCCCGCGCCATACGCGGCGCAAGCCCACCACTCCCATAACGAGCGGCAGTTCCGCAGGAGTCGGGAGCGGGGCCATTCCTTGCCGATTGTTGGATGTTGCCACTCCCGGGCCCGCCCTCGCGGCAGACGCGCCCGAACCCCCCGGCGCCGCGACGTCGGAGTACGTCGCCGGTTCCTTCAGCCCGGCCCAGTGCGCCATCGGCCAGACCACGGCGAAGGCCCGGCCCACCACGAGGCTCTCGGCCACGGTGCCGTTGCCGGCGTCCTCGAGGTGGAAGCGGGAGTCCGCGGAGTTGGAGCGGTGGTCCCCCATCACGAACAGCCGGTGCGGCGGGACCCTGACGGTGAAGGTGATCTCCGAGGGCGGATTGCCCGGGTGGACGTAGGGCTCGTTCAGCGGGGTCCCGTTGACGGTGACCCTTCCCTGGGCGTCGCAGCACTTCACCGTGTCGCCGCCGACCGCGACCACCCGTTTGATCAGGTCCTGCTCGTCCGCGGACGGCAGCAGCCCGATGAAGGTGAAGAACTTCTTGACCTGCTTGACGACCACCGGGTCCTCGGCGGGCTGGGCCTGCTCGCCGTCCAGCCAGTTGCCGGGATCCTTGAAGACCACTACGTCGCCGCGCTGCGGACGGGAGCCGAACCACGGCGTCAGCTTGTCGACGACCACGCGGTCGCCGATCCTGATCGTCTGCTCCATCGACCCCGACGGGATGACGAAGGCCTGCAGCAGGAAGGTCTTGAGCACCAGAGCGATCAGCAGTGCCACACCGATGAGCAGGGGTATCTCCTTGGCGGCGGAACGACGCCGCCTGCGCTTGACCTTGCGCGCCAGTTTGCGCCGCTCGGCCCGGCCGCCGCCCCTGCGCGGGCCCGCCGGCTGCTCGCCCGGGTAGGCGGCGCGGCTCGGCTCGTCGGGGCGCACCCGCCCGCGGCTACCCACGGGCGCCGTCCAGTGACCGGCGGCGGCCCAGCGGCCACAGGGTCGCCTCCGCACGGCCGATCACCTGATCCACCGGAACCGTGCCCCCTCCGGGGTCACCGAGGTGGTCGCGGGAATCGCGGCTGTCGGCACGGTGGTCGCCCATCACCCACAGCCTCCCCTTCGGCACCTCGACGTCGAACGCTACCCGGGACGGCGTGTCCCCGGGGTAAAGATAGGTCTCGTCCAGCGGGCGCCCGTTGACGGTGATCCGGCCCCGGTCGTCGCAGCAGGTCACCCGGTCCCCGCCGACCCCGACGACACGCTTGACGAAGTCGGTTCCGGCGGAGTCCTGCACGAACGACCCCTTGCCGTCGAAGACCACGATGTCGCCCCGGGCGGGTGTGCTGCCGAAGCGGTACGCCAGTTTGTTGACGAGCACCCGGTCCCCCGCGCGCAGGGTGTTCTCCATCGACCCGCTGGGGATCTCGAAGGGCTGGGCCACGAACACGTTGGCCAGCGCCACCACGGCGGCGGCCGCCACGACGAGCAGTGAGTACCGCTGTGCACGTACGCCGAAGCGCGACCGCTCGTCCCGCCGTTCGGCGGCATCGGCGCGGTCGCGCTCCGGAAGGTGTGCCTGCGTGTCCATCGAGCGCAGAGCCTATAGGGCCCCGCATACGCCCGGCGGGCTCAGCGGTCGCGCTTCTCCTTGATCTTCGCGGCCTTGCCGCGCAGCTCACGGAGGTAGTAGAGCTTGGCACGACGCACGTCACCGCGGGTCACGAGCTCGATCTTCTCGAAGATCGGGCTGTGCACCGGGAAGGTGCGCTCGACGCCGACGCTGAAGGAGACCTTGCGCACCGTGAAGGTCTCACGGACGCCGGAACCCTGGCGACGGATGACGACGCCCTTGAACTGCTGGATGCGGGAGCGGTTGCCCTCGATCACGCGGACGTGGACGTTGACGGTGTCACCCGGACGGAAGGCCGGGACGTCGCTGCGCAGCGATGCGGCGTCGACGGAGTCGAGCAGGTGGGACATGTTCGTCTGCTTTCTTCGCCCATGCCACAGGTCATCGGCGGATTGAGGTGGTGATTCGCATGCCGTGGCGACGGGCGGTCGTCATGTCCCCCTGTGGCAGGGGCGCACGCCGGACGCACAGCGGCAGCCGCCTATTCTTCCACGGACTCCGGCACGCGCCCAAATCGCCCGTCCTCGCCGACGACCCAGCCCAGGGCGGCCAGCATCGAGCGGTCCTTCTTGTCCAGACTCGCCGGGTCGCAGCGCTCGATCAGGTCGGGGCGGTTCTGCGACGTACGGCGGAAGGCCTCGTCGCGGCGCCAGCGGGCGACCTTGCCGTGGTGGCCGCTGAGCAGCACCTCCGGCACCCCGCGGTCGCGCCAGACCGGGGGCTTGGTGAAGACCGGGCCCTCCAGCAGGTCGGCCATGGCGCCGGGGGCGAAGGAGTCGTCGCGGTGGGACTCGGCGTTGCCGAGCACGCCCGGCAGCAGACGGGCGACCGCCTCCACCATCACCAGGACCGGGGCCTCGCCGCCGGCCAGCACGTAGTCGCCGATGGAGACCTCGCGGACATCGAGCCGCTCGCCGTACTCCTCGATGACCCGGCGGTCGATGCCCTCGTAGCGGGCCGGGGTGAAGACCAGCCAGGGCTTTGCCGACAACTCGACCGCGAGCTCCTGGGTGAACGGCCGGCCGCTCGGGGTCGGGACCACCAGCACGGGCGAGCCCTCGCCGGATGCCAGGACCGAATCCAGCGCCTCGCCCCACGGTTCGGGCTTCATGACCATGCCGGGGCCGCCGCCGTACGGGGTGTCGTCGACGGTGTTGTGCCGGTCGTGGGTCCACTGGCGCAGGTCGTGGACGCGCACGTCCAGTTGGCCGCGCGCCCGGGCCTTGCCGACCAGGGAGACGTTCAGCGGCTCCAGGTACTCGGGGAAGATCGTGACGACGTCGATGCGCATGGCCCTACTGCTCCGTCTCGGCCTCGTCCAGCAGGCCGGGCGGAGGGGTGACGACCGCCCGCTGCAGCTCCAGGTCGATCTCGGGGACGATCTCGGCGACGAAGGGCACCATGACCTCGCTGCCGTCGGGGCGTTCGACGACCAGCAGGTCCTGGTACGGCAGGTGGGAGATCTCCTTGATCCGGCCGACCTCCGTCCCGTCGGCGGTGACCACGTCGATGTCGACCAGTTGGTGGTCGTAGAACTCCTCGGGGTCCTCCGGCTTCTCGTCCGGGTCGACGTCGGCGATCAGCAGGACGTTGCGCAGCGCCTCGGCGCCGTTGCGGTCCTTGACCCCCGCGAAGCGCAGCATCAGCCGGCCGCTGTGCACGCGGCCGGTCTCGATGGTGAGCGGCCCGGCCGAGGCCGGTTCCGTGACGAGCACGGCGCCCGGGGCGAGCCGCAGTTCCGGCTCGTCGGTGCGCACCTCCACCGAGACCTCGCCCTTGATGCCATGGGCGCGGCCGATGCGTCCCACTACCAACTGCACTTGTTCGCGCTCCTGTGCTCACGTGTCGGATAATGCCGCGGGCCGGGGGCGGCACAAGTGCCTCCCCCGGCCCGTGCCGGTGCTGCGTACCTCAGCGGACGTTGTCCACGTCGACCAGGTCGACGCGGACGCCCCGTCCGCCGATCGCGCCCACGACGGTGCGCAGGGCGCGGGCGGTGCGGCCGTTGCGACCGATCACCTTACCGAGGTCGTCGGGGTGCACCCGGACCTCGAGGACCTTCCCGCGGCGCAGGGTGCGCGCGGCGACCTGCACCTCGTCGGGATTGTCGACGATGCCCTTGACCAGGTGCTCGAGGGCCTCCTCGAGCACGATCAGGCCTCGGTCGACTCGGCCGCCTCGGCGGCCTCGTCCTTCTTGTCGGACTTCTTGGCCTTCTGGGTGATGGCCTCACCCTTGGGCTCGTCACCGGCGTCCTTGGCGGCGGCCTCGAAGAGGGCGCGCTTGTCGGCCTTGGGCTCGGCGACCAGGAGCGGGGCCGGAGCCGGCTCGCCCTTGTACTTCTGCCAGTCGCCGGTCTTCTTCAGGATGGCGAGCACGGGCTCGGTCGGCTGCGCGCCGACACCCAGCCAGTACGCGACGCGCTCGGCGTTGACCTCGATGCGCGACGGGTTCTGGACGGGGTGGTACAGACCGATCTCCTCGATGGCCCGGCCGTCACGGCGGGTACGGGAGTCGGCGACGACGATGCGGTAGTGAGGCGAACGGATCTTGCCCAGACGCTTCAGCTTGATCTTGACTGCCACGGGAGTGGGTTCTCCTGGAGTTGACGTGGTTGGGCAGACCAGACCGCCACGTGGGGTTGTGGAGTCGGTCGCCCGACGGACGCGTCAGCCGAAGGAGAGAGGGGTCCTGCACGGCTGCCGAGTGCTCAGCTGACCATTCTGCCATACGGCGGGCAGGCCGCCGCACCCCGGCCGCCCCACCGACGGACCCCCTGCCCCCGCGACTCCCGCGCCGTACGACCCCCGGCCCCCGTGCCGCGGCGGCGGGTCACGCGACCGCCGCGGCCTCCGGGATCCGGAACGGTGTACCGCACGCCCCGCACACGATCGGCGCCTGCGCGAGCACGGACGGCACGACCCGGACGTTGCGTCCGCAGTCGCAGACCGCCTTCACCCGGACGCCTCCGCCCGAGGACCCGTGCCGGGCGGCCGGCCCGCGGAAACTGCGGGCGGTGTCGGCGGCGGTCGCCGCGGTGTGCGCTCTGAGCGCACGCTGCAGGCGGTCGATCGTCGCCCGGTAGCGCTTCTTGGTGTCCGGACGCAACTGGACCAGGGAGAAGCCGCTGCTCGGATGCGGTTCCTCGGAGTGGTCCAGGCCGAGCTCGTCGGCGATGGCCAGGAATCGGCGGTTGTGGTAGCGGCCTGCCCGCGAGGTGTCCCGGACGCCGCGCGCGGCGGCGACTCCGTGGACGGCCTCGTGCAGCAGGCGCTCGAAGGAGAGCTCCGTGCCGCATGCGGACGAGGACTCTCCGATCAGGGACTCGGGGGCGGCCAGGTCCGGCAGTTCGGGATGGTGCCGTTGAATGTCGGCCCATGCGACTGCCAGCTCGGCGGCGAGGACTGGTGGTGTCGTGCTCACGTCGTGACAACGAGCCGGGGGCGCCCGGTGTTCCGATACCGGGCCATCCCAAATATTTTGCTCGTACCAGTCAGTTGCGGATGATGCGTACGGCTGAGGGCGGGTGCGGAGAACAGCGGAGAAGTCGCGCACCCGCCTCAAGCACGGACGTACTGCCGATTACGTACGTCGCTTTTCAGTCAGCCGACGTGCGGTTGACGGTCAGTATGCCCGTGCGACGATCGCGACGGTACCCGGCGCGTCGTCCGCTTCCGGAACCTGACCGTCCTCGGTGACCAGGCAGCGCACGGACACGCCCTGCTCGGCCAGCTTGGCCTCGCCCTCGGGGCCGAGATCCGCCCACGGAATGCGGGCCCAGCCGTCGGCCGCGGCCTCGGCGGCCTCAGCGATCGTCGAGACGTCCACCGTGCGGGACACGCGGCGCTCGCGGGACTGGCGCAGCAGTGTGGCCTGGTCCTCCTCCAGCACCTTGGGCAGCAGTGCGGCCAGCTCCTCGATCGCCACCGGCTCCTTGCCCCCGGGGATGCGCCGGGCGAGCATCGCGGTGCCGTTCTCCAGGTCGCGCGGGCCGACCTCGACACGGACGGGGACGCCCTTGAGCTCCCAGTCGACGGCACGCCGGCCGAAGGGGGTGTCGGTGCGCACGTCGACCTGGACGCGCACGCCTGCGGCCTTGAGCCGGTCGCCGATCTCGCGGACCTTGGCGACGACCGCGTCGTCACCCTTGATCGCCAGGACGACGGCCTGCACCGGGGCCAGCCGCGGCGGCACGCGCAGCCCGTTGTCGTCGCCGTGGGACATGATCAGGCCGCCGACCATGCGGGTGGACACGCCCCAGGAGGTCTGCCAGACCAGCTCCTGCTGCCCCTCCTTCGACAGGTAGGAGGTGTTGAAGGCCTTGGCGAAGTTGGTGCCGAGCTCGTGGCTGGTGCCCAGCTGGAGCGCCTTGCCGTCGCCCATCATGCCCTCGAGGGTGAGGGTGTTGATCGCGCCGGCGAAGCGCTCACGGGCGGTCTTGCGGCCGAGGACGACGTCGATGCCCAGGACCTCGGTCATGAAGTCGCCGTACACGTCGCGGTGGATCATCGCGGCGTACGCGCGCGCGTCCTCGTAGGTGGCGTGGGCGGTGTGGCCCTCCTGCCACAGGAACTCACTCGTACGGAGGAAGAGCCGTGAGCGCATCTCCCAACGGACCACGTTGGCCCACTGGTTGATGAGCAGCGGCAGGTCGCGGTAGCTCTGCACCCACTTGGAGAAGTACTCGTTGATGATCGTCTCGGAGGTGGGCCGGACCACGACCGGCTCCTCCAGCTCCTTGCCGCCGCCGTGGGTGACCACGGCCAGTTCCGGTGCGAAGCCCTCGACGTGCTCGGCCTCCCGGGTCAGGTACGACTGCGGGATGAAGAGCGGGAAGTACGCGTTCTGGGCGCCCGCCTCCTTGATCCGCGCGTCCATCTCCTGCTGCATCCGCTCCCACAGCGAGTACCCGTACGGTCGGATGACCATGGTGCCGCGCACCGGGCCGTTGTCGGCCAGCTCGGCCTTGTTGATCAGGTCCTGGTACCAGCGCGGGAAGTCGTCCGCCTGGGGTGTGAGTACGGGAGCCTTTGCCATGCCGCAGATGGTACGGGGACAGCGGCACCGGGCGTGAATCGGCGGAGCGGGGGATTGCCCCGATCCCCGCCTCCAAACCTCTGGACTCCCGCGCGGAAGGGGAGTTGGCTGGCTCCGAGGGGCATGCGCGGCGTGACGCGGAGCGTACGCGGCGTAACCGGGGGGCGCACGAGGAAGGCTTTCGGCGAGACGGCGACGCGGCTGATTGGGGCGCTTCGATGACACCTACGCTCGCACGGCACCCGAGGACGGACCGGACCGAGGGCAGGGCGCGTGACTGGGCGGAGATCCAGGAGCGGATGCTCGTACCGCTCTACGAGGCGGTGCACGAACGACTGGAGCTCGGCCCCCGCACCCGGCTGCTGGGCATCGGCTGCGGATCGGGGCTCGCACTGCTGATGGCCTCCGCCAGGGGCGCGGCCGTCACGGGCTGCGATCCGGACGAACGGCTGCTGGCACTGGCCCGGCAGCGGCTGCTGCCCGAGCCGCAGTGGGGCGCGCCGGCACCGTCTCGCGGGCGCACGCGCCTCGTACCGGGTGGCCCCCGGGAGCTGGACACGGCCGACGGGGCGCCGTTCACGGTGGTCACGGCCCTCGACCCGGGGACGCCGCCGGCGGCGCTGGTCCCGGCGCTCAGGGCCGGGGCGGACCTGGCCGAGCGGGGCAGCCCGGTCGTGCTGGCCGGCTGGGGGCCGCCCGAGCGCTGCGCCACCGGGCGGGTGCTGCGGGTCGCGGCCCGGCTGGCCGAGCCGCGTGGTGCCGCCGCCGGTGCCGCGGTCCGGCTCAGCGGCAGGGACGACCTGGAGGACCTGGCGCGGGACGCGGGGCTGCGCCCGGACGGCTCCGGTCGGGTGACCTGCCCGTTCGGCTACCCCGACATGGACAGCGCGGTGCGCGGCCTGGTGTCCACCGGGCTCTTCGACGCCGCCGTGGCGGCCACCGACGAGGAGCAGGTGCGCAAGGAGTTGCGCGAGGCGCTGCACGCGTACCGGCGCGCCGACGGCACGGTCCGGATGGAGAACGTGTTCCGGTACCTGGTGGCCCGGGTGTAGCCGGGAGCTGCCCCGCGCACGGTTCGGGTCACCGCTGCTCGGCGGCCTTCGCGAGCCGGGGGATGCCGGCCGCCGCGTAGGCCTCGTCCTCCTCCAGCGTCTCGGCCTCCAGCAGCCGCTGTGCGAGGGCGTCCAGCTGCTCACGGTGCCGGCTCAGCAGCCGGCAGGCCGTCCCGTAGCACTCGTCGACGATCCTGCGCATCTCGGCGTCGACCGCGTCGAGCGTGGCGGGGGCGGCGGTCAGGCCGTAGGGCTGCTGGGAGTCGGCCGGGATCGCGGAGAGCGGGCCGACCTTCTCGCTCATGCCCCAACGACCGACCATGCCCCGGACGAGGCCCGTGACCTGCTCCAGGTCGTTCTCGGCCCCGGTGGTGACCACTCCGAAGACGACGTGTTCGGCGGCCATGCCGCCGAGCGCGCCGATGATCCGGCCGCGCAGGTACTCCTCGGTGTACGCGTAGCGGTCGGAGTCCGGGGTGGAGAGTGTGACGCCGAGGGCACGGCCGCGTGGGACGATGGTGATCCTCCGTACGGGGTCGGCGCCCGGATGCAGCATCCCGAGCAGGGCGTGCCCGGACTCGTGGTAGGCGGTGCGGCGGCGTTCCTCGGCCGGCATGACGAGCGGGCGTGCCGCGCCCAGTTGGACCTTCTCCAGAGCGTCGGAGAGCTCGCCCTGCCCCACGGCGCCCTTGCCGCGCTTGACCGCGAGCAGCGCGGCCTCGTTGGCGAGGTTGGCGAGCTCGGCGCCGGTCATCCCGGGCGTCGCACGGGCGACGGCGGTCAGGTCGATGCCGGTCTCCAGCGGGACCGGGCGCAGGTGGATGCGGAGGATGGCCTCGCGGCCCGCGCGGTCGGGCGGGCTGACGTGGACGACGCGGTCGAAACGGCCGGGCCGGGTCAGGGCGGGGTCCAGGACGTCGGGCCGGTTGGTGGCGGCGATGACGACGACGCCCTCGGAGCCGGAGAAGCCGTCCATCTCGGTGAGGATCTGGTTGAGGGTCTGCTCCCGCTCGTCATGGCCGCCGATGCCGCCGGCGGCGCCGCGGGCGCGGCCGATGGTGTCGATCTCGTCGATGAAGATGATCGCCGGGGCGACCTTGCGGGCCTCGGAGAACAGCTCGCGCACCCGGCCCGCGCCGACGCCCACGATCATCTCGATGAACTCGGAGGCGGAGGCGGAGAAGAACGGCACGTCCGCCTCGCCGGCCACGGCCCGGGCGAGCAGGGTCTTGCCGGTGCCGGGCGGTCCGGCGAGCAGCACGCCGCGCGGCATCCGGGCCCCGAGCGCCCGGTAGGCCTGCGGGCGCCTGAGGAAGTCGACGACCTCGTCGAGCTCGGCCTCCACCTCGTCGATGCCCGCCACGTCGGCGAAGGTGGTACGGCGGCCCGCCTCGGGCACGACCGGCCGCGGCGGGCCTCTCCTGCCGATGCCGCCCAGTCCGCCGAGCCCGCCCGCGAGCTTGCTCATCCGGCGGGAGACGTAGAGCCAGAGCACGACCAGCAGCAGCACCGGGGCGAGCGAGAGCAGCAGGTTGTAGAGCAGTCCGCGCTGCTGGACCACGGGTTCGGCGGTGACGGTGACGTCGTTCCTGGCCAGGGTCGCCCACAGGTTGTCGTCGGCGAAGACCGGCCGCTGGGTCTTGAACTGCGTGTACGTGCCCTCGGCCGTCCCGGGCACGTCCTGCTTCTTCCTGAGCTCCCCCTCGATGGAGTCGCCCTTGGAGTAGAGCTTCGAGATGTTGTCCGCGGCGAGCTGCCGGTCGAACTCGGTGTACGAGATGGTGGTGGGCCGGGCCCCACCGGCGAACAGCGAGAGCGCCAGGTCGGTGATGAGGAAGACCAGGAGCGCGGTCAGGATCATGCCGCCCCAGCCGCCCATGCGGCGTCGACGCCGGGTGGGCGGCGAGGGCGGCGTGCCCTCCGTCCGCCATGGGTCGTCCGGATTCTGCCGGGGCGGTACGGGATTGCCCATAACCCGACCATAAGGACAGCGCCGCCGCGGCGCCCCTCAGACCCCGGGCCACTCCTCGACGGTGAGCGCGAAGCGCTCGTGGTCGCGCCAGGCGTCGTTGAGGTAGAGCATGCGCGGTGTGAAGCCCTCGCGGCGGAAGCCGAGGCGCTTGGCCATGGCGACGGACCGTTCGTTCTCCGGCTGCACATTGATCTCCAGCCGGTGCAGGCCCAGGCCCCGCGGTTCAAGGGCGAAGCACCGGTCGACGACCAGTCGCAGGCCCTCGCTCATCCGCCCGGTGCCGGCGAAGGGCACATAGCTGTCGTAGCCCAGGCTCGCGTTGCGGAAGCGTCCCATGACGATGTTGGCCACGTTGCACTTGCCGACGATGCCGCCGCTCTCCTCGTCGAGGATCAGGAACGTCCGCAACTCCGGCCCCTGGCGTCGCAGCAGTTCGGAAAGCCCGTCCGGTTCGACCGGGTTCCACCTGCCGACGTGCTCGGCGGAGCGCAGCACCGCCTCCCGGTATGCGGGGGCGTCGGCCGGCTCCGGCGGGCGGATGTGTACGCGCATGGCTCCATGATGCACGCGCGGCGGCGGCTCCCCCCACCTGGGGGTCGCCGCCGCCGTACCGACCGGGGGCCGGATCAGCCCATGAACTTCTTGAACTCGTCGGGCAGTTCGAAGTTCTGCCCGTCCTGCCCCGCCGGCATGCCGAAGGCGCCGGCGGCCTGCTGCTCGCGACGGACGGCCTCGGCCTTCTCCTGCTCGGCCCGCTTGAGCGGGTTGCCGCTCTGGCGCTTTCCCTTGGCCTTCTTCTGCTGCTTCTTCTGACGTGCGCCACCGCCCATGCCGGGCATGCCCGGCATCCCCGGGATGCCGCCCTGGGCCATCCGCGACATCATCTTGCGGGCCTCGAAGAACCGCTCCACCAGGCTCTTCACGGCGCTGACGTCCACACCGGAACCGCGGGCGATGCGGGCGCGGCGCGAGCCGTTGAGGATCGTGGGGTCGTGGCGCTCGCCCGGGGTCATCGACTTGATGATCGCGGCCGTGCGGTCCACGTCGCGCTCGTCGAGGTTGGCGATCTGGTCCTTGATCTGGCCCATGCCCGGGAGCATGCCGAGCAGCTTGGAGATCGAGCCCATCTTGCGGACCTGCTCCATCTGCTGGAGGAAGTCGTCGAGGGTGAACTCCTTGGGACCCTTGGCCAGCTTCTCGGCCATCTTCTGGGCCTCGGCCTGGCTGAAGGTCTGCTCGGCCTTCTCGATCAGGCTGAGGACGTCACCCATGCCCAGGATGCGCGAGGCCATCCGGTCGGGGTGGAAGGCGTCGAAGTCGTCCAGCTTCTCGCCGTTGGAGGCGAACATGATCTGGCGGCCGGTGACGTGCGCGATGGACAGCGCGGCGCCGCCGCGGGCGTCGCCGTCGAGCTTGGAGAGCACCACGCCGTCGAAGCCGACGCCGTCGCGGAAGGCCTCGGCGGTGTTGACCGCGTCCTGACCGATCATGGCGTCGACGACGAAGAGGATCTCGTCGGGCCGCACGGCGTCCCGGATGTCCGCGGCCTGCTGCATCATCTCGGCGTCGATGCCGAGGCGACCGGCGGTGTCGACGACGACCACGTCGTACTGCTTGCCGCGCGCGTGGTCGATGGAGTCCTTGGCGACCTGCACCGGGTCGCCCACGCCGTTGCCGGGCTCCGGCGCGAAGACCGCGACGCCCGCCCGCTCCGCGACGACCTGGAGCTGGTTGACGGCGTTGGGACGCTGGAGGTCGGCGGCGACCAGCAGCGGGGCGTGGCCCTGGCTCTTCAGCCAGCGGCCGAGCTTGCCGGCCAGGGTCGTCTTACCGGCACCCTGCAGACCGGCGAGCATGATGACGGTCGGCGGCTGCTTGGCGAAGCGCAGCCGCCGGGTCTCACCGCCGAGGATGCCGATGAGCTCGTCGTTGACGATCTTGATGACCTGCTGGGCGGGGTTGAGCGCCTGGGACACCTCGGCCCCGGTCGCCCGCTCCTTGACCTGCTTGATGAAGGCACGGACCACCGGCAGCGCGACGTCCGCCTCCAGCAGCGCGATGCGGATCTCGCGCGCTGTGGCGTCGATGTCCGCCTCGGAGAGGCGGCCCTTGCCCCGGAGGTTCTTGAACGTCGCTGCGAGGCGGTCGGAAAGGGTGTCGAACACGTCGGTCGCGGATCCTCAGGTCGGGGGCGGGTGATAGGTCGTCCTCAAGGGTATCCGCACGGCCCGCCGATGGTCTCCACCGCGTCAGCGCAGGGCCCGCTCCACCTTGTCGGCGACCTCGGCCGCCGCTACGTCGGGGAGCGGATCACCGGCGGTGTCGGTGACGTAGAAGGCGTCCACCGCGTTGGCGCCGAGCGTACTGATCCGGGCGGACCTGACGTTCACACCGGTGGACTCCAGGGCCCGGCCGATGCGGTGCAGCAGCCCCGGGGCGTCGTGGGCGCGAACCTCGATGACGGTGGCGGCGTGGGAGCTGCCGGGGGCGACGGTGACCCGGGGCGGTGGGGGCGTGACCCCCCGACGGCGGGGGTGGGCGGACTCGCGCTCCGCCAGCCGCGCCTCGATGTGGAGGGAGCCGGCGAAGGCCCGGGCGAAGTCGTTGCGCAGTCGTGCCGCCTCCGGCAGTGAGCCGTACTCGGCGGCCACCCGCCAGCGCAGGACGGTCACCGGGCCCTCGCCGACGGGATCGACCGCGCGCAGGTCGGCGGCACGGACCGTGAGCCGGTGCAGGGCGAGCACGCCCGCCGCCTCGGCGAGCAGCCCGGGGCGGTCCGGGACGGCGAGCAGCAGCTCCACGCCGACGGGTTCGGGCTCGCCCTCCGCGCCCTCCGCGGTGCTCCCGTCCGCCAGGGCCTCGGCGTGGGCGTGCAGCGCGATGACCGGGCCGCCGGTGCGGGCCGCCTCGACGGCCAGCCGTTCCTCCTCGGCGGTCGGCTCGCGGTCGGCGGGCTCGGGCACCGCCCCGCTGGCCAGGACGGCGGAGACCCGCTTGACCAGGTCATCGACGAGTGAGGCGCGCCAGGCGCTCCACGCCGCCGGGCCGGTGGCGAGGGCGTCCGCCTCGGTCAGCGCGTGCAGCAGCTCCAATGTCTCTACGTCGCGGACGGCGTCGGCGACGCCCTGCACGGTGGCCGGGTCGTCCAGGTCCCGCCGGGTCGCGGTGTCGATCAGCAGCAGGTGGCGGCGGACCAGCAGGGCCACCGTCTCCACGTCGGCCCGGCCGAACCCGATGCGGGCGGCGACGTCCCGGGCGATGACCTCGCCGGCCTCGCAGTGGTCGCCGGGCCAGCCCTTGCCGATGTCGTGCAGCAGGGCGGCGATGAGCAGCAGGTCGGGGCGGCCCACTCGGCGGGTCAGGCGGGAGGCGCGCACCGCGCACTCGATGAGGTGCCGGTCGACGGTCCAGGTGTGCACGGCGTTGCGCTGAGGACGGCAGCGGACCCGCTCCCAGTCGGGGAGCAGCCGGGTGATCATGCCCTCTGCCTCCAGGGCCTCCCACACCTGCACCGTGGACTCCCCCGCGCCCAGCAGCGTGACGAGCTGCTCGCGGGCCTCGGCGGGCCACGGCACCGGCAGCGGCCCGGCCGTCTGGGCCTCGCCCAGCCGGCGGACCGCGTGAAGTGACAGCGGTACGCCGTGCTCGGCGGCCGCCGCGGCGGCGCGCAGCGGCAGCACGGGGTCCCGCTCGGGCCTGGCCGTGAGCGCCAGGACGGCCTCGCCGTCGTGTTCCACGACGCCCTCGGCGAGCGGCGTGCGCGCCGCCGCGTTCCCCTGCTCGGGACGGGAGCGGCCGAGCAGTCCGCGCCTGCGGGGGCGCCCCTGGCGCGAGCGCAGCACCCGGCCGACCTCGCGCCAGGTGACGTCGGAGGCGTAACCGATGGTCCGGGCCGCCTCGTACAGCTGGCGCAGCAGCGCGTCGGCGTCCAGCAGGCCCAGTGCGCCGGCCACCTGGTCCTGCTCCTGCAGGGCCAGCCGGTCGGTGGCGCGGCCGGTCACCAGGTGGAGGGCGTCCCGGGCGTCGAGCAGCCGGGTGCGGGCGTCCTCGAGGCCCTGGCGGGGCGCGTCGGCCAGCCAGGAGGCGGCGACGGCGCGCAGGGCGGCGGCGTCGCGCAGCCCGCCGCGGGCCTCCTTCAGATCGGGCTCCAGCAGGTACGACAGCTCTCCGTGGCGTTCGGCGCGCCGCAGGCACAGCTCGTGGAGCGCGGGGAGCCGCTCGGGTGCCTGGTTGCGCCAATCGGCCAGGACGGCGGTGCGCAGGGAGGCGGTGAGGGCGCTGTCGCCCGCGATGTGGCGCGCGTCGAGAAGTCCCAACTGCACCTTGAGGTCCTCGGCGGCTGTCCCGCGGGCCTCGGCGGGGGTGCGGACGGAGTGGTCGAGCGCGACGCCCAGGTCCCAGACCGGGTACCAGACCCCGTCGGCGAGGCCGGCGATGTCCCCGGGACGGGCGGAGCCGTCGTGGAGCAGCAGCAGATCGAGGTCGCTGCGCGGGGAGAGCTCACCCCTGCCGTAGCCGCCGACGGCCACCAGGGCCCAGCCGCCGACCGCGGTCCGGTCGGCCGCGCCACGGGCGAGGTCGGCGAGCCAGGCGTCGGTGAGGGCGGCCAGCGCCTTGCGCCGCGGCGGCCCGGCCGGGCCACCACCGTTCAGGAGGGCCAGCCGGGCCGCCGCGTAGCCTGCGGGGGCGTGTCCGTCGTGGGCTTGCGCGTCGACGTTCTCCGTCACACTGTCTCCAGTCGCGGGCCGTGCGGTGGCACTGCTCGGGTTCGGTGGTGTGCGAAGGGGCGCGGCCGGTTGCCCTGCCGCGCCCCCCGCGTCCTCAGAGTGCGTCCGGGCCGCGTTCCCCGGTCCTGACCCGTACGGCGGTCTCGACCGGGACGCTCCAGACCTTGCCGTCACCGATCTTGCCGGTGCGGGCCGCCTTGACGATGACGTCGAGCAACTGGTCGGCGTCGCCGTCCTCGACGAGTACCTCGATGCGGATCTTGGGCACCAGGTCGACGGTGTACTCGGCACCACGGTAGACCTCGGTGTGGCCGCGCTGGCGACCGTAGCCGCTGGCCTCGGTGACCGTCAGGCCCTGGACGCCGAAGGCCTGCAGCGCCTCCTTGATCTCGTCCAGCCGGTGCGGCTTCACGACCGCGGTGATGAGCTTCACGCGTCCACCTTCTTCGACGGGGCGCCGGCCACCTGGGTACCGGAGCCACTGCTGCTGTCCGGGGAGGAGAGGGCGGCCCGGACCGCCCCGGCCACGCCCGCGAAGTCGTAGCCGGTCTCCGCGTGCTCGGCCTGGTCGATGCCGGCGACCTCGGTGTCCTCGCTGACGGTGAATCCGATCACCAGGTCGATCAGCTTGGCAAGGATCGCCGAGGCGACCAGCGAGTAGGCCAGGACCACGCCGACACCGAGGAACTGCTTCCACAGCTGGTCGAAGCCGCCGCCGTAGAAGACGCCCTTGGCGGTCTGGCCGACCCCGCCGGTGGCGAAGAAGCCGATGAGCAGGGAGCCGACGATGCCGCCGACCATGTGGACACCGACCACGTCGAGGGAGTCGTCGTAGCCGAACCTGAACTTCAGGCCGACGGCGGCGGCGCAGGCCACACCGGCGATGACACCGACGGCGATGGCACCGAGCGGGCTGACCGAGCCGCAGGCCGGGGTGATGGCGACGAGTCCGGCGACCGCGCCGGAGGCGGCGCCCAGGGTGGTGAAGGAGCCGTGCCTGATCTTCTCGTAGGCGAGCCAGCCCAGCATGGCGGCCGCCGTGGCGACCTGGGTGTTGATGAAGGCGACGGCGGCGACGCCGTCGGAGGCGAGCCAGGAGCCGGCGTTGAAGCCGAACCAGCCGAACCACAGCAGGGCCGCGCCGAGCATGACCAGCGGCAGGTTGTGCGGGCGGAACGGGTCCTTCTTGAAGCCCACGCGCTTGCGGATGACGAGAATCACGCCGAGCGCCGCCGCACCGGCGTTGATGTGCACCGCCGTACCACCGGCGAAGTCGATCACACCGCGAGTGAAGAGGAAGCCGTCCGACGCCCAGACCATGTGGGCGACCGGGAAGTACACGACCGTGGCCCACAGCGCCACGAACAGCGTCCAGGCGGTGAACTTCACCCGGTCCGCCAGGGCGCCGCTGATCAGGGCGGGTGTGATGATCGCGAACATCATCTGGAAGACGGCGAAGACGAAGACCGGGATGCCGTAGCCGTCCCACAGCTGGGCGGTCCCGATGTTGCGCAGACCGGCCCACTCGAAGCCGCCGAAGAAGGCGTTCCCGGAGTCGAACGCGATGCTGAAGCCGTAGAGCGTCCACAGCACGGTGACGATGCCGATGGCGATGAAGCTCATCATCAGCATGTTCAGCACGCTCTTGACCCGCACCATCCCGCCGTAGAAGAAGGCGAGGCCCGGGGTCATCACGAGCACCAGCGCCGCGCTCAGCAGTATGAACGCCGTGCTACCGCTGTCGAGCTTGGGCGTATCTGCGGCAAGCGTCAAAAAGCCTGCTGCCATCGGCGTCTCCTCGTCATCCGAACGGCCCGTGCGGAAAGCGGGCTCGGTAAGCCGGTTTTCGCCTCGAGGTTGTCCCAGCCGGATTTCCGTCGGCGCCATCGGGTGTTTCGTGACCGTGACGAAGAAGTCGTCCGTGTTACGTCACGATGAACTGCCGCCCCGGCGGGCGCCGCCGTGACGACGTCGTCACGCCTGCGTGACCCCTCGGGCGGGCCGACGAGCTGTATACGTGCCGCACGGGCCGGGGTGGACAAACCTCGCCACGCCGACGAAGGGACGCGTCGCCGACGACACGCCGGTGCAGAGGACCGGCCGCGGCGGCCACCCGGTTGACCTGGCATGGGGGAGCCGAGTCGGGCTGTCGGGATGGCCGGCCGCGGCCGGGGTGCGGGGCGGACCGCCGGGTCAGGCCGTCGCCGCGACCTCGGGGAGGTCGGACGCCAGGCGCTCGCTCAGCTGGGCGACCTCGGCGACCTGTCCGTAGTCGCGCAGGGCGCTGTCGGCGGTCTTGCGGATGCGGGTGTTCACCCGCTCGGAGCGCACCTGCTTGGCGACGTCGATCGCCTGGACGGTGAGGCCGGCGGCCTCCTCCGGGCTGCGCTGCAGCAGGTGCACGGTGGCCATGCCGATCAGGTTCAGGGCGTAGGCACGCTGGTGAACGCTGTCCTGCGCGAACAGCTCGACGGCCCGCTGCATCACCGGGTGGGCCAGCGAGGCGTACGTGGGGCTGCGGCCGGCCACGTACGCAAGATCGCGGTAGGAGTGTGCGTTCTCCGCGTTGAGCTCGGCCTCGTTGAAGAAGCTGATCCAGTTCGGGTCCTCGGCGGGGCGGGAGTCGGTGAAGGCGTCCTCCGCCATCCGCACGGCGCGGTGGCACTTGCTGACCTGGCCCATGTTGGCGTAGGCGCGGGCCTCCATCGCGTACAGCATCGCCTGGGTGGTGGCACTCGCGCTGTCCCTGCTGCCGTACTGCGCCAGGTGGATGAGTTCCAGCGCGTCGTCGGGCCGCTCGAGGTGGATCATCTGGCGGCTCATGCTGGACAGGACGAAGGCGCCGAGCGGGCGGTCGTCCGCCTCCTTGGCCGCGTGCAGGGCGAGAACCAGGTACTTCTGCGCCGTGGGGTGCAGGCCGACGTCGTACGACATCCAGCCGGCGAGCGCCGCGAGCTCGGCGGTGACGCGGTAGAGCCGCTCGGCCACGGGCTGCGGATGGGACTCCTGGAGCAGGTCGGTGACCTCGTGCAGCTGCCCCACCACGGCCTTGCGGCGCAGGCCGCCGCCGCACTGGTTGTCCCACTGGCGGAACATCACCGTGGTGGCCTCGAGCAGCTCCAGCTCCGGCCCGGAGATCCGGGGCCTCGCGCCGCCGTCGCGGGGCGGCGGGATGGTGGCGGCGGAAGCCGGGACGGGCGCCAGCCAGCGCTGCATGGGCTCGACGAGGGCGGGGCCGGCGGCCAGCGCCAACGAGGTGCCGAGGAAGCCGCGGCGGCCGAGCATCAGGTCGCTGCGGGAGAACTCGTTGATCAGCTGGACCGTCTGCGACCCGGCCCACGGCAGGTCCACCCCGGTCGACGCGGGCGGTTGGTGGGCGGGGCGCAGCCCCAGGTCCTCCACCGGGACGACGGTGCCGAAGCGTTCGGAGAACAGCTCGGACAGGATGCGCGGGATGGGTTCGCGCGGCTGCTCGCCGTCCAGCCAGCGGCGCACCCGTGAGGTGTCCGTGCTGACGTGCAGCGCGCCCATCTGGCGCGCCCTGCGGTTCACCTGACGGGCGAGTTCGCCCTTGGACCAGCCGCTGCGCACAAACCAAGAGGTCAACTGCGCGTTGGGCTGCTTGTCCTGTGTGCCGCCCACCGTGACGCCCCCATTCCGTCGCCCAACACCGCCGAAGATGAGGGCCGTTGCCTGCCTTGCCCCGGTGCCTCAGTGTCCTACGAGTCATGCCTCCGGCATACCCGCCGGTTGGCACACTTCCGGGGCTTGCGAACCGAAAGTAATCCTACGATCACCCGTCCGGCGACGCCTTCAGCGAAAACGCCACCATTCGCCACCCCATTGAATGAACTCCATGCACACACGACGCGATTCACTTGACACACGCCGATCAGGGACGGGCGTAACCATCGGCAACCGCGACCCGTTGGGGGTGTCATGGGCTTCACGATCGGCAGCATGCGGGAGATGCGACACATCCGCTCCGGCGCGCGTCGCCGGACGCACGCCTCGGCGTGCACCACCGTAGCGGAGTACACCGGTTTGTGCGGATGGGCGGTGGCGCCGGGTGCGCGCGCCGCGCGCGGGGGCGGCGCGTGCTCCTGCGGTGACCCGGAGTGCATGGCACCCGGCGCCCACGCACTGGCGTTCGCCGGCGAGGTGCCGGCCGGGGCCACCCTCGAGGAGGCCCTGGCCGCCTGGGAGCGCGTACCGGGTGCGGCGCTCATGCTTCCCGTGGGGCGCACCTTCGACGTGATCGAGGTGGCGGAACGATCCGGCATCCGCGCCGTGGTGCGCCTGGAGCGTATGGGGTTGCGGCTCGGCCCGGTCGTCGCCACCCCGGACGGCCGGGCGCAGTTCTTCGTCGCCCCCGGGGCCGCCGCCGAGCTCCCGCACCTGCTGTACCGCATGGGCTGGGACGACGCCGACCTCGACCTGCGCTGCCTCGGACCGGGCGACCACGTGACCGCCCCGCCCTCCGACCTCGGCGGCCTCGGCCCGGTCCGCTGGCTGCGGCCGCCGGCGTTGGACGCCGCCCGCCGGCCCCCGGAGGCCCGGCTGCTGCTCGGCACGCTCGCGTACGTGTGCCACCGGGACCGCGCGTACGCGTAAGCGATGCACGAGGGGCGCACTCCTGGGAGTGCGCCCCTCGTCCGCTCGGTGACGGCGGCCTGATCTCCGCCGCCTGGTGTCCGCTCCTGGCGTCGTGCCGCCGGCTATGAGCCGATCAGCGCGTCCACGAAGGCCTCGGGCTCGAACGGCGCGAGGTCGTCCGCGCCCTCGCCCAGGCCGATCAGCTTGACCGGGACGCCCAGCTCGCGCTGGACGGCCACCACGATGCCGCCCTTGGCGGTGCCGTCGAGCTTGGTGAGCACGATGCCGGTGATGTCGACGACCTCGGCGAAGACCCGGGCCTGCACCAGGCCGTTCTGCCCCGTCACGGCGTCCAGGACGAGCAGGACCTCGCTGACCGGACCGTGCTTCTCCACGACGCGCTTGACCTTGCCGAGCTCGTCCATCAGACCGGTCTTGGTGTGCAGCCGGCCCGCGGTGTCGATCAGGACGACGTCCGCGCCCTCGGCGATGCCCTCCTTGACCGCGTCGAAGGCGACCGACGCCGGGTCGCCGCCCTCGGGCCCGCGCACGGTGCGCGCGCCCACCCGCTCGCCCCAGGTCTGCAGCTGGTCAGCGGCCGCGGCACGGAACGTGTCCGCGGCGCCCAGCACGACGCTGCGGCCGTCGGCGACCAGCACGCGGGCGAGCTTGCCGGTGGTGGTGGTCTTGCCGGTGCCGTTGACACCGACGACCATCAGCACGGCCGGCTGCTCGGCCCCGTCCGCGTTCGGCAGCCCGTCCGTGCGCAGCGAGCGGTCCAGGTCGGTACCGACCAGGGCCAGCAGTTCCTCGCGCAGGAGCTGCCGCAGGTCGGCGGGGCTGCGGGTGCCGAGCACCTTCACCCGGGTGCGGAGCCGCTCCACCAGCTCCTGGGTGGGCGCGACACCGACGTCCGCGGTGAGGAGGGTGTCCTCGATCTCCTCCCAGGTGTCCTCGTCGAGGTGCTCGCGTGAGAGCAGCGTGAGCAGGCCCTTGCCCAGCGCGTTCTGCGAGCGCGAGAGCCGGGAGCGCAGCCGCACCAGGCGGCCCGCGGTGGGCTCGGGGCGTTCGATCTCGGGGGCGGCCGGGCGCTCCTCGACGAGGACGCCGCCGCCTGGCGGGGCCTCCTCCGACTCGGGGAGCTCGACCTCTTCGATGGTCCGGCGGGGCTCGTCCCGCGGGGCCTCGGCCTCGTCGCCGACGTGCGGTTCGGCGGGAGGCGCGGTGATCGTCGGCTGCTCGGTGGGCGGCGCGGGGGGCAGCTGCTTCCTGCGGCGGCTGCCCACCACCAGCCCGCCGGCCGCCAGGATCACGACCAGGGCGATGACTACGGCAAGAATGACGGTTTCCATAACCCGTCCAGTATCGGTCACCCGGCCCGCCCTCCCGGGAGCCACCCGGAGGGCGTCGGCGACTCGTCGAGCTGACGTCTGGTCAGTACGGTCGGTGTGTGCCCGCCACCGTCGTACGCCTCAACCTCGCCGACCCCGCGGCCTCGCCCGGGGCGCCGAGCCACCGCTACCGCGCCGCCCTGGAGATGGCCGCGTACGCCGACGAGCAGGGCGTCGACACCCTTCAGACCGAGGAGCACCACGGCTCGCCCGACGGCTGGCTGCCCTCGCCTCTCACCTTCGCGGGGGCCGTCCTCGGCGCGACCCGCCGGATCGCGGTCACCGTCTCCGCGCTGATCGGGCCGCTGTACGACCCGCTGCGGCTGGCGGAGGACCTCGCGGTGCTCGACCACGTCGGCGTCGGACGGCTGGTCACCGTCGCCGGTATCGGCTACCGCCCCGAGGAGTACGCCGCCCTCGGGGTCGACTGGCACCGGCGCGGCGCCCTCCAGGACGAACTGCTGGACACGCTCCTGAAGGCGTGGACCGGTGAGCCCTTCGCCTTCCGCGGCCGGACCGTCCGGGTCACCCCCCGCCCGCACAGCTCCCCGCACCCGCCGCTGATCGTCGGCGGCAGTTCGCGCGCCGCGGCGCGCCGGGCGGCGCGGTTCGGTCTGCCGTTCTTCCCCAGCGCCCACCTGCCGGACCTGGAGACGTACTACCGGGAGCAGCTCGCCGAGCACGGCACGCAGGGCTGGTGCCTGATGCCCCCGCCGCGGCTGCCGCTGCTGCACCTGTCCGAGGACCCCGACCGCACCTGGGCGGAGTACGGGCGGCACCTGTTCCACGAGGCCGTCACCTACGCCTCCTGGCAGCCCGCCGGCATCCGCTCGGCGGTGCGCTCCACGGCCGCCTGCCCCGAGGAACTGCGCCGCGAGGGCGTGTACCGCGTGCTCACCCCGGACGAGTGCGTCGCCTTCGCCGGGGCGAGCACCGGCCCGGCCGCCGCACTCGTGCTGCACCCGCTGTGCGGGGGGATGCCGGTCGAGGAGGGCTGGCGGAGCGTGCGGCTGTTCGCGGAGCGGGTGCTGCCGCGGCTGGCGGGCTGACCGGGCCGGCCGCACACCGAGGGGCACGGTGCGCGGCGGCGGGGCTCAGGCCTTGAGGCGCTGGCTGACGACCTTCGAGACGCCGTCGCCCTGCATGGACACGCCGTACAGCGCGTCGGCGACCTCCATGGTCCGCTTCTGGTGGGTGATGACGATCAGCTGCGAGCTCTCCTGCAGCTCCCGCATGATGCCGATGAGCCGCTGCAGGTTGGTGTCGTCCAGAGCGGCCTCGACCTCGTCCATGACGTAGAACGGGCTCGGCCGTGCCTTGAAGATCGACACCAGCATCGCCACGGCCGTCAGCGAGCGCTCGCCGCCCGACAGCAGCGACAGCCGCTTGACCTTCTTGCCCGGCGGACGGGCCTCCACCTCGACCCCGGTGGTGAGCATGTTCTCGGGGTCGGTCAGGATCAGCCGGCCCTCGCCGCCGGGGAAGAGCCGGGAGAAGACGCCCTCGAACTCCCGCGCCGTGTCCTGGTACGCGGCGGTGAAGACCTGCTCGACCCGCTCGTCGACCTCCTTGACCACCTGGAGCAGGTCGGCCCGGGTCTTCCTGAGGTCCTCCAGCTGCTCCGAGAGGAACTGGTGCCGCTCCTCCAGCGCCGCGAACTCCTCCAGGGCCAGCGGGTTGACCTTGCCCAGCCGCTGGTACTCCTTCTCGGCCGCCTTCAGCCGCTTCTCCTGCTCGCCCCGGTGGTACGGCCGCGGCCTGTTGCGCGGGTGCTCCGGGTCCTGCGGCAGCACCTCGCCCTCGGCGGGCGGGGACGGCGGCACGAGCTGGTCCGGTCCGTACTCCGCGACCAGGGCCTCGGGCTCCACGCCGTACTCCTCCAGCGCTCTGCCCGCCAGCTGCTCGATCCGCAGGCGCTTCTCCGCGCCCAGCACCTCGCCCCTGTGGACGGAGTCGGTCAGCCGGTCCAGCTCGGACTTCAGCTCCCGGCCCAGGCCGCGAGCGGTGTCCAGTTCCCCCTCACGCTGGGCCCTGGCACGCTCGGCCGCGCCCCGCTCCTCGTCCGCACGCCCCAAGGAGACCTGTACGTGCGCCAGCAGTGCCTGCGCGCCCTTCAGCACGGCGGAGGCGACCTGCGCCTCGTACTCCAGACGGGCCTTGCGGCGGGCGGCTCGGGCTCTGGCCTCCCGTTCCGCGCGGGCGCCGCGGTCCAGACCGTCGGCACGGCCGGCCAGGCCCTTGACCCGCTCCTCGTGGGTCCGGACCTGCAGCCGGGCCTCCATCTCCGTCTGCCGGGCGTTGGCGCCGTCGGCGGCCAGCCGGTCCCGTGCGGAGGTGTCCGGCTCCTCGTCCGCCGGGGCCGCCAGCGCCTCGCCGAGCCGGACGGAGAGCTCCTCGAGCTCTTCCATCGCGGCTGCCAGCGACTCCTCGGCCCGGCCCACGGCGGCGGCGGAACGTTCCGCCTCCCCCGCCGCGGCACGGGCCTGTCCACCCAGCCGGCCCAACTGCTGCGCCACCGCCGACTTCTCCTTCTCCGCTGCCCGTCGACGCTGCGTCAGCTCGTCGACCACCCGGGCGGCAGCGGCCCTGCGCTCCTGGGCGGCGGCCTGCTCCCGCGCGAGCGCCTCGCAGCGCCCGGCCAGGGCCTCCAGCTCCGCCGCGGCCTCGTCGACGGCCGCCTGGACCTCCAGCAGGCTGGGCGCTCCGGCAGAGCCGCCGTGGGCGAAATGGGCACCGAGGACGTCGCCGTCGGCGGTCACCGCGGTCAGCAGCGGATGGGCGGCGACCAGTGCCTCGGCGTCGGCGAGGTGGTCCACGACAACGTAGTCCCGCAGCAGACGGCGCACGGCCGGCAGCAGTTCGCCGGGACCCGCGACGAGCGTGGCCGCCGCCCGAGCGCCCGGCGGCACCTCGGCGGGCTCCTGCGCCGCGGTGCTCCCCGCGACGAGCAGCGCGGCGCGGCCCGCGTCGTCCTTGCGCAGCAGCCGCAGCGCCTCCGCGGCTGCGGACGGGCCGGCCACCGCCACGGCGTCGGCTGCGGCGCCCAGTGCTGCCGCGACCGGCACTTCGTGGCCCGGCGCGACGGTGAGGAGTTCGGCAGCGGGGCCGAGCAGCCCGGCCAGGCGGTCGCCCGCGGCGAGCACGGCGCCGGTGCCGTCCTTGCGCCGCAGGCCGAGGGCGAGGGCCTCGTGGCGCGCGGCGACGGCGGCCCGCCGGCGTTCGGCGGCGGTGGCGGCCTCGCGTGCGGCGGAGTGCGCCTGGTCGGCGCGGGCCTGCTCGTCCTTGGCCGCCGCAAGACGTTCGTCGAGCTCTGAGTCGTCGGCGTCCAGATCCTCGACCCGGGCGCGGAGTTCCTCGTACTCCTCCTGGGCGCTCTCGGCGCGCTCGCGCGCCTCGTCGCGGGCGGCGGTGAGCCGGCCGATCTCGGCCTCGGCGGATCCGGCCTTCGAGCGAGCGGCGTTGACCTGGCCCTGCAGCCGGGCCAGGCCCTCGCGGCGGTCGGCGATGGCGCGGGCGGCGGCCTTGAGGGCCCTGTCCTCCTCCGCCAGGCGCCGCTCCAGCTCCGCTCGGTGGTGGACCGTGTCGTCCAGGACGCGCTGGGCCGCTTCCAAAGCGTCGGTCAGCTCCGCCTCCTGCGCGCGGACGCGGGCGGCCTCACGTTCCATCTCCTCCGGGTCGCGGCCGCGCCTGTCCTCGGCGGGCTGGGCGGTGGCGTGGCGTACCCGCTGCTCGGCAAGGCCGACGGTGCCGCGCACCCGCTCCGCCAGCTGCGACAGCCCGTACCAGGTGGACCGGGCGTCGGCGAGCCGCGGCGCGAGTGCCCGGACCTGTTCCTCCAGCTGCGCCTCGCGTCGCACGGCCGCCGCCAGATCCGTCTCGACGCCGTCGCGGCGCGCCTTGAGCGCGGCCTCGTCGGCGACCTCGGCACGCAGCGCCTCCCGCAGGGCGACCAGATCGTCGGCGAGCAGCCGCAGCCGGGCGTCGCGCAGGTCGGCCTGGATCGCCACCGCCCGGCGGGCCACCTGTGCCTGCCGGCCCAGGGGCTTGAGCTGACGGCGCAGCTCGCCGGTCAGATCCTGCACGCGGGCCAGGTTCGCCTGCATGGCGTCGAGCTTGCGCAGCGCCTTTTCCTTGCGCTTGCGGTGCTTGAGCACGCCCGCCGCTTCCTCGATGAAGGCGCGCCGGCCCATCGGATCGGCGTGCAGAACCGAATCCAGCTGCCCCTGGCCGACGATGACGTGCATTTCGCGGCCGATACCGGAATCGGAGAGCAGTTCCTGGATGTCCAGCAACCGGCAGGTGTCCCCGTTGATCTGGTATTCGCTGCCGCCGTTGCGGAACATGATCCGCGTGATGGTGACCTCGGCGTATTCGATCGGGAGGGCGCCGTCGCCGTTGTCGATCGTGAGCGAGACCTCGGCGCGGCCGAGCGGCGGCCGTCCCGTCGTGCCGGCGAAGATGACGTCCTCCATCTTGCCGCCGCGCAGCGACTTCGCCCCCTGTTCGCCCATGACCCACGACAGCGCGTCCACGACATTGGACTTGCCGGAACCATTCGGGCCGACGACACAGGTGATCCCGGGTTCGAACCGCAAGGTCGTCGCCGAGGCGAATGATTTGAACCCGCGCAGGGTCAGGCTCTTCAGGTGCACGCCGCTGGACTCTACCTCCCGCTCCCGGTTTCACCGAGGAATGCGGGGGGCACATGCAATGCAAGGGCGGAGATCATGGGAGGGCCTACGGGGCGGAAAACGACGAAGGGACGCCGGGGCGTCCCTTGCACATTCCCAAACGGAGTCGTTTCCACTTGACCAGCCGAAAGGCGGGTCAGGCGAGAACCGGCTCCGCGTGAGGTACGTCGACGAGCTCGTGCGAGGCGGCGGCCAGCGCATCGTTCTCGGCCTGGATCCGTACGAGCTCGGTTTCCAGATCCTGGACACGCTGCTGCAGCCTTCGCATCTCGGCGAGGAGTCGAGGGTCGGGGCCGCCGACGTAACCGAGAAGCGCCTTTGCCATGATGGATGGTCCTCCACGCTGAGTGACCGACCGGGGAGCGGTTTGGTCGTTTGTGAGGGGTTGTTGGCACCCGCGCCGTGTGCGCCGAAGTTGTCCTTCGCCATGCCTACAACTGCGGTGCGCGGGGCTTCCAGCGTCTCACCAATTGGTTGGACGGTCAACACGATCACAGCCCGGTCGTCGGGTGCGCCTAAGAAAACACGGCGCGAGAAGGCGCCGCGGGCGTCCCGCGTGGCGTAAAGGACGGGGCTCCCGACCGCTCCCCGAAGATCACCGCGTCCTTGATGTCGCAGCCTTCCACGCGGTGCGGGAAATGGCAACCTCCTTTGCGTACTTGCCACGTGGGATTGCCGCTGATCTCTCTTCTCGGCCCTCACCTGCGCGGACGGGGCCTAATGCCCGGGCGCTTCTCAGCGGATCGCGAAGCCCTCGTAGCCGCCGCGCGGCTCCCCCCAGACCTCGGTGACGCCGTCGACACGTCCGGGCGTGTCGCCGGTCCGCAGCCAGTCGAGCAGACGGTCGCAGTGCGACCGCTCGCCTTCGGCCACGACCTGTACACGCCCGTCCGAGAGATTGCTCACATAGCCGTCGAGCCCGCCGATCTCCAGCGCGCTCGCACGTGTCCACCAACGGAAACCCACCTGGTGGACGCGTCCTCGCACCCAGGCCGTGAGACGGACAGCGTCGTTCATGGAAGCACGCTAACGCGCCGGTTGCCCAGGGATCACACCCACCCCACATGTCTTTCGGTACAGTCCCGCCGCAACAGGAGTCATCCGTTCGGGTGAACGCCGTCGAGGTGAAGGACTGCACCGGATGGGCCGCCACAGCCGTAACGCCGCCGAGCCGACGCCGTTCCCGCAGGCGCCGCGCCACCGCGGGCAGCGCAGCAGGGACCGGCGGCGCAAGCAGAATCCGGTACGCACCGGGCTGCTGGCCTCGTCCGCCGCGCTGGCCGTCGGTGCGATCGGCGTCTCCAGCGGGCTGCTGCCCTCGCCGGACGGTTCCGGGGGCTTCGCCTACCACGACGACGCCCCCGGCCGGGTCCAGGCCGCCGGCCTGCCCAACACCGCGAGCCCCCAGGGCCTCGGCGCCTTACCCGCCGACCGCGACACCTCGGCCCCCGTCGGCGGGGGCGGCGCCCGTACGGCCGCGCCTCCCGCGGCCCCGCCGGCACCGGCGAGGACCGTGCCCCCGCCGCCCATGGTCCCGGACGACAGGGCCACCACCCCTGCCGCGCCGCAGCCCCCCGCGAGCTCCACACCGACCGCCATACCGTCGCCGCCCCCGGCCTCCACCGTGCCGGGCGGCGGCGACGAGGTGTGGGACGGCGACCAGAGCGTCGCCGAGACATCCGTCCTGACCCTGGTGAACACGGTGCGGGCCACCGCCGGCTGCCGGCCTCTCCACGCCGACAAGCGGCTTTCCGAGATCGCCTCCGACTTCAGCGCCGACATGGCCGCCCGGGGGTTCTTCGAGCACACCGACCCCGACGGCGACGACCCCTGGGACCGTGCGGCCCAGGCCGGCGTCAAGAACCTCGGCGGCGAGAACATCGCCCGCGGCCAGGCCACGGCCCAGGACGTCATGGACGCCTGGATGAACAGCGAGGGCCACCGCGCCAACATCCTCAACTGCGACTTCAAGAAGATCGGCGTCGGCGCGGTCTTCGGCGAGGGCGGCCCCTGGTGGACGCAGGACTTCGGCTACTGAGAAATCCGTGGGTCAGACGGCTCGGGCCCTCTTTGCGTCGTCGTCGGTCGCAGGCTCGCCGCCTCATACGCGACCGACGGCGGCCCGCGCGCAGATCAGGGCCCGTGTCCGATCTCGGATGGACGTGCGGCACGTCTTCGCGAAAGCAAAGGGGAGCAGTGAGCAGAAGGCGGTACGTGGCCAGAGGCGTCCCGGGCGGCTACCGCATCTGGGACAACAAGGGACGTCGCTGGTGGGGCGACCACTACGAGTTCTGTCCCGATGAGCTGCTGGCCGAACTGAACGGCGCAGGCGACTACGGGAAGATCACCGCGCTTCTCAGACGGTCCCGGGCACACAAGCGCTGAACCGTCGTGCCCCGTGGGTGCCGGATCCCCGGGAACGTCAGCGGGGAACCACTCTCCCCCGGTCGAGCTCGCGAAGCGGGTAGGCGGCGAGGCCCGCGCTACGACGAGCGGACGACCGCCGCGGTCGCGCCGGCCACAGGGCGCGGCGGTCGCTGGCAGCGCGGGCAGAAGTAGCTCGACCGGTTCATCCAGGGGCGGCGGCGTATCGGTGTGCCGCAGCGGCGGCAGGGCTCGTCCTCGCGGCCGTACGCGTCCAGGGACCGGTCGAAGTAGCCGGACTCCCCGTTGACGTTGACGTACAGGCTGTCGAAGCTCGTGCCGCCGGCGGCGAGGGCATCGGTCATGACCTCGCGGACGTGGGTGAGCAACTCGGCGGTGACCGGCCGGGTCAGGGTCGCGGTCGGCCGCTCGTAGTGCAGCCTGGTGCGCCACAGCGCCTCGTCGGCGTAGATGTTGCCGACCCCGCTGATCAGCGACTGGTCCAGCAGCGCCCGCTTGATCGTGGTGCGGCGACGGCGCAGCGCGGTGTGGAAGGCCGCGTCGTCGAAGCGGGGGTCGAGCGGGTCGCGGGCGATGTGGGACAGCGGGACCGGCAGCTGCTCGGGGTCGCCGGGCACGCACTCGTGCAGCGACAGGCCGCCGAAGGTCCGCTGGTCGACGAAGCGCAGCTCCGTGCCGAGGTCGTCCTCGAAGCGGAGCCGGATCCGCAGATGGGTCTCGGTGGGCGCGTCCTCGGGCCGGACGAGCAGCTGACCGCTCATGCCGAGGTGGCCGAGGAGGGCCAGCGGGGAGTCCTGGAGCGGCAGCCACAGGTACTTGCCGCGGCGCAGGGCGGGGCCGAGGGTCTGCGCCTCCAGCCGGGCGGCGAAGTCCGCTCCGCCGGCGAGGTGGCGGCGCACGGACCGGGCGTGCAGCACCTCGGCCCGGGCGACCGTGCGACCGCTCACCCAGCGGTCCAGGCCCCGGCGTACGACTTCGACCTCGGGCAGCTCCGGCACGCGGTGTGCTCCTTACGGACGGCGGTTCCCCTTCCGGGGAACCGGAAGGCCCGTCCGGGCGGCCTTGCGGGCCGGCCGGACGGGCCTGACGGATTCAGCTCGCGACAGTGCCGTTCGCCTCGTGCTTCGCGCGGATGCCGCGCCAAGCGGCCTCGGCGGCCTGCTGCTCCGCTTCCTTCTTGCTGCGGCCGGTGCCGGTGCCGTACTCGACACCACCGACGCGGGCGGCAGCCGTGAAGGTCTTCTCGTGGTCCGGCCCGGTCTCGGAGACCACGTACTCCGGGACACCGAGTCCCTCCCCCGCGGTCAGTTCCTGGAGGCTGGTCTTCCAGTCCAGTCCCGCGCCGAGGTTGGAGGACCTCTCGATCAGCGGGTCGAAGAGCCGGTGCACCAGCTCCGACGCGGCGTCCAGCCCTTGGTCCAGGTAGACCGCGCCGATCACCGCCTCGAGGGTGTCCGCGAGGATCGAGGCCTTGTCCCGGCCGCCCGTGCCCTCCTCGCCCCGGCCGAGGCGGATGAAGCTGCCCAGGTCGAGGCCGCGGCCGACATCGGCCAGAGCGCGAGAGTTGACCACCGCGGCCCGCAGCTTGGCGAGCGTGCCCTCCGGCAGGTCCGGGTGGGTGCGGTAGAGCGTGTCCGTGACCACCAGGCCGAGCACGGAGTCCCCGAGGAACTCCAAACGCTCGTTGGTGGGCAGACCACCGTTCTCGTACGCGTACGAGCGGTGGGTCAGCGCACGCACCAGAAGGGCGGGTTCGAGTGTGTACCCGAGCCGCCCTTCCAGAACCGCGGGGGACGAGGCTGCCTTACCGGCGTCCGTCGACGTTGCGCCGTCTGACGACATGGAGCCCCTCACCCGCCGATCAGACCTCGAGGACCTGACGACGGTTGTAGGTGCCGCAGCTCGGGCACGCGATGTGCTGCTGCTTCGGCTCGTGGCAGCGCTCGCACGCCACCAGGCTCACGGGCGCAGCCTTCCACTGCGAACGGCGGTGGCGCGTGTTGCTGCGCGACATCTTCCGCTTGGGAACAGCCACGGCTACTTCTCCTGGTTCTCGTCGGCGCCGTCACCGGCACCGTTCAGCTGAATTTCCTGCAGGGCCGCCCAACGGATGTCGGTGACCTCGTGGTGGTGGTCCGGGTCGTCCGCCAGCCGCGCCCCGCACTCGGAGCACAGACCGGGACAGTCGTCCTGGCACACCGGCTGCAGCGGCAGTTCGAGAACCACCGCGTCCCGCAGCACGGGCTCGAGGTCGAACAGGTCGCCCTCGAGGAAGAGAGTGTCCTCCTCCTCGGCGTCGTCACCGGCATCGGCGGCACCGTGGTGCCCACCGGTCCGGGTGTCGGCGTCGGGGTAGGAGTACAACTCCTGGAAGTCCGTCTCGAGCTCGCGCTCGACCGGCTCCAGACACCTTACGCACTCCCCCGAGAGCGGTGCACGGACGGTGCCCGTGACGAGCACCCCCTCCATCACCGACTCCAGGCGGAGGTCCAGCATGATCTCCGTGCCCTCGCGGACGCCGATGACCTCGATGCCCATGTCCTGGGGGGCCGGCACCGAGCGGGAGACCTTCTTCATCGCACCAGGACGACGACCCAGCTCGTGCGTGTCGAACACGAGGGGGTTGCGGTGGTCGAGGCGGGTGTTCAGGGTTCCTGCTTTCATCGGTCCGGCCGCGTGCCCGTCGGTACGACGGCGGGCACGCCAAAACGCCGGGGATCACACGGCTGAGGGATCAGGATACCGGTCCCGCGCCCTCAGCCCAAACCGCGCTCCTGCTCCAGCTCACGCAACCGGTTCAGGTCGATCATGCTGGTGTCGAAGAAGCTCGTCTCGTCCAGCGCCGCGCCCTGCCCCTGCCCCTGCTGCTGGTGCTGCTGCGGCGGCGGGACGTACTGCTGCTGTTCGTAGCCGCCGGTCTGATGCGGCTGCTGCCAGTTGTAGTTGGGGTCGTAGTACGCCTGCTGCGGCTGCGCCGCGTACGGGTCGGCGTACTGGCCCTGCTGCTGGTACGGGTCGGGCTGCGGTACCTGCTCCTGCCGGTACGGATCCTGCTGCTGGTAACCGTAGTCGGGCTGCTGCACCGCGTTCGGGTCGTACTGGTAGTCGCCCGGAGCCGCGGGGGCGGCCAGGCCCGCGAGGTAGTCGGCGTCTGACTGCCCGGGGACCGGGCCCTCGGCCTCCGCGTCGTGGGCGGCCATGTGGGCGCCGAGCTCGTCGATGGGACGGTGGCCGGTGAGCTTCAGGCGGCCGCGACCGACAGCCTCAAGCGTCTTGCTGAGGACCGCCTCGAAAGCGCCCAGCTTGGCGTCCACGTACTGGTCGGCACGCCGGCGCAGCGTCTCGGGGTCGGCGCTGCGCTCCGGCGCGTCGTCGTCCTCGTACGCGTAGCCGTTCTCGTCGAGGGCCGGGCCGTGGCCCAGCAGCTTCTCGCGGCCGCGGTCCACCGAGCCGATGGTCTTGGTCAGCACGACCTCGAAGTTGGCGAGCTTGCTGTCGACGTAGTCGTCGGCCTCGGCCCGGATCTCGGCGGCCTCGCGCTGCGCCTCCGTGACGATGCGCTCGGCCTCCTGCTGGGAGCGGCGGGCGATCTCGGTGTCGGAGATCAGCGAACCGCGTTCCGCGTGCGCGGCCTCGATGATCCGGCCCGCCTCGGCCCGGGCCTCCTCCACCATCTGTTCCCGCCCGCCCAGCAACTGCTGGGCCTGGGAGAGCGAGTCGGGCAGCGCGGACCGCACGTCTTCGAGCATGGCGAGCAGCTCGGCACGGTTGACCACGCAGGAGGCCGACATCGGCATGGACCGGGCGGCCTCCACGGCGGCCACGATCTCGTCGAGCTTCTTCTGGACGTCCACGCCCCGAACTCTACTGCTGCGCGAGCTTCTTCTTGAGGGCCTCCAGCACGACGGGAGGCAGCAGGTGCGCGACGTCGCCGCCCCACTGCGCCACCTCCTTGACGAGGCTGGAGGACAGGAAGCTGTAGGTGGGGTTGGTGGGCACGAACAGGGTCTCCACGCCGGACAGACCGTTGTTCATCTGGGCCATCTGCAGCTCGTAGTCGAAGTCGCTGACCGCGCGCAGTCCCTTGACGATGGCGGGGATGTCACGCTGCTTGCAGAAGTCCACCAGCAGGCCGTGGAAGGACTCCACACGCACGTTGCCGTAATCGGCGGTGACCTCCTCGATGAGCGCGATGCGCTCCTCGATCGAGAAGAGGCCCTTCTTCGATTTGTTGATCATCACGGCCACGTAGACCTCGTCGTACAGGCGCGAGGCTCGGGCGATGATGTCGAGGTGCCCATTGGTGACGGGGTCGAAGGATCCCGGACAGACGGCGCGGCGCAACGGTGACTCCTCGCTTCGAGGGTTCTGCGGGTGGTTCATGACGCGTCAGTGGCGACGGCGGCGCGACCGTACCAAAACGTGCCCTCGCCGTACCGGCGGGCCCTGATCCCTTCGTATCCCTCGGGCCAGTGGAATTCCCCGCCGCGGGTGCTCCTCTCCACGGTGGCGACGGCGTCCGCGTCGAGCCAGCCCCGCGTGCGGAGTGTGAGCAGGATCTCGCGCAGCTCGTCGTCCTCGACGGCGTACGGGGGGTCGAGGAACACCAGGTCGTACGGGTCCGCCGGCGGCTCTCCCGCGATCACCTTCTCGGCCTTGCCGGCCCGCACCTGTGCACCGGGCAGGCCGAGGACGCGGACGTTCTCCCGGATGACCCGGGCGGCGCGGGGGTCGGACTCGACCAGCAGCACGTGTGCCGCGCCGCGCGACAGCGCCTCCAGACCGACGGCGCCCGATCCCCCGTACAGATCCATGACCCGCGCGCCGTGCAGGACGCCGCGCAGCGACTCCCAGGTGGAGAACAACCCCTCCTTCGCCCGGTCCGAGGTGGGTCGGGTTCCGTTGCCCGGCGGTACGGCCAGGCGGCGGCCACCGGCGGCTCCGGCGATCACGCGGGTCATCTGCGACTCATTCGTCTCGTTGGGCGGGTGGAGCGGCGCCTGCGCGGCGCCGCTCCCCCAACGATACGTAGGTCAGTCCCGGCCGTGCTCGCCCCCGGTCTCCGTCGCGGGCGATCCGGTCACCGTCCCGAGGAGCGCCGGGGAGGCGTAGCGCGACCAGGACAGGCAGCCGTCGGGCGGGCAGTGCTCGGGGCGGCGCGGGTCGTGACCGAGCTCACGCAGCTTCGTCCGGACGGAGTCGGGCGTGCGGCCGAAACGGGCGGCTATCCGGGCGATGGACTCGCCGTCGTGGAACCGGCGGACCAGTTCCTCCTCGTGCTGCGGTACCCAGGGCGCGCCGTGCCCCGGGAACAGCTCGCGCAGCACGTCGCGGTCGGGGATGGGCTCGGACACGTCGGCCACGAGCGCGAGGGCGCGCAGGGCCCGGTTGAGGGCGATGCGCAGCGACGGGACGTCGGTCAGCGGCAGCGCGAGCGTGCCGGAGGCGAGGAGGGTGTCCGGGTCGTTCTCGGACCAGCCGGCCAGGGTCAGGGTGACGGTGGTGTCGTCGTCGCTGGAGAGCTCGATCCGGAAGACCTTCTCGCCGAGCGGCAGTTCGTTGAGGTGACGGAACGACATGAAATCAGCCCCCAAGAGTCCACCCGCGCCTTTTCCCGAGCGGATCGGCGCGGACTGTGTCCATTCTCCCAGGGGGCACTGACAGTGACGGGCCGTCAGCCCTTGTCGAGGTACTGCTCCCGGTCCGCGTCGACCAGGCTTTCCAGCGCACTGCGCAGATCCGGCTGACCCGCGAGGTCGGGGTCGGCGGCGACCAGTGCCGTGGCCTCCTCGCGGGCGGCCGCGATCACCTCCTCGTCGTCGATCACCGTCAGCACGCGCAGCGAGGAGCGCGTCCCGGACTGGGCCTGCCCCAGCACGTCGCCCTCCCGCCGCTGCTCCAGGTCGATGCGGGACAGTTCGAAGCCGTCCAGCGTCGCGGCCACGGCGTCGAGCCGGGCGCGCGCCGAGGTCGCCTCCGGCATCTCGGACACCAGCAGGCACAGACCGGCCGCCGAACCCCGGCCGACCCGGCCGCGCAACTGGTGCAGCTGGGAGACGCCGAAGCGGTCCGCGTCCATGATCACCATGGCGGTGGCGTTCGGCACGTTGACGCCGACCTCGATCACCGTGGTCGCCACCAGCACGTCGACCTCGCCGGCGGCGAAACGGCGCATCACGTCGTCCTTCGCCTCCGGCTGCATCCGCCCGTGCAGCACCTCCACCCGCAGCCCCGCCAGCGGGCCCTTGGCCAACTGCTCCGCGGTCTCCAGAACGGCCAGCGGCGGTCGCCGCTCGGCCTCGTCCTGCGCGGACTTCTTCTTCGGCGCATCCGCCTCGTCGTCCGAGTCGCCGATCCGCGGGCACACCACATACGCCTGGTGCCCGTTCTCGACCTCCTCGCGCACCCGCTCCCAGGCTCGCGCCAGGAAGTGCGGCTTGTCCTTGGCCGGCACGACGTGGGTGGCGATCGGTGAACGCCCGGCCGGCAACTGGTCCAGCACGGAGGTCTCCAGGTCGCCGAAGACCGTCATGGCGACGGTGCGCGGGATCGGCGTCGCCGTCATCACCAGCAGGTGCGGCGGCTGCTTGGCCTTGCCCCGCAGCGCGTCGCGCTGCTCGACCCCGAAGCGGTGCTGCTCGTCGACGACGACCAGGCCCAGGTCGTGGAACTGCACCTTGTCCTCGATCAGCGCGTGCGTGCCCACGACGATCCCCGCCTCGCCGGTCACCAGCTGCAGCAGCGCCTGGCGGCGGGCGACGGCTCCCATGGAACCGGTGAGCAGGACGACCTTCGTGCCCAGGTCCGAGCCGCCGAGCATGCCGCGCTCGGCGAGGTCACCCATCATCTGCGTGATCGACCGGTGGTGCTGCTGCGCCAGTACCTCCGTCGGCGCGAGCATCGCGGCCTGGCCGCCGGCGTCGACCACGCCGAGCATCGCGCGCAGCGCCACCATCGTCTTGCCGGAACCCACCTCTCCCTGGAGCAGCCGGTGCATCGGGTGGTCCGTCGCCAGGTCCGCGAAGATCTCCGCCGACACCTTCTGCTGACCCTCGGTGAGGGTGAACGGCAACCGCGCGTCGAAGGCCGTCAGCAGTCCCTCCTGCGCCGGCACGCGCGGCACGGCGGGCAGCGCGTCGTCCGCCGCCCGGCGCCGCGCGAGGGCGACCTGCAGCACGAACGCCTCGTCCCACTTGAGGCGTTCCCGGGCGACCATGATGTCGGCCCTGGACCGCGGGCGGTGGATCTTCTCCAGCGCCTCCGGCAGCGCCGCGAGCCCTCGCGACTCCCGCAGGGTGGCGGGCAGCGGCTCGCCCGTGCCGGACCACTGCGTGGCCCCCAGGGAGGTCAGCACGGTGTCCACGGTCTTGGCGATCGTCCACGAGTTGACCTGCTTGCACGCCGGGTAGATCGGGATCAGCCGGTTCGCGAAGGCGTCCACGGCCGCCGCGTCCTCGCCGTCCCCGGCGTCCAGCAGCTGGTACTCGGGGTGCGCCAGTTGCAGGGCACGGTTGAACACGGACACCTTGCCGGCGAACATGCCCCGCCGGCCCGGCAGGAGGTCGTGCTCCGGCTTGAACACCCCCCGGCCGAAGAAGACCAGGGTCAGCGAGCCGCTGCCGTCCGTGACGACCACCTCCAGCCGCGCCTTGCCCGCGCCGTACGTCTTCTTCGTCGCCTTGGCGACGCGGGCGACGACGGTCACGTGCTCGTCCAGCGGCAGGTCGGACAGGCGCGTCAGTTCCCCGCGTTCGGCGTAGCGGCGGGGGTAGTGGTGCAGCAGGTCGCCGACCGTGCGCAGGTCGAGGTGGTCGGCGAACACCTTCGCGGTGCGGCCGCCGACGGATTTCGTGAGCGGTTCGTCAAGGGCAGCAGACATCGCGTCCATCTTCGCGCACGGCGCTGACAATGTGTGGGCGCGGACGTCGCCGTGTGCCGGTGCGTTGTGGTCGGGGTGACCGCGACCGGCCCGCTACTCGACCCCGATCAGGAGGAGGCACGTCTCCTGGCCGCCGTCGTAGACGACCGTGTCGACCGCCAGGTGGCTGTCGTGGACGTGCGCCTCCAGCCGGTCCGCCAGATCCGCGGGCGCGTCGGCCCCGATGACCAGTGTGACCATCTCCCCGCCCGCCGCGAGCATGCGGTCCAGGACGGTGATCCCGGTCTCCACGAGGTTGCCGCCGATCACCGCGACGTCCCCGTCGATGAGGCCGAGGACATCCCCGGCCTGGCAGACGCCCGCCATGGTCCAGGAGCGGGCCTGCGCGACGGCGAGTTCGGCCCAGCGCGTCGCGCCGGCCGCCGAGGTCATGGCGACGACGTCCTCGTCGAAGCGCCGGGTGGGCTCGTGGACGGCCAGCGCCGCGATGCCCTGGACCGCGGACCGGGTGGGGATGAGGGCCACGCGGACGCCCTCCGCGCGGGCCTGTTCGGCCGCGGCGCCCACCGCGTGCAGCAAGTCGACGTCGTTGGGCAGGAGCACGACCTCGGACGCCCGGGCACGGCGGACGGCCTCGGCGATGTCGCCGCTCGCGGGCGGCTCCCCGGGCCGGACGGCCACCACGGTGGCGCCGGCCCGGGCGCAGAGCCCCGCGAGCCCGTCGCCGCGCACCACGGCGACGACGGCGCGTGCCGCGCTCTCCGTCCGCTCGCCGGTCGACCGGTGCCGGTCCCGCTCCGGAACCCGCGCCTGGTCCCCGAAGTGCGTCACCTTGATCCGGTACGGCCGTCCTGCCTCGATCCCCGCCTCGATGGCGGCGCCCACGTCGTCGACGTGGACGTGCACGTTCCAGAGGCCGTCCCCCCCGACGACGACCAGGGAGTCGCCGAGCCGGTCCAGCCGCGCACGCAGCGCGGGGACGGTGCGGTCGGGCGCCTCCAGGAGGTAGACGACCTCGAAGCCCGGCCCGCCGGGCACCGCGTGCGGGTCGCCGCCGTCCGCGCGCTCCCGCGCGGGCGCGCAGCCGTACGGCACGACCGGTGACGCGCCCCTGGGCAGCGGCACCCGAAGGGCGTCGTCGAGCGGGCCCATCGGGGCCTGCCCGGAGACCGCGTCCGCGAGGGCGCCCAGGACGGCCACGAGGCCGCGGCCGCCGGCGTCGACGACACCCGCGTCGCCGAGGGCGGACAGTTGCCGCGGAGTCGCCGCGAGGGCGCGGCGCGCCGCCTCGTACGCGGCCCGGGACACCTCGTGCACGTCGCCGTTCACCATGGAGGCGGCTTCCGCGGCCGCCGTGGCGACGGTCAGCATGGTGCCCTCGACCGGGTGTGCGACCGCCTGGTACGCGCTCTCCGCGGCCCGGCGCAGGGCCGGCCGCAGATCGCCGGCGTCCTCGGCGAGGACCTCGGCCATGCCGCGCAGCAGTTGGGCCAGGATCGTCCCCGAATTGCCGCGCGCCCCGATGAGCGCGCCGTGCGCCATGGAGCGCAGGCACGAGGTGAGGTCCGGGGTGCCGCCCGAGGCGGCATGGCCCTCGAAGACGGCGTCCACCGACTGGGCGGCGGACTCCACGGTCAGGAAGAGGTTGGTTCCGGTGTCCCCGTCGGCGACCGGGTAGACGTTGATCGCGTCGATCTCCTCGCGTGCCCGCCCCAGCGCCTGCAGGGACAGTCGGCACCATGCGCGCACCGCGGGAGGGTCGAGCGTCGGCGGCACGTGTTCCTCCTGGGGGCGGCCGGGGACCTGGGTGGGGGAGGTGTCCGCACGCAGCGTACTGAGGGGCGGGCTCCTCCGGGCGACCGCCCGTACCGCTGACCATGGTAATTTCGAGGGACAGGAGCGGACGTAGTATGCTGCTCCGGTTGCCCGGGGCTGTCCCGGGCCGTCCCTCGGCACCACCGGTCTCCCTTCATTGCACTTGGACGGGCGTCGGCGCCGCCGGGATTTATCCGTAAGTGCATCTGAAGTCTTTGGAGTGACCCGTGGCTGCCAACTGCGACGTCTGCGGCAAGGGGCCGGGCTTCGGCAACAACATTTCGCACTCGCACCGCCGTACTCGCCGTCGTTGGAACCCCAACATCCAGACGGTGCGTGCTGTGGTCGGTCGGACGCCGAAGCGCCTCAACGTCTGCACCTCGTGCATCAAGGCCGGCAAGGTCGCGCGCTGACGCATACGACGTCGTAGCGCAGCCTTGCGGCTACCCGAAGCCGGTCCACCCTCGTGGTGGACCGGCTTTCTGCTGTGACCTGCCGCACGAACCCGGCGGCTTCCGTCAGCGCTGCCGCCAGCCGTGGTCCACGGGTCCGATGCCGCCGCCCAGGGGGAATCCCGCCGCGACGGCGCCGGTGACGTACTCCTTGGCGGCGTGGGCAGCCTCCGGGACGTCCAGCCCCCGCGCCAGGAACGAGGCGAGCGCGGACGCCAGGGTGCAGCCGGTGCCGTGGGTGTGGCGGTTGTCATGGCGAGGGGCCCGCAGCCAGTGCTCGCTGCGGCCGTCGGCGAGCAGGTCGACGGCGTCGCCGCTGAGGTGGCCGCCCTTGATCAGGACCCAGCGGGGGCCGCACGCGAGGACGGCGGCCGCGGCCTCGCGCATGGCCGGCGCGCCGTCCACGACGACTCCCGTGATCTGGCGCACCTCGTCGAGGTTGGGTGTGGCGACGGTGGCCAGTGGCAGCAGCCGGGTCCGCACCGCCTCGACGGCGTCGGCGGCGAGCAGCGGGTCCCCGTGCTTGGAGACGCCGACGGGGTCGACGACCACGGGCACGTCGAGCGGGGCGAGGAGTTCGGCGACGGCGGTGACGAGCCCGGCCGAGGAGAGCATCCCGGTCTTGACCGCCTGGACGCCGATGTCGTCCACGACGCTGCGGAACTGGGCCCTCACGGCTTCCGCCGGCAGTTCCCAGGCGCCCTGGACCCCCAGCGAGTTCTGCGCCGTGACGGCCGTGACCACGCTCATCCCGTGGACGCCGAGGGCGAGCATGGTCTTCAGGTCGGCCTGGATGCCCGCGCCGCCGCCGGAGTCGGAACCGGCGACGGTGAGCACGCGCGGTGGGATCGTCATACGCCGAATCTAGTCGCCGCTGCTACTCGGCCCCGAAGTGGTCCCAGCCGCCCGCCCGGTCCCAGGCGGCCCCGTCGACGGTGACCTGGGGCGCCGTGGTGGCCTTCACCACCCGGCCGATGACCCGCCAGCGGGCGGGCAGTTTCGTGTCCGGGGGGAAGGCGGCGACTATCGCGTGGTCCTCTCCCCCGGTCAGCACCCAGTGCAGCGGATCGACCCCGACCGCCTGGCCGATGTCGGCCATCTGCGCCGGGATGTCGATGTCGGCCGAGGACAGGTCGATGGCGACGCCGCTGGCGCCCGCGATGTGGCCGAGGTCGGCGATGAGCCCGTCGCTGACGTCGGTCATGGCCGTCGCGCCGAGTTCCGCGGCGGCGGGACCCGCGTGGTACGGCGGTTCGGGGCGGCGGTGGGCCTCGACGAAGGCGCGTGGGGAGCGGAATCCGCGGGAGAGGACGGCGAGTCCCGCCGCGGACCACCCCAGCCAACCGGTGACCGCGACGACGTCTCCGGGACGGGCCCCGGATCGGGTGACCGGTTCGCGGTCGCGGAGGTCACCCAGTGCGGTGATGGACACCATGATCGTGTCACCGCGGACGACGTCACCGCCGACCACCGCCGCGCCGGCCACCTGGCACTCGTCGCGGATGCCGTCCATGAGCTCGACCGGCCAGGTCACCGGCAGGTCGGCCGGGACGACCAGGGCGAGCAGCACCGCGGTCGGCACGGCGCCCATGGCCGCGATGTCGGCCAGGTTCTGCGCCGCGGCCTTGCGGCCCACGTCGTAGGCGGTGGACCAGTCGCGGCGGAAGTGCCGCCCCTCCACGAGCGCGTCGGTGGTGGCCACCACCCGCCGGTCCGGGGTGGCGACCACGGCGGCGTCGTCACCCGGTCCGAGCCGGACGGCTGGGCTGGAGGTGAGCCGGGCGGTCAACTCCCTGATGAGCCCGAACTCCCCCAGTTCGCCCACGGTGCCCTTCATCTGACTGTCCCCTTCACCTGGCCGGTCCCCTTCTGTGTGCGTTCGCGCGGCGGCTTCGGCACGGCCGGTACCGCGCGGGTCTCCCCGCGGCGTGCGGGGACGCGGTACCGTGACGTTCCCTCCCACATGATCCTCGTAGCCGCCCTGGAGGTTCCGTGGTACAGGCGTACATCCTGATCCAGACCGAGGTGGGAAAGGCCTCGGCAGTAGCAGAGGTGATCTCCAAGATCTCCGGGGTCATCCAGGCCGAGGACGTCACCGGCCCGTACGACGTGATCGTGCGCGCCCAGGCCGACACGGTCGACGACCTGGGGCGCCTCGTGGTGGCGAAGGTGCAGCAGGTCGAGGGCATCACCCGCACCCTGACCTGTCCGGTCGTCCATCTGTAGGCCCCCTGTAGGCTCGGCGGGTGATGTACCGCCGGGTAGCGCTTGTCTCCGTGTCCGCCGTCGCGTGCCTGTCCGCGGCGGCGGTCTGGATCTCCGCCTCCGGCGGTGACGCCGGCGGGGTCGCCGTCCCGTCGCCCTCCGCCTCCGCCGCTCGGCTGTGCGGCGCCCTCCACGACGCGTTGCCGGAGAAGGTCGACGGCCTGTCGAAGCGGTCGCTGAACCCTGCCTCCGAGCTCACCGCCGGATGGGGGGATCCTACGGTGGTACTGCGCTGCGGCGTGCCGCGACCCGAGATGCTCACCGCCGGCAATCCGGCGTACAACCCCACCGCCGATGCGGTGGAGGTCAACGGCGTGAGCTGGCTCATCGAGCCGACCGGCGACGGCTACCGCTTCACGACGACCGGCCGCAAGGCCTTCGTCGAGGTGACCGTACCCGCCCGGTACAAGCCCGAGGTCGATCCGCTGACCGATCTCGGCCACGCCGTGGAGACGACGATCCCCTCCGAGCTCTGACGGACCGGGCCGGGACCCGGCTGCGGGTCCCCGCCCGGTCGCGCGGCTCAGCGCAGGCCGGTGGAGCGCCGCAGCGCGGCCTGGATCAGCCGGTCCACCAGTTCCGCGTAGCCGAAGCCGCTCTCCTTCCACATGCGCGGATACATGGAGATCGGCGTGAAACCGGGCATCGTGTTGATCTCGTTGATCACGAACCGGCCGTCGTCCTGCAGGAAGAAGTCGGCGCGGACCAGCCCCTCGCAGGAGGCGGCGTCGAACGCGGCCACCGCGAGCCGCTGCACCTCAGCGGTCTGCTCCGCGGTCAGCGGCGCGGGGACGATGCCCTCGGCGGAGTCGATGTACTTCGCCTCGAAGTCGTAGAAGTCGTGGGCCGTGACCGGCGGGATCTCCGCGGGCACCGAGGCGCGCGGGCCGTCCTCGAACTCCAGGACTCCGCACTCGATCTCGCGGCCCCGCAGCAGTGACTCCACGAGCACCTTGGGGTCGTGCAGGCGGGCCTGGTCGATGGCCTCGTCCAGGCCGGCGAGGTCGTCCACCTTGCTGATGCCCATGGAGGACCCGGCACGTGCCGGCTTCACGAAGACCGGCCAGCCGTGGCCGGCGGCGAAGTCCACGACCTTCTTGCGGGCCGCGGCCGGGTCGTGCTCCCACTCCCGGGGGCGGATCACGACGTACGGGCCGACGGGCAGGCCGAAGGAGGTGAAGACCCGCTTCATGTACTCCTTGTCCATGCCGACGGCGGAGGCGAGCACTCCGGAACCCACGTAGGGCACACCGGACAGCTCCAGCAGGCCCTGGAGGGTGCCGTCCTCGCCGTACGGGCCGTGCAGCACGGGGAAGACGACGTCGACATCGCCCAGCACCTTGGGCACCGAGCCGGACTCGCTGTAGACGACTTCGCGGCTGGCCGGGTCCACCGGCAGCAGCACGGAGCCGTCGGAGGACTCGGTGAGCTGCTCGACGTTCGGCAGCTCGCGGTCGGCGATCGCCATCCGGGCCGGGTCGTCGGTGGTGAGCGCCCAACGGCCGTCGGCGGTGATGCCGATCGGCAGCACGTCGTACGTGTCGCGGTCGATCGCGCGCAGCACGGCACCTGCGGTGAGGACCGAGATGGCGTGCTCGGAGCTGCGCCCGCCGAAGACGACGGCGACGCGCGGCTTGCGGGAAGAAGGCTGATTGCTCATGTCGCGACGACTTTATCGTTCCGCACGTCAGCGTTCCGGTTTCGCGGAGCGCGACATCAGCTCCTTTACCGCGACGACCGGCTGCTTGCCGTTGTGCACGATGTCGACCACCGTCTCGGCGATGGGCATGTCGACGCCGTGCCGCCGGGCGAGGTCGAGCACCGACTCGCAGGACTTGACGCCCTCGGCGGTCTGCCGGGTGACGGCGATGGTCTCCTCCAGCGTCATGCCCTTGCCCAGGTTGAAGCCGAAGGTGTGGTTGCGGGACAGCGGCGAGGAGCAGGTGGCGACGAGGTCGCCGAGCCCCGCGAGACCGGAGAAGGTCAGCGGGTCGGCGCCGAGCGCCATGCCGAGCCGGGTGGTCTCGGCCAGTCCGCGCGTGATCAACGAGCCCTTGGTGTTGTCCCCCAGACCCATGCCGTCGGCGATGCCGACGGCCAGGCCGATCACGTTCTTCACCGCGCCGCCGAGTTCGCATCCGACCACGTCGGTGTTGGTGTAGGGCCGGAAGTACGCGGTGTGGCTCGCCGCCTGCAGCCGCTTGGCCACCGACTCGTCGCGGCAGGCCACCACGCAGGCGGCGGGCTGCCGGGCGGCGATCTCCTTGGCCAGGTTGGGGCCGGACAGCACGGCGACCCGTTCCGGGCCCGCCTCGGCGACCTCCGCGATGACCTCGCTCATCCGCTTGGCCGTGCCGAGTTCCACGCCCTTCATCAGGCTGACCAGCACCGAGTCGGAAGGCAGCAGCGACTGCCACTCGGCCAGGTTGCCGCGGACCGTCTGCGACGGTACGGCGAGGATCACGAACTCCGCGTCCTGGGCGGCCTCGGCGGGATCGGTGGTCGCGGTGATCGTCGCGGGCAGCTCGGTCCCGGGGAGGTAGTAGGGGTTGCTGCGCGTGTTGTTGACGGCCTCGACCACCTCCGGGCGGCGACCCCACATGGTCACCTGTGCGCCGGCGTCCGCGAGCACCATGGCGAAGGCGGTGCCCCAGGAGCCCGCGCCGTAGACCGCGCAGCGCGTCGTCACTTGGTGGTCCCCTTCTGCTTGCGCGCGTGCTGCTTGCGCGCGTGCTGCTTGCGCGGGTCGAAGCGCTCGGCGGGCGGATTCTGGCCGCGCAGTTCGCCCAGCAGCTCGCTGACCGCGGCCATGATGGTGTCGGTGGCGTCCCTGAGCACCTCGGCGCTCGCCTCCCGGCCGTAGAAGGCCGACAGGTCCACCGGCGGCCCGGCGACGACACGCAGGGTCCTGCGCGGGAAGAGGCGGATCTTCTTCTCCTCGGCGTACGGCGGCATGACCTCGTTGGCGCCCCACTGGGCGACCGGGATCACCGGGGCCTTGGTCGTCAGCGCGACCCGGGCGACGCCGGTCTTGCCCACCATCGGCCACATCTCGGGGTCGCGGGTCAGCGTGCCCTCCGGGTAGAAGGCGACGCATTCGCCGGAGTTGATGGCGTCCACCGCGGCGCGGAAGGCGTTGGCGGCGTCGGTGCTCTCCCGGTAGACCGGGATCTGGCCGGTGCCGCGCAGGATTGCGCCGACGAAGGCGGGCTTGAACAGCGGCGCCTTCGCCAGGAAGCGGGGGACCCGCCCGGTGTTGTACTGGAAATGCGCGTACGACAGCGGGTCGAGGTACGAGTTGTGGTTGACCGCCGTGATGAATCCGCCCTGGGCCGGAATGTGCTCCATTCCGCGCCAGTCCCGCTTGAAGAGGACGACGAGCGGCGGTTTGGCGATGACGGCTGCGAGCCGGTACCAGAAGCCGATTCTGCGGCGGGACACCAGAACTCCTCCTCGTTCCGCCGCCGACCCGGAATCACCGGACCGCGGCCTGCTGTGGTCGGCGGCACCGTACGGCCGGTGCGGCCGCACAAGTCTCGCCGGTAGGGCCACCGTAACGCCAGGGTGAAAGACGCTCGGTGTGCGCCCCGGCGCAAGTGCCCTGCCAGGAGCCACGTACCAGGAGATCGTGCACCTGGAGACGGCCCGCCGGGAAGGGGCGGGGGGTGGTGGGCCCGGCGGACCCGAGCACAATAGTTCGGTGTCACCACCCGTGGAATGGTCGCTCGTCGTCCCGCTCAAGCCCCTGGCCGCCGCCAAGAGCCGCCTGGCGAAGACCGCCGGCCCCGCGCGGCCCGGGCTGGCACTGGCCTTCGCGCAGGACACGGTCGCCTCCGCGCTCGCCTGCGCGGTGGTACGGGATGTGACGGTCGTCACCGACGACCCACTGGCCCGGGCCGCGCTGGAGGCACTCGGGGCGCACGTCCTGGCGGACTCCCCGGCGGCCGGCCTCAACGCCGCACTGGGGCACGGCGCCGACGCGGTCCGGCGGCGCCGGCCCGCCGTTTCCGTGGCCGCCCTGAACGCCGATCTCCCGGCCCTGCGGCCCGGCGAACTGGCCACGGTGCTCCACGCGGCCGCACGGCGATCCGGGCGGTCCTTTCTGGCCGACGCGGCCGGAATCGGCACCACGCTGCTCGCGGCCACCGCGGGGGCCGCCCTCGCACCCGGCTTCGGGGGGCCCTCGCGGGCCCGCCACCTGGCCTCCGGCGCCCGCGAGATCGTCCTCGCGGACGTGGACTCCGTGCGCCAGGACGTGGATACGGGCGAGGACCTGGCGGCCGCCCTGCTGCTGGGGGTCGGGCCGCACACTCGGGCGCTGCTGCGGGCCGGACTTCCCGCCTCGCCGCAGGACACGGCCCCTGCGCAGGACGCCGCCCCGCCTCGCCGGGCGCCGGGCCTCGGCGCACCGGCTCCGGGTGGCGGTGCGCGTTAGGGTGAGGCCCATGCAGGCCACCGCGTACACCTACGACCCCGACACCCGCGCCGGCAGCGTGCTGCTGGACGACGGGACGCCGCTGCCGTTCGACGCGGCGGCGTTCGACGCCGGTGGGCTGCGGCTGCTGCGGCCCGGTCAGCGCGTGCGGATCCGCACCGAGGGCAGCGGCGACAGGCGCCGCGTCGTGTTCGTGACGCTGCAGACCTTTCCCGATCCAGGGGCCTGAGCACGCGACCGCACGGGCCGGGTGCCCCCGCTCAGGGGTACCCGGCCCGTCGGCGTGTGCGGGTCGGCGGAACCGCTAGCGCTTCGCGGTCCGCTTGGTGGCTGTCTTCCTGGCCGCCGACTTGGCCGGCGCCTTCTTGGCCGGTGCGGTCTTGTTGGCGGTCGCCTTCTTCGCCGCGGTCTTGGAGGCCGACTTCTTCGCCGTCGTCGCCTTGGCCGCGGTGGTCTTCTTGGCCGCACCCTTGGCGGCGGCGGTCTTCTTGGCCGCCGTCTTGCCGGTGGCGGCCTTCTTCGCCGTCGTCTTCTTGGCGGCTGCCTTCTTGGTGGTGGCCTTGGCGGTGACGCCTCCGCTCAGGCTGCCCTTGGGTGCCTTCTTGACGGAGACCTCGCCGGCCTTGGGGAGCTTCTTCGACCCGCTGACCAGGTCCTTGAAGCCCTGACCGGCACGGAAGCGCGGGACGGAGGTCTTCTTGACCCGGACCCGCTCCCCGGTCTGGGGGTTGCGGGCGTAGCGGGCAGGACGCTCCACCTTCTCGAACGAGCCGAAGCCGGTGACCGAGACCCGGTCCCCGCTCACCGTCGCGCGGACGATCGCGTCCAGGACGGCGTCGACCGCGTCCGCGGCCTGCTGACGGCCACCGAGCTTGTCGGCAATCGCTTCAACGAGCTGCGCCTTGTTCACGTCTTCCCCTTCGGAAACTTGCCCGGCGATGAAGTTCGGGCTTTTTCGCACGCTAGGCGGATATATACCGCAAATCAAATACGAAACGGGCGAATCACCCTTGTGCCGCAACGAACTCGGGGCTCAGGAAGACCTTTGATCGGGGAATCGGCCTTCGTCGAGGTCCTTCATCAGTTCCTCCAGACGCCTTGCCGCACCCGCGAGATCGTGCTTCGCGGCCGCGGTGATGACGAGCAGCCGCCGGGTCAACTGCATCCTGACGTCCTCCGGCACTTGCAGACCCGCCACCCGGGTGTGGGCCTGCTTCAACCTGGCAGCGAGGAACCCGTACAGCTCGAGTTGGCCATCGTGTTCCATGTGCCGATTGTGTCATCTGCGGTGAGTTGTCACGAGGTGTGGAGCCGAACACGCCGCAGCGCCCCCCGCCCGGTGGGGCGGGGGGCGCTGCACAGGGGCCTCGGGCGGCCGCGGGGCCGCCGGACTGCTCAGACCTGGAGGGTCCGCGGCTTGTAGGAGGGGCGCTTGGCCTCGTAGGCGGCGATGTCGGCCTCGTTCTGCAGGGTGAGGCTGATGTCGTCCAGACCGTTGAGCAGCCTCCAGCGGGCGTTGTCGTCCAGTTCGAAGGGGGCGGTGATCCCCTCGGCGCGGACCTCACGGGCCTGCAGGTCGACGGTGATCTCGGCCGTCGGGTCGGCCTCGGTCAGCTGCCAGAGCTCCTCGACCGTCGCCTGCGGCAGGATCACGGTGAGCAGGCCGTTCTTCAACGAGTTGCCGCGGAAGATGTCCGCGAAGCGCGCGGAGATGACGGCCTTGAAACCGTAGTTCTGCAGGGCCCACACCGCGTGCTCGCGGGAGGAGCCGGTGCCGAAGTCCGGGCCGGCGACGAGGACGGTCGCCCCCTGGCGCTCGGGCTGGTTGAGGATGAACTCGGGATCCTTGCGCCAGGCCTCGAACAGGCCGTCCTCGAAGCCGTTGCGGGTGACCTTCTTCAACCAGTGGGCCGGGATGATCTGGTCCGTGTCGGCGTTGCTGCGGCGCAGCGGGACGGCGCGGCCGGTGTGCGTGGTGAAAGCTTCCATCGGTTCTCAGGCCTCCAGGACGGCGGCGCCGGGCAGATCGGCGGGGGACGAAAGGCGGCCGGTGACCGCGGTCGCGGCCGCGACCTGCGGGGACACCAGGTGGGTACGGCCGCCCTTGCCCTGCCGTCCCTCGAAGTTGCGGTTGGAGGTGGACGCGGAGCGCTCGCCGGGGGCCAGTTGGTCGGGGTTCATGCCCAGGCACATCGAGCAGCCCGCGTGGCGCCACTCGGCGCCGGCCTCCTTGAACACCGTGTCCAGGCCCTCCTCGACAGCCTGCAGCGCCACGCGGACCGAGCCGGGCACGACGAGCATCCGTACGCCGTCGGCGATCTTGCGGCCCTTGACGATCGAGGCGGCGGAGCGCAGGTCCTCGATGCGGCCGTTGGTGCAGGAGCCGACGAAGACGGTGTCGACCCTCACCTCGCGCAGCGGCGTACCGGGCTCCAGGGCCATGTACTCCAGGGCCTTCTCGGCGGCCAGACGGTCACTGGGGTCCTCGAAGCCGGCCGGGTCGGGCACGGAGGCGCTCAACGGAGCTCCCTGGCCGGGGTTGGTGCCCCAGGTGACGAACGGGGACAGTGAGGCGGCGTCGATGACGACCTCGTGGTCGAAGACGGCGTCCTCGTCGGTCCTCAGCGTCTGCCAGTACGCGACCGCGGCGTCCCAGTCCTCGCCCCGCGGGGCGTGCGGACGGCCCCGCAGGTACTCGAAGGTCGTGTGGTCAGGGGCGATCATGCCGGCCCGGGCGCCCGCCTCGATCGACATGTTGCAGATGGTCATCCGGGCCTCCATCGACAGCTTCTCGATGGCCGAGCCGCGGTACTCGATGACGTAGCCCTGACCGCCGCCGGTGCCGATCCTGGCGATGATCGCCAGGATCAGGTCCTTGGCGGTGACGCCTTCGGGCAGTTCGCCGTCGACGGTGATCGCCATGGTCCTGAACGGCGCCAGCGGCAGGGTCTGGGTGGCCAGCACGTGCTCGACCTGGCTGGTGCCGATGCCGAACGCCAGCGCCCCGAAGGCGCCGTGGGTGGAGGTGTGGCTGTCGCCGCAGACGACCGTCATGCCCGGCTGGGTCAGGCCCAGCTGCGGGCCGACGACGTGCACCACGCCCTGCTCGACGTCGCCCAGCGGGTGCAGCCGCACCCCGAACTCGGCGCAGTTCTTGCGCAGCGTCTCCAGTTGCGTGCGCGAGACCGGGTCGGCGATCGGCTTGTCGATGTCGAGGGTCGGGGTGTTGTGGTCCTCGGTCGCGATGGTGAGGTCCAGCCTGCGGACCTGGCGGCCGTTCATCCGCAGGCCGTCGAAGGCCTGCGGGCTGGTGACCTCGTGGAGCAGGTGCAGGTCGATGAAGAGGAGGTCGGGCTCGCCCTCGGCGCGCCGTACGACGTGATCCTCCCAGACCTTTTCCGCGAGTGTCCTTGCCATCGCATTCCCTCCGGCCGGCCGCACTGCCGGCCTGTTCGTCGTTGCCCTGCGTGTCCGCGCCCTTGTGAGGAGTGGCCGCAGCGGCTCTGTGGGTTCCAGGTTGCCGGGTCCGCGGCGAAATTGGACTTGCGTTTCACAGAGTGAGACGCGAGTATCGTTGCATGGACAACAGCAGTGGCGTCGGCGTTCTCGACAAGGCGGCTCTGGTGCTCAGCGCCCTGGAGTCCGGGCCCGCTACCCTGGCCGGGCTCGTGGGCGCGACGGGGCTCGCCCGCCCCACCGCACACCGGCTCGCCGTCGCCCTGGAACACCACCGGATGGTGGCCCGCGACATGCAGGGGCGCTTCATCCTCGGTCCGAGGCTGTCCGAACTCGCCGCCGCGGCGGGCGAGGACCGCCTGCTCGCCACGGCCGGCCCGGTGCTCACGCATCTGCGCGACATGACCGGTGAAAGCGCCCAGCTCTACCGCCGGCAGGGCGACATGCGCATCTGTGTGGCCGCCGCCGAGCGGCTGTCCGGTCTGCGGGACACCGTCCCGGTCGGCTCCACCCTGCCGATGAAGGCCGGCTCCGCCGCCCAGGTCCTGCTCGCGTGGGAGGAGCCGGAGCGGCTCCACCGCGGACTGCAGGGAGCGCGCTTCTCCGCCACCGCGCTGTCCGGGGTACGTCGCCGGGGCTGGGCCCAGTCGATCGGCGAGCGCGAACCGGGCGTGGCCTCCGTCTCGGCCCCGGTGCGCGGCCCGTCCAACCGCGTGGTGGCGGCGGTCTCCGTCTCGGGTCCGATCGAGCGGCTGACCCGCCACCCGGGGCGCATGCACGCCCAGGCCGTCGTGGACGCCGCCGCCCGGCTCTCTGAGGCGCTGCGCCGCAGCGGCTGAGCCGGCGGGAACGTTGGCACAGGCGGCCGATGCGGCCCGAACGCCCGCCTCATGCGGCCCGCTCCTCACCCCTCGCCAGCCGCTGGGCGGCCGTCTCGCCGCGGGATCCCACCGGGACGATCCCTGTCGCCGCACCCAGCCCGAAGGCGGGCATGTCGACGTAGACGGATTCGTGGGCACCCGCCGGCACCGCATACGTCTCATGCCAGAATCCGACCCTGCCCTTGCCGTTGCGCGCGCGGCGGTTGAACGCCGCCCACGCGGGCCGATGCTGCCTGTCCTGCTGGGAGGCGTAGGCGAGGAGCTGCTCCGTGGACCTCCAGTACTGGACGACGTAGATCACCCGTGGCCCGCCGAACAGCAGCCGGTACCCCAGGAAACCGCTTTCGTCGTCCTGCGACAGCTCCCGCAGCATGCGCGGCATGGCCCGGAACACCGGGATCCAGCTTCCGAGCGACCGGAAGCGATTGATCCGCATCCCGATGAGGAACACGACGATGGCGCCTTCGGCAGCGGCGGTGTTGCGGCCCGGAATCACCGGCGCGGACATGGGACCCCCCCTGCGGGCTTGTTGGATAGCGACACTATCCATGATTGGATAGTGCCACTATCCGATGGAGGGCGCAAGGGATGCGGCTGGCGGAGTTGAGCGCACGCAGCGGCGTGGCGGCGGCCACGATCAAGTACTACCTGCGCGAGGGCCTGCTCCCGCCCGGCCGACGTGTCACCGCCACGCAGGCCGAGTACGGGGAGGAGCACCTGCGCCGGCTGCGGTTCGTCCGGGCACTGATCCAGGTGGGCAAGGTGCCCGTGGCCACCGCCCGCGAGGTGCTCGCCGCGGTGGAGGACGAGTCGCTCACCCGCCACATGCGGCTCGGCGCCGCCACCTACGCTCTTCCGCACGGCCCGGAGCCCGACGAGGACGACCCGGCGACCACGACCGCCCGTCGCGAGGTGGACGGACTGCTGGCCGAACTCGGCTGGCACCGCGGCGGCGAGGAGCACGGCCCCTCCCCCGCGTACCGGATGCTCGTCGCGGCGGTCGCCGCCCTGACCCGCCTCGGATACCCCAGCGGCGCACGGCAGTTGGCGCCCTACGCGCGGCTCGCCGCCCAACAGGCGGTGCACGACCTGGATCTGGTCGAGACGTACGACACCCCGCTGGAACAGGCGGCCGCCGCCGTGACGCTCACCGTGCTCTACGAGCCCGTGCTGCTGAGCCTGCGCCGCCTCGCCGAGGCCGAGGAGTCCCGCCGCAGGTTCGGAGTCGGCTGATACGGGGCGGCGGAAGGGACGGTGCGGCGGAAACGGAAAAGGCCCCCCGCCGAAGCGGAAGGCCTCTCCTCACGTACCCCCGACCGGATTCGAACCGGCGCTACCGCCTTGAGAGGGCGGCGTGCTAGGCCGCTACACAACGGGGGCAAGTCTTGAAAACCGCGCTGGGGTACCAGGACTCGAACCTAGACTAAATGAACCAGAATCACTCGTGCTGCCAATTACACCATACCCCATGGTGTGTCAAGTACCCCCGACCGGATTCGAACCGGCGCTACCGCCTTGAGAGGGCGGCGTGCTAGGCCGCTACACAACGGGGGCCCTAGCGATCCCTGCGAGAGAGACCAGTACCCCCGACCGGATTCGAACCGGCGCTACTGCCTTGAGAGGGCAGCGTGCTAGGCCGCTACACAACGGGGGCTTTGCAGAAGATCTGCGCTGGGGTACCAGGACTCGAACCTAGACTAACTGAACCAGAATCAGTCGTGCTGCCAATTACACCATACCCCACCAAAACTCAACCCCCGGATGGGGGGTCTCGTTTGGCCGCGCTCCCGTGCCGGCCTTTTCGGCCCGCCCGGGCGGCGCAGGAAGAACATTACCCGATCGGTGACGGGGCTCCAAAACGAGTATCCGCCGCCAGAAGTGCGGGAAGCTCCGCGAGCCCGGTGATCCGCCGCAGGTCCGGCACGGTGACCGAACCCGTACGGTCCAGCCACACCCCGTACAGGCCCGCCGCGTCGGCGCCGCGCGCGTCGGTGTCGGCCCTGTCCCCCACGTAGGCCACTTCCTCCGGAGGCAGCCCCAGCACCCGGCACGCCCCCAGGAAGGCGTCCGGGGCTGGCTTGGCGTGTCCCAGTTCCCGCGAGCACACCAGGCACTCGAAGCGGTCGCGCAGTCCCAGCCGGGCCAGCTTCCGCTCCTGGCGGGCGGTGCTGGAGTTGGACAGCAGGCCGTGTCGGTACTGCGGGGTCAGGGCGTCCAGTGTCGGCAGCACATCGGGGAAGACCGCCCAGGCGGCCTCGAAGTGCACGTAGTACGCCGCGAACCAGGCGTCGGCGTCGGCGTCCGCCACAGCCGCCCCCAGGAAGGCCCGGGCCCGCGCCCTGCGCTGCTCGGTGAAGGTCAGCTCCCCGCTGAGGAAGCGCGCGTAGTGCGTCTCCATCACCTCCCGCCACATCCGCAGCGCCCCCTCCGCGCCGCCGAACGCACCGAGCAGACCCTCGGCCTTGAGGTGGCGCAGCGCTCCGGCCCGCTCGGCGCCCGAGTAGTCGAAGATCGTGTCGTCGATGTCCCACAGCACGGCCCGGATCGGCATGTGCCGACTCTAGCCCGGTGCTCCGTCCGGGGTGCCGGTGCGCGGCGGCGGCCACCGGGTGAACAGCGACCGGCGGCTGACGAAACGGTGCCGCTCGCCCGTCACGGGGTCGTCGAACGCCAGCGCCCGGGCCAGCAGCAGCAGCGGGCGGGAGAAGTCGCCCGGCGCGGCCGGCGGCAGGACCCGCGGGTAGACGGGATCGCCGAGGATCGGCACCCCCAGGGTGTTCATGTGCACCCGAAGCTGGTGGGTGCGGCCGGTCTCGGGGCGCAGGCGGTAGCGGGCCAGGCCGTCACGGTGCTCGAGCAGCTCCACGTGGCTGCGGGCATTGGGCTCGCCGGCCACCTCGCGGGCCGCCAGCTCACCGCGTTCCTTCACGATCCTGCTCTCCACCGTGCGCGGCAGCACCAGGGCGGGGTCGTGCCGGGCCACGGCCTCGTACTCCTTGCTCACCAGCCGGTCGCGGAAGATCGTCTGATAGGTGCCGCGCAGTTCGGGGCGGACGACGAACATCAGCACGCCCGCCGTCAGCCGGTCGAGGCGGTGGGCCGGGCTGAGCTCGGGCAGGGACAGGTCGTGGCGCAGCCGGCTCAGCGCGGTCTGCACGACGTGGGCACCGCGCGGCATGGTGGCGAGGAAGTGCGGCTTGTCGACGACGAGCAACCGGTCGTCCCGGTGGAGGACCTCGATCGCGAAGGGCACCGGAACCTCCTCCGGCAGCTCCCGGTGGAACCAGACATGCCCGCCCGGACGGTAGGCGGCGTCGGGGGCCAGCGGGCCGTCGGCGCCGTGCACCTCCCCTGCCGCGAACATGGCGTCCACCCGCTGCGCGGGCACCGCCGCGCCGAGGCGCTCCACCAGGTGGTCGCGGACCGTCGCCCAGCTCCCGGTGCCGGGCAGCCGTACGCGCACGGGATCGACCCCGCTGCGCTGGGGCAGCGGGGGGACGGGGGCTCCGGTCCTGCGGCGCATGACGTCGTCCGGGAAGCGCGCCGCCCCGGGCTCCTGGTGCGGGGCCCGGGGCGGATCGGCGTACCCCGGTCAGCCGGCCAGCTTCGCCAGGGCGGCGTCGACACGGGCCAGGGTGCGCTCGCGGCCGAGCACTTCGAGGGACTCGAAGAGCGGCAGCCCGACGGTGCGGCCGGTGACCGCGACCCGGATCGGCGCCTGGGCCTTGCCGAGCTTGAGGCCGTGCGTCTCGCCGGCGGCGAGGACGGCGTTCTTGAGCGCCTCGGCGTTCCAGTCGGCGGCCGACAGGTTCTCGCGGGCGGTGGCGAGCAGCGCCGAGGCGGCGGCCGGGTCCTTCATCGCCTTCTGCCAGGACGCCTCGTCCTCCACAGGCGTCTGGAGGAAGAGGAAGTCGACGTTGGCGGTGATGTCGGAGAGCACGGTCAGACGGGTCTGCGCGTGCGGCGCGATCGCCTCGAAGGCCGCCTGGTCGAACGCCTCGGGCGCCCAGGGGGCGAACGGGGGCTTCAGCCACGGGCCGCAGGCCTCCACGAACGCCTTCACATCGAGCATGCGGATGTGGTCGGCGTTGATCGCCTCGGCCTTCTTCAGGTCGAAGCGCGCCGGGTTGGCGTTCACCGCGTCGATGTCGAAGGCGGCCACCATCTCCTCGACGGTGAAGACGTCGCGGTCGGCGGAGAGGGACCAGCCGAGCAGCGAGAGGTAGTTCAGCAGGCCCTCGGGGAGGAAGCCGCGCTCCCGGTAGAGGTTGAGGGAGGACTGCGGGTCGCGCTTGGAGAGCTTCTTGTTGCCCTCGCCCATGACGTACGGCAGGTGGCCGAAGAACGGCGTGGTGCCGTTCCCGACGCCGATCTCGGCGAGCGCGCGGTAGAGCGCGATCTGGCGCGGGGTGGAGGACAGCAGGTCCTCGCCGCGCAGCACGTGCGTGATCTCCATCAGCGCGTCGTCGACCGGGTTGACCAGCGTGTACAGCGGGGCGCCGTTGGCCCGGACGATGCCGTAGTCGGGCACGTTGTCCGGGGTGAAGGTCAGCTCGCCCCGGACCAGGTCGGTGAAGGTGATCGTCTCGTCGGGCATGCGGAAGCGGACGATGGGCTCGCGGCCCTCGCGCTCGTACGCGTCGACCTGCTCGGGAGACAGGACGCGGCAGTGGCCGTCGTAGCCGGAGGGGCGGCCGGCGGCGCGGGCGGCCTCGCGGCGCTCGTCGAGCTCCTCGGTGGTGCAGTAGCACTTGTACGCGTGGCCGGACTCCAGCAGTTTCGCGGCGACGTCCTTGTAGATGTCCATACGCTGCGACTGCCGGTACGGCGCGTGCGGGCCGCCGACCTCGGGGCCCTCGTCCCAGTCGAAGCCGAGCCAGCGCATGGCCTCCAGCAGCTGCTCGTACGACTCCTCCGAGTCGCGGGCGGCGTCGGTGTCCTCGATGCGGAAGACCAGGGAGCCCTGGTGGTGGCGGGCGAACGCCCAGTTGAACAGGGCGGTGCGGACCAGGCCCACATGCGGGTTGCCGGTCGGGGAGGGGCAGAAACGTACGCGTACGGGAGCTGCGCTAGTCACGCTTGATCACCTTGTTGGTGAGAGTGCCGATGCCTTCGATGGTGACGGCGACCTCGTCGCCGACGTTGAGCGGGCCGACGCCCGCCGGGGTGCCGGTGAGGACGACGTCGCCGGGCAGCAGCGTCATGGCCTCGGTGATGTGGACGATCAGGTCCTCGATGGAGCGGATCATCTGGCTCGTGCGGCCGGCCTGGCGCAGTTCCCCGCCCACGGTCGCGGTGACGGCGAGGTCGTTGGCGGTGGCGAGGTCGAGGTCGGTCTCGATCCACGGGCCGATGGGGCACGAGGAGTCGAAGCCCTTGGCCCGCGCCCACTGTTTCTCGGCCTTCTGGGCGTCCCGCGCGGTGACGTCGTTGGCGCAGGTGTAGCCGAGGATCACCTCGGCGACACGGTCGCGGGGGACCTCGCGGCACAGCCGGCCGATGACGACGGCGAGCTCGGCCTCGTAGTGCACCTCCTGCGAGAAGGAGGGGTACACGATGGGGTCGCCGGGGCCGATCACCGAGGTGGAGGGCTTGAAGAAGGCGACCGGGACCTCCGGCACCTCGTTGCCGAGTTCGGCCGCGTGTTCGGCGTAGTTCCGCCCGATCGCGACGACCTTGCTGGGGAGCACGGGCGGCAGTAGCCGGACCTTGCTCAGCGGCACCTTCGTGCCGGAGCGCTCGTACTCGGCGAACGGGATGCCCTTGATGATGTCGAGGACGAGTCCGTCGGGGACGGACTCGTCTCCCTCGACGACGCCGAAGGCGACATTGCCGTCGATGGAGAACCTGGCGATGCGCACGGGAAGCAGCTCACCTCACTGGCCGGAGACTGACGCTCCAGGTTATCCCGGGGGTGGCTCGCGGACCCGCCCACCGAGCCGCGCCTCAGGCGGTCGGCAGTTCGTTCAGGATGGTGCGACGGGGGTTGGCGGTCTGGCGGGGCAGGACGACGGCCTCCGCGCCCTCGACGGCCGGGGCGACCTCTGCGGTCCGCGTGTCCTCGGCGTCCGTGAGGTGCGCGAGGGTGGTACGGCGCGGGTTGGCTATGGGTCGCATGATCATGGTCGTCTTCATGGGCCGGTCAGAACCTCGTGTTTGTCCCAGGCGCCCGGATGGGCACGGTTGACGTAGTACACCGCTGTGTCAAACGTCAATCTATCGGCGCCCATTCCCCGATCCGGATGCCCAATACAACTGACGGTCTGTGATTTTCCTCACGAACGCGGGGACAAGCAGGGCGAATCGGTCGAGCGGGCGATGGTGCCGAACCGGACATCACAGCTTATTCGGACTCTTCGCGCCTGGTTGGCCGCAGCCGGGCGCCGGCGGGAGGGACCGAACCCCTCCACGGAAAGCCCAATTTGCCGGAAGTCTGCCGAAAGCGTACCGACAGCGTGTGATCCACTGGACGCACTGCGTCACGCGTGCCATTCGAAACCCGACGGCCCTTGTTGGACGTGCGGCACTGTGCTGGAATTCCCCGAACCGCCGTATCAACAGATGCCGGCGCGCAGGGGGGAGCGTGCGATCGCCGAGCGGCGGCGGCCAATGGGTATCCGCCGGGGAGGGCGGGACTCCGAAGACTCGACACCGTCCCGCCGCCCGTGCGGGGGACGCCTGGTCCAGAGGTTGCGACGCTAGTGCAGGGACGTTTCAAGAGGGATGGCGGCGCTGCGGGCGACCCAGAACAGCGCGGTGGGGCCGAACACGGACCCGCCCGCCGGGACGAAACCGCAGACGCCGGGACCGCGGGCGCGCAGAGCGACGTCACGCCGGGGAGCGGTGTGCGCACCGGCCCGAAGCACGGCTCCCGAATAGCCATGCGCAACTGGCGCATCAGCACGCGACTGGTGTCGCTGCTCGCGCTGCCGGTGGTCGCCGCGACCACGCTGGGTGCGCTGCGCATCCAGAGCTCGCTGGAGAACGTGCAGCAGCTGGAGGCCATGACGTCGCTGACCGACCTCACGGAGCAGGCGACCAAGCTGGCCGCCGCGCTCCAGGAGGAACGGGACGTCTCGGCCGGCCCGTTGTCGAGCAAGCCCCGTGACGAGGGCGACGACAACATCATCAACGCCAAGCAGAAGACCAAGCTGGCGCGTACGGCCTTCGTCAACGCCGCCAACCAGGTCTCGCCGGACCTCACGGGCGTCAACGCCTCGCTCACGGCGATCAACCGGCAGCTCGGCACCCTGAGCGCCATCCAGGAGCGCGCGTACGACCAGGACGGCTACATCTCGCAGACCGTCAGCGAGTACAACGAGCTCATCCAGTCGCTGGTCGACCTCTCCCAGGAGATGGCCGAGGCGACCGGTAACTCCGACATGATCGCCAGCACCCGCGCGCTGGCGGCGTTCTCGGCCGCCAAGGAGTACGACTCCATCCAGCGCGCCGTCGTCAGTGCCGCGCTGGCCAACGACCGCAGCCTCAGCCCCAACGACTTCCGCTACCTCCAGGGCGCCAACCGCTCCGAGGGCACGGAGCTGAAGCAGTTCAGCCAGATCTACGGCCGGTCGAACGCCGAGGACCTCCTCAAGGGCCTCAACGGCGGCAACGACATCGTCACCAAGTTCGACGAGCAGGCCGACCGCATCACGGCCTCCGAGTCGAGCATCCAGAACTTCCAGGGCACCTACCTGGACTGGGACGACGACGCCAAGACCAAGCTCCAGATCATGGGCCAGATCGAGCAGAACCTGCTGCAGCAGATGCAGCAGAAGGCCCTGACGCTGCGCGACGAGGCACAGCAGGAAGCGATCCTCAGCGGTGCGCTGATCCTCCTCGTGCTCGGCATCTCGGTCGTCGGCGCCTTCGTCGTCGCCCGGTCCATGGTCCGCTCGCTGCGCCGGCTGCAGGACACCGCCCAGGAAGTCGCCCAGAAGCGGCTGCCCGAGCTGGTCAAGCAGCTGTCCGAGTCCGACCCGCAGGACGTCGACACCTCGGTCGAGTCGATCGGCATCCACACCCGCGACGAGATCGGCCAGGTGGCCCGCGCGTTCGACGAGGTCCACAGCGAGGCGGTCCGTCTCGCCGCCGAGCAGGCGCTGCTGCGAGGGAACGTCAACGCGATGTTCACCAACCTCTCGCGCCGCAGCCAGGGCCTGATCCAGCGTCAGCTGAGCCTGATCTCCGAGCTGGAGTCCCGCGAGGCCGACCCGGACCAGCTGTCCAGCCTCTTCAAGCTCGACCACCTCGCGACCCGTATGCGCCGGAACGGCGAAAACCTCCTCGTCCTCGCGGGCGAGGAGCCCGGTCGCCGCTGGACCCGCCCGGTCCCGCTGGTCGACGTCCTGCGCGCCGCCGCCTCCGAGGTGGAGCAGTACGAGCGCATCGAGCTCACCTCGGTGCCGGCGGTCGAGGTCACCGGCCGAGTCGTCAACGACCTCGTCCACCTGCTCGCCGAGCTGCTGGAGAACGCGACCTCGTTCTCCTCCCCGCAGACCAAGGTGCGGGTCACCGGTCACGCGCTGCCCGACGGCCGCGTGCTGATCGAGATCCACGACACCGGCATCGGCCTCTCCCCCGAGGACCTCGCCGACATCAACGAGCGGCTCGCGAACCCGCCGACGGTGGACGTCTCCGTCTCCCGCCGCATGGGTCTGTTCGTGGTCGGCCGCCTGTCCCTGCGACACGGCATCCGGATCCAGCTCCGCCCGTCCGACTCGGGCGGCACCACCGCGCTCGTCATGCTGCCCGTGGACGTCACCCAGGGCGGCGCCAAGCCGCAGCCGGGTGCGGGCAACCGCGGCCACCAGCCCGGCGGCGCCCCCGCGGCGGCCGCGGGCGGTCCCGCGGCCGCCATGGGCGGCGGGGCCGGTACCGGCCTGGCCGGTATGCACCGCGGTGGCCAGCGAGGCCAGGTCTCCGGTTCCGCCGCGCGGCCGGCGCTCAACTCCGGTGGCGGTTCGGGCCCGCAGGGCGGCCGTCCGGCCGGTCCCGGCGCTCCCGCGGCGCCGGGCCCGCAGCGCTCTGGGCCGAGCTGGGCCAACGAGCAGGTCCCCGGCGGCCAGGGTGGCCGGCAGCAGCAGCAGCGGCCCGTGGCTCCCGCGCAGCGTCCGCCCGCCCCGCAGCCGGTGGGCGCGGCCCACGGCCCCGAGGCCGACATGCCGCGCGGCCACGAGGAGCTGGAGACCACGGCGCAGTTCGAGCGCCCGGACTTCAGCGCCATGCCGCACACCCCGTCGGCGTACGGCGGCCAGGCACCGCAGTCTCCGCAGGCACCCCAGGCACCGCGGATGCCGCAGGCACCGCAGGCCCCGCAGATGCCGCAGCCCGGTGGCCAGGCTCCGCAGCAGCAGGGCCAGTTCACCCGCAGCGACGTCTTCCAGCGCCCGGCGGCGCAGGAGTACCCGCAGGCACCGCAGTACCCGCAGGCGCCGGACCATGCGCAGGCACCGCAGTACCAGCAGGCGCCCGACCATGCGCAGGCGCCCCAGTACCAGCAGGCGCCGGACTACCAGCAGGCGCCCGAGTACCAGCAGGCGCCCCAGTACCAGCAGATGCCGGACTACCAGCAGGCGCCGGAGTACCAGCAGGCGCCGGAGCCCGCTCCGCCCGCTCCCGCGGCCCCCCAGGGTCCGCGGCACTCCGGGGCGTACGCCCAGGGATCCGATGCCGCGCAGCAGCGGCGTCCCGCCGGTTCGCGGACCGAGCGGCAGCCGCTGCCTGCCGCGGGCGAGCCGATGGCGCTGCCGCCGGCTCCCGTCCGTGGGGAGGAGTCCAGCCCGATCTTCGACTCCCTCGAGTCGGACTGGTTCCGAACCGGCCGCGCGGAGCGCATGCAGCAGGTGCACGTCGAGCGCGGCCCGGTCGCCCCGCAGCAGAACGGCAACGGCCCGAGCGCGGGTTCGGGCGCGCCCACCCGTCTGCCGCAGCGCCCGCAGCAGCCGGCACCGCAGCAGCCTCAACCGCAGCAGCCTCAACCGCAGCGGGCCCGCGCCGAGCGCGCAGCCCCGGCCGCTTACCCGGCACAGCAGGCCCAGCCGGCCCAGCGCGAGTCGGCGACGTGGCGGTCCTCGCCGAACGACGAGGTGTGGGAGCGCGCCGGTCAGGTGCGCCAGCCGTCCGCGGGCGGGGTGACCCCCTCCGGGCTGCCGCGGCGCGTCCCCAAGGCCAACCTCGTCCCGGGAGCCGGTGCTCCCCAGCAAGCCCCACAGGGCGGTCCGCAGATTTCCCGGGCCCCCGACGACGTGCGCGGACGCCTGACCAACCTCCGTCGCGGTATCCAGCAGGGCCGCCAGGCCGGTACGGGAACGACCGACGGCCGCGGCTTTGGCACCACTCACCAGCAGGAGCGTTAGTTGAGTCAGATGAGCCAGGCGGCACAGAATCTGAACTGGTTGATCACCAACTTCGTGGACAACACCCCCGGGGTGTCCCACACCGTTGTCGTATCCGCCGACGGCCTGCTGCTGGCCATGTCCGAAGGCTTCCCCCGGGACCGAGCCGACCAGCTGGCGGCCGTGGCCTCCGGCCTCACCTCACTGACCGCGGGCGCTTCCCGCATCTTCGAGGGCGGCAGCGTCAACCAGACCGTCGTGGAGATGGAGCGCGGCTTCCTCCTCCTGATGTCGGTCTCGGACGGATCCTCACTCGCCGTACTGGCGCACCCCGAGTGCGACATCGGCCTCGTGGGCTACGAGATGGCCCTGCTCGTCGACCGAGCGGGCGCCGTGCTCACCCCCGACCTGCGCGCAGAACTCCAAGGCAGCCTGATGGGCTGAGCTCTCCGGAGCCCGGCCGAACGCACGCCCCATGACTACTCGCGACACGCGTCCGCTCTTACCCGGAGGACCATTCATGACCCCGCCGCCCGCCTCGCCCGGCCCGTACGGCGCGCCCCACCATGCGCCGTACGGGGGCGAAGGCGACCAGCCGCTGGTGCGGCCGTACGCCATGACCGGTGGTCGCACCCGGCCGCGCTACCAGCTCGCCATCGAGGCCTTGGTCAGCACCACCGCGGACCCGAGTGCCTTCCAGGGGCTGCTCCCCGAACACCAGCGCATCTGCCACCTGTGCATGGAGATCAAGTCGGTTGCCGAGATCTCCGCACTGCTGGGGATCCCGCTGGGAGTGGCCCGGATTCTGGTGGCCGACCTGGCTGAGGCCGGTATGGTCGCCATCCACCAGCCGAGCAGCGGCGAGGCCGGCGGACAGCCTGATGTGACACTGCTCGAAAGGGTGCTCAGTGGACTTCGCAAGCTCTAGGCCGGGGCAGCAGGCGGCGTACGGTGCGCCGCCCGTGGCCCGGTCCACCACCTCGGCGAAGATCGTGGTGGCGGGTGGCTTCGGCGTGGGCAAGACCACGTTCGTCGGAGCGGTCTCGGAGATCAACCCGCTCCGCACGGAGGCCGTGATGACCTCGGCGTCCGCGGGCGTGGACGATCTGACGCACGTGGCCGACAAGACCACCACGACCGTGGCCATGGACTTCGGCCGTATCACGCTCGACGACGACCTGATCCTGTACCTGTTCGGTACACCGGGCCAGGACCGCTTCTGGTTCATGTGGGACGACCTGGTGCGCGGCGCCATCGGCGCCGTCGTGCTGGTCGACACCCGCCGGCTGGCCGACTGCTTCCCCGCGGTCGACTACTTCGAGAACAGCGGCCTGCCGTTCGTCATCGCCCTCAACGGCTTCGACGGCCACCAGCCGTACAACCCGGACGAAGTCCGGGAGGCCCTGCAGATCGGTCCCGAGGCTCCCATCATCACCACGGACGCCCGGCACCGCGCCGAGGCGAAGAGCGCGCTCATCACGCTCGTCGAACACGCGCTGCTCGCTCGTCTCAAGTAAGCTCTCCAGCTTGCCACTTCGCGTAGGGACCGGCTGTGTCTTGGGACATGGCCGGTCCTTTCGTTCATAACGTTTCGACCGCGAATCACAGCAATCCGAACACCCACCGCGCCCGGTCGGCTTCACTGCGCGCACATTCACCCGGTGAATCGCCATAGGTTTACGCTTATGCCCGATTTGACCTGCACGTGATCGTGGCTTCGCGGTCCTCGCCGGACGTTTGTGGAGCGCCCCTATGACGTGCTGGAATTCATCGAAACCCGAGAGTAGGAACGGCGCCGCCCGCGCCGTCGCCGAGAGGTTGTTGGTCGAGTGAGGAACACGAGGCGAGCAGAGCCGGATCCCGCGGACCATCCGCGCGGTAACTTCACCCCGCCTGCGCACTACGGCGCTGCACAGGCCCCTGCTCCCGAGGCCGCTCCCGCCCCCGGACCGGTGGCGCGCTCGGGCGGCCGTTTCGCCATGCGCAACTGGCGGGTGGCCACCCGCCTGAACGTCATCCTCCTCATCCCGGTGCTCGTCGCCCTGGTCTTCGGCGGCTTCCGGGTCCAGAGCTCGGTCCAGACCTGGCAGGACGCGGACGACGCGGTGCGGACCGCCAACGCCGTGCGCGCCGCCGTGGACTACGCCAACGCGGTCTTGAACGAACGCGACCTCAGCGTGGTTCCCCTGCTCGCCGGCGACACGGAGAACAAGACCGTCGTCGCGTCCCGCGCGGCCACCGACCAGGCCGCCTCGAGGTTCGACGCGGCCGTCGCCCAGTTGCCCGTGAACGACCGGCTGCAGCGTCGGGTGGCGAACATCCGCGAGGGCGAGAAGGTCCTGGCGAAGCTGCGCGACACGGCCTTCACCCGGCAACTCCCCGGCGTGCAGACCGAGGAGAAGTACGTCGAGGTCCAGCATCCGCTGATGGAGCTCGCGAACGAACTGGGCTTCGGCACCACCAGCGTCGCCTCCTACGGCCGCACCCTCTACGCACTGGAACTGGCCAAGGCCGCCGAGTCGCTGACCCGCTCCATCGGCACCCACCTGCTGGTCGAGGACCGCGGCAAGCTCGCGGACGGTGAGCTCCGACTCCAGCTCACCGCCTTCACCTCGTACGCCTACCTCCAGCAGGTCGCCCTCGAGGAGTACCGGGGCGGTGGCACCGCCGCGGACTACCAGCGCCTGCAGGCCGAGCAGCGAGCGGCCCTGACGAAGGGCAAGGAACAGGTCACCGAGGCCGCAGAGGCCGCCCGGGAGGCCGGCCGGCCCTTCAAGGCCCCGCCGGCCCTGGAGGACATGATCAAGAAGATCGCCTCCGGCAAGAGCCCCGGGGAGCTCAAGGCCGAGGGTGTGACCGCGGAGAGCTGGTTCGGTGCGAGCACCCTGGCCTTCGACGCCTACAAGAACGTCGAGCAGCACCTGTCCAACCAGGCGTACGAGGACTCGAGCGACATCGCCGCCGGCGCCCGCACCGACGCCATCGTCAACTCCGCCGTCGTGCTCGTCGCGCTCATCATCGCCTTCATCGTGGCCGCGATGGTCGCCCGCTCCATGAGCAACAGCATGCGCCGCCTGCGCACCTCGGCCTTCGAGGTCGCCGAACAGCGCCTGCCGGGCCTGGTCGACCAGCTCTCGCGGACCGACCCGGGCAAGGTCGACACCCGCGTCCAGACGATCCCGATCACCTCCAACGACGAAATCGGCGAGGTCGCCCGCGCCTTCGACCAGATCCACCGCGAGGCCGTACGGCTCGCCGCCGAGCAGGCCCTGCTCCGCGGCAACGTCAACGCGATCTTCACCAACCTCTCCCGCCGCAACCAGGGCCTCATCCAGCGGCAGCTGACCCTGATCACGGAGCTGGAGAACAACGAGGCGGACCCGGACCAGCTGCAGAACCTCTTCCAGCTGGACCACCTGGCGACCCGTATGCGGCGCAACGGCGAGAACCTCCTCGTCCTCGCCGGCGAGGAGCCCGGCCGCCGCTGGAACCAGCCGGTCCCCCTGGTCGACGTGCTGCGCGCCGCGGCCTCCGAAGTGGAGGCGTACGACCGCATCGAGCTCGTCGGCATTCCCGAGACCGAGATCCACGGCACCGCCGTGACCGACCTCGTGCACCTGCTGGCCGAGCTCCTGGAGAACGCCACCACGTTCTCCTCGCCGCAGACCAGGGTGCGGGTCACCGCGACCCGGCTGCCCGACGGCCGGGTCATGGTCGAGATCCACGACAAGGGCATCGGGCTCACGGCCGAGGACTTCGCGGACATCAACCACAAGCTGGCCGACCCGCCGACCGTCGACGCGTCGATCTCCAAGCGCATGGGCCTGTTCGTGGTCGGCCGCCTCGCCGACCGGCACGGCATCCGCGTCCAGCTCCGCCCCTCCGGCGAGCAGGCCGGCACCACCTCGCTGGTGATGCTCCCCGAGCCGATCACTCACGGTGGCGGCGGCGAGGAGATGCCGTCGGACAACGACTTCACGGTGTCCCGCATCGTGCCGGAGCTCGAGACCCCGCAAGCCGACGCCTACGGGCCGACGGCCGCGGAGCTCGGCTTCGACGACTCCCGATACGAGCGGGCCGAGGCCCCGCGCGACGCCCGCGCGCTGGACCCGGTCGGCCGCTCGCTGATGCGCGACCAGCGCCGCGCCCAGCTCGAGGCCGCGGCCGGCGACCGCACCGCGGAGCGCTCGCCCTTCGAGGATGAGGCGCGGCAGGGTTTCGAGGACGGCCACCAGCAGGGCGGCGCGGGGTCCGCGTTCCAGGGGACCCCTGCCCAGGCCGACGGCACGCAGGACACCGGCTTCCCGGCGAACGGCTATGCCGAGCAGGGTTACGGGCAGCCGCAGGTCCAGCCGTTCCAGGAGCAGGCGGGCTACGACGCGCAAGCCGGGCTCCAGGGGCCCGTGTACACCGACGGCGCCTACGCCGAGCAGGGGTACGCCGCCACGCAGAACGGCTACGCCCAAGGCGACTGGCAGCAGGGCGGCGGCTACGGCCAGGAGCAGTGGACGGCGACGCCGGCAGACTCCCCGCAGCCGGCCCCGTCGCAGGGCTTCCCCACGCAGACCGGCAGCGATTCGGTCACAGCCGCCCCCTTGCAGGCCCCGGAGCGCGTAGGCTTCGACCGACCGGGTCCGACCACCGGCCCGCTGCACTCCTCGGTGACCGACGCGGGCCTTCCCCGTCGTGAGCGCGGGTGGCAGCAGTCCGGACCGGCGGTCCCGGCGCAACCGGAGTCCCCTGCGGCGGACGCCTTTACCGCACCGCCGGAGCCCCCCGCACCGGCGGTAGACGGGGAGTCCGAGTGGCGCTCCACGAACGACGAGAACTGGCAGCGGGCCGAACAGGCCCGCGCGCCGAAGGCCGGCGGGGTCACCCCCTCCGGCCTGCCCCGGCGGGTCCCCAAGGCCAACCTGGTCCCGGGCACCGCCCAGCAGACTCCGCAGGGCGGACCGATGGTCTCCCGTGCACCGGAGGACGTACGCGGTCGGCTGAGCAATCTCCGGCGCGGCGTCCAGCAGGGACGCACTGCGGGAACTGACACGAACGGCCAGGGCTTCGGCCCCAAGCACCAGGAGCGTTAGTTGAGTCCCATGAGCCAGGCGGCACAGAACCTGAACTGGTTGATCACCAGTTTCGTGGACCAGACCCCAGGGGTCTCCCATACGGTTGTGGTCTCTGCCGACGGCCTGCTGCTGGCGATGTCCGAGGGATTCCCGCGGGACCGCGCGGACCAGCTGGCCGCCGTGGCCTCCGGTCTGACCTCGCTGACCGCGGGTGCCTCGCGCATCTTCGAGGGCGGCCACGTGAACCAGACCGTCGTGGAGATGGAGCGCGGCTTCCTCTTCATCATGTCCGTCTCGGACGGCTCCTCGCTGGCCGTACTGGCGCACCCGGAGTGCGACATCGGCCTCGTGGGCTACGAGATGGCCCTGCTGGTCGACCGGGCGGGCAACGTGCTCACCCCTGATCTGCGCGCGGAATTGCAGGGCAGCTTGCTCAACTGACCGACAGGCATGCGGGCGCGTCCGGGGACCCGTAGGGTTTCCGGACGCGCTACCCAGCTGGAGGAGGAACCGTGGCAACGCCCCCAGGCGGAGATCAGTACGGCAATCACCAACAGCAGCCGCCCCTTACGCGGTTCGACTTTCCCTCGGCAGCGAGCCAGGAGCCTCCCCCGTCCCAGGGCGGGGGGACACCCGGTCCCGTGCCGCCGCACCGGCAGCCGAGGATCCAGCCGTACGAACCTCCGCAGGCGCCACCGCCTCGGACAGCGCAGACCGATCATGCCAAGCCGTCCGGTCTGGTGCGCCCCTACGCCATGACCGGTGGCCGCACCCGGCCGCGCTACCAGCTCGCCATCGAGGCACTGGTCAGCACGACGGCCGATCCGGCGCGGCTGCGGGGCCAGTTGCCGGAGCACCAGCGGATCTGCATCCTATGCCGGGAGATCAAGTCGGTCGCGGAAATCTCCGCGCTCCTCTCCATCCCCCTCGGCGTCGCCCGAATCCTTGTCGCCGACCTGGCGGAGGCCGGGCTCGTCGCCATTCACCAGCCCGGTGGCGACGACGCCTCGGGCGGACAGCCAGACGTGACACTGCTCGAAAGGGTGCTCAGTGGACTTCGCAAGCTCTAGCGGTCCAGCTCGCTCAACCACCTCGGCGAAGATCGTGGTGGCGGGCGGCTTCGGCGTGGGCAAGACCACGTTCGTCGGTGCCGTATCGGAGATCAACCCGCTGCGTACCGAAGCCGTGATGACCTCCGCCTCCGCGGGGATCGACGATCTGACGCACGCGCCGGACAAGACCACCACGACCGTGGCCATGGACTTCGGCCGTATCACGCTCGACGAGGACCTGATCCTCTACCTGTTCGGTACACCGGGCCAGGACCGCTTCTGGTTCATGTGGGACGACCTGGTGCGCGGCGCCATCGGCGCCGTCGTCCTCGTGGACACCCGCCGGCTGGCCGACTGCTTCCCCGCGGTCGACTACTTCGAGAACAGCGGCCTGCCGTTCGTCATCGCCCTCAACGGCTTCGACGGCCACCAGCCGTACAACCCGGACGAAGTCCGGGAGGCCCTGCAGATCGGCCCCGAGGCTCCCATCATCACCACGGACGCCCGGCACCGCGCCGAGGCGAAGAGCGCGCTCATCACGCTCGTCGAACACGCCCTGATGGCGCGCCTGCGGTAGCGGTCCCCGCTCCCCCGCGACGCGAAAGGCCCCGCACACCATGTGCGGGGCCTTCGCGTTTGTCTCATGTGCGGCCCGCGAGCTCCGTCATGCGCACGGTGATCGGCGGAAGGGGGCGCAGGAGCCGCTTCTTCGCGCCGGAGTCGAGGGGGTCGCTCGTGGCGCGGCACCGCCGTACGAACCCGTCCGGTTCCTCGAGGGATCGGCGTCAGGGCGCCGAACGCCGACGAGGACGCCCGCCCCGCAACGCTCGGCCGCCGCCGGCGCTGACGTCACCGCCACCACGACGGCCACTCGGAGGCTGGCGCGGACCCCGGGTCCGGGAGCCGTACGACCCGCGGCCCGCGGGGGTACGGCGGAAGGTCCGCGGGGGCGGCCCGTTGCGCTTCGCCCGCTCCGAGGGTCTGTGGCACGGTGATCGGCGACATCGCGGGAGGAATGTGGTGAGCGCCGCCCTCACCCGGGCGCTGCCGACCCATGCCCGCCACGAGGCGGCGGCGTCCGGCAGACGACGGCGGCGGCGCGGCACCCGGGGGGTGCGGCGCCGCCGCCGTCGTGCGGGACCGGAGGGTCAGCTGCGCCAGCTGTGGGGCGCGCTGAAGCCGGACTGCCGCTCGAGGCGGCGCCAGCCGGCCGTGGAGCGGGGCCTGACGTAGTCGGTCGCGTCCTGGCCCTGGGCCGCGGCGCGGGCGAGCAGGACAGCGGTGAGGGCGGCGAGCTCCTCGTCGCTGGCGTGTCCGCGCTCCACGCGCACGAACGCGGCGGAGGTGCTGTCGGCAGGGGTGCTCACGGAGTTCGTCTCTCCCTTACTGGGGCGGGTTGCCGTGCTTGCGGGACGGCAGGTCTGCGTGCTTGGTGCGCAGCATCGCGAGCGAGCGGATGAGGACCTCGCGCGTCTCGGCGGGGTCGATCACGTCGTCCACCAGGCCGCGCTCGGCGGCGTAGTAGGGGTGCATCAGCTCGGACTTGTACTCCTTGACCATGCGGGCGCGCATGGCGTCGGGGTCGTCGGCCTCGGCGATCTGGCGGCGGAAGATCACGTTCGCGGCGCCTTCGGCGCCCATGACGGCGATCTCGTTGGTCGGCCAGGCGTAGGTCAGGTCGGCGCCGATCGACTGGCTGTCCATGACGATGTAGGCACCTCCGTACGCCTTCCGCAGGATCAGCGAGATCCGCGGCACGGTCGCGTTGCAGTACGCGTACAGCAGCTTGGCGCCGTGCCGGATGATGCCACCGTGCTCCTGGTCGACGCCGGGCAGGAAGCCGGGGACGTCCAGAAGAGTGATGAGCGGGATGTTGAAGGCGTCGCACATCTGCACGAAGCGTGCGGCCTTCTCGCTGGCCTCGATGTCGAGGACGCCGGCGAGGGAGGCGGGCTGGTTGGCGATGATGCCGACGACCTGGCCGTCGAGGCGGGCCAGGGCCACGATGATGTTGGTGGCCCAGCGCTCGTGGATCTCCAGGTACTCGCCGTCGTCGACGAGCTCCCCGATGACCTGGTGCATGTCGTAGGAGCGGTTGCCGTCCGCCGGGACGATGTCCAGCAGGACGTCGCCGCGCCGGTCGGCCGGGTCCGCGGCGGGGACCGACGGCGGGTTCTCGCGGTTGTTCTGCGGCAGCATCGACAGCAGGTAGCGGACCTCCTCCAGGCAGGTCTGCTCGTCGTCGTACGCGAAGTGCGAGACGCCGGAGACCTCGGAGTGGACGTCGGCGCCGCCGAGCCCGTTCTGGGAGATCTTCTCGCCGGTGACGGCCTGGACGACGTCCGGGCCGGTGATGAACATCTGGGAGGTCTCCCGGACCATGAAGACGAAGTCCGTCAGGGCCGGGGAGTACGCGGCGCCACCGGCGCAGGGGCCGAGCATCACGGAGATCTGGGGGATCACCCCGGAGGCGCGGGTGTTGCGCTGGAAGATGCCGCCGTAGCCGGCGAGCGCCGAGACGCCTTCCTGGATGCGGGCGCCGGCGCCGTCGTTGAGCGACACCAGCGGGGCGCCCGCCGCGATGGCCATGTCCATGATCTTGTGGATCTTGCTGGCGTGGGCCTCGCCCAGCGCGCCGCCGAAGATTCGGAAGTCATGGGCGTAGACGAAGACCGTCCGCCCGTGGACGGTGCCCCAGCCGGTGATGACACCGTCGGTGTAGGGCTTCTTCGCCTCCAGGCCGAAGCCGCTGGCGCGGTGCCGGCGCAGCGGCTCCACCTCGTTGAAGGAGCCCTCGTCGAGCAGCAGCTCGATACGCTCGCGCGCGGTCAGCTTGCCCTTGGCCTTCTGGGCCTCGGTGGCCTTCTCGCTGGGGCCGAGCCGGACCTGCTCGCGGATGGCGTGCAGTTCCGCGACGCGCCCGCGGGCGTCGTTCGCCGGCTGCGCGGCCTCTTCGGCCTCTTCGGCCTGGGTCGGCACCTCGTCCAAAACGCTCATGACATCGACCATACGAGCGGAGGGCGGTCGGGATCGGCGTCGACTTCGTACAGTGTCCGGACCCGCTTCATGGAGCATCTGGACAGAACCAACACAAGAAAGGCCCCGCACGGCACGTGCGGGGCCTTTTCTTTGTAGCGGTCGTCCACCCGGACTCCGGGGGGGCGCTACCTTCCGGATACCGCCTCGGCCAACGCAAGGACACGCCGGGCGTCATCCACATGGAGGTTCTCGATCATCCGGCCGTCCACCGTGACCACCCCGCGGCCCTCGGCCACGGCCTCCTCGAATGCCGTGATGACGCGCCGTGCGGTGTCCACGTCCTCGGGCGAGGGCGCGAAGGCCCTGTTGCAGACCTCCACCTGCCCGGGATGGATCAACGTCTTGCCGTCGAAGCCGAACTGCCGGCCCTGTACGCACTCCGCTTCGAAGCCGGCCATGTCCCTGACGTCGTTGTAGACACCGTCCAGAATCGCCTTGCCGGCCTCGCGCGCGCCCAAAAGAGCGAGGGACAGTCCCGTGAGCAGCGGGGCGCGGCCGGGGACGTGCTCGGCGTGCAGTTCCTTGGCGAGGTCGTTGGTGCCCATGACCAGCACGGCGAGCCGCTCCGAGGCCGCCGCGACGGCGCGGGCGTCGAGCATGGCGCGCGGGGTCTCCACCATCGCCCAGATGGCGGTCCTGTCGGGAGCGCCGGCCGCCTCCAGGGCACGCTCGATGGCGTGCACGGTCGCGGCCGAGTCGACCTTGGGCACGACCACGGCGTCCGGGCCGGCCTCCGCCGCGGCGCGCAGGTCGTCCTCGTGCCAGGGCGTGCCGGGCGCGTTCACCCGGATGGTGACCTCGCGGTATCCGTACGCGCCGGAGGCGGCTGCCGCCGCGACCCGCTTGCGCGCCTCGGACTTGGCGTCGGGCGCGACGGAGTCCTCCAGGTCGAGGATGAGTGCGTCGGTGGGCAAGGCCTTCGCCTTCTCCAGGGCCCGCTCGTTGGCGCCGGGCATGTACAGGACGGAGCGGCGCGGCCGCAGAATCGGGTCGGTCATCGGTTCCGCTCCTGTTCCTTGTACGCGGCCTCGTACGCCGCGGCCAGTTCCGGGTCGCGGGCGGCCAGCGTCTGCGCGAGCTCGACGACGACGTGGCACTGCTTGACCGTGGCGTCGTCCTGCATCTTGCCGTCGATCATCACCGCGCCGGTGCCGTCGCCCATGGCGTCGATGACCCTGCGCGCCCACGCGACGTCGGCCGGCGCCGGGGAGAAGACCCGCTTGGCGATGTCGATCTGCACCGGGTGCAGGGTCCACGCGCCGACGCAGCCGAGCAGGAAGGCGTTGCGGAACTGGTCCTCGCAGGCGGTGGTGTCCTTGATGTCGCCGAAGGGGCCGTAGTACGGCAGGATGCCGTGGGCCGCGCAGGCGTCGACCATGCGCGCGATCGTGTAGTGCCACAGGTCCTGCTGGAACGTCAGTCTGGGCGGTTCGACGTCCCCTTCCGCGCCCAGGGGGCCTTTGGGGTCCTCCCGCACGAGGTACCCCGGGTGCCCGCCGCCGACGCGGGTGGTCTTCATCCGGCGGCTGGCCGCGAGGTCGGCCGGGCCGAGCGAGATGCCCTGCATCCGGGGACTCGCCCCGGCGATCTCCTCCACGCTCGCGACGCCCGTCGCGGTCTCCAGGATCGCGTGGACGAGGATCGGCCGCTCGATGCCCGCCTTGGCCTCCAACTGGGCGAGCAGTCGGTCGACGTAGTGGATGTCCTCGGCGCCCTCGACCTTGGGCACCATGACGACGTCGAGTTTGTGGCCGATCTCGGCGACCAGGGTCAGCAGGTCGTCCAGGGCCCACGGCGAGTCGAGACTGTTGATCCGCGTCCACAGCTGGGTGTCGCCGAAGTCGTTGGCCTTGGCCGTGGCGACCAGGCCGGCGCGGGCGGCCTCCTTGCGGTCGGCCGAGACGGCGTCCTCCAGGTTGCCCAGCAGGACGTCCACCGTGGCGGCGAGGGAGGGGACCTTCGCCGCCATCTTCTCGTTGCTGGGATCGAAGAAGTGGATCATCCGCGACGGCCGGAACGGCACCTCCCGCACGGGAGCCGGGGCTCCCACGGCGAGCGGTCGGAAGAAGTCCTTCGCGGAACGCATGCGGTCTCCCGGGGTTCGAGGGTGGGGAGCGTACGGCGCTCACCCTATGATCCGCCGGGCGCTCGCGTTACCGGCCGGTACGTGTGCCGTTGGTCACCGGTTGTCCCTGGGTGGCAGACGGTAGGTCAGGTCCTGCTCGCCCTCCTCGTTCGCGGTGCTCTCGCTGCCGGGGACGGCCCGGAAGCCGTGCCGTTCGTAGAACCCGCGTGCCGCCGTGTTGCGCCGGAAGACGTGCAACGACAGTGGGCCGTCCGGGTGATGCCGCACGACCTCGCCGAGCAGCCGCGAGCCGATGCCGCGTCCGCGCACGCCGGGCCGCAGGTAGAGGTGCTCCAGCCAGTCGCCCTCGAGCGCCGCGAAGCCCGTCACGGCACCGGTCGCGGTCTGCTCCGCCACCCACACCCGGCACTGCTCGAGGACGACGTTCGCGACCCACCACCGGGTCTCCTCGTCGCTGTGCAGCCGGGGAAGCCAGGGCATGGCGGCTGCCCGGGAGGCGAGGAAGACCGCGGTGATCGCGTCCGCGTCCGCGGCCCGCGCGGGCCTGATCCGTATCGCTGCGCTGTCGGTCACGCGCCGACCGTACTCCCGGCGCGGCGGCGTGATCGAATGGGTTTCCCGCCCAGGAAGGACGAGCCCGATGACCGCCGCGACCGTACACTCGCTGACCTGCTACCCCGTCAAGGGCTGCGCCGGCGTGCAGCTGACCGACACAGCCGTCTCCACGACCGGTCTGGCCCACGACCGCACGTTCATGGTGGTCGACACGGCCGACGGGTCCTTCCGCAGTCAGCGGACGCTGCCGGGGATGGCCATGGTGCGCGCGGAGGTCGCCGACGACGGCAAGCACCTGGCGCTGTCGGCGCCGGGTGCCGGGGAACTGACGCTGGAGGTGGCGTACGAGGGGCCGCCGCGCGAGGTCGTCCTGTTCGACCGGCCGCTGGGAACGGCCGTGGACCAGGGCGAGGAGGCCGCGCGCTGGCTCTCGAAGGTGCTGGGCGCCCCCTCCCGCCTGGTGCGCGTGCGCCCGGGTTTCGACCGGGACGGCTGGGGCGAGCACCCGGGCAAGGTCAACTTCGCCGACGCGCACGCCCTTTCGGTGGCCTCACTGGCCTCGCTGGACGACCTCAACCGGCGCATCGCCGAGCGCGGCGGCACACCCGTGCCCATGGACCGCTTCCGCCCCAACATCGTCGTCGCCGGCTGGAGCGAGCCCCACACCGAGGACCGGGTGCGAGTCATGGACACCGGCAGCGCCCGGCTCGGCTACTCCGCCCGTGCGACGCGCTGCTCCGTGCCGCTGGTCGACCAGGCGACCGGTCGTACGGCCGGTCCCGAGCCGGTGCGCACCCTGGCCGGCTACCGGCGGGAGCCCGAGTACGGCAACAGGGTGAGCTTCGCGATGAAGGCGGCGGTCCTGCGGCCGGGCACGATCTCGGTGGGCGACCCGGTGGAGGTACGCGCCTGGGCGCCCTGACGCAGTCGGGCGTGCGGCGGTTCCCGGCGTGCTGCCACGTCACCGCGCGTGGACGGCCGCCGGTTGACGGCGCCGCCCCACTGAGCACGGGGCGATCTTCGCGTCGCGCGACGCCGCCTCGGCCGGGCATCGATCTGAGCATGCGTCACTTCGGCGATTCCCCGGGCCGCGGCCCACCCGTACCCAGCCGGCGCTCGCCGCCTCGGCGGGCCGCCGGCACGGTCCCGGCTCGATGATCCCGGACGGGTCGGCGTGGGCGCCCTCTCCGGCGACACCGCGCTCCACGAGCATGTGGCTGCGGCCGCGTCACGGTGGATGGTGCCTCGACTCGGCCGGCCGGCAGGCACATCGCAGCTCGAGGAGCGGGCCGGGGCGGTGTGGCACTGCGACCCGCCGGGCACCACATTGGCCGGACGACACCGGCCCGTACGCCGTCTGACCTGCGGGTCAGCCCACATCTCATGGGCGACGGCGTGGACATTTCGACCGTAACGAGCCGGGCCCCGGGTGTCCACTTTTGGCAGCGGCGTCCTCACCGCAGGCCCACCGCGGGAGGTCCGGCAGAGAACGGCGATGCGCTGCGGCTCGCGGCGCCGCGACGATCCGTACGCGGCCCGACGGCCTATCGGGGAGGAGGACGCGGACCCGGTCGGTGCCGCGTCCGCGTCCGTCGCGCTCCCCGGCCTTCATGTCCGGGTCACCGTGTCACCGTGTCCGGGTCACCGTGTCCGGGTCACCGGTCGTCAGCCGTCCCGGCGCGGCTCCACACCGGCGCGCAGCAGCCCGTAGGCGTAGGCGTCCTCCAGGGCGTGCCAGGAAGCGGCGATGATGTTCTCTCCGACACCGACGGTGGACCACTCGGAGCTTCCGTCGGAGGTGGAGACCAACACCCGGGTGGCGGACTCCGTGCCGTGCTTGCCCTCCAGGATGCGGACCTTGTAGTCCACCAGCTCCAGCTTCGCCAGTTGCGGGTAGGTCCGCTCCAGCGCGACGCGCAACGCGCGGTCCAGCGCGTTGACCGGGCCGTTGCCCTCGGCGGTGGCGACGATGCGCTGGCCGTCGGCCCAGACCTTGACCGTCGCCTCGTTGGCGTGGGTGCCGTCGGGGCGGTCCTCGACGATCGCCCGCCAGGACTCGACGCGGAAGTAGTGCGACGGCCGGCCCTCGACCTCCTCGCGCAGCAGGAGTTCGAAGGAGGCGTCGGCGGCCTCGTAGGTGTAGCCCGCGAGTTCGCGCTCCTTGACCCGCTCCACGACCCGGCCGATCAGCTCGCGATCGTCACCGAGGTCGATGCCGAGCTCCTTGCCCTTGAGTTCCACGGAGGCCCGGCCGGCCATGTCGGAGACCAGCATGCGCATGGTGTTGCCGACGAGTTCCGGGTCGATGTGCTGGTAGAGGTCGGGATCGACCTTGATCGCCGAGGCGTGCAGCCCCGCCTTGTGGGCGAAGGCCGAGATTCCCACGTACGGCTGGTGGGTGGCCGGCGTGAGGTTGACGACCTCGGCGATGGCGTGTGAGATGCGGGTCATCTCGGTGAGGGAGCCGGCGGGCAGGACGTTGCGGCCGTACTTGAGCTCCAAAGCCGCCACGACCGGGAAGAGGTTGGCGTTGCCGACCCGCTCGCCGTAGCCGTTGGCGGTGCACTGGACGTGGGTGGCGCCCGCGTCGACGGCGGCCAGGGTGTTGGCGACGGCGCAGCCGGTGTCGTCCTGGGCGTGGATCCCCAGCCGCGCTCCGGTGTCGGCGAGCACGGTGCGGACGACGGCGGTGATCTGGGCGGGGAGCATTCCGCCGTTGGTGTCGCACAGGATGACGACGTCGGCGCCGGCCTCGTGGGCGGCGCGTACGACCTCCTTGGCGTACCCCGGGTTGGCCTGGTAGCCGTCGAAGAAGTGCTCGCAGTCGACGAAGACGCGGCGGCCCTTCGAACGCAGGTGGGAGACGGTGTCCCTTACCATCTCCAGGTTCTCCTCCAGCGTGGTGCGCAGCGCCAATTCGACATGCCGGTCATGGGACTTGGCGACCAGGGTGACGACCGGGGCGCCCGACTCCACGAGCGCCCGGACCTGCGGGTCCTCAGCGGCGCTGCCGCCGGCCCGGCGCGTGGCACCGAAGGCCACCAGTTGGGCGTGCCGCAGCTCCAACTCGGCGGCGGCACGCGCGAAGAACTCGGTGTCACGCGGATTGGCGCCGGGCCAGCCGCCCTCGATGAAGCCCACCCCGAAGTCGTCCAGGTGCCGGGCGATCGTCAGCTTGTCGGCCACCGTGAGGTTGATGCCCTCGCGCTGCGCGCCGTCGCGCAGCGTGGTGTCGAAGACGTGGAAGCTGTCGTCCAGTACGGCCGTCATGGTTCGTTCCAACTCCTGTCGGGTGAGTGGTTCCGGAAGACCGGGCTCCACTTGCCCCCATCATCCCTCGCGCTGCGCCGCCCCCGGCGCGGGTGGGCCGGGAAACGAAAAAACCCCTCGCGGGTGCGAGAGGTCTGCGCGCGGGTCTGGGACACGGTGGTCGCCGCCGCGAAGGTCTGCGGTTCGGCGATCACTGAGGACCGGCGCGCCTGCTGCCGATAATCATGGCGAACGAGGGCACATCGGCAGTCTGCCACAGTGCGCCGCGGCCGTGGGACACGATCTCAGGATGCGGGCACCCGGTGACACGCCCTCGTACGGCGCCCGCGCATGCGCGTCCCGGAACGGGTCGCGGTGACCCGGACAGGCGGGCCGCTTACCCGCCGGGAGCAGCGCCTGACGCGGACATCGACGTGGGCATGGGCATGGGCGTGGAGTGAACGCACGTGTGGCGCCGCGCGGGCCCTCCCGTGCGACGCCACACCGAGGCGGCGGACCGTCAGCCGCCCAGGGGGTGCATCCAGCCGTGGGTGTCGGGGGACTGGCCGGTCTGGATGTCGAGCAGCGCCTTGCGCAGCCTCATGGTGATCTCGCCCGGCCGGCCGTCGCCGACGGTCCAGTTCGCGCGGGTCGACTTCACGGAGCCGACCGGTGTGATGACCGCCGCGGTGCCGCAGGCGAAGACCTCGGTCAGCGATCCGTCCGCGTTGCCGTTCTTCCAGTCGTCCACGCTGATGCGGCCCTCACTGACCTCGTAGCCGAGGTCGGCGGCGATGCGCAGCAGTGAGGCACGGGTGATGCCGGGGAGGAGGGAGCCGGTGAGTTCGGGGGTGACGATCCTGTTCCCGTACACGAAGTACAGGTTCATGCCCCCCATCTCCTCGATCCAGCGGCGCTCGATCGCGTCGAGCCACACGACCTGGTCGCAGCCGTGCTCGATGGCCTGGGCCTGCGCGACCAGGGACGCGGCGTAGTTGCCGCCGGCCTTCGCTGCGCCCGTACCGCCGGGCGCGGCCCGGACGTACTCCTCGGAGAGCCACACGGAGACCGGCTTGACGCCGCCGGCGAAGTAGGCCCCCGCCGGGGAGGCGATCACCATGAACAGGTACTCGTTGGCCGGCCTGACGCCGAGCCCGACCTCGGTGGCGAACATGAACGGCCGCAGGTACAGGGACTGCTCGCCCTGGCTGGGCACCCACGCCTTGTCCTGGGTGACGAGCGCGTCGACGGCCGCGATGAAGGTCTCGACCGGCAGCTCCGGCATGGCCAGGCGGCGGGCGGAGGCCTGGAAGCGCTCGGCGTTGGCCTCGGGACGGAAGGTGGCGACGGAGCCGTCGGGCTGGCGGTACGCCTTGAGCCCCTCGAAGATCGTCTGCGCGTAGTGCAGCGTCATGTTCGCCGGGTCGATGGACAGCGGCGCGTACGGCACGAGCTCCGCGTCGTGCCAGCCGCGGCCCTCGGTCCACCGGATCGTCACCATGTGGTCGGTGAAGTGACGGCCGAAGCCGGGGCTGGCGAGGATCGCCTCGCGCTGCGCGTCGGGCAGCGGGCGCGAGGAGGGCTTGAGCTCGATCGTGGGCGTCGTCATCTGTGGTGTCCTTCGCGTCAGGGTCAGGGCGGACCGCACCCGCCGTCCCCAGCTCCCAGGACGTCCGAGTTTCCCCTCGCACAGCGGCCCCACCGCCGATTATCGCAGCGGCGAGGCCGGGGACACACATGCACGGCCCGGGAGGTCTAGGTCAGTCGTGGTGCGGTCGCTGACCGGCCGGGCCGACTGTCGGAGGATTGCCCGGCGGTCAGCCGGCTACTCGCGCGGCGAGCGCGTCGCCGATCTCCAAGGTGCCGCGCGTCCCGGAGCGTTCGGCGAGATCCTCGGCGACGGCGGTCTCGACCCGCTCCGCCTCCGCGGTGTACCCGAGGTGCCGCAGCAGCATGCCCACCGAGAGCACGGTGGCGGTCGGGTCCGCCGTGCCCTGGCCGGCGATGTCCGGGGCGGAGCCGTGCACCGGCTCGAACATGGACGGGAACTCGCCACCGGGGTTGATGTTGCCGCTGGCGGCGAGGCCGATGCCGCCGGTCACAGCGGCGGCCAGGTCGGTGAGGATGTCACCGAAGAGGTTGTCGGTGACGATCACGTCGAACCGCTCGGGCTGCGTGACGAGGAAGATCGTCGCCGCGTCCACGTGCAGGTAGTCGGTGGTGACCTCCGGGTACTCCTCGCCGACCTTGTCGAAGATGTTCTTCCACAGGTGTCCGGCGTGCACGAGGACGTTGGTCTTGTGGACCAGGGTCAGCTTCCTGCGGGGGCGCGCCTGGGCACGGGCGTAGGCGTCGCGCACCACGCGCTCGATGCCGAACGCCGTGTTGAGGCTGACCTCGGTGGCCACCTCCTGCGGTGTACCGGTGCGCAGGGAGCCGCCGTTGCCGGCGTACGGGCCCTCGGTGCCCTCCCGGACGACGACGAAGTCGATGTCCGGTTCGCCGGCCAGCGGACCCCGCACGCCCGGGAAGAGCCGGGAGGGCCGCAGGTTCACGTGGTGGTCGAAGGCGAAGCGCAACTTCAGCAGCAGTCCGCGCTCCAGGACGCCGGAGGGCACCGACGGGTCGCCGACCGCGCCCAGCAGGATCGCGTCGTGGACCTTGAGCTGTTCCAGTTCCGCGTCCGGCAGGGTCTCACCGGTCTGGTGCCAGCGCTCGGCGCCGAGGCTGTACTCCTTGGTCTCCAGCTTCACGTCCTGCGGAAGGACGGCGGACAGGACCTTCAGGCCCTCGGCCACCACCTCCCGGCCGATTCCGTCACCGGGGATCACTGCGAGACTGATGCTGCGAGACATGGCGAGAACCCTACTCCGCCGTCCATGGAATGACACACGACGTCCGGATGGCGGACGTGTCGCGCGCCCCCGGCACGGCGGCCGGAGGTGGACTTCCCCGTGAGCGAGGCCGCGCGCAAGGAGGCTCACCACCGCGCCGGTCGTCTCTCAGCAGGGCGCGGCGGCACCCGGCGAGGGGCGATCGGGGCGGCGTCGTGGACACCCGGGGGTGTGGGTGCCGGCCGCGCCGTCACACGGACGGCACGGCCGGCGCGGCCGGCACTCCCGGCGCTGGTCACGTCCGTTGGAGTGGTGTATCGACGGCCACTCGGTGATCTCTTCTTTGACGTTATGCGGTGAGTTCGGCTGGCAGGCCGGTGTTGTCGGTTTCT
>JARAXD010000017.1:0-147975 GCA_033793685.1 Streptomyces sp. ME19-03-3 | reverse complement strand
CCCCCCCGGCGGGCCCCCCCCCCCCGGGGGGGGGCCCCCCCCCCCCCCCCCCGGGCCCCGGGGGCCGGGGGGGGGGGGGGGGGGGGGGGCCCCCCGGGGGGCCCCCGGGGGGGGGGGGGGGGGCGCCCCCCCCCCCACGGCTCGGAGGTGGCGGCCCTCCAGCGGACCGGCGCGCCGCCCTCGGCGGTGAGCGTGACGACGGTGACGTGCCCGCGCGAGCGGGCCTCCACGAGCAGCCGGCCCGGGCGGGGCACCGAGTGCTCCCCGCCGTCCCCGAAGTCTCCGGACGGCGGGGCGGAGCCGCCGCCGGCCGAGGCGGAGGCGGAGGCCGAGGCCGAGGCCGCGGCGGGCGTCGAGGGGGCGGCCGAGGCGACGGAGACCGACAGGCGGCCCTGCCCGCCGCGGTCGGAACGCCTGCGTGCGTCGGCCGCGCCCGCGACACCGGCCTTCTCGTACTGCTCACCGTCGAGGCCCTCGCCGGCGCTGAGCGAACCCTCGCCCTTGTGCTCGGGGGCCGGCGGCGCACCGTGGTACGCCGCCCACAGGGCCAGTACCGGCGCCGCGACGACGGCGGCGACCACCGTGGAGGTCACCGCGCGGTGCCGCATCCGGGCCCGCCGCGCCATCCGTTCCTTCAGGTCCATCGGGAAACCGTGCCGGTCGAAGCGCGGCGTGACCTGTCGGGTGCGTCCGACGCCGTCCTGCATGGCGTGCAGCAGGGCGGCGTACGCGGCCGAGCGCGGGGCCTCCACCGTCGACAGCACGGCCGTGGCGGCGGTGGTGGCCAGGCCCGGCCAGGGGCCGGACGCCACGGCGCGCTCGGCGGTGGCCCGGCAGTGCGGGCACACGTCGACGTGGGTCACCAGCTCCCGGCGCAGTGCCGAGCCCAGCAGCACCCGGGCGTCACCGGCGAGCCGGGCGACGGCCGCGCAGTTGCCCATCTCGACCACGGCGAGCGCCGCCCGGGTGCGCTCCACCTCGCAGGCCGCCTGTGCGAGCAGCGCCCGCGTGGTGTCCGGCTCCCGCCCCACGACGAGGGCGACCTCGTGAGGAGCCAGTTGGTGTCGGACGGCGAGCTCCAGCACCTCGCGCTGCTCGGGCGTGGTGCCGGCCGCCTCCGGCCAGGCCAGCGTCGCCAGCTCGCCGCGCCTGCGGGCGGCCACGTCGGCCGATGCCTGCACCGACACCGGGCGCCCCTCGGCCAGTGTGCGCAGGCACGCCCAGCGGGCCAGGGCGTACAGCCAGGGCCTGCGCAGCTCGGGATCGCGCAGCCGGGCGCGCTGGCGTTCGGCCACGGCCAGCACGTCACCGAGGGCGGCGGCGGCCGCGTCGTGCTCGCACAGCACCGAGAGGCAATAGGTGAACAGCCCGTCCAGATACGGCTCGTAGTGGGCCGGCGGCTGCGCGGGCAGGGTCCCCTGCAGGCGCGGCCGCTTCCGCGCCGGGGACCCGGTGGCACCCGGCGCGGTCCGGCCGCGCTGGACCGGCGCGCGGTGTCGGCGGTGCGCGCCGGTTGTCTGGGAGGGTGTGTCAGACCTGCTGCTCATCACTCAGTGACGGTAGGACCACGACCCGTGGGTCCTCGGCCATCGCGGCAGGCTTTAATCCAAATGGGTGGTGATCCCGCCCGAAAGAGCACAGGTCGCTCACTCTGCCGGGTGACAACACCGGCCAGGTGCGCGAGCCCTTTCCGAGCGGACCGGCAGGCTCGCGCCCCGGGCGGCGCGTCCCGTTGTCGGTGGCACCCGGTACCGTGCGGCACATGGCTGCCCGTACCCGCCCCGCTTCCAAGGACCGTCCCTCGTACCGCTGCACGGAGTGCGGCTGGACGACGGCCAAGTGGCTCGGCCGCTGCGGCGAGTGCCAGGCGTGGGGGACGGTCGAGGAGTACGGCGGCGCGCCGGCGGTGCGGACGACCGCGCCGGGCCGGGTGACCACGCCCGCGATGCCGATCGGCCAGGTGGACGGGAGGCAGGCCACCGCGCGCGGCACGGGTGTGCCGGAGCTGGACCGGGTCCTGGGCGGCGGGCTGGTGCCCGGAGCCGTGGTGCTGCTCGCCGGCGAACCCGGCGTGGGCAAGTCGACCCTCCTGCTGGACGTGGCGGCGAAGGCCGCGGGCCCGCAGGCCCGGACGCTGTACGTGACGGGCGAGGAGTCCGCCTCGCAGGTCCGGCTGCGCGCCGACCGCATCGGGGCGCTCTCCGACCACCTCTTCCTGGCCTCCGAGACGGATCTGTCCGCCGTGCTCGGCCACCTCGACGACGTGAAGCCGTCCCTGCTGATCCTGGACTCGGTGCAGACGGTCGCCTCGCCTGAGATCGACGGAGCCCCCGGCGGCATGGCCCAGGTGCGCGAGGTCGCGGGCGCCCTGATCCGCGCCTCGAAGGAGCGCGGCATGTCGACGCTGCTGGTCGGCCATGTCACCAAGGACGGCGCGATCGCCGGTCCCCGCCTCCTGGAGCACCTGGTGGACGTGGTGCTGTCCTTCGAGGGCGACCGGCACGCCCGCCTCCGCCTGATCCGGGGCATCAAGAACCGCTACGGCGCCACCGACGAGGTCGGCTGCTTCGAACTGCACGACGAGGGCATCACGGGCCTGGCCGATCCTTCCGGTCTCTTCCTGACCCGGCGCGACGAGCCGGTCCCCGGCACGTGCCTGACCGTCACCCTGGAGGGCAAGCGCCCGCTGGTCGCCGAGGTGCAGGCGCTGACCGTCGACACCCAGATCCCGTCCCCGCGCCGCACGACCTCCGGCCTGGAGAACTCCCGGGTGTCGATGATGCTGGCGGTGCTGGAGCAGCGCGGCAGGATTAAGTCGATCGGCAAGCAGGACATCTACACGGCGACCGTCGGCGGCGTGAAGCTCGGGGAGCCGGCCGCCGACCTGGCGGTGGCGCTCGCGCTCGCCAGTGCGGCCATCGACACACCGCTGCCGAAGAACCTGGTCGCGGTGGGCGAGGTGGGGCTGGCGGGCGAGGTCCGGAGGGTCACCGGGGTGCAGCGCAGGCTCGCCGAGGCGGCCCGGCTGGGCTTCACCCACGCCCTGGTACCGCCCGACCCGGGCAAGATCCCGCCGGGGATGAAGGTGACGGAGGTGACGGACATAGGGGACGCCCTGCGCGTCCTGCCCAAGAGGGCCCCACGTCCCTGACCCCTCCGACGGTAAACTTTGCCCTGGTCTCGCCCATCCGGGCATCCGTACGACCGGAGGAGAGCAGTGGCAGCCAACGACCGGGCGGCAGCTCCCGGCAAGGCCTGGAGTCGCGAGGGCTCCGGCGGTGACGGCCTGATGCGCGCCTCCCTGAGCGCCGTGGCCCCCGGCACCAGCCTTCGGGACGGCCTCGAGCGGGTTCTGCGCGGCAACACCGGCGGTCTCATCGTGCTGGGCATGGACAAGACCGTCGAATCACTGTGCAGCGGTGGTTTCGTCCTGGACGTCGAGTTCAGCGCCACCAGGCTGCGCGAGCTGTGCAAGCTCGACGGCGCCCTCATCCTCGACCGGGACATCACCAAGATCGTGCGCGCCGGGGTCCAGCTGGTGCCGGACGCGGCGATCCCCACCGAGGAGACCGGCACCCGCCACCGCACCGCGCAGCGGGTCTCCATCCAGACGGGCTTCCCGGTGGTGTCCGTCAGCCAGTCGATGCGGCTGATCGCCCTGTACGTGGGCGGTCAGCGCCGCGTCCTGGAGGACTCCGCGGCCATCCTCTCCCGCGCCAACCAGGCGCTGGCCACCCTGGAGCGCTACAAGCTGCGCCTCGACGAGGTCGCGGGCACTCTCTCCGCCCTGGAGATCGAGGACCTGGTCACCGTCCGGGACGTCACGGCGGTCGCGCAGCGCCTGGAGATGGTGCGCCGGATCGCCACGGAGATCGCGGAGTACGTGGTCGAGCTCGGCACCGACGGCCGGCTGCTCTCCCTGCAGCTCGACGAGCTCATCGCGGGCGTCGAGCCCGAGCGGGAGCTGGTCGTCCGCGACTATGTGCCGGAGCCGACGGCCAAGCGCAGCCGTACGGTCGCCGAGGCGCTCACCGAGCTGGACGCGTTGCCGCAGGGCGAGCTGCTCGAACTGCCGACCGTGGCGAGAGCGCTGGGCTACGCCGGCTCCCCGGAGGCGCTGGACTCGGCGGTCTCGCCGCGCGGCTACCGGCTGCTGGCGAAGGTGCCCCGGCTGCCCAACACGATCGTGGAGCGGCTGGTCGAGCACTTCGGCGGGCTGCAGAAGCTGCTCGCCGCGAGCGTGGACGACCTGCAGACGGTCGACGGTGTCGGCGAGGCCCGGGCCCGCTCCGTCCGCGAGGGCCTGTCGCGCCTGGCGGAGTCCTCGATCCTGGAGCGCTACGTCTGAGGGCCGGGCCATCGCGGTCGCGCCGGACGCCCCGGGGGACTTCAGACGTTCTTCAGCACGAAGGACGTCTGCTTCGCGGAGCGGCCCGGCAGTTTCACCTCGAGCAGGTAGGTGCCGTACGGGGCCGTGCGGCCCTTGGGCGTGGCGCACTTGGGGGAGCTCGTCCGGCGGTCCCACTCGACGTCGTACGAGGTCGAACCGTTCGCCGGGACCTGCAGGAGGTACGGCGCCCGGCTCGTGGGGCAGTCGTCGCTGGCCCACACGTGGCGGTCGTCGACGTCGGTGATGGACAGGACCGCCGACTCCGGGCCGAAGTCCAGTTTGCAGGCGGTGGCCGAGGAATTGGTCGCGGTCAGCGTGAACCGGGGCCGCTCACCCGGCTCGTAGGCGTTGTCGGCGCTGCGTACGCTCAGCGAGACGCCCGGCCCGCAGTCCGGCAGCGAGGAGCCGGCGGGCAACTGCACGACGTCGCCACCGCTGCCGCCGGCGGAACCCCCTGTGCCCGCCGCGCCGGAGGCACCGGCGTCCTCGCCCCCGTCGCCGGCCCCGGATGCCCCGCCGGTACCGGCGCCGCGCGAACTTCCGCCCGAGGCACCGGAGTCTCCCGCGCCGCCGTCCGCGGTGTCACCGCCGTCGTCGTCGCCGCGACCACCGCCCACCGAACCGCCCGGGCGGGAGCTGATGAGCGGACCGCTCGCGGACGGACCGGGGGTGATGGACGGCACGGGTGCGCGGCCCCCCGGCCCGTTGGCGCTGTTCCCCCCACCACCGCGGAAACTGACGGCCCATACGGCGAGCACGGTGAGCAGCGCGAGCAGGAGCAGCACAACCGCCCGTCGCCGCCAGTAGATGGAGGACGGGAGAGGTCCCACGGGATTGCGCACAGAGCCCACGCGCAAACCTTATGCGTTTTCCCTTGCATCGGACCAAGGCACGCGCGGCACACTGGCAACTTGTGTGATTGATCAGCAGATCTCCCCTCCGTCCCGGGGAGGTCCTCACCCGTTCGCGCCGCCCGCCGCGGTGGCACCGGGACGTAGGATCAAAGGCGTTATGAACGACGACCGCGACCACCACACGCTGCACACACCCGTGATCGACTGGTTCGACGACAACGCCCGGGATCTGCCGTGGCGCCGCCCAGAGGCGGGCGCGTGGGGCGTCATGGTCAGCGAGTTCATGCTGCAGCAGACACCGGTCAGCCGGGTCCTTCCGGTGTACGGGCAGTGGCTGGAGCGCTGGCCGACGCCGGGCGCCCTCGCCGCCGATCCCTCCGGTGAGGCGGTGCGCGCCTGGGGCAGACTGGGCTATCCGCGCAGGGCGCTGCGGCTGCACGCCGCCGCCACCGCGATCGCCCAGCTGCACGGGGGCGAAGTGCCCACCGAACACGCGGAGTTGCTGGCGCTTCCCGGAGTCGGCGAGTACACGGCCGCCGCGGTGGCCTCGTTCGCGTACGGGCAGCGGCACGCGGTACTGGACACCAATGTGCGCCGGGTGTTCGCGCGTGCCGTGTCCGGTGTGGAGTACCCGCCGAACGCCACGACCGCGGCCGAGCGCCGGATCGCCCACCGGATGCTGCCCGCCGACGAGGCCACCGCCGCCCGCTGGGCCGCGGCCACGATGGAACTGGGCGCCCTGATCTGCACGGCCCGCGGCCCCGAGTGCGTGCGCTGCCCGATCGCCGGGCAGTGCGCCTGGCGGCTGGCGGGCTCCCCGGCGCACGACGGCCCGGCCCGCCGCGGCCAGTCCTACGCCGGCACCGACCGCCAGGTCAGAGGCCGGCTGCTGGCCGTGCTGCGGGAGTCCGCGGAGCCGGTGCCGCAGCCCGCGCTGGACGCCGTGTGGCACGAGCCCGTCCAACGTGCCCGGGCCCTGGACGGCCTGGTCGCCGACGGCCTGGTGGAGCCCCTCGAGGACGGTCGCTACCGGCTGCCCGGCTGAGGGACGGCACGGCCGGGCCGGCCGCTTCGTTACACAACCGATGGGTGGCTGTGGGTCCGCTGTGCGGCGGCGGTCGCCAAAGCCGTACATCGGCTCCGTAGCGTCGGCCGGGTCGTAATCGAGCGCGCCGGACGGAGGGACGCCATGGCGTCGAACGCCCAGGGGACAACCCAGGTCATGGACTTCGAGGAGTACGTGCGGAACCGGCAGGAGGCCCTGCTGCGCAGCGCGCGCCGGCTCGTGCCGGACCCGGTCGACGCCCAGGACCTCGTCCAGACGGCGCTGGCGCGCACCTACCCGCGCTGGGGCGACATCGCCGACAAGAAGCTGGCCGACGCCTACATGCGCCGGGTGATGATCAACACCCGGACCGAGTGGTGGCGCGCCCGCCGGCTGGAGGAGGTGCCCACCTGCGAGCTGCCGGAGCGCTCCGTCGACGACGGCTCCGAGCAGCGGGCCGACCGGGCGATGCTGCTGGAGGCCCTCGGCATGCTGGCCCCCAAGCAGCGGCAGGTGGTGCTGCTGCGCCACTACCGCCAGCTCAGCACGGAGGAGACGGCGCACACGCTGGGCATGTCGGTGGGTACCGTGAAGAGCACGCTGCACCGGGCACTGGCGCGGCTGCGCGCAGAGCTGGAGCGGCAGAGCAACGGATACGGCAGGCCCGTGGAGCCCGCCTCGGGCAGGACGGAGGGCGCGTGCGCCGCAGCATAGTCCCGGTGGGTGCCGCTGCCGCCACTGTCGCGGTGTGCGGGGCACTCGTCGCCGTGACCGGCTGCCGCGACGTCGGCGGTGTGCGCGAGGAGGGCACCGCCGCGGTCGCCTCCCCGGGCCTGCCGTCCCCCTCCGCGTCCCCGCCGACCGCGGGCGCCCACCCCCTGGACGCCGGGCGGTCTGCCCTTCCCCCGGTGGTGGAGGCCAGGACCGCCTCGGACGTGGTGCGCCTGGTGCAGCGCGACCCGAAGGTGGCCCCGGACATCCGTGACCGCCTGGCGGCCTGCCCCATGCCGTCCGCAGCCGCGCAGCCTCGTCCGGCGGCGTCGGCGGGGCCGTACCCGGTGGACCACCGCACGGGCCGGCTGACCGGCCGGGACGGCACGGACCTGGTGGTCAACGTCTCGACCTGCGCGGACGGCGTGGGCATCGGCAGCTACGTCTACCGGCGGGTGGGCGGCGCGTACGTCAACGTCTTCACCGACGAGCAGCCCCCCGTCTACGCCGAGATCAGCGACGGCGCCCTGATGGTCACCCACCAGGTGTACGGGCCGCAGGACGCCGTCTCCAACCCCTCGGGCGAGGACGTGACCACGTACCGGTGGGACGGCTCCCGTTTCACGGAGGTCTCCTCCCGCCGGCGCGCCTACGAGAGCGACGAGGGCGCCGGGAGCGGTCGGCATGGCTGAGACGCACGTGCTGTTCGTCGAGGACGACGACGTCATCCGCGAGGCGACCACCCTGGCCCTGGAACGGGACGGCTTCGAGGTGACGGCCGTGCCGGACGGGCTGTCCGGGCTCGAGGCGTTCCGGGCGCGGCGGCCGGACCTGGCGCTGCTGGACGTGATGGTGCCGGGCTTGGACGGGGTGAGCCTGTGCCGGCGCATCCGGGACGAGTCGACGGTTCCGGTGATCATGCTCTCGGCGCGGGCCGACGCGATCGATGTGGTCCTCGGCCTGGAGGCGGGTGCCGACGACTACGTGACCAAGCCCTTCGACGGGGCCGTGCTGACCGCCCGCATGCGGGCGGTGCTGCGGCGCTTCCGGGTGGCCGCGGCGGACGAGCCCCCGGCAGGGGCGGGGGTGCTGACCTTCGGGGACCTGGAGGTGGACCCGGAGGGGATGGAGGTGCGGCGCGCCGGTGAGCGGATCGCGTTGACGCCGACGGAGATGCGGCTGCTCCTGGAGTTCTCTGCGGCGCCGGGGACGGTGCTGTCCCGGGACCGGCTGCTGGAGCGGGTCTGGGACTACGACTGGGGCGGCGACACCCGGGTGGTGGACGTCCATGTGCAGCGGCTGCGGGCGAAGATCGGCCAGGAGCGGATCGAGACGGTGCGCGGCTTCGGCTACAAGCTCAGGGGCTGACACCGTGACCGCGCGTCCCCGGGGTCCCGCCGCGAGAAGGGCCCGTCCGCTGCCGAAGGTGGGGCTGCGCTGGCAGGTCTGCGCGGCGATCGCCGTGGTGTCGGCGCTCATCGCGATGGTGCTGAGTCTGGTGGTGCACAACGCGGCCCGGGCCAGCATGATCGACAACTCTCGGGACGTGCAGAACGAGCGGGTGCAGTTCGCGCAGCGGATCTACGAGTCCACCGGCCGTCTCACCCTGGACGCCCGGCTGGACGACCCCGACCTGCCGGAGCCGCTGCGGCGACTGGCCCATGAGGGCAAGCGGGCCACCTACGTCTCCGACGACGGCGGCGCGCCCGTGGTGTGGGCGCAGACGCCACTGGCGGACGGCAGGATCCTGTCGCTGAAGACGACCTTCACCGACCGCTTCTCGGTCCTGCAGGACCTGGACCAGGCGCTGGTCATCGGCTCGTCGGCGGTCGTGGTGGGCGGTACGGCGCTGGGCGTGCTCATCGGCGGGCAGTTGTCCCGGCGGCTGCGCAAGGCCGCCGAGGCGGCCGGCCGGGTGGCCGACGGGGAGACCGACGTACGGGTGCGCGACGCGATCGGCGGCCGGGTCCGCGACGAGACGGACGAGCTGGCGCGCGCCGTGGACGCCATGGCGGACGCCCTGGCCGGCCGGCTGGAGGCGGAGCGCCGGGTCACCGCGGACATCGCCCATGAGCTGCGCACCCCGGTGACGGGCCTGGTCACCGCGGCCGAGTTGCTGCCTCCGGGGCGCCCCTCGGAGCTGGTCAGGGACCGTGCGCAGGCGCTGCGCACACTCGTGGAGGACGTCCTGGAGGTCGCCCGGCTCGACGGCGCCGCCGAGCAGGCAGACCTGCAGGAGGTGGCACTGGGCGGCTTCGTACGGCGCAGGGTCGCGGCCGCGGCACCCGAGGCGACGGTGACCGTACGCGGCGGCGCCCTCGTCCGCACCGATCCGCGGCGGCTGGAGCGCGTCCTGGGCAACCTGCTGGCGAACGCCGCGCGGCACGGCCGGCCGCCCATCGAGGTCACCGTCGACGGCTCGTACGTGGAGGTCCGCGACCACGGCCCGGGCTTTCCCGAGGATCTGCTGCGCGACGGCCCGAGCCGCTTCCGCACGGGCAGCAGCGACCGGGCCGGCAGCGGTCACGGCCTGGGCCTGACCATCGCCGCCGGCCAGACCCGCGTCCTCGGTGCCCGCCTCACCTTCTGCAACGCTCCCGAACAGGAGGGCGGCGGCGCGGTCGCCCGGCTGCTGCTGCCCCGCGACTAGCGACGGGGCGGGTTCCGGCTCCGGCCGTGCCCCCGCGGTACGGATGCCGGGGACGCCCGCCTACGGACGATGCCCGCACAGGGGTCGGGTCACGACCCCTGTGCGGGCATCCGCTGCGGGTGGGAGGGGTGGTCCGGGCCGGAGGCTCAGACCATCTCGACCGCGGCGACCGACTCCTCGGTGCTGGGGGCGGTGGGCGCCGAGCGCAGCGGGATCTCCTTGACGAAGAAGGCCAGCAGGAAGCCGGCGACGCTGACCACGGCGCCCCACAGGAACACGTGGTGGGAGCCGTTGGCGACGGCGTGGAGGTAGGCGTCCTTCACGGGCGGCGCCAGCTTGGCCAGGCCCGCCGGGTCCAGTTGGGCGCTGCCGGAGGCGGCACCGGCGGCGGCGTCGCCGAGGCGGGCCGTCATGGTGTTCTGCACCTGGTGGGTGAAGATCGCGCCGAAGAGGGCGACTCCGAAGGAACCGCCGATCGTCCGGAAGAGGGTGGACGACGAGGAGCCGACGCCCATGTCCTTCATCTCGACGCTGTTCTGCGCGATGAGCATCGTGATCTGCATCAGGAAGCCCATGCCCGCGCCCAGTACGGCCATCCACGCGCCGGAGACGAAGCGGGTGGTGCCGGTGTCCATCGTCGAGAGCAGGTAGAGGCCGACGGTCATCAGGCCGCCGCCCACGATCGGGAAGATCTTGTACTTGCCGGTCTGCGTGGTGACGCGGCCGGCTATCAGCGAGACGACCATCATGGACAGCAGCAGCGGCAGCAGCAGGAGACCTGAGTTGGTGGCCGAGGCACCCTGGACGGTCTGCTGGTACAGCGGCAGGAAGGTCATGGCGCCGAACATCACGAAGCCGACCAGGAAGCCGATCACCGAGATCAGCGAGAAGTTGCGGCTGTGGAAGATGTGCAGCGGGATGACCGGCTCCGCGACGCGGCTCTCCACGTAGAGGAAGACGGCCAGGGCGGCCACGCCGAGCACCAGCAGGCCCAGGATCTGGGGCGAGCCCCATGCGTACTGGTTGCCGCCCCAGGTGGTGAGCAGGACCAGCGAGGTGATGCCGACGGTGAGCAGTACCGTGCCGAGGTAGTCGATGCTGGTCTTGATGGTCTTCTTCGGCAGGTGCAGCACCGCCGAGATCATGAAGAGGGCGACCACACCGAGCGGGAGGTTGATGTAGAAGCTCCAGCGCCAGCCCCAGTTGTCGGTGATGGAGCCGCCGACGAGCGGGCCGCCGATCATGGCGACCGCCATGACACCGGCCATCATGCCCTGGTACTTGCCCCGCTCCCGGGGCGGGATCAGGTCACCGATGATCGCCATGACACCGACGATCAGACCTCCGGCGCCCAGACCCTGCACCGCGCGGAAGGCGATCAGCTGGATCATGTCCTGCGCCATGCCGGACAGCGCCGATCCGATCAGGAAGATCACGATCGACGCCATGAATATGCCCTTGCGCCCGTACAGGTCGCCGAGCTTGCCCCAGACCGGGGTCGATGCGGCGGTGGCGAGCGTGTAGGCGGTGACCACCCACGACAGGTGCTCCAGGCCGCCCAGCTCGCCGACGATGGTGGGCATCGCGGTGCCGATGATCATGTTGTCGAGCATCGCGAGCAACATCGCGATCATGAGCCCGAACAACACCACGCGCACGCTGCGCTGCGGGGTCTCGGCGGTGTCCGCCATCACAAGCTCCCCTACTTGTTCTGTGCTTGCTTCGATATGCTTACCTGCCGCCCGGCTAGTTGCCTGGGGCACCCTGACAGTATGCGGCTTACTAGCCGGGCGTCAAGTAAGTTAAAGTGCGCCCATGGCAACGCCACACGCACGCAGAGGTGACACGCGACGCCGCATCCAGGACGTCGCGCTGGAACTCTTCGCCGAGCAGGGTTACGAGAAGACCTCCTTGCGCGAGATCGCCGAACACCTGGACGTGACGAAAGCGGCGTTGTACTACCACTTCAAGACCAAAGAGGACATCCTCAACAGCATCGTCGAGGACCTGGCCTCACCGGTCGACGAGCTGATCGCCTGGGCCTCGGAGCAGCCGCGCACCCTGGAGACCAAGCGCGAGGTGCTGCGCCGCTACTCGGACGCGCTGTGGAGCGCCGGCCCGCTGTTCCGGTTCGTGCAGGAGAACCAGGCGAGCGTCCGCGACCTCAGCATCGGCGAGACCTTCAAGACCAAGCTGCTCGCCGTCCACTCCCTGCTCAGGGACCCGGACGCACCGCTGACGGACCAGGTGCGCTCGATCACGGCGGTCTTCGCGATGCACGCCGGCATGTTCGCCATGCAGAACCTCGACGGCGACCCCGAGGACAAGCGCGCGGCCGTCCTCGAGGTCGCCCAGGAGCTGATCGCGCGGACCTACCGGGGTCAGACCGACACGCCGTGAGCCCGCAGGTACGGCAGCGGGTTGACGGACGAGCCGTAGTAGGGGGTCCTGCGGATCTCGAAGTGCAGGTGGGGGCCGGTGCTGTTGCCGGTGTTGCCGGACAGCGCGATCTGCCCGCCCCGGCTCACATGCCGGCCGACCCGTACCTGGATCCTCGACAGGTGGCCGTACTGCGAGTACATGCCGTTGGCGTGGCGGATCACGATGTTGTTGCCGTAGGCCCCGCCCCACCCCGCCGCGACGACGGTTCCGGCGCTCACGGCGTGGACGGGGGTGCCGATCGGCACGGCGAAGTCCTGGCCGGAGTGCTTGTGGGCCCAGTGGGCGCCGCTGCGCATGTAGCCGGCGGACAGCACGTACTTCGCGACCGGCACCGACCAGCCCTTGTTGCCGCGGCCCGTCCGCGGGGCACTCTTCTTCGGCCCTGCCAGGCGGTCCTGATGCTGCTGCGGGCCGGTGCGTGCGCGACGGTCGGCCTTGGCTGCCTGCGCGGCCCGCTGCTGCACGTCGGCCTGCGCCCGGGTGACGTCCGCGAGCTTCCCGGCAGCGCCGAGGCCCAGGAGATTCTCCGCCTGCGTCTGCGCCGTGGCCGTCCCTGCTGCGCCGAGCGCCAGCGAGGCGCACACCCCCGCGACGGCGACCGCACGACGGCCGCGGAAGACGGGGGTCGAGAACTTGGGTATGCGCATGCGGGAATTACCTCGCGGAAATAGCCGGACAAGACTGTGCGGCGTGTCGGCCGCGGTCCCTTGTTAACCCGACTTTCCGGCGCCGGACAAGCGCCCCCGACTACTACTCCCTTTCGTGGGAGCGCCGAGTCATGCCCTTCCTTCCCGCCGGGCGGCGGGATTCCGCTTCCTACGGCGCTTCGTACATGACCCAGGTCACGTGGGTCACGTCACTGGCCATGTGACAAAAGGGAATTGCTCTCCGGGACCTAGGTCCCGTGGCCCGGGCCACACGCGAAAAGCAATCCGCGGGCCCGCGCGGCAGACAGTTGAATCGGAAAGCGCTTGGAATCCGGGAAGAGGCGAGCAGGCGCCGGGGCCGACCCGTGTCCCGGCCGGCACACGGGCGGCGGTGTGGGGGTGTGACACCGACCGCCGCACCACGGCGGGCGGTGTCCGGCAGCCGTCCCGCCCGCCGGCGGCCGGCAAGCGGCATTCGGCCGCCCCAGGGGACGGTGCGGAGCACCGGGCGGCCGTGGACCCGGTCAGTCGCAGGGGTTGCGGGCGAGGACCCGGGCGGGCGTCGCGCGAGCGTCCCGTACGCGTTTCCCGAGACGGTGCACTCATCCGTCTAAGCGCGGACCGACCGCCGACGACGGGTCGGCAGATCCCGAAAGGGCCGGGCCGGCGCATTCCTGGCGCCTCAGGGCTGCCCCGGGGGCGTTTCCGGCTCTCCGGACGACATTGCGCCGGGCACGCCGAACAGCGGGCCGCACCGCGCGGAATGCGCATGCGGATCCTTCGACGAGGGATCCTTCCGCGTCCGGCCCGGGGGAAATCCCGGAATCAGTACTCCGGTCGGTACGGGAATCAGCCGTCGCGGTTTGCTCGACCGGGGCACCGATGCTTTCGGGCGACTTTTCGCATGCCTGCCCGAATGACGGCACCGGCCGTAAGGCAACCAGCACGCGACAAAGCGGGTTCACCGGGGGACGCGGAAGGCGACGACCCCGCCCGCACGGATGTGCGGACGGGGTCGGATCGCTCTGCGATTACCTGCGGTTATGCTTCCTTGCTGAGATTCGGCCCGCCGGCCGCCTCAACCGGAGGGGCATCGGCGACAGCCACCTTCTCCTCACCGCGGAAGGTGAACTTGATCTCCTCACCTTCGCCCTCGGTGCCCACGACCACGATGTGACCGGTGCGCAGCTCCCCGAAGAGGATCTTCTCGGAGAGCACGTCCTCGATCTCGCGCTGGATCGTGCGGCGCAACGGCCGGGCGCCCAGCACCGGGTCGTAACCCTTCTTGGCGAGCAGCTTCTTGGCCTCGGGGCTGAGCTCGATGCCCATGTCCTTGTCCCTGAGGCGCTCGTCCACCCGGGCGACCATGAGGTCGACGATCTGGATGATGTCTTCCTCGCTGAGCTGGTGGAAGACCACGATGTCGTCGACACGGTTCAGGAACTCGGGGCGGAAGTGCTGCTTGAGCTCCTCGCCGACCTTGGCCTTCATCCGCTCGTACCCGGTCTTGACGTCACCCGCGGCCGCGAAGCCGAGGTTGAAGCCCTTGGAGATGTCCCGGGTGCCGAGGTTGGTGGTCATGATGATGACCGTGTTCTTGAAGTCCACGACCCGGCCCTGGGAGTCGGTCAGGCGACCGTCCTCCAGGATCTGCAGCAGGCTGTTGAAGATGTCCGGGTGGGCCTTCTCGACCTCGTCGAAGAGGACGACCGAGAACGGCTTGCGGCGCACCTTCTCGGTGAGCTGGCCGCCCTCCTCGTAGCCGACGTATCCGGGCGGGGAGCCGAACAGCCGCGAGACGGTGTGCTTCTCGCTGAACTCGGACATGTCGAGCTGGATCAGCGCGTCCTCGTCGCCGAAGAGGAACTCGGCGAGCGTCTTGGAGAGCTCGGTCTTACCGACGCCGGACGGGCCGGCGAAGATGAACGAGCCACCGGGGCGCTTGGGGTCCTTCAGACCGGCCCGCGTACGGCGGATGGCCTGCGAGAGGGCCTTGATCGCGTCCTTCTGGCCGATGACGCGCTTGTGCAGCTCGTCCTCCATGCGCAGCAGACGCGAGGACTCCTCCTCGGTGAGCTTGAAGACCGGGATGCCCGTGGCGGTGGCCAGGACCTCGGCGATCAGCTCCTCGTCGACCTCGGCGACGACGTCCATGTCGCCGGCCTTCCACTCCTTCTCCCGCTTGGTCTTCGCGGAGAGCAGCTGCTTCTCCTTGTCGCGGAGGGAAGCGGCCTTCTCGAAGTCCTGCGAGTCGATCGCGGACTCCTTCTCCCGGCGCACGTCGGCGATCTTCTCGTCGAACTCGCGCAGGTCCGGCGGAGCGGTCATCCGGCGGATACGCATCCGGGAACCGGCCTCGTCGATCAGGTCGATCGCCTTGTCCGGCAGGAAGCGGTCCGAGATGTAGCGGTCGGCGAGGGTCGCCGCGGCCACCAGGGCGGCGTCCGTGATGGACACCCGGTGGTGGGCCTCGTAGCGGTCCCGCAGGCCCTTGAGGATCTCGATGGTGTGCGGCAGCGACGGCTCCGCGACCTGGATGGGCTGGAAGCGGCGCTCCAGGGCCGCGTCCTTCTCCAGGTGCTTGCGGTACTCGTCGAGCGTGGTGGCGCCGATGGTCTGCAGCTCACCGCGGGCGAGCATCGGCTTGAGGATCGAGGCGGCGTCGATCGCGCCCTCGGCGGCGCCCGCACCCACCAGGGTGTGGAGCTCGTCGATGAACAGGATGATGTCGCCGCGGGTGCGGATCTCCTTGAGCACCTTCTTCAGGCGCTCCTCGAAGTCACCGCGGTACCGGGAGCCGGCCACCAGGGCGCCGAGGTCCAGGGTGTAGAGCTGCTTGTCCTTCAGCGTCTCCGGGACCTCGCCCTTGACGATGGCCTGGGCCAGGCCCTCGACGACGGCGGTCTTGCCGACGCCGGGCTCGCCGATGAGGACGGGGTTGTTCTTGGTGCGGCGCGACAGCACCTGCATCACGCGCTCGATCTCCTTCTCGCGCCCGATGACGGGGTCGAGCTTGGTCTCACGAGCGGCCTGCGTAAGGTTGCGGCCGAACTGGTCCAGGACGAGCGAGGTCGAGGGGGTGCCCTCGGCCGGACCGCCGGCGGTGGCGGCCTCCTTGCCCTGGTAGCCGGAGAGCAGCTGGATGACCTGCTGCCGCACCCGGTTGAGATCGGCGCCCAGCTTCACGAGGACCTGGGCGGCGACACCCTCGCCCTCGCGGATGAGGCCGAGCAGGATGTGCTCGGTGCCGATGTAGTTGTGGCCGAGCTGGAGGGCCTCGCGGAGCGACAGCTCCAGGACCTTCTTGGCCCGGGGGGTGAAGGGGATGTGGCCGGACGGGGCCTGCTGCCCCTGTCCAATGATCTCCTCGACCTGCTGGCGGACCGCCTCGAGCGAAATCCCGAGGCTCTCCAGGGCCTTAGCGGCGACACCCTCACCCTCGTGGATAAGGCCCAGGAGGATGTGCTCGGTGCCGATGTAGTTGTGGTTGAGCATCCGGGCTTCTTCCTGAGCCAGGACGACAACCCGCCGCGCGCGGTCGGTGAACCTCTCGAACATCGTTAATCGCTCCTCAGAGCGGTCGGGCAGTTAGGGGCGTGTCCCCTCTCTGTCCTTCCGCATGCTAGTCCCGCACAGCGGGGCAGCTCACTTCCACCGTCGACACCTGGCGAGGTCGTTGACCCCCGCGCCGTCGACAACAGCCTCAACCCGATGGTGCGAGACGATGTTCCCGCAGGCCAGGCGGATAGCCCTTTATCCAGTACGCCGAGGGCGAACGCCCCGCCTGCCCGACATGGCCGTCGTCCGTTCCCACTAGGTATTTCTTACCCGCCCGCACCGACAGTCCATGCCGGCAGCGCGCCCGCTGTCTGCTATAGGCGAACAGACTTGCGTCCTGGGGGATTCACTGACGGTGACGGAACCCCCGCCGCCGAGCACATGCCGTGACAGCGCTCGTAACCCCGGACCCCGCGGAGGCGTTGCGAGGGCATGCAGGTTTCACGGTTCCCGGCGCCCCTGGAGCACGCGGACGCGCTCGACGTCCCCGCGGAGGCGGGGCACGAGGTGCTCGGCCGCTTCCCGGCGCCCCGTACGGGGCCGGTCGCCCTGGCGGGGCACCGGATGCGGTTCTTCGTCGCCCCGGGCGGCGCCGAGGAACTGCCCGGCCTGCTGGACTGGCTGGAGTGGAGCGGCATTCCGCTCGACCTCGTCCCGCTGCGCGCTCCCGAGGCCGGCTACGGCGGCGGCGCTCCCGCCTGGCTCAGGCCGCCCGTTCCGGACGGCGGGCGCCACGCCGGGGCGCCGCTGGAGTTGCCCGCCATGACGCTCGGCACGCGGCCCGGCCCCGCGGCGGACGGACGCTCCGGGGGGACCGTGAGCCTCTCGGCCCTGGTCTCCGCGCTCGCGACCGCCTGCCACCGGGTCCGGCTGCGCGGCGCCCGGCCCGATCAGCCGTGCGCCTTCTCGTACGCCTCGCGGATCTGCGCGGGGACGCGACCGCGGTCGTTGACCTCGTAGCCCTCTTCCTTCGCCCACGCGCGGATCTTCGCGGTGTCCTGGCTCGCGGCACCGCCGCTGCGGGAGGCGCCCTTCGCGGCGCGCCCGCGGCCGGCACGGCCGCCGGTGCGCCGGCCGCCGTCCACGTACGGGGCGAGGAGACCGCGCAACTTGTCGGCGTTGTCGGTGGTGAGGTCGATCTCGTATGTCACTCCGTCGAGCGCGAACGTCACGGTCTCATCCGCCTCGCCGCCGTCGAGGTCGTCAACAAGAAGGACCTGAACCTTCTGTGCCACCGGCTTCCCTTTCTTCGAATACGGATTACCGGTAAAAGCAAACCGCCTTTTCGCGAAAAACTCAAACCCCTTGCCCGAACTGCTCCCGACCCGGTACGCATCCACGCGGTCTTCCACGGAACGTTTCGGACATACTGTTGTGCCGAACGGGCACCGTGGGCAGCCTCACAGATGCAACAGCATCCGGCTGTTGCCCAAGGTGTTGGGTTTCACTCGTTCGAGGTCGAGGAACTCCGCCACACCCTCGTCCTTTGACCTCAGCAGCTCACCGAACACATCGCCGTCGACCGGCGTCTCGCCGATCTCGACGAAGCCGTGCTTGGCGAAGAACTCCACTTCGAAGGTGAGGCAGAAAATGCGCCGCACTCCCAGCCACCGCGCGGTCTGCAGCAGCTTCTCCAGCACGAGATGCCCGACGCCCGTGCCGTGCCGCGCCGGATCCACCGCGAGGGTGCGCACCTCGGCGAGGTCCTCCCACATCACATGCAGTGCGCCGCAGCCCACCACCTCGGCGTCGTGGTCGTGTTCCGCGACCCAGAACTCCTGGATGTCCTCGTAAAGCGTCACCGTCGGCTTGTCGAGCAGGATGCGGTCGCGCACATAGGCGTCGAGCAGTCGCCGGACAGCCGGCACGTCGGCCGTCCGGGCCCGGCGGATGGTGACGTCAATTGATGCGGCGGACATGTGCGGACGCTATCGCCCGTCCGATCCGTCCGTCTCCCCGGGGTCACCCCGATCAGCTGATTGCACGACCCGCATTGCGTCGCGGAGCGCTTCTCGCTGTTCCGCCGACATCATGCCGAAGAAGGCGACGAGGGCCGCCGCGGGGTTGTCGCTCGCGGCCCACGCCTCGCGCATCAGTGCCGCCGAGTAAGCGGCACGAGTGGAAACCGCCTCATAGTGATAGGCGCGCCCTTCGGCTTCCCGCCGGAGCCAGCCCTTCTGGTGCAGGTTGTCCATTACGGTCATGACCGTCGTGTACGCGATCGAGCGTTCGCGGCGCAGATCCTCCAGCACCTCGCGCACCGTGACCGAGCGGTTCCAGCGCCACACCCGGGTCATGACGGCGTTCTCGAGGTCTCCCAATGGACGGGGCACACCCGCATACTAGTTGCTTATCGGTGTAATGCCCGAAACGCCTGGAAGGTACGAGGTCACACCCGGGGCTCGGTGCCGTCCGGCTGCCGGGCGGCGGGTTGCGCGCCGGACAGCGCGGCCTCGACCACCGCGTCCTCCTTGGCCTTGTTGACTCCGCCCTGGCTCCTGATCAGCGTCCGGATGAGAAAGGTGAACGCGACGGCCATCACGGCGGGGGGAACGAGCGCGGAGACGTAGTCCATGCCATCAGGGTAGCCACGCCCCCCTGCGCACCACGCGGCGGACCACCGCAGAGGTCCCCCGGTCGGGCCCGGTCCGGCGCCCGGCGGCCGGACGGCCCGCGTGTGCCCCGTGGCGCCCGGCGGCCGCAGGCGGCCGCGCCGAAGGCCGCGGAGCCCGCGGAGCCCGCGGAGCCCGCGGAGCCCGCGGAGCCCGCGCCGGGCAGCGCACGCCCCCGCTGCCATGGCGGCGGGCGCACCACGCGGCGCACCACCGCAGAGGCCCCCGGTCGGGCCCGGTCCAGCGCCCGGCGCCCGGCGGCCGCAGGCGGCCGCCCCGAAGGCCGCGGAGCCCGCGCCGGGCAGCGCACGCCCCCGCTGCCATGGCGGCGGGGAACCTCCGGCTCCGTCCCCGGAACCGGACAGCGCCTCGGCCGTGACCACGTGCGCGCCCGTGTCGCGCACCGACCCGCACGGGCGACGCCGAGAGGTCGCGACCCCCGCCGGTGGACGCGCGGGAGACGCCACGGGAGGGACCCGTGACGTCTCCGCGCGGTGTGCGGCGGCCCGTCCTCAGCCCGTGGCGCGCTCCTCGGGAGGCGGGGTGCGGCGGCGCGGCGGGAAGATCTCGGCCGGCGTGGGCACCTTGCGCTTCGGCTCGCCCGGTTCCGGGGCCGCCGGCTCGCCCGGCGGGGTCTTCGGCTCCGGCTTGGGGCTCCCCGGCTTGGGGTCGTCGGACGCGGCCCGCCCCCCGGGCAGCGCGCGCAACCGTGCCCTGCCCACGGAGGGCGTGCCGCAGGGCGGCGAGGGAGCGGGGATGCGCGCCTCCAGGCGGGCGCGCACGTCGAGCTCGGCCAGGTGCTCGCAGCGCCGCAGCACGGCCCGCCGGCGGCGGGCCTCGGCGTCCGTGCACGGCGTGTCGTGCAGCCGGCGCAGCGCGGCCAGGTCGTCCGGCAGGGGTACGTACCCCGTGTCGAGCGCTCCCGTCAGCCGCTCGAGGTAGCCGGCGGCACTGCCCGGCAGCGCCTCCCGGTACCTGGCGAGTTCGGCGAGCTGGAAGGTACGCAGCCGCCCGCCCTCGCGGGTCGCCTCGTCGACGTCCTCGGCGAGGCGCAGATAGTCCCTGACCTCGTCGGGGGTGGGGATCATGGTGCTGGACTGGAGGGCCGCTGAGAGGGCGCGCCGGAGCACGCGCAGTTCATCCGCGCTGAACGCCATTCCGCCTCGGGACCCGTGTGGCGTGGGCATGGTCTGACTTTACGTACTAAGCGGACAAAATACGCGTAACCAGATATGCCTGGGCGTGCCGCACACGTAGCCCGCGCCCTCTCGGTCGCCGGTCGCCGGGGCCGCCCGGTCGTCAGGTCGTCCGCCGTCAGGTCGTCCGGCGTCAGCCGTCCGCCGTCAGGGCGCCCGGTGTCAGGGCGTCCGGTGTCAGGTCGTCGACACGTTGCGCTCGTAGACCAGCCGGAGGCCTATCAGGGTCAGCCACGGTTCGTGGACGTCGATGACGGCCGACTCGCCCAGCACCAGCGGCGCCAGTCCGCCGGTGGCGATGACCGTGACGTCGTCCGGGTCGTCGGCGAGCTCCCGCGCCATCCGCTCGGTCACCCCGTCCACCTGGCCGGCGAAGCCGTACAGGATGCCGGACTGCATGGCCTCGATGGTGTTCTTGCCGATGACGCTGCGCGGGCGGGTCAGCTCCACCTTGCGCAGCTGGGCCCCGCGGGCGCCCAGGGCGTCGACCGAGATCTCGATGCCGGGGGCGATGGCGCCGCCCGCGTACTCGCCGCGCGCCGTGACCGCGTCGAAGGTGGTGGCCGTTCCGAAGTCCACCACGATGCACGGCCCGCCGTAGAGGTGCACGGCGGCCAGCGAGTTGATGATCCGGTCGGTGCCGACCTCCTTGGGGTTGTCGGTGAGCACCGGTACGCCCGTCTTGACGCCGGGCTCCACGAGCACCGCGGGCACGTCGCCGTAGTAACGGCGCGTCACCTCGCGCAGTTCGTGCAGCACCGAAGGGACGGTGGAGCAGATGGCGATCCCGTGGATGTTGTCGCCCAGTTCCACGCCGAGCAGCGGGTGCATGCCCATCAGCCCCTGCATGAGCACGGCCATCTCGTCCGCCGTGCGGCGCGGGTCGGTGGACACCCGCCAGTGCTCGACGATCTCGTCCCCGTCGAACAGCCCCAGAACGGTGTGGGTGTTGCCGACGTCGATGGTGAGCAGCATCAGCCCTGCTCCGGGCCCTGGGACCGCAGGTCGAGTCCGATGTCGAGGATCGGCGAGGAGTGGGTCAGGGCGCCCACCGCCAGGTAGTCCACACCGGTCGTCGCATAGGCGCGGGCGTTGTCCAGGGTCAGCCGGCCGGACGACTCCAGAAGCGCGCGGCCCGCGACGAGGGCGACCGCCTCCTCCGTTTCCGAGGGGGTGAAGTTGTCCAGCAGGATCAGGTCCGCGCCCGCCTCCAGGACCTCGCGGACCTGGTGCAGGGTGTCGACCTCGACCTCGATCGCCAGCTCCGGGAACTCGTCGCGGACGGCCTTGAAGGCGGCCGCCACGCCGCCCGCGGCGACCACGTGGTTGTCCTTGACCAGGGCCGCGTCCGACAGCGACATGCGGTGGTTGACGCCCCCGCCGCAGCGCACCGCGTACTTCTCCAGCGCGCGCAGGCCCGGAGTCGTCTTCCGGGTGTCGCGGACCTTCGCCTTGGTGCCCTCCAGGGCGTCGGCCCAGCGGCGCGTGGCGGTGGCGATCCCGGACAGCCGGCACAGCAGGTTCAGCGCGCTGCGCTCGGCGGTCAGCAGGTCCCTCGTCCGGCTGCGCACCGTGAGCAGCACCTGGCCGGCCTCGACCCGGTCGCCGTCCTCGACGTGCCGTTCGACCTCGAACTCGTCGGTGCAGACGATGGACAGGACCGCCTCGGCGACCCGCAGCCCGGCGACCACGCCGGCCTCGCGGGCGGTGAAGTCGCCGGTGGCCATGGCGTCCTCGGGGATGGTCGCCACGGTGGTGACGTCCACCCCTCCGTCCAGGTCCTCCTCGATGGCCAGGTGCGCGACGTCCTCGACCAGGACCGGGTCCAGCCCGGAGTCGACGAGCAGCTGCGCCAGGTCGGGGTCGAGGCCGCACTCGCCCGGGTCGTGCGCGTAGTCGCCACCGGAACCGCAGCCGCAGCCGTCGCCGCAGCCACCGCCGCCGGCGCCACCGATCTGCAGGAGGGGGAGGTCGGGCGTGCTCATCGATGGGGCTCCGTTCGAGGACGGGTGGTGGGGAAGTCCGCTGTGGGGGTGGTGCGGATGGTGAGACTAGTGGGTGCGGCGGGCAGTCCCGAACCACCGGAGGGAAGCCGGACGACGAGGTGCCGGCGCCAGTGCGCGTCGTCACGTTCGGGCCGGTCCTCGCGCCAGTGGCAGCCGCGGGTCTCCTCACGGCGGCCGGCCGCCTCGACCAGGACCCGGGCGACCAGGCACAGGTTGGTCGCCTCCCAGGCCTCCACACAGGGCTCGGCCGTCTTGCCGTCGCGCTCCAGCAGCTCCTCGGCGTCGGCGTACATCCGGCTCAGCGCCGCCGCCGCGCCCGCCAGGCTCTGCGCGCTCCGCAGCACCCCCGCGCCGCGCGTCATGATCCGCTGGACGGCGAAGCGCGCCTCCGAGGGCAGCAGCGGGGAGCGGCCCCGCTCGGGGACCACCGCGGGGCCGGGGGCGGCGGGGTGCTCGGCGATGTCGGCGGCGATCCGCTCGGCGAAGACCAGTCCCTCCAGGAGGGAGTTGGACGCCAGCCGGTTGGCCCCGTGCACGCCCGTGCAGGCGACCTCGCCGCACGCGTACAGTCCCGGCACCGTGGTGCGGCCGTGCAGGTCGGTGCGGACGCCGCCGGAGGCGTAGTGCGCGGCGGGGGCCACCGGGATCGGCTGGGTGACCGGGTCGATGCCGTGGGCGCGGCAGGCGGCGAGGATCGTCGGGAAGCGCCGCTCCCACATCCGTGCGCCGAAGTGCCTGCCGTCCAGGTACATGTGCTCGGCGCCGGTCTCCTGCATGCGGCGCGTGATGCCCTTGGCGACGATGTCGCGGGGCGCCAGTTCGGCCAGTTCGTGCTGCCCCTGCATGAAGCGCACCCCGTCGGCGTCCACGAGGTACGCGCCCTCCCCGCGCACGGCCTCGGAGACCAGCGGCTGCTGGCCCTCCGCGTCCGGGCCGAGGAACAGCACCGTCGGGTGGAACTGCACGAACTCCAGGTCCGAGACCTCCGCCCCGGCACGCAGCGCCAGGGCCACCCCGTCGCCCGTGGACACCGCGGGGTTGGTCGTGGCCGAGAAGACCTGACCCATGCCGCCGGTGGCCAGCACCACAGCCCGGGCCCGTACGGCGCCGACGCCGTCGCGCTGGCCCTCGCCCATGACGTGCAGGGTGACGCCCGCTGCCCGGCCCTCGGCGTCGGTCAGCAGATCCAGTACGAGCGCGTTCTCGATGAACTCGATCCCCGCCGCACGCACGGCCTCGATCAGCGCCCGGGAGATCTCCGCGCCCGTCGCGTCGCCGCCCGCGTGGGCGATCCGGCGACGGTGGTGACCGCCCTCCCGGGTCAGCAGGATCTCGCCCGTCGCCTCGCTGGTGTCGAAGTGCGCGCCCGTGGCGATCAGCCGGCGCACGGCGTCGGGGCCCTCGGTGACCAGGGTGCGCACCGCCTCCTCGTCGCAGAGGCCGGCACCGGCCACAAGGGTGTCGTCCAAGTGCTGCTCCGGGGTGTCGCCCTCGCCGAGGGCGGCGGCGATGCCGCCCTGCGCCCAGCGCGTGGAGCCGTCGTCGAGCCGTGCCTTGGTGACCACGGTGACCTCGGCGCCCTGCGCGGCGCAGCGCAGCGCTACCGTCAGTCCCGCCACACCGGAGCCGACCACCACCACGTCCGCCTCGTGCTGCCAGCCGGGCGCGGGGGCGTACAGCCGTATGCCAGTACCTGTGCCGCTCATCGGCGGGCTCCGAACTCCAGGGGGATGTTGTCGATCAGCCGGGTCGTGCCGACCCTGGCGGCGACGGCCAGTACGGCCGGGCCCGTGTGGCCGGGGGCCGCCTCGGTGAAGTCGTCCGGGTCGATCAGGGCGAGGTAGTCCACCGCCAGGCCGTCGCCCTTCTCCAGCACCGTCCGCGCCGCGGTCCGCACGGCGTCCGGGCCGTCGTCCAGCGCCTCGCGCCCGGCGAACAGGGCCCGGGAGAGGGTGAGGGCGGTGTCGCGATCGCCGTCGGAGAGGTAGCGGTTGCGGCTGGACAGCGCCAGACCGTCCGGCTCGCGGACGGTGGGCACGCCGACGATCTCGACCGGGAAGTTCAGGTCCGTCACCATGCGGCGGATGACTGCGAGTTGCTGGGCGTCCTTCTGGCCGTAGAAGGCGACGTCCGGCCGGGTCAGGTGGAGCAGCTTGGCGACCACGGTCAGCATCCCGTCGAAGTGGCCGGGGCGGGAGGCGCCCTCGTAGCCCTCGCCCATCGGCCCGGCGCTGATCCGCACCCGCGGCTGCCCACCGGGGTACACCTCGTCGACGGAGGGTGCGAAGACGACGTCGGCGCCGGCCCTCGCGGCCACCTCCACATCGGCGTCGAGGGTGCGCGGGTAGCGGTCGAAGTCCTCGTTCGGCCCGAACTGCAGCGGGTTGACGAAGACGGTGACGACGACGGTGCCGCCCCCCACCCGCTCGCGGGCGGTCCGCACGAGCGTGGCGTGCCCCTCGTGCAGCGCGCCCATGGTCATGACGACGCCGACCTCGCCGGGCCGGCCCTCGACGGCCTCCCGCAGCTCCCGCGCGGTGTGCACCAGCCTGGTCATCGTGATCCCCCCTCGGCACCGTCCGCCAGAACGCCCAGCAGCGCCTCCGCGAACTCCGCCTTCAGCATGCCGCCCGCCAGCGCCCGGTCCGCGGTGGCGCGGGCCATCGCGACGTAGGAGGCCACCATCTCGGGGGCGTGCCGGCGCAGCTCCGCCAGGTGCGCCGCGACCGTGCCCGCGTCTCCGCGGGCGACCGGACCGGTCAGGGCGGCGTCACCCGAGCGCAGGGCGTTGTCCAGGGCCGCGCCGAGGAGCGGGCCCAGCATCCGGCCGGGCTCCGCGACGCCGGAGGCGCGCAGCAGCTCCATGGCCTGGGCGACCAGGGTGACCAGGTGGTTCGCGCCGATCGCCAGGCCCGCGTGGTAGAGCGGACGCGCCGACTCCTCGATCCACTCGGGCTCGCCGCCCATCTCGATCACCAGCGCCTCTGCCGCCATCCGCAGCTCCGCGGGGGCGGTGACACCGAAGGAGCAGCCCGCCAGCCGCTGCACGTCGACGGACGTGCCGGTGAAGGTCATCGCCGGGTGCAGGGCCAGCGGAAGGGCGCCCGCGCGCAGGGCCGGCTCCAGCACGCCGGTGCCGTACCGGCCCGAGGTGTGCACCAGCAACCGGCCCGGCCGTACGGCCCCGGTCTCGGCGAGGCCGGCCACCAGGCCGGGCAGCGCGTCGTCCGGCACGGTCAGCAGGACGAGCTCGGCGCGTGCCAGCACCTCGGCGGGCTCCACGAGCGGCACGTCGGGCAGCAGAGCGGCCATGCGGCGCCGTGAGGCGTCGGACACACCCGACGCCGCCACCGGGTGGTGCCCGGCGAGCCGCAGCGCCGCCGCGAGCGCGGGACCGACCCGCCCCGCGCCGACGACGCCGACCGTGAGCCGCGCGGGGCGGGCCTCCACGTCGGGGGGCGGGGGCCCCGGGGTGTGCGATGCGTTCACGCTGCGCTGGCCTTCCGTTCCAGTCCTCACGGGGGTACCGGACGTTTTCGTCAATGCTACGCGAATGTTTCCCGGCGCCTTGGGGCACGGCAGGATCGGTCCATGACATCTGCAGATGACACCAAGGCGCGGCGCATCGCCGCCGTACGCTCCTGCGACCGCGTGCTGTCCCACGGGAAGCCCGCCACGATGCGCGAAAGGCTGGCCGGACTGGCCGGGCGGGAGGGCCTGGACGGCCCTGTGGACATGTACGGCGACGGGATCGTCGCCGAATTGGAGCACCGGGTGGCCGGACTGCTCGGCACCGAGGAGGCCGTCTGGTTTCCCACCGGGACGATGGCCCAGCAGGTCGCGCTGCGCTGCTGGGCGGGACGCACCGGCAGCCCCGTCGTCGCACTGCACCCGCTGGCCCACCCCGAGGTTCACGAGCGCGGCGCGCTGTCCGCGCTGAGCGGTCTGCGGACCGTCCACCCCACCACGGCCCGGCGGATACCGGCCGCGGACGAGGTGCGCGGCATGGACGAGCCCTTCGGCACGCTCATGCTGGAGCTGCCGCTGCGGGACGCCGGCTTCGTCCTGCCGACCTGGGACGAACTCACCGCCACCGTGGCCGCGGCGCGCGAACGCGACGCCGTCGTCCACTTCGACGGCGCGCGCCTGTGGGAGTGCCTGCCGCACTTCGGGCGCCCCCTGGACGAGATCGCGGGGCTCGCCGACAGCGTGTACGTGTCCTTCTACAAGTCCCTCGGCGGCATCGCAGGCGCCGCGTTGGCGGGCCCCGCCGACTTCGCCGCCGAAGCGCGCACCTGGCGGCACCGTTACGGCGGCCTTCTCTTCCAGCAGTGGCCCTCGGTGCTGGCCGCACTCGACGGGCTCGACCACGAGCTGCCGCGCCTGCCGCAGTACGTGGCCCACGCGAAGACGGTCGCGGCGGCCCTGCGGCAGGCGCTCGCTGGGACGGGGTGGGTGCGGGTGCACCCGCAGGAGCCGCACACGCACCAGTTCCAGGTGTGGCTGGCCCAGTCCCCGGACGTCCTCAACGAGGCCACGGTGCGGCAGGCGGAGGAGACCAAGACGGTGCTCTTCGGGCGCTGGTCGGAGGCGGAGGTGCCGGGGGTCTCGATGACGGAGGTCACGGTGGGGGCTTCGGCCCTCGAGTGGGACGCGGCGGCGGTCGCGGAGGCCGTCGTGGACTTCACCCGCTTCGTCGCGCAGGCCCGCGACGCCGTGTGACGCCTCGCCTGGTGACGTTTTGTGAGGTCCGGTGAGCCGGGTGGCGCCGCGTGCCGACCGTGCGCGCCCGCGGCGGGCGGGGGTGCCCGGCCCGCCGCGGGCGCGCACGATCCGTACGGGGGGACGGGTGTCAGGCGAGGCCGCCACCACCGCCCGCGCGGACGAGGCCGGATTCGTAGGCGAGGACGACCGCCTGCACGCGGTCGCGGAGGTCCAGCTTGGTGAGGATGCGTCCGACGTGCGTCTTCACCGTCGCCTCGCTGAGCACCAGTCTCGCCGCGATCTCCCCGTTCGACAGCCCCTGCGCGACCAGCAGCAACACCTCCCGCTCGCGGTCGGTCAGCTTGTCCAGTCCCCTGTGCGTCGGTAGGCCCGCGCTCGGCAACAGCGGGGTGAAGCGGTCGAGCAGGCGCCGGGTGGTGCTGGGGGCGACGACCGCGTCGCCGCTGTGGACGGCACGGATCGCCGTGAGGAGTTCGTCCGGGGGGACGTCCTTGAGCATGAATCCGCTCGCGCCGGCCTTGAGGGCGGAGAACGCGTACTCGTCGAGGTCGAAGGTGGTCAGGATGAGCACGCGGGGCCCGCCGTCGCCAGGAGCGCGGCCCGGGGCGCCGCAGATCCGGCGGGTGGCCTCCACGCCGTCCAGGCGCGGCATGCGGACGTCCATGAGGACCACGTCCACCGGCGTGGCGCGCAGAGTTTCGACGGCCTCCGCGCCGTCCCCGGCCTCGGCGACGACCTCCATGTCGCGCTGGGCCTGCAGCACCATGCGGAAGCCGGTGCGCAGCAGCACCTGGTCGTCGACGAGCATCACGCGGATCGCCATGGGTCCGGTCCTCTTTCCCTTGTTCCCTTGTTCCCTTGTTCCCTTGTTCCTTGTTCCCTGGCCGTTGTCCTACCGCCGCCCTGCTTGCTTCCCGCCGGAGCGTGTGGTTTCAGACCCCGGCCTTCAGCGGGAGCACCGCGCTGATGCGGAAGCCTCCGCCGGGGCGCGGCCCGGCGTCCAGGGTGCCGCTGACCATGCCGACGCGTTCGCGCATGCCGATGAGGCCCTGGCCCTGGCCGTCCTCGCCGCCGCCTTCGTAGAGCTCCTGCTGGGCGCCGCGCCCGTCGTCCTCGATGAGGAGGCCGAGGTCGCTGTCGGTGAAGGTGAGCCGCACCTTCGCGCGTGCCTCGGCCCCGCCGTGCTTGCGGGTGTTGGTGAGCGCCTCCTGCACGATGCGGTAGGCGGTGAGTTCGACACCGCTGGCCAGCGGCCGGGTCTCCCCCTCGACCTCGAAGGCGACCGGCAGCCCCGCACCGCGGACCTGCTCGATGAGGTCGGTCAACTGGTCGACGCCCGGCTGCGGCAGGTACTCGCCCCCGCAGTCGTCCCCGGCGCGCAGCACCCCGAGCAGCCGGCGCATCTCGGTCAGGGCCTGGCGTCCGGTGGTGGAGATGGTCTGCAGTGCCTGCTTGGCCTGCTCAGGGGAGGCGTCCAGCACATAGGCGGCGCCGTCGGCCTGGACGACCATGACGGAGACGTTGTGGGCGACGACGTCGTGCAGTTCGCGGGCGATACGGGCGCGCTCGGCGGCGACCGCGGCCTTGGACTGGGCCTCGCGTTCGCGTTGCAGGCGTGCCGCGCGCTCCTCCAGCTCGGCGTAGTACGCGCGGCGGGTGCGCAGGCTGTCCCCGATCACCCAGGCCAGCACGAACGGGACGGCGAGGAAGACGGTCGCGACGGTGTCGGCCCAGTGGCCCTCGCTCTCGTTGGGCCAGCGCACGGTGGAGATGGGGGAGGCGAACAGGCCGCCGACGAGGGCGAGCCGGGACGCCCAGCGGGCACCGTTGGCCGCGACGGTGTAGATGATCAGCAGCATGGCGAAGTCGCCCGGGTTGACCTGGACGTCCAGCACCACCTGGAGCACCCCGACGAGAAGGGCGAGGAGCAGCATCTTCTCGGGCATCCGTCGGCGCAGCGCGACCACGACGGACAGCGCGAGCGCCAGCGGTACGGCCGCCGCCCGCGTGTCCGCGTGCTGTCCGTCGGCGACGATCCACAGGGCGGAGATCCCGAGCAGGACGAGGGCCCAGAAGCCGTCGACCAACGTCGGGTGCCTGCGGAGGAAGTCGTAGAGACGCTGCACGTAACCCAGCGTAGGCACGCGGGATGCGCGCGGGAGTCAACCGGAGGAGCGATCCGGGGTACTCCCCAGGGTGGATGCCCGCCCTCCACCGAGGATGAGGCATCCGGCCGTGCGGGGAGCCACGCCGCCGGTCAGCCCGCGGCGCGGCGGTGCCCGCGGGCGCCGTTGCGGGAGCGCTTCTCGATGTACATGCGCTGGTCCGCCGATTGCAGCACCTCGTCCGCGGTCATGCCGCAGCCGGCCCAGCCGATGCCGAAGCTGGCACCGACCCGGACCGCCCGGCCCTCGAAGCGGATCGGCGGGATGATCGCGTTGCGCAGGCGCACGGCGAGGTCCTCGGCGTCCTCGCGGCCCAGGCCGTCCGCGAGGACGACGAACTCGTCGCCGCCGAGGCGGGCCACCGTGTCGCCGTCCCGCACCGCGCCGGTCAGGCGGCGGGCGACCTCGACGAGCACGGCGTCGCCGGTGTGGTGGCCGAAGCGGTCGTTGATCGACTTGAAGCCGTCGAGGTCGCAGAAGAGCACCGCCAGGCCCTTGCCGCCGTCCCTGTCCTCGGACGGCGCCGCGGTGTGCGTGTGGTGGTCGAAGCCCGTCGGCGGGACTGAGCTCTGGACCGGGTCGTAGTCGTAGGTGTACGCGAACTCGTCGGCCACCGCGTGGGCGGTGGTGTGGCCGTCGGTGTCCGCGGCCTGCGGGCGCGCGCAGATCCTGCCGGACAGCCGGGCGCGCAGTTCGGCGCTGTTGGGCAGGCCGGTGAGCGAGTCGTGGCTGGCGCGGTGGGCGAGCGCGAGTTCGCGGCCCTTGCGTTCCTCGATGTCCTCGACGTGGGTGAGCAGGAAGCGCGGGCCGTCGGCGGTGTCGGCGACGACGGAGTTGCGCAGGCTCACCCAGAGGTAACTGCCGTCGCGGCGTTGCAACCGCAGTTCGGCACGGCCGCCCTCGGCACTGGTGCGCAGCAGGACTCCGACGTCCTCGGGGTGGACGAGGTCGGAGAAGGAGTGGCGGCGCAGCACCGCGGCGGGGCGGCCGAGCAGCCGGCACAGCGCGTCGTTGGCGCGGACCAGCTTGCCGTGCCGGTCGCCGCCCATCTCGGCGACGGCCATGCCGCTGGGGGCGTACTCGAAGGCCTGCCGGAAGCTCTCCTCGCTGGCCCGCAGCGCCTGCTGCTCGCGCTCCAGACGGACCAGCGCGCGTTGCATGTTGGCACGCAGACGCGCGTTGCTGATGGCGATGGCGGACTGGAAGGCGTACATCTGCAGGGCCTCACGGCCCCACGGGCCGGGCCGTCTGCCGCCCACGGGGCGGTCGACGGAGATGACGCCGATCAGCTCTCCGCCGCCGGCCGGATTGGCGTACATGGGCGCGAGGAGCCGGTCCTCGGGGTGCCACTCGTCGGCGAAGCGGGGCGGGGGGCCGTCACCGGGCCAGTGAGGGACGTCGTCGCCGTCCAGGAGCCAGCCCTCGTGGTGGGGTATGAAGCGCAGATTGCCCCAGCGCTCCCCCATGGTGAGCCGGCGCTCCCAGGAGGCGCGCGAGCCGACGCGGCCGGCCATCAGGGCCTCCGCGGCGGCGCTCCCGGCGACGGCTGCGACGACCAGGTCGCCGTCGGGACGGACGAGGTTGACCACGGCCAGTTGGAAGCCGAGGCCCTTGACCACGCCGTCGGCCACGGCCTGCAGGGTGTCGGCGAGGCTGCGCGCGCAGTTGAGGTCCGCCACGACCTGGTGCACCTGGCGCAGGGTCGCGAGGCGGACATACGGCTCCGACTCGGTGTCCATGCGCTCTCCCGGGTCCTCGACGACAACTCCTGAGACTGCTTGTGGTCCGTTGTGGTCCAAATCCCTCAGCAACTGAATCACAGCGAGCAGTTCAACCGGTACACAGGGTCAACAATTCATGCCCCTTGTGACTCAAGTCACATCTGATTGTCGTGTTCCGATCACGCAGCGTAGGCCGGACCGGGCGTCCCCCTTCACCCTTTGAACACAATCGGGCAGGTGAACGGGGTGCTACGACCGGCAGCGGGTGCGGCCCGGAGGTCCTAGGACCTGGCTCGATCCGAAGTCCGATGCGGGTTGTGCGGCGGTCCGGCTAGCGTCGGGGCGTGCCACAGTCAATCACCTCCGCGCCCCGCATCCCGCATCCTGGGACCGTGCCCGACGGTTCCGAGCCACCTCTGTCCGGCGTGGACGGCGAAGCCTTCCGCGCCGCCATGAGCCGCCTCGCGGCGGGGGTGGTCCTGGTGACCGCCCACGACCCCGAGGACGGCCCGCGAGGGGAGGACGTCGGCATGACCGCGACCGCCTTCGTCTCGGTCTCCCTGGAGCCTCCCCTGGTGATGGTGAGCCTGCGCGAGGGGTCACGCATGGACGAGCTCCTGGAGCGCCGCTCGCGCTGGGCGGTGTCCGTGCTGAGCGAGAGCCAGCGGCACATCGCCGGGCGCTTCGCCATGCGCGGCCGCGTCAGCGACCGGCTGCTCTTCGAGGACGTGGCCTACTACCGGGGCGAGGCCTCGGGCGCCCCGATCCTCGGCGGCGGCCTGGCGGTACTCGAGTGCGAGACCGAGCAGCGCGTCCCGGCCGGGGACCACACCCTGGTGATCGCCCGCGTGCTGACCGCGCGCACCCCCAGCGCCGGCGGCGCGCCCCTGATGTACTTCCGGGGCCGCTACCGGCACCTCGACTGAGCCCGGGGCGTCCGGCCGTACCGCCTCGAAGGGCGGCGCAGGCTCAGGACCAGCCCCGCGGGTCACGCCCGCGCTTGGTGTCGCCGCGGCGCTTCTTCTCCCTCAGTCGCCGCTCGTTGATGCCGCGCGGGATCTTCGTGGGCCTGCGCGCCTTGGCCGGCGGCGCCGTCGCCTCGGCGAGCAGCGCCGCCAGGCGGGTCATCGCCGCCTCCCGGTTGCGCCACTGGGAGCGGTGCTCGGAGGCCCGTACGACCAGGACGCCGCCCACCAGGCGGGAGGCGAGCCGCTCGAGGGCGCGCTGCTTCCAGACCGGGGGCAGCGCCTCGGAATTGGCGAGATCGAATCGCAGCTCGACCTGGCTGTCGGAGGTGTTGACGTGCTGCCCGCCCGGTCCGGACGACCGGGAGAAACGCCACATCAGCTCGGACTCCGGCAGGGAGACCGAGCCGCGGACGACGAGTGGGAGCGGCCCTGGCATGCCTCCCATGATCCCGCCGCGGACCGCCGGAGTCACAGGATTTTCCGGGACATGGCCCTGGAGGGGGTTTTCGCCGTAAAGGAACCGTGCCGGCCCTCACGGCGTTGTGCCCTGTGAAGGTAGCGTCGTCGTCGTCACGAACGACCGACATCACGGAGGGGACTCCCATGGCTGTAAGCCTGTCGAAGGGCGGCAACGTCTCGCTCACCAAGGAAGCGCCGGGCCTGACGGCCATCACGGTGGGCCTTGGCTGGGACGTGCGCACCACCACCGGCACCGACTTCGACCTCGACGCGAGTGCCATCGCGCTCAACCCGAGCGGCAAGGTCTACGCGGACGCCTACTTCGTCTTCTTCAACAACAAGCAGACGCCGGACCAGAGCATCGTCCACACCGGCGACAACCGCACCGGCGAGGGCGCGGGCGACGACGAGGCGATCAACGTCAACCTGGCGGGGCTGCCCGCCGAGGTCGAGCGCATCGTCTTCCCCGTCTCGATCTACGACGCCGAGGCCCGCAGCCAGAACTTCGGCCAGGTCCGCAACGCCTACATCCGCATCGTCAACCAGGCCGGCGGCGCCGAGATCGCCCGCTACGACCTCAGCGAGGACGCTGCGACCGAGACGGCCATGGTCTTCGGCGAGCTCTACCGCAACGGCGCCGAGTGGAAGTTCCGCGCGGTCGGCCAGGGCTACGCCTCCGGCCTCGCCGGCATCGCCACCGACTTCGGTGTCGGCCTCTGACGCCGGGCGACACTGAGCGGGCGGCCCCTCGGACGGTCCCGACACCGCCGTCCGGCACGCCCCGAGCCCGACAGGCCCCGTTCGATGGGGCGCCCCGTGCCCCGCATGCGACTAGCGTGCGGGGCATGCTGGTGCTCGAACCCCTCGTCCCGGTGAACGGCTCCCTCCCACCCGGTGTCCTCGCCGCCTTGACGGAGCTGTACGCCTCCAACCCCGCCTTCCACCGCGCCACCGGCGACTTCCCCGACCCCGGGGCCGTCACCGACCAGCAGGTCGCGAGCAGCCTCGGCGCCGAACTGGCCCACCCCGCCGCGGAAGTGCTGCTCGCCCGTGACAGCGCCGACGGAAGCCTGGCGGGCATCGCCGTCACCCTCGCCGAGCACCCGGACCCCCTCGACCCGTACCCCTGGATCGGCCTGCTGATGGTGCACGGCGGCCGGCACCGCTCGGGCCTGGGGCGCGAACTCGCCGGGCTGGTCGAGGAGCGGCTGAGCGCGCGGGGACGGGACGGCGTGCGCCTGGCGGTGCTCGACGCGAACCCGGGCGCGTCGGCGTTCTGGCGGAGGCTCGGCTACCGCGTGATCGACCACCGCGAGGACCGGCAGCTGGGCCGCCCCTGCTCCGTCCTCCACAAGGACCTGCCGCCGGGCCCGCCGCGTACCATCGGCGGGTGATCGACCTCGGCTACTCGCTCTCCCGCCGCTTTCCCGACCCCCCGCAGACCGACTACCGCACCGCCGACGTACGGGCGCTGCGCCACGACCTGTTCTGCGGGGACGTCTACCTGGCGGACGTGACGGCCGACCGGGAACTGTCCACAGCCTGGGGATGGGTGCCCGTCCTGGACTTCGCCTGGGCGCTGTGCGACATCGTCGAGCAGTTGGACCGCGATCCGCTCGGCGGCCGCGCGGCCCGCCCGCAGTACGCGGAACTGGACTTCACCGAGTCCACCGACCGGCTCCGCTTCCAGCGCCGCTTCGGCTTCGTCGACGTCAGCGCCGACTGGGCGCCCGACGAGCGGCCCCTCGCCCTCGCCCACGCCGAGCTGCGCCGCGAGGCCCGCGACTTCCTGCACGACCTCGTCGCCGACCTCGCGGACATGCACGACGGCCTGGACGCCAACCCCGTCATCTGGGACCTGACGGCGCGGTTCCCCCGCCTGTAGCCCGGACGGCGCAATTGCGGGTGCGGAACCCGTTCGGCCGCCGTCCACTTGGGGGCATGGACGACTACCCTCTGCTGAACCTGTTCTGGACGATGCTCCTGGTCTTCTGCTGGGTGCTGTGGTTCTTCCTGCTGTTCAGGATCATCGGGGACCTCTTCCGCGACCACACGGTGGGCGGGTGGGCCAAGGCCGGCTGGATCATCGCGCTGATCTTCCTGCCGTTCCTCGGCGTGCTCGTCTACGTCGTCGCCAGGGGCAAAGGCATGGCCGAACGCGACCAGAAGCAGGCGCGGGACATGGACGCGGCCTTCAAGCGGTATGTGCGGGAGGCCGCCGCGGACGACGGCGGAGCGGCGAACGGCGTCGGTCAGCTGGCCAAGCTCGCCGAGCTCAAGAGCCAGGGCCACATCACCGAGGACGAGTACACCAAGGCGAAGGCGAAGCTCCTCGCCTGACCCGCCCGATCCGCTCGACGTGGGCGATCCGGCGGCACGCGGACTGCTTGACCTCAACCCCGCTTGAGGATGGACAGTGGCGGTGCGGATCATCCGACCGCACACTGTCCCGCGTCCAGGGGGAAGCACCGTGCACGCCATCCGTCTCCACGCGTTCGGCCCGGCCGGCAACCTGAGCTACGAGAGGACCGCGGACCCGGAGCCGGGCCCCGGCGAGGTCCGCATCGCCGTCGCGGCCGCCGGCGTCCACGTGATCGACACCGCCATCCGCTCCGGCGACCCCAAGGGCCCCTACCCGCTGCCCGAACTGCCCACGGTCCCGGGCCGCGAGGTGGCCGGCACCGTGGAGGCCGCCGGGGAGGGCGTCGGGCCCGAATGGCTCGGCCGGCGCGTCGTCGCCCACCTGGGCATGGTGCCGGGCGGCTACGCCGAACTCGCCGTCACCGCCGTCGAGAAGCTCCACGTGCTGCCGGACGGCCGGGACGCCGCCGAGGCCGTCGCCATGATCGGCACCGGCCGCACGGCCATGGGCATCCTGCGCCAGGCACCGCTCGGCCCCGCCGACACCGTCGTGGTCACCGCGGCGGCGGGCGGGCTGGGCAGTCTGCTGGTACAGGCGGCGCACAACGCGGGCGCCGCCGTCCTCGGGCTCGCGGGCGGGCCGGCCAAGACCGCGCGCGTCCTGGAGCTGGGAGCGGACGCCGCCGTCGACTACTCCGCCGAGGGCTGGACGGGCACGGCCCGGGCGGCCCTGGGCGGGCGGCCGGGCACCGTCGTCCTCGACGCGGTCGGCGGGGACCTCGGCCGTGGGGCGGTGGACCTGCTGGGCCCGGGCGGACGGCATGTGGTCTATGGCTGGGCGTCCGGCGGGCCACTGGAGTTCACGCCCGCGGAACTGACCGCGCGCGGCATCACCTCCGGGGTCGTCCTCGGTCCGGCCATGCTGCGGATCGGCCTGCGGACGCTGGAGGAGGAGGCCCTCACCGCGTGGACGGCCGGGCGGCTGACCCCCGTCGTACAGCGCTTCCCGCTCGCCGAGGCCGCCGCCGCGCACACGGCCCTGGAGGGCCGGGGCACGATGGGCAAGGTCGTCCTCGTCCCGTGAAGGCCTGCCGGTGCCCATCGGCACGGGCGCGGCGCCGGGCGCCGGATCCGATGGCGCGGCCGTGTGCCCGCGGCTCGTCCCGGGCAGGGAGAAAAGGTGACAACAGCGACACCTGCCCTGCGCGCCGTCCCGCTCACCGGGGGTCCGGTGGAGATCCGCGGCGCGCTCGACCTGGAACGGACGAGGGCCGGACTGCTGCCGCGCCGCCTTCCGGCATGGACGCGGTCGCAGTACCCGGACGCCTTCATGGACGAGATGACCGCCCTGCCCTCCGGTGTACGGCTGGCGTTCCGTACCACGGCCCGGGTGGTCGAACTGGGGCTGCTGACCTCGGTCTGGCAACTGGCGGGGGACCCGCAGCCGCTGCCCGCCGGGGTCGTCGACCTCGTCGTCGACGGCAGACGCACCGGCAGCGCTCCCGCACCGCCCGGGGACGTGGTGCACAAGCCGGACCTCTTCGCCGAGCCCTCGCGGTACGAACCGGGGGCGCCGGGGCGGGTCCGGTTCGACGGCCTGCCCGGCGGCGAGAAGGACGTCGAGCTGTGGCTGCCGCAGCAGACCCGCTCCGAGCTGGTGGGGTTGTGGGCGGACGCCGAAGTGCTGCCGCCCCGACCGGCCGGCCGGCCGCACTGGGTCCACCACGGCAGCTCCATCAGCCACTGCGCCGGGGCGCAGTCCCCGACCGCGACATGGCCCGCCCTGGCCGCCGCCACGGCGGGGGCCGACCTGCTCAACCTGGGGTTCGGCGGCAACGCGATGCTCGACCCGTACGTCGCCCGGACCATCCGGGACCTGCCCGCCGACCTGATCAGCCTCAAGCTGGGCATCAACGTCGTGAACCGGGACGCCTTCCGGCTGCGCACCTTCGGCCCGGCGGTGCACGGCTTCCTCGACACCGTCCGCGACGGACATCCGGACGTTCCGCTGCTGGTCGTCTCGCCCATCAGCTGCCCCGCCGTGGAGACCACCCCCGGCCCGACCGCGCCCGACCTGTCGGCGGCCGTCCCGCGGGTGGTGGCCATGGGTTCCCCGGCGGACGTGCCGGGCGGCGCGCTCACGCTCACCGTCATCCGGGCCGAGCTGGCCCGGATCGTCGCCGCCCGGGCCGCCCGCGGCGACCGGAACCTGCGCTACCTGGACGGCCGCCGGCTCTTCGGACCGAACGACGTCGGCGACCTGCCGGACGGCCTGCACCCCAACGCCGCGGGCTACCGGCGCATGGGCCGGCGCTTCACCGCGCTGGCCTTCGGGCCGGGCGGGCCGTTCGCGCAGGGCCACCGGCGCGACGCCGGCCGGCTCAGCCCCAGGTGAGCGGGCGCACCACGCCGTCCGGGTCGTAGCGCCGCCACAACTCACGTACCCGCACGCCGGTGGCGCCCGGATAGGCGCGGTCGAACACGCCGGGGCCGGTGCCGCTCTCGAAGTTCACGTAAGCGCCGGTGCCGTGCTCCCTGACCGGCGCCCACAGGCGGTCCAGGTCTTCCTCGTCGTGCGGCGGGAAGAGGTTCCCCTGCGCCATGACCTGCGCGCCGCGGTGGGCGTAGGCGGTGGCGTCGGCCGGGACGTCGTCGATCGCGCCCCCGAGCGACCGCAGTTGGACGAAGGCCGGACGGTGCCGGTCGCCGGCGGCGGCCATGACGGCGCGTGCCGCGTCCGGGCTCATCGCCGGCAGCAGCGAGTTGGTGCTCACCACGGGCTGCTGACCGGTGTTCACGTGCTGGTGGGCGGCGGAGACCAACGCGGTGTACGGGGCGAGTTGCGCGGTCGCCTGGAGCGGGCGGTGCCGGCCGGCCAGCAGGTGGCCGAGTGCCTCGCGAACGCGGTCGGGGTCCTCGTCGGCGGCGGCCACGGTGACGGAGAGCGCCAGGGCCGGCCCGTTGGACAGGATATGGGCGGCGGAGGTGAGCGTGCGCGGCGCGGCGGCCATCGCGGACGCCCACTGCGCGAGGGCGCCGCCCGCCGGGTCGGCCTCGAAGACCAGCTGCGCCACGCCGATGTCCCCCAGTTCCATCGCCTCGATCTCGAAGGCGGTCACGATGCCCACGCCCGCGCCCGCCCCGCGTACCGCCCAGAACAGGTCCGGGTGGTGACGGGCGTCGGCGCGCCGCGTGGTCCCGTCGGCCAGGACGAGTTCCACGGCGCGGACCCGGTCGACGGTGAGCCCGTAGGTACGTGCGAGCCAGCCGATACCGCCCGCGGTGGCCAGGCCGCCGGCCGCGACGTTGCCGTGGTCGCCCGAGCTGACGGCCAGCCGGTGGGCCGCGAGCGCACTCGCCACCCGGCCCCAGCGGGCGCCCGCCCCGATCCGCACCAGTCGGGTCGTGCGGTCCAGGATCCGTACCTCGTCGAGGCCGGAGAGGTCGATGACGACGCCGCCGTCGTTGGAGGACCGGCCGGACAGCCCGTGGCCGCCGGAGCGTACGGAGACGGGCAGTCCCTGCGCCCGCGCCGCCGCGAGGGCGGCCGCGATGTCGCCGGGCCCGCGGACCAGGACCACGGCCGCGGGGCGGGCGGCCTTGGTGTAGGTCGAGCGCAGCATCGGGTAGCGGGAGTCCCCGGGGAGCACGGTCCGCCCGGACAGGGCGGCGGGCACGGCGAAGGCGGCGGCCGCGGCCGCGGCCGCGCCCTGGCCGCGCGTCACCGGGCCACCCGCTCGCGGACGGCGGGCACGACCTCGCGGGCGAACACCTCCAGCTGCCGCCGGTGCGCGGTGACGGGCCAGAAGACGAAGGTGTCGAAGCGCAGCGCGGTCGCCCACTCGGCGAGGGTGTCGGCCCACCGGCCGACGTCCCCGTTCAGTCCTGGGGCACCGGAGCCGCCGATCACGCCGATCACGTTGTAGACGCGGCGGACGTCCGCCGGATCGCGTCCGGCGGCGCGGGCGGCCTCGTCGACGATCCGCTGGCGTTCGGGCACCTCGTGGGGCGGCACGTAGATGTTCAGCGGCGAGATCCAGCCGTCCGCCGCCCGGCCCGCGACGGCCAGCATCCGCGGCCGCTGACCGCCGAGCCACAGCTCGACCCGGCGCGGCGGCACCGGCCCGGCCTGGTAGCCGGGCACCGTGAGCACCTCGCCGCGGTGCCGCACGGGCCCCCCGTCCAGGGCGGTCCGCAGGAGCCGCAGCGACTCCTCGGTGTACGTCACCACCTCGCGGGGCGGCATCGGCGGCGCCCCCATCGAGCCGATCGCCTCCGGAATCCCGCCGCCGCCCACGCCCAACTGGAAGCGGCCGCCGGAGGCCGCGGCCAGGCTGGCGGCGGTCTTGGCCAGCATGACCGGAGGGCGCAGCCGCAGGTCGGCGACGTCGGTGAAGACGCAGATGCGCGAGGTGCGGGCCGCGACGAGAGCGGAGAGCGTGAGGGCGTCGAGGTGGCCGGGCTGGTACGGGTGGTCCTGCACGGCGAGCAGGTCCAGCCCGGCGGCGTCCGCGGCGGCGGCCAGCTCCAGGGTCTCCGGCAGCCGGCCGGCGTCCGGGTCGAGGCTCAGCCCGAAGCTGAGCCGCTGTGCACGGTCGGTGGTGTCCATGGCTTCAGCGTCGGGGGGCCGGGGCCTTCGACAAAGACGCAGGTTAGCCGCTAATCTCGGGTAAGTGACTTCCCGCGACACCTCCGCACACGACATCGACGCCGAGGCGTGCACCGCCTTCCAGGCCGTCCTCGAGCAGGTCGGCCGGCGCTGGACGGGCGCCGTCCTGCTGGCAGCCGCCCGCGGCGCCCGGCGCTTCACCGACTACCGCCGCATGGTCCCGGGCATCTCCGACCGGCTGCTCTCGCAGCGCCTGAAGGAGTTGGAGACCCTCGGCCTCATCGGCCGCGAGGTCGTCCCCAGCACCCCGGTGCAGATCCTGTACCGCCCCTCCGCCCGCGGCACCGAACTCCTCACCGCCCTGGAACCCCTCACCGTCTACGGGCTGCGCCACACGCCCGGAGCGCCGTCCGCCTGACCACCGGACGGCCGCCCCCGCCCGAATGGACAGCAGCTCCCGGGTCCGCCAGGCTACGTCGGCGATCGTGGGCGACCCGGGGGAGCGGAGTTCGATGGAGCGCGTCCGATTCCGGCTGACCTGGTACCAGAGAGTGATGCCGCTGCTACCCGGCGCCATGCTCGTCACGGCGCTGGAGATCACCTCGTCGCTCCTCTCCCCGACCTCGCCCGGTCCCGACTTCGCGTTCCCGGCGGCGGTGTGGCTGGCGGTGCCGGTCGGGCTGCTCGGCGCGGCGCGGTTCGGCGTCACGCTCACCCCCTCGGCCGCGCTGGTGCACAGCCCGCGGCGCAGGACGATCCGCTGGGCCGACGTCCAGGACATCCGGGTCGAGTCGAGCATGGGGGTGCGGCACGTGGTGATCCGCGAGGCCGACGGGCGGCTCACCCGCCTTCGCGCGCCCGTCACCGGCTTCATGTACCGGGACCCCGCCTTCGAGGAGCGGATCCGGACCCTCTGCGAGTGGTGGCTGCGCCACCGCGGACCGCGGTGGACCCCCGGCCGCAGCCGCGGCGAAGCCGCTGAGCCGCCACCTTCGGCCCACCCCGCACCACCGCTTCGCAATGAGTAGTGCAAGGCACGCAAAAAACGAACGGTCTGCCGCACCTCGTCATCACCGCATCGGAAACCTCGCGCAGCAGCCTTGTGAAGCGGTCTGACGGGTCCTTACTGTCTCCTCACCTCACGACGTCCGCTCCGCCCCGAACGTCCCGGGCGGTCGCGCCTCACGAGAGAAGGGCCGGGGATGACACGGAGCAGCAGGAGTGTGTGGCGAAGAGCGGTGGCGGTGGTGGCGGTGGCGGCCGGCGCCGCCGCGGGCATCGGCCCGTCCGGCGCGACGGCCGAGGCCCGCGCAGCCGCGGCGAAGGGCTCGGCCCGGCCGGTCGTGACGCGGGCGGCCCTGGATCCCGCGCTGGTCAGGGGCCGCGGCGTGGATCTCGGGTACGCCGAGCAGGAGGCCGAGAACGCCACCACGGACGGGGAGGTCATCGGCCCGGACCGGACCGCTTACACCCTCCCCGCCGAGGCCTCGGGTCGCAAGGCGGTGACCCTGCGGCGCGGCCAGTACGTGGAGTTCACACTCCCGAGCGCCGCCAACGCCATCACCGTGCGGTACAGCATCCCGGACGCGCCCGGCGGGGGCGGCATCACCGCGCCGCTCGACGTGGCGGTGGGCGGCCGGACCCGTACGACGATGACGCTGACCTCGCAGTACGCGTGGCTCTACAACCAGTACCCGTTCTCCAACGACCCTCGGGCCGGGCTGCTTCACGACGACTGGTGGATCACCGAGTGCGGCTGCGTGCCCGACGCGACCACCCCGGCACCGGTCATCGCCACACCCTTCCGGCCGAACCACTTCTACGACGAGCAGCGCCTGCTGCTGGGCCGGACGTACCAGGCCGGCGACACGATCCGGCTGACCGTCCCCCCGCGCGCCGGGGCCGTCCCGACGACCATCGACCTCCTCGACTCCCAACTGGTCGCCCCGCCCCGGGTCTCGCTGCTCGCCGCCGACGTCCTCGCCTTCGGCGCCGACCCGACCGGACGACGGGACTCCGCCAAGGCCCTCGACAAGGCGATCGCCTTCGCCCGCCGCGCACATCTGAAGGTCTACGTCCCGCCCGGCACGTACCGGGTCAACCGGCACATCGTCGTGGACGACGTGACGATCGAGGGCGCCGGCAGCTGGTACACGATCTTCAAGGGCAAGGAGGTCGCGCTGGGCTCCCCGACTCCCGATGGCTCTGTCCACACCGGCGTCGGCTTCTACGGCAGGGACGCGGCGGCCGGCGGCAGCCGCAACGTCCACCTGTCCGGCTTCGCGATCGAGGGCGACGTCCGCGAACGCATCGACACCGACCAGGTGAACGGCGTCGGCGGCGCGATGAGCGACTCGACCGTCGACGGCCTGTACATCCACCACACCAAGGTGGGCATGTGGTTCGACGGCCCGATGTCGCACCTGCGGATCACGAACAACGTCATCACCGACCAGATCGCCGACGGCCTCAACTTCCACACGGGCGTCACGGATGCGATCGTCCGCAACAACCTCGTCCGCAACTCCGGCGACGACGGACTGGCGATGTGGTCGGAGAAGACCGGCAACGCCCGCAACACCTTCGACCGCAACACCGTGCAGACGCCCGTGCTCGCCAACGGCATCGCGATCTACGGCGGCGGTGACAACACGGTCTCCGGCAACCTGATCGCCGACCCCGTCCGCGAGGGCAGCGCCCTCCAGGTCGGCTCCCGCTTCGGGGCCGAGCCCCTCACCGGGCACCTGTGGATCACCGACAACACCACGGTCCGGGCCGGCACGTACGAGCTGAACTGGAACATCGGCCTCGGCGCGATCTGGTTCTACGCCCTGGAGCGGAACATCGACGCCGACGTCCGCGTCACCGGCGACCACTTCCTCGACAACACCTACAACGCGGTCATGCTGGTCGCGGACTGGCCGGTGAAGGACACGTACGCGATCACGAACGTGCACTTCAAGGACATCCGGGTGGACGGCACGGGCACCTCGGTCGTCAGCGCCCGCGCCGCCGGCTCGGCGTCCTTCGAGAACGTGGACGCCCGCAACGTCGGCGCGGTCGGCGTCAACAACTGCGGGTCCTTCAACTTCCCGGCCACCGGTTCCGAGTTCTCGCTGACCGACCTCGGCGGCAACGACGGCGGCGGCACCACGGGCCCCTGGCTGGGCGCGTGGGAACTGCCCAACACCATCACCTGTGACGACCGTCCCCCGGTCGTCGCGCCGCCGGGCCCCGCTCCCTGGTGACGGACGCCCGCGCCTTACCCGTGGGCGCCGTGGAGCGCCCCGGCCGCAGCGGCGGCCGGGGCGTTCGGCACGTCGGACCTGGCGCATTGCGCCCGGAACATCCGCCAGGCGGACGACTTGACCGAATCCATAACCCCGCACCCCCTCCAGGCCACTTGCGGATCCCCCGCCCGACACCTGTGCGTCGCCGGACAGGTGTCGGCTGGACGCGGGCCGGCGACCAGCCGGCCCATCACCCGTAAGGAAGACGCAATGACACTTCGCGGGAAGAGAACCGTGGGGACCGGCGCCCGCCGGACCGCCGCGGTCACCGCGCTGGCGCTGGCGCTGACCGGCGCGGTGGGCGGGGCCGTGGCCACCGCCTCGGCGCCGATGGGCGACGAGGCCCTCCAGGGCCACACGCCCGACACTGCCTGGCTGCCCGACACGCCGCAGAACTGGCCGCTGGTGGTGGACTACGACCGCAGCCCGGCCGAGACCGTCACGCAGGGCCTGCAGCACTACAGCGAGACATACGACACCGTCGGCGGCCGGCAGCACATCCAGGTGCTGAGCGCCGACCTCGGCGACCCCAACCTCCGGGTGGGCATGGTCCAGGCCGGTGACACCCTCACCAACCCGGCGGACGAGACACCGTCGTCGATGGCGCACCGCACCCACGCGGTGGCCGGCGTCAACGGCGACTACTTCGAGATCCACGCCAGCGGCCGACCGCTCGGCGGCATCATGACCGACGGGCGCCTGCTGAAGAGCCCCAAGCCGGGCTTCGCCTCCCAACTGGGCGTCAAGCCCGACGGCACCATGGTCATGGGCCCGCAGACCTTCTCGGGGACGATCACGGCCGCCTCCGCGACCCGGGCGCTCACCTCGGTGAACACGGTGAACGACCTGGCGGCCGGCGGCATCACCGAGGTCACCCCCGACCTCGGCGAGACGCCCGGCCTGTCCAAGGCCGCCACGCTGGTGCTCGGCCGCGTCGTCGACGGCGGCTTCGTCGTCGACGACGTGCGGACCGGCGTCACCACCGTGCCGCGGCTCACGGACGGCCGACTCGGTCTGCTCGGTGCCGGCGACGGCGGGCAGTGGCTGACCGACACCCTCCACACCGGCGACACCGTGGGCATCGCGACCCGGCTGTCACCCGATGCCGATGTCACGCAGCTGATCAGCGGCGTCGACACGCTGGTGAAGGACGGCGCGGTCTACAAGGACCCGACCGGCACCCCACCGGGCGGCGCCAATCCGGAGACCGCGGTCGGCGTCACCAAGGACGGCAAGCACGCCATCGTCGTGGCCGTCGACGGCCAGGGCGGCACGGCCAGGGCCTTCGGCATGACACGTGACCAGGTGGCGGGCTACATGGTCGCCCACGGCGCCTACAACGCCATGCTCTTCGACGGCGGCGGGTCCACCGGCATGGTCAGCCGCGCCCCCGGCGCCGCTCAGGCCGAGATCGTCAACACGCCCTCCGACCAGCCCGGCAACACCGAGCGCCCGGTCGCCAACGGCATCTTCTTCTACTCCACCGCCAAGGAGGCCGAACCGGCCGTCAAGGTCGTGGTGAACGACGGGGAACAGGTCACCACGGTCGCCGGCGGCTCCGTCCCCCTCCCGGTCCACGCCGTCGACCGGTACGCCAACCCGGCCGCCGGCCGGATCGACGTCCGGGTCGTGCCCTCCTCCCTCGCGTCGTACGAGAACGGCAGGCTCACCCCGCACCGCGCGGGCACCGGCCGCATCATCGCGTCCGACGGCAAGGCCTCCACCTCGGCGAAGCTCGAGGTCGTGAGCCGGCTGGAGAGCCTCACGGTCGACCCGGACAAGGCCGACCTCGACAACGGCGCCACCCAGCAACTCACCCTCACCGGCACCGTCAAGGGCGGCGACCGGGTACAGATCCCCGCGGAGGCGGCCACCTGGCAGGTCACCCCGCAGGACCTGGGCACCGTCGACGCGCACGGCCTGTTCACCGCCGACGCCGACCACGGCGGCCTCGCCGAGGTGACCGCGAAGGTCGCCGGCGCCACCGCCACCACATCGATCGCCGTCGGCAGCGTCAGCAAGGTCATCGACCCGATGACCAGCCTCGACACCTGGCGGCTCAGCAACAACACCACCGGCAACACCGCCACCCTCGCCGCCGATCCCGGCGTCGTCCCGCCCGGCTCCACCGAGTCCGGGTCGCTGCGGCTGGACTACTCGATGCCGGCCGGCTCCGGCGTCAAGCAGCTGGTGCTGTCCCCGCGCGTCACCCTGAAGACCGACACGAACAACGGCCAGGTGCCCACCGGCATCGGGGTGTGGATCAAGGGCGACGGCAACGGCATCGAGCTCGCCGAGAAGTACATCGGCGTCAACGGCACGTCCACGACGCTGTACCCGACCTTCGTCACGTGGAAGGACTGGCACCTGGCCGTCGCCCAGCTGCCCGCCGGTATGCAGTTCCCGCTGACGATCAGCTTCGTCGACTTCCTCGCGATCAGCCCGAGCACCGCCTACAGCGGCTCCCTCAACGTCGCCGGGCTGCAGGCGCTGTACTCGCCGCGGCCGGTCGTGGAGCCGGAGTACCACGCTATCCCGGACAACCCGAAGTGGCTGTCGTACGAGGAGGACTCCGCCGACTTCGCCAGGAAGGGCACCACCCTCCTCGCCGGCGACGACGCGCACCTGCTCGCCTCCGACCCCGGTTCGGTCAGCAGCAACGTGATGGACTCCATCGCCGGACGGCTGCCCGCCCTCACCCCGCAAGGCCGGCCGGACGCCGCGCAGTTCCTCGGGGACATGGCGGACGACGGCAAGCTCCCGGACCTGCGGTACGCGAAGTCGAAGATGGACGCCCTCGGCATCCCCGAGCGCGACATCGTCGGCAACCACGAGATCACCCAGGGCGCCGACTCCGAGGACGGCAACTACAGCGACACGTTCGGCGAGACGCACTACGCGTACAGCCAGGGCGCGGCGCGGATGATCGTCACCGACAACTCGCACGGCAGCCTGCAGTCCTCGGACCCGTTCCAGAACCCCGAGGGCGTGCAGTACCCGTGGCTGGTCCGGCAGTTGACGGACACCACGGCCAAGGACGTGCTGGTCATCACCCACATGCCCGCCTACGACCCGCACCCGGCCGCGAACAGCCAGTTCACGGACCGCTGGGAGGCGCGGATGTACCTGCGGCTGGTGCAGTGCTACCAGCAGACGCACCCGAAGCAGCACGTGATCATGATGTACGGCCATGCGCGGGGCTTCGCCGAGCAGATCCTCAACCCCGAGGGCGAGAGCGTCACCACCGCCGAGGGCGGTATCCCGCAGTTCACCTTCGCCGACCTCGGCATGCCCGCGTACGCCCCGGCGGACCAAGGCGGCTTCTACCACTTCGGGCTGATCCGGATCGGCTCCGACGGCGACCTCCAGTTCACCGTCGAGCCCGCCCTGGCGGCGATCAAGGTCACCGGCCCCAAGGACCCGATCGCCCGGGGCGACCGCGTCACCCTGACCGCCACCGGCGATCAGATCGCCGGTGACAACATCGCACCGCTCAGCATCCCGATCGCGGACCCCGCGTCCCACGTCTGGACCTCGAGCAACCCCGAGGTCGCCTCGGTGGACCCGTCCACCGGCGCCCTGACCGCCCACCGCCCCGGCACCGCGACCGTCACGGTGACCAGCGGCGGCGTCACGGGCACGGCCCAGGTCACCGTGCGCTGACCCGCGAGGGGTGCCCGTGCGGGGCGGGCACCCCTCCGCGGGCCCTCAGCCGTCGGCCCCACCCGAACGCGAAGCGGGTGGGCGCCGTCGGCCGCGTCCGCGCGGCGACGTCCTCCCCCCAGCAGCACGACTCCGAGGGCCCCCGGGAAGACCGTGGCGACGACCTGGACGAGACCCCGACGACCAGCGCGCCGGCGAGCGGGCCGGCGAACGCGCCCACGCGCCGCCGGCCACCACGCCGGCGCCCGGCCCGAAGTGAGCGGCCCCCCGGTCCGCGCGCGGTCGTGCGAGCACGCGCCCGGCTGTTCCGCGGACCGGCCTCGTAGCGCTCCCGCGCCGCGGGTTCCCCGCGCATCTCGGCGTGACGAGCATCGTGACCCGAACGCGGGCGCGGAGGCACCGATGGAGCGGACCGGGGTCGCGCGATGCGCGCGCAGGACGGAAAGCGGCGGGCCGGCACCGTCCGTCGAACGGCGGGTGTTGTCGCCGGGCGGCCAGGCCTCCGGGTGGCTGCGCCGCGGACTTCCGCTGACCGGGTCAGGGGGGTCGCCGGCGGTCGGGGCCGAGGCCCCCGCAGCGTCGGCACCCGCCCGGGCACTGCGCGGCCGTCCTCGGTGACGCGGCGCCGTATCGGACCGACGAGGCACCAGCCCGCACACACGGCGTCGGACTCGGCCTCCGGGGGCGCACCGGGCGGTCGGGAGAGGCGGTCGGGAAGAACGGGGCCCTCGGTCGCGGGACGGCGTCCCGGATGTGCCCGCGCGTTCGTCAGCCGGCGACGGACCCGGGCCTGCCCGCCGATTCCCCTGCGGCCCGGCGGTACTCCGCGTTGATGCGCTGCGCTTCCTCGAGCTGGTCCTCGAGGATGACGATCCGGCACGCGGCCTCGATCGGGGTCCCCTTGTCGACGAGCTCCCGGGCGCGAGCGGCGATCCGCAGTTGGTAGCGGGAGTACCGGCGATGTCCACCCTCCGAGCGAAGCGGAGTGATCAGACGGGCCTCGCCGAGGGCGCGCAGGAAGGCCGGGGTGGCGCCGAGCATCTCGGCCGCCCGGCCCATGGTGTATGCGGGATAGTCATCGTCGTCCAGACGATCGTTCAGTGGGTTGTCCGATGTCATGTCACCTCGCTGTGCAACGCGTCGAGGGGCCCCTGGTGCCGTACGGCACCGGGGCCCCGAAGGAAATTGAACACCATCTGTCGGCCCTGTCGCCGAGCCGGCCTTCCCGCTACCCGGCCCTGCCGGGCGAAACGGGGGATCGTAGCTGCCTGACCGGGGACCACCATCCAATCCGGTGTCTTGCGGTACCCGGGCCGAGTGCCCTCGGGCCGGGCGGTCCTGATGGCGTCTGCTTCTCCGTTCCTCTCGGCACCTACCACTGAACGAACCGGTACTGCTGTCGGCAGCTCCTTGACCTGCGAGCCGCCCGGTGCGGCCCTCAGCCCCGTCGCCTTCCTGCAACCTGCCGGCTTCGGGGCTCGAGAGCCGCACCGACCTGCGGGCTCCGCTTCGGGGACCCGCCAGTTCATGTCTGGCGAGTCTCATTCGACCTTGTCTACGGGAAGAACCGTACCCACGTCGGAAACGAATGTCTACATCGACAACGGTAGATTTCATTGCTTCAGCGGGAAGGCGCTGGGCCGTCGGCGGACGGGCCGCATAAGCTCTACAGCCATGTCGAACCCTGATGAGCTGCTCGTCGCCATCTCCGCCGCGGTGGAATCCGAGCGAAGCAATCAGATGTCACTGACGGTGGTCGTCGGCGGTGCCGTCATCACCGGCCGGCTGGCTCCGGAGGCCATGTGGCGTGAGCGGGTGGCGGACGTCCTGAAGGACTCGGATCGCCTGGGCCCGTTCTCGGACGTCTTCGCCCGCAGTCCGCGAGGCGACCGGACCGATCCCGGCGAGCCCACACATCTGCACTTCCATCTCGCCCGCATCCTGCAGGGCAGCCTCGGCCTCCCGGAGACGGGCGGGATGTACCGGGTCGCGATCAAGGACGTCAGCGCATGGACCGTCGGCGATCTCAGCTATTCCGACCGGTGAGACGCCGCCCTCGTTTCCGCTGCCGGGCCCGCGGCTCACGGGCGGACGACGGCACAGCGATGGGGGCCCTGCCGATGTATGTCGGCAGGGCCCCCATCGGGATCCATCAAGCGGTCTCCGCCGGTCTCACACGGGCACAGGACCCGTGCCGGTGCCGTCGAGCGGTGCGGACGCGCCATGGAGCGCAGCAGTACCGGACGCCTCCGAAGGCGCGGCCTGCGGGCGGTCGTGGCAGGTGAAGCCCAGGCGCGTCATGGCCCTGATGACTTCGCCGACGGTGAAGTCACGAGGGTCCTGTCGCGTGATGACCCGGCCCACCTGACTGACGGGGTAGCGGCGCCGGCCGATGGTCACGGACTGGGCCGTGACGGCCTCGGGCCTGACACCCTTCATCGAGGCCAGCACCCCGTTCCTGGTCAGGTCGAACGAGTACCGGGCGATGACGCAGCGCATGATGCCTCTCAGGGGAGAAGTCGCCGGACAACGAGATCGGGCTTCGAGGGGCCCGGCTGCTCAGCGCGAGAGGGCGAGGACCCCCGGGCGCCGGACAGGTCGCCGGTGAGTACGCCCGGGAGCCGGCCGGACTCACGGGCACCGGGGCGGGCGCCGTACGAGGACGAGGACCCGTCGAGGACGTCCCGCAGACGTGTCCGGTCCGTGTACGCGGCACTGCCGCGAAGAGCGGCCAGCCGGACCGCTGTGACCAGGCCCGTGCTCTGGTCGTCACCGTCACACACGGTCAGGTGGTCGACCCGGGCACCCGCCATGACGGCCAGAGCGACCTCGACGGTCATGTCGTCGCACACGCGCGGGCCCTGCCCCTCGGCGACGTCGACGACGAGGGCGGGGGCGGGATCCGGCATGCGGTGTTGCGTCCGCGCTGGCGTCAAAGGTGTCTCCTTCGGTACGGATGGACGGCTCGGTCCTGCGCCCCTTGGTCGCACCGTCCAGTCGACGGGCGGGGCACCGCGCGGGCTCAGGCGGCCGAACCGCTCCCGGGCCGCCGCTGTGTCCTGCCGCGCATCGCCGCACGTCCCCGGTGGCCCCGCGACGGCGAGGACGCACGGCGGGGGCGTTCCACGACAGGCTCGGTGATGACCACCGGAATGCCGGAGGGTGCCTGGGCACCTGTGATGCGGCTCAGCTCCGCCTCACCCGAGCGGACCGGGGTGACCTGCGGGGTGATGCCGGCCGAGGCCATCAGCCGGGTCATGCCCCGGCGCTGGGCGGGGGTCACCAGGGTGACGACGCTGCCGGACTCCCCGGCGCGCGCCGTACGGCCGCCCCGGTGCAGATAGTCCTTGTGGTCACCGGGCGGATCCACGTTGACGACCAGGTCGAGACTGTCGACATGGATGCCGCGGGCCGCGACGTTGGTCGCCACCAGGACGGTGACGTGACCGTCCTTGAACTGCGCGAGGGTCCGTGTGCGCTGTGGCTGGGACCGGCCACCGTGCAGGGCCGCGGCGCGGACACCGCTGTTCAGGAGGTGCTCGGTCAGCCGGTCCACGGCGTGCTTGGTGTCCAGGAACATGATGACCCGGCCGTCACGAGCCGCGATCTCGGTGGTCGTGCGGTGCTTGTCCGCGTCGTGCACGTGCAGTACGTGGTGCTCCATCGTGGTGACGGCACCGGCGGACGGATCGACGGAGTGAACGACCGGGTCGGTCAGGTATCGGCGCACCAGCAGGTCGACGTTGCGGTCCAGGGTGGCCGAGAACAACATCCGCTGGCCTTCGGCGCGCACCTGGTCGAGCAGGGCGGTGACCTGCGGCATGAAGCCCATGTCGGCCATCTGGTCGGCCTCGTCGAGCACCGTGACGGCGACATCGGAGAGTCGGCAGTCGCCCCGGTCGATGAGGTCCTTGAGCCGGCCCGGCGTCGCGACGACCACCTCGGCGCCGGCCCGCAGCGCACCGGCCTGCCTGCCGATGGACATCCCGCCGACGACGGTCGCCAGTCGCAGGCCCACGGAGCGGGCGTAGGGAGCGAGCGCGTCGGTGACCTGCTGGGCCAGCTCACGGGTGGGGACCAGGATCAGAGCCAGTGGCCTGCGCGGTTCGGCGCGCCGGCCCGCCGTACGGGCCAGTACGGCGAGGCCGAAGGCGAGGGTCTTTCCCGACCCGGTGCGGCCGCGACCGAGCACGTCCCGGCCGGCCAGCGAGTTCGGCAGGGTCGCCGCCTGGATGGGGAACGGTACGGTCAGCCCCTCATGGCCCAGCGTGGCCAGCAACGGCGCCGGCATATCGAGATCGGCGAACGACTCGGCAGCGGGCAACCCGCGCGTGATGGTCTTCGGAGGCGCGAACTCGCCTCCCGCCGGCTGCCGCTGCCCACGACCGCCGGAGTGGCCTCCAAAACGGTCATACGTACGAACGGCGCGCGCGCGAGTGACACCTGTGCGATTCCGGTTCATGCGAACCTTCCTTGATGCGGGCACGTGTCAAGGAATTTCCGCAGCAGAATGAGCGGCGCAGAGAGTCGCGAGAACGGGCCGAAAACGACAGAGCCGGACGGCCCTGGAAACAGAGCGAGCCGGAACCCGCACCCCAAGGTGCGGGTTCCGGCTGCGAAGCATGCGTCAGAGCGTCAGGCCGGGACGATGTTCTCGGCGGTCGGGCCCTTCTGGCCCTGCGCGATGTCGAACGACACCTTCTGGCCCTCCTGCAGCTCGCGGAAGCCCTGGGCGGCGATGTTCGAGTAGTGGGCGAAGACGTCGGCGCCGCCGCCGTCCTGCTCGATGAAGCCGAATCCCTTTTCCGCGTTGAACCACTTCACAGTGCCGGTTGCCATTTTACTTCTCCTTCGGAGACGGTGTCAGGAATGCGCGTTGTACGCATTCCGTGTCGCCGTGATGATCGGCCGTCGGAAAACTCTTCTGGCAACCACAACTGCAACTGATGACGACACTAGCACGCCGACCCCGCCGCTGCGCGGCGATAATTCCTGTGCCGCCTGTCGTCACAGGAATACGCATCGCGCGCCGCGTCGATTTCTTACGTCGCGGCAGCAGATATCTGATCCCGCGAGCACAGTTTTCCGTCGGGCGTTCGCCGTCGGGCGTTTCGCTACAGCGCGGGGGCCACGCTCGTTCTGTACACCGACGGCCTGGTCGAACGCCGCGGGGAGGACATCGACGTAGGTCTGCGCCGCCTCACCGACGGGCTTGCCGAGCACTGCGCCCTGCCCGTGGAGGATCTGGCGGACGAATTGATGCGGCTCGGCCTGTCCACCGACGACACGGCCGTGGTCGTCCTGCGGCTCTGACCGGGCGCCACCTCGCGCCCTGACCGCGCCTCGGTGCGACGTCACCATGGTGATCGATTCATGCCCTGGGCCTTGCGGCAGCCGCCCTCAGCGCCATTAGCATCGCCTTCCCCGACTCGGCCGCCCGGTAGAGCGGGCGGGCAGCCCAGTCGTATGCCCACCCGTTCCGCGCCAACGGGCGACTCGTTACGCGGCGTCCGCGGTCGGGGCGTGCCCCGATGTGGGGTTTGAGCCGACACCGGGCGAGAGACTGGGGCGCGTGGTCGGATCGTTACTGCCGTAACCGGATCGCATCCGGAGCCATCCGCTCGCACGTGACGGACACACGCCGTGAGTCTGTCGGCCCGGTCGGCTTCGCCTTACAAGAATGCGTTCTGCTCCAACGGACTCCGGCCACTCTGGCAGGTCCTGAAAGTGCCTGGCCGCCGGGCTGAAAAACCCTGGCCCGCTCCAGCTGCTCCGGCCTGCCTCGGGACCTCCGTTCACGCATCGCTCACGCAGCCGAGGGGATCCACCTGCGGCCTGACCGGCACTCATGTCTCCCGCACTACTCCCCCGATGTCACCCGTGGCACCCATCCCCGAGGCTCCCTCCCTCATCGGCTTCTCGGGTGCGGAGAGCAGAGGGCCGGCGCTTGTGGCGAGCGTCGGCCCTCACCGTTTGCTGCGGACGCGTCCGCCTCTGCGGGGACAGATGATCAGCCTGTGGGGTGGCAGTCGGCTCGTCGCAGATACAGCGTGAGACCGCAGGCCGCCACGAAGAGAATGGTCGCGGCAAGTGTGCCAGGGCTCCCATGGTCCCTATTGCTGGCGGCCATGCAGGCCGCACCTGCCAAGCCAAGCAGGTCCCGAGTGGCACAGAGCCAGAGGCGTCGCTTTACGGAGGCGACCGCCACCGCGAGACCGAGAATTCCAAAGGCAGAGTACGTAACCGTGCCGATCCAGCGAGCTGCTGACATCGGTGAATGATCTCACTCCGGCCTTGGCGCGGACCAGGCCTGAGACATGGGTGAGCCCCCACCGCTGGGGGTGCGGTGGGAACTCCTACCATCGGCCTCCCGTGGTGCCCGCCGTCGGAGGCCGGCGGCAGTCTCAGTCGGCCCGGCGTTGGTCGCAGGCCTTGCGGTCAGCGCAGTACACGACCCGGCCGCCAGGGCCGGAAAGGCCCTCGATGATGTGGACCAGGCCGTCGTTGGTGTGGCGCTGGCAGCGGAAGCAGATCCCGGAGCCGCGCAGGGGGATGTCGCCGAAGTTCATCGGGCACCGCCCCGTGCGTGCGTGTAGGCGGTCCACAGGGCTTCTGCGGCGCTGCAGCGGGTCTGCCCGTACTCGCAGCAGGGGCAGGCCTGGAGGTGGTCCAGATAGGCGCGGTGAGCGTCGTGTGCGGCGCCTTCAAGCCGTCGCAGTTGTGCGGCTACTCGGCGGGCGTGCTGGGCGGTAGCGTGAGCCATGTCGACCTCTTCCCGGTCGGCCATGCCCTCGGGGCCGTTAACGGCGGCTGCCGGGGGCTTTTACGTGATTCGACCTTACCGCGCCTTACTGCACCTTGCCGAGGGTTACTGCGGTCGCGCGGCATGGCGCGGGAACCTACGGTCGCCACCATGGGACCGGACCTTGATCGCACACGGGCGGTGTGGAAGCAGGTCGTCGCGATCGTCATCGACCGCATCAAGGACGGCACGTATCCGCCGGGCAGTCGTGTCCCGTCCACCCTTGAGCTCGCAACGGAGTTGGGCATCGCGACGTCGACGAGCCAGAAGGCGCTCGCGTTCCTGCGGAACGAGGGCTGGCTGCGCGGCGAGGCCGGTATCGGCACGTTCGTTGCCGACCAGCCTCCGTCCTGACCCTCAACGCATGTGCCCGACCCGTGATGGCTCAGGCAGGGGCGCAGTTTGCCGGCAGGACATCACCTTCAATCCGGCCGCCTTCGAGGAGGTCGGCACGGTGCGCACTGCTGGGGCGGCCGGCACAAGATACTGACCTCGGTGGGTCACTGTCGGTGACTTCCCCGGGTCGGTGATGGGGTAGGGGCTCTACAGCGTTTCGTCTCGGGCAAGGACCAGACTGACCGAGCCCTCTTCGAGATTGATGCCGCCCTCAAGATGCTCGTGATACCCGTCCTTGAGTTCGGGATCGGCGAGACCCATCAGCCGCTCAGCCAAGTCCCGCAACCCCGCGGCATTGGCCGCAACGGTGATTTCGGTTGCTGAGCCGTACACCTTGATCCGGGGTCCATCCATGCGGCCACGCTACAGCGGGACTGCACCGTCACCCTCCCCAGCTCCCATCCCGTCTGCCGTCGGCCCGCACTCCCGTGGAGCGGGCGTGGGTCAGGGGGTCAACGTGTGAACGCACGGTCGCCAACGGGTTGAGGTCATCCCCGGAGCCTGAGCGCCCCCGCCGGAGGCATCGTCGGGCCGCAGGGCTGCCGCAGGTCCGTCTTCACGACACTCGGCACGGCTGTGCATCGCTGCTATTCGCGGCTGGCGTGGCACCGCGCACCGTCATGGAGATCCTGGGGCACTCACAGATCGCGGTCACGATGAACGTGTACACGCACGTCAGTCACGGCAGCCGTCGGGAGGCGATGAGTCACATGGACCGGCTGCTCAAACGGCGCCGTTAGACATCTCAGGGGGCCAGGAAGTCAAGCTGGCTCATCGGTAGTCGGCTTGCAGGCCAGGAAATTGGCGAACTTCCAGTTCCCTTTCTCGTCGGGCTCCTGCACCAGCTGAGCGGTGATGGTGAATCCGGCCTGGTTCAGCAGCCCAGCGAGCTGGTGTGTGGGTAGCCGATACGACGTGTAGGACACGGGGTGGCCGCCATAGCCGTGTGTCGGACGGCGGTGCGCACCGGTGCCAACGTGGCCAGCGAGGAGGAGATGTCCGCCGGGTGCCAGGGTGCGGTGGAACTCGGCGAACACGATCGGCAGCAGCTCCGGAGGTGTGTGGTGGGTCGAGTAGTACGCCAGGATGCCGCCGAGCGTGTCGTCTTCGATCTCCAGCGCGGTCATGGAGCCCACGGAGAAGCGCAGGTCCGGATAGGTACTTCGGGCCAGTTCGATCATCTTTGGGGACACATCGATGCCGAACGCAGAAACCCCGAGTCCGGCCATGTGCGCCGTCACTCTTCCAGGTCCGCAGCCCAGGTCAGCGACCGGTCCTCGGTCGGATGTCACCACCAGCTCGGCGAAGGCGGTCAGCATCGAGCGTGACAAGGGGTCCAGCTCAGAGGGGGTCTTGACGAGGGCGACGTAGTCGTCGGCCACGGTGTCGTACGACTCCCGGACCGCGGCAAGGTAGGAAGGTTCAGTCACGAGGTGAATCTAGACGGGTGCACTGAAAGCGCCGGCCCCTTGCGGGGGTCGGACCGAGTCGCCTGCACCCTGGATTAGCGGTGACTGCCGTCACAATCTGCCGTCAACGCCTCTCGTGATATCCGTCACGGGAGGCGTTGTCGCAGGTCGTGGAAAGAGCCGCCTGTCGGGTTCGAACCGACGACCTTCGCTTTACAAGAGCGGTGCTCTACCAGCTGAGCTAAGGCGGCACGGCACCGTCCCCGCTCCCGGGTGCCCGGGCGGCGGGTGGAGCCACGAGAAGTGTACCCAGGCGGGGGCAGGTGGGGGTCCGGGAAAAGGGACCGGGCGGGTACTGACAAAGCGGGGCGGGCCAGGTACCGTCACGGAAGGTCCGCACCCTGTGGACTAGACCTTTTACCTTTACTCGGATCGTCCGGCACGTTCCTGCCGGTGAAGGGACCACTGCACCATGGCTACTGTCACTTTCGACAAGGCGACCCGGATCTACCCCGGGTCCGAGCGCCCCGCCGTCGACGGCCTTGAGATCGACATCGCGGACGGCGAGTTCCTCGTCCTCGTCGGCCCGTCGGGCTGCGGCAAGTCGACCTCGCTCCGCATGCTGGCCGGCCTGGAGGACGTCAACGCCGGCGCCATCCGGATCGGCGACCGGGACGTCACCCACCTGCCGCCCAAGGACCGGGACATCGCCATGGTGTTCCAGAACTACGCGCTCTACCCGCACATGTCCGTCGCGGACAACATGGGCTTCGCCCTGAAGATCGCGGGCGTCAACAAGGCCGAGATCCGCAAGCGGGTCGAGGAGGCCGCCAAGATCCTGGACCTGAGCGAGTACCTGAGCCGCAAGCCGAAGGCGCTCTCCGGTGGTCAGCGCCAGCGTGTGGCGATGGGCCGCGCGATCGTCCGTGAGCCGCAGGTCTTCCTCATGGACGAGCCGCTGTCCAACCTGGACGCCAAGCTCCGCGTCCAGACCCGGACCCAGATCGCCTCGCTGCAGCGCCGCCTCGGCGTCACCACGGTCTACGTCACCCACGACCAGACCGAGGCCATGACCATGGGCGACCGCGTGGCGGTCCTCAAGGACGGTCTGCTGCAGCAGGTCGACACCCCGCGGAACATGTACGACCGGCCGGCCAACCTCTTCGTCGCGGGCTTCATCGGCTCCCCGGCGATGAACCTGGTCGAGGTGCCGATCACCGACGGCGGCGTGAAGTTCGGCAGCGCCGTGGTGCCGGTCGCGCGCGACGCGGTGCAGGCCGCGGCGGACAAGGGCGACCGCACGGTCACCGTCGGCGTCCGTCCGGAGCACTTCGACATCGTCAGCGGCGACGACGCCGCGCTGTCGAAGGACGCGCCGGCCGGTCTGGCCGTGACGGTGAACGTCGTCGAGGAGCTGGGCGCGGACGGTTTCGTCTACGGCTCGGCCCAGGTCGGCGGCGAGCACAAGGACCTGGTCATCCGGGTCAACGGCCGCCAGGTGCCGGAGAAGGGCTCCGTGCTGCACGTCCTGCCGCACGCCGGCGAGACCCACGTCTTCTCCACCTCCACCGGTGAGCGCCTGAGCGACTGAGCGCCTGGACGGTGACCGTACGGTCGCCCCACCGCTGAGGACCCATGTGGCCCGGCCCCCGCGCAAGGGGGGCCGGGCCATGGCCGTTCCGGGGCGCGTACACACCCGGCGTTCGCGGCCATACGGCAGCGTTTCGACCATGTTCGTCAATACGCTCGCAGTCGATCAAGCGCCATTGATCACCCATCAGAGTGACTAAATGTCGCCAAATCATCACTCCTCGCTACCATCGCTGCCGTGAACCAGGTAGCCCGCCACATCGGCAAGTCACTCGCCCTCGTCCTCCCGGTCGTCCTCGTGCTCTCCGGCACCCTCGCCGTCACCCGCGTCCCGTGGGCGACTTCGGCGTCCGAGGCCCAAGTCCTCACCGCCGCGCACCAGAAGAAGGCGGCGTCGCAGAGGTCGGCCCCGCAGGAGGTTCTCCGCCGCGAACTCCTGGGCGAACTGCGGAAGAAGAACCCCGGCACCGCCCTGACGCACCTGCAGCGCGAGATGGCGGAACGCCCGTCGCTGGCGCGGTACTGCGGCTCCATCTCCCGGTCCCTGGGTCGTGCCGCGGTGGCCAAGTACGGCTCGGTGCACCGCGCCCAGGCCTGGTCACGGCCGGTCTGCGACACCGCCTTCGCGACGGGTGTGGCCTCGGTCGGATGACCCGTCGCGCGGGTCGCGTAGGGTGCGCCCATGACCGGCACGCCCGCGACCTCCCCGGCGGTGACCCAGGCCGTCCTCCTCGCCGGAGGACAGGGCTCCCGCCTCAGGCCGTATACCGACACCCGCCCCAAGCCGATGATCGAGATCCCGGGAACCGGGGTCCCGATCATCGGCCATCAACTCGCCTGGCTGGCCGCCGAGGGCGTCACCGACGCCGTGATCTCGTGCGGCCATCTCGCTGAGGTCCTCCAGGAGTGGCTCGCCGGCGCGGCGGCCGACCTGCCGCTGCGGGTGACCACGGTCGTCGAGCGCGAACCGCTCGGCCGCGGGGGCGGCCTGCGGTACGCCGCCGCCTCCCTGCCCCGCCCGCAGGAGGCCTGGTACGCCACCAACGGCGACATCTGGACGCGGTTCTCACTGCGGGAGATGGCCGCCTTCCACATCGAACGGGCCGCGGTCGCCACCCTGGCGCTGGCCCGTCCGCGCATCCCCTGGGGCGCCGTGGAGACCGACGAGTTCGGCCACGTCCTGGACTTCATCGAGGCGCCGCCCTCGCCGTTCCTCATCAACGCGGGCGTCTACGTCTTCTCGCCCGAGTTCACCGGGCTGCTCCCGGAACGCGGGGACCACGAGCGCACCACGTTCCCCCGACTCGCCCGGGAGCGGCGGCTCGCGGGCTTCCCGCTCCCCCAGGGCGCGTACTGGCGGGCCATCGACACCGCCAAGGACCTGACCGAGGCCGCGCGGGAACTCGCCGGCCGTCCCTGAGCACCGGCGGTAGGGGCACAGGACGGGGCCCAGCAGGCGCCACACGCACGAGAAGGCGGCCGGAGAAGTGAACCTCCGGCCGCCTCTTCCCGCGTGCCGTGGGGGGCGTTACGCGACGTTCCCCGCACCGTGCCGCGCCGGGGCGCCGAGCAGCCATCCGGAGGTCTCCCCGCTGCCCAGCAGGCCGCCGAGCGCGCCGCCGCCGTCGGAGGAACCGCCGCCGCTGCCGCCGCCGCTGCCGCCCTGCGTGGGCGGGTTGCTGGGCACCGTGGGACGGGACGGGACGGACGGTACGGTCTGCGCGGGCGGCCTGCCGCCGGTGCCTCCGCCACCGCTGCCGCTGCCGCCGCCGGTGCCGGTCGCGGACGACCCGGGACGCGACTGCCTGACGTTCGGCGCCGAGGACCTCGCCCCCGGCGCGGACGGCGAGGCGGACGGAGAGGACGAGGGTCCGCCGGAGCGGCCCGCCGAGGGGGATGTGGAGGGCCGGGCGGACTTCTTCCCGGGCACCTCGGGCAGCGGGGAGCCCTCGAGGTTGTTGGTGGGCAGGTCGGTCGGGGCGGGAAGGTGGGTCCGTGGGCTCGTGGACCGTACGGCGGTGCCCAGGGTGGCCCCGACCACGAGCGAGATCCCGGCCAGCACCGTGGCCAGGACCGCGCCTCGACGCAGCACCCGGCGCCGCAACTGCCCGAGCGGGGCGCGCGGGCCGAGCTTGCGCCAGGCCTCGCTCGCCAGGCGCCCGTCGGCGGAGTAGACCGGCGCCCCGGCGATGACCAGGGGGCTCCAGGCGGCCAGCAGGATGATGTCGGGGGTGTCGTACACCGGGACGGTCCGCCAGCTCACCGTCACCAGCAGCGCCACCGACAGCAGGGCGCCGATCGACGCCGCGAACCGCTGCCACAGCCCGAAGACCGTAAGCACACCGGCGATGACCTGCAGGAAGGCGATCGTCAGCCCGGCGCCGATGGGGTGCGCGAGGGCGAGGTCGCGCAACGGCTCCGCCAGGCCCCACGGGTGGAGCGAGGCGAGCCAGGTGACCATCGAACCGCGCTTGCCGCCGTCGAAGTAGACCGGGTCGCAGAGCTTGCCCATGCCGGCGTAGATGGAGATGAAACCGAGGAAGATGCGCAGCGGCAGCAGGACGATGCCGAGGTTCATCCGGCGGCCGGGGTAGTAGGCGTGCCGGATGTGATCGGCGCGCTCCCGGTCGCGGCCGCGGCCGTACTCCTCGCCGGGCTCGTCGTACCGCTCGAAGCCGGGGTCCTCGTCGGCGGGGGACCCGGGGTACGCGAACTCGTTGGTGTCCTCGGGGTCGAGGTGATCGTCGTGGGCACGGCGCGGGGGGCGCAGACCGCCGAGCCTCTCGCGGGGCCCCGGCGGCCGGCGCGGCGGGCCGACGACGGGCTGCGGCGGCTCCTCGATCCGCGGCAGCACCTGCGTCGCGGCGCCGAGGTCCGGGCCGTCCGTCCGGCCGTGGCGCACGGCGGCGAGCAGCTGGGTGGCGGCGGCGTCGCCGGGTTCGCTGCGCCCGGACCACACCAGGGGCGCACCACGCCGCTGCGCGGCGGCGGAGGGGCGGACGGAGGTCGGGATGACGGGGACGCGCTGGGTCCTCGTCAGGGCACCGCCCGACGTCGCGCCGAGCTGCACGCGGAAACTGGCGTGGTTGACGATGACCTGGGCCGGGTCGGAGGAGACCTTGAGCATGTTGAGCACAGGCTCGTCGGCGATCGACGACGACCGTCCCCCCGGAGGAGTGCGGGGTGTTCTGGTGTCCACGCTCATCTAACCGAGTGACACCCGATAAGGACACTGTGCGACGGGCCCCGTTGTGTCCGAGGCCCGTCAATCGGGGGTTGTCACCGGCAGGCGTTCCGGGACGCGTCCGGGGGTGGGCCCCCCGGTTCAGGCCCGGCGGCGCGACGCCTCGTAGAGCACGATGCCCGCCGCCACGCCGGCGTTCAGCGACTCGGCGCCGCCGGGCATCGGGATGCGCACCCGCAGGTCGCAGGTTTCCCCGACGAGCCGGGACAGGCCCTTGCCCTCCGAGCCCGCGACGACGACGACCGGTCCGGCCAGCGCCTCGAGGTCCTGCAGCTCGACCTCGCCGTCGGCGGCCAGGCCGACGACCGTGAGGCCCGCCTTCTGGTAGGCCTCCAGCGTCCGGGTGAGGTTGGTGGCGCGGGCCACCCGCACCTGGGCGGCGGTGCCGGCCGAGGTCTTCCAGGCACCTGCGGTCATCCCCGCGGCGCGACGCTCGGGCACGACCACCCCGTGGCCGCCGAAGGCGGCGACGGAACGGACGACGGCACCGAGGTTGCGCGGGTCGGTGACCCCGTCCAGCGCCATGATCAGCGGGTCCTCTCCCGCGTCGAAGGCCGCGGCGGCGAGGTCCTCTGGGTGTGCGTACTCGTACGGCGGGATCTGCAGCACCAGGCCCTGGTGGTTGAGGCCGTTGGTGATCCGGTCCAGCTCGGGGCGCGGGGCCTCCATCAGCGGGATGCCGCGGTCGGTGGCGAGCTTGATCGCCTCGCGCACGCGCTCGTCGTTGTCGATGAACTGCTGGACGTAGACCGCCGAGGCGGGGATCTCGGCGCGCAGCGCCTCCACCACCGGGTTGCGCCCGGCCACCAGCTCCGAGGTCGACTTGGAGCCCCGGCCCGAGGGGCGGCGCGACTGCGTGGACGCGGCGCGCTTCACCTTGGCGTTGGCGGCACGCTGCTTGGCGTGCCCCTTGCGCGCCTCCGCGGGCGGGGTGGGGCCCTTGCCCTCCAGGCCCCTGCGCCGCTGCCCGCCGCTGCCGACCGTGGCGCCCTTCTTGTTGGACGTGCGGCGGTTCCTGCGCTGGCTGTTGCCGGCCATGGGTCACCTGTTTCCTGCTGTTGTTGCTGCTACTGCGTGAACGTACGTGTGTGCTGTCAATGATGACGCGGGCGCCCGGCTACCGGGAGCCGAGCGTCCAGCGCGGGCCCGAGGGGGTGTCCTCGATCTCCAGCCCGGACTGCTGGAGCCGGTCGCGGATGGCGTCGGCGGTCGCGTAGTCCTTGCGGCCCCGGGCCGACTCCCGCTGCTCCAGCACCAGCCGGACGAGGGAGTCCACGACCCCGTGCAGGTCCTCGCCGCGGCCGCCGCCGGTCCAGTGCGGGTCCAGCGGGTCCAGGCCCAGGACGCCGAGCATCGCGCGCACCTCGGCGAGGCGGGCGGCGGCGCTGTCCTTGTCGTCCGCGCTGAGCGCCGAGTTGCCCTGCCGGACGGTGGTGTGGACGATCGCCAGCGCCTGCGGGACGCCCATGTCGTCGTCCATCGCCTCGGCGAAGGCGGGCGGCACCTCGGCGGCGGGCTCGACGGGGCCCGCCAGCTCGACGACCCGCTGCACGAAGCCCTCGATGCGCGCGAACGCCGACTCGGCCTCGCGCAGCGACTCCTCGCTGTACTCGATCATCGAGCGGTAGTGCGGGGTGCCGAGGTAGTAGCGCAGCACGATGGGCCGCCAGCGCTTGGTCATCTCGGCGACGAGGACCGAGTTGCCGAGCGACTTGCTCATCTTCTCGCCGCTCATCGTGACCCAGGCGTTGTGCACCCAGTACCGCGCGAAGTCGTCGCCGAAGGCCTTGGCCTGGGCGATCTCGTTCTCGTGGTGCGGGAAGATCAGGTCGATGCCGCCGCCGTGGATGTCGAAGGCGGTGCCCAGGTACTTGTGGGCCATCGCGGAGCACTCCAGGTGCCAGCCGGGACGGCCGCGGCCCCAGGGGGTCTCCCAGGACGGCTCGCCGGGCTTGGCGGCCTTCCACATCGCGAAGTCGCGCGAGTCCCGCTTGCCCGTCTCGCCCTCGCTCTCCGGCTGGCGCAGGTTGCCGAGTTCCTGGTTGGACAGCTCCAGGTAGTCCGGGAAGGAGTGCACGTCGAAGTAGACGTTGCCCTCGGAGTCGTAGGCGTTGCCGCGCTCGACGAGGCCGCGCATCATCTCGATCATCTCGGGCACGTGGCCCGTGGCGCGCGGCTCGTAGGTGGGCGGCAGGCAGCCGAGCGCGTCGTAACCGTCGTTGAAGGCCCGCTCGTTCTCGTAGCCGATCGCCCACCAGGGGCGGCCCTGTTCGCCGGACTTGGCGATGATCTTGTCGTCGATGTCGGTGACGTTGCGGACGAACGTCACGTCATAGCCGCGGTAGGCGAACCAGCGGCGCATGATGTCGAAGTTCAGGCCGGACCTGATGTGCCCGATGTGCGGGGCCGCCTGCACGGTAGCGCCGCACAGGTAGATCGAGACGCAGCCCGGCCGGAGCGGGGTGAAGTCACGGACCTGGCGTGCGTTGGTGTCGTACAGGCGAATAGTCACGCATCAAGCGTAGTGGTCCCGGGTGCGTGCGCCGTCCGCTCCGCGCGAGCTTCACGCTGTTGTGACGCTCGCCGGGGCCGTGGCACCGGCCGCGTGAGCGGCCGGCGGGCACGTGAGCGGCCGGCGGGCACGTGAGCGGCCGGTGGGCGCGTGCGCTTCACCCGTACGGCGGACAGCGCGCCCGGGGGCGCGCAGCGGGTCAACTCGTCTCGGTCGCCGGTCCCTTGGCGCTGCGGACCACCAGCGCGGTCGCCACGGCCGCCAGTCCCTCGCCACGCCCGGTGAACCCCAGCCCGTCGGTCGTCGCCCCCGAGACCGCCACGGGGGCGCCCACCGCGGCGGACAGGATCTTCTGGGCCTCGTCCCGGCGCTTGCCGATCTTGGGGCGGGGGCCGATGACCTGGACGGCCACATTGCCGATGTCGTAGCCCGCCTCGCGGACGATCCGCGCCGCCTCCGTGAGCAAGGTCACACCGGAGGCGCCCGACCACTGCGGGCGGCCGGTGCCGAAGTGCGCGCCCAGGTCGCCCATGCCGGCGGCGGAGAACAGCGCGTTGCAGGCGGCGTGCGCGACGACGTCGGCGTCCGAGTGCCCGGCCAGGCCGTCCCCCTCGCCCTCCCAGAGCAGGCCGGCGACCCACAGGTCCCGGCCCGCCTCGAAGGCGTGGATGTCGGTGCCGATGCCCACCTGCGGCAGGACCGGCACGTGCGGGACCGGGGCGGCGGGGGCGGCGGCAGTCGGCTCAGTACTCATCGGCGGCCCTCCTGCGGGCAAGGACGGCCTCGGCGAGGACCAGGTCCAGCGGGCGGGTGACCTTGAAAGCCTCCTCGTGGCCCGGCACCACCAGCACCGGCACGCCGAGCCGCTCCACCATGCTCGCGTCGTCCGTGACCTCTCCGGCGACCGTGGCGTGCGCCTTGAGCAGCGTCGCCCGGTCGAACCCCTGGGGGGTCTGGACGGCCCGCAGCAGCGCGCGGTCGGGGGTGCCGACGACGGCCCCGGTGGCCGGGTCGATCTCCTTGACCGTGTCGGCCGGCGCGAGCCCCGGCACGACGGCCGGGGCGCCGTCCCGCACGGCGGCGGCGACGGCGTCCACCATGTCCACCGGCACCAGCGGGCGGGCGGCGTCGTGGACGAGCACCACGTCGACCTCGTCGGGCAGGGCGGCCAGGCCGAGCCGTACCGACTCCTGGCGGCTCTCGCCGCCGGCGACGACCTTCAAGTCCTTGGCCTCGGGCAGGCCGTGGCTGTCGAGCAGCGCCCTGACCTCGGCGACCCCGCCCGGGGGCGCCACCACGACGACCACCGACACCGCGCGGGCGCGGGTCATGGCGCGCACGGCGTGCACGAGGATGGGGACGCCGCCCAGGGTGCGCAGCGCCTTGGGCGCACCAGGGCCGAGCCGGACTCCACGTCCGGCGGCGGGAATGACTGCCGCGGTAGTCAGGTTTGTGTCCTTGGCCGAAATGGGTATCGCCTCAAAGTGCCGGGCACGAAGCCCCTGTCGGACCCTTCCGTGACACCGACAGGGCCGGCTGCCCGGGTCCGGCACCCAGTATGCAGGGGGAAGCGACGCGCGGAAGAGAAAGAGGGGGCATCGGCGTCGTCGACACGTGAGGCCGGCGTGAGGGCGCCCCGGCATGCCGCAGTGCCCGGCGTAGGGAACGCACCGGGCACCACGGCGGAAAATTCCGCGTCAGGACGCGAGGACCTCGTCGAGGAGGGTCTCGGCCTTGTCCTCGTTGGTGTTCTCCGCGAGCGCGAGCTCACTGACCAGGATCTGGCGTGCCTTGGCGAGCATGCGCTTCTCGCCGGCCGACAGCCCGCGCTCCCGCTCGCGGCGCCACAGGTCGCGCACGACCTCCGCGACCTTGATGACGTCGCCGGAAGCGAGCTTCTCCAGATTTGCCTTGTAGCGGCGGGACCAGTTGGTGGGCTCCTCGGTGTACGGTGCGCGCAGCACCTCGAAGACCCGGTCCAGCCCTTCCTGACCGACCACGTCGCGCACGCCGACGAACTCCGCATTGTCCGCGGGCACGCGTACCGTCAAGTCGCCCTGGGCGACCTTGAGCACCAAGTAGGTCTTGTCCACGCCTTTGATCTGGCGAGTTTCGATAGCCTCGATCAGCGCGGCCCCGTGATGGGGATAGACCACGGTGTCGCCAACCTTGAACGTCATGTGACAGGTACCCCTTCCGTGGCTATCCAGGGTAACACGGGAACGGCTGGTTCTGAATGGCGTTTTCGCAGGTCAGGGCATATCTCGGGGCTTGACAAGTGCGACCGGAACGTGCTGCGAGGGGGGAGCGGAAGCCGGAATTCGCAGGTCGGAGCGGGTGCCGAGGGGCCGCGAAACGTGCCCGTTACACCCCCCGGACGGCCGCGACAAGAGGAGCAACATCCCGATTTGTCGCTCTCTTGCGGGGGGTCTGTCGCTACTCCGTTCGGCCGCCACGGGCTCGACGTGATCCATTTTCGCACCACGCCGGATTTCCGTCCGGCGGATGAACGGGAAATGGATCTTGCCGCTGTGGCGCGAATCGTTCCGCGGAATCCGGAATGGATTCCGGCGCGCCCGTACCCGTCGGCCCGCTGACGCGCGCCGAGCCCTCCGGCGGTCCCGCGGCGTCCCCGCGACGCCCTCGGGGCACCCGGGCGGGTGAAGACCCGGCCCGGGTGGGGGTGGGCCGGTGCGGCCGCGCCGGACAGGCTCGGTAACCTATTCCAGCACCAGGTAAGCCGTAAGTCCCGTACGTCCGTACCTCCCCCCGCCCAAGGAGATGCCGCCGCCGTGAGCAGCAGCCTTCGACGCGGCGCGCTCGCCGCCGCCCTCGCACTCTCGCTCGCCCCGCTCGCCGCCTGTGCTGCCGGGAACCACGCGGAGACGCTGCGCGTCAGGCCGGACAACGCCGCCACCAGCGTCGGCGACATCGAGGTCCAGAACGCCGTGGTGCTCACCCAGGCCACCTCCGACGGCGACTCCTCCGTGACCGCCAAGATCTTCAACAGCGGCGACGAGGAGCAGACCCTGAAGTCGGTGAAGGTCGGCTCCCTGGACGCCGAGCTGTCCGGCCGGATCACGGTGCCCGCCCACGGCTCCGTGCTGCTCGGCGGCGACGGCAACCCGTCCGCCGTCTTCAAGGGCGGCTCCGAGAGCAAGAACGACGGGGACTTCAAGGACGTCGTCTTCGACTTCAGCAAGACCGGCGAGGTCTCGCTGCCGAGCCTGGCGCTGCCCGCCGCCGGCTACTACAGCTCCTTCGGGCCGAGCGGGAAGGCATCGCCCACCGAGACCGCCGGCTCGGGCGAATCGCCCACCGGGAGCGCGACGGCCTCTCCGACCGAGACCGAGACGATCACCGAATCGCCCGCGGGCTGAGCACCCGCCGCAGCACGCGAAGGGCCCCGGGAGCACAACGCCCCCGGGGCCCTTCGCGTCCGGCGCCCCCGGCCGTGCCCGCCTACGGCTCGAACGTGTAACCCGGACCACGCACCGTCACCAGGTAGCGCGGCGCCCCCGGGTCCGGCTCGAACCCGATCCCGCGTGCCCCCTCGCACCGCCCGGCCCCAGGGGGCCTCACGGGCATCGCAGCGCTGTGCCGGACTCCGTCCGGCGCCCCCGGCCGTGGCCGGCCTACGGCTCGAACTTGTAACCCAGACCACGCACCGTCACCAGGTAGCGCGGCGCACCCGGGTCCGGCTCGATCTTCGCTCGGAGGCGCTTGACGTGGACGTCGAGGGTCTTGGTGTCGCCGACGTAGTCGGCGCCCCAGACCCGGTCGATGAGCTGCATGCGGGTCAGCACCCGGCCGGCGTTGCGCAGCAGCATCTCCAGGAGGTCGAACTCCTTGAGCGGCAGGTCGACCTTGCCCCCGCCCACCGTGACGACGTGCCGGTCGACGTCCATGCGGACCGGGCCGGCCTCCAGCGCCGAGGGCGAGATCTCCTCGGGCTCGCCCCGGCGGCGCAGCACGGCGCGGATGCGGGCGACCAGCTCGCGGGACGAGTACGGCTTGGTGACGTAGTCGTCGGCGCCTATCTCGAGACCGACGACCTTGTCGATCTCGCTGTCCTTCGCGGTGACCATGATCACCGGGACGGTGGACTTCAGCCGCAGCTGGCGGCAGACCTCCGTGCCGGGCAGGCCCGGCAGCATCAGGTCGAGCAGGACCAGGTCGGCACCGTTGCGCTCGAACTCGTCCAGCGCGTCGGGCCCGGTCGGCGCGATGGCGACCTCGAAGCCCTCCTTGCGAAGCATGTACGACAGGGCGTCACTGAAGGACTCTTCGTCCTCGACGACGAGTACTCGGGTCACGGGAGGACCTCCGGGGCGGGGATGTGATCGGGAAACGTCGCGTAGAGCGCGGAGGAGGAGCCGGAGCCGGTCTCGGGCTCCCCTTCCTCCGCCGCCACGGTGGTGGAGCGGTCCCGGCCGTCGCGGGACGCCGCGGCTTCGGGCAGCCGCAGGGTGAAGGTGGAGCCCTGTCCTTCGGCGCTCCACACCGTGACCTCTCCGCCGTGGGAGGCGGCCACGTGCTTGACGATGGACAGACCGAGACCGGTGCCGCCGGTGGCACGCGAACGCGCCGGGTCGACCCGGTAGAACCGCTCGAAGACGCGGTCCCGGTCCTTTTCGGAGATGCCGATTCCCTGGTCGGTCACGGAGATCTCGATCATGCCGCCGGTGCCACCGGCCTGGGAGGGGCCGCCACCGCCAGGTGTGGCGACCCTGCGGCCCGCGATGCCCACGCGGGTGCGGGCCGGACTGTAGTTGACCGCGTTCTCGACGAGGTTGCCGAGCGCGGCCGCGAGCTGACCCCGGTTGCCCCAGATGTACAGGTCGGGGGCGCCGACGGTGGCCATGGTGATCTGCTTGGCGTTCGCCGGGTGGCGGCAGCGGTCGACGGCCTCGGCGACGAGGTCGTCGACGGCGACCGGTTCGGAGTCGTCGAGGGGGTTGTCGTCCTGGACCCGGGAGAGGTCGATGATCTCCTGGACCAGGCTGGTCAGACGGGCGGCCTCGATCTGCATCCGGCCCGCGAAGCGCTCGACGGCCTCCGGGTCGTCGCTGGCGTCCATCACCGCTTCGGAGAGCAGCGACAGCGCGCCGACCGGGGTCTTGAGCTCATGGCTGACATTGGCGACGAAGTCCCGCCGTACCGCCTCGATGCGCCGGGCGTCGGTCAGGTCCTCGACCAGCAGCAGCACCAGGCGCGAGCCCAGTGGTGCCACCCGGGCGGAGACCGCGAGGCCCTCACCGCGTCCGCCGCCCCGGCGGGGCAGGTCGAGTTCCACCTGCCGGATCTCGCCGTCCCGCCGGGTCTCCCGGGCCATCTGCAGCATCTGGTCGACGGCGAGCCTTCCGCCCCGGACCAGCCCGAGGGCGTAAGCCGCCGAGCTCGCCTTGACCACCGTGTCGCCCTCGTCGAGGACGACGGCCGACGAGCGCAGCACCGAAAGCACCGTGTCCACACCCGGCGGCAGTACGGCTGCGGCGTCGGGCCGCAGGGATGTGCGGGTGGGGCGGGCCTGTTCGCGCTCGCTCCAGCGGAACGCGAGCACAGCGATCACACCGGTGCAGAGCCCGGCGATCGCACTGGCTGCGGCGACTGCCGCGTTCACGTCCATACACCCAGGTTAGGGGGACGAAATGAGTGGCCCACGGGCTCGGAGCGTCTTCTCGGACGCACGTTGCCAAGAGTTCACCGTGGTGTCAGGACCGGTTCATTCCGGATGCTCGGGCGGTACGCGTGCGCACGCGAGCTTATGGAGCGTGTCAGCGTGGGAGGACAATCCTCTTTTCGAATGGCTGAACCGGCAACGAAAGGGACGCGATGCGCGACGCATACCACGAGGAACTCGACTCGATCGGTGACGGCCTGGTCGACATGGCCCGGCTGGTCGGCTCCGCGATCGGGCGGGCCACGACGGCACTGCTCGACGCCGACCTCAAGCTCGCGGAGAGCGTGATCGCCGCCGACGAGAAGGTGGACGACCTGCAGCGCGAGCTGGAGAACCGGGCCATCACCCTGCTCGCCCGCCAGCAGCCCGTCGCGACCGACCTGCGGATCGTCGTCACCAGCCTGCGCATGAGCGCGGACCTGGAGCGCGCCGGCGACCTCGCCCGGCATGTGGCGAAGCTCGCGCGGCTGCGGTTCCCCAACACCGCCGTCCCGCGCGACCTGCACAGCACCATCCTCGAGATGGGCCAGTTGGCGCAGCGCCTGATGGCGAAGGCGGCCGAGGTCACCGTCAGCAAGGACGTCGACGACGCGCTGCAGCTGGAGGCCGACGACGACCGCATGGACGAGCTGCACCGCACGCTCTTCCAGCACCTGCTCGACGACCGCTGGAAGCACGGCATCGAGACGGCCGTGGACGTCACCCTCGTCGGCCGCTACTACGAGCGCTTCGCCGACCACGCGGTCTCGGTCGCCAAGCGCGTCGTCTACCTCGTCACGGGCGAGCACGCGGACGAGCTGACCCCTCCCCCCACCCCGATGCCGGCGGACTAGCGGCCATACGTCGCGGGGCGCGGATCGGGGCGCGGATCGGGGCGGGGATCGACACGGGGCGCGCATCAGAGCGGGGCGCGCATCGGAGCGGGGCGCGCATCAGAGCGCGGGGCGGGCGCGCCCTCCGGGGCGGAACGCTTCCGCGCGCCGTTGATGCGCCGGGGTGGGGCGTCGTTCACTGATGGCAGGCATGCAGGCAGCCGTCGCCAACGGCAGAGGAGGGTAACCATGCCCGAGTCCCCCACATCGCCCACCGCCCGTGACCAGCCGTCCCCCGAGGGGACACCGCAGTCCCCCGGTATCCGTGAGTTGCCGCTGCTCGCAGCGTGCGGCTGCGGATCCGGCTGCGGATGCGGCTGTCAGTCCGGAGCGCCCTGCCGCTGCGGCGCCAGCTGCTGAGTCCACCGCTCCCCGCCACCCGTGTACTTCACGCCCGGGGGCCCGTCCGGTCGTTCCGGACGGGCCCCCGGTCTCGTTCTCCCCCTGCTCACCCGCCGTCGTACGCGCGGCGGAGCGCGGGAAGGTCCAGCTTCTTCATCGCGTACATGGCCTCCGTGGTCCGCCTGGCCTTCGCCGGGTCGGGGTCCCCGATCATCCGCAGCAGCACCTCAGGGAACACCTGCCAGGACACCCCGTACCGGTCCTTCAGCCACCCGCATTGGCCCTCCTCGCCGCCGTCGGTGAGGCGGGCCCAGTAGTAGTCGACCTCGGCCTGGTCGGCGCAGCGGATCTGGAACGAGACCGCCTCGCTGAAGGTGAACTGCGGCCCGCCGTTCAGTGCCACGAACTTCTGCCCGTTGGCCGTGAACTCCACCGCCAGCACGGACCCGGCGGGCCCCGGTCCGGCCTCGTTGCAGCGGCCGATCGTGCCGATGGCGGAGTCCTTGAAGACCGAGACGTAGTGGTTCGCCGCCTCCTCGGCCTTCCCGTCGAACCACAGGCACGTGGTGAATCCCTCAGTGGGCATCGCTGCCTCCTCGCTCCTGGCGCATGGGTGCGTACGTCCTGGTGACGGCTGCGGCGCGGGAAACTCATCGGCGGCCCGGCCGCTTCTCACCGTCCTCGGGTCATGAGCAGGTGGCCTCTGCGAAAGCGCTCGTCCGGTCCCGGCTCGCGCAGCATGCGGCCTGTCTCGGTGAAGCCGGCGGCCGCCGCCAGGGCTGCGAGCTCGTCGATGGGCCATCGGTAGGCCGTCGTCACCTTGTGGTCGAACGCGTCGAGCGGGCCGCCGCCGGATTCGAAGAAGCCCAGCAGGAGGTGGCCGTCCGGAGCCAGGGTCCGGTGGAACTCCTCGAAGTACCGGGGCAGGTCGCCCGGCGGGGTGTGGATGAGGGAGTACCAGGACACGATGCCGTCCAGCTCGCCGTCGGCGACGGCGTCCAGGGCGTCCATCGAGCCCACGTCGAAGCGCAGTTCCGGATGCGCCTCGCGGGCGACTCCGATCATCACGGGGGACAGGTCGACGCCGAACGCCTCCAGTCCCAGGTCCCGCAGGTACGCGGTGAGGTACCCCGGCCCGCAGCCGAGGTCGGCGACGGTGCTGCCGCCGTCCGTCCGCACGCAGTCGGCGAAGGCGGCGATCAGGGCGCGGTCCAGCGGGAGCGAGCGGAGCGAGTCGCTGAACAGTTCGGCGTAGAGGACGGCGACGGCGTCGTAGGCACGGGCCGTCGAGGCGGGATCAAGACGTGGGCCGGTCATGGGGAACGACCCTAGGACCCCGGCATTCGGCGATCCAGGGGCCGGTCGACGCCCGTGAAGGCTTCCCGTCGGACGCGCCGCGCGCCGTTCGAACGCCGGTGCCCCGGCCCGTCCTTCGGTGGCCCCGCACCCGCCGGGAAGCCACTGACCTGCTTGGATCAGCGCATGACGTCAAGCGCCTCCCCGAAGCAAGCCGCCGGCAGGCTGGATCTCGCGGTCTGGTTCGGCGGGATGTCCGTGGCGTGCTGGTGCTGCTGTCCGTTCTGGCTGGTCGTCTGGGTTTTCGCCCTGCCGATGGGGATAACGGGCCTCACGCGCGGCATCATCGAGTACCGGGCAGCAGCACGCGAACGGGCGAGCACGTCACGGGCTGTGGCCGGGACCGCGCTTTCCCTGGTGGGGAGCGGCGCCGCGGTCGCATACATGATCTTCGTCTTCACCCACCCCGACCTTCCGATCCAGGAATAGCGGTCCCCGCCGAATTCCACGAGCACCGCTTCGGGCCGCCGCGGCACCGGCCCTTGACGAGTGCGGCCTTCCACCGGCACGCGTTCGGCGACGCATGCCGGACGCAGCCGTCGTCGGGTCCGGCGAGGCTCAGGCCGCTCACCCTCCGCGCTTCTTCCGCCGGCTCGGCGTCCGCCCGGGGCCGCATGGCAACACGCGCCTGCGTCAACCGCCCCTCAGAATCCGGGGGCCGGTATGAAGCCCGGCCACCAGGGGGGCACGCCACGAGGACACCAAGGCGTGGGGGTGTTGTCCCAGAAGACCGAGACGACGCACCACACAACGGCGAGGAGCGCGACGGCGAGGACGAAGGCGTGGAGAAGCGGCCGGTGCCCAGCGAGGACACCCACCGCGACCCAGACCAGCAGCAGGAGCACAAAGAAGCCCGGGATGAAGAGAAAGGTGAGGAAGCCGCTGTTGGCCGCGTTGTTCACTCCGATGTCGCAGGCGTTCCACGACCTGCCCAGAAGCATGGCGGTGAGCATCGTGAGTGCCAGCCCCACCACCAGGCCAAGACATCCATGCAGCTGTCGGCTCGCGACACGCCTCCGTTCGCCGCCCGCTCCGGAAGGCGCCGGATCCGCACCGCTTGTTGCGGCGTCCACCGCTTGTGCCCTTTCGGCCGGCAGGATCGACAACCCCTCGATCCTAGTGATCCCCCGGACAGAACTGCGGGCCATCGGGCGCCGGGTGAGACGGCGGCCAAGAGCGTACGTGTGGTGAGGCGCCGTCTCGGCGCAGGAGTGCTGGGGGATGGCGCATGAGCCGTCGACCAGTTCCACGGAAGTGATGAGCCGGGCAGGCGGCCGTTGTCGGGCAGCCTCGCTCGGCCCAGCAACGGCCCGGCGTCACGGAGGAGCCGGCGTGAACGGCGCGACCCACCGCGTCAACTTGCCTCAGCGCGTGGACAGCACCATCACATCGTAAGCAGGGGACGTATCCCCGTATCGAACCCGGCCCAGGTTCTGATAGCCCCATGCGGCGTACGTCGCCTGGGCAGGCGCCGCCTCGGGCTCCGGCCGCACTGTGAGTGTGATTCGCTCGGCCCCCAAGCCCGAGATCAGACGCCGGTGCAATTCCGCAGCGATGCCCTGCCGTCGCCACGGCCTGCGCACCGCGAGCTCGGCCACGTTGAACGTCCTTGTGCCGCTCTCCTTCACGAAGTCTTCGTCGAGCGGCTCCTGCACGGCACTCCACCAACGCGTGTCCGCAGGCAACCAGTAGCCGAACGAGAACCCCACCAGCTCGTCAGCAGCCCGGGCCAGAACAAGCTGGAACCCGTCGCGCGTCGTGTGCCTCCGGGCACGCAGGAGAAAATCAACGGCATCCTGGGGACCCTCGCCGTACGGCGGCTCCGCGAAAACTTCCCGGTAAGCAGGAACAACTGCCTCCAACTGCCGTATCGCCTCTTCAGAACGCTCGATCCGCTCGAACGTCACATCCGTCATCCCGGCCTCCCACGGTGACCCAACACACGTGCCCCGACGGCTCGTGAAGCCCCGGGCAAGAGCACGAACCTAACGTGGCCGGCCGCCGCTGACTTCAGCTCTGCCCTCCCCCTTGTGCCTCGGCCTGACCGTGGCCCGTTCACGGGATCGGGCGGGCGGCCTGCACGCAGTCCAGGAGGCCGGGAGCCACGGAGGTCGGTCGCCGGTGGGCCGGGCCACGCGATGTCGGACCGTCGCGCCGGCACGAAGGGAAGATCAAAAAGGCGTCGACAGCCCCATCGCAGACCTATAGGATGCGGCGCTCAATTCAACCGCGATCATGCAAAGAGGAGACACGGGATGCTTCTGACGTGCCGGAAGTGTCGGCAGCGAGAAGTCGCTTTCGACGGGATCAGAGGACTGTGCCCGGTCTGCCAGCAAGAGAGCGACGCGTCGAAGCCGGCTCAGCGTCGCGGGCGCAACGACAGGGTGGCGTCGCAGGTCCGGTCCAAGGTGAGTCCCGGCCGGGTCTCGCTGTCGGGCCCACTGCTTGTGGTGCTGGCCGCAGCCGCAGCCGCCATCGTCAACGAGGCCGTGCGTTTCTCCGCCGAGCGCACGCAGGCTCACCAATGGGCCTTGGCCGCAGTCGGCAACGCGTACGACCGGCAGGCTCTGCACAGCGCACTCCAGACGATCGACACCACGGGAATGGTGCGCATCGTGGCCTTCGTAGCAGTTCTGTACACCTACCGGCGGTGGGTGCGTGCCGGCCACGCGAACGCCATGTCACGCACCGACATCGGGCTGGGATGGCTCAGGGCCCTGCCAGGCGGCAACGGAGCCGTCTGGACCTACGGCGCATGGCTCCTGTCGGTTCTCGCCGCGCTCTACATCTCGTTCGTGAGGAACTCCGACCTCCAGACGCCCGACGACTACGAGACCGCGGCGAACATCGACGCCGGCTACAGCCTGGTCCGCATAACCCTCGCCGTCCTACTGAGCGTGTTCACCGTGCAGTTGACCCTTGGGCTGAACAAACTGCTGGCCACTCCGCAGACGATGGACGTGGCCGACCGACCCGCCGAGCCGCAGACCGTCGGCGAGGAGTGACGTGCCGCGGCCGGCCGTAGCCGCGAGGGGCGGGGAGAGCATCACGTCTCATCTCGAGCCGCACGCATTCCCCCGCATCGCGTCGCGCCGGCTCGCTCGTTCCAGCCGAGCGACATCCATGGAATCGTGACGCAGTTCGAAGCGTCCGGCGTGTCCGACGCGTACGCGCGCGTCATCAGATCCTCGGCCTGTCCATCGACGACATCGACTTCGACGCGGGGGACTGTAAAAAGAACGGTGTAACTCCCGATCAAGGAAGAACACCTGATGAGCGACATGACTGCCTCTGTTGAGGCGGTTGAAGAGGTCCGGCCGGTCGAGCTGTCGGCGGACGTGCTGGACGAGCAGTTGCTCGGGCAGTTGGTCGACCGGGCCCGCGCGAGCGGGCTGCAGTTGACCGGCGAGGGCGGGCTGCTGCAGCAGCTGACCAAGCGTGTACTGGAGTCCGCGCTCGAGGGCGAGATCACCGACCATCTCGGATACGACAAGCACGATCCGGCCGGTGCAGGCAGCGGGAACTCCCGCAACGGGGTGCGGTCCAAGACGGTGCTGACCGACGTTGGCCCGGTCGAGATCGCGGTGCCGCGAGACCGGGAGGGCAGCTTCGAGCCGCAGATCGTCAAGAAACGCCAGCGGCGGCTTTCCGGCGTGGACGAGATGGTGCTCTCTTTGTCCGCTCGCGGTCTGACGCATGGCGACATCTCCGCCCACCTGGCCGAGGTCTACGGCGCGAGCGTGTCCAAGCAGACCATCTCCACCATCACCGACAAGGTCATGGACGGGATGGCCGAATGGCAGAACCGGCCGCTGGATCCGGTCTATCCGGTGATCTTCATCGACTGCGTGCACGTGAAGGTCCGGGACGGGCAGGTCGCCAACCGCCCGATCTACGTCGCCCGCGCGGTGACCGTGGACGGCACCCGCGACATCCTCGGTCTGTGGGCCGGCGACGGCGGCGAGGGTGCCAAGTACTGGCTCCAAGTGCTGACCGAGATCAGGAACCGCGGTGTCGAGGACGTGTGCATGGTCGTCTGCGACGGCCTGAAGGGCCTGCCCGACGCGATCGGCACGGTCTGGCCGCAGGCGGTCACGCAGACCTGCGTGGTCCACCTGATCCGGGCGTCGTTCCGCTACGCGGGCCGTCAGGACTGGGACAAGATCTCCCGCGCGCTCAAGCCGATCTACACCGCGCCGACCGCCAAGGCCGCCGAGGACCGCTTCCTGGACTTCCAGGAAGAGTGGGGCGCGAAGTATCCGGCGATCGTGCGGCTCTGGGAGAACTCCTGGGCAGAGTTCGTGCCGTTCCTGCAGTTCGACACCGAGATCCGCCGCATCGTCTGCACCACCAACGCGATCGAGTCGGTCAACGCCCGCATACGCAAGGCCGTCCGAGCCCGCGGGCACTTCCCCAACGAGGCCGCCGCGCTGAAGTGCGTCTACATGGCGGTCATGAGCCTGGACCCCACCGGCACCGGCCGCAAACGCTGGACCATGCGCTGGAAGCCCGCCCTGCAGGCCTTCGACATCGCCTTCGACGGCCGACTCACCGCCGGCCGCCGATAACTCACACCACACGAGTTACACCGTTCAATGGACAGACCCGTTCAGCGACCGCGTACCTCGGGGCGCCACCATGCTCCGGCAGTCACTGGACCGGTATCGGCAGGAGTGCCGGCCCCAGTTCCTGGCCGAGTACGCCTAGAGCGTCGTCTGCCCCTCGATGCGAACTATGGGCGCGACGGTTGCTGAGGGTCGATTGGCTGGCCAGCTGGGTTTCGAGAGGTCTTACTCGGTTGACTGTGGTCGGCGCGGTTGCTGTACTCCGCTGCTGTACAGCGACTTCGGAGGACCCGTGACCGCACTGCCGGCAAGCGTAGACCGCGACATCCTCGACCACCGGATGCTCTTTGCGCTCAAGACGATCCGCGAAACGTTGGGCTGCACGATTCATGAAGCCATCGACGTGTTCGCGGTCCGGTATGAGGAGCTACGCCGTGATCGTCCGGACGACTTCGCTGTCGGGCCCGACGAGTACGGTCGGGGCTTCTACTCCTGATCCGCGGTGTACCAGTTTGGAAGACTGAGGCTGCGGACCACTGCTGAGCTGTGCTGATGCCGACCTCGGCGTAGCGTCCCGGACGACCGTGGTTCCCCGTGACTTCCTGCAGCTCCCCGCCCGTTCTGGCACGAGGGTGGCACGGCCTCCGAGCTGGCTCGCCCCGCAAGGAAATCTCAGCTCCGTACGATCATGGTGATGGCAGTCGGCAGGGCCACCATGCCCCCCAGGACGAAGAGACTCCCGAGGAAGCGGAGGAAGCCGGGACGTACGGTCCGTACTGCAGCTTGCCGCTGCGAGCTTTGGGCGAGTCCACTGGCGACCAGGGCTTGGAAACGAGCCGATCCCTTCTTGGTCGCCAAGGCGACGCCGCCAATGAGAGCCAGGATTCCCCAGATCAAAAGGAATGGTCCGGGACTGGGCTCGGCCTGGCCGGCGAGAAGCAGCATGCGACGCATTCTTCATCCGCAGCGTGATGCGGGTCAACGGCGCTTCGGCAGGCCGGTGGAGCGGCTTTGGGCGGGAGCTGCCATGGGGCGAGAGAGTGGGGCCCCGTAAGCTTCCGGCGAGTCGGGCAGTCTGTGGACCTGCCCGTAAAGCACGACGTTGGGGCCCCGCTCTTCGAGGCTCGCCCCATGGTGGCTGCCTAAAGCCGTGGAACCGGCCGGCCCCGGCCCCGACGGTTCTGACCTCGTGCCTTCGGGCCTACCCTGCGGGCGCGTGGCGGCGGGCGGCGCGCCGAGCGGGGCGAAGACTGGAGCGTGGGCGCGGCCGGACGTCGGCCGCGCGCCCGGCGGAGCGTGAGCGACGCCGGGTGCCTTGATGAGGTAGAGAAATCCGTAACAGTGCAGCTCAGGTGGTTGCGTGTCCGATCCCGGGGGATCAGCCCTGCTGAGACCGCTCCTCGTGCAGCAGAGCCGCGGCTTGGAGATCGTCGGTCACCATTACCTGAGCCAGCTTGGCCGCGATTGTGATCACCAGAGCCCAATCCGGACTATCAAGATAGTCCTGGTCCGGTGCCATGTGGCCGACTTGGTCTTGCACGACGGAGTAGGCCTTGCCCAGTTCTTTCATGAGCGTGACTTCCTCCTCCGTACGCAGGCTCTTGCCCAGCCATGGGGCGGGATCGTCCGCGTTGCAGAAGTCGTCGAAGAGCACGTGGATCACATAGTCCAGATCTTCGAACTCCTCCGGCCGCAGCCACACATCGCGCTGCCACGACGGGCTCGCGAGCGCCAGAACCGCCGGCACAACGTGGAGTCGGAAGACTGGGAACTCAATGCCGTGATCTGTCACGTCGCGAGCCTAGTGACGTGCTGTATCGCCAGCCCTACGCGATCGCCATACGGTCGGCAAGCCCTGCCAAGGGTTCGGGGACTCGGTGGCCGGAGAACTGAACAAGGTCGCGGACTGCTTCGCGGGCCAGGTGGTGGGAGTGGACTTGTTCGGGGGCTAGGGCTTCGGCTTCGAGGAGTGCGACTGTGGCCTCGCCGACGTGTCGCCGCTGCGCGTGCCCTCGCGCCACGTCAACCAGGAAACGTGCCTGACGCTCCGGGGACAGCCCTGAGGGGTCGATGCGTTCAGCCACGTCCAGGGCCATTCCGGCGTCGCCGAGGTCAACTGCGGTGCTGACGGCGTGGATCTCGACGTTGGTGGGGCCGAACTCGGTGTCGAAGTCGTTGCGGTCGACTCCATTGGTGGCGGCGATGCGCCGGGCTTCGACGATGTGGGCATGAGTGGCGGAGCGGGCTCCCTCGCGGGCGCTGATCACGGCCATGACCAAGTGCATAGCGCCCAGGAGCGACCTTTCCTCCGGGGGCTGGCGTCTGCCTGGCTGCGAGGTGTCAGCAGTCTGCGCTACCGCGCCCGCTACGTCGGCCCGGACGGCACCGAGAAGTCCAAGAGCTTTCCCGACCGACAGAAGCGGCTGGCTGAGCAGTGGCTCGCGCACGTAGAGGCCGACATGGCGCGCGGGCAGTACATCGACCCACGAGCAGCCCGGATCACTTTCCAGCAGTACGCCGAACCGTTGAGCACGCAGGGGGCCGACCCGAACACCCAGGCCTCGATGGAGTCACAGCTCCGGTTGCATGCCTTCCCGTATCTCGGCGCGCGCCCGCTCGGTTCCTTCCAGCCCGCTCACATCCGGGACTGGGTTCGGCAGCTCCACGAAAACGGCGTCCGTGGCTCGTACGCGCGGACGATCTACTCCAACGTGCGCGCTGCCCTGAGTGCGGCCGTGGATGACGGGCACCTCCCCCGCAACCCGTGCGCCGCTCGCTCGGTCCGCCCGCCGACTGTCGACGCCAGGCGCGTAGTGCCCTGGACGCCGGAACGGGTCTTCTCGGTACGTGCGGCCATGCCCGACCGGTACCAAGCGATGATCGACCTCGGGGGCGGCTGCGGGCTTCGGCAAGGTGAGATCTTGGGCGTCGCCGTGGACGCGGTCGACTTCGAGTCCGACACGCTCCATGTGGTCCAGCAGCTCAAGTTGAGCCGGAGCAAGGCCGTGTTCGCGCCGCCCAAGGGAGGCAAGCTCCGGGACGTGCCGCTCCCCGGCCCGGTCGCCGACACGCTGCGAGCGCACATGAAGCGGTTCCCGCCGGTAGAGATCACGTTGCCGTGGAAGGTGGCGGACGGGCCTCCGGTGACCAAGCGCCTGGTCTTCACCGGGCCCCGCGGTGGTCACGTCTGGCGAACCTCGCTCAACGATGAGGCGTGGAAACCGGCGCTTGCCGCAGCCGGAGTGATCCCGGTCCCGGCTCGGGGCAAACCGTACGCCGAGTCGCGCGAGAACGGCATGCACGCGCTCCGGCACTTCTACGCCTCGGTGCTCCTGGACGCAGGCGAGAACATCAAGGCCTTGGCCGAGTACCTCGGCCACTCGGACCCTGGACTGACGCTCCGGGTGTACGCACACCTGCTGCCGTCGAGCCAGGAACGGACCCGAAAGGCAGTGGCCGACGTCTTCGAGTCGGCGGCCCGGCCAACACCGTGACGGCCCAGAGACGGCCCCGGAGCAGCAACAAGCCCCCTCCCCGCGGAGAAACCGCAGGCAGGGGGCTTGATCGGCTGGAATTACTTCTTCTTGCCCTGGTTCTTCACGGCCTCGATCGCCGCCGCGGCCGCCTCGGGGTCGAGGTAGCGGCCGCCCGGGGTGACGGGGCGGAAGTCGGCGTCGAGCTCGTAGGAGAGCGGGATGCCGGTGGGGATGTTCAGGCCCGCGATGTCGGCGTCGGAGATGCCGTCGAGGTGCTTGACGAGGGCGCGCAGGCTGTTGCCGTGGGCGGCGACCAGGACGGTGCGGCCGGCGAGGAGGTCGGGGACGATGCCGTCGTACCAGTACGGCAGCATGCGCTCGACGACGTCCTTCAGGCACTCGGTGCGCGGGCGCAGCTCCGGCGGGATGGAAGCGTAGCGCGGGTCGTCGCTCTGCGAGAACTCGCTGCCGTCCTCGAGCGGCGGCGGCGGGGTGTCGTAGGAGCGGCGCCAGAGCATGAACTGCTCCTCGCCGAACTCGGCGAGGGTCTGCGCCTTGTCCTTGCCCTGGAGGGCGCCGTAGTGGCGCTCGTTGAGGCGCCAGCTGCGGTGGACGGGGATCCAGTGCCGGTCGGCTGCCTCGAGGGCCAACTGCGCGGTGCGGATCGCGCGCTTCTGGAGGGAGGTGTGGACGACGTCGGGGAGGAGTCCGGCGTCCTTCAGCAGCTCGCCGCCCCGGACCGCCTCCTTCTCGCCCTTCTCGTTGAGGTTGACGTCAACCCAGCCGGTGAAGAGGTTCTTCGCGTTCCACTCGCTCTCGCCGTGGCGGAGGAGGATCAGCTTGTAGGGAGCTTCTGCCATGACTAGGAGTCTAAAAGAAAACCTTTTGGTGCCCTCCGGAGGGCACATGTAAGCTGCGCTCGCCAGCCTGGCCCATTACGCCTACGACGCCCCGACGCCGCGAGGAGCAGCTGCCGTGCCCGATGTCAGACGTGCCGTACGGGACACCGTCTCGGGACTCCCCGGGACCTTCTGGTGGCTGTGGACCAGCACGCTGGTCAACCGGCTCGGCGGCTTCGTCGTCACCTTCCTCGCCCTCTACCTGACCTCCGGCCGGGGCTACTCCGCCACCTACGCCGGTCTTGTCGCGTCCCTGTACGGACTCGGTGGTGCCGTGGGCGCTGTCGTCGGCGGGATGCTGACCGACCGGGTGGGACGCCGCTCGACGATGCTGCTGGCCCAGGTCGCGGCGGCGGCCGCGACGGCGGCGCTGGCCTTCGTGGGCGGGCAGGTGCAGATCGCGGCGGTGGCCACCGTGATCGGCGTGGCGAGCAGCGCCTCGCGCCCCGCGGTGCAGGCGATGATGGCGGACGTGGTGCCCGCCGCGGACCGGGTCCGTGCGTTCTCGCTCAACTACTGGGCGGTCAACATCGGTTTCGCGGTCTCCTCGGCGTCGGCCGGCTTCATCGCCGCCCACGGCTACCTGTGGCTGTTCCTGGGGGACGCGTTCATGACGGTGCTGTGCGCGCTGGTGATCTACGCCAAGGTGCCGGAGTCGATGCCGGGCCGGGAGCCCGAGGCGGCGGTCGCGGCCGGCGGGAGCGATCAGTCGCGGGTCGGCCTCGGGGTCGTGCTGCGCGACCGGCGTTTCATGGCGTTCGTCGCGCTGACGTTCCTGCTGGGCACGGTCACGCAGCAGGGCGCGACGACCCTCTCGATCGACATGGGCCGCCAGGGATTCTCCGCGAGCGAGTACGGCCTGGTCATCGGCCTCAACGGCCTTCTGATCGTGATCCTGCAGCTCCCGCTCACCCGGCTCCTCAAGCGGCGGAGTGTGGCGGCGCTGCTGACCGCGGGCACGTTGCTGATGGGCTGGGGCTTCGGGCTCAACGCCTTCGCCGGTTCGGTGCCGTTCTACGCGCTGGCGGTGGTGGTGTGGACCCTCGGCGAGATCATGCACGCACCGGCCTCGATGTCACTGGTCGCCGACCTGGCGCCGGCCCACGCGCGGGGCCGCTACCAGGGCATGTACTCCCTGTCCTGGCCGGCGGCGGCCTTCGCCGGACCGCTGCTGGGCGGCCTGGCGCTGGACCGGTGGGGCGGCGGCGTGGTCTGGGCGGCCTGCGCCGTGGTCGGCACGGTCGCCGGCGCCGGCTACTGGCTGCTGCTGCGGGAACGCGGCCCGCGTGCCGAGCCCGTGGACACGGCGCCCCCGGCCGCGGCGCAGGTGCCGCGCCCGGGTCCCCAGCCGGAGCCGACGGCGGACCGCTAGGCCGTCGGGTGCCGCCCCGCACCAGGGCGGGCAGGCGATCGGCCGCATCGAGTCGGGCCGCGGCGAGAACCACCCGCGACGCCCAGTACGGCTCCGGGAGGCCCCTGCGTCGGCCCTGTGTCGGCCTCGGAGGGCGCGGCCGTCCCCGGGGTGGACGGCGTACGAACGGCGGCGGCGTTGTTCCCGGCGGATGTGTTCACCTCGGCACCGACGCCGCGCCGGGCGCGGCCGTCCGCGGGCCACCGCGGCCCGGGGCCTCGAGGGTGCGGCGCGGCGTCAGTCGGTGCTCTCGTCCGCCTTGCCGATCAGGTGCGCGAACGCGTCGAGGTTGCGCGTGGACTCACCGCGGGCGGTCCGCCAGGCGTGCTCCTTGCGGATGGCGTCGGCGAAGCCCAGTTCCAGCAGCGTGTTGAAGCTGCCGTCGGCGTTCTCCACGACGGAGCCCAGCACCCGGTCGACCTCCTCGGGCGTCACCGCGACCAGCGGCAGCCGGCCGGACAGGTAGACGTCGCCCAGTGCGTCGATGGCGTAGGCCACCCCGTACAGCCGCGTGTTGCGCTCCAGGAGCCAGCGGTAGAACGCCTCGTGGTTCGCGTCGGGGCGCCGCACGACGAAGGCGTTGACCGTCAGGGTGTGCCGGCCCACGGCCAGGGCCACGGTGGTCGACAGCTTGCGCGTGCCGGGGAGCTTGACGACGTACTCACCCCCCGCACCGGTCTCCCAGCCGAGTTCCGCGTCCCGCAGTGCCTGCTCCACCGCCGCGCGCGCCGCCGTCTGCTCCCGCTCACCCATGCGGCGATCGTAGGCGACGGCGCCGCTCGGCCATCGCACCCGCGTACACCTCGGCGGTCCTGGTGGCCGCCGCGTCCCAGCCGAAGCACTCCGCGTGCCTGGCCGCCGCCGTGCCCATCGCGGGCGTCAGCTGCGGGTGCTCGACGAAGCGGCGCACGGCCCGTGCGTAGTCGGCGGGGTCGTGGCCGGTGACGAGGAAACCGGTCTCGCCGTCCTTCACCGCCACCGGCAGGCCGCCGACCGATGCGGCCACCACGGGCGTGCCGCAGGCCTGGGCCTCGATGGCCACCAGTCCGAACGACTCGCTGTACGAGGGCATGACCAGCACGGACGCGGCCCGGTACCAGTCCGCGAGCCGGTCCTGGGCGACCGGTGGCTGGAAGCGCACCACCTCGGAGATGCCGAGCCGGGCCGCGAGCTTGTGCAGATGCTCGGGCCTGGCCAGGCCGCTGCCGCTCGGTCCGCCGACGATCGGGACGACGAGGCGGTCGCGCAGCGAGGGGTCCTCCTCGAGGAGGATCGCCGCGGCGTGCAGCAGGACGTCGGGAGCTTTGAGGGGCTGTATCCGGCCGGCGAACAGCGGGATCACCGCGTCCTGCGGCAGGCCGAGGCGCGCGCGGGCCCCGGCGCGGCCGCCGTGGGCGTCCGGCCGGAAGCGGTCTAGGTTCACCCCGGGGTGGACGACGGCGACCTTGCGGGGGTGGGCCTCGTAGTGCCGGATCAGCTCTTCCGACTCCTCGGCGGTGTTGGCGATCAGCCGGTCGGCGGCGCCGACGATCTGCGTCTCGCCGATCACCCGGGCCGCGGGCTCGGGGGTGTCGCCCTCGGCGAGCGCGGCGTTCTTGACCTTGGCCATGGTGTGCATGGCGTGGACGAGCGGGACGCCCCAGCGCTCCGCGGCGAGCCAGCCGACGTGGCCGGAGAGCCAGTAGTGGGAGTGCACCAGGTCGTAGTGGCCCTGCCGGTGGCTGGCCTCGGCGTGCATCACGCCGTGGGTGAAGGCGCACAACTGCGCGGGGAGGTCCTCCTTGGCCAGGCCCTCGTACGGGCCGGCGTCGACGTGCCGGACCAGGACCCCGGGGGCCAGCTCGACCGTGGGCGGCAGGGCGGCCGTGGTGGCGCGGGTGAAGATCTCCACCTCGACCCCGGGCCCCTCGGCGAGCCGCTTGGCCAGCTCGACGATGTAGACGTTCATGCCGCCCGCGTCCCCGGTGCCGGGCTGGTGCAGGGGCGAGGTGTGCACGCTGAGCATGGCCACGCGCCGCGGACGGCGTCCACCGGCGGTATGGCGGCGCAGCCGGCGGTGGGTACCGCCGGCCAGGACTTTCGCCACGTACTGGCTCACGTCGCGTCCTCCACTTCTCAACGGGTGGCCGAGCGGAAGCCTCCCATGAACAGTGACAACCGGTGGAAGGCGTAGATCCATTTCCGCTTTGCCAAAGCGTGACCGTCGCCCGCCCCGCCTCCGGCGCTCCGGGCGCTCGCATAGGCTCGGCGCATGCGAGCGACACGGCCGGTCGGAGAGGTAACCCGGGGGACGACCAACCCCAACCGTCTGCGCCGCATGGACCGCTGGATCGCGGCCCGGCTGGGGCCCGCGTTGCGCCGCAGCGACGACCCCCTGGCCGTCGACCTGGGCTACGGCGCCGCGCCCTGGACCGCCCTGGAGCTGCTGGTACGGCTGCGCACCGCGCGCCCCGACGCCGAGGTCGTCGGCATCGAGATCGACCCGGCCCGGGTGACCGCCGCCCGCCCGTACGCCCGCGAGGGCCTCTCCTTCGCGCACGGCGGCTTCGAGGTGCCCCTCCCGGACGGCCGCAGACCAGTCCTGATCCGGGCGGCGAACGTGCTGCGCCAGTACGACGAGGAACGGGTCGCCGAGGTGTGGACGCGGTTGCGGGCCCGGCTCGCGCCGGACGGGCTGCTGGTGGAGGGCACCTGCGACGAGATCGGGCGCCGCCACGTGTGGGTGGCGCTCGGCCCCGAGGGACCGCGCACGGTGACCTTCGCGACCCGGCTCGGCTCGCTGGCCCGGCCCTCCGACCTGGCGGAGCGGCTGCCCAAGGCGCTGATCCACCGCAATGTCCCGGGCGAGCCGGTGCACGCCTTCCTCACGGACTTCGACCGCGCGTGGGCGGCAGCCGCGCCGTTCGCCTCCCTGGGCGCCCGGCAGCGCTGGATCCGCGCGGTCCGAAGCCTGGCGGGACCGGGCGGCTGGCCGGTGACGGACGCCCCGGCCCGCTGGCGCCAGGGCGAGGTGACCGTCCGCTGGGAGGCCCTGGCCCCGGCCGCGGGCTGAGCCCGGGCCCCGCCGTGGCCGGGCCGGCGGCGGCACGGCGGTCCCCTGAACCCGGGCGCGTGCGACATACCACCCCGCGGCGCGGCCGCACGTGACGTTGGTCATGCCCGGTTCGTCCCTCCAGGGCCGAAATCCGCAGCTCAGAACCGCATATGACACGGGCGGTTCACCAAGAGGGCCTCCCCCGCCACCGGGCGCTACCGCTATGGTCGCCCTTCAGTGTTTCGGAGCCGAGCAACCGATCCGACCGCTCCAACCGATCCGACCGCTCCGACACTGCGACCACTCCGACCACTCCGGGACGTTGCCCTCGGGGGGAGGGAAGGAATGCCCGATGTCGCCGATGTCCGCGACCGGGCGGCGCACCGACCAGTACGCCGCCGTGCCGTGGCCGCGCCGGGAGACACCCCCGGCCGACGGCCGGACCTCCCCTGCCCTGACCCTGCTGGTCATCGGTGACGACCCCACCGGCGCCTTCACCGTCCCCGATCTGCTGGACGTCTCCGGCACGCGCGTCCGCATCCGCCGCGCCCGCAATCTGACCGAAGCCGAGCGGCTGCTCAGGGACGACGTCAACTGCATCCTGCTGGAGCTCTCCGCCCACACCGCCGAGAGCCCCGCCGACCCCATCGACAGCCTGCGGCAGTTGCTGCGGCTCGCCCCGCGCACCGCCGTGCTGGTGCTGACCGCGGGCGACAACGACGCCGAGCGTGCCGCCGAGGCCGTCCGCGTCGGCGCCCAGGACCATCTGACCCCGGCCGATCTGGACCCGTCCCACCTGACCCGGGCCATCCGGTACGCCGTCGAGCGCAAGCGCGCCGACCTCGCGCAACGCCAGCTGACCGAGACCCGGCTGCTCGCCCAGGAGAACGCCCGGCTGGAACGAGGGCTGCTCCCCACACCGCTGCTCCACGGCGCCGACCTGCGCTTCGCCGCCCGCTACCGGCCCGGCCGCAGCCGGGCCCTGCTCGGCGGCGACTTCTACGACACCGTCCGCACCCCGGACGGCACCGTGCACGCGATGATCGGCGACGTCTGCGGCCACGGCCCGGACGAGGCCGCCCTGGGCGTGGAGCTGCGCATCGCCTGGCGCGCGCTCACCCTGGCCGGACTCTGCGGGGCCGCCCTGCTGGGCACCCTCCAGCAGGTCCTGGAGCACGAACGGTCCGACGCCGAGATCTTCGCGACCCTCTGCCAGGTCGACATCAGCCCGGACGGCCGCGCCGCCGACCTCTGGCTGGCCGGTCACCCGGCACCGTTGGTGTCGCTGTCCGGGATGGCGCCGCAGCTGCTGCCGTACGAGCACGGCGGCCCGGCGCTCGGGCTGCTGCCGGACCGGGACTGCTGGGAGGGCGCGCGCTTCGAGCTGGGTGATGCGTGGAGCCTGATGCTCTACACCGACGGGCTCATCGAGGGCCGGATCGGCCTCGGTGCGCAGCGGCTGGGCCAGGAGGGCATGGTCGGGCTGGTCGGGCGGCAGCTGTCGGCCGGACTCGCCGGCGAGGAGCTGCTGGACGCGGCCATGGCCGAGGTACGCGAACTCAACGGCGGGGAGCTGACGGACGACGTCGCCCTCATGCTCCTGGAGTCGGGCGCCTGATCCGGCGCTCGCCGCCGGTCGGCCGACCGGCCCGACCCGGGTACGGGGACACGGGGACCGGGGAGGGCCTCAGCGCTTGAAGGGACCGTACGGGCCGTCGCTGCTGCTGCCGCCGCCGCGCCGCCGCGGACCGGACACCTGCTTGAGGGCGGGCCGCACGTCCACCGTGTAGACGATCACCGCGATCAGGCCGATCACCGGGAGGAACGACATGATCGGCAGGAACCCGATCAGCGCCGCCGCCACGGCCAGGATGATCAGCCAGAAGACCTTGGTGTTCTTGTCCGCCGCCCGGTAGGCGTCCTCACGCCGGATGGCGGCGTCGACGAGCGCGAACAGCGCGAAGACCAGCAGGGCGAGGGAGATCCAGCCCAGAAAGTTGTAGAAGCCCTGCACCAGCATTGCCGTCCACCTCCGTCATCGGCTCCCACCGTACCGGCACAACGGGCCGGGCACGCCGCGCGTGCCCGGCCCGTGATGTCCGGCCGCTCAGGAGGCGGGCTTGCCCGGCGTCGCGGGCTTCTTGGCCGGCGGGGCCTTCTTCGCCATGGCGGGCTTCTTCGCCTCGCCGTCCTGCGCCGACGACTGCGCCGGGGAGGGAGTGGAGGCGGCGGCCGGGCCCGTGCCCGGGGCGGGTGCCTGCCGCGCCGGGGGGACGGGCTCCGGCTCGATCGCGACCGCGATGTCCTCGACCTGCTCGGCGGCCTCGCCGCGCCAGGTGGCGACCGCGCCCTTGCCGCGCTCGGCCAGGCCGTCGTACGCCTCCTTCGCGCGGACCGCGTACTCGGCCGCCCGGCCCACCTGCTGCAGCGCGAAGTCCTGTGCGGAGTCACGCAGCTTGCGCAGGTCGCCGTCGATGGTGCCGAGGAGGTCGTTGACCTTGGCCTGCGCCTTGGTCTGCGCGTCCTTGGCCTGCGCGGTCACCTTCTCCTGCACGGCCTTGGGGTCGGTGCCGCGGATCTTCTCGATCCGCTCGGGGGCCTCGGCGCGGATCCTCTCGATCAGCGGCGGGACCTCCTTGAGCTTCTCGGCCGCGAGGTCCGCGGTCCCGGCCAGCGCGTACAGCGGGGTCGGGTCCTTGAGGGTCTTGACGATGTCGTCGGTGATCGCCATGAGGGTTTCTCCTGTATGAGGATGGTGGCGGGTACGTCTGTTGAGTCCGCTCGTTCCGCGCGACCGGGCGCGGCCGGTCATCCGGTGGCCGCGGCGTCGCCGCCGCCACCACCGCTGCCCGGTCCGGCCGTTCCGGACGCGTTCGGCTTCAGCACGGCGACAGCCTTCTTCGCCGCCTTCTTCGCCATGTGCGCGCGCGGCGCAGCGGGCTGCTCGTCAAGAGCTTCCTCCACTGCGGCGTTCTCCTTGCGGAACGACTCGTAGATCTGCAGGAGGACCTGCTTCTGCTTCTCGTTGATCGCCGTGTCGGCGAGGATGGCGGTCCGCACCTCCATTCCTTCGCCCTTGTCCCGCTCGTCGAGGATCCCGGCTTGCACGTACAGGGTCTCGGCGGAGATGCGCAGCGCCCTGGCGAGCTGCTGCAGGATCTCGGCGCTGGGCTTGCGGAGCCCGCGCTCGATCTGGCTGAGGTAGGGGTTGGACACCCCCGCGGCGTCGGCGAGCTGCCGCAGGGACAACTGCGCGTTGCGGCGCTGCTCCCGCAGGTACTCACCGAGGGTGCCGACGTTCAGTGAAGCCATGCCTTCGAGGATGCCGCGTGGTGCTAACTTTTGCAAGCATGCTGCTTGCAAAAGTCTCGTCGAGGGGTACGACTTCCCCCGTCCGGCCCAGTCCGCCGTTGTCCTGTCTCTGCGATGGCAGGCAGTCCCGCTCTGGAGAGCTCTTGGTTGACCTTCACCTTGGGGGAGCCCACAGCATCAGTGGAGCCAGGCGACGTGCCTGGCATGAGGAGGAACGGGCATGGAGTTGCTGACCATCGGGTCGTTCTCGAGGGCGTCCCGGCTGTCGCCGAAGGCGCTGCGTCTTTACGACGAGCTCGGACTGCTGACTCCCGCTCGTGTCGACCCGGTGACCGGCTACCGCCTCTATGCACCAGATCAACTGGATCAGGCCCGGCTGGTTGCCTGGCTTCGACGGCTGAGGATGCCTCTCGCCCGCATCCAGCAGGTCTGCACGCTGGAAGCAGGTCCGGCAGCCGAAGAGATCCGCGCGTTCTGGGCCCAGGTCGAAGCCGACACCGCCGCACGGCGGGACCTGGCCACCTTCCTCATCGACCACCTCTCCTGGAAGGACCCTGCCATGTCCCCGACCGCCAAGCCCCTGGGCATCCGTTACGCCGCCCTTTCCGACACCGGCCTTGTCCGCGAGAGCAACCAGGACACCGCCTACGCAGGGTCCCGCCTGCTCGCCGTCGCCGACGGCTACGGCAGCGGAGGTGCCCCCGCGAGCGCCGCCGCTGTCGAGGCGCTCAAGAGCCTCGAAACCGACAGCATCCCGGCGGGCAGTCTCCTCAACGTCCTCGAAGACGCGATCGACCAGGCCAAGCAGGCCGTGCACGGCATCTCAGGCGGACTCGGCCCTTCCTCCGAGGACGCCGGGACCACACTCACCGCGATGCTCTGGACCGGCTCGCACCTGGCCCTCGTCCACATCGGCGACTCCCGCGTCTACCTCCTGCAAGATGAAGAGCTTTTCCAGATCACCCACGACCACACCATGGTGCAGTTGATGGTCGACGAAGGGCGCCTCCGCCCGGAGGAAGCCGCCTCCCACCCTCAGCGGTCCCTGCTGATACGTGCCCTGGGCCAAGGAGCCGACTCCACACCCGACATGCGTCTGCACGACGCCCAGCAGGGAGATCGCTATCTGCTCTGCTCGGACGGCCTGTCCACCGTCGTGTCGACCGAGGAAATCCGCCGGGTGCTCTCCGACATCGGCGAGCCGGAGCAGGCGGTCCGCGAACTCATCGCCCTCGCCAACTGCTCCGGCGGTCCCGACAACGTCAGCTGCGTGGTCGCCGATGTCATGGAGCTCCAGCAGTAGGAGCGAGCGGCATGCACTTCGAGTTGCACCAGGTCCGCTCCCACGAACGCGTCCGCGAGGCGGACGAATACCGACTCGCCCAGCAGAAGGCAGGGCTCCGGCGTACTCGCGCGTCGGCTCAGAAGCCTGGAGTCTTGCGCACACTCCGTTCGCTGACGTCGGGCAGGAAGCGGGCCACAGTGGCGAAATCAGCGTCGTCGTGCAGCACAACCAGTCCGTGATGCGCGGCGGTCGCACAGATCATCAGGTCGAGCGGCCCGGCCGCACCGAGCGCCCCCTTCTCCGCGAGCGCGTACTGGGCTGTGTCAACCCAGTCCCACAACCTCTTGGGGAGCGGTACGTCGGGGTACAGATCCATGAACATCTCCCCCATGGCCTCGTACTCCACGACGTTGCGCGCCGAACGCCGGAACTCCGCCCGCTGGGCAGCGCACGACCCGATGACCCGGAGAGTCGTGGTCTCCAGCCACGCGTCCCTCAGATGCTCATCGCGCAGGAGGCGCCACAGACCCGATGAGTCGAGCAGGTAGTGGATCACGCGCCACCCTGCTTGTCCTCCATGCGGCGCCGCTGCCAGCCCTCGTAGTCCCACTGCTGGGCGGCCTGGAAGTGCTCGGCCACGAGCGCGGCCCGCTCATGGCGCTCGGCGTACTCGCGAAGGGCGGCGTTGACCACATCTTTCTTGGTGCCACCACCGGCGACACGCATGGCCTTCTCCAGCGCGTCGTCATCGAGGTCGATCGTCGTCACGCTCATACTGCACTCCTTTATTCAAGGACAATATCGAGTATATATATCGGCGCCTGCCCATCCACGACCCGGCGACCGCTACCGGCTCCGTACCGACGGCTGGTCCACCGTCGTCCCGGACGGGGAACTGCGCCGGGTGCTCGCCCCCGACGCCGGACCGGGGAGGTCGTGCACGTGTGCGACCGGACAATGTCAGGTGCCCCGATGTACAGGACAGGTCCGCGGCGGCATAGTCCTCGCCCATGAGCGAGGAATGGTTTCTGCAGACCGGCCACGGGGTCCGGTTCGAGTGGGGGGCGGAGGGCGCCCGCCTGGTCGGGGCACACGTGGCGTGCCTGGTCGTCGTCGACGTCCTCTCCTTCACCACCGCGGTGACGGTGGCCGTCGAGGCCGGCACCGCGGTGCACCCCTACGCGTGGCGCGACGCGACGGCGGCCGCCTACGCCCGGCGGGTGGGCGCGCGGCTGGCCGTGGGGCGGCGGGAGGTGACCGGGCGATCGCCGTGGTCGCTCTCCCCCGCCGCCCTGCGCCGAGCGCCCTTCACCCCGCGGCTGGTGCTGCCCTCACCCAACGGATCGGCGATCGCCGCCGCGGCCGGGGAGTCGGTGACCGTGGTCGCCGCCTCCCTGCGCAACGCCACGGCCGTCGGCGCATGGCTCGCCCGGCAGGGTTACGGCGTCCGGGACCGCCCCGTCGCGGTGATCGCCGCCGGCGAGCGCCGGGCGGACGGGACGCTGCGGCCCGCGCTCGAGGACCTGCTCGGCGCCGGCGCGGTCGTCGCCGCACTGCGCGAGCACGCCCCCGCGGTGACGCCCTCCCCCGAGGCGTCTGCCGCGGCGGCCGCCTTCACCGGGACCCCCGACCCGGCCGCGGCCGTGACGGCCTGCGCCTCGGGGCGCGAGCTCACCGGCGGCGGTTTCCCCGAGGACGTCGCGGTCGCCACCGAACTCGACACGGCCCGCGTCGTCCCCGTGCTGTTCGAGGGAGCCTTCTCCTCGCACCCCATTGCGGACCGGAACTGACCGCATGCCTGCGTACCGTCGAGGACGCGAAGGACGCCGGAGCCCCGGCGCCCACGACACAGGGGAGCGCGCGATGCCGACGCTGGTACGGAACGAGACGGGTGAGCGGGACGCGCTGCTGGCGTACCTGGAGGCACAGCGCGGCGGAGTGCGCCGCGCTGTACTCGGGCTCAGCGACGAGCAGGCCTCCTCGCGGCCCAGCGTCAGCGAGATCAACCTCGCCGGGCTGGTCAAGCACGTCACCAGGACCGAGGAGTCCTGGGTGCAGGGCCTGCTGCTGGGCCACGAGGACAAGAAGGGCACCGAGGCGGACTACGTCGACGGCTTCCGGCTGCTGGAGGGAGAGACTCTCGCCGGGTGGCTCGACCGGTACGCGGCCGTCGCCCGGGAGACGGAGGAGGCGGTCCTGGGCCTGCCCGACCTGGAGGTCGTGGTGCCGCTGCCCGACGCACCGTGGAACCCGCCCGGCATGAAGGTCAGCGCCCGCTGGATCCTGCTCCACCTCATCGAGGAGACCGCCCGGCACGCCGGCCACGCGGACGTCGTCCGCGAGTCCCTGGACGGCCGGACGGCCTTCGAGCTGGTCGCCGAGGCGGCGCAGCAGGGTAGGCCGATGGGCTGACCGACCGGTCACACCCCGGCGGCCACCGGTTCCTGCAGCTCCGTCACCCAGGTGTCGGGGTGCCCCGCGCACTCCAGGTACAGCTCGCGGAGGTAGCCGAGGGACCGGTGGCCGTGCGCGTCGATGGCCCGCGCCAACGCCTGGGCGCTGCGCAGCACGTCGTCCATGGAACCGCGGTGCACGATCGTCGCCGCGCTCTCCATCTCCGGCAGGTCGACGACCGCGAAGTCGTACCGGTCGTCCGGCTCGACCGCGACCTGCAGCCCCGCGTGGACGAGGATCGCGCCCTCCCCTTCCGGAGCGTCCTCGTAGTACGCGATCCCCGGCCCGGCGGGCCGCACCCCCGCCGCTTCCAGCCGCCGGCACAGCTCGTCGTACAGCGGCTGGATCACGGGCCCGATCTGCGCCGGCTCGAACCCGGCCGCGGTCGCCGTCAGCTCCGCGAGCCGTACCGCGGGCACCGTTTTGATCACCACGTCGTCGGTGGACATCCGTCCCTCGCTCTCGATCGTCCGGAGCCTCGCCTCGACGCCCGCCAGCCGGGCCGCGTCCGCGGCCATCGCCGCCGCGAGCTCGGCGCGGCGCAGCCGCAGCATGCCGCGCAGCTGCTCCGCGCTCACCTCCTCGTCGAGGATCGACCGCACCTGTTCGAGCGTGAAGCCGAGGTCCTTGAGGGCGATGACGCGGTTGAGCCGGGCGAGCTGCCCGGCGGCGTAGCTGCGGTAGCCGGTGGCGGGGTCGACACGGTCGGGGCGCAGCAGTCCGATGTCGTCGTAGTGACGCAGCATGCGGACCGACACGCGGCCGTGCCTGGCGAAGTCTCCGATGCCGAACATGACGTCTCCGAGTCCAGCGCCTCACACCGTGTGAGGGTCAAGCGGAACGCCGATGCCCCGGTGCGCGGTCCGCGCGCCGGGGCATCGGTGGAAAGGGGCGGTCAGCCGCGCAGCTCGGCCGCGACCAGTTCCGCGATCTGGACGGCGTTGAGCGCGGCGCCCTTGCGGAGGTTGTCGGTGGAGAGGAAGAGCGCGAGGCCGTGCTCCACCGTCTCGTCCACCCGGATCCGGCCGACGTAGGAGACGTCCTTGCCCGTGGCCTGCTGCGGGGTCGGGATGTCCGACAGCTCCACGCCGGGAGCCGCCGCCAGCAGCTCGTATGCGCGCGCCACGCTGACCGGACGCTCGAATCGGGCGTTGACCTGCAGCGAGTGGCCGGAGTAGACGGGCACACGGACGCAGGTGCCGGACACCTTCAGCTCCGGGATGCCCAGGATCTTGCGGGACTCGTTGCGGAGCTTCTGCTCCTCGTCGGTCTCGAGACGGCCGTCGTCGACGATCTTCCCGGCGAGCGGGACCACGTTGAACGCGATGGGCCGCCGGTAGACCGCGGGCTCGGGGAACTCCACGGCGTCGCCGTCGTAGGCAAGCTCCGTCGCCCGGTCGGCGACCTTGCGCACCTGCCCGTCGAGCTCGGCGACACCGGCCAGGCCGGAGCCGGAGACCGCCTGGTAGGTGGTGGCGACCAGCGCGGTCAGCCCCGCCTCCTCGTGCAGCGGGCGCAGCACGGGCATGGCGGCCATGGTGGTGCAGTTCGGGTTGGCGATGATGCCCTTGGGCCGGCCGGCGATAGCCTCCGGGTTGACCTCGGAGACGACCAGCGGGACCTCGGGGTCCGTCCGCCAGGCGGAGGAGTTGTCGATCACGACGGCGCCCGCGGCGGCGACCTTCGGGGCCAGCGCCTTGGAGGTGGCGCCGCCCGCGGAGAACAGGACGATGTCCAGACCGGTGTAGTCGGCGGTCGCGGCGTCCTCCACCGCTACCTCGCCGTCCGCCCAGGGCACGGTGCGTCCCGCCGAGCGGGCCGACGCGAACAGCCGCAGCTGCTCCACCGGGAAGCCGCGCTCGGCCAGCACCTTGCGCATGACACCGCCGACCTGGCCGGTGGCTCCGACGATTCCGATCCTCATCCGGTCTCTCCGATCAGTGCGTACGTACGGTCCCGAGTATCCCCCGATGCGGCAAGTGCCCGGAGGGCCGTCTCAACCGACGGTCGCCCGGCGGGCAGCAGTGGGAGCCGCACGTCGGGGGTCGGGATGCGACCTTGGGCGTGCAGCACCGCCTTGATCACTGTGGGGTTCGGCTCGGCGAAGCAGGCGGCGGCGAGCCTCGCGAGCGCCTGTCCCCGCGCCGGATCGTGGGCGCGGGCCAGGTCCACCCACTGGTCGGTGGCCAGGTGCGCGGAGGCGGTGATCGCCCCCTCGGCTCCCAGGGCGAGCAGCGCCGGCGCGAAGACGTCGTCCCCCGCGTACAGCGGCACCTCCCCCACCAGCAGCACGGTGTCCTGGTCGATGCCGCCGACGGCGTGCTTGAAGCCCGCGACCCCGTCGATCGCGGCGAGCGCGCGCACCGTGTCGGCGGTGAGGGCGAGGCCCGTGCGGTAGGGGATGTTGTAGACGACCAGCGGTACGGCGGACGCCCGGGCCAGGGCCTGGAAGTGCGCGACGACGCCGTCCTGGGAGGGCCGGACGTACGACGGCACGGAGACGAGGGCGGCGTCCGCGTCCAGCTCCGCGAGCTCCGCGGCGGCCCTGCGGGTGTCCGGGCCGCCGGCGCCCACGGTGAAGCGCAGCCCGCGCTCCCGGCACACCCGCCGCACGGTCTGCCGGACGACCTCCTTCTCGGCCTCGTCCAGCATCGCCGCCTCGGCGGTCGTCCCCAGCGCCACCATTCCCGCGACTCCACCGTCGGCCACCTCGTGCGCCAGACGCTCCAGCGCGTCAGCGGCGACGCGGCCGGCCGTGTCGAAGGGTGTGATGAGCGGTACGTGGATACCCATGCCCTTGAGCGTGGACCCACGGGACCCTGTAGGTCCAGTTAATAGTCCTTCATAGCGCCGATAAGCAGTGCTTCACGAAGGGGCTGGGGCCCCCAGCGCCTTCGTGCAGGTGGCGCGCGGGGTAAGACCGTGCTTCGCCCTTATGGGTGGCGCCTACTGTCTCTGAGACACGCCACGCCATGCGCACCCCTTCAGCGGGCGCCGGTGAGAAGACTGGGGTCCGGCCCTGTCGCCAGCCACTGCTTCAGCGCGTCGGCGACCGCCGAGGGACTTCGGGCGTCCACTCCCAGGTCCTCCGCCGCGACCAGACTCGCGGCGATGACGCCGGCCTCCTGGTCGATGCGGGAAGGGTCCCGCCGTACTGCGCCGGCCGCACGCACCGTGTCGTTGTGGGCGGATCGCAGACGCTCGAGCGCGACGTACGCCTCCACGTCTGTCTCCAGCCCCTCCACGCGGGCCGGCGCGACCGCCGTGACGGCCTCCGCCCACATGCGGACGGCGGAGTTCCACTGCCGCTCCGGATCGTGCCGCATCCGGCACAGATGGCATGCCAGTTCGTACACGGGGTCGCCCACCAGGGAGAGTTCCCAGTCGATCAGGGCGAGGCCCCCTCCGTCCCGGACGATGACATTGCCACGATGGACGTCGGTGTGCAGCAGGGCGAAAGGCCGCGCGGTCAGAGTGGCCGTCAGGGAACGACGACGGTCCCACAGGCCGGGGACAAGGCCGAGATCGCCGAAGAGGGTGCCGTAGTCGGCACGGAAGCGGTCGGCCTGGCCTTCGGCCGCTGCCAGGATGCGGTGGTAGAAGAGCTGGCATTGGTCGCCCCGCGGCCAGTCGACCGGAACCTTGGGCAGGTCGCACACGCTGACGGCCGCGATCTGGCGGAACAGATCACCGATCTCGACGAGCCGCCACTCGGGCAGATCGGAGGCATAGGGGTGAACCTGCGTCAGATGTCGGCCCTCGATGTAGGTCTGAACGGAATAGTCATCACCCCGGGCAAGCACGCGCGGAGCGTCGGCGACGCTGCCGCCCTCCGATGCCATCGCCAAGGCGTCCAAGAGGTCGTCTTCCGCCCATATGCGCACATCGCACATGTCCGCATCCTTGATGGGTATGCGCACCTTCACCAGTGTCCGCGGCGGCAGGCCGGTCTCCTCGGACAACTCCTCGGGGAGTTGGACGACATAGTTTCTGTTGTACAGGCCTACGAGTCGGGTTCCCTCCCGCTCAGCCCGCAGGCGCAGGAGATCCCACCGAGACGTACTGGACATACTGCTCCTGGATGTCGCCACGAACGCCACTTGGGGCCACAGACGCCCGGATGTCCTGATACCCAACAGCAGCGCCACAGATAAACGTTGCAGCACCAGGCATGGACGCTTCAAGACCGCACAAGCCGACCCAATGCCGTCGCACACGCGCCCAGGTTCGTGACGATCATGTCGTCCCGGGCGCCGACCGAGGTCAGCACCCTCCGCTTGCCTGCGTCGGGGGCGTAGCCGCAGAAGGGGATCCCGGCCTGCGCCGCAGCCAAGGCATCGGCCGACGAATCACCGATCATCAGACAGGAAGCCGGGTCGACCGGACCGCCGGAACCCTCCCCCAGGCACTCCGTCGCTTGATACAGACACGCAGGATTCGGTTTCATCTTCGCCGGATGGTCGGGGCGTCCGATGATCCGGCCCGAGAAATAGCTGATCAGCCTTCCGTTCGCCAGGTCCGCCCTGCTCAGGCAGGCTTCGATGGCTTTGGTGTGGTTGTTGGACGCCACGGCGAGGCGCTTGCCCTGCTCCGCCAGCTCCTTCACAAGCTCATACGCCCCTTCGGTGAGCGTCGCAGTCAAGGCGGCTTGTTCGTCGAGGTGGTCGAGGCGATCACGCATACGCCTCAGAAGTTCCGCCGCGGTCGCCTCGTCGCCGGCTTCCGCACTGCGGGCGCCCACCGACTGATAGATCCCATAGGGATCCCGGGATCCCTCGAAAGGCCCCACGGGTACGCCGCACTTCTCCAGCATCACCCTGAACTCGTCAGCGACCAGCAGCGGCAGATCGGTGCCACTGGCAGCGTCGTGCTGGGCGAACAACGCGACGAGGGGACCGTCGAAATCCCACAGGATGTGATCCGCACGACGGAAGGTCGCCATCAGGCGGGGAGGCACCTCGTCAAAAGATGTCGTACATGAAGAATTCACTACTTTATTCGCCAAACGTCGCGTCTTGCGCCAAATAGTCCCACAGCGAGTTGAACCACTGTTGTGCCTTGGTCACAAATATCGACGCGCGAGAGGCTGGATCACTGTCAGCCTGGTAGCGGAACAGCGTGGCGCCCACGCCGAGGACGTCGTAGATCGGAAACTCCTCGCCGTCCATCACGATGGGCCGCTCCACCAGTTGGTAGAAGCCGTGCAGGGCCTCACGTTCGTTCAGCAGGTAGAGCTTCGCGAGAGGCGTCAGAGGGACGGTCCGGATCTGGACGGACACTTCGGGAACCAACTGCAGGCTCCGCAAATCCAGCAGCGCGTTCTTCAGTTGCGCGGCATGCCTGCGCGTCATCTCACGTAACCGATCCTTGGGGCGTCCGTCGCTCGGATCGCCCTTCGTGCGCGGCAACGCGAGATCGATGTCGACGCTGGGCAGGAGAAGCCGGACGGTGATGCTGCGCGGGCGGATCAGTCCGTCCCTAATGCGCAGGGTCTGGCTCCGGATGTGGTCGTCCATCGATTCGGCCGTCAAGCTGAACAGGTCCAGCGTGACATGTTCGGCCTCGAAGGCCTTGGCCATGTACGGGCCGAGGGAGACCATTCCGGGATCGTCCTCGACTCCCGCCGGCACCCGCGCGTCCGGGCGGGCGACCACGATGGTGCCACTGCCCTGCCTGGCCTCGATCAGGCCCTCGTCGTCCAGGGCCTTGAGAGCGTGCTGCACCGTGGCCCGTGAGACCTGAAACCGCTCCCTGAGGTCTGCCTGCGTCGGAATCCGCTGGCCGACCGGGTACTTGCCGTCGGCGATCTCCATTCGCAGCACATCCACGATGCGCTGGAACTTTCTGTCCCTGCCGGAGTCGAGCTCGATGCTCACGCATCCAACCATACAACTCCGCGCCGAATGGGCGGAATTGGTTTGGCAGAAACAGCCAAGTCAGAGCTGACGCCCAGGTGAGCGGCGGGGTGTCCACGCAGGGCGCCCAGGGGACCTGGGAGCGCGCCACCCGGCCTCGTCGATCATTTTGAACGGTCGAACCGACCATCAACTGATGCTATAAGCAGCCAAGTTGGTTAGATCATGGATCCCCTTGGGGACAACTTCATCAGGCCAACCATACCAATTTGCATGGCGAGTTGTCCGGTTGGACGTCAGGAGATGGAGGGAGGAGCTTCCGTGGCTGCCGTGATCTTCGAACAGTTCATGCAGTGGCGATGGGGGACCATGGGCATGATTGCCGCCACCCTCGTCCTCATCGGCCACAAGTCCAGGAACAACGCCTGTCTGTGTCTCGGCGGCGTGCTGGTCGTCCTGCTCCTCCTGCGCTGAAGCGCGGGGGCTCACGGCGCCGCCGGGCCCCGGGCCGGCACATGGGAACTGCTGCCGACCGACGGGGCCCCGACGGGCGGAGGCAGGACTAGAAGATGTCGATCGGCCACGGCTTGCGCGCCGTGCGGAACAGCGCGTCGACGCGGGCCACGCCGCCCGGGCGGGATTCCGTGACACCGCCCGTGACGGTCAGGCGGGCCGCCGACTCCTCGCCGAGGTACAGCGACGCGAGGGCGGCCGCCGAGAGGGAGACGTCCGGGGCGGCGGAGGGGGCCGGCTCGGCGGTGGCGGTGCCGTCGGTGGCGGCTTCGAGGCGGAAGCGGCCGGCGGCGTGGCCGTCGGGGTCGACGACGTCGAGGACGACGGATCCGGGGGCCGCGTAGCTTCGGGCGGACAGCGCGCGGGGGACGTCCAGCAGGCGCAGCCACAGGAAGTCGCTGGTGGAGTGGACGTGCGCGGCGCGCGGGTCGTCGAGCAGCAGCGGCAGCACGTCGTCCTGGCCGCGGCGCCCGGTGTGTACGCTGGCGACCCAGTCGATGGCGAGCAGGTAGCGCCACAGGGCGCGCTCGGCCTCGGGGGTGGCGGCGATCAACTCCCGCACGGTGAGTGGGGCCTTGGGGAACATGCCGTGCCAGGTGTCCTCCACCGAGTAGACGGCCAGGCCGTCGACGCGTCCTGAGGCGTCGCGGTAGAGGACGAAGATCGGCTCCTTCCAGGGGGAGGAGGGGTGGACCACCGTCCCGGTGGCGTACTCCCAGAAGCGCTCCGTGCGGTTGATCGCACCGGGTGTGCGCAGCCGTACGCGGTCGTGGAGCTGCGGGCCGAGCTTGAGGACCTCGGACGGGTCCGCCAGATCGACGCGGCCGCTGTCCGACGGTGCGCCCTGGGGGCGGCCGGCGCGGGCGGTGTCGACCTCCCACTCGGTCACCCCTGCGGCCGGGCCGAAGCCGAAGCGCCCGTAGATCCGGTACTCCGCGGCGACGAGGATCGCGACCGGCTCGCCGCGGCCCACGGAGGCGTCGAGCTCCGCGGCCATCATGCGGGAGGCGAGGCCGCGTCGGCGGTGCGTGGCGGTGACGGTGACAGCGGTGATCGCCGAGGCGGGCAGCACCGCCCCGCCGGGCACGGTGAGTTCGCGGGGCATGCTGCGGAACGTGGCCACGCAGCGGCCCTCGTCGAAGGCGCCCTGGATGCGCTCCAGGTCCACCTGGGAGCGGCGGAGTGCGATCTCCTCCTCGGTCACCGACGGCGGCCGGTGGAAACCGGTGTTGACGGCGCGCAGCCAGCCGGGGAAGTCGGACTCGCCGATCGTGCGGACCTCAAGGCTCATGTCCGGCACGGTAGGCCGACCTCCGCCCCGGCCGCACCCCCTTTTCCCGCGGTCCCGTGTCCCGTTCGGTCCCGTCCCGTTCGGTCCCGTCCCGTTCGGTCCCGTCCCGTTCGGTCCCGCCCGGATCAGTCGTCGGCCAGCAGGTCGTCGACCCGGGCCTCGCCCTCGCGGTAGCGACGGGCGATCTCGGTGCTGCAGCCGTCGACCGTTCGCTGCAGGGACTGCCGGCAGCGCGAGACCTGCTGCTCGTGGCGGACCAGCCGGCCCATCGCGTCGTGGAGCTCCTGGTCGGTGCGGGCCTCGAGGTCGGAGAGCTGGACCTCGGCGAGCATCTCCTCGGCGAGCTGCCGGTAGCGCTCGCTGTGCGGTGTGCCCAGGGTGACGTGACGGGCGGAGGAGCGGTGCCGGGACGGGGTGTCGGTGAGGATCTCGGAGAGCCGGTCGAGCACCGGGGCGTCCGGGGCGGCACGGCGGGCGAGTTCGGCCCGGAGGATGTCGATGCGGCCCTGGAGGAGCCGTCGCAGGTAGGAGAGATCGGCCTCCTCCGTCTGCGCCTCACGGCGCGCGGAGCGCAGGCCGTCGAGGGTGAGGCCGGCGAAGTCGGGCCTGGGGTGGCCGGCGGCGAGGGGGGAACGCGGGCCCGGTGCCTTGAGCATGCGATCGCCTTCCGCCGTGCCGGTCGTGATGGTGTGCTTCATCGCTGTCCGTCCCCTCGTCCCCCGCGTCGGGCAGACATCGATCGTGCCACCGAGTCGCCGCGTCTCGCAGGCACCTGCACCCGAACGGCCGCTCCGGACAGTTGTGCGTGAGTCCAAGCGGGCGTACGGCCCGGGTGCCGCGCGCCCCTGCCGAGCCGGGACAATGGCGGCATGCGTGCGGTGGCCCAGCGGGTGAGCGAAGCGAGTGTCGTGGTGGACGGCGAGACGGTCGGGGAGATCGCCGGTCCCGGCCTGTGCGTGCTGGTGGGGGTGACGCACGACGACACGGAGGAGAAGGCGGCCCAACTGGCCAGGAAGCTGTGGGGGCTGCGCATCCTGCCCGGCGAGAAGTCCTGCTCGGACATCTCCGCGCCGTTGCTCGTGATCTCCCAGTTCACCCTCTACGGTGACGCCCGCAAGGGGCGCCGCCCGACCTGGAACGCGGCGGCGCCCGGCCCGGTCGCCGAGCCGCTGGTGGACGAGGTCGTGGCACGACTGCGGTCGCTGGGCGCGCACGTGGAGACGGGCCGGTTCGGGGCGGAGATGAAGGTCTCGCTCACCAACGACGGCCCGTTCACGGTCGTCCTGGAGATGTAAGGGGCGCCCCTCAGGGCTCGACGACGGTCTCCTGGCTCGCGGCCGTCCCGTCCGCGAGCAGCGTCGCGTCCACCGGGGTGTTGCGCTTGATCACGGCGAGCGCGATCGGGCCCAGCTCCCAGTGGCGGGCGGAGGAGGTGACGGTCCCGACCGGGCGGCCGTCCGGTCCGTCCGCGGCGAGCCGTACGGGTGCGCCGTGGCCGGGCAGCTTGACCTCGCTGCCGTCGAGGTGGAGGAAGACCAGGCGGCGCGGCGGGCGGCCGAGGTTGTGCACCCGGGCGACGGTCTCCTGGCCGCGGTAGCAGCCCTTGTCGAGGTGGACGGCGGTGTCCAGCCAGCCCAGCTCGTGCGGGATGGTGCGGTGGTCGGTCTCCAGTCCGACCCGCGGGCGGTGCGCCTCGATCCGCAGTGCCTCCAGGGCCAGCAGGCCGACGGGGGCGCCGGCCTCGGAGAAGAAGCGTGCGGAACCGCCCGCGGAGGTGCCGGTGGGCGCCGGCTGGGCGCGCCCGAGCAGTTCACCGCGCGGCACGAACACGTCCCGGCCGTACGAGACCTCGCGCACCGGCCAGTCCTCGGGGACGGTGGCGATGCTTCCCGCGGGCAGGTGCACGACGGCGTACTCGCCGGTGCGGTCCGAGACGTCGACCTGGTAGAAGAACTTCATGCTCTCCAGGTACGCGATGAGCTCGCCCTGCGTGCCGGGCTCGACGTGCATCCAGGTGGTCGTGCCGTCGTCGACGAGGTAGAGGGCGTGCTCGATGTGTCCGTGCGCGGAGAGGACCAGCGCCTCGGTGGCCCGGCCGGGCGGCAGTTCGCTGACGTGCTGGGTCAGCAGCAGGTGGAGCCACGCGAGGCGGTCCTGGCCGGTGACGGCGACCACGCCCCGGTGGGACAGGTCGACGAACCCGTTGCCCTCCGCCAGTGCGCGCTGTTCGCGGAAGAGGTCTCCGTAGTGCGCGGCGACTCCCTCGTCGGGGCCCTCGGCGGGGACGGCACCGGGGAGCGACAGCAGGGGACTGGTCGTTGTTTGGCGCTGCATGCCCACCACCCTACGTCCGGTCGTCCGAACCCCCGGGCGTCCGGGGCGTGCCCGCGCAGTCGGCACAGCGGCCGAAGATCGCGAAGTGCTTCATGTCGGTCTCGAAGCCGTATGTCTCGCGCAGCCGCGAGGTCAGCGGCTCGGCGACGGACACGTCGGCCTCGATGACCGACTCGCAGTCCCGGCACACCAGGTGTATGTGGTGGTGCCGGTCGGCGAGGTGGTAGGTGGGGGCGCCGTGTCCCAGATGCGCGTGGCTGACCAGGCCCAGTTCCTCCAGGAGCTCCAGGGTGCGGTAGACCGTGGAGATGTTGACGCCGGACGCGGTCCTGCGCACCTCGGTCAGGATCTCGTCCGGGGTCGCGTGCTCCAGCGCGTCGACGGCCTCCAGGACAAGCTGCCGCTGCGGGGTCAGCCGGTAGCCGCGCTGCCTCAGGTCGCTCTTCCAGTCCGTGGTGGCCACGAGGACAGTCTAGGCAAGGGGAAGGGGGATCACGGATTCGTGATCCCCCTGCGAAGTCCCGCGGTCGCGGCGGCCGGCGGCTGAGCGGCCGCCGGCCGCTCAGCGGAAGAAGGCGATGCCGTCGTCGGGCAGGTCCTTGAGGTCCTTCGCCCACTCGCTGGGGTTGACGACCTTCTTCAGGTGCGCCGACATGTAGGGGCGGAGCGGCACCTCGGGGGTGGCCTTCTCGCCGACCCACATAAGGTCGCTCTTGACGTAGCCGTACAGGCGCTTGCCGCCGCTGTACCCGGGCGCGTCGGCGAGCCGGGCCACGGCGTCGGTGACGAGGTCGATCTGCGGCTTGGCCTCGGCGAGTTCGCCGTACCAGATCTCGATGACGCCGTCGTCGCGGGTCATGGTGATCTCGACCTTGCGGTCCTTGTCGACGCGCCAGAAGCCGGACTCGCTCTCCAGCGGCTTCACCGGCTTGCCCTCGGCGTCCAGCACCCAGGTCTTGGAGGTGTACTCCAGGAACGACCGGCCGTCGTGGCTGAAGATCACCTCCTGCCCGAAGTTGCACTTCTCGGCGCCCGGGAAGTCGAAGACGCCCGCGCCCTCCCAGGTGCCCAGGAGGAAGGCGAGCGGGACCAGGTCAGGGTGCAGGTCGGAGGGGATCTCGATCATGTTCAGCGCTGTCCCTGGTAGAGCTTCTTCACAGCCAGGGCGGAGAACGCGATGACGCCGAGGCATACGAGGACGAGCAGGGTGTCGAAGAAGAACTCAATGGCGCTCACGAGCATGCTCCTCGGGCAGGCGCGGACGGTCGGCGGCCGGTGGGCCGCATACGAGTCTAGTGGGCGGGCGGCGGCGCGGACGCGTGAGGTCCGCCCCACGCGCCGCGCCCGACCCGCGGCCCCCGATCCGTACGGGGTCAGCCGAGCAGTTGTGCCTGCAGCAGTACGGCCTGGTGGAGGGGGACGGCCGGCTGGGTCCCGGGCCTGGAGAGCACGATCACGGCCAGGACGTCGCCGGCCTGGACGTAGGCGTAACGGACGTGCTCTGCGCCGCGCGGCTTGTCCTCGTCGAAGACGGATATGTACAGCTGGGGATCCTCGACCAGTTCCGGCTCCCAATCGGAGTCGTAGTCGGCCACCTCGGCTTTCGCCAGAGCGCAGTCGGTGAGGATCTCCTTGGCGTAACTCGAGTAACCGAAGGTCTCGAACTGCAGCAGGTAGACCTCCGCTCGGGTTCCGTCACCCGTGGTCCAGGCGCGGGCCGCGATGTGCCGGAGGGCATTCTGCTCGAAGGCCGCGGTCAGCTTCCCACGGTCCTTCTGCCGGTAGAGCTCTACGAAGTCGCTGGTCCGCAGCCATTCGGTGGCGCCGGGGAAGGTCTTGTCGGCCTTGGCCCCGGCGGGAGCGGGCAGCAGCAGGCTGCGGACGTCCGCGTAGTGCCGGCCTACCCGGTTGCGCTCGCTGTCCTCCGGGCGGGGCGCTCCGGCCGGCAGCTTGGGCAGCTTCAGGGCGGGGTAGGTCCAGCGGCCGTCGTCCGGGGTCCGCAGACCCGGGATCTCGGTCCGCTCGGGCTGGGTCACGGTGTATGCCGCAGCCCCGCCGAGGGCAGCGAACGCCACGAAGGCGGCGGTCCACCGCACGGCGGCGCGCAAGCCCCGCCGATCGCGCAGTCGCTTACGGGAGCGGGTCGCGGCAGCCTCTCCCGCGACAGCCACGGCCTCCGGTGCGGGCACGACCTCGGTCGCCGTCCCGGCGGACGACTCCGTCCCCGCCTGCGTCGCGGGCACGGGCTCTGCCACGGCTCCGGGCCCGGCGACCTCGGATCCGGGCTCCGTCGCGAGGGGCTCCTCGGTCCCCGACGCAGGCTCGGGCTCAGTCTCCGTCGCGAGGGGCTCCTCGGTCTCCGACGCAGGCTCGGGCTCCGCCACGGCTCCGGGCCCGGCGACCTCGGATCCGGGCTCCGTCGCGAGGGGCTCCTCGGCCCCCGACGCAGGCTCCGGCTCAGTCTCCGTCGCGGGTGCAACGGGAGGCTCCGCCACCCGCGCGTCCTGCGCCCGGCGCGTCGGCGCCGGTTCCGCCGCCTCAGCGCCGGCGGTGCCGGGGACGGCGTCCACGAGGGTCGCCTCCGCCGACGCAGGCTGTGCCGGTGTCTTCACGTCGTCGCTCTGCATCTGTTCGGTCATGCCGCCTCTCCCGGGTCCTCGACGCGGTCGAGTTGCTGCTTGAACAGATCCGCCGCCTCGTTCTTGTGCAGCGGCGAACGGCCCGAGACGGACATGCGGATCGTCAGGTCGCCCTCGGTCGCCTCGCAGATCATGGTGTCGAGCTTCCCGCCGGGCTTCTTGGGTGGCAGGACGCAACGCGCCTTGTCGTGACCCTCGATCTTCGGGCCGTTCCTGAAGACCCCGAGCGCCTTGGTGAACTCCGTGAAGAAGTCGGTCCCCGCGCGGGCCGCGCTCTTGTTCTTCATCTGCACGATCTGCGTCTCGAGGACGGTCTGCCCCGTCATCTCGCGGTACGTCCGCAGGCCGACGCCCTGGATGTGAAGCCCGCTGACGGCCCTGTGCAACCGGTCCCGCTGCTTCTTCGGCAGTCCGGCGAGATCGCCCTCGAAGACGGCCACGGCCTGCTTCCCGGTGAACTCCGCGTCGTTGCCGTACTCGTCCACGTCCGGGCCAGGCAAGTAGGTCGGAGGAACGGGCAGCAGCAGTTTGCCGAGGGCACCGTAGTGGCTGCCACCGGACTCGGTGCCGTACTCGGCGGTCTTCTTCGGCTCGGGTGCCTTCCAGGCTTTTGAGCCGGCGTGCCTGCCGTCCGCCTTCTGGTGCTTCAGCACGGCGAAGCCGATGCCACCGCCGGCGACCACGGCGACCAGCGCGGCGGCGATGCCCAGGGCAAGGCCGCGGCGGCCGCGGCCGTCCGTGGTGATGGTCGTGGTGGCGGCCTCGGGCCCGGTGGAGCCGTCGGCGGGAGCGGGGCCGGCAAGCGCCTGCTGCCCGGCCTCGGGGCGCAGCGCCGGGCCTGCGGGCAGGCCCTCCGGCTGCGGCTCCGCGGGGGTCGGTATGTTCTCGTCGCTCACAGCCGCTCCCACTGCCGCTCGGCCAGGGACATGATGGTGGACTTCTTGATCGGCCGTTCCGAGTGCACCCAGATGTCGATCATGACGGTGCCTTTCCGGGCCAGAGCGCGAGCCGTGTACAGGGGCAGGTAGCCAGGCTTGGTCCAGGGCTTGGAATAGACCCACGCCCTGCCGTCGAAGGTGCCGGGGACGGCCGTCCCCTTGTTGCCCGCGAACTTCTTCCCGCCCATGTAGCTCTGCTGTTCCTCGAGCATGTCGACGGTGAAGGGGTTCGTCTCGTCGCGGAACTGGATGAGGCGGACCTCGGTGGTCACGGAGGTGGCGTAGCCACCCGTCCGCCACCCGGAGACGGCCGCCCGCCGGAAGTCGTTATTGTTCAGAAACGAGAACATGACATCCGGTTCGTCGAAGGTGCTCGCGTAGTCGTACAGCGAGTACCAGTGGTCGCGGCCGATGAGGCCGTCGAGGTCCTTGGCGCCCTTCGGGCGCTTCACGAGCAGCTTGCGCAGGTCCCCGTCGTGGGTGACCAGGGTGTCCTCCGCCGCCGTGAGCGGCTTCGCCGCGGGGGCGGCGCCCGCGGGCTGCACCGGCTTGGGCTGCGCGAGCGGAGGGAGCGGGGTCTCGGGGCGGTCGTACTGGATCTTGTAGCCGGCGCCGGCGCCCGCGAGAACGCCGAGGACCGCCGCGCAGGCGATCAGCAGGGTGGTCCGGCCGCGTCTGCGCGGCGGGCGGGCTGGGGGCCCGTCCGGAACAGGGGCGTCCTGTTCCGGTGCGGGGGTGTCCTCGGGCAAGGGTTCTCCACTGCGTCGTCACGGGTGGTGGGGCCGGCTCGAGAGCCGGCCCGTATGGTCTGGGGTGCTGTTCAGCGGCCCGTCTTCAGGCGCCGGTACTGCTGGTCGAGGAGCCGCGCGAGCAGGTCCTTGCCGGGTGTCTTCGCCCCGGTGACGGAGAGCGTGATGTGCACGTCACCCTGGTGGGACAGGACGATCACCGAGCCGGTGCTCTCCGCGGAGGCGGACGACAGCCGGTAGGCCTTGGCGGGCCTGTCCGACCCGGGCAGCGTGATCCGGGTGCCCTGGTAGTAGAAGGCGTTGTAGTAGTCCGTGGCGGAGCCCGAGCTCGCGAAGCGGAGGAGCTGCACGGAGACCTCGTAATCGCCGTCGCCCGTGAGGTAGGTCCGCTGGGCCGCGGCCTTGAAGCCGTGGGCGGCCAGGGCCCGCTCGACGTCGGCGGAGTCCGCGACCTCGGAGCGGGACAGCCGCGTGCCCTGCTCGTCGCCGTAGACCTCGGCGTTCGCCGGCGGGGGGAGCAGGAAGTAGCGCAGGTCGCCGCCGTGCCTGCCGTCGGTCACGGTGCCCTTGGGGGTGTGGCTCGGCGAGGGTACGGCCGTCGCGTCGGAGCGCGGGGACCGCGTCGGCGACGGCGGGTCGTTCGCCTCCGAGGGCCGGCTGCTCGGTGCCGCCCGGCCCGGGAGTCCGGACACGGACGACGCTGACGACGCTTTCGAGGAGCCGAACGCCACGACGGCCCCCGCGACCAACGTCGCGAGCACAACAAAACCGGCGATCGTGGCGATCATGATGCCGGTACGCGAGTCGGTACGCGCTTCCACAAGCCCCCCCGGGCAGAAAAAGCCGCAGGTGCGCTGATCGCGCCTACGCGGCAAAGGCATTATGCCGAGCGTCGCTGACGCTCCCCAGTGTTTTTCCTGTGAGACAGGCCACCCTAGGGTAGTGCCATGGCGAAGAAGCTCGTGATCAAGGTAACCGCAGGTGCGGACGCCCCTGAACGGTGCTCCCAGGCGTTCACGGTGGCGGCGGTGGCGGTCGCCAGCGGCGTCGAGGTGTCGCTCTGGCTGACCGGTGAGTCGTCGTGGTTCGCGCTGCCGGGACGGGCCGCGGAGTTCGAGCTGCCGCACGCGGCACCGCTGCCCGAGCTGATCGAGGGGATCATGGCGGGCGGGCGGATCACGCTGTGCACGCAGTGCGCGGCGCGCCGGGACATCGGTGAGAAGGACGTGCTGGACGGCGTCCGGATCGCCGGCGCGCAGGTCTTCGTGAGCGAGGCCATGACCGACGGGACGCAGGCACTCGTCTACTGAACCCGCGGGGGCCGGGCGGTACGGAAGACAGCCGGGCTCGCGAACTCGCCTCCTCCGCCCACGATTTCAGCGCTGGTCGCGGTGGTCGTCACGGCGGTCCAGCTCGCGCCACCACTCGTCGGAGGTCGGGTCCCCCGTCTCGTCCCACCAGTGCTCGTCCGGGCCCCTGCGGTTCGCCACGACGGCGGCGACCGGCGGGATCACCATGGCCACCACGCACATCGCGACGGCCACCGGCACCGACCACAGGCGCACGAAACTCCACGCCAGGACGAAGAGCAGAAGGCAACTGCCCATCATGGCGTAATACCAGCGACGACGACGCCTCGTGGACACCCTTCCACCGTACGACCCGAAGGGCCGCACTCCCACTCGGTGGCCCGGTGGGAATGCGGCCCTTCGCCGTACGCGCGGCCGCCGGGTCAGACGGCGATGGCGACCTCGGTCAGGTCGCCCTGCCGGGCCACGACGGCACGGTCCACCGTCGCGCCCGGAACCAGGGCGCGCAGGGTCCACGAGCCGGGGGCCGCGAAGAAGCGGAACTGACCGGTCGCCGAGGTCGGCACCTCGGCCGTGAACTCGCCGCCGCCGTCCAGCAGCCGGACGTAGCCGGTGACCGGCTCGCCGTCGCGGGTCACGGAACCCTGGATGATCGTCTCGGTCGCCACGTCGATGCCGGCCAGGTCCGGGCCGCCTGCCTTCGCTCCACACATGGTGCTGGTTCCTCCGGTTCGGGTTCTCGGGACTCGGGACTTACTTGGCGGCACCGAGCTCGATCGGCACGCCGATGAGGGAGCCGTACTCGGTCCAGGAACCGTCGTAGTTCTTGACGTTGGGCTGGCCGAGCAGCTCGTGCAGCACGAACCAGGTGTGCGCGGAGCGCTCGCCGATCCGGCAGTAGGCGATGGTGTCCTTGGCCAGGTCCACGCCCTCGTTCTGGTACAGCTCCTTCAGCTGGTCGTCCGACTTGAAGGTGCCGTCGTCGTTGGCCGACTTCGACCAGGGGATGTTCCGGGCGGTGGGCACGTGGCCCGGGCGCTGGGACTGCTCCTGGGGCAGGTGGGCCGGGGCGAGCAGCTTCCCGGTGAACTCGTCGGGCGAGCGGACGTCGACGAGGTTGAGGCTGCCGATGGCCGCCACGACCTCGTCGCGGAAGGCGCGGATGGAGGTGTTCTGCGCCTGCGCCTTGTACGTGGTCGCCGGGCGGGCCGGGACCTCGGAGCCGTCGACCAGGTCGCGGGAGTCGAGCTCCCACTTCTTGCGGCCACCGTCGAGGAGCTTGACGTCCTGGTGGCCGTAGAGCTTGAAGTACCAGTAGGCGTAGGCCGCGAACCAGTTGTTGTTGCCGCCGTACAGGACGACGGTGTCGTCGTTGCCGATGCCCTTCTCCGACAGGAGCTTCTCGAAGCCGGCCTGGTCGACGAAGTCACGGCGCACCGGGTCCTGGAGGTCCTGCTTCCAGTCGATCCGTACGGCGTTCTTGATGTGGTTCTTGTCGTACGCCGACGTGTCCTCGTCGACCTCCACGATGACCACGTTCGGGTCGTCGATCCGGGCCTGGACCCAGTCGGCGTCCACCAGGACGTCACTGCGGCTCATTGCTGTCTCCTCCGGGGCAGTTGCGGATGTCTCGGCGCACGGACGGGTGCGCACGGTTGCCGGGCTGCGCCACGGGCGCGTCACGGCGTTTGCGCGGGGAAGGGCGGGGCGGCGTACGGCGCCGGTGAGCGGCGTGGGGCCCCTACAGGGCGCGACAGAGCATGGCGGCGACACGGCACAGGTCGACTGCCCGCCGCTTCGTGAGATCCGCCTGCCGCTTCATGGCCTCGATCGTAGGGAAGGGGACCGGCCGGTGTCACCGGCGGTCCGTATCCCAAGATGAGATTGTCCGCGATGCGAGACGCCGGGGGTGGGACCCGCGGACGGTCCGGCGAGCCGGGACCGCCGGATACCCGGCCGGCGCGCCGTCTCACCTGGCGAGAACGACCTGCTTGCCGCTCGCCTCGACGGTGATGCCGTCGGCGGTGGGGGTCACCGAGGTGACCTCGATGCCCTCGGGCAGGCCGGTCAGCGCCCGGGTGAAGTCGATCCGCTCACGGACCAGGGCCTCCACGACCGGGGGCAGCGAATCCAGGCCCGGTATCTTGGTCGCGGTCAGCTTGATGCCGCCCTTGTCGGTCAGGCCGACCTCGCTCACCACGTCGCGCTTGATCCTCCCGTCCGGGGTGGAGAGCTCCACTCCCACCTTGACCTGGCCCTTGCCGTCCGCAGAGGTGCCCCCGTAGCCGATGGTCACGCCCTTCGGGGCGGCCTCGGCCAGGTCCTCGTAGCTGACGAGCGCGGTGGCCTCGGCCGTGTCGGCGACCGCGCTGCCGAACCCGTCGCCCAGGCTCACCCCGTGCAGGTCGGCCTGGAAGCGGGCGACGCGCAGTGTCGTGCCGGTGGCGCCGGCGGTCTGCACGCCGTCCGCCGTCACCTCGACCTCGTCCAGCTTCTTGGCCAGCACCTGCGTGAGGAACGGGAAGCCCTTGATGTCGATCCCGGGTGGCGACGACAGACCCAGCGTCGGCTGCGCCCGCTCCGCCGCCTTGGACTGCGCGAAGCGCACGGCGATCCGGTCCGCGGCGACGAACAGGCCGCCGAGGACCACGACGAGGACGAGCAGGATACGGACAGCACGCATGGGTCAACCCCCGAGTCGGTGTTCGGACCGACCCTAGTGGGTGGGTCAGCCCAGCAGCGCCCGGGCCGTGACGTACACCGCCGGGGCCGCGGCGGTCAGCGGCAGCGCCACACCCGCCGTGAAGTGGACGAACCGGGACGGGAAATCGTAGCTGGCGACCCGCAGGCCGATCAGCGCGCAGACCGCGGCGGCCAGCGCGACAAGGGCCGCGTCGGAGGTCTCCAGCCGCCCGAGGGCGATGCCGGCGCCGGTGCCGGCGGCGAGCGCGACCACGACCGAGACCACGCCGGGCAGCGGGATCGCCCGGGCGAGCGTCGCGACGGCGACCGCGGCCACCGCGGTCACGACGGCGTCGGCGCCCCCTGGGTCGGCCGTGGCCGCCAGGAAGCCGGTGGCCAGGATCGTGACGACCGTCGAGGCGGCGGTCGCGGTCAGCGACGACAGCCGCTCCTCGGGGCTGCCGCGGTGCCGCAGCTGCAGGACGAGGACGAGCAGCAGCCAGACGCCCAGGGTGCCCATCACCACCGCGGGCGCGTTGCGCACCCCGCCCACCAGCACGGCCACCTCGGCGGTCACACCTGCCAGGAAGGCCAGCACGATGCCCTGCCGGGCCGGCCACATGCCGTTCAGCCGGAACCAGCCGGCCGCGGTGACCGCCTGCAGCACCACGCCCGCCGCGGCGAGCGCGGGGCGGCCCAGCAGCGCTCCGCCGGCCAGCAGCAGCGCCAGTGCTGCCGTGACGAGGGCGGGCTGCATGCCGGGGGCGATGATCGGCGAGCCGGTGCGGGAGGCCTGCCGGCGGCGGGCGGCGCGGCCGCCGCCCGGGGGCGGCTGCGGGGCGTCCCCGAGGGGCGGGAGGACGGCGGTGGTGTCGTGCGCGGGCATCGGGTCCGCGCCGCGGTCGTACCAGTCGTGGTTCTCGGTCACGTGCTCATCCTCCCGCGAACGGCGGGAGGACCTCGACGGTGCCGCCGTCGGCCAGCCGGACCCCGGCGTGGTCCCGGGTGCCGACGGGGTTCCCGTCGACCAGGAACGAGCAGTTGGCCAGGACACGGGCGAACTCGGGGCGCGACGCGTGGCGCTCGCGCGCCGCGTCCAGCGCCTCGGCGAGGGTGCCCTCCCGGTACGGCTCCTCCGCGGCGCCGGCGGCGGCCTTGGCCGCGGCCCAGTACCGGATGGTTCCGTGTGCCGCCATAGCGGTCCTTCCGTTCGCCGTGCGGGTTCTGCCGCGGTCCATGATGGCGCAGCGCGGGCGCCACCGGGGCCCGGCCCCGGCCGCCGGGTCAGCCGGGCCGACCGGCGGGGCGGGTCCGCATCGCCGTCCACGCGGCGATGCGGCGCAGCAGATCGGGCGGCGCGGCGTTCTCGGCGTGGCCGAATCCGGGCTCGATCCAGAGTTCCGCCGCCCCGCCCGCCGCCTCAGCGAGGGAGAGCGGGTGGTCGAGCGGGAAGTATCCGTCGCGGTCACCGTGCACGACCAGCAGCGGTGTCGGCGCGATGGACCGCACCGCCTCGACCGGGGGCACCGGCACGGGGTCCCAGTCCTTGCCGTGGACGCGGGTGCGCAGCAGGCCCCGGGAGACCAGACGGCCCACGGGCCGGGTGATCGCCCAGTGCACCCGGCGCATCGGCGCCGTACCCCGGTAGTACCACCGCGCCGGTGCGCTCACCGAGGCCACCGCGTCAACGTGCGCCCCATCGCGCGCCGGTGTGCGCCCCGCGTGCCGCAGGACGACGGAACCGCCCATGGAGAAGCCCACCGAGGCCACCGCCGGATGGCCCAGCCGCCGTGCCCAGCGCACCGCGGCGTCCAGGTCCAGGACCTCGCGGTCGCCGACCGTGGAGCGCCCGCCGGAGCGGCCGTGTCCCCGGAAGGAGAACGTCACCACACCGCCGACACCCTCCACGTGGGCGAAGATCTCCGCCGCCCGGCGCACGGCGGGCCGCTCCAGGGCGCCGGTGAAACCGTGCGCCACCACGATCGCGAGCCCGCCGGGCGTCGCACCGGGCAGGTACGCGGCGTCGATCGGCACCCGGTCCCGCGCCGTCAGAACGGCACGCAACCCAGCGGAGACGATCGACGGGGCACACGACCGCACGGCTGCGGACTCACTCACGGACTCCATGTGGGCTATTCTCTTTGGTCAAGAGGATCCGGGCAGCGTCGCCCCCGGGTCCTTTCGTGCTTTCCGCCCCCGGAGGGCACGCGTCGGGGAACGCACACGTCCTCGCAGGGACCGAGGAGGTCGCAATGGGCAAGCGGAACACGCATGACCGGACGATGAACGACGGGAGCGGCCGGTGAGCTCTCTCCTCCTCCTGACCAACGCGCTGCAGCCGTCCACCGAGGTGCTCCCCGCGCTCGGGCTGCTGCTGCACACCGTGCGGGTGGCCCCGGCCGAGGGTCCCGCGCTGGTGGACACCCCCGGCGCCGACGTGATCCTCGTCGACGGCCGCCGCGACCTGCCGCAGGTCCGCTCGCTGTGCCAGCTCCTGCGCTCCACCGGGCCCGGCTGCCCGCTGCTGCTGGTCATCACCGAGGGCGGTCTGGCGGCCGTCACCGCGGAATGGGGCGTCGACGACGTCCTGCTGGACACCGCGGGGCCCGCGGAGGTCGAGGCGCGGCTGCGGCTGGCGATGGGCCGCCGGCAGATCAGCGTCGACGACAGCCCCATGGAGATCCGCAACGGCGACCTGTCGGTGGACGAGGCCACCTACAGCGCCAGGCTCAAGGGCAGGGTCCTGGACCTGACCTTCAAGGAGTTCGAGCTGCTGAAGTACCTCGCGCAGCACCCGGGCCGGGTCTTCACCCGCGCCCAGCTCCTGCAGGAGGTCTGGGGCTACGACTACTTCGGCGGCACCCGCACCGTGGACGTGCACGTGCGGCGGCTGCGCGCCAAGCTCGGGCCCGAGCACGAGTCCCTGATCGGCACCGTCCGCAACGTCGGCTACCGCTTCGTCACCCCGGAGAAGGCCGAGCGGCCGGAGCCGGAGGCGGCGCCCGCCCGGACGGGGGAGGCACCGGTGCAGGGAGCGGCCAGGGCCGGCTCCAGGAGCGCCTGATCACGCGGTGGTCACACCGGTGGACAGACGGTGGGTTGCACGGGTGTACCCGCGTAGACTCGGGCCGTGGCAAAGGTGACGCGTGACGATGTGGCCAGGCTGGCGGGGACCTCGACCGCGGTCGTCAGCTACGTCATCAACAACGGACCCCGGCCGGTCGCACCGGCCACCCGCGAGCGTGTCCTCGCGGCGATCAAGCAGCTGGGCTACCGCCCCGACCGGGTGGCCCAGGCCATGGCGAGCCGCCGCACGGACCTTATAGGGCTGATCGTGCCGGACGCCCGGCAGCCGTTCTTCGCGGAGATGGCGCACGCCGTCGAGAGGGCGGCCGCCGAGCGCGGCAAGATGGTGCTGGTCGGCAACTCGGACTACCTCGACGAGCGCGAGGTGCACTACCTGCGCGCCTTCCTCGGCATGCGGGTCTCCGGGCTCATCCTCATCAGCCAGGGCCTGAGCGAGCACGCCGCGGTGGAGATCGACGCCTGGGACGCGCGGGTGGTGCTGATGCACCGGCGGCCCGAGGCGATCGACGACGTCGCGGTCGTCACGGACGACGTCGGCGGCGCCCAGCTCGCCACCCGGCACCTGCTGGAGCACGGGCACGCGTACGTGGCCTGCCTCGGCGGCACCGAGATCACCCCGAAGCACGGCGACCCCGTCACCGACCACATCGAGGGCTGGCGCCGCGCCATGCAGGAGGCGGGGATCCCCGTCGACGGCCACCTCTACTCGTCCCCGTACAACCGGTACGACGCCTACAAGGTCGGCCTGGAGTTGCTGGCCAGGCCCGGCCGGCCGACCGCCATCGTGTGCGCGACCGACGACCAGGCCATCGGGCTGCTGCGGGCGGCCCGCGAACTGCGGATCGACGTGCCGGGCGAGCTGGCCGTGGCCGGATTCGACGACGTCAAGGAGGCGGGGCTCACCGACCCGCCGCTGACGACGGTGGCATCGGACCGCGAGGCCATGGCCCGTGCGGCACTGGACCTGGTGCTCGACGACGGGTTGCGGGTCTCCGGCTCGCGGCGCGAGCGGCTGCGGCAGTTCCCGTCCCGGCTGGTCGTCCGGCGCAGCTGCGGCTGCCACTGACCGCCCGCTGGGCCGGTCGGCCGCGGCGGTTGCGCCGCCCCGGGCCTCGGCCCGTACGGGCCGTCTAAGCGTAGGCCCTGACCTGCGGCTTCTTTTCTTATATCGGGCGAACAGAACTCTGCCCCGGTTCTCAGGTCACCCTCAGGCAGCTCTCATGTTCGGCGAGAACAGTCATAGGCATGAACGAGAGCACCCGTCGCGACGACGCCCCCGACCCGCAGCAGCCGCAGCAGTCCTTCGGCGCCGGCGGGTACCCGCCGCCCCGCCCGCCGTACGAGCCGCACCTGCCGTACGGGTACCGGGCCCCCGACGCCCCGCAGCCGCACCGGCAGCCGCAACCCCCGCCCCCCTCGCAGCCCCGTACGCGCCGCCCGGTGGCCCTGGTCGCGGGCGTGGCCCTGGTGTCCGCGCTGATCGGCGGCGGGACGGCCGCCCTGGTGGGGCGGGCGACCATCACGAGCCCGGCGGGCACCACGACGCAGGTGATCGGCACCAGCGGATCGAGCAGCACCGGCGTCGCGGCCGTGGCCGCCGCCGTCAGCCCCAGCATCGTGGAGATCAGCGCGTCCTCCGGCGCCGGGCAGTCGACCGGTTCCGGTGTGGTCGTCACCGGCGACGGTGAGATCGTCACCAACAACCACGTCGTCGCGGGAGCGGACTCGGTCAAGGTGACCTTCAGCTCCGGGAGAACGGTCACCGGCAGTGTCCTCGGCACCGACAGCGGCAAGGACCTCGCGCTGGTGAAGGCCGAGGACATGAGCGGCCTGCCGGTCGCGTCACTGGGCGACTCCAGCCGGGTGGCGGTCGGCGACCAGGTCGTGGCCATCGGCTCCCCTGAGGGTCTGACCGGCACCGTCACCAGCGGCATCGTCTCGGCGCTGGACCGCGATGTCACCGTCTCCACCAGCCAGGGGCAGGGGCAGCGGCCCGGCGGCGGGACCGGCCGGTGGCCGTTCCAGTTCGGCGGCGGCCAGTTCAACGGCGACATCGGTCCGTCCACGACCACGTACAAGGCCATCCAGACCGACGCCTCGCTCAACCCCGGCAACTCCGGCGGCGCCCTGATCAACATGAGCGGCCAGATCATCGGCATCAACTCTGCCATGTACTCGGCCGCCGCCTCCGCCACCGGGCAGGCCGGCAGCGTCGGCCTCGGCTTCGCCATCCCCGTGAACACCCTCAAGGCAGACCTCGGCACCCTGCGCAACGGCGGCAGCGACAGCTGACCGCACCGCTTCGAAGGGAAGTGGGCACCATGAACGTCTTCCTCAGCACCTCCCGCCACCCCGCCGGCGTCCCGTCCGGTCCCGCCGACCGCGCGCTGATCCCCTACCGGGAGCCGGCCGCCCGCGAACCCGAGATCGCGACCACCCGGCGGTACGCGCGCCGCTACGCCCGCCGGGCGATTGCGGCCCACCGGCTCGCCCTCGTGCGAGGCTGAGAACCACGGCTCCCGCCGCACCCAGGCGGGCACCCACCGCCCCGACCCCTCATCCCGCGAGGTGGAGGACACCATGAGCCCCGGCGACAACGGCGAGGCCCCCGCCCGCGTCCTGATCGTGGACGACGAGCCCGCGGTCCGCGAAGCACTCAGGCGCAGCCTCACCTTCGAGGGCTACGAGACCGAGCTGGCGGAGGACGGCCTGGCCGCCCTGGAGCAGGTCGCCTCCTACCGGCCCGACGCGATCGTCCTCGACGTCCTCATGCCGCGCATGGACGGCCTCACCACCGCCCGCAGGCTGCGGTCCGGCGGCACCACCACCCCGATCCTCATGCTCACCGCCCGCGACACGGTCGGCGACCGGGTCACCGGTCTCGACGCCGGCGCCGACGACTACCTCGTCAAACCCTTCGAACTGGACGAACTGCTGGCCCGGCTGCGCGCCCTGCTGCGACGCAGCGCGTACGCGGCGCTGCCCGGCGGCGACACCGGCGAGCAGGGGGTGCTGTCCTTCGCGGACCTGCGGATGGACACCTCGACCCGCGAGGTCACCCGGGCCGGCGTGCCGGTCGAGCTCACCCGCACCGAGTACACCCTGCTGGAGCTGTTCCTCGCGCACCCGCGCCAGGTGCTCACCCGCGAGCAGATCCTCCAGGCGGTCTGGGGCTTCGACTTCGAGCCGAGTTCCAACTCCCTGGACGTCTACGTGATGTACCTGCGGCGCAAGACCGAGGCCGGCGGCCTGCCCCGGCTGGTGCACACCGTGCGGGGCGTCGGCTACGTACTGCGCTCCGCGGAGGGCAAGGGCTGATGCCGCGCGTCCCGCGCTTCCGTTCCCTGCCGCTGCGGTCCCGGCTTGCGATCCTCACCGCGGCCGCCGTGGCGGTCGCCGTGGCCGGATGTGCGCTGGCCTGCTGGTTCATCGTGGAGAAGCAGCTGATGGACCAGATGGACGAGTCGCTGAGCTCGCCGGGCAACGCGGCCCCCGCCGCCCGGAGCGTGCTCGGCGACTACGGGTGCCTGAGCGAACCCCGGACGGACGCCGCCGACGGTCCGCTGTCCTTCAACCCCAACCACTCGTCCGTGCTGCTCGTCACCGAGAACGGCACGGGCTGCTGGGTGCTCGGCGACGAGTTGCTGCCGGTGACCGAGGCGGACCTGGCCGTGGTCCGGGGCGAGTCGTCGCAGTCCCTGCAGACCGTGACCACGAAGGACGGCACGGAGATGCGGGTGCTGACCCGGCCCGCGCAGATCGAGTACCCCCGGCAGCGGACGGAGCAGGCGGCGATCTCGGTCGGCCGCCCGCTCGACGAGGTGACGGGGCCGCTGAACACCCTCGCCCTGATCCTGCTGGCCGTCAGCGGCATAGGGGTGCTCGGCGCGAGTGCGGCCGGTCTCGGAGTGGCCCGCGCGGGGCTGAAGCCGGTGGACCGGCTGACCGAAACCGTGGAGCACGTCGCGCGCACCGAGGACCTGAGCGTCCGTATCCCGGTGGAGGGCCGCGACGAGATCGCGCGGCTGTCGGCGTCCTTCAACTCCATGACGGCCGCCCTGTCCTCCTCCCGCGAGCTGCAGCAGCAGCTGATCGCGGACGCCGGGCACGAGCTGCGCACCCCGCTGACCTCCCTGCGCACCAACATCGAACTGCTGGAACGCAGTGAGCTGACCGGCCGGGAGCTGCCCCCGCAGGACCGCCGGGAGCTGATGCTGTCGGTGAAGGCGCAGATGGGCGAACTGGCGGCGCTCATCGGCGATCTGCAGGAGCTGTCCCGGCCGGACGCGGCGCATGGCGGCGCGCCCCCGCAGACCGTGGCGTTCCACGAGGTCGTGGAGGCCGCGCTGGAGAGGGCCCGCCGGCGCACCGGCCCCGACCTGAAGATCACCGCCGAGCTGGCCCCCTGGTACCTGCGGGCCGAGTCGTCCGCCCTGGAACGGGCGGTGATCAACCTGCTGGACAACGCCGTGAAGTTCAGCCCGCCGGCCGGCACTGTCGAGGTCGACCTGCACGGCGGTGAGCTGACGGTCAGGGACCACGGTCCTGGCATCCCACCGGAGGACCTGCCGCACGTCTTCGAGCGCTTCTGGCGTTCGGCCTCCGCCCGCAGCCTGCCCGGCTCGGGCCTCGGCCTGTCGATCGTGGCCCGTACGGTGCAGCAGCTCGGCGGCACGGTCACCCTGCACCCCGCGCAGGACGGCGGCACCGTGGCGGTCGTCCGGCTGCCGGGGGCGCAGACCCCGCCGCCCGGGACGCCGGAGACCGCCTGACCGGGCCGCCCCTTCCCGCCGGTGCCGCCACCGGTGCCGGTGCCGGGCCGCTGTCACTGTCGGTGTCGCTCAGCGGATGACGTGCGGCAGGAAACGCGCGTACGTGTCGGTGACCAGGCCCGCCGACTCGCGGATGCCGAGCCCCGCCGCCTCGTCCGCCACGACCCAGGCGCCGAGCACCACGTGGTTGCCGTCGAACGCGGGCAGTGGGGCCAGTTCCTGGTAGCAGCAGGGCTCGTCGGCGCGTGGTGCTCCGGCCTCGCCCGCACGGTGCACGGTCACGCCGGCGCCCTCGCGGCCGAGCAGCGGCTTGGCGACCCAGCCGGTGGTCCGGGCGAGCTCGCGGGGACCGTCGAGGTGGGCGGCGAGGAGGTTGGGGTGGCCCGGGTGGAGCTCCCACAGGACGGCCAGGAGCGCCTTGTTCGAGAGCAGCATCTTCCAGGCGGGCTCGATCCAGCAGGTGGTGCCGGTGCCGCCGCCGTTGTCGAGGGTGTCCAGGACGTGGCCGCCGAAGGGGTCGCCGGCCAGCCATTCCCAGGGGTAGAGCTTGAAGCAGCTGCGGATGAAGCGCAGCCGGTCGTCGACGAATCGGCCGGACAACTCGTCCCAGCCGATCGCCTCGACGGACAGGGCGTGGGTGTCCAGCCCGGCCTGTTCGGCGGTCTCCCGCAGGTACGCCACCGTCATCAGGTCCTCGCCGAGCTCGTCGGCCTCGGTGTGCGCGAAGTGCACCGGGCCGTCCGGCAGCAGCGGCGCCTGAACCCGCCACGCCTCGACGAGGCGTTCGTGGAGGGAGTTCCACTGGTCGGCGCCGGGAAAACGGTCCTCCATCCAGAACCACTGGGCGCTGGCCGCCTCCACCAGCGAGGTGGGCGTGTCGGCGTTGTACTCCAGCAGCTTCGCCGGGCCGGTCCCGTCGTAGCGCAGGTCGAAGCGCCCGTAGAGGGAGGGGAGTTCCGCGCGCCGCCGCCAGGACTCGGCGATCCGCCCGGCCAGGCGCGGGTCGTGGACGCCGAGCTCGGCGAAGCGGTCCTCGGCCACGATGTGCTCCGCGGCGGCGAGGCACATGGCGTGCAGTTCCTCGACGGTGTCCTCCAGAGCCTCGATCTCCGGGGGCGAGAACTCGTAGTACCCGCTCTCGTCCCAGTAGGGCCGCAGGGACCCGTCGGGGTAGCGGGTCAGCGGGTAGACGACGCCCTGGTCCTCCACGATCCGCTGCCAGCCGGGGCGCGGCTCGACGACGTGCCGCCGCATCAGCCGCCGCCGGACCCGTGGCCCGAGCCATGGCCCGAACCGTGGCCCGAACCGTGTCCGCCGAAGCCCCCGGTCTTCACCGACGACTTGTCGAAGCTGCCGCCCTCGGCCTTCCCGCCCCGGACCTTGCCGCCGTAGTAGTAGCGGCCCCGGCCTGTGTCGTCGTCGCACTCCTTGGCCGGGAGCGTCCGGTAGGTGTTCGGGTCGACGCAGCGCTTGTCGGGTTCGGAGCCGCACGCGGCCAGTGCGGCGGCCAGCACGCCCATGCCGCCCAGGATCACCGCGCCGGACCTGAACCGCCGCCCCGTAGTCGTCATGTTCCACAGCGTAGGCAGCGCGTACGGGCGGCGGAAGAGCGGGTGGCGTACCGGTCCGCCGCACGGACGGCGGGGGCGGCCGTCGGTGCCGACGGCCGCCCCGGAGCGGTGCGTGCGCGGTCGCGGGACCCGCCCGCTCGTGCCGCGTCCTACGGGACGATCGTGATCCGGTCCGCCGCCGGGGCCGCCAGCGGCGCGGAGGCCGAGGAGTTGGCGGTCAGGTAGGCGTTGAGCGCGGCCAGGTCGTCGCCGCCGACGAGCTCGTCGGTGCCCTCGGCCAGCGCGCCGAAGCCGTCACCGCCGCCGGAGAGGAAGGAGTTCATCGCGACGCGGTAGTGTGCCGCCGGGTCGATCGGGGCGCCGTTCAGGCGGATCGAGTCGGTCACGACGCGGGCGGCGCCGCTCTTGGTGAGGTCCAGCGTGTAGGTCAGGCCGGCCGAGACCTGAAGGATCTTCGGGGCGGCCTCGTTGCTGCCGCTGACCTGCTGCTGGAGCGCGGTGACCAGTTGGGCGCCGGTCAGCGTCCGCAGGTTGACCGTGTTGCTGAACGGCTGGACGGCGAAGCCCTCGGCGTAGGTGACGATGCCGTCGCCCTCGGCGCCGGAGGCCTTGTGCACCAGGTCGGTGCGGATGCCGCCGGGGTTCATCAGCGCGATCGTGGCCGAGGGGTCGAGGGTCCTGGCGTAGGCGAGCTGCGCGTCGGCGATGAGGTCGCCGAGCGGGGACTCGTTGCCGGCCCGGGTGATGTCCTGGGAGATCCAGCCGACGGTGCGGCCGGCGATGGGGGCGGCCAGGGTCTGCCAGCGGCTGATCAGCGAGGTCATGTCCGCGGCCTTGTTCCGGTTGCGGTCAACGACGTGGTTGGAGCCTCGGACCGAGGCGCGCACGATGTCGTGCGTGCGCGTGTCGTACTTCATGTCCAGCTCGGTGAAGAGCCGGCCGAAGGACGCCGCGCTGGTGACCAGGCGGTCGTTGCCCTCGGGGTCGGGGACGGTGCAGACGTACGCGTTGTGGGTGTGGCCGGTGACCAGCGCGTCGACGTCCGCCGAGGTGTTCCTGGCGATGTCGACGATCGGTCCGGACAGGCCGGCGCCCGAGCCGCCCGCGTCGCAGTCGTAGTTGTACGCGGAGGATGCGGGGAAGCCGCCCTCGTGCACCAGCGCGACGACGGCGTTGACGCCCTTGCGCTTGAGTTCCTCGGTGTACTTGTTGATCGTCTCGACCTCGTCGAGGAACCTCAGGCCCTTGACGCCCTCGGCGGTGACGATGTTCGGGGTGCCCTCGAGAGTGACGCCGATGAAGCCGACGCGGACGCCCTTGACGTTCTCGATGGTGTAGGGCTTGAGCAGCGGGCGGCCGGTCTTCTCGTCGACGACGTTCGCCGAGAGGATCGGGTAGTCCGCGCCCTTGAACTTCCGGCCCTTCTCGTAGCAGCCCTCGACCGGGTGGCAGCCGCCGTTCTGCAGTCGCAGCAGCTCGTCCCTGCCTTCGTCGAACTCGTGGTTGCCGACGCCGGTGACGTCCAGGCCCAGCTTGTTCATGGCCTCGACGGTGGGCTCGTCGTGGAACAGGCCGGACAGCAGCGGGCTGGCGCCCACGATGTCACCGGCGGCGACGGTGAGCGAACGCGCGTGCCCCTCGCGGGCGGTGCGCAGTCCGGAGGCGAGGTACTCGACGCCGCCGGCGTCGACGGCCTTGGTCGTGCCGTCCGCCTGGAGCTCGGTGACGCGGCCGGAGGAGCCGGCCGGGGGCTCCAGATTGCCGTGGAAGTCGTTGACGGCGAGCAGTTGGAGGTCGACGGTACGGGCGCCGTGGCCGCCGTGGCCATGGCCGCCGTGGTGGCTCTCGTGGGCCTGGGCGGTCGGACTCGCTATGACGAGCGCACCGATCGCGGCCAGACCGGCGGTCGCGGCGGCGACGCGGCGTGCGGCGCGGCGACGCGGGTGGGTCACTGACATGGGTCCCCTTGGACGTGGACGACGGGTGACAGGCTGAGGACGGGGCGCAGCCTATTGTCAACGCGCGTAGTTGTCAGTGGCCTTGTGGTTACGGGCGGGATTCGGCTGATCGGTTCACGAAGACCCCGGCGGAGATTGTCTCGCGATACGGAAGGATCCGTCTCGCGCGGCGAACCGACGGCATAGTCGGGTTCACCACCCGTCCGAGGAGGTGCACGCCATGCGCCGCCGCTGGCTGATGCTCGCCCTGGGCACCGCGGCACAGACCGCCGCGTGCGCCTTCGTCTACGGAGTCCCGTACCTGGCCGCCGCGTTGCGGGAAACCGCACACCTGGCGCTCCCGCAGATCGGGCTCCTCATCGCCTGTCCGACCGCGGGACTGGTCGCCGCCCTCGTCGCCTGGGGCGCCGCCGCGGACCGGTACGGCGAACGCGTCGTCATCGCCACCGGACTGGCCGGCGCCGCCGCGCTGCTGGCCGTCGCCGCCGGCCCGGTGGGTGCCACCGGCGGCACGACGGCGCTGGGCGCGCTGCTCGCCCTGGCCGGAGCGGCGGGGGCCTCGGTGTACTCGGCCGGCGGACGCCTCGTCATGGGCTGGTTCCCCGCCCGGGAGCGCGGACTGGCCATGGGCATCCGGCAGACCTCCACCCCCCTGGGCATGGGCGTGGCCGCGCTGGCCGTCCCGCCGCTCGCGGCCGCGTACGGGGTGCGCGGCGTCCTCACCTTCCTGGCCGCGGTGTGCGGGGCCGTCGCGGGCCTGGTCGCCCTCTTCGCCGCCGACCCCGCGCGCCCGCGCGTCCCGCGGGGGCCGCTTGCGGCGGCCAACCCCTACCGCGGTACGGCCTCGTTGTGGCGGATCCACGGCGCGGGCGCGCTGCTGGTCGTGCCGCAATTCACCGCGGGGGCCTTCGCCCTGGTGCTGCTGGTGGACACCCGCGACTGGTCCCCGGTCGGCGCCGGCCGGCTGATCGCCGTCGCGCAGGTGCTGGGCGCCTGCTTCCGGATCGCGGCCGGGCGCTGGTCGGACCGGGTCGGCAGCAGGCTGCGGCCCATGCGTCAACTGGCCCTGGCCACCGCCGTGGTGGTCGCCGCCTTCGCCCTGACCGCGGCCGTCCCCTCACCGCTGACGGCGGCCGCCCTCGTACTGTCCGTCGCGATCACGGCCAGCACCAACGGCCTGTCCTTCACCGCCACGGCCGAACGCGCCGGCCCGTCCTGGTCCGGCCGCGCCCTCGGTGTCCACAACACCGGCCAGAACCTGACCGCCGCCGTCGTCCCGCCGCTGGGCGCCGCCCTCATCTCGGCCACCGGCTACTGGCCCGCCCTCGCCGCCGCGGCGGTCGTGGCCTGCGGTGCCGCGGCGCTGGTGCCGATGGACACCTCCGGCACGTCCGCGGCCGTAAGCTCGGTCCCATGACCGACGCAAGCGCGCAGCGGACGGCCGTGGGCCCCCGCCGGATCGAGATCCTCGACGAGCTGAGCCCGGGCCGGGCCGACGCTGTCCTCGCCCTGATCGAGGCGGCCGCGGAGGTGGACGGCCAGGCCGCCGTCTCCGAACAGGGCCGGCTGAACCTGCGCGGCGGCGCCCGCCAGGGCGTACGCCACCTGCTGGTCGAAAGCGACGACACGCTGGTCGGGTACGCCCAACTGGAGGACACCGACCCGGTCGAGGCTCCCGCCGCCGAGCTGGTCATCCACCCCGCGCACCGCGCTCAGGGCCACGGGCGCGCCCTCGGCCACGCGCTGCTGTCCGCCTCCGGCAAGCGGCTGCGGGTGTGGGCGCACGGCGGCCACCCCGCCGCCCGCCATCTGGCCGGGCTGCTCGGCCTCGCCCTCTTCCGCGAGCTGCGGCAGCTGCGCCGCCCGCTGGAGGCGGACGGCGCGCCCCCGCTGGGTGAGCCCGTGCTTCCGGCCGGCGTCACCGTGCGCGCCTTCGTCCCCGGTCAGGACGACGCCGCCTGGCTGGCGGTCAACGCCGCCGCCTTCGCGCACCACCCCGAGCAGGGCAGCCTCACCCAGCGTGACCTGGACGACCGCAAGGCCGAGCCCTGGTTCGACCCGGCCGGCTTCTTCCTCGCCTTCCGCGGCGACCGGATGGCCGGCTTCCACTGGACGAAGGTGCACGCGCGCGAGCGCCTCGGCGAGGTCTACGTGCTGGGCATCCACCCCGAGGAGCAGGGCGGCGGCCTGGGCCGGGCGCTGACCCTGATCGGGCTGCGGCACCTCGTGCACGACCGCGGCCTGCCCACCGCGATGCTCTACGTCGACGCGGACAACGCCCCCGCGCTCGCCGTCTACGAGCGTCTCGGCTTCACCACGTACGAGGTCGACCTGATGTACCGGACGGAGACCTGACCTTCCCGATCGGGCCGCCGCCGACGGCCCGGCCACCGGTGTGACCCCCGGGCGCCCCCGGTGCGGCCGCGGGCGGCCGCGGATCACCGCCGGTACGCACGGCGCTTTCCTGACCGCCACCTGACCGTCACCGGCGCTTCAACCTCGCTTGCGAGCATCGGCGAATGCAGACGCCCGCCGCGACCCGCCTCCCAACGCTCGACCTGCCGGCAGCCCGGCGGGCCGGGGACAATGGAGGCGTGGTCGGTGGCCGGGTTCCGCGCGCCGCCATCGACGTGGACGACGCGCCGGATCCGGAGGAGGGCCCTCACCCATGGCCTCGATGAATTTCCCGACGAACGCCCGGACCGAGCGGTCCGGCTCCGGTGCTCCGGCCGAGTCCGACACCCCGCAGGAGCAGTCCCCGGCCTACGGCCGGCCGCACGTCGTCCCGCCGCTGCACCCGGACCTGAAGCGCCTGGACGGCCTCACGACGGTGCCGCGCCCGGCGGACCAGACGGGCGGCGCCCACCCCGCCGACGCCGCGGGCGCCGAGGAGGCGGGCGAAGAGCTCCCGCTCAACCGCTTCCTCGACCGCGAGCAGAGCTGGCTGGCGTTCAACGAGCGCGTGCTGGAACTCGCCGAGGACCCGGCCACCCCGCTCCTCGAACGGGCCAACTTCCTCGCGATCTTCGCCAGCAACCTGGACGAGTTCTTCATGGTCCGCGTCGCCGGGCTGAAGCGCCGCATCACCACTGGCGTCGCCCAGCGCTCGGCCTCGGGCCTGCCGCCCACCAAGGTGCTGGAGAACATCCTCAGCCGTGCGCGCGAGCTCATGGCGCGGCACGCCGCCTGCTTCCAGAACGACGTGGCCCCGGCGCTCGCCGAGGAGGACATCCACATCATCCGGTGGACCGACCTCACCGAGAAGGAGCAGGCCCGGCTCTTCACGCTCTTCCGCAACAAGATCTTCCCGGTGCTGACCCCGCTGGCCGTCGACCCGGCGCACCCGTTCCCGTACATCTCCGGCCTGTCCCTGAACCTGGCCGTCACCGTGCGCAACCCGGTCTCCGGGCACGAGCACTTCGCCCGGGTGAAGGTCCCGCCGATCCTGTCCCGGTTCCTCGAGGCCGGCCCGCAGCGCTTCGTCCCGCTGGAGGACGTCATCGCCGCACACCTGGAGGAGCTCTTCCCCGGCATGGAGGTGCTGGACAGCCACATGTTCCGGGTGACCAGGAACGAGGACCTGGAGGTCGAGGAGGACGACACGGAGAACCTGCTCCAGGCCCTGGAGAAGGAGCTGCTGCGGCGCCGCTTCGGTCCCCCGGTCCGCCTGGAGGTCGAGGAGTCCATCGCCCCGCAGGCCCTGGACACCCTGGCCCAGGAGCTGAACATAGCGGACGCCGAGGTCTACCCGCTGCCCGGGCCGCTCGACCTGACCGGGCTGTTCGCGATCGCCGGGCAGGACCGTCCGGAGCTGAAGTACCCGAAGTTCGTCGGCGGCACCCACCCGGACCTGGCCGAGGTCGAGTCGGCGCACGCCACCGACGTCTTCGCGGCGCTGCGTGAGCGCGACGTGCTGCTGCACCACCCGTACAACTCCTTCTCCACCTCCGTGCAGCGGTTCCTGGAGCAGGCCGCGCAGGACCCGGACGTACTGGCCATCAAGCAGACCCTGTACCGCACCTCCGGCGACTCGCCGATCGTGGACGCCCTGATCGACGCGGCCGAGGCCGGCAAGCAGGTGCTGGTGCTGGTCGAGATCAAGGCGCGCTTCGACGAGCAGGCCAACATCAAGTGGGCCCGCAAGCTGGAGGAGGCCGGCTGCCACGTCGTCTACGGCCTGGTCGGGCTGAAGACGCACTGCAAGCTGTCGCTGGTGGTCCGCCAGGAGGGCGACACCCTGCGCCGCTACAGCCACGTCGGCACCGGCAACTACCACCCGAAGACCGCCCGGCTCTACGAGGACCTCGGCCTGCTGACCGCCGACCCGCAGGTCGGCGCCGACCTGTCCCACCTGTTCAACCGGCTCTCCGGCTACTCGCGCCGCGAGACGTACAACCGGCTGCTGGTGGCCCCGCGCAGCCTGCGTGACGGGCTGGTCTCGCGGATCCTCGCGGAGATCACCCACCACCGCGAGGGCCGGCCCGCGTACATCCGCATCAAGGCCAACTCCATGGTCGACGAGGCGATCATCGACGCGCTGTACCGGGCCTCCAGGGCCGGGGTCCCCGTCGACATCTGGGTGCGCGGCATCTGCGCGCTGCGCCCCGCCGTGCCGGGGCTGTCGGAGAACATCCGGGTGCGCAGCGTGCTCGGCCGCTTCCTGGAGCACTCGCGGGTCTTCGTCTTCGGCAACGGAGGCGACCCCGAGGTGTGGCTCGGCAGCGCCGACATGATGCACCGCAACCTCGACCGCCGGATCGAGGCGCTGGTGCGGGTCTCCGACCCGGCGCACCGGACCTCCCTGAACCGGCTGCTGGAGACCGGGACCTCGGACGCCGTCCAGTCCTGGTGGCTCGGTCCTGACGGGGACTGGACCCGGCACAGCACCGACGCCGAAGGGCGTCCGCTGCCCCACATCCAGGAGATGCTCATCGACGCGCGGAGGCGCCGGCGTGGCCCAGCGACACCCTGACACGGCGCAGACGCCCGCCGGCCCGACGGCCGGCGGGCTCCCCGACCGTGAGGCCGGCGCGGTCCTCGCACAGTACCTGCGGGGCGAGGCCACGACCTTCCTGCGCGCGCTGGCACCACGCGAGGGCGAGGGCGGCCGGGCCCCGGAGGACGCCGCCGAGACCGGCCGCCGGATGCGCCGCTCGGCCCGCCGCATCGCCGGCACCCTGCACACCTTCGGGTCGCTCACCGACCCCGGCTGGGCCGAGCCCCTGCGGAGCGAACTCGGCTGGCTCACCGACCTCCTCGGCCGCGAGCACCGCTACGCCTCCCGGCTCGGCCGGCTGATCGGCGCACTCCAGCGGCTGGCCTCCGTCGAGGACGCCGGTGGCGTTGCCGCCGCTCCCGTCCCCGCCGACGACGACCTCGGCCTGTGGCTGCCGGTGCCGGGCGCCCCGGACCCGGCCACGGCGCAGTCCCCCGAACCGCCCCGCGAGCACCCGGGCGGACGCGCGCAGGCCCCGCAGCGCACCGCGGCCTCCCAGGCGGCTCCCGCCGACGTCCCCGCCGAGATCCCGCAACCGGTGCCCGCTGCTGCCCATGCCGCGCAGGCCGCCGGCGCCTTCGCCGCGCCGCGGCCCGCGCAGCGCGGCGGCGCCGAGGGCGGTCCGCTCGCCGTGGGCGCCGCCCGGGCCGGTGCCCTGCTCGAGCGGCAGCTCACCCTGGCCCGGACCCGCGCGCACTCCGCCGCCCTGCAGGCCATGGGTTCCGCGCGCTTCCACGCGCTCGTGGACTCGGTGGCGGTGCTCGCCTCCGAGGTGCCGCTGTCGCCGGCCGCTCGCGGACCCGCCGACGCGGTGCTGCCGCTGCTGGCGGAGCAGGCCCACGTCCGGCTCGTCGAGGCCGCGGCCGCGCTGCCGCTGCCGCGCGCACGCCACCCGTACAACGGCGGGACGCTGCACACCGCCCTCGCCGGCGCGGCGCCCGCCGAGCGGCAGGACGCCGGGTGGGACCGGCTCCGTGTCCTGCTGCGGCTGCGCCGCTACGCCCAGGAGGTCTTCCCGTACGACGGCGGGGAGTCCGCCGCCCTGCTGGCCTGCGCGGCACGGGTGCTGGAGCAGCACCGGGACGCGGCGCGGGCCGCGGCCGCCGTCACCGCCGCCGCCCGCACCCCGCGGATCGCCCCCGCCACCGCCTACGCGCTGGGCGTGCTCCACGCCGACCAGCGTCTGGAGGTGGAGGCGGCCCGGTACGCCTTCGCGCACCTGTGGACGCGCTGACCCGTCCGACCGGTCCCGCGAGCGGCCCGGCCCCGCGACCCGCAGCCCGGAAAGGAGCACCGCCATCGCCTCCACCGGCACCGCCGGCCCCGCCGGCCCCCCGATCCTCGCCGCCGGGGCGGTTGTGTGGCGCCGCTCCCCCGCCGACGGCGGCCTGGAGATCGCGCTGATCCACCGCCCCAAGTACGACGACTGGTCGCTCCCCAAGGGCAAGCTGAAGCGCGGGGAGGCCGCGCTGGACGGTGCGCTGCGCGAGGTCAGGGAGGAGACCGGGCTCGACTGCGTGCCCGGCCGGGTGCTGCCCTCCACCACGTACCCCGTGGAGGGACGCACGAAGATCGTGCGCTATTGGGCCGCCGAGGCGCGTGAGGGTTCCTTCGCCCCCAACCGCGAGGTCGACCGCATGGTCTGGCTGCCGCCGGCCGCCTCGCGCAACCGGCTCACCCATGAGCGGGACCGCGCCGTGCTGGACGCGTTCCTGCGCGGAACAGCCGTGTAGGGCTGGCAGGCTGAGACGTACGCCACTGGGCGCGGCAACAGCACCGCACTGATATGCGAGGTTCACCTCGCGTTCACTCTCGGCCGTCGACCACTTCACCTGATCTGCCTAATTTCGGCCCTACCGGTGAGCAAGTAGCCGCCGGGTGGATGCAGAAATCCATACCTCTGCTTCGCCGTCCACCGGCGGGCTTCAGGAAGGAATCACCAAAGGTGAAGCTTCAGCGTAAGAGCGGGCTCCGTGCCCTGGCCGTCGGCGCGGTCGCGGTCTCCGGTGCCCTCATGCTCACTGCGTGCGGCTCCGACGACAACACGAGCGCGAGCGGCGACAGCAGCAAGGCGCCCACCACGTCGTCGAGCAGCATCAAGTGCGCGGACAAGGGCGGCCAGCTCCTCGCCTCCGGCTCCTCGGCGCAGCAGAACGCCATGGACGCCTGGGTCAGGAACTACCAGCAGGCCTGCTCCGGCGCGCAGATCAACTACAAGGCGTCGTCCTCCGGCGAGGGCATCATCGACTTCAACAACGGCACGGACGGCTTCGCCGGTTCCGACTCGCCGCTGAAGCCCGAAGAGGTCGAGGCGTCCAAGAAGATCTGCACCAACGGCACCGGCATCAGCATCCCGATGGTCGGCGGCCCCATCGCCATCGGTTACAACCTGGCCGGCGTGGACAACCTGGTCCTGGACGCCCCGACCCTGGCCAAGATCTTCGACTCGAAGATCACCAAGTGGAACGATGCGGCGATCAAGAAGCTGAACCCTGACGCCAAGCTCCCCAGCACCAAGATCCAGTCCTTCCACCGCCAGGACGAGTCCGGCACGACGGACAACCTGACCAAGTACTTCAACGGTGCCGCCAAGGCCGCGTGGCCGTACGAGCACGCCAAGGCGTGGGCGGGCAAGGGCGGCCAGTCCGCCGCCAAGTCCGCCGGTGTCGCGGCCCAGGTCAAGCAGGTCAACGGCTCGATCGGTTACTTCGAGCTCTCCTACGCGACCGCCAACAGCATCAAGACGGTGCAGATCGACACCGGTGCCTCCGCGCCGGTCGAGGCCACCGCCGACAACGCCTCCGCCGGCATCGCGCAGGCGAAGGTCGTGGGCACCGGTGCCGACCTGTCCCTGGACATGTCCGCCGCCTACACCACCAAGGCCGACAACGCCTACCCGATCGTCCTGGTGACCTACGAGATCGCCTGCGACAAGGGCAACAAGGCCGAGACCCTGCCGCTGGTCAAGTCCTTCCTGGGTTACACCGCCTCCGACGAGGGCCAGTCGATCCTCGCCGAGGCCGGCTACGCGCCGCTCCCGGCCGAGATCGCCACGAAGGTCCGCTCCGCCGTGGCCGCCCTGGCCTGACCCGGTCGGCCGGCCCCGCGGCGCGATGTCGCGGGGCCGGCCGCACTTCCGGTGCACCGCCGCCGGGGGAGTGATCCCCCACCCAGACCGGAGAAAAGACCGATGGCTATAACCGCACACAACCCCACCCCGCCAACGCCGGCGAAGCCTGCCGGGGCCGGCGTCACACGCCCCGGCGACAAGATCTTCTCGGGCCTCTCCCGTGGATCCGGCATCCTGCTGCTCGTGATCATGGCGTCGATCGCCGTCTTCCTGACGATCCGCGCGATCAACGCGATCTCCAAGGACCAGGGCAACTTCCTGACCACCTTCGAGTGGAACGCCAACGCCAACCCGCCGGTCTTCGGCATCGCGGTGCTGGCCTACGGCACGATCGTCAGCTCGATCATCGCGATGGCCATCGCCGTCCCGATCGCCGTCGGCATCGCGCTGTTCATCTCGCACTACGCGCCGCGCCGCGTCGCCGCCCCGCTGTCGTACCTCGTCGACCTGCTCGCCGCCGTGCCCAGCATCATCTACGGCCTGTGGGGCGCACTCTTCCTGGTCCCGCACCTCACCGGCCTCAACATGTGGCTGGACGACTACCTCGGCTGGACCGTCGTCTTCGAGAAGGAGGACCCGCAGGGCGCGGCGCGCTCGATCTTCACCGTCGGCATCCTGCTGGCGATCATGATCCTCCCGATCATCAGCAACGTCAGCCGCGAGGTCTTCCGCCAGGTGCCGCGGATGCACGAGGAGGCCGCCCTGGCCCTCGGCGCGACCCGCTGGGAGACCATCCGCATGTCGGTGCTCCCCTTCGCCCGGTCCGGCATCATCAGCGCCTCGATGCTCGGCCTCGGCCGCGCGCTCGGCGAGACCATGGCCGTCGCCACGGTGCTGTCCGCGGCGCCCGTCCTGTCGGTGCACGTCCTGGACCCGGTCGGCGGCACCTTCTCCCAGAACATCGTCGCCAAGTTCGGCGAGGCCAACGAATTCGGCCGTGACGCGCTGATCGCCTCCGGTCTCGTGCTCTTCGTCATCACCCTCCTCGTCAACGGCGCCGCTCGCGCGATCATCGCCAAGCGCAAGGAATACTCGGGGGCCAGCGCATGAGCCACGCAGTCACAGACAAGCGCTCCACCCCCGTGGTGCCGCAGCGCGCCCTGGCCCAGCGCCGTCTCCCGAACTGGGCGCCCCTGGGCATCGCGGCCGGGGCGATCGTGCTCGCCGTCGGTATCGGGCTGGGCGCCGGCCTGGACAGCAAGCTCCAGTGGGGCCTGATCGCCGTCCTGCTGTTCGTGCTCGGCACCTACGCGATCGCCACCGTGGTCGAGGGCCGCCGCCAGGCCAAGGACCGGGTCGCCACCAGCGTGATCTGGGCGTCCTTCGTCCTCGCCGCACTCCCGCTGTACTCGCTGATCCAGACCACGGTCAGCAAGGGCGTCAAGATCCTCGACGGCGCCTTCCTGTCGCACTCCATGAACGGCGTGCTCACCATCGGCGAGGGCGGCGGCGTCTACCACGCCATCATCGGCACCCTGGAACAGGTCGGCATCGCCACCGCCATCGCGGCCCCGATCGGCATGCTGACCGCCGTCTACCTGGTCGAGTACGGCAAGGGCCGGCTCGCCCAGGCCGTGACCTTCTTCGTCGACGTCATGACGGGCATCCCGTCGATCGTCGCCGGCCTGTTCATCCTCTCGACCTGGAACCTGCTGCTGGGCTTCGGCCCCTCGGGCTTCGCCGGTTCCATGGCGCTGGCCATCCTGATGATGCCGGTTGTCGTCCGCTCCACCGAGGAGATGCTCAAGCTCGTCCCGAACGAGCTGCGCGAGGCCTCGCTGGCGCTCGGTGTCCCCAAGTGGCGCACCATCGTGAAGGTGGTCATCCCGACCGCCATCGGCGGCATCACCACGGGCGTCATGCTCGCGGTCGCCCGTATCGCCGGTGAGAGCGCCCCCATCGCGCTGTTGGTCTTCGGCAACAACCTGATCAACAACGACCCGTTCAACGGCCCCCAGGCCTCGCTGCCGTTCTACATCTACCAGCAGTACCAGAACGGCAACGAGCCGAGCTACGACCGGGCCTGGGCGGCGGCACTCGTGCTGATCGCCTTCGTCATGATCCTCAACCTCCTGGCGCGCGGGATCGCGCGCTGGAAGGCCCCGAAGACCGGTCGCTAACGCGGCCGACATCAGCGACCCAAGGATTGCGAGCACCACCACCATGGCCAAGCGAATCGACGTCAGCGGACTCTCCGCCTACTACGGCGGCTTCAAGGCGATCGACGACATCTCGATGAACATCGAGCCGCGCACGGTGACGGCCTTCATCGGCCCGTCCGGCTGCGGCAAGTCCACCTTCCTGCGCACCCTCAACCGCATGCACGAGGTCACCCCCGGCGGCCGCGTCGAGGGCAAGGTGCTTTTGGACGACGAGAACCTCTACGGCCCGGGCGTGGACCCGGTCTCTGTGCGCCGTACCGTGGGCATGGTCTTCCAGCGCCCCAACCCGTTCCCGACGATGTCGGTCTACGACAACGTCGCGGCCGGCCTGAAGCTGAACGGCGTCAAGAAGAAGAGCGACCTCGACACGATCGTCGAGAAGTCGCTGCGCGGCGCCAACCTCTGGAACGAGGTCAAGGACCGCCTCAACAAGCCCGGCTCCGGGCTCTCCGGCGGTCAGCAGCAGCGTCTGTGCATCGCCCGCGCCATCGCGGTCGAGCCCCAGGTGCTGCTCATGGACGAGCCCTGCTCCGCGCTCGACCCGATCTCCACCCTCGCCATCGAGGACCTGATCGGTGAGCTCAAGGAGCGCTTCACCATCGTCATCGTGACCCACAACATGCAGCAGGCCGCCCGCGTCTCGGACCGCACCGCCTTCTTCAACCTCTCGGCGGTCGGCCAGCCCGGCAAGCTCATCGAGATCGACGACACGGAGCGGATCTTCTCCAACCCGTCCGTCCAGGCTACGGAGGACTACATCTCCGGCCGCTTCGGCTGATCAGTCCCGCAGCCGCCCCCAGCCGTCCTGCGGTGCTGCATGGCGGTGCCACCGCAAGGCGAAGGCCCGCCCCCCGGACCGGGGGGCGGGCCCATGTGCGTCGTGACCGAAGGAGCACCGCGGCGGGAGGGCGGGAGGCGGTGACCGGTGTCCGGCCGCCGCCTCCTCGTGCGGCTCCCGTCGCGCTGCGGACGGGGCCGTGCTCAGCCGAAGGCCACGTGCACCACGGCGTAGACGAGCGCGGCCACCAGCGCGGCGGCCGGCATCGTGATGAACCAGCCGATCACGATGTTCTTGGCGACGCCCCAGCGGACCGCGTTGACCCGCTTCGTCGCGCCCACGCCCATGATGGCCGAGGTGATGACGTGGGTCGTGGAGATCGGCGCCTTGAAGATGTAGGCGGTCGTGTACAGGATCGACGCCGCCGTGGTCTCCGCGGCGAAGCCCTGCGGCGGGTCCAGCTCGATGATCTTGCGGCCGAGGGTGCGCATGATGCGCCAGCCGCCCGCGTACGTGCCGAGCGAGAGCATCGCGGCGCAGACGAACTTCACCCACAGCGGGATGCCGTCGTTCTCTCCCTGCACGTCGGCGATGGTCAGCGCGAGCACGACGACACCCATCGTCTTCTGCGCGTCCTGCAGGCCGTGACCGAGCGCCATCCCCGCCGCCGAGACGGTCTGCGCTATGCGGAAGCCGCGCTTGGCCTTGTGCGGGTTGGCGCGGCGGAAGAGCCACAGGATGATCAGCATCACCAGGTAGCCGATGACCAGGCCGACGATCGGCGACAGGAACATCGGCAGAATGATCTTGTTCACCACCCCCGACCAGAGGACATCCGTCCCGCCGGCCAGTGCCGCCCCCACCAGACCGCCGAACAGCGCGTGGCTGCTGGAGGAGGGCAGACCGTAGTACCAGGTGACCAGGTTCCAGACGATCGCCCCCACCAGCCCGGCGAAGAGGATCGCCATGCCGGTCTGCCCGTGCGGGGTCTCGATCAGGCCCTCACTGACGGTGTGGGCGATGCCGGTGCCGAGGAAGGCGCCGGCGAGGTTCATCACCGCGGCCATCGCCAGCGCGGCCCGCGGGGTCAGCGCCCGGGTCGACACCGAGGTGGCGATGGCGTTCGCGGAGTCGTGGAAGCCGTTGGTGTACGTGAAGAAGAGCGCGACGCCGACGGTCACGACCAGAGAGAAGGTCTCCACCGGGGTCAGGACTCCTTGACCGCGATGGTCTCCACGGTGTTGGCGACGTGCTCGAAGGCGTCCGCCGCCTCCTCCAGGACGTCCACGATCTGCTTCAGCTTGAGCACCTCGATGGCGTCGTACTTGCCGTTGAAGAGGTGGGCCAGCAGCTTGCGGTGGATCTGGTCCGCCTGGTTCTCCAGCCGGTTGACCTCGATCCAGTACTCGGTGAGGTTGTCCATCGTGCGCAGGTGCGGCATCGCCTCGGCCGTCAGCTCCGCCGCCCGGGCCAGCACCTCGATCTGCTGCTCGACTCCGCGGGGCAGCTCCTCGATCTGGTACAGCACGACCAGGTCGACGGCCTCCTCCATGAAGTCCATGATGTCGTCGAGGGAGGACGCCAGGGTGTAGATGTCCTCGCGGTCGAAGGGCGTGATGAAGGAGGAGTTCAGCTGGTGGAAGATCGCGTGCGTCGCGTCGTCACCAGCGTGCTCCGCGGCACGCATCCTTTCGGCGATCTCCGAGCGGGTGGCCGAATCGGCCCCGAGCAGTTCCATGAGGAGCTTCGATCCTGTGACGATGTTGTCCGCGGATGCGGCGAACATGTCGTAGAAGCTCGTCTCCCTGGGGGTCAGACGAAAGCGCACGTGAAGTCCTCGGAATACATCGGTTCGGTCGCATCGATGCTAGGCGCATCATCCGGCCACAATTGCCCGGCGTCCTACAGTGTCGCTCATGGCCGCGGTTGCCCCCAGCAGGGGTTCTCCGCCCGCCCTCGCACACCGGGGCGAATCCGGTAGGATATACCCTGCTGGGGTATAGGGGGCAGGAGGGACATCATGACGGTCACCGAGACCGGTGGCGCCGGGGACCAGGTGCGGTCGCCGGCGGACGACGCCGGGCACGCCGGCACCGCCGGGGACATGCCCGGGCACGCGCACGAGGGGCACCAGCACGGCTACGTCAAGCAGAAGGACCAGCACCTCAAGCGGCTGCGCAGGATCGAGGGGCAGATCCGCGGTCTGCAGCGGATGGTCGAGCAGGACGTCTACTGCATCGACATCCTGACCCAGGTGTCGGCCGGTACGAAGGCCCTGCAGTCCTTCGCCCTCCAGTTGCTGGAGGAGCACCTGCGGCACTGCGTGGCCGACGCCGCGGCGAAGGGCGGCCCCGAGGCCGACGACAAGGTCGCCGAGGCCACCGCCGCCATAGCCCGGCTGCTGCGGAGCTAGCGACCGGCCCCCGCCGACGGACCGGCCCCCTGCGCGGGCACGCGGGGTCCCACGTTCAGCACCTCGTCGATGCGCTCGGGACTCAGCCGTTCCTCGGTCGTCGTGGACGCCGCGATCATCAGCTCACAGCACAGTTCGATCTCCGCGAGGGCCACGTGGACCTGGTCGTCCTGGTCCAGGAGCCACACCGCCACGTGCACCACCTCCTCCCCGTCCAGCGTAGGCAGTGGTGCACGGTCCGTGCATGACACGGACGGGCCATTTCGGCAAGCCCTCAGGGGCCGGTCGCAGAAACGATCTTCCCCGTGTAGATGTCCGTCACCCGGGGCAGCCTGACCCGCACCGGCGCCCCGAACCCATCGATCCCCGTCGTCGAGACCACCGTGACCTGGGCCGGGGCGCTGCGGACGCCACCGCTCCCGCCGTTGCTGAAGGTGAAGCGCTGCCGTACCTTGCGCAGCCGTCCCTCCTCGTCGAGCCAGGCGTCGAACGGCACCCGGGTCACGGTGAAACCCCGCGCCGCGGCCTCGAGCTCCGCCCGCACCAGCGGGGAGGCGACACGTGCGGCGTCCGCGATGTCCGCGACACCCCGGTAGTGGCGGACCCGCACCCCGTCCAGGGTCTCCGTCCCGGTCAGCCGCACCTCCCGTGCCGCCCGCAGCAGCTCCGCGGCCACCAGGGGATCCGTCGCGCCCCCGGTGACCAGGTTGCCGTCCGGCAGCCGGGTCGTGTCGACCCGGACCCACTTGTCCACGGGCACTCCCTCACCGCGGTTCTTCATGTAGAGGGCGCCGGGCGTCAGCAGCTCCGTGACCGGCTCGTGCTCCGGGTCACCTGCCGCGTCCGGCGGCAGGACGACCCGCAGGCTGCCGCGCCGCTCGGCGTAGTCGAAGGATCCCGTGCCCCTGATGGCGATCTTCGTGCCGCCGCTGGCCATCTCCATCGACGTGACGACCTTCGAGCTGCCCTCGGCGACCAGCGAGTCCACCGCCTGCCGCAGCGCCTGCCGGGCGTCGGCCGGGAGGCTGTCCATCTCGGCGGCCTCGCCACCGGCCGAGCACCCCGCCACCGCTGCGGCGCACAACCCGAGACCCACGGCTGCCGCAGTCGCCCGACCGAGCTGCCCCATCTCCGCCAACCCCCCGCACCATGCCGCGCCTCGGACGTCGTCGGGCATAACGAGGGTCAGGGCACCGCGTCACGGCCGGTAGCTTTGTTCTGTGCCTCCCAGCGACCCGCCCCCGCCCGCCCACCGGGCGACCACCACGGAGAAGGGCGCCTTCTCCCACGCGGCCTGCGTCTGCGGCTGGCGCGGTCCGGCCCGCCGAGCCCGCGACCGCGCCCGCCGCGACGCCACGGAGCACGAGCACGGCTGACGCCGGTCCGGCGAACGTCACATTCCTCGTCCGCAACCGGTCACCGGTTCTCACCGTCCCCACGGATGACCACGCGGGAAGCAGAGCGGAAGGCCCCACCTTGAACCGACGAACCCTGATCCGCGGCGGCGCGGCCACCGCCGCGGCGGGCTGGCTGACCGCGGCCTGCGCCCCGGGCGGTGGCCGCCCCGACCATGCGGGAAGCAGCGCGCCCGCCACCGCCACGACGGCCGGCGGGGCCACCTCGCCCAGCGCATCACCCAGCGCCTCACCGACCGCCCGCCCCGACTGGAAGGCTCTCGGCCGCACCCTGCACGGCCGCCTCGTCATGCCCGACGACGCGGACTACGCCACCGCCCGCCTGCTGTACAACACCCGCTACGACGGACAGCGCCCCGCCGCCGTGGCGTACGTCTCCGGCACCGAGGACATCCAGGAGTGCCTGGACTTCGCCCGCCGCACCGGCGTCCCCGTCTCGGTCCGCAACGGCGGGCACTCCTACGCCGGCTACTCCGGCGGCAAGGGCCGGCTCGTCCTCGACGTCTCCTCCATGGCCTCGGTGGATCTGTCCGGCGGCACGGCGACCATCGGGGCCGGGGCGAAGCTCATCGACGTCTACACCCGGCTCGGCGCGGCCGGGCGCACGCTGCCGGCCGGCTCGTGCCCGACGGTCGGCATATCCGGCCTCACCCTCGGCGGGGGTCACGGAGTGCTCAGCCGCGCGTACGGGCTGACCTGCGACAGCCTCACCGGCGCCGAGATCGTGACGGCGGACGGCCGGGTCCTGCGGTGCGGCACGGACGAGAACCCGGAGCTGTTCTGGGCGCTGCGCGGCGCGGGCGGCGGCCAGTTCGGCGTGGTGACCCAACTCACGTTCGACACCCAGGCCTCCCCCCAGGTCGTCACCGGCTACCTGAGCTGGCCCTGGAGCAAGGCCGCCGCCGTCCTGCGCGCCTGGCAGGAATGGGGGCCCACCCAGCCCGACGAGATCTGGTCCGCCCTGCACCTGGACAAGTCCGGCACCGGGTCCCCGCAGATCAGCATCGCCACCGTGGGCATCACCTCGCGCGACGAACTCGCCAACGCCGTCGACCGGCTCGCCGACAGCATCGGCGCCTCCGCGACCAGCGTCTCCCTCCACCCGCGTTCCTACCTCGACGCGGCCCTCGCCTACGCCGGCTGCTCGAACCTGAGCACCGCCCAGTGCCACCTGCCCGGCACCACCCCGGGCCGCAGCCCCTCCGGCCGGCTCGGCCGGGAGACCTACGCGGCCCGCTCGGACTTCTACGACCGCTCGCTGTCCGCCTCCGGCATCCAGACCCTCCTGTCCCAGGTGGAGGGACTGCGTTCCGGCTCCGGCAGCGTCTCGCTCACCGCCCTCGGCGGCGCCGTCAACCGCGTCTCGCCCACGGCCACCGCCTTCGTGCACCGGCGCTCGCGCTTCCTCGCCCAGTACATAGAGGCGCCCGGCACCACGAACTGGCTCGCCGGACTCCACACGGCCATGCGCCGCCACGCCTCCGGTGCCGCCTACCAGAACTACACCGACGCCACGCTGTCCGACTGGCGCACCGCCTACTACGGCTCGGCCGCCGACAAGCTGACCCGCCTGAAGACCCGCTACGACCCCACGCGACTGTTCAGCTTCCAGCAGGCGCTCTGACCTCCTCCGCCGGGGACCGGGGCCGCGATGTCAGTGGCGCACCGTACGGTGCGCCGATGACTGCGAACGAGGTCGACGAGCGGGCCCTCGGGGCGGCCGCGGCGGACACCGAACGGGCCCTGGCCGAGTTCGACGGGGCCCGTCAGTGGCTCGCCGCCGCGAGACAGCGGCCGATGGAGCCCTTCGGAGCCGAGGTCTGGGTTTTCGACGAGGCCCTTGCCCGGGTGCTGCTGGTGAAGCACCGCCTGCGGGGGTGGGTCCCGCCCGGCGGGAAAGTGGAAGCCGGGGAGACGCCCCGTGAGGGGGCGAGCCGGGAACTGCTCGAAGAGACAGGTCTCCAGCCGGAACTGCTGCCCGACCCCGCCGCGGTGGCGGTTCGCTCGTATCACCCGGACCATCCGGTCACTCTGGGGCTGTCGTATGCGGCGGTCGTCGATGCGGCGACTCCGTTCGTCGCGGAGGACGGGCAGCCGGTGGCGTGGACGCCTCTGGACGAGGGCTGGGAGAGCTGCTTTCCCGGTGATCTGTTGCGTATCCGGCAGCATGCGGCATGGCTGGCCGGCCGGATGGGCCGTCACTGAGGAGCCGCACCGGGTCCGCCGCGACGAGCGAGTGCGCGGTCTGCGCCGTGCGCCCGGGCGAGCGCGTCCCGCGGGTCCTGTGTTACCTGGCGGATTCGCTTCCCGAAGGAGCGATCTCGCCGGTGCGGGCCGGGGCCAGGCGCGCTCGCCCATGGCCACCGGTCGAGACCGTCAGGCGGCCAGGTCCCTGTCGACGGCCGACGGCTCCGGGTACGGCTCGCCCCGGCGGCCCTCCGCCCGGTCCGCGGCCGCGCGCACGAGGACGGCCGCGGGGGAGTCGGCCACCGCCTTGACCAACGGGGTCAGCAGCGCCAGTGCCGCCGGGGCGAGCAGCAGGGCCACGGCAGTGCCGAGCGCGAAGCCGCCCAGCACGTCGGTCGGATAGTGAACACCCATGTAGACGCGGCAGAAGCCCTCGGCCAGCGCGACGGCGACGGCGGCCAGACCCCACTTGCGGCTGACCATGAACAGGCCCATCGCGACGGCCATCGTCAAGGTGGCGTGATCGCTGACGAAGGAGAAGTCGGTCTTCCCCTCCACCAGGACGTCGATGCCCTTGTGGTCGACGAAGGGCCGCGGCCGGTCCACGAAGTTGCGCAGCGGGACGTTGAGAGCCAGCGCGATCGCCGCCGCCAGCCCCGACCACAGCACGCCCGCCACGGCCGCCGGCGCCTCGGCACCCCTGCGGCGCGCCACGCGCCACCAGCACCAGCCGGCGATCAGCACCATGAGCACGACCAGGCCGTACTCGCCGACGAACTCCATCACGCCGTCCACCCAGCCCGGGGCGTGCTCGGCGAGTCCGTTGATGTCGCGGAGCAGGCTGACGTCGGGGTTCGAGCCGTCCAGCGAGAGCTCTGCCACCGGTGTCCCCTAACTGTGTCCGCCGCACCCCCGTGCACGTTCGTGTGGGAGTCGATTCTCCCCCGTCCAACGAGCGGCACGGTACGCAGCGTTCCGGTCTGCACCGGATGATCACCAAGGCGTTACCGAAGGGAGACACGTTCCCGCATACCGGACCCGTCTCTTCGCTCTCGTTACGGTTCCGGAGCACGCGTCTGACGCATTCCAACTGCCGGGTGCCGGCCGTGACTCGAGTGCCCAGGCGGATGCTGCTGGGCTCCGCCGCCGCGACCGCGGCCGGTGCCGCACTCCCCACGGCGGCGGGCGCGACCCCGGCCGCCTCCTTCGACACCGGTCCGGCGAAGGCAGCGCTGCACCGCCTGCTGCCGCGGCACGCGGCGCAGTTCCGGTTCACCCCGGCGTCGCCGCCGCGGGCGTGCGGCGGTCCGGCGGTCACACCGCCGCCGCGCCCGCCGCCGTCACACGCGTCGCCCCGATGTAGTCCGGGGTGTCGATCCTGTCGAAGCGGATCACCGCGCCCGTGTAGGGGGCATTGATCATGTAGCCGCCACCGACGTAGATCCCCACGTGATGGATGGACCGCGGATCGGTCAGGTCGTACGCGAAGAAGACCAGGTCGCCCGGGAGCAGTTCGTCCCGCGCCGGGTGCGGTCCGGCGTTCCACTGGTCGTTGGCCACTCGCGGCAGTTCGATCCCCACCGAGTGGTACGCCGCCTTCGTCAGGCCCGAGCAGTCGAACCGGCCGCCCTGCTCCGGAGTGCCGTTCCCACCCCACAGGTACTTGGTCCCCAGCTTCTGCTGGGCGTAGTAGATCGCGCCCGCCGCCCGGCGCGACGGCCCGACCGGGCCCACCGGGGCCGCGAAGCTCTTCTGCAGCGTCGTGATGATCCGGACGTAGTTCTGCGTCTCCCGGATCCTCGGCACCCCGCCGGACCGAATGACCCGGTACGCGCCCGCGTTGTAGGCGGCGAGCATGTTCTCCGTCGGGTCCCCCGGGACGTCCTCGACGTAACGGGCCAGCGTGCAGTCGTACGAGGCCGCCGACGGGATGGCGTCCGCCGGGTCCCAGACGTCGCGGTCCCCGTCCCCGTCCCCGTCCACGCCGTGCGTCGCCCACGTGCCGGGGATGAACTGCGCTATCCCCTGCGCCCGCGCCGGGCTCTGCGCCCTCGGGTTCCAGCCGCTCTCCTGGTAGAGCTGGGCCGCCAGCAGCGCCGGGTTGATGGCGTCGCAGAGGTTCCCCCACTTCTGCACCAGGTCCTGGTACGCCGCCGGCACCGCCCCCCTGGCGAGCGTCACCGCCCCGCCGCCACCCGTCAGCTTCGCCGCCACCAGGTACGTGCCGACGACGAGCAGCATGACGAACGACATGAAGAGGCCGCCCACGACCCCCGACACCAACCAGGCCTTGCGCGCGGTCCGCGAAGCCGCCGTCACCCGCCCCACCCCTTCGTCGTCCTCCGTGGCCGGCGCGGAAGGTGACGGAGCGCCAGGCTCTCGGGAGCATCCCCACCCGCAGCGCCGCCAATCGTTGCCCTCCGCTCACCATCGTGATACACAGAGTAGTCAACAATGTCTCATCGAACACCGGATCGCACGCCAGTGTGTCCAGTCTGGCGGTTGCGGCCCGGATCACACGGGGGAATCGGCTGAGAAAGTCGCTGAGTCGACATACGACGGCGTCATCCTCCGCCAAGATAGACCTTGGCTCCTTGCGCCCCGGCGAGGACGCCAACTGATCTAGCGTGGTGGTGAGTTCTCATGTTCCTGGCAGCCGACAAGGGCGACATCAACACCATCATCGGTGGTATCGCCCCGGACTGGGGGCCTTTCGGTTCCCTGGGGAACGAAGCACGCGTCATGATCGAGGTGGTCATGGCAGTGGCGATCCTGCTCTGCCTGGCCATCGCGATCTGGGGCGCGGCGAAACAGCGCATCGGAGCCACGGCGCTCCGCGACACCTTCAGTGCGGAGCAGGGCAAGGGCCTGATCATCGCCGGCCTGACCGGCGTGTTCATCATCGGGTCCCTCGGCACGCTCTTCACCATCGTCTACGGGATGGCCGTCTAGCGACCACGCGTCGCTCAGCCCTTCCCCCGCGCACTGTCCCCGAGGGGCCCGTCCCGGCCCCGCACCCACCCGAGGCGCTCTGCTGATGCCCACTCAACCGATGACCCCCGAGGGGGCGAACCCCCGATGAGCCTCGGCCAGGACGGCCCCCCGACCCGTACCCGTCTCCCCGAGCCCCCACCCGGCACCGGCGGTCACTCCCGCCGCCCGCAGCGCTCCGGCCGCAACCTCGTCACGGTCGTCGGCGTCGTCGTGCTGCTCATCGCCGCCATCGCCTTCGCCAACCGCGGCGGCGGCTCCCCCTCGGACTCCGCCGGCACCGGCGGCCGAGGCAGCGGCGCCTCCAATGGCGCCCGCTCCCAGCCCACATCCGCCACCGGCACGAAACCGGTGGACGGCAAGGACGCGGGCATCCCCACGGGGTACGCCCGCACCGACCAGGGCGCGCAGTCCGCCGCCGCGAACTACGCCGTGGCGCTGGTGTCCGCCGACATCCTCAACCCGGACCGGCGACACGAGATCGTGCAGCGGCTCTTCTCCAGCGGCACGGTGGACGGACTGCAGACCAAACTCGACAACGCCTACTCGACAGACTTCCTCGCGAAGCTCGGCCTCGACGAGAACGCCAACCCCCCAGAGGGCATGACCTACGTCTCACGGACCGTCCCCGTAGGCACCAGGATCACCGATTTCCGCGGCGATGCCGCGACGGTGGAAGTCTGGTGCACCGGCGTGTTCGGGACCGCCGGCGAGGGCTCCACGAACCCGGTCGCCAACGACTGGTTCACGATGACGCTCACGTTGCGCTGGGCGGGCAACGACTGGAAGGTCGAGAGCTTCGCCCAGAAGGACGGGCCCGCGCCGGTCAACAGCGACCGGACCGCATCGACGGCCGACGAGATCGCCAACGCCGTGCGGAAGTACGGGGGGTTCACCTATGCCCGGTAGCCAGCGCCGTGCCACCACGATGGGCGCCGCCCTGGTCGCCCTTCAAACGGCAGCAGTACTCCTCTCCGCGCGGGCCTTTGCGGCACCGTCCCCGACGCCCTCCCCAACGGGCGGCAACAGCGACTGCGAACTCATCGTCGGTCCCGCCCGCGACTACTGCGAGAACGGCGGCTCCCGCCGCACCCCCTCCGTCGCGGATCCGCTCGACCCCCTGGACTCGCTCGCGCGCGGCTGCGCCGACGCCGCCGCCTGGGTCATCGACGGCCTGTCCAAGGCGGTCAACAAGACCGCCGCCGTGGACTTCACCAACAAGGCGTTCCTCACCCAGTACGCCGTCGTCTTCGCCGCCTCAACCTTCCTCACGCTCCTGCTGTGGCTGCTCGCCGTCGCCAAGCGTGCCGTGCGCGGCGTACCGCTCACCGAGGCCCTGACCGAGGCGGTCGGCTTCCTCTGGCTCACCGTGATCGCCTCCGCCTTCACGCCACTGATCCTCTACACCGTCGTGTCGGCGACCGACGGCATCACGGAGGTCATCGCCTCCGGCACGGCAGCCGACACCGACACCTTCTTCGGCTCGTTCCAGGACGCCTTGACCAAGGACTCCGACATCGGCGGCGGACCGATCATGCTGATCGTGGTCTCCCTGGTCTCCGTGCTCGCCGCCGGTGTCCTCTGGCTCGAGCTCGTCATCCGCGCCGCGCTGCTGTACGTCGGCGCGCTGCTGGGCACCGCCGTCTACTCGGGCCTGGTCGACAAGAACATGTGGCACCACGTGCGCCGTTGGGCCGGGATCATGATCGCGGTGATCCTGGTCAAGCCGGTGATCGTGGTCGTGCTGGGCCTCGCGGGCGCGCTCAGCGGCTCCGACGGGCCCACCGCCTTCGGCGCCGTCGTGTCGGGTCTGGCCATCATCCTGCTGGCCATCTTCGCCAGCGCGATGATCTACCGCTTCGTCCCCGGCTTCGGCGACGACGTGTCGAGCCTGCGCAGCAACCGCAAGGCGAGCACCGAGTCCCGGGCCGCCGCCGTCATCTCCTCCCCGGCCGCGCTGGTCAAGCAGGGCATCAAGACGCACAGCACGCGCGGCGGTCCGCAGGACCGGCCCACCGGCGGCGGCGCACCGCCCGCGAACGCCGTGCCCAGCGGCATCGCCGCGCACAGCAGCCGCAACGGCACCGCCCCGGCACCGGCCCCCGCGCCGCGCACGAACCCTGACCGCGGCAACGGCGGCGGACCCAGCAGCAAGACAGCAGGAGGCGAAAGCCGGTGACGTCCCAGCCCTACGCCCCACCGCAGCAACGCCGCACGTACCTGATCGGCAAGGCACGTCCCAACGCCATCGTCGGCAAGAACCGCGAGACCGGTGAGATCGCCCTGATCGTCGTCGGCGCGTTCCTCGGCATGATGAGCGGCCTGCTGATCCCCGTGCTGCCGCTGCGCATCCTCGGCCTGACGGGCTGGCCGCTGCTCTCGTTCGCCGCCGTCTACATGCCGTACCGGCGCCGCACCTTCTACCGCTGGTTCGAGATCAACCGCAGCTACCGCCGTACGCTGCGGACCACCGCGACCTACCGCTCCGTCGCCGCGGAGGCCGGCACCCGGCTCGACGGCCGCGAGGTGGAGATCGGGCCGCCGCCCGGCATCGGCCGCATCACGTGGCTGTCCGCCCCCTTCGGCCCGGACGAGATCGCCGTGCTGCTGCATGTCGACCGGCGCACCGTGACCGCCGCCATCGAGATCGAGGGCCCCGGTGTCGGCCTGCGCGACAGCGAGGACCAGGAGGCCCTGGTCGAGCGCTTCGGCACCCTGCTCAAGCACGTCGCCAACGGGGACGGCTTCGTCACCCGCCTGCAGATGCTCGCCCGCACCCTCCCCGCCGACCCCGACGCCCACGCCAAGGACGTCGCTCAGCGCGGCGACGACCGGGCCGAGCAGTGGCTCAAGGACTCCTACGACCAGCTGCAGTCGATGGTGTCGACCTCGTCCGAGCAGCACCGCGCCTACCTCGTCGCGTGCATGCACTACAGCCGCGAACTCGCCGCCGAGGGCAACGCCATCGCCCGCGCCGCGGGCGGCGGCCGCAAGGCACTCGACAAGGACGCGGGCATCGCCGCCGTCATGGCCCGGGAGCTGACCGACATCTGCGCCCGGCTCGCCGAGGCCGACATCCGGGTCCGCCAGCCCCTCGGCCAGGCACGACTGGCGTCCCTCATCCACTCCATGTACGACCCGGACCACCCCATCGACCACATCCAGGCGATGACCCGCCGCAACGCCTGGCCGGCCGAACTGGACGCCACCGAGCCGACCTTCCTCCAGGCCAAGACCCGCGAGTCGGCCACCCGCGCCCCCTGGTGCCACTCCACGGCCTGGGTCAAGGAGTGGCCGCTGACCCCCGTCGGCGTCAACTTCATGGCGCCGCTGCTCGTCCACACCCCGGACGTGATCCGCACCGTCGCGGTCTGCATGGACCTCGAGCCGACCGACGTCGCCATCGAGCGCATGCTCACCGAGAAGACCAACGACGACGCCGAGGCCAGCCGCGCCGCCAAGATGAACCGCGTCGTGGACCCCCGCGACATCGCCCACCACTCCCGCATCGACCAACGCGGCGAGGACCTCGCCTCCGGCGCCGCGGGCGTCAACCTGGTCGGCTACATCACGGTCTCCTCCCGCTCCCCCGAAGCGCTGGCGCGCGACAAGCGCACGATCCGCGCCTCGGCGGGCAAGTCGTACCTCAAGCTGGAGTGGTGCGACCGGGAGCACCACCGGGCGTTCGTCAACACGCTCCCGTTCGCGACCGGCATCCGCCGCTGAGGGACCGGGAGGTAGCACCATGCGCCTGTGCGCACTTGACGCCCCGTCTCCGGGGACGGCGCTAATGGGAAGGACGACAGGGACAACGATGCCACGCCGGAGCCCGCGCCCCAGGCGCGACGACCGCTGACGCCGAGGAGGCGCTCCACCCATGGCCATGCTGGACCCCCTCGCCGCGATCACCGACGCCTTCACCGGCTTCCTCTTCGGCAAGGTGGAGACCACCCGACTCCCCGTCCGCACCTCCACGGGCCAGGCCCAGGCCGTCTACATGCCGACCGCCGCGCCCGGCCTCGGCGACTCCGGCGTGATCATCGGCCGCGAGGTCTACTCCGGCAAGGGCTACATCTACGACCCCTTCCAGCTGTACGGGCAGCAACTCCCGGCGCCGCACTGGCTGGTCCTCGGCGAGTCCGGCAACGGCAAGTCGGCCCTGGAGAAGACCTATGTCCTGCGGCAGCTGCGCTTCCGCGACCGGCAGGTCGTCGTCCTGGACGCACAGGGCGAGGACGGCGTCGGAGAGTGGAACCTCATCGCCAAGGCCCTCGGAATAACTCCCATCCGCCTCGACCCGATGGCAGCCCTCGACGGGGGCATCAAGCTCAACCCGCTCGACCCGGCGATCACCACCACGGGCCAGCTCGCGCTGCTCCGCACCATCATCGAGGTCGCGATGGGCCACGGCCTGGACGAGCGATCCGGCTTCGCGCTGAAGGTCGCCCACGCGTACGTCCACGACACGGTCACCGACCGCCAGCCGATCCTCACCGACATCGTGGACCGGCTGCGGCACCCCATGGCCGACTCGGCCGAGTCCATGAACGTCGACCTGGAGGACGTCCGGGCCTGGGGCCTGGACGTGGCCCTCGTCCTGGACCGGCTCGTCGACGGCGACCTGCGCGGCATGTTCGACGGCCCGACGACCGCCGGCATCGACCTCGACGCCCCTCTGATCGTCTTCGACCTGTCACACATCGACCGCAACTCCATCGCGATGCCCATCCTCATGGCGATCGTCGGCGTCTGGCTCGAGCACACCTGGATCCGGCCGGACCGGAAGAAACGCATCTTCCTGGTCGAGGAGGCCTGGCACATCATCAACAGCCCCTTCGTCGCCCAGCTCTTCCAGCGGCTGCTGAAGTTCGGACGCCGACTCGGCCTGTCCTTCGTCGCCGTCGTCCACCACCTCTCCGACGTGGTCGACGGCGCCGCCGCCAAGGAGGCCGCCGCGATCCTCAAGATGGCCTCCACGCGCACCGTCTACGCCCAGAAGGCCGACGAGGCGCGCGCCACAGGCCGGGTGCTGGGCCTGCCCCGGTGGGCGGTGGAGATCATCCCCACCCTCACCCCCGGCATCGCCGTCTGGGACGTCAACGGCAACGTGCAGGTCGTCAAGCACCTCATCACCGAGACCGAGCGGCCGCTGGTCTACACCGACCGCGCCATGACCGAGTCCTCGGCCGACGAGGACGAGGGGACGGGCGGGTTCGACGCCCCCCGGGTCTCCCTCGACAAGCAGCTGGCCGACGACGCGGTGGCCTGAACGGGGACCCGACCATGGCGAGAGTGCAGCACCACGGCCAGGAGCGCGAGGGCGGCATCCCCGACGGGCTGATCCTCGGCGTCCTGGGCTTCCTTCTGGGCATGACCGTCCTGGTGTGGACGGGCACCGGGATAGCCGGCCTCGTCTCCCACGGGGCGTGGCCCGCCGAGATCCACTTCACGCGCACCCCCGTGGCCATGCGCCACCTCATCGCCGACCCCCACGACATCGCCGGCGCCTGGCGGCCCGCACCGTCGGAGGGACTGCCCGGCTCCGGGCTCTTCTGGGGCGTGTTCATCAGCCAGTTGATGGTGCTCCTCGTCCTCACGGTCTTCGTGATGGGCGTGGTCGCCCGCGCCAGGCTGGTCCGCGCGGCACGCCGTACGGCCGCTCTGAAGGCCGCGGAGGCGGCCCCGGAGCCGGCGGCCCCGGTGGGCACCCGGCAGCCCGCCCAGCGGCCCGTGGAGGCTCCGGAGGAGGAGGTCCGCGAGCCGGACACCGTATCGGCCCTGCCCCCTTCCGCCGCGCCCGCCGCCCGTGCGGCGGGTCCCTCCTTCACCGCCGACCGCGAACTCGACCGCACCTACGCCGCCTTCGCCGCCCCCCGCGGCGACAAGGGAAAGCGCCTCGTGCAGCCGGCCGTCCTCAACGCGGCGGGCCCGGTCCTCGTCACGACCGCCGACCCCGACACTTTTAACCAGACCGTCGGCAACCGTGCCAAGCTGGGCCCGGTCCACGTCTACGACCCGGCCCACCGGGTCGACACCCCGGCCCGGCTCCGCTGGGCCCCGCACTCGGGCTGCGAGGACGTGCCCACCGCCGTCACCCGGGCCCGGGCCCTCCTCTTCCCGCTACGGCCGCGCGCCGCGGTCGACGCCGCGATGTTCGATGCCGCCGAGACCCTTCTGCGCTGCTGGTTGCACGCCGCGGCCGTGGACGGACAGCCGTTCCGCCAGGTGCACCGCTGGGCGGGCGGGGCCTCCGGCAGGGACGCCGTCCGCATCCTGCGTACCCACCCCAAGGCGGCCCCGGGCTGGAGCGGTGAACTCGAGTCGGTTCTCCACGCCCACGAACACCGGCGCGACGCCGCTCAGGCACTCGTCCACCGCGCCCTGGAGTCGCTCAGCTCCGTGCACATCCGGGACGCCTGCAATCCGGGGCGTGCTGACGGCCTCGAGTGGGAGTCATTGTTCACGGATCTGGGCACGCTCTATGTGGTGGGCGAGCCCAACGAGGATCCTCGAACCCACCCGGGTGCGCTGCCGTTGCTCACCGCACTCGTCTCCAGCGTGGTCGAGCACGGCCGGCGCGTGGCCGCAGGGTCATCCTCCGGTCGGCTCGACCCACCAATGACCCTCGTGCTGGACGACATCGCGGCCCTCGCCCCGATCCCGGAGCTCCCCGACCTCCTGGCCACGGGCACCTCGGCGGGCCTGCCCACCCTGGCCGTGCTGCGTTCCCCCGAACAGGCCCGCGACCACTGGCGTGGCGCGCTCTGGCAGCGCGCCGACGCCCGGCTCGTCCTCGGCACCCAGCCCCCCGCTCTCCTCGACGAGGTGCCCGACGCCGCGCGGTTGCCCTGACGGCCCACCGCCCCCCGCCTACGGCCGTGCCAACTCCATCTCGTACTCGGTCCGCGACTCGTCCAGCGGAAAGGCCATCGTCCTGCCCGTCCTGACGAAGCCAAGACGCTTGTAGAAGGCCTGTGCCCGATGGTTGTCCTCGTGCACCCACAACCGCACGCGCCGTACCCGCTCCGGCAGTTCCCACGACCACGCGATGGCCGCCCCCAGCAGCTCCGCGGCCAGTCCGCCACCCCTGAACTCCGGCCGCACGTACACGCCGACCAGATGCGTCTGCGGGACGTCGAACTCCGCGCCCGTCTCGACGAGCACGGCCACGTTGGCGACGCGCTCGCCGGTCTCGTCCTCCGCGATGAACGACTGGGTCAGTGCCCGATCCCGCCACCGGTCGTCGGTGAACGCGGCCTCGGTGTCGTGGGTGTTGACGAAGGCCATGCCGGCGGCGGGGTCGTTGAGCGCCTCCAGCCGAAGGGAGCGCTGAGCACGCCATTCGTCGGGCCGGGACGCACGTATCGTGTAGTCGGTCATACCGTGATCGTACGCAAAAAAGCCCCGGCTCCCGAGTGAATAACTCGGGAGCCGGGGCTCACAATTTGTTCGGCGGCGTCCTACTCTCCCACAGGGTCCCCCCTGCAGTA
>JARAXD010000016.1:0-150534 GCA_033793685.1 Streptomyces sp. ME19-03-3 | reverse complement strand
TGCTCGACACCTCGAAGCGTGAAGAACGGCCGCCCTGCTGTCTCAGGAAGAAGCCAAGATCAGCGGGTCAGGTGAACCGGCGAGGTTAAACAACAAGCTCAGGAACTGGGTCCCCTGAGCTGCGATGTCTGCGAGCAGTTCGTTGCTGTCGAAGGCGCGGTCCGCCAGGAGGAGCATGTCCGGGGTCAGGTGGCCGACCAGTTCGTGGGCGTAGTCGGTCTCGCCTTTGGAGGCGGGGCCGAAGGCCGCTGCGATCAGGCCGCGGGTGCCTGTTTCGCACAGAGTCATGAGCATTAGCCGGGGGTAGCCGGTCGGGCCGTAGCGGCGTTCGGTGCGGCCGAGCCAAGTCCGGTTGCGCTCGTGGTCGGGGACGGACAGGCTCCCGCAGCCGTCGAAGGCGACCGTGCGCCAGCGGCGGTAGCGCACTCCGGGTGTGGACGGCTGGGCCAGTGGGCCGGCCAGCACGTCGAACAGCCGCTTGAGCGGGGCCACCCCGACCCGCCGACGTAGATCGCGAAGTGCCTTCTCCGAGGGCTGCGGTACCCAGGCGACCAGTCCGGCGCCGAGTTTGCCCCACACCAGCCCGGCGCCCAGATGCTCGAACAGCCCGAGCGCGAGCACGAAGTACACCCCGACGCGAGAGGGCAGGCTCCGAAGTCGTCGCTCGCGAGCCCCGCTCTCGTCCAGTACTGCATCCACCAACTCGGGCGGGATGACCTGCGTTAACTCACCGATATGACCAGGCGCGAACACGTCGGTTCCGCCCGTGACAGACTGAGCCACCGGGCCTCTGCTTTCTTAGGAAGATCTTGGTCGATCCCCTGGATAGCAGAGGCCCCTCGCATCCCCGCCCACGCTTGACACCGCCGCTGGGCTCTTAACTTCGCGGCATTGGATGCTCATCTCGCTGCGGTCGCAGATGACCATCCAGTCGCGGCGCGCTCCGCATGCCGGGCACATCACCAGGATGCCGCCGATGCGGGTCTCCTCGGGGTGGGTGGTGGCTCGGAGACGGATGACGCCGTCGCCGAGCCGCGTCTCCTTCTGGAGCCTCAGCAAGGGGTCGTCGGCTGCCGTCTCCGGCAGCACGGCTCTATGGGTCTGGAGGTCTTCGCTGAGCATCTGCATCGTCTCCTCGTCCTGTTCTTTACCAGCCCTAACAGCGGGGGGCCGCGGGTGTCCAGCCGTTTGAAGTGCTGGTCAGCGCCGTGGGCCCGGCCTGCGGGGGCTGTTCGTGTCGTGCCGAGCGGCCGTCTCGACTGCCTGCGGCTTCGGTGCGCGGGGCTGCGGCGGGGGCGTCCGTCGGGGCGCTCGGGTGCGGGGCACGTCGGCGGTGGCGGGCAGTTTCCCCATGCGGCGCAGGCGCCAGACGAGTACGTCGGTGACGTTGTCGGCGGTCTCCAACTCGCGCCATTCGATCGCCTGCTGGAGCAGTACGTCGGGGTTGTGTCCCGCTCGTTCGGCTTGGTCGAGGGTAGCGGCGAGCGCGTCCCAGCCGGGCTCGCGCAGGACGTGATCGGCCTGTCCGGCCAGTGCGGCTTCCACGGTGTGGGCGTAGCGGTCGCGGACGGGGGCGGGGAGTCGGCGTCCTTGTTCGCGCATCGCCTTCATGGGCGTGGCGGACGCGGTCTGGTAGGCGGCGCGCAGGTGCTGCGCGGCTTGTCGGGCGGCGGCGGCCTGCTGGGCGTGGCCGCGGGCGGAGTGCCAGTGGATGGCGGCGATCGTGACGAGGACCATCGTGGACAGGAGCATCGCGGTGGTGCCGCCGTCCTCGCCTTTGCCGAGGGCGTTGCCGGCCCGGACGATGCCGCGTGCGGCGGAGCGGAGGGCGCGGTGGTCGGCGTGCTCGACGCGGGTGTGGGAGCGGGTGGCGCGTTCGAAGGCGCGGGCGGCCTCGTCGAGTTCCTTGCGGGTGGAGGCCGGGGAAGTCTGAGCGACGGCGTCAAGGAGTTCGCCGACGCCAATGAGCTGAGCGGCGCCCGCCGCGTCGTCGTCCCCGGCGAGTACGGTGACGGCCTGCTCGGCGACGTGAGTAGCGTCTCGGCGAGCACCGGATGGGCGAGCGGCCCGTGGGGCGGGGCCTGTGACGGTCGTCGGCTCGTCCTCGGGCGGTCCGTCCGCAAGGCGTTGGCGAATCCTGGGGAGGGAGAGGTCGGGGGCGAGTCGGGAGCCGGGGAACCAGATGGGCTCGCCGTCACGGTTGCGGTCGCCGGGCAGGGCGACCTTGTAGCCGAGGATGTCGCCGGAGGGGGCTACACGCTTTTCGAGGCGAAGGCCGGCTTCGGTGAGACGGCCGAAGAACTCGTCCTCGTCGGCGGCGCCGGCCAGCGCCTGACGGACATGCTCACGCAGCGTTTCACGGGGCGGTTCGGTGCGGCCGGTGCGCTCCGCCTTGGCGCGTTCGGCGCTGGTGGGGCGTTGGGCGGCGGTGCGGTCGCCTTCGTTGAGGATCTGCAGGCCCCACTCCTTTTCGATCTTGCGGCATTCGGCCTGGGCGCGGATGCCGTCCTGGTGCCGGCGGGGGCTTCGTCCGTCTTCGCGTTTGAGCGTGGCGACGATGTGGATGTGGTCCTCGGCGTGGCGTACGGCGATCCAGCGGCACGCCTTGTCGTCGCCTTCCTCGGCGATGCCAGTGGCGTGGACTATGCGTCGGGCGACCTCGGCCCACTCGGCGTCGGTGAGGTGCCGGTCACCAGGAGCGGTGCGGACAGGACAGTGCCAGACGTGCTGGGCCGGGCGGCGGTCCTTCGGGACGGCGAGGACGGGGAGGTCGAGCCGGTCGGTGAGCTGCTTGAGGGTGGCGGTCGGTTCACGGCCGGGGTCGGGTGCGAGTTCTGGCATCCAGGCGGCGACGAGGTGCGGGTCGGTGTGTTCGTCCCGGCGGCCGGGGCCGTAGAGATAGGCGAGGAGTCCGTACGTGCGGCCGCCGGTGGAGATGTCCGGGACCATGGTGTCAGCGCCTCGCCATCTCGATGGCGGCGGCCTCGACCCTGGCGACGGCGCGCAGGACGCGGGCGACGGCGTCATCGGCGTACTCGGCCCGGCCGCCGGAGTTGAGGATGCGGGCCACCTGGTTGAGGTTGTTGCCGGCGCGGGCGAGCTGGGCACTGGCGGACATCAGCTCCTCGACGCGCCCGCGCTGGTCCAACAGCCATGCCTTGGGACCGCCTTGGGCCTGGGCGACCGCGACCGCTGCATCGGCGAGGAACCCGGCGGTCTTCAGGCCGACGGCTTCGGCGGCGCGCTTGACGATGTCGAGTTCGTCGCGGGTCAGGCGGACGCTGCGGACTTGGTCTCGGTGCGCGCTCTGGCGCAGGCGGGGGCGTGTACGCGGCGCGGATCGCTCGGCTACTTCTCCCTCCGGCTGCGATCCGCCCTCGGTCGCGGCCCCAGGGTCCGGCGCCCCCTGGCGCCGGGCGTCCCCCGCCCTCTCGGGAGTGGGGGCATGCGCTTCCGAAACTCCTCCGCGGCCTGTGGCCGCGGAGGAGTTTCGGAAGCTACAGCTTGCTCGGCCTCGTGCCGGGCAGTGGTCTTCGCCCAGGTGAGGGGGTGTGCCGAGCGGATCGAGGAGCGTCATCGGGGCACTCCGGGTATGTCGCGGCGTACGTCGCGCAGGACTTCGACGACGAAGTCGAGGGTGAGGACGGGGTGGTGGAGGGTGCGGGGTGCGCTCGTGGGGGTGCGCTGGACGGTCCAGGTCCCCTCTGGGCCGGGTTCGGCGTGATGGAGGTGTCCGTACCGGCTGAGCACGGTGATCCAGGCGTCGGCTTCGGCTCGGGTGGCCGAGGTGGTGCGCATGTGGCGGCTCCGGGGCGTGTGCGAGGTATCAGGGGGGGCGTGTGCTCGGCGGGTACGCCGGTCCGGTGTCTGGGCTGGCGTACCCGCCGAGTGGGTTGTCCGGTCAGCTGGTCTGGGTGGCAGGAGCCTTGTCCGCTTCCTTGCGTAGGTGCTGCATCAGGACGGTCAGCCGGTCGTTGCCGAGGCCGTGCCCGTGACCGCGGATGGCGTCCGCGACGACCTTCCGGGTCAGGTCACCAGCCCCGGTGACCGCTTGACGGGCGATCACGAGAAGCTCCTCGTCGGTGACCGGGGGCGACTTGCGGGCGCCGCTGTCCGGACGGGCAGCGGGGCCGGTCTCCACGGTCGCGCCCGCGGTCGGGTCCGGACGCTTGGCGAGGGCAGGGCGGGTGACCGGGCGCGGCCTGGGAGCAAGGTGTCCGCCCTGGTCGGTCTCGCGGTCACCATGCTCGGGCCCCGGCTCGTCCAACTTCCCCTGCTCTCCGGGCAGGGTGTCCGGGGCGTGGGTCTCCGAGGTGTCCGGCCCCCTGGTGACCGCGGGGCGGCCGGTGTCCGGGCCGGGCAACGCGGCGCGGTGTCGGGAGGTGACCGAGGCTCGGCCTCGTCCGCCCCGGACCGGGTCGGTGTCCGGGCGGTCATCGGTGATCCGTTCCGTCCGGACACCGGGTGTGTCCGGGGGTCCGGGCACCCCGGCTCCGGTGGCCCGGCGGGCGATGAGGATGTACAGGTGAACGGCTCCGGCTAGGGCGAGGGGGGCGATCGTGGACAGGGCGGCGACGACCGTGTCTCCCAGCCTCAGCCCGTCGGTCGTGGGGCTCTCCTCGTTGAGTCGGACCGCGTGCAGTGCGTTGGCCCAGATGCTGGCGGCGGTGGCGGTGCCGAAGAGGGTCCAGACGTAGAGGCGGGCGCGCAGCGGTGCGTCCCGGAGGACCAGGAGGGCGCGGACCCCGTAGGCGATGAAGCCGTCGATGACGAGCGGGAAGAGGTAGGTGAGGAAGCCGCGGACGTGGATCGCTACGGCCATCTGCTGGAGGGCGTCGTACGAGAGGGCGCATCCGGCACCGCCGAGGGCGATGACGACCGCGCGGTCCCATCTGGTGGTGTGCGTCGTCTCGGGTGCGGTGGAGAGGCTCATGCGGCCGTCCCGTAGGCGTCGCGGCCGAGGCGTTCGTCGGTGGGCTCGTTCGGCGGGGCGGGCTTCGTGGTCTGTTCCAGGTTCCGGTTGCGCAGGGCTCGCCGGGTCTCGCGGTAGAGCTTTTGGGCGTGCTCCTCGGTGATCTTCAGGAGCCAGGCCAGGCGCTGTTCGGTGAGGCCTTGGTGGTAGGCGGCGCGGGCGACGGCCCGGCGCTCGGTCTTGGTGAGGTGGATGTCGCGGCCGGCGATGGCGGCGTTGACCCGGCTGTAGTCGAGGCGGCTGGCGAGGTTCTCGTGGAGCGGTTCGCGTTCCTCCTCGGTCATTCCGCCGCGGATGCCGTGGATGTCGCCGGCCTCGAGGGCGGCGTCGAGGCAGATGTGGCGGACGGGGCACTGGGCGCACAGCGACTTGGCCGCAGTGATCTTGTCGGTCTCGTCGGGTTGGGGGAAGAAGATGTCGGGATCCACGGGGTTGTGGTTGGTGCTCCGGCAGGCGGCTCGGTCCTGCCAGGTCTGGTCGCCGAGGAGGCGGTGGCGGGCAGCGTTGTTCGTCGTCGTGGTCATGCGGTGTGCTCCGATCGCTCTCCGCGCGCAGGGGCGCCGGCGGAGGGAAGCGGTGGGTACGGGGGTATGTCGGGCGGCGCGTCTGGGAGGCGCGGCCCGGGTGTCGGCGTGCGGAAGTCAGGTGGCGAGGTGGCGTCTGCGGTCCACCGGCTCGAACTGGACCCGGGTGGTCATCTGGGCGAGCCTGCTGGTCACGCGGTCACCGAGGTGGGTCCGCAGGTCCTTGATGGCCAGGTTGGTGGTCACCAGGGTCGGGAGCATGTGGTTGTACCGGCGGTTGACCAGCCGGTACGTCACCTCCTCGACCCACTCACTGGCCTTGGCCGCGCCGAGGTCGTCGATGATCAGCAGTGGGCACCGGCTGATCGCGGCCAGCTCCCGCTCGCTGTCTACGCCTTGGCGGGGACGCAGTGACGCGTACAGGTCGGCGGCGGTGGTCGCTCGCCAGCGCACCCCGAGGCCCATCCGGACGAGCAGCCGGATGGCGCCGTAGGCCTGGTGCGTCTTGCCCGCGCCGACCACGCCGGCCATCAGCAGGCTGGGACCGGTCACGACCTGCTTGCGGGCACCGAGGCTGGGGGCGACGGCTTGCTCGGCGACCTCGCGGGCCCAGGCCAGGACCTGCGGGTGGTCCGCGACGGCCTCCCTGTAGCGCGGGGGCATGCCGGCGGACAGGGCTTCCAGCAGCGAGAACCCCTCGGGCTCGGCGGCCGGGGCCGTGTGGGAGGGCTGGGTGATATTGCGGTCAGCCAGGATGCGGGCCATCCGGTCGAGGGCGCCTGCTGCGCCGAGGGGCTGGGGGTCGCGGGTGCGGGTGCCCATCACAGCTCCTCGGCGTAGGCGGCGGCAGCGTCGACCGGGTTGGTCCACGCCCGGTGAGCGGGCACGTTAGGGCCGGATCCCGGCCCCGCCAAACCGGCGGATCGGGAGTTCATCGCCTCGTTGACCATGCTGGTCAGCACGCTCGGGTGCTTGGGGTTGGCGGCAAACCTCGACAGCCCCGTCCGGATGTCCTGCGGGTCGATTCCCTCGGCCAGGAGCCTTTTCGTGATCCTGCCCAGGTGTCCGATCACGTCGCTGGGCGGGCGCTTGTCGCAGGCGCTTATGTACTCGCCGAGAAGCTGGCCGGCCGAGGCCTGGGCTGCGGGCGCTTCGCGCCCCGTAGGGAAGGAAGATCCAGGATCCAAGATCCTAGATCCAGTACCCGACGCCTCTGCGAGGCCTCGGGGAGGGCTCGGGTAGTTATCGGCGAATGCCGTCTGGCCTGCGACGTCGTCCTGTGTGGGGCCGGAGGCGGCGTCGGGATCGGCAAGGGCGGGCTGGTGAGGGAGCGACGCCGCGTCTCGCGGAGCGGCTGGTCCCGGGGAGGGTGGCGCGGTCCGGTCGAGGGCTCCGGGAGGATTCGTCGAGACGTCGGCGAACCCTCGCGCAGAGCTGGGCGACGCCTCGGTTCCCTTGGCGCAGACGCCCTTGCAGGAACCGCACCGGTCCGCCGCGTGGTGCTGAGGGCAGGCCGGTAGCCGCGACTGGCTCGGCCTGTCGATCTTCTGGTGCTGGTGCCAGGTGACGACATGGAGGTAACGCCGTCCGTCGCAGCCCGTGTAGCGGCAGACGAGGCCCGCGTTGGCGAGCTGCTGGAGGTCGTCCTCCACGTGGACGCTGGTGTGCTCGGCGCGCAGGGGCCACAGGAGCCCCGCGATGATGGCGGCGTTGTCCCGGTGGCGGCCGTGGTCGTCGGCCTGGGTGAGGAGGCCGAAGAAGGTGCGCTCTGCCTCCACGGTCACCTCGGCGAGGGACTCCGAGGTGAAGGCCTCCGGCTTGATCGTTCGTATCCGGGCCATGTCAGCGGCCCCGACCGACCGTGAGGACGGCGGTGGCTGTCCGGCTCCAGCGATGGGCGGACCGAGCCCGGGAAATCCGTGGGGTCGCTGCGCCAGCCCTCGTCCCGGCCGTGTTCCTCGCGGTGACGCGCGGACGGGGCCACGTCCGCCTGGGGCCGTAGCTGACGCTGGCGGCAGTGGCCACCGCGCGGTTTGTGTCGGCCGGCTGCGCCGCGGGGGGCTGCCGGCGGTTCGTATGCGGGCAGGACTGGGTTTCGCTCGGTATGGCGAGCATGCAATACTCCGTTGCTCGTAGGAGCGCGGTGCGGCGTTCTCGTGTGCAGAAGCACGCCGCCCGCGAGATGTGAAAGGCACCCTCGGGGTGCCGTCCCGGCGCCCAGGAGCTCGCAACTCCCGGGCGCCGTTGGCATTTACGGCGTCGCCTGAGGCAATCAGGTCTCCTTCCAGCGCGTTATCAGCATCCCGGCCGTTGACCACTGCGCCAGGTCCCCCGCGAGGGACGACGAACATATGCGTCGAGCCGAGCAAGATCCAGTCCCTCGCCCAAAGCGACTACAGCGGCGCCGACCCGGTGACGCCGAGGTCCCTGCAGTCTGCAACCAACCGGCGTGATTTTTTTAACCAACCGATCAGACGAGCGTCAAGGCCGACACTACGCGCGTAGACCCTGGGGGCCAGAAGCCCGCCAGGCGACCCGCCCAGCATCAACGGATAGCGCTGCACCCCAACATGACCGATATTCAGCGCCGCGCCGGCTGCTCTCATCATGATCACGCGAGAGGGTCGAGACGATTCACGAAAACCGGCAATCTTTTGCCGATCACGGAAACCGGCAAAAAATTGCCGGTTCCAGCGCCGAGATTGGACCCACTTCGCACCTTTGCCCGTTATAAAGTAACAGGCCTCCGAGGGGCCGGGGCTTGCACATCGTCGGGGATTGATAAAAATGAATCCAGGGGGCGGCGAACGTATGATCGCCCCCTTTTCTGTATGCGCCTACGCCGGTCGCCGCCACGACGAAGCGCAAGGGCGGGAAAGGATCTCAGTGGCTACGACGGCTAACGACGCCTCGGGCGTCGGGGAGGAGTTCTCCTCAGGGCAGCTCGCCGGTCGCTACATGGGCTTCGGTCATCTGCTGCGCCTGTGGCGCAAGAACGCCCGAGTCACACAACCTGTGGCGGCAAGAGCGCTCGGCATGAGCGAGCGCACCTATCGGAAAGTCGAGCAGGGGGCGACGTTTCTCCGACTCACCCGCGAACAATGCGCCGCCCTGGCATCTGTCCTCGATCTGGACCGGGATGAGCGCCACGCACTGCTGCTCTACAACCTCGGCACCTCGGTCGAGTACACCGAGGAGCCGGAATTGAGAAAGGCTCTGCAACTCCTGATCGACCGCCAGATGCCCAGCCCGTCCTACCTGACGGATCGCAACTGGAACATCCTGAGTTTCAACCGCGCCATGGCGGAGTGGTGGCCATGGGTCATGGAGCCGGGAGCAAACCTCCTGCGCTGGGCACTCACCGACCCAGCGGCCCGCGACCAGTTCGAGGACTGGGACATGCACGCCGCGGCGTACGTGAAGATCATGAAATTCGCCCAAGCCACCAGGGACCTCCCCGACTCGGAGCTGGAGCAACTGATCGCGGAAGTGAAAAGCGACCCCTTCGTCGAACGCCTCTGGGAAGCCGGTGCCGAACTGGAGGAGAGCAGAGACGGTCACGTCTTCCGCATGCGGGTACCGGCCTTGGATTGGGAGACCGTCGAAGTCGTCAGCCATGTCCTGCACCCGGCGTCCGCACCCGACTGCCGGTTCACGGTCCTCACCTGGGTCGAGAGCGCCCAGACAGACGACAAGACCAACAGCCTTGGCGGGCAGCGCAACTCATGGGCGCAGGGAAGCCAGCTCAAGAGGACCGAGCTCCAGACACCGGCGTGAGCCGCACCCACCGCATTCGACGGCATCACCCAGACCAGCCTCGCCCTCAGACAGAGAGAAGCCTGTGGAGAAGTACACCTACCGCCTGCCGCTGCGCTGGGCGGACGCGGACGCCTACGGCCATGTCAACAATGTGCTGTTCCTCCGCTACGTAGAGGAAGCACGAACCAGGATGTTCCAGGAGATCCTGCCCGCTGACGAGGCGAGCCGCCGCCAGTGCGCGTTTGTCGTCCGCCGCTCCACCGTCGACTACCACGCACCCCTGGTGTACCGCGAGGACCCCGTGGACGTGCACATCCGGGTGATCCGCGGTCGTGGGGCGATACTCGAACTCGGCTACGAGATCCGCGACGCTGACCAGCTGTACGCCGAGGTCACGACCACCATGGCCGCCTACAACCTCGACACCTGCACCCCCCGGCGCCTCTCCGAGGTCGAGAAGGAATTCATCGCCCGCTACACCGGTTCCTGAGCACCAGGCTTCCGCAGCTGCTGAGCACATGTGCCGGCGAGACCGGCTGTCCATTGGGGACACGTGATTCCCGGCCGGGTGGGTGTGTCCACGCGGCCGGGTCGGCCCTGGAGAGGCTGAGTTCTGCAGTGTGATCCCGGGCACGGGCATGATGCCGCGCTCACACAGCCGTCCTATCCGGTCGCTCTGAAAGCCGGTCAACTTCACCACGCGTGGCTCCTGTTGTTCACGTGATACCGGTCCAGCGCCACGGTCCTGGGACTCTGCCGCGCAGGCAGTCCACCCGGTACTGGGCCTCCCGGCGCCATCCCGGGTTGGTTGCCGCGTGTTGTGCTGCGTATGCCGTCATGCGCAGTTTCCGGACCTCGGCCATGGTCTTGTAACCGGACCACGTGGTGACGTCGGTGCCGTACGAGCTGCAGAACTCCGTGTACTCGCCTCGGGTGACGGTACCGGTCGTGGTCAGCTTCACTGCTGTGGAGACTAGGTCCCACTCGGGCGGGCCGACCGTGCAGCGTTCCAGGTCCAGCAGAAAGACACCTCCGCGCTGGGTCCGCGCGACGTTGCCTACCCAGGCGTCACCGTGGACGACGCACTCCGCCAGGCCCTGCGGGAGATCGGTCCAGTCCTGTTGAAGGGCCGCAAGGTGATCACGCAGCCACGCGCGGTCGTCGGCCGCAAGAGTGCTCGCCGAGTCGATGCGCTCCGCGACTCGGACGAACGGCTCGAGTCGGCCCAGGGAGAAGTCGGGAATCGGCAGGCTGTGCAGCTCCTTGAGGAGGTACACCACATCCCTGACGGTCCCAGGCTCGTGCGGCGGTAGCTCTTCCCAGAAGGTCACGGGTCGTTCCTGCGCGAGGACCGGCTGTTCAACGGCGGGCAGGGGTCGCACCGCCGGAACGTCGTTGTCGGCCAGCCACTGGGCAACACGGACTTCGCGGACTGCGGCGGCCCACTGACCAGGTCTCGCGATGCGTGCGACCACTGCGTCCGGCAGACGCCAGATCTCGTTCTCGGCGACGCGTATCGGCTCGGCGCCTGCGGTGGAGATCCCTACGGCTTCGCACGCCTGGTCGAGCACCGACGCGGATGTCCCAGGGGCCGTCATGCCTTGACCGTAGCGTTGACGCGCTCTCGGAGTTCGGCCGCTACCGGCTCCCCGGGGTGGCGACCCGCCATGAGTCCCAGCTCCCGCACGTCGTCAGCCGCCCGGCGAGAATGCAGCTGGCCTGCGTCATCCAGGGCCGCGTGACCGATCGCTGCGGCCTCCGCAGGATCACCGGTCGTCATCAGCAGGGAGGCCAGTTTTGTCCCTGCGATGGCTCGACTCCGTACGTATTCGTCACCGTGTCCGGCGACCGCCGTACGCAGCCTTTCCTGAGCCCGCGCGGGGTCGTGTCCCAACAAGGCCAGGTCGTAGAGCGCGTGGCCCGTGTCGCCGTGGTGCTGTGCGGCGTCGTAATAGGCCATCCACGGAGGGTCCTCGTGAGCCCGGGCTTGGCCGAACGCGTCGTCGGCCGCACCCACGGCGGACAGGGTCTGCTGTACCTCCCCCATCTTGGCGAAGGCACGGGCCCTGGCGGTGTGCAGCATGGCCTGTTCCGTGGCTGTGAGGCGATCGGCCCGCGCGAGGCCGAGCTCGGCGAACGTCAGGCCGCGGTCCGGATTACCCAGCCAGATCTGCTGCCGCGCCAGCCACGAGTAGATCTTGGCCCGCAGGTGCCAGGCATCGGCTTCTTCTGCGCAGACGGCGGCGAACCTGAAGGCGCGTTGCCCGTCGTTGTGGGCGTACGCGTCGAAGGCGGCAGCACCGACGACCATGCCGAGGCGCGCGACAGCGGCGAAGAGGTCCGCTCTCAGGTCCTCACTGCAGTCGGCCTGGAGCAGTGCGGCCGCCCACTGGAGCTGCGCTGACGCCGCCTCACGGACCATGCCGTCGCCGCCGTAGTGGTTGTCCCATTTCGAGATCACCGTCGCCGCAGTGTGGATCTGCTCGATGTCACCGGGGCGGATCACGGCTGGCGGCAGCACCGGCTCACTTCGCGTGACCAATGTGGAGAGACCTGAGGTGGACAGGGCGGCTATGCCGGAGACAGCGAGAAAGGATCGGCGGTCCACAGGATCAGTTCCGTTCGGAGCAAGTGATGTGTGCCCTGTCAGGATGCGCTCTCCGTCGCCCTCGTGGAGTCGCACGGAAGGGCTCGGTGACCGATTGTCGGCATCGGCACGCTGTCTGTCGGCGTCAGCGCATACCAGCTTCAGTATCCGGGACAGGGTGCCCTGAGTCCCCAGAACGGCGTCCAGAGCGTGCGCCAGCTCCTCGTCGCAGGAACGCTTGGCCGTCTCGATGGCAAGGATGAGGTCGCCGCTGACGTGCACGGACTCACCCAGCTCACGGGCTGACATGCTGCGGACGTTCATGCGCCAGTGGCGCAACTCCGTGCCCAGCAGTGCCCGCGACGAGCGGGCGGGGTCGAGCTCTTTCGGCGGTTGTGGCATCCCGTTCTCCCGATGCTGATGCCGACAGATGGCCGGGACTCCGGCTGTCGGCATCCGACGTCTACGCGATCGCTCCGGCGTGGTCCTCAATGGTTACCGAACTTGTTCTGCCCAGTACACACCGCAACTGGAACCCGCACAGCGGGTTCTCAGGCGAAGGACGATCGATGCCTCCATCGCGCACTCTGTGCCGTGACCGAAGGAACATCACGGTGCCCGACGCTACCGACAGCTTTCCCCGCCGGCTGACGATGCGACTCAACGTGGAACCGGAGAAGCTGGCGCAGATCCGCCAGGTCGTCAAGGCGCACCTTGACATGTGGCGGCTCACGGAGATCGCGGACCTCGTGACCCTGGCAGTGACCGAGCTTCTGACCAATGTGCACAAGCACACCCCCGGCAAGGAGGCCACGTTGCTGGTCCAACGCGTTCCGGGCGGGGCCTGCGTCGTCGTGAGCGACCCCGATCCCACCATCCCGAAGGTCAAAGAGCCGGACTGGATCGGTGAGAGCGGTCGGGGGCTGCACCTCTTGACGACCCTGGCTGACGACTGGGGCATCGCGCCCACCAACACGGGTAAGGACGTGTGGATCCGTGTGGCCGCCATCGCCCATACCCCCGAGTAGGTGAGCCTGCAGAGGACTGCGAAGTTCAGAGCGCGCGGTCGGCGTGCCCGGTTCCCGCGCAGCCACGTCCCCTGAAATCCCGGGCATGCTCGTGCCAAGCCGCACAACGCAGCACCATCTGCAGGCCGTTCCAACACCGACCTGCGGATTCCCCCAAGACCGCTGCCCGCCCTACCGGGCAGCCAGGGCGCACCGCCGACGGCGTCCGACATGTCCCGGCCCCGTTTCCCCCTGACGGATCCGGGGCGTGGCACCACCCCCGGGCCGGCGCCGTGCACCCACAGCCATGACGGCGCCGGTCCGGAACCCAATGCCCCGCACCTCCAGCAAAAACCCTTACCAGTTCAGTTCAGGAGACGCCCGCCGTGTCCGGCAAGAACATCTCTCGGATCGCCGTGTTCGTGCTCGCCTTCGTCATGGTCTTCCTGGCCACGTGGCTTCCGCACCGCTGACGGAGCTCCCCCGCCCACCCCGGACGGTGCAGTCCGTCCCAACCGGAGTATCCATGCCCCCCTCTTTCAGCACGACCCAGCCCGGGCACTTCACGCTGTCGGAGTCACCGCGTCCGGCAGGGCTGCCCACCAACCATGACATCGTCAGCACCAGTGTGGGCGTGGGTCTGCCCGCCGTGGAGGCACTACGGGAGCAGCCCGACGCTGTCGGCCCGATCCTGTGCTGCCCACTGCACCAAGTCCTTCTCATCCCCGTGGCGGCGGGCACGGCGCACGTCTGGCATGCCCCGCATTCACGGTGCCGCCCTGGGGGGCGGTGGGACTGCGCCGAGCTTGCCGACCACGGCCCTGGACCGTGCCGGCGGCTTTCGGGCTTCTCGGCGTCGGTGTACTGGCTGCCAAGTACGGCTTCCGCGTCAGCCTCGACCTCGAACACTCCCGGCACGGCGGCGCTCGGGCCGTGGTGCAGGTGCCCCGCACCATGCTCGTCCCGGCACCCGCCCCGCAACCCGAACCAGCACAGCAGCCGATCACACCTCATCGGGTGCCCACCGTCGGGCCGCCCGGTGAGCAGCAGCGCTACGAGGTAGGCGCTGACGGCCTGCCCCTGCGCCGCCGCCCCGCCGCCCCGCCGCCGTGGGAGCCCGCCCCGGCCGCGCCGACTGCCGCACCCCCTCCGCCGCGCGCCAGCCGCGCCCTGGCCGCGTTCGTCCAGGGCACACGATCCGTCCCCCTCCCGCCCCCCAACGAGGAGTCGAACCCGTGAACCAATCCACCCGCCCTGACCTGTCGTGGATCCTCGACGAACTCGTCGACTTCCCCGCCGCCCGCCACGCCGTGGTGCTCTCGGCCACGGGATGCGCATGGCGGCATCCCGCGAGGTCACCGCTGATCTGGCCGACAAGATCTCCGCGACCGGCTCCGGGATCCAATCGCTTAGCCACAACGCCGCCGACTTCGTCGCCGTCGGCGCCAGCACCTGGCACCAGACGATGATCCAGTACGACGGCGGCTACCTCTTCCTCGTCGCCGCCAGCAGCACCTCCTACCTGGTGGCATCCGCGACGATCGACGTGGACGTCCTGGCCTTCTCGGACCGGATGGCCAAGGTCGTCGAGCGCCTTGGGCCCTTCCTCGCGGCCGGCCCGCGCCAGCAGCAGGACGAGCTGGGATGAGCCTGACGGGGCACGGCGACGACCGGCTGGTGCGGTCCTACGTGGTCACCGGCGGCCGGGCACAGCCCAGCCGCAATTGCCGGCGGACGGCACATGCACTACCAGGGCCAGATCTGATCACCACCCGACACGGCATGGCGCGCAAGGGACCGCTCCTCTACGTGGCGGCCTTCTACAGGACTTCATATGGCGGTGCGAGCCGCCCACGACGCGACTCACGAAGGATCCTCATGCACCTCGGTTCCGCTCCCCTTCCGACCGGTGGCTTCACCATCGGCAAGAAGTTCACCTTCGAGGCCGGCCACCGCCTCCCCGGTCTGCCACCCGAGCACAAGTGCGGCCGCCAGCATGGCCACAGCTACGAGGTGGAGGTCATCTTGACCGCCCCCGCTCTGGAGGGGCCCGGCTTTGTCACGGACTTCGGCGCGCTCGCGCCGTTCAAGGACTTTCTGGACACCGAACTGGACCACCGAAACCTGCACGAGATCCTGCCGTTCGAACCGACCTCGGAGCGCTTGGCCCAGTTCCTCGCCGGCTGGTTCATCCAGAACCTCCAGCCGTCGATGCCGGGCCGCCTGGCCGCAGTCCTCGTCCGCGAGACGATGAGCAGCTGGGCCCGCTTCGACGTGGAGGGGCGATGACGGCCGCCGGGCCGACCGGCGCCGACCTGACGGCGGGCGACGCTGCACTCCGGCTGATCGTCATGGAGTGCTTCGGTGTCGAGGTGCCGACCTTCCAAGGCGAAGGCCCGAGCTGCGGGCATCCTGCCCTGTTCATCCGGCTGTCCCGGTGCAACCTGAGCTGCGCAAAGTGTGACACGAAGGAGAGCTGGGACACGTCCCGGTTCGACCTGCGCGAGTGGTCATCAAAGCGGACGGTGGAGGACCTCGTGGCCTGGGCCACGTCCTCGCCGGTGAAGCTGGTGGTGATCACTGGCGGCGAGCCGCTGCTCCAACAGGCCCGCTTGGTTCCGCTCGTCGAGGCGCTGCTGGCCGCCGGGAAGAGGGTGGAGTTCGAGACGAACGGCACGATCGCGCCGATGCCGGAGCTGCTAGTTGACGGGGTCCGCTTCAATGTCTCGCCCAAGATCGCCAGCTTCGGCATGGACGAGGCGGAGAGCCTGGTGCCCGCCGTGCTTGAGGTGTTCGTGGCGTCCGGGCGAGCAGCTTTCAAGTTCGTCGCGTCCTCGGTGGCCGACCTCGACCGCGTCGCCGAGCTCGCCGACGCCCACCAACTCGCGCCGGTATGGGTGATGCCCGAGGGCACCACCGCCGATGCGATCACGGCCACAACCCGGGTTCTCGCGGACGCGGTCGCAGCCCGGCACTGGCATCTCACCACCCGGCTGCACGTGCTCGCCTTCGCAGACGCACGAGGCCGCTGATCTCCCGTTCCGTCCCCTCCGTTCCCCAGTCCCCGGAAGCGAGAGAAGCCCATGACGACCTCCACGGCCAGCCCCGAGACCCCTCTGGGCGCCGCCCTCCCCGTTCCCGGCCGGCCCGCTGCGGACATCGACACCGCCCGGGTCAGCTACCTGGTCCGCCAGCTCCTGATCGCGCTGGGCGAGGATCCCGCCCGCGAGGGGCTCATCGGCACCCCCGAGCGCGTCGCGGCCTGGTGGAGCAACTTCCTGTCCCCGGACGACGCCACGTCGGTCACCTGTTTCAGCGAGCCCCTGCTGAGCGACCAGCTGGTTGTCGTGGGCGGCATGAGCGTGTGGGCGCTCTGCGAGCACCACATGCTGCCCATGAACTTGGAGGTCACTGCCGGATATGTGCCCGACGGCGAGGTGGTTGGCCTGTCGAAGTTCGGACGTATCGCCGCGCACTTCGCGGGGCGTCTCCAGGTCCAGGAACGCTTCACCAAGCAGGTCGCTGAGTACCTCACCGGCGTGATCGGGCGCAAGGACGTCGCCGTCGCCGTACGCGGGCTGCACCTGTGCATGAGCATGCGCGGCGTGCGGATGGAGGCCGCCCGCACCACCACGCTGCACGCCGGAGGCCGGTTCGGCACTGACCCGGTGCTCAACCAGCAGTTCCTCGCCGCGGCCCAGCGGAACGCGGCCTGAACGCGAACCGGCAAGCAGACCAGGAAGGAGGTGAGCTGATGTCCACGTCACCGGCTGCGGAAGACGACCTGCCGCGCGCTGAGACGCGGACAGGCCCTACGTCAGGATCCGTGCTGTCCGCGGTCGCCGGGCAGGTTAAGGCCCGCGGCCACGCCTGCGCTGTGCGCTCGGCGGACGAGAGGGTGACCTACGGGGAGCTGTGGGAGCGGGCGGGGCGGGTGGCCGCCGTCGTCTCGGCCGCCGCCCGTGGCGGCGGAGAGCTGCGGGTCGCGATCGGCTTGGCGCCTGGCGCCGACTGGGTGGGAGGCCTGCTGGGCATCTGGCGGGCCGGGGCGGCGGCGGTGCCGGTCAACCTCGACCACCCGCCGGCCCGGCTGCGCCTGCTGGCCGGCAGTGCGGACCTCCTGGTCCACCGCGGCGGGGCGATTCCGAGCTGGTGGCCTGAGGACATACCGGCCGTCACCTTCCCGGAGGCGGAGGCGGGTCACCTGCCCGGACCGCGCGCTGAGTACGCCTCGACTGCTGGTGGCCGTACCGCGTGCATTCTGCACACCTCCGGTTCGACGGGCGCGCCGAAACCCGTGGTGCTCCCCCACAGCGGACTGGCCCACCGGATCACCGCCTTCGCCGATCTGTACCGGATCACCGCGAAGGACCGGATCGCTCAGTTGGCCGCGGCCTCGGTCGATGTCGTGCTCTGGGAAACGTTGCTGGCCCTGACCATCGGCGGAACCCTGTGCGTGCCCCAGGGCCGTCAGCGGGTTCCCGGGATCGGACTGGTCCGGTGGCTCGCCGCAGAACAGGTCACCGTGGCCACGCTGACCCCGACCATGCTCGCGGCCTTACCGGAGGTGACGCTGCCCGACCTGCGGCTGCTCGTCGCCGGCGGCGAGGCGCTGGACCCGGCCCGCTTCGCCTACTGGATCGGCCGGCACCAGGTCGCCAACGCGTACGGTCCGACCGAGGCGACCATCGCCACCCACGTCGCACCGCACATCACGGCCGACGACCAGCCCGCCCCGCTGGGTCGACCGGTGCCCGGGGTGGAGGACTTCCTCCTCGACGAGCACGACCAGTCCGTGCCCGACGGGCAGCCCGGTCACCTGCACCTCGCGGGCATCGGCCTGGCCGACGGTTACGCGGGCCTGCCCGACCGTACGGCCCACGCCTTCCCCACGCTCATGATCGGCGGCCGGACTGTTCGCGTGTACCGGACCGGCGACCGGGCCTGGCGGCGCCCGGACGGACAGCTGGTGTACGCGGGCCGGATCGACCGGCAGCTCAACCTCGGCGGCGTGCGCCTGGAGCCGGAGGAAGTCGAAGCCGCCGCGCTGACCCTCGACGGTGTGACCGCGGCAGCGGCGCTCGCCGAGCCGGCCGAGGGCCGGGACGTCCTCACCCTGCACGCGGCTGTCCCCGGCGGCCAGATTACCGAGGCGGCACTGCGCGCGCACCTGGCCGGCTTGCTTCCCTCGACGGCCGTTCCGGCCCGCATCCACCTTCACCCCTCGCTCCCACTGACCGGATACGGCAAACCCGATGTGCAGGCGATCGCCGCCCTGGCCTTCCCCGGCGCCGGTCCGGCCGCCGAGCCGGACGGGATCGCCCCGGCAGCAGCCGTGGACGGCCCGCCCGTGGAGCTGCCGGACACGGTCCGGATGTGGTGGCGGCAAGCCACCGGCGCCGAACCGGCCACCACGACGACCGACTTCTTCTCGAGCGGCGGGGACTCCCTGGCCTGCGTGGAGCTCCTGCACCGCATCAACGAGACCTTCGGACTCGAGATCCCGCTCACGCACTTCACCGCCCAACCGACGCCCGCGTTCCTCGCCCGCGCGCTGGCCTCCACCGCCCGGGAGCCGTCATGAGCACGCGCGTGAGCGCCGCCCTGTTCGACCTGGGCGGAGTCCTTCTGCACTTCCGCGGCAACGGCCGTGCCGAAGCGGAGAAGGCGGTCGGCCTGCCGCCGGGCACGCTGCGCCGCATCGCCTACAAGGATGCGTTCGCGCTGGCCAACTACGGCGTCTACACCCACCAGGACTGGCTGGAGGCCGTCCGGGGCGAACTTGTGGCCGAGTTCGGTCCCCGAGCGGGGGCCGCCGTGGAGGTGTGGGCGCAAGCTCCCGGGGAGCTGGACGAGGACGCGGTGGCCGTCCTCAAGGCCGTCCGCGCCCAGGGCATTCCTGTCGGCATCTTCACCAACAACACCAGCGGACTGGAGGCGGATCTGGCCCGTCTCGGGCTCGACGCGTTCGACACGATGATCAATTCGGCGGACCTCGGCGTGATCAAGCCCTCCCCGGTGGCCTACCGGCTGGCCATCGAGGCCATGGGCGTGGCCGCCGGAGAGATCTTCTTCGCCGACGACAACCACACCAACGTCATCGCCGCCCGGCATGTCGGGCTGCACGCGGTCGACTTCCTCTCCGTCCCTGGGCTCATCGCCGACCTCGCCGCATGCGGCATCACCCTGCCCGCACCCACGCCGGACACGAAGGGAGAACACCGCGGATGACCACTTGCGACCCGGTCATGGACCCGCGCCTGCCCACCGGATTCTGCTGGGCCGACGACCTCGCCTCCTGGGGCGAGCACCTGGACGACGGGCGGATCGCGCTGCTGCGGCCGGCCGACCCGCAGCGGGCCGCCCGCTGGGCGAACGTGGCCACCTTCTACGGCGCCCAGCTGTCCCTCGCCCCCGCACCCGGTCCGGCCGGCGAACGCCTCGTGGTCGGCGTCGGCTCGGCCGGCCCGCTGGCCCGGGGCGCCGCCCGAGTCCTGGGCCGCGGCTTCGTACCGGTCGACGACCTGAGCGGCGCCGGGACGGTACCGGTCCCGGACGGCGGCAGCGTGCTGCTCACCGCCCCGGCCGACGCCTGCTCCCTGGCCGCCCTGACCCCTCTCCTGCACACCTGGTCCGCGCGCTCGGTACGCGTGGGGCTGCTGACCGGCATCGACCTACCGGGCGTCGCCTTCTCGCTCGCCAAGATCCTCGCCGCCCGCACCCCGCAGCCCGAGGAGCACGATGTACTGCTCGACGGGCTCACCGGCACCGCCCGCACCGGGCGGCACCTCGACGTGCGTACCGCCCTGGACACCGCCGTCGGAGGCCGGTGGCGCACCGCCGTGGTGGAGGCCCACGGCTCCGGATCGCACGCCCTCCTCGGCCCCTACAGCGTGTGCGGGCTGACCGGGGATCGGGAACTTGCCGTCTCGGGCGAGCTGGTGCCGGGCGGCTGCACCCCGGAGCGGTGCCGGGCGGGCGGCGCGCTCACCCCGCTGCTGCTGCGTGACTTGGCGTGCCGGACGCTCGCGCTGTTCGTGTGCACCGCGCTCATCCTCGACCCGCACGAGCACTACCCCTCCAGCGTGTCCCTCGCCCACGCCGCCCTGGAAGGGCATCCGGCCGCGGTGATCGGGATGGTGCACCGGGACCTGCCCGTGAACGCCGAGCCGAGCCTGACCGGCCAGCTGCTCGCCGCGGCCCGCCCGGCCGGTGCCGTCACCGCCGACCTCAACGACACCGCAGGCCGGGCAAGCGGATACATGCTGCTCGGTGATCCCGAGCAGACCTTCGCTCCCCCGCCCGCGCCTGGCACGGCGCCGGTCCTCACTCCCTGGCCCGGCCGGCGCCCGGCCTTCCTCACCCTCCCCGGCCCCGGCGGGCCGCCGGGGCTGCTGACCCGGGACGGGATCTGGCACGAACCCGAGGACCTGGTGGCCATCGCCGACGCGCACGGGGCGGCGCTCGGGCTGCGTACGGAGCTGACCGGCTGGCTGACCTCCCTCGACGCCGGCGCTCTGTTCGAGGACAACCTGCGTGCCTGGGCAATGGCGGCCGACCGCCCCAAGACCCGCGTGGTCGAAGGGCTCAAGGTGATGCGGCGTCATCGCGAAGCCGCCCGGGAGAGCGCCCTCGCCGCGCTGCACCTCGTCCAGAAGTCGCTGCGCGCCGGGTACGGTCCCCTGCCCGGCCTGCCCGATGCGCTCGGCCGGCACGCCACCGGCTGGGCCAAGGCCCTGTCCGAGATGAGCGAGCACTCCCGCTTCGGCATGCTCGACCAGTTCACCGACGCCGCGACCGCCGCCCACACCCCGGCCCACGGGCCGACGGGCGCCGGCCGGTGCGGATACTGCCGCGGCCCGCTGGAACGAACCGTGTGGTCCGGGCCCGTGCCCGGTGCCGTGGAGCGGATCCGCGTGGCCTGCCCGCGCTGCGGCCTGGTGGCCGACCGTCCCACCACGCCCGCCCACACGGCCGTCCGCCTTCACACGCCGAACGAGCTCGTCCCCGGGCAGGCCCTGCGGGTCACTGTGGACCTGCCCGGGACGGCGCCGGGGGTGTGGCTGACCGTGCAGCTGCGTGACCGCGGCCGACACGCCCTCGCCGCCCACCACCGCCCCGGCGCCGTCGGCGCGGCCGAGGTGGAGATGACCGTCCCCGCCAGCGTTCAGCCCGAGGTCCACCGCGTCTGGGCCCTGATCGTCGACCGCTTCCTGCCCGCCTGGCACCAGGTCCGCGTGCCCAGCACGCCGGGCGTCCACCTTGAGGAGCAGCTTCCGTGAGCACCACAACCATCCCGCCCGTCACCACACCGGCGCCCATACGGCTGGCGTGGAGCGGTATCGAGGCGTTCACCCGCGACCTTGCCGAGCAGGCGAGCGGCGACGGCCTGCCGGAAACCGTCGTCGGGATCATGCGCGGCGGCATGATCCCGGCCGTGATGATCGCCCATCAGCTCGGCATCCGCGATGTCCGGACGATCGAGGTCACGCACACCGAGACGGACGGCGTCAACGCGGCCAAGACCAGCGCCCCGGCCACCAAAAACCCCGCCTCCCTCGGCGACCTGGCCGGGCGGGACGTCCTGCTGGTCGACGACATCGCCGGCAGCGGAGCGACGCTGGAGCGCACCCGCCGGATGGTCGAGGCGCTCGGCGTCCGGCGGCTGCGCACGACGGTGCTGACCGTCAACCGCTCCAACTGGCCCGGCCCGGCTGCCCCCGAGGAGCGCATCGACTACATCGCCGAGCACACCGACACCTGGGTGATCTTCCCCTGGGAGACGGAGAACGGGCCGAAGGGCCCCGCCCACGCGACCACCCCGACGGCCGGAGACGACCCGGTGCCCGAGCAGGGCGCGGCCTCCCCGTCCGGATGCGACCAGAACTGAAAGGGGAGACCCGATGAGCGACGAGGGCAAGTCGATTCTTCTGTACTCCGCCGGCCTGGACTCCTTCCCGGCCTGGCACTACCTGGGCAAACCGCCCGCGGTGTACTTCGACATCCGCCACCACTTCCGCGAGCAGGAGCTTCAGTGCGTGCGCGAGCTGGCCGAGCGGTGCGGCATCGACCTCACGGTCAGCACCGCGCTGGACCTGTCCGACTGGGACACCCGGCCGCTCATCCCGTTCCGCAACATCTACTTCGCGATGCTCGCCTCCAACTATGGTGCGGACACCATCTGGTGCGTCGGCGTCAGGGGTGACTACACGCTCGACAAGAGCCCCGACGCCTTCGCGCGGATGAGCGAGGTCCTCTCGGAGTTCGCCGGCCGCCCGATCAAGGTCGACAGCCCCTTCTGGGAGATGACCAAGACCGACATCGTGCGCTGGTACGTCGAGGCCGGCCTGCCCGTACGAGACCTGCTGGACACCCTCTCCTGCTTCGAACCGAGCGGTCGGCGCGTCCACTGCGGGCGCTGCTCCAGTTGCCTTCGCCGCTGGATCGCCCTGGCCAACAACCAGATCACCGGCGAGTTCGCCGCCAACCCATGGGAGTGGGAGCGCGTGCAGAGCTACTACCTGCGGGCCATGCGCGACGGCACCTACCCCGAGCACCGGGCCGAGGAGTTCTTCGACGCCCTCAAGACGGTCGGCGCCCTGACCTGACCGGAAGCTCGCCATCCCTTCCCTCAGACCTGCACGGCGGCTCGCTGTGCAACCACCGGACGGAGACCCGACCACGATGAACACCGGCAGCCTGAACTTCGCCGCGAACCTGTCCATGCTCTACGGCCACCTGCCGCTCCTGGAGCGCCCCGCCGCCGCGGCCGCCGCCGGATTCACGGCCGCCGAGATCTGGTGGCCCTTCGACTCCCCCCTTACGGCCGACCGCGACGTCGACGCCCTTGCCCGCGCCCTGAGCGACGCCGGCCTGCAGCTGGTCGCGATGAACTTCATCGAGGGTGACATGCGCGCCGGCGACCGCGGCCTGCTGTCCGTCCCCGGCCGCGCGGCCGAGTTCCGCGACAGCATCGACACCGCCGTCGCCTTCGCCGACCGGGCCGGCTGCCGCGTCCTGAACGCTCTCTACGGCAACCGGCAGCCGGACACCGACTACGGCGCCCAGGACGAGCTCGCCCTGGAGAGCCTGGTGCTGGCGGCCCGCGCCGCCCATCAAGTGGGGGCGTCGGTCGTGCTGGAGACCATCAGCCGCCAGGAGGCCCCCGACTACCCGCTCGGCAACGCCGACGCGACGGTCGCCATGGCCGACCGCGTGAACGACGCCTCGGGCCTGTCGAACACCGGGTTCCTGTGCGACCTGTACCACCACGGCCGCAACGGTGAGGACATCCCCGACCTGCTGAAGCGGCACGCCGGGCGCATCGTGCACTTCCAGATCGCGGACACCCCCGGACGCGGGCGCCCCGGCTCCGGGGTCCTCGACTACCCGGACTTCTTCTCGCGCATCGATGCCTCCGGCTACGACGGCTGGATCGGCCTGGAGTACGAGCCGACCCGCGACCCGGCCGTCGACTTCGACTGGCTGCCCTCTTTGACCGCCCGCAGCTGACCCCACCGCGTCCCGTCCATCAACCACTCGGAGAGGAGGCCCGATGCGCCCCGGCACGCAAGGCAGCGCCGTCGGCCCCCCGCACCATGCCGCCCCCGCCCCTGCCACACCGCCCGGCCCGCCCGGCCCGCCCGCCGGCCGCGCCCCCGTGTGGCGGCTCGGCGGCCCGCGCGGGCTCCTGGTCAGCACCGAAGGAGTCTGGGGCGCGGGCAAGACCACGACCGCCGAACTGGCCGGGGAACAGCTGCGGGCCGCGGGCTTCACGGTGGCCGTCCTCCACTACGGGCCCCGCCCCGGCACGATCGGCCAGCTCTCTGAGTTCCTCGAAGCCCAGCCCCTGCGTTCCCGCACCGGCGCCGGCGGCTACGCACACGCCCATCACGCCACCGTCGACGTCCTGCTGCGCCTGTGCCGCGAAGCCCACCAGCACCAGACGTTCTACGAGCCGGCCCTGGCCGAGCACGACGTCGTCATCATCGACCACGGCGTCTACTCCAAGATCGCCTGGGCGCTGACCGTGACTGAGCCCCAGCCCGACGCGCCCGCCGACGAGATCCTGCAGCGTCTGCGCGACATCGTGGCGCCCTGGTTCCTCCACCCCGACCTGGCCGTCTTCCTTAACACCCCCTGGCCGCTGGCCCGCGAACGTGCCGTCGCCCGGGGCCGGGGAGGCGGCAACCCCGCCGCGATCGAGCGCCTGCTGTTCCTCCCCCGCTACGCGGCGGCCTACCGGCGGGTGCTCGGCGCCCACCACCCGCGCGTCCTGCCCATCCGGGTGGACCTGCGCGAGGCACCGGAGGTGGCCGCCGAGATGGCCGCCGCGATCACCGGCCGGCTCTGCGCCCCGCTGCCCGTGCCCCGTCCCCGCGACCTCGACGAGATGAGTGCCCTGTGTCCTTCCTGACCGACCGCCCTCGCGAGCGGACGATCATCGACGCCTCCTTGTGGTCCGCCGACCTGGGGTCGCTGACCGCCGAGGTCGAGCGGATCGGCCCGTACGCCGACTCCTTCCACATCGACGCCTCCGACACCTCCTTCACGCCTGACGCGATCTTCTTCCCCGACCTCGTGCGCGCGCTGCGCCCCCGCACCGAGGTGCCGTTCCACGTCCACCTGATGGCGCACCGTCCGGCCGAGCTGGCCGCGGCGTTCGCCGACGCCGGCGCGGACCTGATCACCGTCCACGCCGAGGCCGACGGAGCGCTGGAGGCGATCGGCCGCATCCGTGCCGGAGGCCAGGCGGTCGGTCTCGCGCTCACCCTGGACCTGGCCCCCGAGCACGTCGAGGACCTCCTCGAATCCGTAGACGCCGTCACCATGGTGGGCACCCCGCTGGGTACCAAGGGCACCGGCATGGTCCCCGAGGCCCTGGACCGGATGAGGGTCATCCGCCAGATCCTCGACCGGCGCGGCACGGACATCCCCCTCTTGGCCGACGGCGGGATCCGCGAGCACACGGTGCCCGACCTCGTAGCCGCCGGTGCCATCGGCGTCGTGGCGGGCTCGCTGCTCTTCGGCAGCGACGACCCGGCCGCGACCGCCGAGTGGATCCGCAGCCAGCCCACCTCCGCGCGCCCGCACGGAGGTGCCCGGTGACCGGCTCCGTGCTGCCCCTGGCGGGGTGGACGGTCAGCCTCGACCTGTGGGGCACCCTCATCACCGACGGGGACCGGAAGGCCGCGGACGCCTGGCGGATCACGGAGTTCGACCGCGTCCTGCACGCCTACGGCCACCACCCGGCGCCGGAGCAGTTGAGCGAGATCGTGGGGCGTACCCGGGCCGAGGCGGCGCACCAGCAGCGGACGGCCGGAGCGCAGCCCGGCGTCGAGGCTCAGGTCGGGGCGGTGCTCGACGAGCTCGGCATCGACCGGGACGCGCCCGATCTGTTGAAGCTGCTGCTCGCGGTGCACACGCACGCGGTGCTGCGGGCCTGCCCGCAGCCGATCCCCGGGGCGCGCGAGGCCCTGGACGCGATCAAGTTCGCGGGAGGGCGCCTGGTGCTGACGTCTAACACGCTGGCCACGCCGTCGGACGTCCACCGGCTGCTGCTGTCCGATCTCGGCCTGCTCGACCGGTTCGACGACCTGCTGTTCTCCGGCGACTTGGGCGTGGCCAAGCCCCGCCCCGAGGTGTTCGCCACCGTCGCCGAGCGGGCCGTCATGCCGCTCGGTCGCGTCGTCCACGTCGGCGACGACCTGCTCACCGATGTGGACGGTGCCTTGGGCGCCGGATGCCGGGCCATCCATTACAACCCCCGCCGCGAGGCCGCCCGGCCCCACGTCCCCGACTTCGCCGACTTCGCCGAGCTGCCGGACCTGCTGCTCTCCTCGTGCAGCGCCGCCTTGGCGGAGCTGATCTCACGGAGTGCTTCCCATGACTGATCTGGCCACCGGCCCCGGCGCCGCCGCGGGCACGGCCCTCCTGAGCGCCGCGGGCGACGGAGTGGACCGGCACCTGTCCGACCTGCTCGCCTCCGCGGCGAACGGGGCGCCGGCCTGCTATCTGGCCGACCCCGGCGCCGCCCGCGCCGCCTGCGAGGGAGGGAGTGACCCGGTTCTCTACACCGCGCACCGCGACATCCTCCTGCCCACCCGGGCCCTGGGCGCCGAGTGGTTCGCCGACCTCTGCGTCTACCGGCCCGGCCGGCTGCCCGGCGGCGAACTCAACCGCTCGATCGGCCACAGGAACACCCCGGCCCAGCTCGAGGTGTTCGAGGTCCTGTCCGGGCGCGTGCTGATGATCACCGCCTGGCACGACCCGTACGGCACCCCGGTGCTGAACTGGCAGCCTTGCGGGCCCGGCGACCTGGTGGCCGTGCCGTTCGGGGCCTGGCACCAGACCTCGGTCCTGGACGGCCCCGCAGTCGTGTTCAACATCTACACCGACCTGCCCGGCACCGAGCAGCAGCACACCAGCCGGCACGCCGCCCAGCACGCCGAGGTCAAGTACCGCTCCAGCGCGCCGGTGGAGATCACCGCGGTCCGCGCCGGGACCGGCTTCACCCTCACCGGGTCCCGGCGCGGCCGCGACCACTGGGGGCGCGGTGTGCGGGCCGTCGAGCCGGCGTGGTTGCGCGAGGCGGTCGGCCCCGACGGCCTCGTCGCCCTCCACACCTCCGCCTGCGCCGACCGGTTGTCCCAGCTGGTGGACGCGGCCCGCGCGCACCTGCCCCAGGCGCAGCCGCGGCCGGAAGGAGACCGCCCGTGACGGCCCCCGCCGCCGACCAGCTCCCCGCCCGGCAGCCGGGCGGTCTCTGGGAGACCACGTTCACTCAGGCCGAGGCCAGCGTCTGCCTGCGAACCAACTCGAAGGCGGCTTTCACCCACGCCACGGGCACCCTGTACGCCTACGAGCCGACCGGCCCGGCCTTTGCGCACTGGCAGATCGACCTCCTGGTTGACGGCGGCCCGGTGTACGAGGAGGTCAAGGCCTTCACCGACGCGCCCACGGTCGAGATCGGGCCCCGCCTGATGGCAGCCGTCCTCGCGCGGCCCGGCGGCCGCGCCTTCTGGGTGGAGGCGCTGCACACCCTGATCGTGACCGACACCCAGCAGGCGGCGATCACCGTGCGCTGCGCGAAGGAGGAGGCGGCGCTGCACTGGGCGGCGCGGTTGCCCCGGCAGGCCATCACCGCCCAGCTCCTGGAGAACGGCGCGGTCTACGCCCACACCGCGGCCTTCTCCCTGGGCGGGCGCGGCGTCGTCATCGCCGGACACCGTGGCCGCGGGAAGACCACCACCCTGCTTGCCGGCCTGCACCGCCTCGGCGCCGACTACGTCACCAACGACCGGCTGCTGCTGCGCGCCGAGGAAGAGGGCGGGCTCGCCGGGTATGTGTGGCCCGCGCGGCTGCGGGCCGGCATCGGCACACTGGCCGCCCTGCCGCACCTGGCCGGCCTCGTCCCCGAGGCCCAGCGCACGGTGCCCGCCGAACATCGATGGTCGAGCCGGCCCAAGGTGCCCCTCGAGCCGTGGGACTTCGACCGGCTGCTGTCCGGCGACGGCCAGGTCCTCGGCTCGGTCCGCCCGGCCATGCTGCTCTTCCCCCGGCTCGACCCCGACCGGACGACGGTGCACGTCGAGCCGGTCTCGGGCGCCGAGGCCCACGACGAGCTGCTGCACACACGCCTGTTCATGACCGACCCCGGCCGCGGGCCCAGCTCCCACATCAACCACTGGCTGTGGCCCACACCCGCCCCTGCCATCACCGACGGCAACCTGAGCCGCGTGGTCGACGCCCTGGCGGAACTGCCCTGCTACCGGATCCACGCCGGTGCCGACCCGGCCGCCCTCGCCGACACTGTCGGCCGCCTCCTCGGCACGGGAGCGGAGGTGCACCGGTGAACGCCCCCGCCACGTCGAGCCCTGCGATGCTGCCGCTGCCCGCGGGGGACGGGCCGGCCGCAGCGGCCCTGCGGTGGCTGTGCGATCCCCGCCCGGACATCCGCCCGTCCGCTCCGGCTTCCGTCCCGCTCGGCGCGGTGCTGGAGGCGGCGATCGACGCCAAGTTGGTCTGCCTGCTGGCCCACCGTCTCCGGGGAGGCCTCGCGGGCGCGGGACTGTCGCGTCCGATGCGCTCCGTCCTCGGCCAGATCGTGCGCGCCAATACGCTGCACAACCGGCTCCACTGCGGCGAGGCCGTTCGTATCGTGCGGGTGCTCACCGGCCGGGGCGTGTCCGTCGCGGTGCTGAACGGACTCGCGTACGACACCGCCCTGTACCCGCCCGGCGGGCTCCGGCAGTTCACCGACATCGACCTCCTGGTCGATGCCGCCGACCGGGGCGCGGCCCTGGACGTGCTGGCCGGGCTCGGCTTCACGCAGCCAGGCCGTAGTGCGTACACGCGCCGGCGGTCCACCGGGGACGCGCTGACGCCCACCGTGAGCGTCGACATCACCACCGGCCTGGGCCACACCGCCGACCCGGCGGACGTACGGGCGGCTCTTGCCCGGACCGAGGCCGCAGGCGACGGCGGCGGCGGAGAGGCGTTGCCTGTTCTCGCCCGGGCGGACGCACTGGCACACGCTCTCGCCCGTCTCGCCGCACGCCCGCGCTGGTCCGGTCTGGCCGACGCTGCCCGCCTCGCCCTGGCCGCCCCGGACTCCTCCCGCGAAGCCGTGGCGGCGGTTCCGGAGCCGCTCCGCGCAGGATGGGCGGTGCTGCACAGCCACCTGCCCGACCTGGTTCCCGGCCCGCCGCCGGTGGCCGGCGGCGGGCCGAGCCGAGAAGAGGTCGCCCGGTGATCGTGCAACTGGCCGGCCTCCCCGGGACCGGCAAGACCACCGTCGGCCGGGAACTGACCCACGCGCTCGGCCCGAAGACCCTGCTGCTCGACAAGGACCGGATCCGCGACGCGCTGTTCGGCCCGCACCTTGTCGCCTACACCCGGGAACAGGACGACTTCTGCGTCCACGTCATGCATTTGACGGCCGGACGGCACCTCGGCGAACACCCGGACGGGGCCGTCGTCCTCGACGGACGCACCTGCTCACGCCGCTACCAGGTCGAGGACGTGCAGCGGCTGGCCAAGGAGACCGGCCGGCCGCTGCGCATCATCGAATGCGTCTGCCGCGACGACGTCGCCGCCGCCCGCCTGAGCCGAGACGCGCAGGCGGGCGCCCACCCGGCCGCCAACCGCGACTCCGACCTCTACCGACGGCTCAAGGCCTCCGCAGAGCCGATCACCGTCCCCGCGCTGCGCCTGGACACCAGCGCCCCCGTCCCGGACTGCACCCGTACCGCCCTGGCCTACCTGATGGCCGAGCCTCCGCTCACCCGAACCGCTCCGAAGGGAGCCCTCACCGCATGAGCCCCGAACTCCCGGCGCTGCTCGACCTCGCCCGCTCGGTCACCGAACGGGCCGAGCAGCAGCTGCGCGACCTCGCCCCGAACCTGATCACCGCCAAGGGCGACCGCGACATGGTCACCAACGTCGATCTCGCCATCGAACGCGAGGCCCGCCAGGCCCTCCTGGACGGCGCCCCAGGCATCGGCTTCGTCGGCGAGGAGGAGGGTGGCGACACCGACGCCGACACCCACTGGATCATCGACCCGATCGACGGCACCGCGAACTTCATCCGCGGCCTGCCGCTGTGCGGGATCTCCCTCGCCCTCGTCCACCACGGCGTGCCCGTCCTCGGTATCATCCACCTGCCCCTGATCGGCCGCCGCTACTGGGCCGCCCAGGGCCTGGGCGCCTTCCGCGAAGGCCAGCGCATCAGCGCCGCCGGCACCAGCACGCTGCCCGAGGCGATGATCGCCGTCGGCGACTACGGAACGGGCCCCGACGGCCCCGAGCGCAACCGCGTCGCCCTCGCCATCCAGGCCCAATTCGCCGAGAGGGCCCAGCGCGTGCGCATGCTCGGGTCCGCCGCCGTGGATCTGGCCTTCGTCGCCGACGGCACCCTCGACGCCACCATCACCCTGGGCAACCACGACTGGGACATGGCCGCGGGCGTCGTCCTCGCCCGCGAGGCCGGCGCCGTCGTCATGGACACTGACGGCAGCCCGCACACCCCCGACTCGCTCACCACCATCGCGACGGCGCCCGGCCTGCGCGACGCCGTTCTCGACATCGTCGCGGCCACCACCACGGGCACCCCGTGGGCGGCCACAGCGGGGAGCCCGGCATGCTGATCGCGTTCGAGGGCCTGCCCGGCGCCGGGAAGACCACGCAGTCCCGGCTCCTCGCCGACCACCTCACCCGCGAGCAGGTGCCAGTCAACTACCTGCCCGACAACCTGACCCGCACCGAGGACACCCTGGGCAGCACGCTCCTGGACCTCTTCGCCAGCGGGGACCCCTTCTCCCGGCACGGCAACATCGTCACCGACACGATGCTCGCCACCGCGATCCGCACCAACACCGTCGCCACGCACATCACCCCCGCCCGCACGGCCGGGCAGACGGTCATCGAGGACCGAGGCATCCACACCATCCAGTCGTACAGCCTCGCCACCCTCCTGCAGAAACACCCCGGCCATCCTGTGGATGGCATCGGGTGGCTTAGGTCCGTCTCCGCGATGTCCGGCCCGCCGGCCGACGTGGCCGTGTGGCTGCGCCTGCCCGCCGACGAGGCCATTGCCCGGGCCGCCCGCCGTGAGGGCAAGCCCTACACCGCCGAGCAGCACGCCTTCCTGCGCCACGTCCACGACGCCTACGGCCACCTCGCCGCCGACGATCCCGGTTTGGTCGCCGTCGACGTCCTCGGATTCACACCTGAACAGGTCCACCAGGCCGTCGTCGACGCGATCGCCGAACGCGTCCCGATACCCGCCCCGGGCGAACACAGTTCTTCCATGCAGTAGAGCGAACCGACCCGTTCTTCCCGTACCGCCGACCACCAGACTTCACGGAGTACCCCGCATGCGCCCCACGCGCCTCGCCCCGCCCGCCGAGCTCCTCACCGACCTGCGCGGCGCCCGCACCTGCAGCGAAACCCGTTTCAAGGGAGTGCTCGCAGACCGCGGGCTGCGCCCGCTCACCGGCGGCTTCCAGAACCACGTCTATGCCTGGGATGACCCCGAGGCCGGGCCCATCTGCATCAAGGTCTACGCCAAGGGCAACCACCGCCGGCGCGTGGACCGCGAGTGGGCGGCCCTGACCCTGCTCGCCGAGCACCAGGCCGACGGCGTCCCCCGCCCGCTGTGGCTCGACCAGCACGACGAGGTCCCCGCCATCGGCATGACGCTGCTGAAGGGCACACCGCTGATGGAGAGCCCTGACCGCGAAGCCGCCCTCAGGGGCCTGGCCCAAACCACCGAGCGCCTCCACGCCGTGCCCCTGTCCGGGCTGATGGCCGAACTGGAGCGCATGGACTCCGGCTCTCACTACATGCTGCGCCTGACCGGCAGCTGGCCCGAACTCCTCGCCTGCCACGAGGACGACCCGCTGACAACCGACATGCGCGCCCTGCTCACCGCCTGGCACGCCAGCGGTGACGCAGAGCTCGTCGGCGATAAGTCCGCCCCGGCCGTGCTCTCCCGCGGCGACTCCAACCTCAACAACTGGCTGCGCGATGGAACCTCCAGCCCTTGCGTCGACTTTGAGTACAGCGGGCACGGCACCGTCCACTTCGACGCCGCCGACCTGATCGAGCACATCAGCGCCCGCGAGATCCCTGACAGTACCTGGATCACGCTCCTGCCCGACCTCGGCGTCACCCCCGCCAACCGCCACCTCTTCCTGGCAGCCCAGCGCACCTGTGCCCTGCGTTGGCTCGCCGTGCTGTGGAAGCAGCGACACACCCGTGCCGACGAATTCGCCACCCAGCACGCCCGCGTACGGCTCCTGCAGAGCCCCAACAACCCCTGGCACGGATGAAATTCCGTCAAACCAGCAGAGCCAGCAGCGGCAACCGTCCGCGCGGCGCCCCGCTCCGACTACGTGAGGAAAGACCATGACCGCGATACCGAGGACCGTCAGCCTCCTGTGGGCGCTGCGTTCCTACTGCGGCTCGCACAAGTGCAAGCCCTGCTACTTCACCTGGCTCGACGAGCAGCGCGTCGACAAGACCCCCGGCCTGCTGTCGCACTTCTCGCCCCACGACCTGCCCACCGAGCAAGTGATGGCCTTCGCCCGCACCCTCCCCGGCTCCGCCGTAGGGCGGGTCTTCCTCGCCGGCGGCGAGCCGCTCACATGGCGCCCCATCCTCGACCTCATCGAGATCCTCAAGGGCGGAAAGCTCGAGGTCGTGGTCTGCACCAGCGGCGTGGCCCTAAACCAGCCGGACATGACCCGCCGCCTGGTCGAGCTGGGAGTGGACGGATTCTCCGTCTCGCTGGACTCCACTGACCCCGACTACAACGACACCTGGCGCCCGCCCCGCAAGGACGGTGACGGCTGGGAGGGCGTCGTCAGCGGCATCAAGGCCCTGCTGGCCGCCCGCGGCCAGCAGGCCCGGCCCCGGGTCGGCCTCTACACCGTCATCACCAAGCTCAACCTGCTGGACGTCTTCGGCGTGCCTCAGCTGGCCGCCGACCTCGGCTGCGACTACGCCGTGCCCCAGCCGGTTGCCCTGCCCGAGGGGCACAGTCTCTACGACACCCTGGCCCTCACCGACACCGAACTCCCACTTCTGGAAGAGCAGTTCGACCTACTCTACGCCGCCGATCTCCCCCTCGAGCTCCCGCCTCGGACCTACCCCGGGCAGGTCGCCTCCGCCGTCCACCAGCTCACGGGAGCCGTCGAGGGCTGCTTCGGCGGGGACACCTTGCACTTCGCTGAGCCTGACGGCTCGCTCTGGGACTGCCCGTCTTCCCTCAAGATGGCCGCCACACCCACCAAGCGCCACCGCAGTATCAAGGGCGCCGACGCGGCCGAACTGTTCGGGAAGCCCTCCGGTTGTGGCAATGACTGCGCTCTGTTCAGTGCCCAGTGTGTGTGCATGTGGCCCCTCATGAACTTTGACCAGGTACTGAACTCCTCGGAGCCCGGGAGGCCCGCGTGACAACGCCCACCGAGCTACTGGACGCGCTGAACGCGTCCATCGACCGCATGCCGGACCCGGCCGGCCGCGCTGAGGCCGCCGCCCTGGAAGCTGAACTTGCCACGATCCACGGGGCCCGGCACGCCATCGCGGTCTCCTCCGGCACGGCGGCGCTCCATACCGCGCTGGTCGCCTGCGGCGTCGGCCCCGGCGACGAGGTCCTCCTCCCCACTGCCACCGTGATCATGACGGTGTCCGCGGTGACCGCCGCCGGCGCCCGTCCGGTCTTCGTCGAAGCCGCCGAGGACGGGCGCGGCATGGACCTGGCCGACGTCGCCGCCAAGAGCACCGAGCGCACCCGCGCGATCGTCCCCGTCCACCTCGCCGGGCGGACCGACGGACTGGTCGACCTCGTCGCGTACGCGCAGTCGGCCGGCCTGCACGTCGTGGAGGACGCCTGCCAGGCCCAGGGCAGCACCACTCGGGGGCGCGCGGCCGGCACGGTCGGCAGCATCGGCTGCTTCTCCCTCAAAGATGGCAAGATCATCTCCTGTGGAGAGGGCGGCTATCTCATCACCGACGACGACGACCTCGCCGAGCGCGCCGCCGCGTACCGTACGTACTGGCTCACCCCTGCCCCCGGAGCACCAGCCGCCAGCCGACGCGGGATGAACTACCGCCTGGCCGAACCCCTCGCCGCGCTCGCCCGGCACAACCTGAAGGGCCTGGACCAGGCCGTGGCCCGGCGCCGCGAGCAGGCCCGCCAGCTCTACAACCTCGTCGGCGACACCCCAGGGCTCACCGTGCGCACCTCGTTGCCAGAGGACGACCCCAACGGGTACAGCGCCGTGTGGCGCGTCGATCTCGACCGCCCCCGGGACTTCAGCACCCGCCTGGCCGAGGCCGGGGTCGCCAACTCCGTCGGCACCTACCGACTCCGGGCGGTACACCAGCACCCGGCCTGCCGGGACCTGAGCCCGGCCGACTGCCCGCGAGCCGCCCAGGCCGTGGACCGGATGCTGGCCGTCACCCTCCAGCAGCAGACCACCGAGGCCGTCCTGCACCGCTTCGCGGAAACCATCCAGTGCGAGGCCAAGAGCTGGGCGGAGGAACGATGACTGCGAGACTCCCGCCGCAGCCCGTCCCGGCGGCTGCACCCAAGGCGGACGCGCTGCTCCACGACGTCGACGGCGTAGTAGTCGACTGGGACGGCACCGTCGTCGACAACGCCCAGATCCGGCTGAGCGCGCTTCAGCAGGCCCTCGCCCCGTACGGCGTGGACGTCGACCCGCAGTGGTACGCCCTGACCTGTGGGCTTCCCGTCCGCGAGGTCATCGCCTGCTGCGCGGGCCCGCGCACGCTCCCGGTCGAGGAGATCGTTACCGCCAGCCGGCGCCTACTGCTCAACGGCCCGCTGCCGCGGCTGATCGACAGCACGATGAACCTACTGCGCCGAGCCGAGGCTCTGAGCCTGCCGCGGGCCGTCGCCTCCGCGGCGGCCGGAGTCCTCATCCATCCCGTCATCGACCGGCTCGACCTCGGCGGGCTTCTGCCGGTCGTGGTGACGGCCGAATCGGTGGCGCGGGGAAAGCCGGCCCCCGACGCGTATCTGGAGGCCGCCCGGCTGATCGGGCGAGCCCCCTCCCGGTGCTTGGCCGTCGACGATGCGCCGGACGGCATCACCTCCGGACTGGAGGCCGGCATGCGGGTCCTCGCCGTCCGTGACGGCCTGCTCGTCCCCGTGGTGCCCGGCCCCGTCCCCAGGTGACCCGCTCGGTGCCCCTGTCCATGCCCGTGTACAGGGGCACCGCGAGCAGCGAAAGTTCCACCGTCCCATCCTCTCGCGCCCTCGCAGTGCCATGCCCCGCGCCCAAGCCGTCCCGATCAAGAACCTTGATGGATCACCAACTACCGTGGCCGCGACCTTCACCAGCGCTACAGCCACCACAACCACGCCAAGACACGCCGCAGTGTCGGTTTCTTCATCCGACACCTGGGCCTTCAGCCCAGCCAGGCGATCCTCGACCTGTGCTGCGCCTTCGGCCGTCACACGCACATTCACCCGGCGCGGTGTCCACCGTGCCGTCGGGGTAGACCTGTCACCCGGCATGCTCATGACCGTGCCCCGGGCTCGGGGCGGAACCGGGGGCCGTCAGTCGAACAGCGAGCCCTGGACCGTGGGCGGCGGAAGGTACTTCTTCTCGACCGGCTTCGCTGCGGTCCCGGCGATCTCCTCCAGCTGAGCGAAGGTCGACCACCGGCCCGCGGCCGCACCGCGCTCGACCGCGTGTCGAAACACCTGTGCCACCGCCCAGGCCTCTTGGGTGGCGGGCCGGGGTCCCGCGTGCAGCCGCACACCCAGATGCCGGGCGAGCTCCTCGAACCCTCCCTCGACGCCGGGACAGGCGGTTCGAGCGAGCTCCACCGCGTCCCAGCGGGTGAGGGAGGCCAGACGCGGGCACGCGGCCCGCTCGGTGTGTAGCAGCGAGGCCTCGATAATGCCCAGCGCGGCGACGATCCGATGCGGCTGCGCCGTGACATGCCGGTCGATCTCCCGTAGGGCGAGACCCGCGGACCCCTCTGGGAGCTCGTGAGGCAGTCGAGGCGGCCGCGGCTTCTTCCAGGAGGAGTGAAGTTCCTCGCAGATCTCCTGGTGAACCCGCCACAAGGGCTGGAAGTCCGCCCCGCTGAGAGCGAGGGCGGCTACAGCCGCCGGAACAAGGCCACCGGGCTGGCGGCGCATCTCCACATCGACGACCACGAAGGTCGTAGAACCGAACTCGGCATCCATCATCCGCACCGGCACCACGATATCGACCTGCGGCAGTGCGGGGCCCCGGGATGGTTCCAAGCGCGTGGTCCTCCGGCCCCGGCGGCATGTCCGGGACATCCCGCCGGTATCGAGCCGCGGTTTCCGACTATGGCCCTGCACCGGCTGCGCGACTCGATGGACAACGAACACACGCTTGCACGCGTACTACCAGCGACCCCAGAGCCCGCACGGCCCGACCCCGACATTCGAACTCGCGTTCAACAAATGCCCTCCGATTAGGCCGTGACGGGACCTGACACCTCGCCAGTCCGCCGAACATCAGGGCGGCAGGGCCCCCTCGAGGTCAGAACCGAGCGCAGCCGCTGCAGGAAGCGTATCGACGAAGTCACGTGAGAGAAATCCTCGGCCGAGAGCGCCACCACATCTCTCTCATGCGCGCGTCGGTTATCAGAGATTCCCAGCGCTACCAAGTCGCTCTTTCCCTGGACCATCATCCTGTCACCGCATGAACCACAACAGGAGCTTTACGATGTCGCAGCCCGTTCACGAATCGGAAGCGGCCTTCTTGAACATCACGAGGGCCGCCGATTATCTGGGCATCTCCCCCAACACCCTCTATGTCTGGCGCCATCGTCGGCAAGGCCCTCCGAGCTTCCGGATGGGGCGCCGCGTGATGTACCGCTTCAGCGCTCTCGAGGCATGGGTGCAAGCCCAGGAGCAGGCTGACTCCCGGTCCAACCCCGCTCTCAACCCGCTTGCAAGGAAGCCACAGCGCCGCACCTGACCCTCAGAGTGACCGCGTTCGAAAAGACCAGGAAAAGTACCTACTCGCCGGGATAAGCAGCGGCGGCGAGCCGTGTTACCACCAACCAGCACGCAACGCATGGGCAACTCGAAGGGATCTCCGAATGGCGGGTTACATAGAGGACCGTTGGCTCAAGAAGCGGCCTGACAGGGTGACCGGGAAACGCGAACGCACAGCCCGGTACGGCAAGGGATATCGGTACCGCGTCAAGGGTATCCCAGGTGTCCAGGACCGCTCCTTCGAGACGAGCGAGGACGCCAAGCAGTGGCTCGCCACAGCCAAGGCAGACTCAAGCCGTGGCGAGTTCGTTGACCCGCGAAGGGGCGAGATCTCCCTCACCGACTACATCGCGGACCACTGGTGGCCCGCCCGAGCCGACGAACCTTCGACCTCAGGTCCCATGGGCAGTCGTATCTGGAACCACGTCATCCCGCTGGTGGGAGACCTCCCCCTGCGGGAGATCGATGCTGCTGCTTTGCGTACCTTCAAGGCGGCTCTGCTCTCCCGCGTCGAGGAGACGACCGCGGAGGTCATCTGGGGACATCTGTCGTCCATACTCGCCAGCGCTGTGGACGACCAGCGTCTGCTACGCAATCCGATGAAGGCCAAGAGCACCGTCAAGCCCCCTCGCCCTACCGAGAGGAAAGCCAAGGCCTGGCCGCGGGAGGTCGTCGACGCCGTGCGGGGCGAACTCCAGGAGCGCTACAGGTTCGCTGTCGATCTGGGTATCGGGCTGGGACTTCGTCAAGGGGAGGCCTTCGGTCTCGCCGAGGAGGATCTCGATCTGGAGGCAGGTGTCGTGCATGTGCGCCGCCAGCTCAAGTGGGACATCAAGGGGCGCCCCTACTTCTCGCTCCCCAAGGGGCGGAAGACCCGCGAAGTGCCCCTCCCGCCCAATCTCGCGCCCCGCGCACGCGAGCACTTCCGGCACTTCCCCCCGATCCCCTGCACGCTGCCCTGGCGCAACCCCGAGGCGCCGACCACGGCGCTGGAGGAGCGCCAGCGGAAGCCGATCACCGTGAACCTGGCCCTCACCACGTCCCATGGCAACCGGATCTACTACCGCACCTGGAACGATCGCAGCTGGAAGCCGGCGCTGGCTGCCGCCGGCGTCATCAAGCCTGGCGGAGAGAAGACGCGGCGCGACGGGGCGGTAGTTGTCAAGTCAAATGAGACGTTCGCGGTGCTATGAATCTTGTGGTTCGGGTTGCCGGCGTTTCGCCGGGTCGTTGATCCAGACCTGGCCGGGTATCTCGGGTGGCTTTGGTCGGCGGGCGAAGCGTTCGGGGTGGCGTTCGTATGCCTCGGCGAGAGCGACGGCCCGCTGGTCGCGGACCTCCTCTGCGGTGCCGTAGTGGACGGAGGCGGGGGTATGCAGGCCGATCCCGGAGTGTCTGTGGTCGTGGTTGTAGTAGGTGATGAAGGCGCTCGGGCGGGAGTGGCTCCGGGTGATGCCGAGATCGATCAGCAGCTGGGACACCTTCTTGCTGGTCATCGAGGTGCCGCGGTCTGCGTGCACGGTCTCGGGCACGACGCCGTTGCGCTCGATCGTCTCGCGGATCAACTCCTCGGCCCGCTCAGCCGTTTCGGCTCGTTCGACGGTGTGGCCGACGATGTAGCGGCTGTAGATGTCGATGATCACGTAGGCGTGGTACCAGATGCCCTTGGCCGGGCCGGGCAGCTTCGTGATGTCCCAGGTGAAGACCTGCGACGGACCGGTCGCCGTCAGCTCGGGGATGGTTCTGGCCGGATGGGTGGCCTGGCGGCGGCGTTCGCCGCTCTGCCCGGCGGCGGACAGAATCCGGTACATCGTCCGCTCCGAGCACCAGTAGTTCCCCGCGTCCAGCTCACGCGCCCAGACCTGGGCGGGCGGCAGGTCGGCGTACTCCGGCCGGTTCAACAGCGCCAGAACATCTGCCCGTTCGGCCGGTGAGAGGGCCGAAGCGGGCGTGGGTCTTGGGGACGGTGCGGGCTTCGGCTTGGGGTTGATGTGGCGGTAGTGGGTGGCGCGTGATCGACCGGTCAGCCGGCAGGCCGCTGTGGTCCCCAACTGGCCCTGGACACCCGCGAACGCTTCGTCGATCAGGGGCGCGGCGGCGTGCTTCAGTCCGCGCTCTCGGAGAGCAGTTCCAAGAGCGCGTTGGCTTTTCCCATGACTTCCAGGGCCGCGTCCCGGCGGGCCAGGTCCTTCTCCAGCCGGGCGATCTTCTTGCGCAACCGTTCCAGCTCGGCCTGCTCGCCCGCCTTCTTCGGCCGCACCGCGGAGGTCCGCCGGTCGGTCAGGGCATCCAGGGCGCCGGCCTCGCGTGCCTGGCGCCACTCGATAATGTGCGAGTGGTACAGCCGCTCACGCCGCAGGATCGCACCCTTCTCCCCGGCCGGGGCGGCGTCGTATTCGGCAACGATCCGCAGCTTGTACTCCGCGGAAAACGTCCGCCGCTTCGGCTTCGGCGCCGGATCGTCACCGGCGGCGGGTATCGGGGTGGTGCTGGCCATGCTGAAGGGATTTCCTGTCTCGCCCATCCAGACTAACCCGGCAAACCGGGTGTCTCAGCCGAGACTGTCAGAGAGGGCAACGACAAGCTCTCGACGGTCGGAGGACTCACCAGGCTCCGATCAACTCGAAGCTGAGCAACTGCCGATCCACAAGTCTTGACTATCGCTCATCCTGGGCTTCCGCTGGGGTATTCGCCCCTCAAGGCGCACTCTTGAAGGCTGCGGAAACCTACAGCCTGGGGGCAGCACCGGCGCACAGCAGCAGCAACGAGTGCGCTCCTACTGCTTTTCGCCATTCACCGTCGCAGGATGATCTGAGGGGCTCACAGCCGAATATCGCAGGTGGGCGACACACGGTCGGTGAAACTCGCTGGCGGCTCCGGTCGGGCACCGGTGGCTGCGCACAAGCCAGGTCGCCCTTCCGCTGAGGTCGGCCGTCCAGGCCTCCATCCTGATCGGGCAGACACACGGCACGAGATGGCTGGCGTGATGACAGCCTTGCCGACGCGATCCATCCGGGTCTGTCGGTGCCCGCTGCTACACCAATGGGGGGACGGGCTGCGACCGCAGCTCGCCGACGGGAGGGGACACCATGTCGAAGGTGCCGGACGGGTTTCACCGCGTGCGAGGGCACATCCGCCGCAACCCGAAGGCGGGCGGAGCGAAGCGGATGAGCGGTTGGATGATCGCCGGCGTCGTGGCCGGCATCTGGCTCTGGGGGCAGGTGATCGGGTTCGGTGAGGCGACAACCACGACGCCGCCTGCGCAACCGCAGCCGACCGTCTCCGCTTCGGCCAGCCGCTGATGGGACGCAAGCGGATAGGCCTTCGGCGCCCACGCGGCACGCCCGAGGTCCTCTCGGCCGCCGTCGTGGCACTGGCCCTCGTGTGTTTGGCGTTCCAGATGGCCGCCTCGGTGGTCGGAGCACTCAAGGAAGCTTGGCCGTTCCTTCTATGCATCGCCTTACTGGCGGGGGCCGTCGGAGCCTGGCGGATCCCGCGTACCGTGTGCAGTCGACGGCGTGACGCCGAGCGGCTGGCCATGCTGCGGATCACTCTGGCTGAGTTCGACGCCATGGACGACCGGCAATTCGAGTATGCGTTGCGGGACCTGCTCGTCCGCGACGGTTGGTCGGCACGCCACGTGGGCGGCAGCGGTGATCAGGCTGCCGACGTCATAAGTGACCACATGCACCGCGGCCGGATCGTTGTGCAGGCCAAGCACACCCGCATCGGCGGGAAAGTGGGGTCCTCTGTCATGTACGCGGTGAAGGGGACGGCGGGCCCGGCTCACCGGGCCGATCACGCCGTCGTCGTCACCAACGGCGCCTTCACCCGAGACGCCATGGCCTGGGGCGACCGGTACGCCGTCCACTGGGTCGACCGGGGCAGACTCCGGCGCTGGGCGGAGGACGGCACCGCGCTGCACGAGATCCTCGGGCTGTCCGCACGCTCCCGCCGCACCCGCTTCAGACGTGCCGCCTGACAGGTGCCCCCGTCATCAACGTCCCGGGGGCGTGAGGTTCGACGAGGACGGGTCGCTCGACCCGCTGCTGAAGTTCTTGCTGTACACCGTCGGCGCGCTGGACGCGCTCGTCCTTCTGGCGAAGTTGGTCCCGCCTGTTCGGCGCAAGTGCCCACGTCTACGTCGGTAGCGACGAGGACGGCGCGCCCACGGCTGCGCCAGGCGCAGCGGTGGGTCCCGATGTGCTGACCTTCAAGATGAAGCAGCGCGCCGCGATGAATACGACGGGGTTCGAGCAAGCTGCGACGGCTCCTGGCCCGTGACGGGTTCCGCAGTACACGGCGGGTGGGAGGCGCCGGAGACCTCGGCGTGGACGTCACCGCCCGCAACCCCGACGACCCGCCCCTGATCCTGCAATGCAAGCAACAGAGCCCGGTCGGGCCGGTGCATGTACAGAACTTCAATGGCACGGCGCACCTTCACCACGGAGCCGACGTCCCGATCGCGATCGGTCTCAACGGCTTCACCCAGCCTGCCATTGACTTCGCCGCGCACCACGACCTCATCCTCATGGGCCGTCCCGAACTGAAGACATGGGCTCACGGCCAGCACCTGTACGCGGTCCTCGAGATCCCGAGCACGCCCCGGTGACCCCAGGGCGGACCACCCGATGCGGACAGCGGTTCGGTCCATCGGTTGCCGCCGGAGATCGCACCTCGATCCGCCGGCGCGGCCCTCGACGCGGCGCTGATTCGAGCCCACCGGCCGCGAGTTGGACATGGGAACGCGCGGCCACATCGGCTGGGCCCGCACGAATCGCCCCTTGGGCCGGGGGCTGTCGACCGCGGGCCAATCAACTACAGGACGGAGTGGTGGCACTGGTCAGTACGGAGACCGGTATTGGGCGCTGCAGGCCGAGCAGCCAACCGCCCTCTGTGCTCGTGGAACTTCCACCTTGCAGTACCCGCTGACCAGGGCTAACGTGCTCCGGGACCGCTACCGCTTTCCTCAGAACTTCGCAGGGGCGAGATTGGCCGTCCCCGCCCCGCTCAGCGTCGAGACCCAGGCGATGGGCCGCGGCACCACGACCGACGTCAGGAGCTTGTAGAACGGGGTCCGGCCCATGGCCTCGGGATCGAATTCGGCACGCATGGTCGCCAGTATCCCCCTCGGCGGGCGCGGATCGTAACCGACCTCGCCGCCCGGATCGAACGGTTCCGACGCAAGCGCCCGGTGTCGGAAGCACGGGTCGCCGGAGCCGCAACAACGCCACCAGACCGCCCGCCGCGCCCTTTGCCACCGACCCATCACACGGTCGCGAGGTGTTGATGCACCGAACGGACGGCGCTGGCCCCATCACCGACGGCGGCGGCGACCCGCTTCATCGAGTCCCGCCGCACGTCCCCCGCGGCGAACACCCCCGGCACGCTGGTCTCGTAGGGCAGTGGATCGCGCCCCAGTTCCTTCCAGCGCGGGCCGAGTTCATCCGGCGACAACTGCCGGTCGGTCGGCACGAACCCGTGGGAGTCGATGACGACTCCGCGCAGCAACGACGTCGCGGGCCGGGCCTCGATGAAGCAGGACAGGCCGGCGCAGCCCATGCGCGGGAAGGTGGTGCCGCCGTCGCGCTTACTCAGGGAGACCTCCTCCAGGCGGGTCGAGCCGTGCAGCGCCGTCACCTCGGTGCCGGTCAGCACGGTGATCAAACGGCGGGGTTGTCCGAGCTGGGCATCAAGCGTTCGCAGTGGCCCAGTGTCTGTCCGCGGTGAGCGCGAAGTCGCTCCGCCAGTGACGCCAGTTGTGTGGGCCGGCGGCACCCGCGCTCTGGTCTCGCGTGCTCGAACGGTTCGCGGTGTCGTCTGTCTCCGCGCTGTCCGAGGAAACGGGTCGTGTAGGCGGAGCAGGGCCCGGTCGCGCACGCCCGGGCGCAGGACCAGGTGTGGACCGCCTCGACGGTGGCCGTGCTGATCGGCAGCGCAATACCCGTCTCCCGCAGCGTCTCCGGCGCGACGAGGCTGATGCACCGGTTCGGCTCGCCCCACGGGTCACCGATCCACGAAGCACCTGCCCGGGTCGACGAAACGTAGGGGTCCCTCCCCCGCACCGCTTCGCCACAAGCGCGTCGCCGGCTGCGTACGCCGTACGGCACGCGACGACCCCTCACGGCGGGGCCGGGCTTTCCCGCTTGCGGGCCGCCCGGCGCAGCCGTGCGGGCGTGCTCCCGGTGGCCAGCCGGAAGGCCCGGCCGAAGGCGGACTCCGAGCCGTATCCGACGGCGGCGGCGACGGCACCGACGGGACGGTCGGTGCCGGTGAGCAGGTCGGCCGCCAGCAGCATCCGCAGCCGGGTCAGGTAGTCGCCCGGCTTCATCCCCGTCGCGCGGCCGAAGTGCCGGATGAAGGTCGCCCTGGACATGGAGTTGAGGGCTGCGAACCGCTCGATGCCCCAGTCGTGGCCGGGATCGCCCAGCACCGCCTCGGTCACGGTGCGTACGACGTCGTCGGCCGAGGCGAGCCAGACCGTCCTCCCGAGGCCCGGCGTACCGCGCAGGGCCAGCGTCAGCAGGACGTCGCACAGCGCGTCGAGGATGGCCTCGGCACCCGGCGCGGATCGGCGGGCCTCGTCGCGCATGAGGTCGCTGAGCGGTCCCAGCGGTCCGAGGTGCCCGAAGGAGCTCGGACCGCCGCCCTCCCCGGTGCCGAGGGGGACGTGCACGACCTCGGGGAGCATGTTCATCAGCACCTGTCCCGCGCCGGGTTCCCAGGTGTAGTGACCGCAGAACAGGTCGACCGGGTCGTCCTGTGCAGGCCGCGAAGTCTGCGCGCGCACCGCCACCTCGGCCGCCCGGGTGTTGTCGACGAGTTCGTAGGGCCCGGCGTCGCGGCGCTCGACGCCTGTGGCGGTCCGCCTGCCCCGTACGTGCATCCGGTGCGCCGCACCGCGCGGCAGAAGCACCATGTCGCCCGCCGTCACCTCGATCCGCCGGCCGGGCAGCTCCAGGTCGCATGTGCCGCTCAGCAACAGGTGGAAGGGGGCCTGGCCGGCGCCCGCATCCGGATTCTCCAGGGTGTAACGGCCGCCGACGAGGCAGCGGACGTCCACGCCGCCGCGCAGCCGCGCGAGGCGAATGAGGCGACTCAGAGCATCCATGACACGTCCCGCTGATACTTCCTCGACAGAAACTGCGACATTCTCACCTTGCCGGTGCGCCCGTGGGACGGCAAGGTCGACGGCATGGACCCCATGCACGTCGACCTCCTCGTCATCGGCTTCGGCAAGGGCGGCAAGACCCTCGCCGCACGGATGGGCGCCGCCGGGCGCCGCGTCGCACTCGTCGAGCAGTCCTCGCAGATGTACGGCGGCACCTGCATCAACATCGGGTGCGTGCCGACGAAGGCCCTGATCCACCATGCGCACTCCCGGCGCCCCGACGACGACCCGCGCGAGGCCCTGCGTGCGGCGGTCGCCAAGACCGCGACACTGACCGAAGCGCTGCGGGACCGGAACTTCAGCATGCTCGACGACATCGACTCCGTCACCGTGATCACCGGACGGGCGCGCTTCCTCGACGAGAAGTCCGTCGAGGTGAGCGCCGGCGCGGACCGTCTGGTCGTCACCGCGCCGACGATCGTCGTCAACACCGGTGCCGAACCGGTGCTCCCGGACATCCCCGGTCTCAGGTCCAGTGCGTACACGCACGTCAGCACCGACCTGATCCGGAAGACCGAACTGCCCGCCCGCATGGTCGTCCTCGGCGCCGGTTACCTCGGCCTGGAGTTCGCCGGGATGTACCGGCGGTTCGGGTCCGAGGTCACGGTGCTCGAGGCCGGGCCGCGGATCCTGCCGCGGGAGGACGCCGACGTCGCCGAGGCCACCGTCGACCTCCTCCAGGGCGAGGGCGTCACCTTCCTCACCGGTGCCGCGGTCACGCGGATCACGGACGCGGCGGGCCACGCCACGGTGCACTACCGGGTCGCCGGCGAGGAACACACCATCGACGCCGAAGCGGTGCTCGCCGCCACCGGCCGCAGGCCCGCGACCGCCGGCCTGAACCTGGAGGCCGCGGGAGTACGCACCACCTCGACGGGCGCGATCGCCGTGGACGAGTACCTGCGCACCAGCCGGCCGCACATCTACGCGCTCGGCGACGTCAACGGCGGACCGCAGTTCACCTACATCTCCCTCGATGACAGCCGCGTGGTCGCCGACCAACTGCTCGGCTCCGCAACCCGCACGACGACCGACCGCCAGGCCGTCCCGTACACCCTGTTCACCACACCGCCCCTGTCCAGGGTGGGCCTGACCGAGCGCGAGGCACGCGAAAGCGGCCACGCGGTGCGCATCGCGGCCAAGCCCGTGGCGCAGATCGCCGCCATGCCCCGGGCGAAGATCGTCGGTGAGACCCGCGGCCTCATGAAGTTCGTGATCGACGCCACCACCGACCGGATCCTCGGCGCGGCCCTGCTGAGCGTCGACTCCCAGGAACTGGTCAACACCGTCGCACTGGCCATGCGGCACGGCGTCACGGCGAGCGAACTCCGCGACACCATCTACACCCACCCGAGCTCGACCGAAGCGTTCAACGAGGTCCTGGCAGCGGTGCGCCCCTGACACCCCGCCGCCGGCACGATCCGCTCCCGCCCCCACCGCGGGAGTCCACGCACGACATGGACCACTTGCTTGCCGACCGGGCCGTCCACGGTGTGCACGTACTGCCAGATGACTGCGCAGTCGCGCGGTTCCGCGCGAGCCATGCCAGGCTTCACCCCGAAGCACTCCCTGGGCCGGGGCAGTGGAGATGCCGCTGGCAGCGCTGGGGGAGGAGCCGCTGCTCCTTCCGGTGCGGGAGCGTGGTCACTGCTGGGCGCAGCTCAACGCTGCCGCAAGTGCCGCGCGGATACGGTTGACAGCAATTCCCACAGCCCCTTCCGCGGTGCTGGATCTGGTCGCCGCGGGACTGGGAGTGTCCGTGGTCCCGGCGTCCTTCCGTTTGGCAGGCCGTCCAGGTGTGACCTTCGTTCCGGTTCCGGGGCCACACCACCGGATGGGAGTGAGATGGCACGACGACGACTCGGCCGCCGTGCGTGGCTTCGTTGCCTCCTGCCGGGCCGCCGCAGGCGCGTTCGTCGCCCACCCCGATCTCTGGCGGCTGCCCGGGGCCGTCGCGCAACCCGCGGCGAACTCGACCGGCCCCATCTTCGCTCGCAGTCGGTGACCGCCGACTGGGTCGGCTGATACAACTACCGCCGCCTGCACCCGAGATCGGGTACGACGCCACCTCCGGTTACTTCCATGTCCTCCGGCCCGCGACGCGGCGCCCCGGGTCGGATTCGACCAGCTCGGGCGCCGTCTTGTTCACGGTATCGCGTGGGTTGTTCAGACGGCTGTCAGCTGCCGGTATTCGTGCGTGGTGAGCGGGAAGCGGGAGGAGAGGACGTCGGATCGCACGCTTCCTTCCAGGGCGGCGAGGAGGAACTCGGTGCAGGTCATCGGGTAGTGCTCCCAGCGGTCGCCGCGGGCCTCGTTCACCATGACCGTCCATTGGTCGGGGTTCCCGTCCGGCGTCACGAGCCAGTAGAGGCACTCGCCGTTGTCGGTGGTCGCCCAGGGGATGACCCGGTTGCCGGTGTCCGTGAGTACGTCGGGCTTCTTCTCGAACTCCCAGAGTCCTTCGAGTGCTTCGGTCTGCTGGTCCTCCCATTCGATGAGGTCGTAGTTCTCATTGGGGCAGCCCGGTTCGAGGAGGTAGAGGTAGTCGTCCCAGTTGCTTCCCCCGTAAGTGTGGATCAGCTCCTTGTAGTCTCCGGGGAGGGTGACGCCGAGCTGCTCCTGGACCGCGTCCCAGTCCGTGGCCCGGGGCTCGGAGGGCGGTGGGATCAGTTCAGTGAGGCGGGCGAGTGCGGCGTTCATGGGGGCTCCCTCCATGGATGTGGATGTGGATGTCCCGCTCTATCACGTAGGCGTGATGGGCGGGCTGCGGGTCAGGTCCCGCGCTTCTTGTTCGGTATGAAGGACGAGTTCGTGGGCTCGGTGTTTCCGGTGCTTCGGTGTTCGGTGAACTGGAAGCCGTTGTTGCCGTGGGCCTCGACCCGTACCCCGAGGGGGATCTTGTTCGCTCCGTCGTAGACGGGGGTCACGCTGTACTGGATGATCTCCCCCTTCGTGACGGCGGCGCGCACCTGGTTCTCGATGTGCCGCATTATGGGTGAGTTCGCGTAGGAGTGCATCGTGACGAAGTTGCGGGGGTCATAGTTCGACCCGCCGAGCTGGGCGCCGAGCAGGTGGGCCCGGTTGTAGCCTTTGTCCTTCTCCCAGCCAGGCGGGTCCCCGTGCGGGTCGGTGGGGTTGGCGCCCATCATGTCCAGGCCGAGGGTGGCGTGCATGGCCCCGGGCCGCCCCCCGTCGCGGCTGTAGACGACCCGGCCACCCCAGGAGGGGTCTTCCGGCTCGTTCTTTCGGCACGACTGCGGCGCGAGGCCGAGCGGGTCGATCCAGGTGAGCGGGTTGGCGACGTAGGCGAACGGGTTGGGTGCCGGGGCCAGGCCGAGGGGGTCCGGGGTGACGTAGCGGGCGACGTCCGGGTCGTAGTGGCGGAAGAAGTTGTAGTGCAGCTGGGTTTCCGGGTCGAAGTACTGACCCGGGAAGCGCAGTGGCGTATAGGCGGTTGCCCCGCTGTCCCATCCGGTGATTCCCCACAGGGTGCTGCGGGACCGCCAGGCGGTGCGGCCCTCATCGTCGACGAGTTCGGTCGGAGTGCCGACGAGGTCCGTGATGATAGCGAAGAAACGCTGGTCGACGACCTCTTGCGGGCCGTCCGTGTGGAGTTTGCGTTCGGCCTGGGAGACCGGCGCCGGCCCGTCGTATTCCCAGGTGAGGCAGATCGCCTCGGGGGTGCCGGGGGTGCGGGTGGTCTGCTCCACGAGGGTGCTGCCGTCCCACGTGAACCGGGTCTCCTCGACGACCGTGGTGTGGTCGGCGGCCATGCGCTGCTTGGCCAGACGCCGGCCGAGCGGGTCGTACAGGTAGCGCCACAGGACGCCGTCCGGGGTGGTGACGGAGGTGAGGCGGTCCTCCGCGTCCCAGGTGTAGCGCCAGGTTTCCGGTTTGCGGGACAGGCGCGTCTTCTGGCGCAGGACGATCCGGCCCGACGAGTCGTACTCGTAGCGGATGTTGCCGGCGCGGGTGACACGCATGCCCTGGTATTCACGCTCGCCGCCCGCTTCCTGGCGGTGACCGGTGCCGGGCCACTGGGCGGCGCTCTGGTTTCCGGCCTCGTCGTAGGCGTAGGTCTCGCTCCAGCTGTCCGCCCTCACGGAGGTGACCCGGCCGACGGCGTCGAGGTCGAGACCGAGCCGCGCGTCGCGGGTGTCGTCGATCGCCGTGACGTGCCCGTCAGGGCGGTAGGCGTACGCGCGCTGCCACAGTTGCCCGCCACCGGCGTCGTGCAGGGACTGCGTGACGACACGGCCCAGCTCGTCATAGGCGGTGCCGAGGGCGAGTCGGGAACCGACGTGCCGGACGATCTCCCGCCCCGCACCGTCGTAGGAGGATGCGAGGGTTCGGCCTGCGGTGGTGAGGGAATTGCGGTTGCCCGCCGCGTCGTAGCCGTAGTCGCTGACGGCGCCGGTGGGCGTGGTGCGCTGGGTACGGCGGCCCAGCGCGTCGTACTGGAAGGTGAGCGTGCGCTCGCCGACGGACTCGGCGACAACGCGGCCCGCGGCGTCACGCCGGAACGTGACCGTGCAGTCGGCACTGGCGGCTTGGGCGAGCTCGCCCAAGTTGTCGTAGGCGTAGGTGACGCTGTGGCCGTCGACGCTCTTGCGGACCGTGCGGCCAAGGATGTCGCGCTCGTACTGGATGACGGCACCGGAAGGCAGGATGCGGGCGGTGAGCTGCCCGCCCGCATCCAGGGCGTAGGAAAGGGTGTGGCCGTCGAAGTCGGTTTCCGCGGTGAGCCGTCCCGCCGCGTCGTACTCGTAGGTCCAGGTCAGTCCCTGGGGGTTGGTGACCTTGCGCAGCCGCAGCTCCGCGTCGTACTCAAAGGCGTGGCGCACGCCGTCCGGGCCGGTGCGCGCCGCGACCAGGTCGAAGTGCGTGTACTCCAAACGGGAGGTGGCGCCGGCCGGGTCGGTGTGGGCGGTGCAGTTACCCTCGCCGTCATAGGTCCAGCACTCCGTGCTGCCGTCCGGGTGGACACGGCTGAGCAGCTTGCCTTCGGCATTCCATGCCATGCGGGTGATCTGTCCGTCGGGACCGGAGATCGCGACGGGCCGGCCGAACGGATCCCGCTCGAAACGGGTGGGCACGCCCAGCGGGTCGACGATTTCCACGGGCAGCCCGGCGCCGTCGCAGCGGATCGTGACCGTCTCACCGAGGGCATTGGTCACCGCTGTGACGCCACCGGATGCGTCGTGGGCGTAACGCATACCCAGGCCGGCCGGATTGGTGACGGCGGTGCGGTTGCCCCGCTCGTCGTAGGCGTATTCCAGGCGAGCGCCACCGGGTTCGACAATGGTGAGTGGCTGGTGGAAGTCGTTGTACGTGATCCGGGTGCGGCGGCCGTCGGCGTGCTCGACCGCGACGAGGTTACCGTGCTCGTCCCACTCCAAGCCGGTCCTACGGCCGAGCTGATCGGTGCGCGCGATCAACTGGTCGCGGTCGTCGAAGCGCTGGATGGTGGTGTGTCCGAGCGGGTCCGTCTCGGCGATGATCCGGCCGCGCGCGCTGAGACGGAATTCGGTGACCGCCCCGAGCGCGTCGGCCCAGCGCGTCGTCCGGCGTTCGGCCTCGTAGACGAAGGTGCTGGACTGGAGGCCGTCCGGTCCCACGGTCCGCACGACCCGGCCCGCCGTGTCATAGGCGTAGCGGTAGGTGGAGTCGTTGCGGTCGGTCCAGGAGGTGATGCGGCCCTGTGCGTCGTAGGTGAAACGCAGCGGCTCACCGGAGGAGTTGATGACCTCAGTGAGATTGCCGTCTTTGTCGTAGCCGAACTCGACCACGGGCCGGGTGGATTCGCCGCCGTCGCGGAGCGTGAGCGTGGTGACCCGAGCGCGATCGCCGGTGATCCTGACATCGTAGCCGCCGCTGTGGGTTATGCCGAGGGGCAGGCCGGTGGCGTCGCGGTGGATGTCGATCTGGTTGCCGTTGCGGTCCTCCAGGGTGGTCAGCCACAGCTGCCAGCCCTTGCCGCCCGGCTTGGAGAAGTAGCGCGTCCATCCGGTCCGCGGGTCGGTCGCCGCGAACTCCAGGTCCTGGGCACCCGTCTCGGAGATCCGCCGCAGCGGGATACGCGGACCCTCCAGCGGCCAGACCTCGGGCGTCTGCGGGCCGGGCAGTTGCTCGTAGACCAGGACCGTCCCGTCCTCACGTGCCCACATCGCATGATTGCGGATGTCGACCTCGATGCGCTCGTCCAGCGTCGAGGCCCACGAGCGGCCGAACCACACCCCGAAGGTGTAGTCGGACAAGTGCGTGCGCTTGAGGACCAGCGGCAGCACCCCGGGAAGGTCCAAGTCCTGTTGTTCGAGCAGCATCTGGCCGCTGGCCACGTCGACCGGGTCGGTGCGGCAGACCCGCTTGTCCGGCTCCACACCGTGGTGGCGCGCATTGTCGCGAGCACTGTTCAGCAGATCCGGGCCCTTACCACTGCGCCCGCCGCCGCCGCTACCGGGCACCCATGGAGTGTCCGCATCGCTCTTGGTGAGCGCTTTGAGACGGTCGGAGATGTCGCTGTCGTTCTGGCGGTGGGTGCGTGAGGTGGCGCGCAGTCCGCCGGGCACGTTCTCGGTGAGGTGCCTGCCGACCTTCTTCAGCGCCTTCTCCGCGCCGTCGAGGGCACCGTGGAGCACGGAGTCGAACGCCTGGGTGAACGGATCGCGGCCCCTGGTGCGGCCGAAGGCGCCCTTGGCCCGCCCCAGGGAACCCAGGGAGCCGGTGGTCATGGCCTCGCCGTGGCGGGACAGCTTGCCCGCGCCATTCTCGTACTCCTGGTGGTCGATGAAGACCCTTCCGCCGCCGCCCCCACCTCCCCCGGCCCCTGAAGGTCCTCCTGCGGAGGCGAGGGTCATGCCGGTGTTGCTGCCGCCGTGACCGCCGCCGTCAGCGGTGGGCGGGAGCTTGATGAGGTTGTCGGTGAGGTCCAGGACACTGTCCTCGACCATCTGCTCCAGCCGGCCGGTGATCGGCTCGGTGACCCGGGCGAGGAGTTCGTCGACGATCTGGTCGGCCGCCTCGTCGATGATGCGCTTGATCAGCTGGCGCATCGCGGCGGTCTCCGCCGCACCGACGATCGCCGACAGGCCGCCGGTGACGACCGCGAGACCCAGGCTGATGCCGATCGAGGCGGCCATGACACCGAGTTCGATCTCGGCCTTGGTCTTCATCCCGTAGATGATGTCCGCGACCACCTCACAGGCGTCCGAGAGGAGCCGGGCGATATCCGGCACCTTCTCCAGATGCCCGGACTTCACCAGGTCCCAGTGCTCCTGCAGAGCGTCGACAGCGGCGCCCTCACTGGAGGCCAGAATGCGGCTGACCGCCGCATGCGCCTCCGCGCCGTGCCCCTCGAACTGTTCGGCGAACTCCCGCATGGCGTCAGCCATTTCACGGTAGTCGTCCTCGTCGACGTTGGGCCAGTTGATCCCGACGAAGTCCAGGACCTCGTCCATCCAGCCTGGCAGGACATAGCCCATCCCCCGTGAACCCCCCTCAGTGCTATGGCCACTTCACGCGCACCAAGGCGATGCCCGCGGCCTCGTCACCCTAACCGGGAGCGAAGCCCGGCGGCTGCGGTGCCGCCACCCGGTCGTGCCGCGGTGGCGCGACACCATCGCAGGACCGGATGCGCTGCCCGACGCGCGAGCTGCCGCCGTGGCACGGCCGGCGCGGTCATTCACCGGCGCCCTGGGTGTCGCCGTCGCCGCCCTCGCGCTGGTGGCCGCGGCGCGCGTCGCGGTCGAAGATGCCCAGGATCTCGCATGGGCCCCCCTCCGCGCCGATCGCGTGCGGCATCATGGTCGGGAACTCGGCGGCCTGGTTGGTCTCGACGCGGAAGCGGCGGTGGCCGAGCATCAGGATCGCGGTGCCGGACAGAACGACGAGCCATTCGCGCCCCGGATGGGCACGCATGCGTGCCGGGTTCTCGGGTGGCGGATCGGTCATGCGCCGGCGCACCACACTCATGCCAGGGTCCCCCTTCACCGCCCAGCGCATCGAGCCGCGTGCGCCGTCGATCATCGGGCTGGTGACCACGTCCTCGGCCGCTGTCTCCACGAGCTGGTCCAGTGTCGTGTCCAGAGCGCGGGCCAGCGTGACCAGCTGATCCAGCGCGAGGCGGCGTTGGCCGTTCTCGATACGGCTCAGCGAGGACTGGCTGAGGTGGGCACGGGTGGCCAGTTCCTCCAGGGACCAGCCCTGCGCCACCCGCAAAGCGCGGATGCGTCTGCGTACGAGGCTGTCCAGATCGCCGTCTTCTTGCGTCATGAGCAAAACTGTATGCCCATGCCGCAAACCGGGAGGGGCGTCGGCTGCAGACGGCCCGGAACTTCGGGGCGTCGGCCGCGGGAACGGCTCACTGCGGGTTCACCTCCGGCTGGCGTCCGAGGTGGTAGCCCAGCCGCAGCTCGTAGTCCCCCGGCTGATTCCGTCCCGCGGCGAGCGCGGCCGGAAGCCGGCGCTCGGACCCCGGCCAGCCGAAGGAGTTCATGTACATGTCGTAGGAGGACCGCAGATCCTCCGCGGACGGCAGCGTGTACCGGTCGACCTGCTGTTTGACCGCGGCGATCGATTCCTTGTCGAAGGAGGCGATCCGGCGGGCGAGGGTGTCGACGAGCGCGTCCAGTTCCACGTCGGCCACCGTGCGGTTGACCCATCCGTACCGCTCGGCCAGCTCGCCCGGGTAGTCGTCGCTGGACAGGACCACCTCCAACGCGCGGGCACGGCCGAGCAGCAGGGGCAGATGCTCGAGCCCGCCACCGCCGGGCAGGTTGCCGTTGGCGGTCTCGGGCTGGCAGAACAGCGCGCGTTCGCTCGCGAAGCGCATGTCCATCGCCTGAATCAGCTCGCACCCCACACCCCGGACCCGTCCGCGCACCTTCGCGATGGACACGACAGGCACGCGGGACAGGCGCGTGGTGGCGTCGATCAGCAGCGGGTACCCGCTCGCACCCGGTTCCTTGGGGGTCTCGGCGACCCGGGAGGTGTCGTAGTGGTTCAGGAAGTACTCGGGATTCGCCGATTCGAAGACGGCCACGCGGAGTTCCGAAGCGGCCTCCATCTGGTCGACCAGCCGAGGAAGCTCTGTGAGCATCTCGGGCGACACCAGGTTGATCGGCGGACTGTCGAACGTGATCCTCCACAAGCGCCCCGTCTCGGCGGTCACTGAGAAATGGGTCCATCGCGACACGGATTCGTCTCCTCTCCTCACCGCTTCGACAGGCACCGGCGGACGTCCCTCACCCCCCGTCGCTCCGCACGGCGCCGGACCGAGGCGGGGCTCCGACGCCGGTTCGGGTCCCGGGTGACACTGGACGTGACGGTGACCGGAGCGCGCACCGTCAACACTGCCGCCGCCACCGCACCTGCCGCGTGACGGCGCGGTGGCGCCGCCCTGGCCTCACCCCGATGGCGGGCACCGTGCTCCTGCCGGAACCGTCGCTGACGGCTGACCGAGTGGGCCGCCGGCGAGCACGAGGGTCTTGGCGGTGATCCGGCTGAGTCGCTCCAGCCACCTGGGGTCGGGCACGTCGATCTGCCGCCCGACCCCCCGGGGTCTCGGCCACCCGGCTCCGGCCCCGGTCTTGCCATGGCCGGCAACGCCGTGAGCGAAGCCCGCGCGGAGTGCGGAACCCGGCGGGCCGTCAGGGACCGGGCGCTATCGGGGCGTGCCGAAGTCCTGGGTCCACCAGGGGCCGTTGGACCGGGTGTTCACGCCGATCCCTATCTGCTCGAAGCTGCAGTTGAGGATGTTCGCCCGGTGCCCCTCGCTGTGCATCCAGGCGTCCATCACGGCGGCGGCGGTCCGCTGGCCCACGGCTATGTTCTCGCCGAGCGTCGACCAACGGTAACCGGCCGCCTCGACCCGCCCGGCCATGGTGGACCCGTCGGGCCCGGTGTGGGAGAGGACGCCCGAGCGGGCCATCACGTCCGTGTAGTCCTGGGCGGCCTCGGTGAGCCGGTTCTCCAGCGTCACCGGGCGGCATCCGGCCGAGGCGCGCTCCTCGTTGACCAGCCGCACGATCTCCGCGACCACCGGGCCTTCGCCGTCGGACCGCGCCGGCCGTGCCGCGACCGTCGTCGTGGCCGGTGACGGGACCACCGTGCGGGCGGGTGTCGAGGACGGCCGGGGGGTGCGCGTGGGCTTCGAGGACGTTTTGCGGTGCTCGGGGCCGGCGGACGCACGGGGGCTCGCGGTCGTCGGGCCCGGGCTCGGGGCTGTCGCGCGTGCCTCCGACGCGACGGGGCCGTCGCTGTTGCGGTCGCCCGCCGCCAGCGGGACCTTGTCCTTACCCCCGGCGTCGTTCCCGAACTGGGCCCCGGCCCCGGCCAGTGCGCCCGCCGCGACCGTCGCCACGGCGGCGGCCAGCGGCCAGGACCGGGCCGAGGGGGCACGGCGCGCGCGGCGCCGTTTCCTGTGGGAACTCATGCGCGGGGTACCTCCGGACGACGGGAAACGCACCGGGCACGTCCGCACGCGGCGTGCCGGTCGCTGCGACCCTAAGCGACCCGCGTGGAGAACTCGCCCGTCCACAACGGATCTTCACGAGCCCGTCAGGCCGCACGCGGTAAGGGCGCGGGTCCCATCAGCTTCTTCGTCCCGGGTGTGGGAAGGATCACACAGGCCCGCGATGGGTGTCAGCACCCATACCGGCGCGCTTCGCCCGGGTGAAAGGATGAGGCCCGCTGGGGGCGAAACGGACAACGAACCGGGCGGCGGCGTGCCGCCCGTGAAGGGAACCGAGCTGTGCCTGCGCCGCGGATGAGCACGACACCATTGCCGGGCATCGGTGTCCGGTACGACCTCACCACGCGGGACCGCCGCCATCTGTCGGTGGTCGCCCACCGTGACGGATCACGGACGGTGAACGTCTACCGTGCCGACGACCCCGACGCCTGCGCGCAGTCGCTGCGGCTGACCGGACCCGAGGCGATGTCGCTGATCGACGCGCTGATGCCGACGCACCACAGCCCGAACCTGCTGCACACGACCGATCTCGGGCTGGTCGCGGAACGGATCGAACTGCCCGCCACCTCGCACTGGAACGGCCGCCTGCTCGGCGAGACGCGGATGCGCACGGACACCGGTGCCTCCATCGTCGCCGTGCTGCGCAGGGCGGACGCGATCCCCTCGCCCGCACCGGACTTCCGCCTGTCGGGCGGCGACACGCTGATCGTCATCGGTACCCGCGAGGGCATCGAGGCCGCGGCCGCGATACTCGGGCGGGAGTGAGTCCTTGCACTCCGCGGTCTTCCTCATCGAATTCGGCGCCATCATTCTCGGTCTCGGCCTGCTCGGCCGGGTCGCCGGGCGGTTGCGCTTCTCCCCCATCCCGCTCTATCTGCTGGCGGGTCTCGCCTTCGGTGAGGGCGGGATCCTCCCCCTGGGCACCAGCGAGGAGTTCGTGGCGATCGGCGCCGAGATCGGCGTCATCCTGCTGCTGCTGATGCTCGGCCTGGAGTACACCGCGAGCGACCTGATCGGGAACCTGCGGACGCAGTACCCCTCCGGTCTGGTCGACATCGCGCTCAACGCCCTGCCCGGCGCGGTGGCGGCACTGCTGCTCGGCTGGGGACCGGTGGCCGCGGTCGTACTGGCGGGCGTCACGTGGATCTCGTCCTCAGGGGTCATCGCCAAGGTGCTGGGGGACCTCGGCCGGCTCGGCAACCGCGAGACACCGGTCATCCTGAGCATCCTGGTCCTCGAGGACCTGGCGATGGCGGTGTACCTGCCGATCCTCACCGCCCTGCTGGCCGGGGTCGGCTGGGCGGCGGGCAGTGTGACACTGGCCGTGGCGCTGGGCGCCGCCGGCCTGGTCCTGCTGGTCGCGGTCCGCTTCGGACGCGTGATCTCCCGGTTCGTCTCCAGCGACGACCCCGAGAAGCTGCTGCTCGTCGTGCTGGGCCTGACCCTGGTGGTGGCGGGCCTGGCCCAGCAGCTGCAGGTGTCGGCGGCGGTGGGCGCGTTCCTGGTCGGCATCGCGCTGTCCGGAGAGGTGGCCGAGGGCGCCCACTCACTGCTGAGCCCGCTGCGGGACCTGTTCGCGGCCGTGTTCTTCGTGTTCTTCGGGCTGCACACCGACCCGGCCAGCATCCCGCCGGTCCTGCTGCCGGCGCTGGCGCTCGCGGTCGTCACCGCGCTCACCAAGATCGCCACCGGGTACTGGGCGGCGCGGCGCGCCGGGGTCGCGCTGCCCGGCCGGTGGCGGGCGGGCGGCGCGCTCGTGGCACGGGGTGAGTTCTCCATCGTCATCGCCGGGCTCGGGGTCACGGCGGGCATCGAGCCCGCGCTGGGCCCGCTGGCCACGGCGTACGTGCTGCTGCTGGTGGTCTTCGGCCCGCTCACGGCCCGCTCCACCGAGCCGCTGGCCCGGGCGCTGGCGGGGCGGCGCCGCGCCCCGGCGCACACGAGCGCCCCCGAGCCGGAGCGGACCCCGGCTGCCGTCCCCGGGGACTGACCCCGCGCCGTGCGCGGCGGACCACGGCGGGGCCCGTCCCCGCACGTCACCCCGAGAGGAGGCCTTGGGCCGTGTCGCTGTTCTGGCGGATCTTCCTGCTCAACGCCGTCGTGGTGATGGCCGCGGCGATACTGCTGCTGGGCCCCGTCACGGTCTCCTCCCCCGTCCTGCCGGCCGAGGCGGCGGTGGTCCTGGCGGGCCTGGTCGCGATGCTGGTCGCCAACGCCGTGCTGCTCAGGGTGGGGCTGGCGCCGCTGCGCCGGCTGACCCGGGCCATGGCCGCGGCGGACCTGCTGCGCCCGGGGAGCCGGCCGGTCGCCGCCGGCCACGGCGAGATCGCCGAACTCATCACGACGTTCAGCACCATGCTCGACCGGCTGGAGAGCGAACAGGCCGCGGGCAGCGCCCGGGTGCTGTCCGGCCAGGAGGCCGAGCGGCAGCGCATCGCCCAGGAACTCCACGACGAGGTCGGGCAGACGCTCACCGCGGTGCTCCTCCAGCTCAAGCACGTCTCCGAACTGGCCCCCGACCCGCTGCGCGAGGAACTGCACCAGGTCCGCGAGACCACCCGGGGCAGCCTGGAGGAGATCCGCCGCATCGCGCGCCGGCTGCGGCCCGGAGTCCTGGAGGAACTCGGCCTGTCCAGCGCGCTGCGGGCGCTGACCGCCGAGTTCACCTCCCCGGCCCTCGCGGTCGGACTCCGCCTCGACCCCGAACTGCCCGCCCTGGACGAGCAGACCGAGCTGGTGCTGTACCGGGTCGCCCAGGAGGGCCTGACCAACACCGTGCGCCACGCCGGCGCGGTCCGGGTGGACCTCGCGCTGGAACGGGTCGCGGACGGTGTGCGGCTGACCGTCCGCGACGACGGCAGGGGCCTCGGCGCCGCCCCGGAGGGCGCCGGTATCCGCGGGATGCGCGAGCGGGCGCTGCTCATCGGCGCGCGGCTCACGCTCGGTCCGGGGACCGGCGGCGGTACCGAGGTACGGCTCGACGTACCCGCGCGCGAGGAGGACCACTGACCGTGCCCGAGGCGGCGAAGACCCGGATCCTGCTCGCCGACGACCACGCGCTCGTACGCCGCGGCGTGCGCATGATCCTCGACGACGAACCCGACCTGACCGTCGTGGCGGAGGCCGGGGACGGCGCCGAGGCCATCGAACAGGCCCGCACCCACGAACTCGACCTGGCCGTGCTCGACATCGCCATGCCCCGCCTCACCGGGCTCCAGGCGGCCCGCGAACTGTCCCGGCTGCGACCCGGACTGCGGATCCTCATGCTGACGATGCACGACAACGAGCAGTTCTTCTTCGAGGCGCTGCGCGCCGGGGCCAGCGGCTACGTCCCGAAGTCCGTCGCCGACCGCGACCTCGTGGAGGCCTGCCGGGCGGCGGTGCGCGACGAACCGTTCATCTACCCGGGCGCGGTCACCACGCTGGTGCGCAACTTCCTGGAACGCGCCCGGCAGGGCGAGCCGCTTCCCGCGCGGGCGGTCACCGACCGGGAGGAGGAGATCCTGAAGCTGGTCGCCGAGGGCCACACCTCCAAGGAGATCGGGGACATCCTCTTCATCAGCGCCAAGACGGTCGAGCGGCACCGTGCCAACATCCTGCAGAAGCTGGGCCTGCGCGACCGCCTGGAACTGACCCGGTACGCGATCCGGGCCGGGCTGATCGAGCCGTGAGTGCGAGGCCGCGTGCCGGCCGGGGCAGCCGCGACGTCGCCTTCGCCGGCCGGCGCGCGGGGCACGGCGGGCCGACCTGCGGGGCTTTCTCGTGTCACTCCTCGCCGGAGAATCGCTCCCACGCGGACCGGCGCGTGATGCCCGACGTCTCGCCGATCCGGGTCCAGGTCACCGCGCGTCGCAGTGGTTCCTGAACCCACAGTCGCAGGTCGGCTTCGGCTCGGCCGATGTGCGGGGGGCCCGGCGGACATCGGTGTTACGGGCCCGCGTAGCCTCGCGGGGTGCATACGCATCGGAGCTTCCGGAACCCTCCTGCGCTGCCTCACGAGGTCGTAGCCGAGATGCTCGAACGAGCGCTGGGCGACCGCTCGCACGAGACCGAAGCAGCGGATGTCCTGCTCGGGAGCGCCTTGCACGACGACGACCGGCGGTTCGTCGAGCACTGGTGCGTGGAAGTCGGGACGCGGGCTGTTTCGGGCAGTCCGCTACTCGGGCTCGCCGGCCTGTGCCTGGGCCATACCGCTCGACGCTTCGGCCGACTCGGCGATGAGGCCCTTGCCCTCGCGGTGTCGCTGGCGGCGCGGGCCGAGGCGGACCCGTCGGACGTGGACGCTCGGGCCCAGGACGGCTACGACGACGTGAAAAGCTTCCCGAACCTGTGGTGACGCCGCCTGTCGCCCTTGCAGGTCGGACACGACCCGCGGCCGCCCGATCGATCACCGACGGGGGCGGACGCCCGCAAAATGCGTGGCGGGTCGGGCGGTGGGGCGGAACGATGGGCGGGTGAGGTTCCTGGAGGTCGCCTGCGACGAGTCGGGCTCGGACGGCGAGAACCTGATCGGCGGGAACACGGACGTCTTCGCCCACGCGGGCGTGTGCGTCACGCAGGAGGACGCCGGCCGCACACTGCGGGAGATGCGCGAGCGGATCCGCTCGCCCGCGCAGGAGTACAAGGCCAACCACCTGCTGCGCGAGAAGCACCGGGCGGTGCTGGAGTGGTTCCTGGATCCTGCCGGCCCGTTGGGCGGCGGCGCCTCGGTGCACCTCGTCGACAAGGCGTGGTTCGTGGTTGTCGCGGTGGTCGACGTGCTGGCCGCGGGACCGTCCGCGGCGGCGCGGGCCGCCGTGCTGTACCGCGAAGGACGCCGGACCGCGGACCCGGCGCGCTGGCGCGCGTTCCTGCGGGCCGGCAACGAGCTGGCCCGGACCAGGAACCACGAGGCGGGGGTGGCACCCGTCGCCCCCTTCTTCCGGGCGCTCGAGGAGTTCGCCGCCGCGGCCGGTGAGCGCCCTCTGGAGGAGGTCGTCGAGGCGCTGCGGCACGGCCGGCCGCGGGCGGAGGCGTTCCGGGCGCGGCTCGCGGCGGCGCCGGATGCGGTGGGGCCTCTGGACCCGCTCTTTCCGGCGCTGGACCGGACGATCGCCCGCTGGAGCGAGGGCGGGACCCTGGTGCGCGTGGTGCACGACCGGCAGAACTCGCTCACCGAGGAGCGGATCGCGCGGCTGGGCGCCTGCCTGGCTCCGGACCGGCGACCGGTCGCACTGCGGCTGGCGGAATCGCGCCACGACCCGCGGATCCAGCTCGCCGACTTCCTCGCCGGGGTGGCCCGCAAGCTGGCCTCCGACGAACTCGCGGGCCGCGGCGACCCCGTGCTGACGGGTCTGCTGCGTCCCCACGTGGATCCGCTCTCGGTGTGGGGCGACGACCGCAGTTGGTCACGCCTGGGACCCGGGCCGTCCGCGGCCGCGCCGGTCCGCGTCGCGTCGGCCGGCGCCGCCGGTGAACTCCATGGCCGGTGCGCCGGTGCGCCGGGGCGGTGGACCGGCTGATGCCGTGAGGGCAGTTGGAGGGCAGGACGGCTTGCCAGAGCATCACCGGCGCCTCGGCGCACCGTGGTTGCCCCGGCGGTTGTCTGGCCGGGCGCCCCGTTTCGGGCGCCCGGCCAGACTCCCCCCGGTTACAGGTACGGCCGGGTGATCAGCTCGATCGCGTGACCGGCGGGGTCCTTGAAGTACACCCCTCGACCACCGTGCTCGTTGTTGGTCTCACCGGGGCGTCGCATCTGCGGATCGGCCCAGTGCTCGATGCCGCGATCACGCAGTCGCCGGTACGCCCGGTCGAACAGTTCGTCGTCGATCAGGAACGCGTAGTGCTGCATCTGGATCTCCACCGGCGGTTCGGCGAACTGAAGCAGCACCCCATCGTCGAGCTGGATGTTGGTGAACGGACCCCAGGACGATGCCTCCGGAAGTTCCAGCAACTCCCGGAAGAAGCGGGCCGACTCGTTACGATCCTTGGCGGCGACGATGGTGTGGTTGAACGTGACTGTCATTCGGCTGACCTCGCTGTTGCTCGACACGAAGAACGGGCTCGCGGTGCGCGAGCGCTGGGAGGTCCGCGTGCCGAACCGGGGTGCCTGCTCCGCACCCCCTGCGTGGTCAGCCCTCCACCGGGTGGCCAATCCGTGTGTGGCGTAGCGCCGGTCCGGTGTTCACGCCGGGTGACGCTACTTGATCCAGCCGGCAGTGACAACCTCGCGGCGACCGGCTGTCGAGTGGCCCCGCACGCGTCCGGTGTGGCCATCGCTGTCGCGCTGACGGTGGCGCTCGGCGCTGCCCCCTCGCCGATGTCACGCTGCGGCGGTGCGAGCCGGCCGGCAATGCCCCGGTCGCCCCGGCCCCGGGTGGGCTTCAGCCGACGACTCCACAGCAACGAGCCGGGATGCGGATCGAACCTCGCCGCGGCCGACGATGTGCCGCGGCTGCTGGGGCACTGCGCACCGACTGTCGACGTCCTCACCGCTGCCGGCGAGAAGCCCCTGGTGGACCATCCGGTCCGCGCGGTCCGAGGTGCTCAACCGGTCCACAGCCGGGGTGTGTCCGGGGCGGACACGCCGCCGGACACCGGTTGACAGGTCACGGCCGGACCCGAGGGTGCCCCGGCCCTCGGCCGCCTCGTCACCGAAGGCCACCGATCGCCCCGGCTCGATAGCATGCACCGCATGCCCATCAAGCTCGAGAACGTCGGCATCGCGGTTCGCGATCTGGAGGCGACGATCTCCTTCTTCACCGACCTCGGCCTCACGGTCGTCGGCTGTGCCACGGTCAGTGGTGAGTGGACCGACACCGCCGTCGGCCTTGACGGCAACCACGCCAACATCGCGATGCTCCAGACGCCGGACGGTCACGGCCGCCTTGAGCTCTTCGAGTACATCCACCCCGAAGCGATCGAGTCGGAGCCCACCCGTCCCAACGAGATCGGCATGCACCGCGTCGCTTTCTCGGTCGACGACATCGACGAGGCCCTTGAGACGGCCGCCAAGCACGGCTGTCATCCCCTTCGCGGTGTGGCGACCTATGAGGACGTCTACAAGCTCACCTACGTCCGCGGTCCCAGCGGCATCCTCGTGATGCTCGCGGAGGAGCTGAAGAAGGACTGACGGCCGAACGGCCGATCAGCCTCGCCCTTGCGCAGGGCGGGCTGTCCGACTGGTGGTCGACAGGGCGGAGTCCGCGTCTGCCCAGGTTCCAGCCATCGCCGCAGGCGCGGAACCGTCTCCGTTTCAGCGGCTTGTCCGCGTCAAGGGCGCGGCGGTCGCGCCTGCGCTCCGCAAACCGGTGCGGAACGGCCGCGGAAACCGGTCCGCACGGCAGGTATGGATGCGGCGACCTCCCGTCCTGTCTGACGCCGGACGGGCCCGGGTCCAGACGGAAGGAGAGCCATCGGTCAGGTGGACGCACCGTGTCACCGTCACCCCGTCACCCGGGGGGCACCGGCAGGCCGCCGGCGGTCACGACGGAGGGTCGCGGCGCGGTCAGCACGTCAGCGACGTACCAGTTGTGGTCGGCGCACACCGCGGGTCGCGGCGCCCGCGACCGCGACCGGGCTGCCGGGCCCGGCGCGGCGGCGGGCGCGGGCCCGCCGCCGGCCGCCTCGGTCAAGGGCCGTCCTCGTCCCGTACCCGGTGTCGCCGGACCGGTCGGACGGGCCGCGCGGCTCAGTTCGGAGCGTCGGGGCGGCGGCGCAGCAGGTAGGTGTCCATGATCCAGCCCTTGCGTTCCCGTGCCTCGGTGCGGGCGCCGAGAATCCGCTCCGAGGTCTCGGCGAGCGGGCCGGAGAAGAGGATCTCGTCCTCGGTGCCGAGGTAGGCGCCGTAGTGGATGTCCAGGCCCTCGGGGTCGATGTCCGCGAAGGCCGCGCGTCCGTCGAGCATCACCACCACGTCGTCGGCGTCCTGGGGGAAGCCCTCGGCGAGGCGGCGGCCGGTGGTGATCTGCAGGGGGCGGCCGACCCGGGTGAGGGTGAGCCGGTGACGGGCCGCGAGCGCGGCGACGCTGCTGATGCCGGGGACGACCTCGTGGGTGAACGAGCCCGGCCGACGGGCGAGGACCTCCTCGACGACCGCGATCACGCTGTCGTAGAGGGACGGGTCGCCCCAGACGAGGAAGGCGCCCGTCTCGCCGGGGCCGAGATGGGCGTCGAGGAGGTCCGCCACCAGGTCGGCTCGGCGTCGGCGCCAGTCCTCGACGGCGTCCGCGTAACCGGTCGCGGTGCGGTCGCGTTCGGCGTCGGGGACCTCGACGAGCCGGTGACCGGGGCGGGCGTGCTCGTCGAGCATCCGCCGGCGAAGGCGGATCAGGTCCTGGCGCTCCTCCGGTTTCCCGAGGACGAGGAAGACGTCCGTACGGCCGATCGCCTTGACCGCCTGAAGGGTGAGGTGTTCGGGGTCGCCCGCGCCAATGCCGATGACAAGGATGTGTCGCATGCGGTGATTGTGCCGTGCGGGGTGCCCGTGGCGGCCACCGCGGCAACTGTTCCCGGGGCGTCCTGTGATGTCCCTCACGCCGAACGGGGTGGTTACGGTGCGACTTAGTAGCCGACACCCGCGCACCATATAGGTCTCATCCCTAATTTAATAGGACATAACTCGCACAGGGTGCGGCGGTCTCGGAAAGGCATGCCCTTGCGAGCCGTCACCGGTGCGGCGAGCGGGACATGAGGATGCGTCAGAACCTCTCGGGAGGACGGATCCGGTGGTGTCGCGCCCCCACCGTCCCGGCGCGGGCGGCGCCCCCGCTACGAGACGCCGTAGTACCGATCTTTCGTTGCCCGAAGTCCGGGACGGTCCACACAATGGCCGGGCCCGCCGGCCGTCACGGCGGTCGGGCTGGCTGTCAGCACGTACGCCGAACACTCCAGTGAGGTCACGCAATGACGAAGCACCGCCGGGCGATGCCCTTCCGGAAGACGACCGTCGCCGTCCTCGCCGTCGCCGCCGTGGGCGTGCCCTCGGCCGCCATGGCGTGCGTCAGCGGCCAGCAGGGCCCGCAGTACGACGGCTCCCGGACCCGGAGCCAGGGCGGCTGGAACCACGGCTCGTGGGGCGGGAGCTGGAACGGGTCCGCGGGCGGGTCCGCCGACGGGACATGGACGAAGGGCGGCCCGTGGGGCGGTAAGCCCTCCTGGACCCCCGCCACCGCGCCCTCGGCGCCCGCGCCGGCGCCCTCCTCGGCCCCCGCCTCGGCACCGTCCGCCGCTCCGGCGGCTCCGGCCGCTCCGGCCGCTCCGGCCGCTCCGGCCGCGGGGCCGGGCGCCACGCTCACCGGAGGCCCGGCCACCGTTCTCGACCTGGTGAACAAGGAGCGGGCCAAGGCCGGTTGTGCGGCCCTGAAGGTCAGCGCGAAGCTGAACGAGGCCGCGCAGGACCACAGCAAGGACATGGCTTCGCACCACACCATGTCGCACACCGGCTCCGACGGTTCGTCACCCGCCGACCGCATCTCCTCCGAGGGCTACAACTGGAGCAGCTACGGCGAGAACGTGGCCTACGGCTACTCCTCCCCCTCCAGCGTGATGAGCGCCTGGATGGCCAGCCCCGACCACAAGCGGAACATACTGGACTGCTCCTTCAAGGAGATAGGGATCGGGCTGGCGCAGCCGGGCGCCTACTGGACGCAGGACTTCGGCGCCGCGCGCTGAAGCGGTACGACGGGAGCCCCGGGCGCCACGCGGGCGGCCGGGGCTCCCGTCGTACCTCCCGGCCGTGCGGAGCCTCAGTCCCGGAGGTAGGCCAGGCCGGGAAGGTGCTCGCGGTAGCCGTCGAGGAGCCGTCGCGCGACGGCGACGGAGTCGACGAGGGGGTGCAGCGCGAAGGCGCGCAGTGCGGCGGTGCTGTCGCCGGTGGTGGCCGCCCGGATGACGTCGCGCTCGACGGCCTTGACGGAGACGACCAGGCCGGCGGCGTGGCCGGGCAAGGGGTCGCCGACGATGGGACGGGCCCCGTTGGCGTCCACGTGGCAGGGCACCTCGACGACGGCCTCGGCGTCCAGCGGTTCGAGGGTGCGGCGGTTGCGGACGTTGAGGATCAGCGTGGTGCGCTCGTCGAGGGCGATGGCCCGCATCAGCGCGAGGGCGACCCTCTCGTAGCCGCCGGACTCCAGGTCGCACGCGTCGCGTTCGCCGGCTCCCGCGGCCTCCCGCACGTCGGCGCCGTAGGTGGTCTCGCGTTCCAGGCGGGTGGCGTCCCACGCGGCGAAGGGCTCGGTGCCCGGCGCGCGCATCGTCTCGTAGAAGCGCTGCTGCTGGTCCAGGAGGAAGGCGCCGCGGGTGTGCTCGGCGCGGCGCGCGGCGGCGACGGTCTCGCGGTTGGCGTAGTAGTAGTTCAGGTACTCGTTGGGCACCGAGCCGAGGGTGCGCAGCCAGTCGGCGCCGAAGAGTCTGCCCTCTTCGAAGGAGGTGAGCGCCGCCTCGTCGGCGAGCAGTCGTGGGAGCAGGTCGACGCCGTCCACGCGTACCGCGCGCAGCCAGCCGAGATGGTTCAGGCCCGCGTAGTCGAACCAGGCCCGGTTCGGGTCGACGCCGAGGGCGCGCGCCACCCTCCGGCCGAGGCCGACGGGCGAGTCGCAGATGCCGATGACGCGGTCGCCGAGGTGGTGGGACATGGCCTCGGTGACCATGCCGGCGGGGTTGGTGAAGTTGATGACCCAGGCGTCGGGGGCGAGCCGCGCGACGCGGTGTGCGATGTCGACGGCGACGGGGACGGTGCGCAGTCCGTAGGCGATGCCTCCCGCGCCGACGGTCTCCTGGCCGAGGACGCCCTCGTCGAGGGCGACGCGTTCGTCGACGACGCGTCCGGCGAGGCCGCCGACACGGATCGCGGAGAACACGAAGTCGGCTCCGGTGACGGCCTCGTCGAGGTCGGTCGTGGCGGTGACCTCGGGGGCGTCGCGGTGGCCCTGCGCCTGCTGCCGCAGCACCCGGACGATGGCGTCCAGGCGGGCCGGGTCCACGTCGTGCAGGGCGACGTGCGTGACGCGGCCCTGCGCCCGGTCCTGCAGCAGGGCGCGGTGCACCAGCGGCACGCGGAAACCGCCGCCCCCGAGAATCGCGAGTCTCATACCCCGACCACCTCCACCCCCGCCTCGCGCCGCGAGGTACGGGTCGTCGCGTCCGCCGCGGCGCTGGTCACCACGGCGGCCTGTCCTTCGGCCACATGCCCCGGCCGTGCCGGTGCGAGAGCACGGACCGGCGCCGGCCACGCCCACCGTGAACTCGCCCGCGGCGACCACGGCCGGTGACGTGCGCCGCCCGTGCGGGTCGTGCCCGGCGTCCTTCGCCGTTCATCGTGCCCCTCATGGGCGTTCGCCGCTGGTGCCGGGGTCGCTGTGCTCACCCATCACGCCCATGGTGCCGGACTGCGTGCCGTCGCCGGGGCCCGTCACGGGCTCGACCGGGCGGTGCCGGCCGCGGCGGACCCGCCTCGTGGGGCCGCGGGACCCGGTCCGGTGCCGGGCGTTGGGCGCCGCGGACGCGGACGGTCAGTCCGTTTCCACCGTGACCATGCCGTTCCCGGTGGTCGCGGTGATCCTGCGCGGCGACGACGGATCGGTCGGCACGGTCACCTGCTTCATGCCGGCGCCCGTCCGCGCCCGCACGTCGTAGGCGGTTCCGCGCGGCACGGTGACGGTGACCCCGCCGTTCCCGCTCGTGGTCGTGACCTCGTCGGGCGCTGCCTTGAAGGCCGCCTCGACCGTGCCGTTCTCGCTGGTGAGGGACGCCCGGCGGGCTGCGAGCGCGGTTCCGTCGACGCTGCCGTTGCCCGTCCGGACATCGATCGTGCCGGAGACGTCCGCCACCTCGACGCCGCCGTTGCCCACCCGCACGGTCACCGGCGTCGCCGCGGGCACCCGGACGACGTAGTCGACTCTGCAGGGCCGGCTGTTCCCGCAGCCGGAACCGACCAGTTCCAAGGTGCCGTCCTCGACCCGGTGACGGGTGGTGGGCTTCACTGCGCCGTACTCGAGGGTCTCCGTCACCTCCATCGGCCCGCTCCCCACGGTGATGCGCACGCGGCCGTTGTCGTTGCGCACCTCGAGCGCCTTGGCGCCGGTCACCTCGTAGGAGTGCGGGGCGGACGCGCCTGTTGTGGCGGCGGACGCGCCGCTGTCGGAGGGAGCCACGGTGCGCAGGTCGTCGGCACCGGGTGCGCCGTCGCCGCCCGGGCCGCAGGACGCCAGCAGTCCCGCCGTCGCGAGGGCTGCCGCAACCACCGCCGCAACCACCGCCGGCCGGCGCCGCATCCCCATCGCGTTCTCCTTCCGCCGCCGCCACCCGCACACCCCGACCGGGGGAGCCTATCGACCCGAAGGCGGACTTCACCGGTATGTCCGGGTGTGTCGCCCGGGCGCTCCGGAGTGCCCGCGCCCGATGCCCGGCCCGCTTCCGGCCGCCGCCACGGCCGGAAGCGGGCCGGTGCCGGAAGGCGGAGCGGGCCGCGCCGCGGGCGGCACGCCGTGAGGGACGCCCGGCGGCAGGCCCGCTCGCGCCCCGGGCCCCGGACGGACGGCCGCCCGGCGCCGGCCGCTCACTGCCCGGGCCAGGTCCAGTCGGCGACCTCCGGCAGGTCCATGCCGTGCTCGCGGATCCACGCGTGGTGCCGCAGCCGGGCGTCCTCCATCGACTGCCGTACCGGGGCGGCTCGCACCGCGAGCCCCGGCACGCGGTCGATGACGTCCATGACCAGCCGGAAGCGGTCGAGGTCGTTGCGGACGACCATGTCGAAGGGCGTGGTCGTGGTGCCGATCTCCTTGTAGCCGCGCACGTGCAGGTGGGCGTGCCCGGCACGGCGGTAGGCGAGGCGGTGGATGAGCCACGGGTAGCCGTGGTAGGCGAAGATCACCGGCTTGTCCCGGGTGAAGAGCGCGTCGTACTCCGGGTCCGCCATGCCGTGCGGGTGCTCCGCCTTGGGCAGCAGCCGGGCGAGGTCGACCACGTTGACCACCCGTACGGCGAGCTGGGGCAGATGACGGCGGATCAGTGACGCGGCGGCCAGCACCTCCTGGGTGGGGACGTCTCCCGCGCAGGCGAGGACGACATCGGGTTCGCGGGTTCCGTCCTCGGTGCCGGCCCACTGCCACACGCCCGCGCCGCGGGCGCAGTGGGCCCGGGCGGCGTCGAGGTCGAGCCAGTCGAAGCAGGGCTGCTTGCCGGCGACGACGACGTTGACGTAGTCGCGACTGTGCAGCACGTGCTCGGCGGTGGACAGCAGGGTGTTGGTGTCCGGCGGCAGGTAGACCCGCACGACCTCGGGAGCCTTGTTGAGGATGTGGTCGATGAAGCCGGGGTCCTGGTGCGAGAAGCCGTTGTGGTCCTGCCGCCACACGTGCGAGGTCAGCAGGTAGTTAAGGGAGGCGATGGGCCGCCGCCAGGGCAGCGCCCGGGTGGTGCGCAGCCACTTGATGTGCTGGTTGACCATCGAGTCGACGATGTGGACGAAGGCCTCGTAGCAGGAGAACAGACCGTGCCTGCCGGTGAGCAGGTAGCCCTCCAGCCAGCCCTGGCAGGTGTGCTCGGACAGGATCTCCATGACGCGGCCGTGCCGGTCGAGGTGCTCGTCGACGGGGAGCACCTCGGCCTGCCAGGCCTTGCCGCTGGCCTCGTAGACGGCCTGGAGCCGGTTGGAGGCCGTCTCGTCGGGGCCGACGAGCCGGAAGTCGCGGCGCTCGGCGGTGTCGGCCATGACCCGTTCGAGCAGGCCGCCGAGGATCCGGGTGGGCTCGTGCAGGGTCACACCCGGCTTGTCGACCTCCACCGCGAACCGCTCCAGTCGCGGCACGGGCAGGTCGCGCAGCAGCAGCCCGCCGTTGGCGTACGGGGTGGCGCCGAGCCGCAGGTCGCCCTCGGGAACGCAGGACAGCACCTGCTCGGTGGGTGCGCCCCGCTCGTCGAACAGCTCCTGCGGCCGGTACGAGCGCATCCACTCCTCGAGCTGCCGCAGATGCTTCGGGTTGTCGCGGACCGCTGCCAGGGGGACCTGGTGCGCTCGCCAGGTGCCCTCCACGGGAAGGCCGTCCACCTCGGCCGGGCCGGTCCATCCCTTGGGAGTGCGCAGCACGATCATCGGCCAGCGCGCCCGCCCCCGGTCACCGCCCTCCCGGGCGGCACCCTGGATCTGCGCGATGCGGTCCAGGGCGGTGTCCATCGCCTCGGCCATCGCGGCGTGCACGGCGAACGGGTCGTCGCCGGTGACGTGCAGCGGCTCGTGGCCGTAGCCGCGCAGCAGTTCGTCGAGCTCGCTGCCCGGGATCCGGGCGAGCACGGTGGGATTGGCGATCTTGTAGCCGTTCAGGTGCAGGACCGGCAGGACGGCCCCGTCGTGGACGGGGTCGAGGAAGGTGTGGGAGTGCCAGGACGCGGCGAGCGGCCCGGTCTCGGCCTCGCCGTCGCCGATCACGCAGGTGACGACGAGTTCGGGGTGGTCGAAGGCGGCGCCGTAGGCGTGCGAGAGGGAGTAGCCCAGCTCACCTCCCTCGTGGATCGAGCCGGGGGTCTCCGGCGCCACGTGGCTCGGCACGCCGCCGGGGAAGGAGAACTGCCGGAAGAGCCGGCCCATGCCGGTCGCGTCGCGGGGGACGTCCGGGTAGGTCTGCGCGTATGTGCCCTCGAGCCATGAGTTCGCCAGAACGGCGGGGCCGCCGTGGCCCGGGCCCCAGACGGCGAGTTCCCGCTGCCCGCGTGCCTTGATCACCCGGTTGAGGTGGGTGTACACGAGGTTCAGACCCGGGGAGGTGCCCCAGTGGCCGAGCAGCCGCGGCTTCACGTGTTCCGGGCGGAGCGGTTCGGCCAGGAGCGGATTGCCCATCAGGTAGATCTGGCCGACGGCCAGGTAGTTCGCGGCGCGCCAATGGGCGTCGAGGGCACGGAGCTCCTCGTCCTGCATGGCTTCCTCCGAAACGTCGGGTACGGGAGACCTCTCCTTCCCAGACTCGGCATTCCCGACGACGGTCCGCTAGGGCCGGATGGGGCCTCTTCCGGTTGTCGGGCCCTCGCGTCGTGGCCCCGCCGGAGCCCTGCCGGCGTGTACGGCAGGCGAGTGCCGGCTACGGCGCGTGCCGCAGGGCGTCCGGACCCACGTCGCCCGGCCGGGTGTGACCCGACAGGGCGAGGGTGAGGTCGAACTCGGCGAGCAGGCAGCGGATGACGTGCTCGACGCCCGCCTGGCCGTCCAGGCCGAGGCCGTAGGCGTAGGGGCGGCCGAGGAGGACGGCGCGGGCACCGAGGGCGAGGGCCTTGAAGACGTCGTCGCCGGTACGGATGCCGCTGTCGAAGAGGACGGCGAGGCGGTCCCCGACGGCGCGGGCCACCGCGGGGAGGGCGTCGGCGGCGCCGATGGCGCCGTTGACCTGGCGGCCGCCGTGGTTGGAGACGACGACGCCGTCCATGCCGGCTTCGGCGGCCAGGCGGGCGTCGTCGGGGTGCTGCACGCCCTTGAGGACGATCGGACCGTCCCAGTTCTCGCGCAGGAAGGCGAGGTCCGGCCAGGTCTTGCCGGGGTCGGCGAACATGCCGACGAAGTGCAGGACGGCGGCGTTCAGGTCGTCCTCGACGGGCTTGGCGAGGCCCGCGAGGAACGCGGGGTCGGTGAAGTAGTTGGCGGTGCCGACGCCCTTGAGGAAGGGCAGGTACGCCTGGTCCAGGTCGCGGGGCCGCCAGGCGAGCAGCGGGGTGTCGAGGGTGACGAGCAGCGCGGTGTACCCGGCGGCCTTGGCGCGGGCCAGGAAGCTCCGCGTCACCTCGCGGTCCTTGGCCCAGTACAGCTGGAACCAGCGTTCCGCGTCGCCCATGGCCGCGGCGACCTCCTCCATGGGCGTGCTGGACGCCGAGGACAGGACGAAGGGCACCCCCTGCGCCGCGGCGGCGCGGGCGGCCGCCCGCTCGGCGTCGGGGTGCACGATCGACAGCACCCCGACCGGCCCCAGCGCGAGCGGGACGCTCAGCGTGCGGCCGAGGACCTCCACCGAGAGGTCGCGCGCGGACACGTCGCGCAGCATGCGCGGCACGATCCGCACCCGGTCCAGCGCCTCCCGGTTGGCGCGTTCCGTCAGGCCGCTGCCCGCGCTGCCGGCGACGTAGCCGAAGGGGCCGGGCGCCAGGCGCTCGGCGGCCAGTGCCTCCAGCCGCGTCAGGTCGGTGGGAAGCGCGGGGCGCACGCCCGCGAGCCCGCGCAGGTAGATCTCGTACTGGTGGTCCGCCCGGTCGCCCATCCCTGTCCTGCCTCTCGGTGCCGAGAGCAGGACTGTGTCAGGGCCGGGTCGCCGCGTCCACCCTCCCGTCAGGCCTCCGGCAGTTCGGCGGCCATGTCGGCGCGTACGGCTGCGTTGCGGCGGGAGATCACCAGCGCCGTGACCACGGCGCTGGCACCGAAGAAGGCCGCGACCGTCCAGCCGCAGTCCAGTGCGTTGCCGGTCAGATGGTCCAGGGAGTAGCGGCCGGGCCCGGCGATCGCGATCGTGGCCGCCGTGAAGCCCAGGAACGCCGGGTACTCGAAACCCCCCGAGGCGGAGAAGAAACCGGCCGGCAGGTGCACGGACACGGCGCCGGCCATCCCGCCGGCGGCGGCCGCGCCCGCCGCCGGGGTCGCCAGGCCGAGCGCCAGCAGGGTGCCGCCGCCCGCCTCGGCGAGGCCCGAGGCGAGCGCGCTGTGCCGGCCGGGCCGGAAGCCCATGGACTCCATCGCCTCGCCCGTGCCCTCCAGGCCGTGCCCGCCGAACCAGCCGAAGAGCTTCTGGGAGCCGTGTGCGACGAGCACCGCGCCGGCCCCCAGGCGCAGCGCGAGCAGTCCGAGGTCCTTGCGTCGGCTGTTGGGCATGGCGGGGTCCTTCCGGGGCGGTGCGGGCGCGTACGGCCAGTCTCGGCGCCCGCCGGGGGGCGCGCCACCCGTGGTGGACCGGTCACCGGCCATCCCGGGCAGCGTCGCGCCGCGCGGCTACTTCAGCAGCCGCGACATCCTGCGGTCGGCGAGCGGCTTGCCGCCGGTCTGGCACGTCGGGCAGTACTGCAGGGAGGAGTCGCTGAAGGAGACCTCCCGGATCGTGTCGCCGCAGACAGGGCAGGGCAGGCCGGCGCGCCCGTGCACGCGCAGCCCGGTCTTCTTCTCGCCCTTCAGATCGCCCGCGGCCAGCCCGCGGGAGCGTTCGACCGCGTCCTGAAGAGTGGTGCGCAGCGCTTCGTACAACCGGTCGACCTCCTCGTCCGAGAGGTTCGCGGCGAGCGCGTACGGCGACATCTTGGCGGCGTGCAGCACCTCGTCCGAATACGCGTTGCCGACACCGGCGATGACGCCCTGGTCGCGCAGGACGCCCTTGACGCGGCGGCGTTCCCCGGCGAGCAGCGCCGCGAAGACGTCGCGGGTGAAGGCCGGATCGAGCGGTTCGGGGCCAAGGCGGGCGATGCCGGGGACGTCCTGGAGGTTTCGTGCGCAGTAAACGGCCAGCCGTTTCTGCGTCCCCGCCTCCGTCAGGTCGAAGCCGGCTCCCTGCGGCTCCGCCATCAGCAGCCGCAGGGCCAGCGGGCCCTTGCCGGGCCGGGGCGGGGTGGCGGGCAGGTCGTCCTTCCAGCGCAGCCAGCCGCCGCGGGCGAGGTGGACGGCGAGGTACGGGCCCGCGCCGTCGTCGGTGGTGAACACCAGGAACTTGCCGCGCCGGCCGACGGAGGTCACCGTGCGCCCGTGCAACGCGTCCAACGGCGGGTCGTAGGTCTTGAGGACGCTCACCGCCACCGGCAGGACCCGGGCGATGGCGTGCCCGGCCATGCGGCCGGTGAGGAACCCGGCGAGGGCTTCGACTTCGGGCAGCTCCGGCATGCGGACAGTGTGCGCCCCGGGGCGCCGGGGTGCGAACGGCGACCGGGGGCTGCCGGCGGCCCCCGGTGTCAATCCCGCATGATGGGCGGACAGTTGGATGTTCGGGAGAACTGGACATCGGGCTGCCGGGTGTGAATGATCGCAGCCATGGCCGACTCTCTCCCCCTGCCCGCCGAGGCACCGAACCGTCCGGACCCCGGTGCGCTCGACCCCACCGAGGTGATACCCCGGCCGCAGCCTGTGGAGGCCGGTGAGGCCGCGGAGGTCAGGGTCATCAGTGGAGAGGTCGTGGGGGGCCGCCATCGCGGGCAGCGCCGCGGACCCGGCCGCGGCTCGCTGGGGACGGCCGTACTGACGGCCACCGGCGCCGTCGCGGGGCTGTCCATGCTGATGCCGCACGGCGGCGGGAGCAGCGTCGCGGAGGCCGCTCAGGAGCCGGTCAAGGCCGTGCCGGACGGGGTGGTCGAGGACATCGTCGTGCCGAGGACCGCGGGTGCCGCGGTCGCCGCCGAGACCGCGAAGGCCGACCCCGAGGCCGTCACGAAGGTCGCATACACAGGCCCGGACGCCGCCGCGAGCACCGGTACGGGATCCGGCACGCACGACACCGCGCGGACGCACGCCCCGGACGGCACCCCCGGCCCCGGCCGGCACGCCCGCGCCAGCGGCACCTGGGACAGCGAGGACTGGCAGGAGGCCGTGGCCCGCGCCGTCGCGGCGCACCGCTCGGGCGAGCACGGACAGCTCGGTGGCCGGCACCGCGCCGGCGGCGGCCACGGCTGGGACCGCGGCCCCGGCGGCGGCCCGTGGGGCGGCGGCCGGCCGGGCCCGCGGCGCGGCTGACGCCGTCCGGGCCGCGGTCGCTTCGCGGCGCCGGGGCTGTAGCCGCCCGGACCCACCCCGTCAGGTCGGCCCGGCACGCCGTCGGGGACCTCAGCGCACGACCGGCCGGCCGTACGGCCGCCGGCTCGCCCCAGGCGGCCCGCCAGGCTCACCCGCCCACGGCCACACCCCACGGCCGGCCGTCCCCCGCGGCCGCCTGCCTCCCGCACACCGGCCCGGCACACCCGCCACGGCGCATGACCGGCCCCCCTACCACCCCCCTCGGCCCCCCGCCGGGACATCCCCACGGCGCCCGCCGCAACGGCGCCGCACACACAGCCCGCCGCGCTCACCACCCCACCGCCACACCCCACGGCCGGCCGTCCCCACCCGCGCGCGCCCGCCTCCCGCACACCGGCCGGCACACCGCCACGGCGCATGACCGGCCCCCTACCACCCCCCTCGGCCCCCCGCCGGGACATCCCCACGGCGCCCGCCGCAACGGCGCCGGCACACACAGCCCGCCGGCACTCGCGTTCCCCGCCCTCTGGGCAGGGCCGTCCGGACGAACGAGACTTGAGTCCAGGCGAGCGTGAGGAGTGGCGCACGTGACGGTGAAGGTCGACGGGTCGCTGACGGCCTCCCCCCGGCGCACCTCGCCCTGGACGCGCGGGGCGGCGGCCGCGGCGGCGGGGGCGCTGCCCGCACTGGCCTTCCCGGCGCCGTCGCTGTGGTGGCTCGCGTACGTCGCCCTGGTGCCGTGGATGCTGCTGGCGCGCGCGGCACCGACGGGGCGCAGGGCCGCACTGGACGGATGGCTGGGCGGAGCCGGCTTCATGGTGGCCGTGCACCACTGGCTGATCCCGAGCCTGCACGTCTTCATCGTGCTCCTGGCGCTGCTGCTGGGGGCCCTGTGGGCGCCGTGGGGGTGGCTGGTGCGGCGACTGCTCGGCGGCGCGCCGGGCCACCGCTCAGTGGTGGCGGCGACGGTCCTGGTGCCGTGCGCCTGGCTGCTGGTCGAACTGGTGCGGTCCTGGGAGTACCTGGGCGGGCCGTGGGGGCTGCTGGGGGCGAGCCAGTGGCAGGTGACGCCGGCGCTGCGGCTGGCGTCGATCGGGGGCGTGTGGCTGGTCGGCTTCCTGGTGGTGGCGGTGAACACGGCCCTGGCCGCGCTGCTCGCCGTGCCGTCCGGCCGCGCGGCGGCGGGGTCCGTGCTGACGGCCGCGGCGGTGGGGACCACGGCGGTGTGGGCCTGGGCGCCGGTGCCGCCCCGCAGTGGGGACGTCGTGCGGGTGGCGGTGGTGCAGCCCGGGGTGATCGACGGGCCGCAGCCGCGTTTCGACCAGGGGGAGCGGCTGACCCGTACGCTCGTGGGCGGGGGCGTGGACCTGGTGGTGTGGGGCGAGAGCAGCGTCGGCTTCGACCTGTCGGCGCGCCCCGACATCGCGGAGCGGCTGGCCTTGCTGTCCCGCGACGTCGGCGCCGACATCCTGGTCAACGTGGACGCCCGGCGGGCGGACGGCCTCGGGATATCCAAGACCTCGGTGCTGATGGGCCCGGACGGGCCGGTCGGCCCCGGCTACGACAAGATGCGGCTGGTGCCGTTCGGTGAGTACGTCCCGGCCCGCACTGTGCTGGGCTGGGCCACGTCGGTGGGCAGGGCGGCCGACGAGGACCGGATCCGCGGGGACCACCAGGTGGTGATGGACGCGGGAACGGTGAGGCTCGGTCCCCTGGTGTGTTTCGAGTCGGCCTTCCCGGACATGGGCCGGCGTCTCGCGGACGACGGGGCGCAGCTCCTGGTGGCGCAGTCCTCCACGTCCTCGTTCGAGGGGAGTTGGGCGCCCGCGCAGCACGCCTCGCTGGCGGCGCTGCGCTCGGCGGAGACCTGGCGCCCCGTGGTGCACGCGACGTTGACCGGGATCAGCGTGGTTCACGACGCCCGGGGCGAGCGGATCGGCCCGGCGCTCGGCACCTCGCGCGGCGCGGCGCAGGTCTACGACGTGCCCCTCGGCTCGGGGCGCAGCCCCTACGACCGGCTCGGCGACTGGGTGCCCCGGCTGGCGGTTCTGCTGCTGGCCGGGGCGGGGGCGTACGAGGTGGCGGTCAGGAGGTCTGCTCGGTCACGGCGGTGACGACGCGCTCGCACAGCTCGTGGGTGCGCAGCGCGTCGCGGGCGTCCAGCGGCCTGCCGTTGCGCACGGCGTCGAGGAACGCGAGGGCGATCCCCTCTATGCCTCGCTGGCGGGCGACGGGGACCCAGTCGCCGCGGCGGCGCACGGTGGGCTGGCCCTTGTGGTCGACGACCTCGGAGAGGTTGAACACCTGGCGCTTGGTGTCCTGGCCCATGACCTCCAGGACCTCCTCGCTGGAGCCGCTCATCCGGTTCATCACGCCGATCGCCGTGAAGCCGTCGCCGGACAACTGCAGCGTGACGTGGTGGAGCAGCCCGTCGCGGACCCGGGCCCGGACGTCGGTGTGCTCGACCAGTCCGGGCAGGAGGAAGCGCAGGGTGTCGACGACGTGGATGAAGTCGTCGAAGACGACGGTGCGCACGGTGTCCGGATGCCCGATGCGGTTCTTCTGCATGAGGATCAGGTCGCGCGGATGGTCGGCGCACTGCACGTAACCGGGCGCGTGGCGGCGGTTGAAGCCGACCGTCAGCCCGACGCCGCTCTCCTCGGCGAGCCGCACCAGGTGCTCTGCCCCGGCCAGGTCGTAGGCGAGCGGCTTGTCGACGTAGACGGGGACGCGCGCGGCGATGAGGCGTTCGGTGATCGCGACGTGCGTCTCGGTCGGGGCGTGCACGAAGGCCCCGTCGAGCCCCTGGTCGAGCAGGGCGTCGAGGGTGTCGTGGCGGTGCTCGGACGGGACGCGGTAGGTGTCGCCGACGGTGTCGAGGGTCGCGCGGGTGCGGGTGTGCAGGTGGAGCTCGACGCCCGGCTGGGCCGTGAGCACCGGCAGGTACGCCTTGCGCGCGATGTCGCCGAGTCCGATGACCCCGATCCTGAGGGGTTCCATGTGCCGCTCCCGCCTGATCCTGCCGTGTCCGACCTGTGCCGTCGGCAGCATACGGGCCGGCCGGGCGAGTACCGGCCGGCCCTCCCGGGCGGGGCCGCACCGCCATGGGGGCCGGCTCCTTCGACCGCTGGCCGGCCGCCGGGTGGGCGCGGGTGCGGCCGACCCGTCGCGCGAGGCAGCCGGCGCCGGTTGCCGAGATCGAGGAGTACGCCCGGCACAACGCACACGCCGACCTGATCCTCGAGCGCGTCGACGGGGTCACCGGCGACGGACGCCCGTACCGGAACCCGGTGCGGCGACCGGCTGCTGAGCGCAGCCGGCACGCCGTGGCCACCCCCCTGGGCGGCCGCGTCCGCCGCGGCGAGGTGACGCCCGGCGCGGGCCGGGCGACGACCCCCGTACGTCGCCCGGCCCGCGCCCGCCTCACTCGCCCAGGTCCGGGATACGCCAGTCCACCGGGTCGTGGCCCTGCGCCTTGAGCGCCTCGTCGATCTGGGTGAAGGGACGGCTGCCGAGGAAGAGTTTGGCCGACAGCGGCGACGGGTGGGCGCCCTGCACGACCGCGTGCCGCTCCGTGTCGATCAGCGGCAGCTTCTTCTTGGCGTAGTTGCCCCACAGGACGAAGACCGCCGGGTCGGGCCGGGACGCGACGGCCTTGATCACCGCGTCGGTGAACTTCTCCCAGCCCTTGCCCTTGTGCGAGTTGGGCTCCGCCTCGCGCACCGTCAGCACCGCGTTGAGCAGCAGCACGCCCTGCTCGGCCCATGGCATCAGGTAGCCGTTGTCCGGGATCGGGTAGCCGTACTCCCCCTGCAGCTCCTTGAAGATGTTCCGCAGCGAGGGCGGTGTCCTGACGCCCGGCCGCACGGAGAAGCAGAGGCCGTGCCCCTGGCCCTCGCCGTGGTACGGGTCCTGGCCGAGGATCAGCACCTTGACCTTGTCGTAGGGAGTGGCCTCCAGGGCCGCGAAGACCTGCTCGCTCGGCGGGAAGACCTTGTGTTTCCCGCGCTCCTCCTCGACGAACCCGGTGAGCTGGGTGAAGTAGTCCTGTCGCAGCTCCTCACCGAGGACGTCCTGCCAGGACTCGGGCAGCGTGATGGGCACGTCGGGAACCTCCGGTACGCGATCCGTTACTGGGGACGAACGTACCGCCGGGCACTGACAATCCGCCCGGCCGGGTCGCGGGTGGGGTCCGGCCCGGCCCGGCGGCCCGGCGACCGCGCGGGCCGTCGGCCCGCTTCGCGCTCGTCGCGGACGGCCGCGCGCACGATGTGCGCGCTCCCGGGTACGCGCGCGTCCCGGTGCGGGCCACCGGGACGGCGGCCGGCACCGGGACTGCGCACGCCGGAGTGCGGGAGGGCGCGGGCCTCAGGCGCCGACGCCGGCGTTGAGGAAGATGCCGCCGTCCACGACCAGGGTCTGGCCGGTGATCCACGCCGCCGCGTCCGAGAGCAGGAAGGCGGCGGCGCCGCCGATGTCCTCGGGCACCCCGAGCCGGCCCAGCGGGTAGGCGGAGGCCGCCTGCTCCTCGCGGCCCTCGTAGAGGGCCGCGGCGAACCTGGTCTTGACGACGGCGGGGGCGATGGCGTTGGCGCGGACGCCGGGCGCCATCTCCGAGGCGAGCTGCAGCGTGAGGTTGACCATCGCGGCCTTGCTCATGCCGTACGCGCCGATGAGGGGCGAGGCGCTGACCCCCGCCACGGAGGCGATGTTGACGATCGCGCCGCCGTTCTCCTTCATCCACGCCCGGTAGGTCTGCTGGGCGAAGCCGAGCGCGGAGATGACGTTGGTCTCGAAGACCTTGCGGGCGACGCCGAGGTCGAGTTCGGCGAGCGGGCCGAAGACCGGGTTGGTGCCGGCGTTGTTGGCGAGGTAGTCGACGCGGCCGAAGGCCTCCATCGTCCGCTCGACGACCTCCGCCTGGTGCGCCTCGTCGTGGGCCTTGCCGGCCACGCCGAGGGCCCGGTCGGCGCCGAGCCGTTCGACGGCCTCCTTGAGCGCCTCCTCGTTGCGGCCGGTGATGACGACGCGGTCGCCTCGGGCGACCAGGGCCTGCGCGATGCCGTAACCGATGCCGCGGCTGGCGCCGGTGACGATCGCGACGCGGCCGCCTGCGGGCTGGGTGCTCATGATGCGGTCTCCTGTCCCGGGTCAGTCGAGCGGTCCGCCGGCCACGTACAGGACCTGTCCGGACACAAAGCCGGCGGCGTCGCCGGTGAAGAAGGCGATGGCGTTGGCGACGTCGTCCGGGTTGCCGACACGCTGCACCGGGATCTGACTGGCGGCCGCGGCCTGGAACTCCTCGAAGCCCATGCCGATGCGGGCGGCGGTGGCGGCGGTCATGTCGGTGGCGATGAAGCCGGGGGCGACGGCGTTGGCGGTGACGCCGAACTTGCCGAGTTCGTGGGCGAGGGTCTTGGTGAAGCCCTGCAGTCCCGCCTTGGCGGCCGAGTAGTTGGCCTGGCCGCGGTTGCCGAGGGCGGAGGAGGAGGACAGGTTGACCACGCGGCCGAACCCGGCGTCCACCATGTGCTTCTGGACGGCCCGGGTCATCAGGAAGGCACCGCGCAGGTGCACGTTCATGACCGTGTCCCAGTCGGCCGTGCTCATCTTGAACAGCAGGTTGTCGCGGAGCACGCCCGCGTTGTTGACGAGGATCGTCGGCGCCCCGAGCTCCGCGGCGACGCGCGCGACCGCGGCTTCGACCTGCTCCTCGTCGGAGACGTCGGCGCCGACGGCCACAGCGCGGCCACCCGCCTTGGTGATCTGCTCGACGGTGTCCTTGCACGCGGTCTCGTCGAGGTCCAGCACGGCCACGGCGCGGCCCTCGGCGGCCAGGCGCACGGCGGTGGCGGCGCCGATGCCGCGCGCCGCCCCGGTCACGATCGCTACGCGCTGCTCGGTGGTCGACATCTGCTCTCCTCAGCCCTGGGGGATCGGTCGCGCAGGTGAGCGACCGCTTAGTACGTCCCGTAGCCGAAACCGTAGGAGTGCGGTGACCCTGTGTCAACGCTCACCGCGCCGATGTGGTTCAGCGCACCAGAAGATCCAGCAGACGGTCCACCTCGGCCTCCGGGTCCTCGGTCAGCCCGGTGTGGATCGGACCCGGCTGCACGATGGTGCTGCGCGGCGCCGTCAGCCACCGGAAGCGCCGGCCCGGGTCGTCCTCCGCCGCCTGCCCGGCCCGCTCGCCGCCCGCGCAGATGCCCTCGTACCCGCGCAGCGCGGCCCGTACACCGGCGACGTCCACGTCCGGGTCGAGGCAGCGCAGCCGGGTCTCGTCCAGATGGACGCGAGCGCCGACGAAGGACTTCGCACGGCAGTAGACCAGCACGCCCGCGTTGATCAGCTCGCCGCGCTCGATCCGCGGCATCACACGCACCAGCGCGTACTCGAACACATCCCGCCCGTTCGCGGTGCTCACTTGGCGGCCTTCCCCTCGACCCAGGTGCGCAGCCACTCCGGCGGCGCCTGCCTCTCCTGCTGCTTCGGGGCAAGGGTGATCCGCTCCCCCACGGTGCCGGCGCGGGCCAGCAGCACCCGCTCGTACGCGCGCCGCACCTCGTCGGGGCCCGCGAAGCCGGGCTCGTCCACCAGCCACTCGTCGGGGACCTGTGCGGTGACCTCGCGCAGCAGCGCCTCGTCCACGCTCGGGGCGAGGTCGCGGGCGGCGGCCTCGACGTCCGGGGCGAAGCGGGCGAGGGCGTGGTCGGAGGCGTCGTACGGCTTGTCGGCGGCCTGGTCGGCGCCCTTCCAGTTGTGGTGGAAGATCAGCGAGGCCCCGTGGTCGATCAGCCAGAGGTCCTGGTGCCACACCAGCATGTTCGGGTTGCGCCACGAGCGGTCGACGTTGCCGACGAGCGCGTCGAACCACACGATCCGCCCCGCCTCGCCGGACTCGACCTCGAACACGAGCGGGTCGAAGCCTAGGGCGCCGGGCAGGAAGTCCATGCCGAGGTTGAGGCCCCCGCTGGCCTTCAGCAGATCCTGGATCTCCTGGTCCGGCTCACCCAGCCCGATCACCGGGTCGAACAGGAACCGCACCAGCACCGGCACCCGCAGCCCCAGCCGCCGGGCCAGCTCCCCCGCGATCACCTCCGCCACCAGCGCCTTGCGGCCCTGTGCGGCACCAATGAACTTCACCACGTACGTCCCCAGATCGTCGGCCTCAACGACACCGGGGACGGATCCGCCCTCACGCAACGGCGTGACATAGCGGATCCCGGTCACTTCCTCCATGCACGCATCTTAGTGATCCGTCCGCCGCGGCCCCGCCGCGCCGTGGTTCCGGCGCCGGCGGCGAAGGCGGCACCTGCAACAGCTTCGTGCCCGGCGCGAAGGTGCTGATGGCCGACGGCTCCACCAAGCCGATCGAGCTGGCCGACTTCGACGCCGAGACGGTCCCGGAGACCGACGTCCCCTCCTGGGCCGTTGACGCCTGGGCGGCGGCTCCGCTATACGCGGCGCATCGGGGTGATGAGGAGTGGACCGTCCAGGACTTCCTCTACGCATTCCAGCCGGGTCGGCGGAACTGTACCCTGCACTGCTTTGTGTAGAAAGGTTGAAGCAATGGATCACGCTGGGCGACTCGCCCCCGCCGGACTGGTCTTCCTGGGCCTGACGGACCTGGAGCTTCCCCTCATCCCGCCGCCGCTCGCCAACATGGCCACGGGATACAAGCCGTCGTCCGGCGAATGGCCGCGTTCGGTCGTCGGCCGCGACACCCCAGATTTTGTCGCTCGGGCGAACGAAGGCTGGTTCGAGCTCTCCCGCGAAGGCGGCCTCTTCGGGGACGACCGGGAATTCCTGGTCACTGTCCCGCTCCAGGAGGGCGGGAACGACCTGTGGTGGGCGCACGTCAGGCTGGCCGAATCCTGGGACGTGGTGGGGGCCGGTTCCGCCGCCGCGCTCGGCAGCGGTTTCGGCGAACCGGAGTTCACCGCACTGTCCTTGGCCGGAGACGTCGTCGCCTTCTGCTACGCGCACAGCGCCGCGGTCGGCAGCGTCCTGGCGACCGAATTCTCGGATCTCGCGGATCTTCGGAAAATGGCAGAATGGACGGCAGACTATCCGAGAACGCCGAGCCAGGAGAAGGCGGCTGCCCGGCGATGGCTCGACGCCACCGCTGGCTGACAACCGGAGCTGTGAGTGGGCGGCGTGGGAGCCGCTACGCTGGGCCGAATGGCGGCCCGCGGGGAGGGACTGTAGATGTTCCGGTGCCCTTTCCGGTGTGCGGGGTGCTGACGGGGAAGGTGCACGGGTATCACGTCCGGACGGTGGCTGATGTGCCGGTGGACGGTCGGCAGGTCGTGGCCCGGGTCCGGGTGCGGCGCCTGGTATGCCCGGTACGGGGCTGTCGGCGGCAGACCTTCCGCGAGCAAGTCCCAGGGCTGATCGAGCGCCTTCAGCGTCGCACCACGCGTCTGAACAGCCAGGTCTCGGGGGTGGCCAAGGAGTTATACGGCCGGGCGGCCTCCCGTCTCACCCGGCTCCTGGCGACGCCACGTCTCCTACGCCACCGCCCTGCGTCTGCTGCGGCGCATCCCCCACCGGCGGCGCGGATGCGCGAGTGATCGGGGTCGACGACTTCGCCCTGCGGCGCCGCCACCGCTACGCCACGATCATCATCAATGCCGAGGCCGGGGATCGCCTCGACGTGCTGCCCGACCGCGAGGCCGCCACCGCGCGAGCGGTGGAACAGCTTCTCAACTGGGCGCGGGCGGGATTCCAGAGGGGGTCTCATAGGACATATAGGAATCCTAGGAGTGGTCCGTGAGCCGCCCGCTCAGTCCACTCCAGCAACGCTGAAGTCGATGCATTTTAAATTCCACCAGCTACCCTGAGCGCCACCGACTCGCCGCCTGAAGATCGAAGTCGATAGTGATCGTCAGGTGCTTCGGTGCAGGCTCTTTCGCCACAGCCATCCCCCTCGCAGTGGCGTGGGTCACATTATCGACCGGCACCACAGCGAACAGACGCCACATATTGAAAGTCTCAAGTAGGTGTTTTTTAAGGAATTTGCGGTGGGCCACCTTGAGGACATCGATCGATCAACGTCTTCGTCAGCACGCGCTACCAGCATCGGCGCTTCGCGCGAGTATGAGGCCGCCGCGCGAGATTCCCGGCGGGTGGTTGAACGGCTCACCCCTCTCGTCCGTACGACAGGGCAGGGCGTGACCCACGCTCCCGGGCCCGGCAGGCGGTCCGGATGGCACGAGGCGACAGGATGTGTGACGTATGGCCGAGACGACTGGCATCGTAGGGGGTCCGACCCGCCGCGCCGTGGTCGCCGGAGTGGGTGCGGCGGGGCTCGCGGCCGCGCTCGCCGCCTGCGGCGACTCCAAGGACTCCGCCGGCGCCCTCAGCCCTGCCGGGCCCGCGCAGGGCGGCGACCAAGGGGCAGGGGCGCCGGCTCCGGCCGGAGGTGGAGGGACCCCGGGGACGCTGGCCAGGACCTCGGAGATCCCGGTCGGCGGCGGCAAGGTCTTCGCGGACGAGAAGGTCGTCGTGTGCCAGCCCGAGGCGGGCTCCTTCAAGGCGTTCTCCGCGATCTGCACCCATCAGGGCTGCGCCGTCGGCGAGGTCTCCGGCGGCACGATCAACTGCCCCTGCCACGGCAGCAGGTTCAGCATCAAGGACGGCAGCGTCGCGGGCGGCCCGGCGACCCGGCCGCTGCCGGCCGCGGACATCACGGTGGAGGGGGACTCGGTGGCCCTCGCCTGAGCCCCGGGCCCGGGTCGTACGCGGCATGGCCGCGGTACGGTCCGCGGACCCCGGCGACGGCGTTCGCACGAGCGCCACCCGCCCCCGTCACCGCGCTCCCGACGACGTGGGGGACGGCCACGTCGCCGGGCCCCCCGGTACCGACCGAGGTCGCGCGGCACGGCGTCCGGCCCGGTGCCGGCGACGGCGACGGCCCGCGCCGCGCGTCTGCGAGGCCGGGGCGCCGCCCCTCGCGGCCGGAGAGCGGCGGCGTGACGCCCGGGGACCGCGGAGCGGGCCCGGAGCGCCGCACGAGGACGCGCAGCCGGCGAGCGGGTCGCGGCCGGGACCGGTCGCGACCGCGGCGCACCCGTCCTCCGCGCGCTCGATGGCGTACGTCGCCCCCGCCGGGGGCCGGGGCCGACGTCAGTCCTCGGCGGCCGCCACGTCCTCCCCCGCCCGGCGCAGGGCCTCGACCGCGGCACGGATGGCCGGACGGCGGTCGGCGTCCGAGCGCCAGACGGCGTAGATGTGGCGCTTCATGGTGTGCCGCACGCGGATGGCGCGGACCCCCGCCGGGAGCGGGCCGCGACCGAGGCGCGGGAGGACGGCGACGCCCAGACCGGCGGCGACGAGGGCGAGGACCGTGGGGTGCTCCTCGGCGTGGTGGGCGATGCGCGGCTCCACCCCCTTGCCGCGCAGGGTGAACAGCAGCCACTCGTGGCAGAAGCCGCCGTCCGGCCAGGCGATCCAGTCGTCGTCGGCGAGTTCGCCGAGGTCCACCTCGTCGCGGCCCGCCAGCGGATGGGCCTCGGGGACGACCACGTCGGCGATGTCGTCGAGGAGCGGCTCCTTGGCCAGTCCCCCGGGCAGCGACAGCGGCTTGTTGTACCAGTCGAGGACGACCGCCAGGTCGAGGTCGCCGCGCACGAGGCGGGCCAAGGCGTCCTGGGGCTCCATCTCCTGGACCATCGCGCGCAGCTTGGGGTGGTCGCGCCGGGTCGCGACGAGCGCCTGTGGGAACAGTCCGCGCACCGCGGTGGGGAAGGCGCCCACGCGCAGTTCGCCGACCGCGGCGCCCCGGTGCGCCTCCAGGTCGGAGTGGGCGAGTTCGACAAGCGAGAGGATGCGGCCGGCGTGCCCGGACAGCAGCCGGCCCGCGTCGGTGAGGCGCACCCCGCGGCCGTTCCTGGCCAGCAGACTCTGACCGGTCTCGCGTTCGAGCTTGCCCATCTGCTGGGAGACGGCGGAGGTCGTCACGTGCAGGACGTCCGCCGCGGCGCTCACGGAGCCGTACGTGGAGATCGCATGCAGGATGCGCAGGCGCTCGAGGTTCAACATGTAAGCAACACTAAGGTATCACCGACACGTTTTCTCGCTTGTCCTAAGAGGTGCGATCCGTCATGGTGAGGGCCATGAGCGCACCCAGCACCCGCAGCCCGGCCGTCGTGGCCGCCCCCTCCCCCGCCGGTACGCCCACCGAGTCCGCCGTCGAGCGCCGCCGCCGCGTCGTGGACTGGCGGGTCAGCTGGGCCGTGCTCGCGCTGATCTGGGGCTTCAGCTTCCTGTTCATCAAGGTGGGCACCGAGGCCTACGCCCCGCTGCAGGTCGCGCTCGGCCGCATGGCGTTCGGCACCGCCGTGCTGGCGGCCGCCTTCGCGGTGCGGCGGGAACGCCTGCCGCGCGGCGCACGTGCCTGGGGGCACATGGCGGTCGCCGCACTGCTCCTGAACACGCTGCCGTTCACGCTCTTCGCGTACGCGGAGCTCACCATCCCGTCGACGCTCGCGGGCATCTGCAACGCCACGACGCCGCTGTGGAGCATGGTGCTCTCGGTGGTGGCCCTCTCGGACGACAAGCCGACCCGGCAGCGGGTCGCTGGTGTCGGCATCGGCTTCGTCGGGGTACTGACCGTGCTGGGCGCCTGGCAGGGCTTCGCCGGGACGGACCCGGCGGGTACCGCGATGGCGCTGGGCGCCTCCGCGAGCTACGCGGTGGGCTGGATCTACGTGCGCCGCACCCTCAGCGGCAGCGGCAACTCGGCGCTGTCGATGTCCTCCTCCCAACTACTGCTCGGCACCGTCCAACTGGCCGTCGTCACCCCGCTGTTCACCTCGGCACCCGCCGCCTTCCCGCTCTGGCCGACGCTTTCGGTGGTGGCGCTGGGCGCGCTGGGCACCGGGATCGCCTTCCTCCTGCAGTACGGGATCGTCGCGGAGAAAGGCCCGACCATCGCCACGATGGTCACCTACCTGATCCCGGTCATCGCGACCGCGGCCGGGGTCGCGCTGCTGGACGAGCACCTGACGTGGAACGAGCCGGTCGGCGCCCTCGTGGTGCTCGCCGGCGCGGCGCTGACCCAGCGCCGCCCGGCGGGCTGAGCCACCTGCGGCGGGCCGGACGACGTCCCCGTCAGCCGAAGCGACCGGCGCGGTGCGCGCGGACGGCGCCGGCGAGGGCGTCGGCAAGCGCGGGGACCTCGTCCACCGTGACCGGCGAGACGGTGATGCGGATGCCCGGCGGGGAGTCGAGGCGGAAGCGCGCGCCGGGCGCCACGGCCCAGCCCGCCTGCAGGAGCCGGGCGACCGCCCCCGTCTCGTCGGGCACCGGCACCCAGACGTTCATGCCGCTGCGGCCGTGCGCCGCGACGCCGCGCTCGGCCAGCGCCCGCACCAGCGCGTCGCGGCGCGCGGCGTAGGCGGCGGATACGGCCGCGACGTCGACCGCGCCGGTGCGCCACAGGTGGGCGACGGCGCGCTGGAGCAGGTGGCTGACCCAGCCGGGCCCGAGCCGGTAGCGGCCGCGAACCCGGTCCACGGTGACGGAGTCGCCGGTGAGGACGGCCAGCCGCAGGTCGGGGCCGTAGGCCTTCGCAGTGGAGCGGACCAGCATCCAGTGCGCGGTGCTCCCGGCCAGCGGGTGCAGCGGCAGTTCGGTCAGGCCGTTCACGTGGTCGTCGTCGATGACGAGCACCTGCGGGTGGCCGCCGAGGACCGTGCGCAGTTCGCGGGCGCGTGCCGCGCCGAGCGCGGCGCCGGTCGGGTTCTGGCCGCGGTCGGTGACGATCAGCGCCCGCGCGCCCTGCCGCAGGGCCGCGTCGACGTCGTGCGGCAGCGGGCCGTCGTCGTCGACGCCGACCGGGAGGGCGCGCAGCCCGAGGGCCGGGACGAGGTCGAAGACGCTGCCCCAGCCCGGGTCCTCCACCGCCACCGCGTCCCCCGGCCGCAGGTGGGCGGTGAGGGCGCGCTCCATGGCGTCGAGCGAACCGGAGGTGAGGGCGACCGGGCCGGCCGGTACCCCGTCGGCGTCGAAGGCGGCCCGCGCCAGCGCGGCGAGCTCCTCGTCGACCGGGGCGTGCCCGTAGAGCATGGGCTGCCGCACGCTGCGGGCGGCGGCCTCGGCCAGCGCCTCGCCGAGCGGGGGCAGCAGTGCGGTGTCCGGGTTGCCGGTCGACAGGTCGCGCACCCCCGGCGGCACCTCCGGGCGGATCTCGTCCCGCCCGGAGGTCGCCGGACGCCGCCGCACCCGGCTGCCGCGGCGGCCCGCGGTCTCGATGACGCCGCGGTCGCGCAGCAGGCGGTAGGCGGCGGCGACGGTGTTGGGGTTGACACCGAGTCCGGCGGCGAGCTCCCGCAACGGCGGCAGCGCGGCGCCGGGCGCGAGCGCGCCCTCCCCGATGGCCCGTTCGACGCTCGCCGCGATCTCCGCTGCGCCCCGGCCGGTGACCGTGTACTCTCCTAGCACAAACGGCATTATGCACTAGTGCAAAGGATTGCGCCATGTCCGCCACGCCCTCCGCTGCCGATGCGTACGCGCCGACCGACCGCACCGTCCCGACCCGCAGCCGCGAGCGCGCCACGTACGACCGCGACCTGGTGCACGCGATCCTCGACGCGGACTACCTGTGCCACCTCGGCTTCGTCCGGGTCGGGGCCCCTGTCGTGCTGCCGACCCTGTACGCCCGCGTCGGCGAGCGGCTGTACGTGCACGGCTCCACCGGCTCCCGTCCGCTGCGCGGCGCCGGCGAGGCCACCGGCCTCCCGGTCTGCCTGACCGTGACGCACCTGGACGGGCTCGTGCTGGCCAGGTCCGCCTTCAACCACACCGTCAACTACCGCTCCGTGGTGGTCCACGGCACGGCCCGCCAGGTCACCGACCCCGCCGAGCGCTCCGCCGCCCTCGACGCCCTGATCGACCACATCGTGCCCGGCCGCGCCGCGGACTCCCGCCCCGCCAGCGCCAGGGAACTGGCCGCGACCGCCGTCATCGCCCTCGACCTGCGCGAGGTCTCCGCCAAGGTGCGCACCGGCGGACCCTCCGACGACCCCGAGGACCTGACACTCCCCCACTGGACGGGGGTGCTGCCTGTCACCCGCGTCTACGGGACGCCCGAACCCGCCGACGACCTGGACCCGGCGATCGCCGTCCCCGGCTACCTCACCGCGCGCTGAAAGGACCGCAGGCATGCTCGTACACCCCTGGGACGCCCCCGCCGACGAGGCCGAGTGGCAGGACTGGCTGGCCGCGCACGACTTCGGCCAGCTCGCCGTCAACGGCCTCGGCGACGCGCCCCCGTTCGTCCAGCCGCTGCACTTCGCCTACGACACCGGACGGCACGAGGCCGTCACCCACCTCGCCCGCCCCAACCCGCTGTGGGCCGCGCTCGAGGCCCACCCCCGGGTGACGCTGAGCGTCGTCGACGACTACACCTTCATCCCCGGCCCCTGGCACGCCCCCGAGGGCACCCCGCCCGAGCACGGGACGCCCACCAGCTACTACGCCGCCGTGCAACTGGTCTGCGTGGCCCACCTCGTGGACGACCCCCAGGAGAAGGCGAACCTGCTGCACCGTCAGCTCGCCCGCTTCCAGCCGCGCGGCGACCACGCCCCCGTCGTCCCCGGCCAGGCGCCGTTCGGCCGGATGCTGCCGGGCATCCGCGGGCTGCGGCTGGAGGTCACCGACGTCCGCGCCAAGTTCAAGTTCGGCGGGAACAAGCCGCGCGAGACGCAGTGGCGGGTGACCGGCCTGCTGGCCGAACGGGGAGGTCCGGGCGACGACGCCGCCCGGACCCAGCAGTTGCGCCGCCTCGGGCGGTCAGGCTAGTCGTCCATCGCCGCGCCGTACCGGGCGTTCTGGTAGGGCGCGCCGACCGAGCCGCCGCCGTACGTCCAGCTCCCCGGCAGCTTGAGGCCGCCGGCCCCGGCCGAGAACACCCAGACCACGCCGTCGTCGGTGTTCTCACCGGGGGCCCCGACGAGCAGACCGTAGTAGCCGTCGCGGTTGGGGTCGGTGAAGGAGACCTGGCCGCCGAACTTGTCGGCCTTCTCGGCGGTGCCCGGGACGCCCGCGGTGTTCTGGTTGATGTCCATGACACCGGCCGCGGTCAGGCCCCGCGCCGAACCGCGCAGCACCCACACGGCCCCCGCGTCGGCGACGCTGCCGATGTCCTCTCCGGGGGAGCCGATCGCCACGTCGGCGTACCCGTCGCGGTTGACGTCGCCGACGGAGAGGTCGGAGCCGAAGCCGTCACCGCGCTCGGCGACGCCCGGCACACCGGGGTTGTCCTGCGTCCACCAGTACGGCGGGGTGCCCGGTCCCTCCTGGCCCACCAGCCCGTCCCGGCTGCCGTGGTAGACGCCCACCAGGCCACCGTTCACGAACTCGCCGCCGTCGTCGGGGCTCTGCGGCTCGCCGGTGACGAGGTCGTCGAAACCGTCGCCGTTGATGTCGCCGGAGGCGACGACGGGTCCGCCGCGCAGGGCGGTGATGGGCAGCGGGTCGATGTCGTCGCTCAGGATGACGTACGACCAGCCGTGGCCCGGCTCGTTCCCCAGGCTGACACCGGAGACGACGAGGTCGGCCAGGCCGTTGTCGTCGTAGTCCCCGGTGGTCAGCGACATCGGCGCGATGCCCGGCCCTTGGGCCTGCCGGGCGAGCGGCATGCGCCGCCGGTCCTCGAACGGCGTGAACGAGCCGCCGCCCTTGCGGGCCGCGGCCTGCGGCGCGGACTCGTGCTGGTAGACGGAGAGCCCCACCTTGTCGATCACGGCGAGCAGGTCACCCGGGACGTAGGTGGTGAAGTGCCCCGCGGCCAGTGCGGTGCCGAACGCCTCGCCCTTGGCGGGGCTGACGGACTGCAGCCACTCGCTCGCGGTGCCGGACAGCCCCTTCGCCGAGCCCCACAGGATCACGACGCCGCCCGCGTCGGCCCCGACGCCGTTCAGGTCCTCGCCGGGGATGCCGACGACGGCGTCGTCGTAACCGTCCCCGTCCAGGTCGCCGCTCGCCACGGCCCGGCCGAAGGCGTCGCCGGTCTCGGCGGCGCCGGGCACGCCGGAGGTGTTCTGGCTGAAGACCCTGGCGCTGGTGGTGACCCCCTTGGGGCCGCCGTACTGCACGGTGACGACCCCGGCGCCGGACTTGCCGCCCACGGTGGCGCCGGGCGCCCCGGTCAGCACGTCCTCGTACCCGTCGCCGTTGAAGTCCCGGTTGCGGTCGCTCGCGTGGGTGCCGCCGGGGGTCCCGGCGACGGACGCGGGCGCGGCGGCGACGGCCGCACCGGTGATGAGGAGAAATGACGCCGCGGTGACCGCAGCCGAACGGTTCTTGTGCATGAGCGGCTCCTTCGCTCAAGTACGACCGGGCGGTGCGGGGGTGTCCGGAAAGAGCCCGTTTCCTTGTCCGGCGCGGTGTTTGACACACCGAGGGACGGAATGGTTGTGCGGAACGGAACGCGGAACCGGCGCGGGGCACGATCGGGCACGGCCGCGCATGGCCGACCGCGTGGTGCCGGTGCTCGGGTGCGGGTTCGCCTCGCGCCCTTCGGGCGCACAGCGGCGGTCTGCGGGCGGGGAGGGTGGGGCCTTCCCCTACCGGCAGTCGGCGGGTCGGCGGGTGGCGGGTGTTCAGGCGTCGGAGCGGGTTCCCGCTCCGGCGGCCGGGTTCTCGTTGCCGTCAGCAGGTGCGGATGACCGGTTGCTACGCCCACTCGTGGTGGTGGGCGCGCCCGCCGTAACCGGCGTCTTGCGAGTGATTCGGGTGCTGTTGGGCGAGTGAGGAGGACATCGGGCTCCTTTTCGCCGATATAGATGGCGGAACAGGGCCCGATCTCGGCAGAGTGCGGGCGCGGCAACCGGCCGCGGTCCGTATCTTTGCGCCCGCAGGGCGCGAGACGGCGGGACAGCCGGGCACAGGCGCTACCGCCCCGCGGCGTCCCGCTCCACGACGGACGTCTGCCTCCCGGGCGCAGCCCCCGTGTCCGCGGGGCTCACCGAGGCCACGACCGTGCTCGTGCCCTGCTTCTTGGCGGTCTGGGCGACGAAGGCCCCCGCCAGCACGAGCGTGCCGCCGACGATCTGCGGCGTGCCGAGACGTTCGCCGAGCAGCACCCACGCGAGGACGGTGCCGACCACCGCCTCCAGGCAGGCGACGACTCCGGCCACCTGCGGCGACAGCCTGCGTACGGAGACCACACCGGTCAGGTAGGCCAGCACGGTGGCCACCAGCACGACCCAGCCGACGAGCAGGACGGCGGGCACGTCGGTCTCGCCGAGTGCGGCCTGCCGGGTGAGCACCGACCAGTCCATCGACCACGGGCGGGAGACCGCGGTCAGCACGACCGCGCCGATCGTCAGGCCGTACGCGATGACGGCGACCGGGTCCGGGGCGTCGTCGCCGTCGCTGCCGTGGTCGGCCAGGACGAAGTAGCTGACCTGGCAGCAGGCCGCGCCGAAGGCGAGCGCCAGGCCGAGCGGGTCGAAGGCGAGCCCGGACCAGACCTCGACCACCGCGGCCATGCCGCCGACGGCGAGCACGACCCCGATCGCGGCGGCCTTGCTGACCGCCTTGCGCTGCACGAAGCGCACCCAGCCCAGCAGCAGGGCCGGGCCGAGGAACTCCACGAGGATCGCCACGCCGACCGGGATGCGGGAGATCGCCGCGAAGTAGAGCGTCTGGACACCGGCCACGCCGAGCAGTCCGAAGCCGAGCAGCAGTGCGGGGCGGCGCAGCAGGAGTGCCCGGTGCCGCAGCACCACGGGGAGCATCACGAGGGTGGCGCCGGTGACGCGCAGCCACACGACGTGCAGCGGATCGAGCCCCGCTTCGATCAGCGGCTTGGCCGCCACCCCCGAACCGCCGAACGCGAACGCGGAAACCAGCGCGAGCCAGAGCCCGGCGTTCCTCCCCTGAGAGACATGCATCGGGCCATGATGTCAGCTCACGACAGGACCGTCACCCAGATAGCGGCTGTCATTCTCGCCCTCGTCCCGCGCGTCAGCACCGACGTCCGGTCCGCCCCCGGCCCGGGCCCGAGGCTTGGGGTCCGGGCCACCCCGCGGCCCGGCGCCGCGGGCGCTCAGTACCGGACGTCGCTCTGCAGCAGCGGCGGGTACACCGTGGACGGCTCGCCGTCGACCGTGGTCCCCGCGAACTGCAGCATCGCTCGCGTCGCCCCGTTCAGGGACGCCGGGTAGCCGAGCACCGGGGCGGACACCTCGTCCAGCCGCCGCAGGTGTTGCGGTGCGAGGACGGTGTCGAGCCCCGCGAGGTTGTCCTCGAGGTGGTCCAGGCGCCGGGCGCCGACGATCGGCACGACGGTGCCCTCGCGGGCCCGCAGCCACGCCAGGGACACCGCCGCCGAGGTGGTGCCCAGCTCTTCGGCGACGGCCGCCACCTCCTCGATCACGGGGTGGTCGTCCTCACCGGGTCCACCCACGAACGACGCGCGGGCCGAGTCGGCGACCGCGCCGCCGCGCCGGTACATGCCGGACAGGAAGCCGTTCTTCAACGGGCTCCACGGCACGAGCGCCATGCCCTGGTCGAGGGCGAGCGGAGCGAGTTCGCCCTCGACGGTGCGGGCCAGCAGTGAGTACTCGACCTGCAGCGCGATCAGCGGGGTCCAGCCCCGCAGCAGCGCGGTGGTCTGGGCCTGCGCGGTCAGCCAGGCGGGGGTGTTGGAGAACCCGACGTAGCGGATCTTGCCCGCGCGCACCAGGTCGTCGAGGGCGCGCATCGTCTCCTCGATCGGGGTGTGGCGGTCCCAGTTGTGCAGCCAGTACAGGTCCAGGTAGTCGGTCCGCAGGCGGCGCAGCGTCTCGTCGAGCTGGGCGGTGATCGAACCACGGCCCGCGCCGCCGCCGTTGGGGTCGCCGGGGAAGAGGTTGCCGAAGAACTTCGACGCCAGCACCACCCGCTCCCGGCGCCCGGGATGCGCGGCGAACCAGTCGCCGAGGATCCGCTCCGAGTGCCCGTTGGTGTAGAAGTTCGCGGTGTCGACGAAGTTCCCGCCGCGGTCCAGGTATGTCGCCAGGATCTTCTCGGACTCCTCGACGCCGCACCCGGCGCCGCCGGCGTCCTCGCCGAAGGTCATCGCGCCGAGGGCGAACGGGCTGACCCGCAGCCCGGAGCGGCCGAGGGTGACGTAGTGATCGAGCGGCATGGACGTGGCTCCCTTGTGCGCCGGAATCTGTCCTCTCCATGCAACGGGAGACGGCTCCGGCGGGGTAGACCGATCCTCGCGGGCTCCTGCACGATCCTCCCGGACGCGCCCCGAGCGAGCGGTGGGGCCCGCTGCCGAGGACTGCGGGAGGTACCCGCGCCGCTTCCGCCCTGCGGGTGCGGCGCCTGCCGCGACGCCTCAGGGCCAGAGCAGTCCCCGCGTCCAGCCGCCGGGTGCGGGTGCGGCGGGGTCGCGGGTGTAGAGGAGGCGGACGTGGTCCTGGGCGGGTGCGGCCTGCCAGAACTCGACCTCGTCGGCGACCAGCCGGTAGACGGTGTGACCCCGCGGTACGTCGTCGGGGTGGGCGGCGACGTGCCCGGCGGCCCGGCGGCGCGCCTCCTCGTACGCCGGGCGGCCCTCCAGCGGGGCGCTCATCACGCCCGTGAAGCCCGCCACCCGGGAGACTTCGCGGCGGCCGAGGAAGTCCCGGCGGGCGGCGGACCGGTCCAGGGCCTCGACCGGTCCGGTCACCCGGATCTGCCGGCCGTGCCGCGGCCAGTACCAGCTGAGCGCGGCGTGGGGGCGGTCCGCCAGGTCTCGGCCCTTGCGGCTGGCCGCGTCGGAGGCGAAGCCGAAGGCGGGCAGGCCGAGGTCGACGCCGCGCAGCATGAGCACCCGCGCCGAGGGGCGGCCGTCGGCGTCCGCCGTGCTGAGGGTCATCGCGTGCGGCTCGGGGACGCCGTCGTCGAGGGCGTACGCCAGCCAGCGGGCGAACAGCGGCCCTGGTTCCGGTCCGGCGGTGGCGGGATCGAACGCGGGCAGGGGCCCGGCGAGGACGGGCGCGGAGCGCATGCGCTCACGGAGGGCTTCGGCGGTCACGGGTGCCAGGTCGTCGGTCACGTCCCGATCCTGGCATGCGGCCGTCCGGTGCGCCGCGGACGCGCGGCGCACCGGACGGCGGCGGTGGGGCCTGTCAGGCCGGGAGGCCGAACTGCTGGTTGGTGGCGCCGGTGCAGGACCAGATCTGCAGTCGGGCGCCGTTGGCGGTGGACTTGTCGGTGACGTCCAGGCACTTGCCGGAGACGGGGTTGACCAGGCTGTCCCCGCTGCCGCGCTGCCAGACCTGGGCTCCGGTGCCGTTGCAGTCGTACAGCTGGACCTTGGTGCCGTTGGCGGTGCCGGCGGCGGTGATGTCCATGCACTTGCCGAGGGCGCGCAGGGTGCCGTCGGAGCCCACCGTCCACTGCTGCGCCGCGGTGCCGTTGCAGTCGTACATCTGGACGGCGGTGCCATTGGCGCTGTTCGCGCCGGCGACGTCGACGCACTTGCCGCCGAGGCCGGTCACCTGGCCGGTGGAGCCGGTGGGCGGCGGGGTGGTGTCGCCCCCGGTCACGGTGTTGAACACGGAAGAGAACTGCCAGGCGCTCTGCGGGGTGCCGCTGCAGGTGTCGGAGAGCTGCCCGTTGGTGGCGCAGGCCTTGTCACGTCCGATCGCCCAGAAGGCGAGTTCCTGGATGCCCTTGGACTTGGCGAAGGCGGCGAGCGTGGTGGCGTTGCCGGTGGTGAAGATCTCGCTGGTGTCGTCGTTGACCCCGATCATCGGGGTGTTGCCCTCCATCGCCCAGAGCTGGGCGTCGGACTTCTCCGGCCAGATGGCGCCGAGCTGGCCGCGCAGGGCGGTGGCGGCGTCGGTGGCCGCCTTGCCCATGTCGCGGGTCCCGTCGTAGTAGTCCATCGTCATGATGTTGACGAGGTTGACGTTCAGCCCGTTGCTCTTGGCGTTGGAGAGCAGCTTCTTCCCGTTGTCGTCCAGTCCGTAGGGCATGGACGGCAGGGTGTACTGGACGTCCAGCCTGCGGCCGGCGGCCGCGTACTCCTGCTGGAGCTGGGCGAGCGCCTTGTTGCGGCGGTCGTTGGCCGTGGTGTTGCCGAGCGCGCCGCCCTCGATGTCGAGGTCGATGCGGGTGAGGTTGAGGGCGTCGACGACCTTCTTGTACTGGGTCTTGAGCGCGGACACGCTCGTGCAGGACAGGCCGATCTCGGTTCCGGAGGCGCCGCCGAAACTGACGATGACGTCGCCGCCCGCGGCTCGCAGGGAGTTGACCGCGGAGGTCCAGCCGGCGTCGGTCACGGACGTCTCGCCGTTGAACAGGGCGTTGCAGCCGCCGCCGTCGATGACGAAGGCGAGGGTGAAGTACTTCAGGCCCGTCGCGTTGCGGGCGTTGGTCATCGCCGACGGCGAGTTCCAGGTCTCGACGTAGGGCGCGGCATAGTGGGCGGGGAAGCCGGGGCCGGGGTTGGCGGCGGCGCTCGCGGCGGCGCCGGTGGCGACGACGGCGGTGGCGGCCATCGCGAGGACGGCGGGGACCGCGGTGAGGGCTCTGACGGCGGATTTCAGCACGGGACGGCTCCTTCGTGTGCGCGACCGGGGTGCGCGTCGTGGGGGGGGTAAGCCGTTGCAAGTGGTGCTCGGGGTGCTGCTCGGAATGGCACGGCGGGGCGTACCGAGGTGGGGGCTGTGGACGGCTGTCCATGTGAGTGAACATCGCCTCATCACATGGACAGCCGCTGGCGGGAGACGCTATGGACTAGACCAACCGCGCGTCAACCCCCCGTCACCTGGCGCCCGTTGGCACCGCGCCGACTCCGCGAGCGCCTGCGGGCATGCCGGGTGGCGGGGTCGTCGCCGCCCGCCGTGCGGACGGCGACGACCCCGCGGTCCGTCCTCCGGCCGGGGTCAGGGACCGGAGACGAGGTTGGCCACGTTGGTCGCGGAGTTGGACGGACCCCCGCTGTTGTTGATGACGCGGCTGATGGTGCCCGTGCCTCCGAGGGAGACCGTCACCATGTCGTGGAAGCGCACTCCGGACACCGCGGGAGCTTCGAAGGCCCGGTCGGCGACCACGGAGGGGTTGACGTTGAAGTAGCAGTAGCTGCCCAGGCCCCAGGCTTCGTGGCCGGTCACCGAGGGGCTGACCTTGTAGGCGTCGTAGCCCCGCGCGGAGCCGTTCATCCAGGCGGCCTGGTTGGGCGGGTCGTACGGCATCTCGTTCTGGAAGAAGTACGTGCGGCCGCCGTTGCCGTTCCAGATCACCTGGTGCTGCTGGTAGTGCTCCACGAACAGGCCGTACATCGTCACGTTCGTGCCGTTGACGATCAGGCCGTTGGCGGCGGTGTTGCTGTTCCAGCCCACCCCGCTGCCGTGGTCGGCGCGCCACAGCCACATGTGGTCGCCGATGACGTCCGAGCTGTTGACCACCAGGCTCTGGGATGCCTTGCCGACACCCGCGCCTCCGATGCGGAAGAAGACGTCGTGCAGCGAGGTCGGGTCGGCGGTGTGCCGCGCGGCGGAGCCGGCGGGACCGACCTGCATCAGCGTCTGCGAGTTGGTGGTGCCCGCGTCGATGAGCAGTCCGGCGATCTTGACGCCGTCCACGTCCGCGACGTTGACCGCGGTGATGCCGTTGTCCGGGATGAGGGTCGCCAGTCCCAGGCCCAGGACGACGGTGTCGGCGCGGTTGACGTTCAGTGTCTGGTCGAGGTGGTAGACACCGGGCGTGAACAGCAGGTTCTTGCCCTGGCCGAGCGCGCCGTTGATGTCGCCGGCGGTGGCGCCGGGCTTGACGATGAAGAACTGGTCGAGCGGCAGCGAGCTGCCCGCCGGGCTGCCGCCCGCCCAGGTCGTGCCCTGGGTGTTGGTGCGCAGCGCCGGGACGAAGACCTTCCAGGCCCCTGCCGCGTCCACGTACAGGAACGGCTTCTCGCGGGTCACCGGGGACTGCGCGACGGTCGTGTAGGGCGGGTTGGGGAAGCTGTTGGCGGGCGCGCCCACGTCACCGACGAAGACCATGTTCCAGTTGGAGCCGGTCCAGCCGCCCCACTGGCTGTTCCGCGACAGCCACTGCTGCTGCGAACCGGAGCGCACCTGGCCGTCTATCTTCGAGTCGGCGATCAGTCCGCCGCTGGACCAGCCGCCGTCGTCCAGCTGCAGGTTGCCGCGGACATGCATCCGGCGGTACGGGGCCGCCTGCGAGACCGCCCAGCGGTCCGTGCCACCGGACGGGTTGACGGAGAGGTTCTCCGCCGAGCGCCAGAAGTTCTGGGTGGCGTTGCCCTGGAACCAGTCCGCCTCGGCATGGACGGCGCCGTTGATCGTCACGTCGTCCGGTGACAGGCCGAGACCCGCGACCTGCGTGTAGAACCCGACGTTGGCGTCGACGCCGTAGCTGCCGGGCTTGAAGAGCAGGGCGTAGCGCTGGGAGCCGAACTGGTTGGACTCCTGCTGCCCAAAGACCTGGTTGAGGCGGCTCTGGATGGCGGCCGAGGACATCGACGGGTCGAAGACCGAGACGTTGGGACCGAAGTCGGGGGTGCCGGGCGGGTTCTGCGGCGCGTCGGCGGAGCCCAGGCTGAAGGACTGCGCGGCGGTGCCGTTGCAGGTGTACTGCTGGATGCGGGCGCTGTCGGCGGTCGAGGCGCCGGGCACATCGAGGCACTTGCCGCTGTTGCGGTTCACGAAGTGGTAGGTCCCGCCGGCCTCCTCGACCGGCAGCCACTGCTGGTTGGCGCCGCTCGAGTACGACCAGAGCTGGACGGGTGCGCCGTCGGCCGTGGAGACGTCCGTGACGTCCCACGACTTGCCCGCGTCGTTGCGGTTGTCGACGCGGACGTAGCCGTCGCCGGTCGGCTGGAACTGCCACTGCTGCGCGGCGGTCCCGTTGCAGGCGTACTGCTGGACCGCGGTGCCGTTGGCGGTGCCCGCGGCGGCGGCGTCGACGCACTTGCCGCTGTGCTTGGCGGCGACGGTCACCCAGCCGGTGGGGAGGGTGGCGGCGTGGGCCTGCGGGGCGGTCAGCACGACGGCGGACAGACCCGAGGCCAAGAGCCCGCCCAGGGCGAGCGGTACGACGCGGCGTCCCCGGCCGCGTCCGGGGACGCCGCGGGGCGGCGAGCCGGGAATTCTCATGGAGACTCCTGTGCCGCGCGGGGCGCGGCGCCGTGGGGGTGTGAGCGGGCGTGCCGAAGCGCGCGACGGCATGACGTGGCATGACGGAGGTGGGGGGTGGCCGGGCGCACGCGCCTGGCCATGCGACAGCAGCTCAAAGGCCGGAACGACCTTTCTTCACGGCGTGAAGTTATGCTTTTGCAGCGGACACGTCAAGAGGTCGCGCCGCAACCCGAACGCCGCCGGGTGTCCGGCTTTCTTCCACCCTCCGTGCGGCGGGACGTTCACCCAGCCGGCAGCCGGTACGGCAGGCCGCGGCACACAACGGCCGACGGACGCCGGCACATCCGGTCCGGACAACAGGTGAAAGCTTCCGCGGAAAAGACGGCCTCACCAGGTCCGCCACCCGGACGCCGGAAGCCGGCTCCCGGGCCGCCGAGGACCGGTGGGCACCGCCCGTGGCGGTACTGGTCTGTACCAAAGTCTTGACGCGCCCTTCCTTCACTCCTTAAATCACGGGTTGACGAAGGTCCCCACCGCCTCCTTCCACCATCTCCCCCCACCCCGCTCCCCACCGGCGCCCCCCACAACGCGCCCGCCGACCGGGAAGGACCCCGCCCATGACCCCCACGACCCGTGACCCGAGCGCCGCGCGGCGCGTCGCCGCGCGCCTGTTACTGCTCCTCGCCGTCCTCCTGGGCACCGCGGCGGCACCGGCCACCTCCGCCCCCGCGGCCGCCCCCTTCAAGGTGCTGGCGTTCTACAACGGCACCTGGGACGCGGCACACATCGACTTCGTCAAGGAAGCCAACCAGTGGTTCCCGCAGGCCGGGGCCGCCAACGGCTTCACGTACACCTCGACGACCAACTGGAACCTGCTGGCCGACGCGAACGCCCTGAAGCAGTACCAGGTCGTCCTCTTCCTCGACGACGCCCCGCAGAGCGCCGCCCAGCGCTCCGGCTTCGAGGCGTACATGCGCGGCGGGGGCGGCTGGATGGGCTTCCACGTAGCGGCCTGGACCGACAGCGCCCAGAGCTGGCCCTGGTTCTACAACCAGTTCCTCGGCAGCGGAAACTTCCGTTCCAACACCTGGGGACCGACGACCGCCGTGCTGCGCGTCGAGGACCGCGCGCACCCCTCCACCTCACACCTGCCCGCGACGTTCACCTCGTCGGTGAGCGAGTGGTACAGCTGGAACAACGACCTGCGCGCGAACCCGGACATCGACGTCCTGGCATCCGTCGACCCGGTCAGCTTCCCCCTGGGCACCGACCCCAACCAGTCGTGGTACAGCGGCTACTACCCGATCCTGTGGACCAACACCAAGTACCGCATGCTCTACGCCAACTTCGGCCACAACGCGATGAACTACGACACCAACACCGGCCTGTCGTCGACGTTCGCCAGCGCCACCCAGAACACCTTCCTCCTCGACGGGCTCAAGTGGCTGGGCACCGGCTCCCCGGGCGGCCCCGCTCCCACCGACCCGATCTCACAGACGTCCTGGTACTCCCTGGTCAACGCCGGCAGCGGCCGCTGCGTGGACGCCCGCGCCGCCGCCACGGCCAACGGCACCGTGATCCAGCAGTACACCTGCAACTCCACCACCGCGCAGGACTTCCGCGTGCTGTCCACCGACAGCGGCTACACACGCCTGGTAGCCCGCAACGACACGACAAAGGCTGTGGACGTCACGGACGTCTCCACCGCCGACAACGCCCCGCTGCAACTCTGGACGTACGGAGGCGGCGGCAACCAGCAGTGGCTGCCCGTCGCCGAGTCCGGCGGGCGCTACCACTTCACCGCCCGCCACAGCGGCAAATGCCTGACCGCCCCCACCGGCGACCCCAGCGGCACCCCACTGGTACAGCGCCCCTGCGACGGCTCGGCCGCGCAGTCCTTCCAGCTCGTCGTCCGTCCCTGACCCGGGCGACGGGAGTCCGGCGCCGCCCCGCAGGCGCGGGGCGGCACGGCACCCCACGCGCCGCTGACGGCCCTCCGCCCGGTCGGCCACGAGCCACAAGCCCTTCGGCGCGGCGCCGTTGGCCCTGACGCGCGCGTCAGGGCCAACGGCGTACGGGGCTCAGTCCTCGTCGGCGAGGATCAGGTACAGCTTCTTACGGGCGTCGTTGACCACGGTCAGCGCCTTGTCCCGCTGCTCCGGAGTACCGGTCGCCCAGACCTGCCGGAAGGCGTCGACCAGTCCGGCACCTGCCTTCCGGATCTCGTTCATGGCCTCCCAGTCGATGCCGCGCCCGGCCTCCTCCCAGGGGGCGTCGGGCCCCCCCTCGGCCTCGGTACGGCCCGCCTCGGTCAGCGTGAAGAGCTTCTTGCCACCCTCCGACGCACTGCTGATCAGGCCCTCGTCCTCGAGCAGTTGCAGCGTCGGATAGACCGAGCCGGGGCTCGGCTTCCACGCGCCGCCGCTGCGCTCGGCAATCTCCTGGATCATCTCGTAGCCGTGCATGGGCCGGTCGGCCAGCAGCGCCAGGATCGAGGCGCGCACATCGCCGCGCCGCGCCCGGCCCCGCGGTCCTCCCCTGCCACCCCGCCCGCCGTGCCACGGCCCGGGCCCCCACGGCCCCCCGCCGAACGGCGGACCGAAGGGGCCGAACGCCGCGCGCCGCCCCTCCTGATCGCGCTCGCCGCGGCCGTGGTGGCCGGGCCCGAAGTGTCCGTGTCCATGGGAACGCATAGTGCCGCCCCTTCCGTCATCGTACGGTCGCGATGCTTCAACGATATATCGGAAGCAGTCGCAGGACAAGGCCCTTCCGCACCGCGGGTCCGACCAGTGTCAGCGGGTGCTGGTCGACTGCCGGCGAAGGCCGATCGATCGACTTCTGTGCTAGTCGGGGACGACTGCTCGCGTGGTGTGTGACAGTGGGGATGACCGCAGACGGCGGCGATCACTCTGCTCGGCGGCTCTGTAGTGTGCGGCCATGACAAGAAGCGAGCGGCTCGCGGATCAGTTGGATTGGTACTGGCGCAAGAACCTGCGGCCGCGGCTGGAAGGTCTCACCGACGAGGAGTACTTCTGGGAGCCGGTGGGCGGCTGCTGGAGCATCCGCCCACGTGGCACGTCGGCCGCACCGATGTCGGACGGTTCGGGGGAATGGACGCTGGACTACGCGTCCCCCGACCTGGTGCCGGAACCGGCGCCGGTGACCACGATCGCCTGGCGCCTTGGGCACATCATCGTCTCGTGCCTGGCCTATCGGGTCGAGTGGTACTTCGGCGGCCGGGATTTCGACTCCGAGGCGTTCGCCTACGCGGGGACCGCTGACGAGGCACTGAAACAGCTCGATGAGATGTACGGGCGATGGAACGCGGGGGTCCGCGAACTCTCGGACACCGACCTGGAGAACCCGCCCGCGATGGGTCCCGAGCGGTTTCCCATGGAGAACAGGGTCCTGCACGTCAACAGGGAGCTGATCCATCACGGCGGCGAGATTTCCCTGCTGCGCGACCTCTACCGCCGGCAGGACGGAGCCGTCCCGCGCCGAACATGACTTTCGGCGCTGCCGGCCCTCCCCACCGCCACCGACCCCGCGTGCGCGGCCGCCGTGCCCCGGACGGCGACGGAAATCGGGATGCCGGTGAACCGTGGGCGCCCCTAGGGTGGTCCGATGCCATCGGCCAGGACGTTCCAGGTCACCTTCGACTGCGCGGAACCCGAGCGCCTCGCCCGCTTCTGGTGCGAGGTGCTGGGGTACGTCGTACCGCCGGCGCCGGAGGGCTTCGCCACGTGGGACGAGTTCACGCTCTCGCAGCCGCCTGAGCAGCGGGACTCGTGGTTCGCCTGCATCGATCCAGCGGGTGTGGGCCCACGTCTGTACTTCCAGCGCGTCCCCGAGGGGAAGGCCGCCAAGAACCGGGGGCATCTCGACGTGCGGGTCGGCACCGGACTCGTGGGGGCAGAGCGCCTCGCCGCACTCGAGGCGGAGTGCGCGCGCCTGGTGCCCCTCGGCGCGGTGCACGTGCGGACGCTGTACGACGGCGATGACGCGTGCATCCCGATGCTGGACATCGAGGGCAACGAGTTCTGCATCGACTGAGGGCCCGCGGACCTCCCACCTGGGGCGGCCCGCGGGTGTCCCTCGTGGGGTGCGTGCGAGGGACCGCCGTGGCGGTGCGGGACGCGACGTGACCCGCTGACCGGCACTCCCGTCGGGGCCCCACGCGCGCCACCAGGCAGGATCGCGCTCCGCAGAGGTCACGTCGCCCAGGGTGAAGCCGTGGCCAAGTGGCGTGTGCGACGCCCAGGGAAAAGACTGCGAGTAGTAGACACGGACACCCGATGCCGGACACAGGCCCCGTCCACCGATTCCGGATCGCTTGCCCGGACCTCGACCGAGGCGGTGTCGCCCCGGTCGCCGGTTCGACCGCTCGTGGTCCGCACCCCTCATGGAGCCGCCATGGCGGACATCCCGGTCGACCTCCTGACACCCGACCCCAACCCCCGCCCCCATGGTCCAGGTCACGATCGCGACGCGCCTGCGGCCACCGCCCACGAACGCGTCATCGCCGAAGTGCTGGCCCCGGTGGTGCAGGTCGACCAGGTGCCGCTCGACGACAACTTCTTCACCGACCTGGGCGCCGACTCCATGGTGATGGCCCGCTTCTGCGCGCGGCTCAGAAAGCGCCAGGACGTGCCATCCGTCTCGATCAAGGACGTCTACCGGCACCCCACCGTCAGGAGCCTGGCGGCGGCCCTCGTGGACGCTGCGCCCGCCGTCCCGCCCGCCGCATCACCGGCCGCCGCCTCCACGGCGGCAGCCTCGTCCGCGACCGGCGCGCCGGGCGGTCCGTCCGGTACGCCGCACTACGTGCTGTGCGCGGCGCTGCAACTGCTGTTCTTCCTCGCCTACTCCTTCGGGGCGGCCCTCGTCCTGGCGGGCGGCGCGGAGTGGATCGCGCGCGGCTCCGGGCTGCTCGAGACCTACGTACGGGCGGTTCTCTTCGGGGCCGCCGTCTTCCTCGGCGTGTGCGTGCTGCCGATCCTCGGCAAGTGGGTGCTGGTCGGCCGGTGGCGCCCCCGGGAGATCCGGCTCTGGAGCCTGGCGTACGTCCGGTTCTGGTGTGCCAAGACGCTGATCCGGGCGAATCCGCTGGCGCTGTTCGCCGGGTCCCCGGTCTACTCCCTCTATCTGCGGGCGCTCGGCGCGCGGATCGGACGGGGGGTGACGGTCTTCACCCGCCACGTCCCCGTCTGCACCGACCTGCTCACCGTGGGCGACGGCACGGTGATCCGCAAGGACGCCTTCCTCAACTGCTACCGGGCGCAGACGGGGGTGATCCGGACCGGACCGGTGACGCTCGGCAGGGACGTACTGATCGGCGAGGCCACCGTGCTCGACATCGGCACCTCCATGGGTGACGGCACCCAGCTCGGCCACTCCTCCTCGTTGCACGTCGGTCAGTCCGTGCCCGCCGGCGAGCGCTGGCACGGGTCCCCGGCCCAGCCGACCGAGGTCGACTACCGCCGCGCGGCCGGACCGGCCCGTTGCGGCAGCCTGCGCAGGGCCGGCTACGCGGCGACGCAGGTACTCACGACCCTGATCATGTACGTGCCCCTCGCCGTGGGGGGCGGCGCCCTGCTGTTCGCCGCGGTCCCGCAGTTCAGCGCCCTGCTGGAGCCCGGGCCCACGGGGCTGACCGGCTGGACGTTCTACGCCGACGCGCTGGCCGCCTCCGCGATGCTCTTCTTCGGCGCCGTCGTCCTGGGTGCGCTGCTCTCGGTGACCGTCCCACGCCTGCTGAGCCGCTTCGTCCGGCCGGGCAGGGACTACCCCTTGTTCGGCTTGCACTACGGGGTGCACCGTGCCATCGGCTTTCTGACCAACCGGCGGTTCCACAAGGTGCTGTTCGGCGACAGCTCGGCGATCGTGTCCTACCTCGGCCGCCTCGGCTACGACTTGGGCGACGTCGAGCAGACCGGCTCCAACTTCGGCCTCACGGTACGCCAGGACGCCCCGCGCCTGACGGGCGTCGGCCGGGGAACGATGGTCGCCGACGGGCTGTCGGTGATCAACACCGACTACACCGGCTCCTCCTTCCACGTGTCCGAGGTGTCGATCGGCCCGCGCAACTTCCTGGGCAACTACATCGCCTTCCCCGCCGGGGCGAGGACCGGCGACAACTGCCTGCTGGCCACCAAGGTGATGGTCCCGCTGGACGGGGAGGTCCGTGAGGGTGTCGGACTCCTGGGCTCGCCCAGCTTCGAGATCCCCCGGTCCGTCCTGCGGGACAGCAGGTTCGACCACCTCGTCAAGGACCGCGCGACCTTCCGGCGCCGTCTCGCGGCCAAGAACCGGCACAACGCCGCGACCATGGCCCTGCACCTGGGGGCGCGATGGCTGTTCTTCTTCGCGGTCACCCTCGTCGTGTCGGCCGCCGCGGAACTTTACGACACGCTCGGCCCCGCGGTGATCGCCCTCGCCAACGTCCTCACCGTGCTGTTCGCCGTCGCGGGCATGGTGCTCACCGAACGCGCCACCGCGGGCCCGCGGGGTCTGCGGCCGCTGTACTGCTCCATCTACGAACGCCCCTTCTGGCGGCACGAACGCTACTGGAAGATCACCAATCCGACCGAGGCCATCGCGATGTTCAACGGCACGCCCTTCAAGACCCTGGTGTGGCGGCTGCTCGGCGTCCGCATCGGCAGCCGGGTCTTCGACGACGGCTGCTACGTGCCGGAGCGGTCGCTGGTCGCCATCGGGGACGGGTGCGTCCTCAACGAGGGCACCCGGATCCAGTGCCACTCGCAGGAGGACGGCACCTTCAAGTCGGACCGCACCACCCTGGGCGACCGCTGCACCGTCGGCGTCGGGGCCCTCGTCCACTACGGCGTGACGATGGGCGACGAGACGGTCCTCGCGCCCGATTCCTTCCTGATGAAGGGCGAGGAGGTACCGGAGCGGGCCCGCTGGGGCGGAAACCCGGCCCGGGAGATGCGGGACGCCGTGACCGGCGCGCCCTGCTGAGGCCGCCCCGCGCCCGGCCCGGCCGGAAGGAGCTGGACGGGCCCGGCCGGTGCGCGGTGGCGGACCCGCGGGTCGCCTGTCCCGACGCGCGTGGTGGTCCGCCGTTCCTCCGCGGCCCTGGAGAGGCCCGAGACCGCCGCGGCGCGCGGGGCACGTCCCCGGCACGAGGAGGCCGGGTGGCGGGCCGGGTCCCAGGGGGCCCGGGTCTCAGGCCGCCGCCTCCTCCACCTCGGTGGCGGGGCCGACGAGCTCCTCGAGGACGTCCTCCATGGTCACGTAGCCGAGAAGTGCGCCGTCGTCCCCGGTGACCGCGGCCAGATGGGTGCCCGCGACCCGCAGGGCGGTGAGTGTGTCGTCCAGCGGGGTGGCCGGCCGGAGCCGGATGACGGGGTGGAAGGCGCCCGGGGGGAAGGGGCGGTTCCGCTCGGCGACGCCCAGGGTGTCCTTGATGTGGAGGAAGCCCAGGACGCTTCCGTGAGCGCCGGTGACCGGCAGCCGCGAGTAGCCGGAGGCGACAGCGGTCCGCTCCAGCTCGTCCGGGGTGACCCGCTCGCCCACGGTGACCATACGGTCGGCCGGCACCAGGATCTCCCCCACCGGACGGCTGCCCAGTTCCAGGGCGTCGCGCAGGCGCTCGCCGCCCGTGGCGTCGAGCAGGCCCGCGGCGCTGGAGTCCTGAACCAGGCGGGCCAGTCCGGCCTCGGTGAAGACCGCCGCGACCTCGTTCTTCGGCTCGACGCGCAGCAGCCGCAGCAGGGCGTTGGCGAAGGCGTTGACACCGAAGACCACCGGCCGCAGCGCCCGGCTGACAGCCACCAGCGGCGGGCCGAGCAGCAGTGCCGAGCGCTCGGGCGCGGCCAGCGCGATGTTCTTGGGCACCATCTCGCCGACCAGCATGTGCAGGTAGGTGGCCGCCGCGAGGGCGATCACGAACGAGATCGGGTGCACCAGCGCGTGCGGGACGTGCGCGGCCTCGAAGCCGGGCTCCAGCAGGTGCGCGATGGCGGGCTCGGCGACCGCGCCCAGCACCAGCGAGGAGACGGTGATGCCCAGCTGCGCGGTGGCCAGCAGGGCGGACAGGTGCTCCAGGCCCCACAACACGGTGCGGGCACGCTTGTCGCCTCCCTGCGCGCGCGGCTCGATCTGGCTGCGCCGTACGGAGATCAGGGCGAACTCGCCGCCCACGAAGAAGGCGTTGGTCAGCAGGGTCAGGGCGCCGACGGCCAGTTGCAGCACGGTCATCGGGCGTCCACCGCGACCCGGGCGACCAAAACCCGCTCGGCCACGTGGTGGTCGACGCTGAGCACGGTGAGGCGCCAGCCGCCGACCTCGGCGACGTCGCCTTGGGCGGGGATCCGGCCGAGGGCGGCGGCCAGCAGACCGGCGACGGTCTCGTACGGGCCGGCTGTGGTGACCAGGCCTATGCCGGCGAGCTGGTCCATCCGTACGTTGCCGTCGGCCTCCCACGACCCGTCGGCCGCGGGAACGAGGTCGGGCCGCCGCTGGGGGTCGTGCTCGTCGCGCACGTCGCCGACGACCTCCTCCACGACGTCCTCGACGGTGACCACACCGGCCGTGCCGCCGTACTCGTCGATGACGACGGCCATGGTGCGGCGGCCGCGCAGCCGGTCCAGCAGCCGGTTCACCGGCAGGCTGTCGGGGACGAGCAGCGGAGCGGTGGCCAGGGCGCCCACGGGTGTGGTGGCGCGCGCACCGGCCGGCAGGGCCAGCACATCGCGGATGTGGACGGTGCCGACGACCTCGTCGAGGCTGTCCCGGTACACGGGGAAGCGCGACAGACCGGTGGACAGCGACAGGGCGGCGGCGTCGGCGGCGGTCGCGTGGGCCTCCAGGGCCCGTACGTCCACGCGGGGGGTCATCACGTTCTCCGCGGTCAGTTCGCTCAGGTGGAGCGTGCGGACGAAGAGCTCGGCGGAGTCGGGCTCCAGCACACCCTCGGCGGCCGAGTGCCGGGCCAGCGCCCGCAACTCGTCCGGCGTGCGGGCGGAGGCCAGTTCCTCGGCCGGTTCCAGGCCGAAGCGGCGGACCAGGCGGTTCGCGGCGCCGTTGAGGTGGTTGATCAGTGGCGAGAAGGCCGCGGTGAAGCCGCGTTGCGGCCCGGCCACCACCTTGGCGACGGACAGGGGGCTGGAGATCGCCCAGTTCTTGGGGACCAGCTCGCCGAGCACCATCAGCACGACGGTCGAGACGACGACGCCCGCAACGGTTCCGGTCGTGGCCGCGGCCCCTTCGGGCAGGCCGACGGCCTCGAGCGGGCCGCTCAGCAGCACCGCCAGCGACGGCTCGGCCAGCATGCCGATGACCAGCGAGGTCACCGTGATGCCCAGCTGTGCGCCGGAGAGCTGGAGTGTCAGCCGCCGCACCGCCTTGAGGGCGCCGTCCGCGCCCCGCTCACCGGCGGCCGCGGAACGTTCCAGCTCACCGCGCTCCACCGTGGTCAGGGAGAACTCCGCCGCGACGAACACCGCGCAGGCCAGGGTCAGCAGCAGGGCCGACAGGAGCAGCAGGACTTCGGTCACCGTGTCACCCCCCTTCCCACGCTTCGGCGGGCTTCTCGGGGGTTGACACGGTCGGTACTCGGGGGATGGTCCATCGCGGGAACCGCGGCTCCTTCTTCGTCTCGGTACGGCAGACGTCCCCATCGTAAAGGAAGCGCAAAGGCAGCCGTCAATGGCGACGGCCCGGCTGGCGCCGCCCTGACCTGCGCCGCGCGCGGTGAGCCCGCTGCGCCATCCGGGCGTTTCGTGACCTCCCCGCCTCCCTCGGCTACGGCTTCACCCGCTCCCGCCCTCGTCCCGGGCGTGTGCTGCGGGCGGCACGGTCAGCGCGGGACGCTTCCCCGGCTGCGAGCCGTGAGGCGGCCGCCCGCTGCCCCTTCGCCCTGGCCCTCCCGAGAGGCGCAGACCCTGGCACCATCGGCGCCGGGGCCGCCTCCGCCGGGGGACCGACGCTGCGCGCCACCGGGACGCCTGCGCCGTGGGCCGCGCGGCCTTCGCCCGTTCCTCGTGTGCGGCTCGCGACACAGCTTCACGCCGTTCGTGGCCTACCGCGTGCTGCTCGGCGCGCGGATCGTCGGGGTTGGTCGCCGCGGGCGCCGGCGACACCGGGCGCGGGAGGCGGGGGCCGACCGGCATCGCTCGCCCTGTGTCACCGGCGCCCGTGGCCGCCACCCGGTCGGCCGGACCGCCTGCCGGACCGGGGCGTCGGCGCCTAACCCTGCGTGGACGTCGCGCTCGGACCGCCGGTGGGCGTCTTGGCGGAGCCGTTCTCCGGTGCGAACCAGACCATGCCGAGGATCACCGCCACCACGAAGGCCACCGCCCCGGCGATGACGCTCGCGACGCGGGGCCGGTAGCGGACAAACTCGCCGGGGCTGCGACGCTGCGCCGGCGCGGCCCGCCGCCTGGCCGCCGCCGGGCGCGCGGCGCGCACGGGCGGCGTCGCCGGCGGCCGTACGGTCGCCGCCGCACCGGCCCCGGCGAACGCGCCGTGCGGGGCGCCCCGCGAAGGGCCGTGCGGCCGGGCGTCAGGGGCGGGGGACGAGGCCGCTTGCGCCCGCCACGCGTCGGTGCGGAACCAGTCGGCCACGTCCTGGGCCGTCGGCCGGTCCTCCGGCTGCTTGGCCAGCAGACGGAGCAGGTAGTCCTCGAAGGCGGAGGGCAGCTCGACGCCCAGCTGTGAGGGCGGTACGGGCGCGCTGTCGATGTGCTGGTAGAGCAGGGCCGTCGGGCTGTCACCCTGGAACGGCGCACGGCCCGTCAGGAGTTGGTAGACGACGCACCCGAGGGCGTAGACGTCGGAGGCCGGCCCCGCGGTCCGGCCCAGGGCCCGCTCGGGGGCGAGGTAGAGGCTGGTGCCGACGATCTGCCCGGTCATGGTGAGCCCGGCGGCCGGATCGTCGACGAACCGGGCTATCCCGAAGTCGCCGATCTTGAGCGATCCGGCGGCGTCGAGCATCAGGTTGCCCGGCTTGATGTCGCGGTGCACGATGCCCTGTTGGTGGGCGGCCGCCAGTCCCGCCGCGGCCTGCGCGGCGACGACCGCCGCGTGGTCCGCGCCCAGCCGGTGCCCTGCCTCCAGCAACTGGGCCAGGCTGTCGCCTTCGACCAGTTCCATGACGAGGAAGAACCGCCCGTCCCAGGCCCCGAAGTCGAAGACGCCCACGACATGCGGGTGACCCAGGCGCGCCGCCGTCTGCGCCTCCAACCGGAACCGCGCGGCCGCCGAGGGGTCGGAGCCGTCTCCGAGCAGGAGCTTGACCGCGACGGGACGTCCCAGGACCTCGTCGGTCGCCCGCCACACCTCGCCCATGCCGCCGCGGCCGATGGGCGCGTCCAAGCGATACCGATCCGCCACCAGCACGTCGTACGACCTCGATCCCGCAAGCCAAACCAGACGTTCCTTAAGGTACTTCACCCGCGCACCCGCGGTGACCTGCGGCCGCCACCGCCGGGACGCGCATTTCGCCGGAAGCCGGGGACCGGCCGGTGCGGGCCGCGAACGGGCGGGCCGCCTCGGCGAGGGCGGCACGCCTCGCAACCGCCTCCCGGCCACCACGAATTCGCCGCGAGCGCGCTGCGCGCCGCCCAGGATGGGTGGAGCGGGCGGCCCGCACGAGGTGCCCACCGGGCCGGCCCGGTGCACTGGGCCGCGCCGTGCCGCGGGCCGCCCGTGCTGCGGGCCGCCCCGCCGGCCCGCCGGCCCGCGCGCAAGGCTATGCGGTCGGGGCCCCCGCGCGCACCGGCGCGCGCGAACATCAGGTCCGCGGGTGCGGGTAGGTCGGGTACTCGACCTCGGAGACGTGCTGGACGACCCGGATGACCTGGCACGAGTAGCCGAACTCGTTGTCGTACCAGAGGTAGAGGATGGCGTTGTCGCCGTCGACCTTGGTCGCGCCGGCGTCGACGATCGAGGCGTGGCGCGAGCCGATGAAGTCGCTGGAGACCGCGTCGGGGGCGCTGGTGAAGTCGATCTGGCGCTTGAGCGGCGAGGTCAGCGACACCTCGCGGAGATGGTCGAGGACCTCCTCGCGGGTCGTCTCGCGGGCGAGTTGCAGGCTGAGGATCGCGATCGAGACGTCCGGCACCGGCACGCGGATGGAGCTGCCGGTGATCTTCGCCTTGAGGTCGGGCAGCGCCTTGGCGACCGCCGAGGCGGCGCCGGTCTCGGTGATGACCATGTTGAGCGGTGCCGACCGTCCGCGGCGGTCGGAGCTGTGGTAGTTGTCCAGCAGGTTCTGGTCGTTGGTGAACGAGTGCACCGTCTCGACGTGGCCGCGCAGGACGCCGTACTCGTCGGCCATCGCCTTCAGCGGCGGCACGATCGCGTTGGTGGTGCAGGAGGCGCAGGACAGGATCCGCTCGTCCGGTTTGATCATGTCGTGGTTGACCCCGTGTACGACGTTGGGGACGTCGCCCTTGCCCGGGGCGGTCAGGACGACCTTGTCGATGCCGGGGCGCAGGTGCTGCGAAAGGCCTTCGCGGTCCCGCCACTTGCCCGTGTTGTCGATGAGGATGGCGTCCTTGATGCCGTGCGCCGGATAGTCCACCGATGCCGGATCGTCGGCGTGGATCACCTTGATCACGTTGCCGTTGGCGATGATCGTGCCGTTCGCCTCGTCGACGGTGATCGTGCCCTGGAACTGACCGTGGATGGAGTCGCGGCGCAGCAGCGAGGCGCGCTTGACGAGGTCCTGCCCGGAGCCCTTGCGGACGACGATGGCGCGCAGCCGCAGGCCGTTGCCGGAGCCGGCCTTCTCGATCAGCAGCCGGGCCAGAAGGCGGCCGATGCGGCCGAAGCCGTAGAGGACGACGTCACGCGGCTCCCGGCGCTCGATCTTGCCGGCGCCCATGGCGCCCGCGACGGCTTCGGCGGTGAACTCCTCGACGGACAGCCCGCGGTCGTCGGACCGGTAGGTCGCGGCGAGCATGCCGAGGTCGATCTGGGACGGGCCGAGGTCGAGCGTGGTGAGGGCCCGCAGGAACGGCATCGTCTCGGTGACGGAGAGCTCCTCCCCGGCGATCTGCCGGACGAAGCGGTGGGCCTTGAGGATGCTGATCACCGACGTGTTCACCAGGGAGCGGCTGTGCAGCAGGACGGTCACGTCCCGCTCCCTGTGCAGCTTCCCGATGATCGGGATCATCGATTCCGCGATCTCCTCGCGGCACTTCCAGTCGGTGAACGCGTCGTCATTGACAGTCACAGGCTTATCTTTCGAGCTAGGCGGTGCTCATATGTTAACCACACCCCCAACTCCCGCCTCCGCCGGGCCCACCCCGCCGTCTCAGGAGATCGCGACGACCGCCACCGCCGCCGAACCGGTCCGCGCACGCAGGAGGACGTCGAAGAGGTAGCGGTCGCCGGCCCGCGGTGCCACGACGACCCGCGCCCCGGTCCGCAACGCGCGGGAAACGGTCTCGTGCCGCTCCCCCGGTGCCGACCCACTGACCGCCACCAGTCGCACGACGCTCCCGCCGATGTTCTGGACCGTCACGGAACGGGTCCTGGCACAGGAGTGCCGCCCATGGTCCGCGCAGTCGAAGCGGACGTCGCCGAGTCCCACCAGACCGCAGGAGACGTCGGTGGCGAAGTCGAAGCGGGCGGAACAGACGGCTCCCACCCGCAGGTCCGGTGCGAACGCCCCGGAGGTCGCGGGGTCGGGGCGGGGGGTGTCCGCGGGGCGGGGGGTGTCCGCGCAGGCGACGGCGGACACACCGAGGGCGGCGGTGGCGAGTGCTGCGGGCAGGAGTGCTGTGCGCACCTGTGACTCCGGAAGTGGTGCGGTCGGTGAGTCCCGCTCACCGGGGTGCCCGCCCGCGCGATTCGGCGCGGGCGAAGGGCGGGAAGGGCAGGGGTCCCGGACGCGGGTGGGGCCCGGAAGCCGTGGCTCACGGGCCCCACCCTCAGTGCGTCGTGCGGGCGTCAGCGACCGTTGTGCGCGGGGCGCTCGGTGGCGATGACGTCGTTCGCGTACACCAGCGCGGTGCGGTGGTTGTACTGGATCGTGTACATCTTCTTGGCGCCGAAGACGACCTTGCCGTCGCTCTTGAAGTAGTCGTCGGTGAGCGCCGGCGCCGCGGTGGCGACGTACGCCTGGCCGGACGGGACGGAGTACATGCTCAGCGGGGCCTGGGTGGAGGCGCCGTAGCCGGCCGGGTACTCCGCGGCGTCGGGGTAGCTGGAGCCGTACACCTTGGCGGGCGTCTCGCCGGCCTTGACGATGGTGTAACCGCCGCGCGCCACGAGGGTGTTGGCGCCCTGCGGGTTGTGGAACCACACCTTCGCGCCGCTGAACCAGATCGCCGTCCAGGGGCCCTGCTTGCCGGCGACCACGAACTGCTGGCCGGCCTGCACGGTGTTGCCCCAGTCGTTGACGCGGTCGGTGCCGTTGCCGCCGGAGTGGATCGCCTGGTCCCCGAAGAGGGGCGCGGTGTCACTGGGGGCGGTCCGCACGAACAGGGCGTTCGACGGCTGCGTCACCTTGGTGCATTCGGGGGTGGCACCGGTCGGGTCGTCGCTGGGGCAGATCTCGACGGTCTGCCGGTTGCCCTGGAAGCCGGGGGCGATGGTCACCACCGAGCCGACGTCGCCGACCCCGCGCTTGCCCTCCGCGGGGGCACCGAGGAGGGTCATGAAGTGCTCCCAGTCCCAGGCCGTGCCCGGGTCCCAGTGCATGCCGGAGACAAGGGAGGAGCTCGGTCCGACAACGTTGTCATGTCCAATGACATGCTGCCTGTCGAGCGGGATGTCGAAGCGCGCGGCCAGGTACTTCACCAGCTCGGCGGTGGCCTCGTACTGCGCCTCGGTGTACCAGTCGGCGCCGTGCGCGGCGTAGCCCTCGTGCTCGATGCCGATGGAGTGCATGTTGGCCGAGTAGTTGCCCGCGTGGAAGGCGATGTCCTTCGTGGGCATCATCTGCGTCACCGCGCCGTCCGAGGACCGCATCACGTAGTGCGAGGCGGTCGAACTGCCCGGGGCCTGGAAGGTGGCGATGGCCGACTCGTACGAGCCCTCGATGTCGTGGATGACGATGGTGTCGATCCGGATGCCGTTGGCCGGCCGGTCGGAGACCTGGCCGTTGCTCGACGCCGCGGGCACGAAGGTGCAGTCCACGGTGGCGGGGCACTCGGTGTCCGCGACGGCCGCGGACTTCAGGCGAAGCTTCGCCAACTGGCCCGTGGCGGGCCTGACCTGCGGCATGGCGGCGAGGCTGACCCGCTGCCCGTCCGTTGTCGTACGGGCGGCGCCCTTCGCCAGGGTGGCGAAGACCCGGTTCGCGAACGCCTTGGCGCCCTGCGCCCCCGAGGCCTGGCTGTACCGGGCGACCGCCCCGTACCAGTCACCGGCGCCGGCGGAGGTGGATCCGCCCGCGGCCTTCTGGTACGACGCGAGCAGGGCCGCGCCACCGCGGATGTTGGCGGCGGGGTCGTCGCGCAGTTCCCGAGCGGACAGGCCGGTGAGCTTCGCCGCGGCCTGGAGGGTGTGCTGGGCCGGGTCGGCGACGAAGGACGCGATGTCGCTGCGGCCGGCCGCCCCCGCGTCGCCGCCGGCCACCATCTCCGGCGTGACGTCGGTCAGGTGCATGGGGCCGTAGCCGCCGCTCGCGCTGTGCCGGCCGGCGTGCCCGTCCCATGCCGACTCCTGGTACGCCACGGCCAGCAGCACCTGCTCCGGCACGTGGTACTCGTCGGCCGCCGCGGCGAAGTCGCGCTGCCGCGCGGCGTCCGCCGACGCTCCGGTGGCCTGTGCCGTCAGCGGCACGGCCACCGCGCCCGCGACCACCAGCGCGCCGGCCGCGGCCAGCAGGCCGGGCCTGCGCCGCTTGGCGTGCCGACGGGTGGAAGTTTCTGATGTCATGAACTATCCCAAATCTTGAAAGGGGCTATTCCCCAGGCGACGCCGCGATCTGACGCGGCGCCGCCTGGGGAATGACCCGCGAATCCCAGTCATGGCGCATTCGCGGGAAGGAAAAGGAAGGCGCCGCCATCATGGAGCCGTCTTGCGCGGTGCGCCGTGCGTCTCCCGGCCGGACGGCCGGCGCAGGCGCCGACCCGCCTCGGCCTGCGGCACACCGGCGCGCGGTCCCGGCCCGTGGCCCATCAGCCGGGATCCGGGGGTCCACCACAACTCCCGCTGCCGCCGGAGCACACGGGGACGAGAAGGAGGGTGCGGTCCGCACCGGCGAAGCGGCCGACGCACCACACTCCTGTACGTCACCGCCCCGACAGTGGAAGCTCACGAAGATCCTCTTCCTGTCGGACGGGCTTACGCCGAGAGCCGTAAACCCCGGCCGACAGCGGTTGTTGCGCCAAGGAGTAGATCAGGGACGCGCTGCACCATGCAAATAAGTGCGAGGACACAACGTCCCCAAACCGGGCATTTCCGCACCACCTGTGAACCGGTGGTCCACTCCGTGAAATGCGTCACCACCTTGACAGGTGACTTTTCCTCGTGCGAAGGTCATCACCACTTCAAAAGGTGACGAGATGGTCGTCGCGTCGCCGGAAAAGGAGAGGCCGCGTGAGCTCGGCTGTGGAATACGACTACGTCGTGGTGGGTGCGGGAACGGCCGGCCGCGTGCGGGCCGCTCGCCTGTCCGAGGACGCCGTCTACCGCGTCCTCCCTGTGAGGGCAGGCGGGCCCGGGGCACCGGAGGCGACGCTGCTTGCTCTCCCATGGCCGCGGTCGCTCCCGGGGGTCCGCGCACACGAGGGGCTGCGCGTCGCCGGAGCCTCGACGAGGTGGGCCCTCCGGGAAGACAGCCGAGCGACGCTCCGCGTCATCGACGAGCCGGCCGCCGATTCCGTCTCGCCGAAGGGAGCGTGGTGACCGTGCCCGACCAGGAGAACCGACGGCAGGGGCGCGGGGCCCCCGTGGCCCGCCGCACCATGCTCGGCATGCTCGGCGCGGGAGCCGCCGGCGTCGCCGCCGCACCCTGGCTCCAGCGTGGCTGGGAGGGCTTCCTCGGCGCCGCCTCGCAGGCGGACCCCACCGGACTGACCGGGGTCCTGCCCAACCCGGGCGGCTTCCGCTACTACAGCGTCGTGGGCTCGGTGCCCCGCAAGGACGCGCGGACCTACCGGCTGAAGGTCAACGGTCTGGTCGACCGTCCGCGCACGTACACACTCGACGAGCTCGGCGCGCTCCCGCAGAAGCGGGTGGTGCGCGACGTGCAGTGCACCGACGGCTGGCGGGTGGCGGACACACCCTTCGAGGGTGTGCCGCTGTCGGTCCTGCTCGACGCCGCGGGGGTGCGCCCCGAGGGCAAGGCGCTCCACTTCACCTGCTTCGACGGCGTCTACCGCGAGAGCCTGACCCTCGATCAGGCACGCCGCCCCGACATGCTGGTCGCCCTGAAGATGCAGGACAAGCCGGTCAGTCATGAGCACGGTGGACCCGTCAGGCTGTACGCCGCGCCGATGTACTTCTACAAGTCGGCCAAATGGCTGTCCGAGATCACCGTGACCGACGAGGTCATCCCCGGCTACTGGGAGGAGTACGGCTATGACCTCGACGGCTGGCTCGACGGGGAAGACCGGCGTGGCGACGCACAGGCCGCCTGAGCAGTCCGCGCGCGTGCTGCGGTTCACCCGGGCCGAGCACTGGGTGCACCGCGGCACCGGTCTGCTGATGCTGCTGTGCCTGACGACCGCCGCCTGCCTGTACCTGGGGCCGCTGGCCCAGCTCGTGGGGCGCCGCCATCTGGTCGCGACGGTCCACGAATGGTCGGGGATCGCGCTGCCGCTGCCCCTCCTGCTGGGCCTCCTCTCCCCGGCCTTCCGGGCCGACCTGCGCCGGCTGAACCGGTTCGCCGCGTACGACAAGCGCTGGCTGCGCGCGGCGCGCAAGCGCCTGACCGCACCGGACCTCCGGCCCGCCGGCAAGTTCAACGCCGGCCAGAAGCTCTACGCGGGATGGCTCGCGGGGGCGGTACTGGTCATGACGGCCACCGGGCTGCTGATGTGGTTCACGAACCTGCTGCCGGCGGTCTCCCGCACCAGCGCGATCTTCGTGCACGACGTCCTGGCCTGGGCTCTCGCCCTGGTGGTGATCGGACACATCCGCAAGGCGCTCCGTGACCCGGAGGCCCGGCTCGGGATGCGCACGGGGTATGTGTCGCTCGGCTGGGCGAGACGGTGGCACGCCCACTGGCTGGAGGAGGACCGACCGGCGACGAAGCACGCGCGGGAGCGCTGAACGAGCCCGGTGCCGCACACGTACGCCGCCGGTCGGCCGGGCCCCTCAGCGGGTCAGGCCGACCGGGCGGCGTACGTCTCAGCATGCACGCGTCGGCCAGCGACACGTTCCGCACGGCCGGCGGCCGCGTGGCGAACGCGGAGCCGGAGGCCGCGCGGTCAGGAACGGCCCGCCGCCGCCTTCTTCCGCGCGCGGTACGCGGCCGCCTTCACGCGGTTGCCGCAGGGGTCCATGGCGCACCACTCGCGGCGGCTGCCGTGGGAGCGGTCGAGGTAGATCTGGGTGCACTCCGGCCTGCTGCACTCCTTGACCAACTCCGCGTCCGGGCCGCTGAGCAGCCGCACCGCCTCGCGGGCCAGCGACGACAGGGCCTGCTGCGGTGTCGCCTCGACCCGGCGCCCGTCCCTGGTGAGCTGCGGGACCGCGGACGGCATGCGCGCCGTCGCGTTGAGGAGAGCGAGCGCGTCGGCCTCGTAGCCCTGCTTGTTCAGAGCGGATCCGACAAGCGAGAAGATCGCCTCCCGGAGGGCGATCGCCGCCACCACGTCGGACGGCTGCGCGCCTACATCCCCGTCGACGAGCCCCGACTCGCGGAACCAGGCGTCCAGGCTCTCCGGAGTGCCGAGCATCTCCTGAGGGTCCGGGTTGCGGCGGCGCCGGAGGGTGCCCACGAAGTCCAGCACGGGCAGTCCGCACTTGAACACATGCATCATGTCACCATTCTGACAGGTGACGGACAAGCGGGCAAGAGCGCGTGGCCGTCGGGCTCTTCACCGTTGACGTGAAGGCCGAGTCGCCCGCCACGCGCGCACCGGCCACGCCTCGGCGCCGGATACGCACGGTGGCCGGCGCGCGGCCTCCACCCCAGCCGGGGTGGCCTGGTCAGGCGCGGTCCGCCTGGTCGCTCGCCACGTGCCGCAGCGCGACGGTCAGCGCGGCGAGGTCATGGCCGCGGAAGTGGTCGACGAGGTGGCGCCGCACGCTGGCGAGGTGGGTGGGCCAGGCCTGCTCCAGGCGCTCGAGCCCGGCATCGGTGAGCACGGCGTTCCACCCGCGGCCGTCCTCGGCGCACTTGACGCGTTCCACCCAGCCGTGCTTCTCGAGCCGGATGACGACGCGGGTCATGCCGCTCAGGGAGAGACTGCACGCGGCGGCGAGTTCGCTCATTCGCATCGCACGCCCCGGGGTCTCCGACAGGTACATCAACGGCGAGTACTCGGAGAGCGGCAGCCCGGCACCCTCGATCATGTCGGCGTCGACGGCACGCGGCAGCTCCATGAGCACGCGGCCCACCTCGCGCACGAACGCTTCCTCACTCGCGCTGAGGGGCTTCAACTGCTGCTTCCTGGGTGCCATTCCCACACTGTAGCTCCTTGACGGGTCAAAGAGCCCCAAGGACCGGCACTTCGGGGTCCCCCCGGTTTTTGACAGTTGTCGACCGGTCGTCTAGCTTCGTTTAGGCGACCGGTCGGTTAGTACCGGTCGATCCCCCCATGAAACGCAAAGACAGAAACGGAGTGCCCCTGTGGCCACCCCCGTCAAGCTCGCCATCGTCTACTACTCGTCGACCGGCACCATCACCGAGATCGCCAGGGAACTGCACGACGCCGCCGTCAAGGCGGGCGCCGAAGTCCGCCTGCTCAAGACGGCCGAGCTGGCCCCCCAGGCAGCCATCGACAGCAACCCGGCCTGGGCCGCCCACCACGCGGCGAACGGGCACGTCCAGCACGCCACGCCCGAGGACATCGACTGGGCCGACGCCGTCATCTTCGGCACCCCCACCCGCTTCGGCAACGTCTCGGCGCAGCTCAAGCAGTTCATCGACACGCTGGGCGGTCTGTGGGCCGAGGGCAAGCTGACCGACAAGGTCTACAGCGCCTTCGTCTCCAGCGCCACCGCGCACGCGGGCCAGGAGGCCACCCTGCTGTCCCTCTACACCTCGATCCACCACTTCGGCGGGATCACGGTCACTCCGGGCTTCACCCAGCCGTCCAAGTTCGTCGACGGCAACCCCTACGGCACCTCCCACGTGGACGGCCAGGGCAACAACCCCGTGGACGAGGTCACCCGCACCGCGGCCCGCGTGCAGGCCGAGCGGGTCGTCCGGGTCGCCGCACAGCTCAAGGCAGCGGCCTGACCCCTCCCGGCATCCCGCCGACAGCGGCGCCGCGCGACCCCGGGCCCCCGCACCCGGGCCCCGCGGCGCCGGCCCCCGCCGCCCCGGCCCGCCGCCGGCGGCGCCGCGCGCCCCGGGCCCCCGCCCCCCGGGCCGCGCGGCCCCGCCCCCGTACACCCCCCACGCCCCCCACACCCCACACCCCCCACACCCCCCACACCCCCCACACTCCCCCCACACCCGAACCGAACCGATGAACAGGGAGATGCGGCACTATGCGCGTCGAGATCTGGACCGACATCGCCTGCCCTTGGTGCTACGTCGGCAAGGCACGCTTCGAGCGGGCCCTCGCCGGCTTCGAGCACCGCGACGGCGTCGAGGTCGTGCACCGCTCATTCGAGCTGAACCCGGACGCCCGAAACGGCACGACACCGATCATCGATGCCGTGGCCGCGCAGTACGGGCGCACCCGCGAACAGCAGGTCGCCCGGGAGGAGCGGGCCGCGACCGAGGCCCGCGCCGAAGGCCTCGGCTTCCGGATCGGCGGCCGCGTCCACGGAAACACCTTCGACGTTCACCGTCTGCTGCACCTCGCCAAGGCGCGCGGTACGCACCAGCGACTTCTCGACCTCGCCTTCCGGGCGAACTTCGCGGACGAGCGCTCCGTCTACGACCGGGAGACCCAACTGGACCTGGCCGTCGAGGCGGGACTCGACCGGGAAGAGGCCGACGCCGTCCTCGCCGACCCGGACGCGTACGCCCAGGAGGTCCGGGCCGACGAGCGGCTGGCCGCGGAACTCGGTGCCGGCGGCGTGCCGTTCTTCGTGCTGAACCGCAAGTACGGCGTGACCGGCCTGCAGCCCGCCGAGCTGTTCACCCGCGCCCTCACCCAGGCCTGGGAGGACCACGCCGCGGCCCTGTCCTGACGCTCGGCGTCGGGTCCGCCGCGACGGGTGCGCCGGCGCTCGGCCGTGCGGCACCTCCCGGAGACGGTCGCGACGTCCCCGCGGTGCTCGCGGGGCGCCGCGCTCCTCCCGCGGCAGCGGAACACCGCCCCGCTGACCCCTCCGGTCGTCGAGGCCGCCCGTCACCCTCGACGACAGGAGGGGCGGGGCGAGCTTCGCTCGCGCCCGGGCCGTGTGCCGCCGGCCGCACCGGCGGACGCGGCGGCCCGCTCGGCGTCACATGCCCAGCGGGGCCTGTTCGTCGCTGCCGTACCGGGCTCCACCGCACGCGGCACCGCGGGTTCGCGGCGCAAGCCGTCAGCCCGCCGGCAGCTGCCGACCGGCGTCCGGCGTCCGGCGTTAGGCGTCCGGCGTCCGGCGTCCGGCGTCCGGCGTCCGGCGTCCGGGCGAGGGTTGCCGGCACGGGCGCCCACCGTTCCGCCGGGGACCAGGCCATGCTCTCCGCACTGCCCCCGACCGTGCCGCAGATACGCCCGCCCCGGCGCGCAGCTCCCGGCGCGCACCGTCAGGCTCGGAGACCCGGCGACTGTCCAGGGCGCTTGGCCGGCCCTTTCTGGTTGCGGCCGAGGAGCCGGCCGCAAGGACCGACGGACGGGGACCGGGGACGAGGCGTGCCGTTCACAGCGAGGAGCACGGCAACCCCGCATGTCCGGCCGCGACGACGGCGGTGGCCGCGTCGAAGACGACAAGGCGGCGGCCCCGGACCAGGTCCGGGGCCGCCGCCGTGAGCGCGTACGCTCACCGACCGGGCCGGTCAGCGGCCGGCGGTCTGCCCACCGTCCACGGGCAGGGTCACACCCGTCACGAACGGGGCCCGCTCCAGGTAGAGGACCGCCTCGACGATGTCCTCGATCTCACCCATGCGCCCGACCGGGTGCAGCTTGGCCAGCCACTCGTGGGTCTCCACGGGGTGCATCGGGGTCTTGATCGTGCCCAGGGCCACCGCGTTGGCGCGGATCCCCTGGGTCGCGTACTCGGTCGCCAGCGCACGGGTCGCCGCCTGCAGGCCGCCCTTGGTGAGCGAGGCCAGCACCGACGTGACCTGGGCGTCCGCCTGGTCGCCTAGGCTGCTGGAGATCTGCACCACGTGGCCTCCGCCCTGCTGCAGCATGCGCTCCACCGCCAGCTGCGTGATGCGGAAGAAGCCGTCGACGTTGATGCCGAGCACGGCGCGGTACTCCTCCTCGGTGTACTCCGTGAAGGGCTTCGCGACGAAGATGCCCGCGTTGTTGACCAGCGTGTCCACCCGGCCGAAACGCTCCACCGCCGTGGCGATCACACGCTCGGCCGTCTCCCACTCGGCGATGTCCCCCCGGACCGTGACCACGTCCGGGTCCGCCGATTCGCCGATGCCGCGCGACGTGGCCACGACGGCGTAGCCCAGCTTGCGGTACCCCTCGACCAGTCCGGCACCGATGCCCTGCGAGGCACCCGTCACGACCGCGACCTTCTGACCCTGAACGCTCATGGTGTTCCTACTCCAAAGGGGATGTTTCCTATGAGACCCGGTAATAGACGACCGGTCGAGAACTGTCAAAGGCCCTGAGTCGGCGCATGGACGCCGGCAACGTCGCCGGCCGCATCCCGGGCATCGGGCGGCTCCATGCGGTGCGGGAACCCGACGCGCAGCACGACGGCCGCCGCGGCGGCGGCCAGGACGACGAGGGCCGCCAGGACCAGCGCCTGCCGGTAGCCGTGGCGCAGCAGGGGCTCGACGGCCAGGGGGCCGAGGATCTGACCCACCGAGTACCCAGCGGTCAGCAGGGCCACCGCGCGCGGGAACCGCAGGTGCGTGCCGGCGGCAAGGGCCACCGTGCTCACGCCGATGAAGGTGGCTCCGAACAGGAACGCCGAGACGAGCGCCGCGGCGGGGCCCGCGACGGCGGCGGGCAGGGCGATCCCCGCCGCCTGGACGACCAGCGCGGCGAGCAGCACGTCCGGGCGCGACCAGCGACGTCCCAGCCACGCCCACAGCGCCGCGGAGGGGACGGCGGCCACACCGGCCAGTACCCAGGCCCCGGTGCCCAGTCGGCCGGGCGAGCCCTGGTCGATCGCGGCGACCAGGAATGTGCCGGCGATGATGTAGCCGACACCCTCCAGCGTGTACGAGGCGAACAGGGCGCCGAACCAGCGGTGCGTGCGCGCCGGCGCCGCCTCGCCCCGCGTTCCGGGTGGCGCGACGGCCGCCGGGGCCGACGCGGTATCCGTCCGCATGGTCCACGCCGGCACCGAGAGCAGCGCGGCGAGGACGGCGGACGCCCACCACGCGGCCCGCCAGTCGGCGAAGCCGCGCAGCACGAGGACGAGCAGGCCGGACAGCGCGATCCCGGCGCCGATCCCGCCGAAGCCCCAGCCGGGCAGGTGGGCGGGGTGCTCGCGGAGCCGCCCGAGGAGCGCGCTGACGGCGATGACGAAGACCGTTGCGCTCACCGCGCCCGCGACCAGGCGCAGCACCAGCCACACCGCGGTCGTGCGGGTGAGCGGCATGGCGGCCAGGCTCACGACGAGCATCACCAGCGAGCCGCGCAGGACGGCGGCCGAGCGCGTCAGCCGCGGGAGGAACGTCCCCGCGAGCGCGCCGATGAGGTAGCCGACGTAGTTGGCGGTGGCCAGGTGGGCCCCGGCCCCGGCCGACAGACGGGCCTGGGCCTGCATCAGGGGCAGGATCGGGGTGTAGACGAAGCGGCCGACCCCCATCGCCGCCGCCAGCGCCGCAGCGGCCCGGGCCACATGAGCCCATGGCGAGCCGGGGAGGCCGCCGGGTGACGCCGCTACCGGGCGGATCGACACATTCATGACACATTCCTCGACGAACGGGTACTGGGCCGTACGGACCACGGCCCCCGTCGCGACCGGGCCGGGCGACGGGGGGCCGTGCGGCAGGTGCCGTCTGCTGCGGGGTCAGACGGCGCCGTCCGCCCTTCCGGGGTCGTTGGGGTGCGACTGCACGGCGGTGACGACCGCCGACATCCACGGCCACAGCGGCAGCGTGCCGAGGACCGTCTCGTACAGGGCGGCCTCGTCGTCGGCGCGCCACAGCCCGATGCTGCGCAGTTCGCCCACCGGACGCCACAGCCGGACGAGGTGCCCGGCGGCGGCCAGTTCCCCGGCCCGGACGGCCTCGGCCGCGCGACGCCGGTCGACCTCGGCCTGCTCGGTGCCCTCGGGAACGGTGGTGGTGAGCTCGACCAGGAACTCCTTCACGGTGTTGCCTTTCTAGAACCTGGAAAACAGCCGGACATGCTTCGGGCGGGCGCCCGGCCGGGCCGGTGGCGTACCGCCGGCCCTCCGTACCCCCAACCCTGCGCCCGCGGGCCGGGGCGGCGCCACGACCGGTCCCCTCTTTGCTGGGAGGCGCAGCCTCGCAACGTGCCCCGCCCGGTGGGCGGGTGCTCTCGCGGACTCAGTGGTCGGCGAGGACGCGGGAGACGTGGTACGCGCGGATCAGCCAGGCGTCGCCCTCCCGCTGCAGGACCAGGGAGAGGTGCACCGAAGCCTCCCAGCCCGCCGCACCCCGGAAGACGACGTCGGCGAAGCCGCCGGCCACCTGGTCGCCGATGCGGTAGCCCTGGACGTTCCCCACGTCCGCCCAGCGGTCCTCCGTCACGGCCTCGTAATACGCGCGCACGGCGTCCCGGCCGGCCGTGGTCTCGGGCCCGAAGCCCTGGAACAGGGCGTCGGAGGTGAACAGCTCGGCCATCTCGTCCGGCCGGTGGCCATCGAAGGCGGCCTTCCAGCGGGACACCACCTCGCGCATCGGGTCGTTCGTCGTGTGCGTCGGGTCAGCGCTCATGTCGGTTCTCCTCTGTGCTCAACGGTAGGAAGGGCGGCGCCGGTCCGCGTGCGGAGCGGCGTCCGGACCGCGCACGACAACCCTAGTCGACCGGTCTATTAAACGGCGTCGAGCGGCCGTACACTGACGGACACGGGCCTCGGTGACGCCGGTGACAGGCTTCCGGCCCCGTATCCCACCGTGCCCCAGCGCGCGAAAGAGCGCCGCCGCCCCGCAGGAGGAACACGCACACCATGGTCTCGCCACTGGCCGCACTCGGGGTCCGCACCCCTGTCCTCGCCGCCCCGATGGCCGGCGGTCCCAGCACTGCCGCCCTGGTCACCGCTGCCGCCCGGGCCGGCGGCCTCGGCTTCGTGCCCGGCGGGTACCGCACCCCCGCGGCGCTGGCCGAGCAGATCGCCGCCGTCAGGGCCGAGGGGGTGCCTTTCGGCGTCAACCTCTTCGCGCCCAATCCCGTCCCGGTCGACCCCGGCGCGTTCCGGCGCTACGCCCGGGCCATCGCGCCCGACGCCGGGGCCCACGGCATCGACACACCGGCCGCGGAGCTCGTCGAGGACGACGACCACTGGGCGGACAAGGTCGCCCTCCTGCTCTCCGACCCGGTGCCGGTCGTGAGCTTCACCTTCGGCATCCCGCAGACCTCGGTCGTCTCCGCGCTGCGCGCCGCCGGAAGCCTGGTCGTCCAGACCGTGACCTCGGCCGCGGAGGCCCGGGCGGCCGCGGAGGCGGGCGCCGACCTGCTGGCCGTGCAGGCCTCCGCCGCGGGCGGGCACTCCGGAACGCTCACCCCGCAGCACACACCGGCGGCCGTCCCACTGGAGGAACTGCTGGCACAGGTACGCGCGGCGGCCTCGCTGCCGCTCGTCGCCGCCGGCGGCCTGGCGACAGCGGCCGCCGTGGCCGGTGCGCTGCACGCCGGAGCCGACGCGGTCATGGTCGGCACCGTCCTGATGCGCGCCGAGGAGGCCGGCACGTCCGCACCACACCGGGCGGCGCTGGCCGACCCGGCACGCACCGCGACGGTGGTGACCCGGGCCTTCACGGGACGCCCGGCGAGGGCGCTGCGCAACGGGTTCACCGACCGCCACACCGACGCGGCACCGGTCGGCTACCCGGCCCTGCACCACCTGACCAGCCCGATGCGCAAGGCGGCCACCGCCGCGGGCGATCCAGAGCGCATCCACCTGTGGGCGGGCACGGGCTACCGGCACGCCACCGCGGAGCCCGCGGAGCACATCCTGCGGCGGCTGGCGTCCGGGATCTGATCCCGGACATGCACGGGCGGGGCGACGGGCGGGCCGCGGACGCCGCCCCGCCCCTCCGGCTTCTCAGGTCAGGGCGACGCCGAGCAGGACCGCCAGGCGCGCGATCGTCTCCTCGGGGTCCTTGGCGTGGACGCCCACGAGCCCCAACTCCGCGGCGGGCGCGAGGTACTCCTCGGTGTCGTCCACGAAGACGCAGGCCTCGGCGGGCAGACCGAGCTTGCCCAGGGCCAGTTCGAAGATGGCCGGCTCCGGCTTGCGCATCCCGTGGTGCTCGGAGATGACCACCGCGTCGTACGAACCCTCCAGGTCGTGGCCCGCGTAGAGGTTCCACGGCGCGAAGCCGACGGAGTTGGACAGGATCCCGACGCGCACCCCGGCGCGCCGGGCGGCGGCCGCGGCGTCGATCAGGGCCTTCTCGGGCCGCAGGTCGGCGAAGATCCGGCCCATGAGGTTGTCGGGCGCCACGCCGAGGCTGCGCGCCGCCGCGACGTTCCACTCCTCCTGGGTGATCGCACCGCGTTCGAGGTCGTGGGTGCGCCGGGTGCCCTCCTCGTCGAGGTAGAGCGCGGTGATGCAGGCGCCCTCGGCCAGCCCTTCACGCCGCTCGAAGGAGAGCACGGCGGGCAGCAGCGGCGTGGTGAGGACGCCGCCGAAGTCGAGGATCAGGCCGGTGCGGTGGGACATGGGGAACTCCAACGGTAGCGACGAGGACGCATGCCACCGCCTGCGGACGCGGCAGCCGCGTGATGGGCCGTCCGGCGGCGACGTTGCCGCACGGTGCCCGAGCGGGCCGGCCGGGACCGGCGGCCGCGCGGGCGGCACGCGCCGGGCACGACCGGAGGTCATCGTGTCATCCCGTTCCGCCGCCCGCCCGACCGCCCCCGCTCGCCCCATCTGCGGAAAAGTCTCACACCCCTACATGCGTCACCGCCTTGACCGGTGACGCATGTGCGTGTAAGGGTTGCGGAGGCAGAACCCCAGGAAACGGAAAGAAGGTTGGGAATGATGGACAGGCGGAGCTTCGGCAAGGTTTTCGGCGCGGGCGCTGCGGCGGCGTCGCTCGCGGGGCTGTCGGGCCTCGCGTCACAGCCCGCCGCGGCGGCGACGCCCCACCGGCCGGGGCCCGGCAGCGGCGCCCCCACTCCGGTTCGCGGGACGCACCCCTCCCTCGGAGCCCTCAAGCAGGTCGACGCCGGCGTGCTGAACATCGGTTACGCCGAGTCCGGCCCCGCCGACGGCCCCGCGGTGGTGCTCCTGCACGGCTGGCCGTACGACATCCACAGCTACGTGGACGTCGCACCCCTGCTGGCGGCCGAGGGATACCGCGTCATCGTCCCGCACCTGCGCGGCCACGGAACGACGCGCTTCCTGTCGCCCCGGGCGTTCCGCAACGCCCAGCAGTCGGTGGTCGCGCTCGACGTCATCGCCCTCATGAACGCCCTGCGGATCGAGAAGGCCGTCCTGGCCGGCTACGACTGGGGGTCGCGGACCGCCGACATCATCGCCGCGGTCTGGCCCGAACGCTGCAAGGCCCTGGTCTCCGTCACGGGGTACCTGATCACCAACCGCGACGCGAACAAGAAGCCGCTGCCGCCGAAGGCGGAGTTCGCATGGTGGTACCAGTACTACTTCGCCACCGAGCGCGGCCGACTCGGCCTGGAGGAGAACCGGCACGACCTCGCCCGCCTGGTCTGGGAGTTCAACTCCCCCACGTGGGACTTCGACGACGCCACGTTCCGCCGCACCGCCGCGTCCTTCGAGAACCCGGACTACGTCGCCATCGTCCTGCACAACTACCGCTGGCGGCTCGGCCTCGCCATGGGCGATCCGCGCTACGACCGTCTGGAGCGGCGGCTCGCCGCGGGCCCGACGATCGGCGTGCCCGCCATCACCCTCGACGGCGAGGCCGATCCGTTCACCCCTGCCGGGGACGGAGCCGCCTACCGCGCCAAGTTCTCGGGCCGGTACGCCCACCGGACGCTGAAGGGCATCGGCCACAACGTGCCGCAGGAAGCACCGGAAGCCTTCGCGGCGGCCGTCCTCGACGTTGACTCCTTCTGACCCTTCCGAGCCGGGCCGGAGGGCTCGACTCGGGGCGCGGACCACCCGCTCCCGGAATTGTCGACATGTCGTCGCGACGACCTGACCGTCGGCGCACGGGACCCGTTCGGGGCGGATCGAGCCGCAGGGCACCACCGGTGCCGTGCGGCTCGATCCGCCCCGAACCGCTGTGCGCACGCCGTACACGAACACGCACGCCGTTCGGCCAGGGGCGTACACCGGACGCCGGCACGCGTCACCCCGCCGCTCGCCCGTCGCCGTGGGGCGGCACGTGGCCTGCCGTCCTCACCGAAGGCGCCGCCGACGACACCCCGCTCATGCCGGACTCCGCTGACGGACGGAAGCACCACCGCCCCCGGCCGCGGGAGCGGGCGGAGGCGGTGGCGGGGGCGGTGTGGCCGGTCGACGACCGGTCGGTCAGCCGAAGGTGAAGGAGTAGGCGCTCAGCCCTGGCGAGAGCTCCAGCGTCACGACGCCCTGACGCGCCGAACTCCCGGTGACCACACGACGGATGCCAGGTGCGCCGGAGACGGGGAAGGTGGTGGTCCGCCCGTCCAGGGTCGCGGTGACGGTTCCGGTGCCGCCGACGTCGAGGTAGACGTCGCGGGCGAAGAAGTCCAGCGTGATCCCGGCGTTCCGCACACTGGTGACCGCCTCCTCCCCCGCCTGCCAGGTTCCGGTCAGCGCCGCCTGGCCGGGAAGGAGCGCCTGGGGGCGGTCGAACACGCCGGTGCCCGTGGTCACGGGCCCGTTCACCACGGCGGTACCGCGGCCCGCGCCGAGCGCGATCTCGGGAGTCTGCCGCCGGTCGGTCGGCGTGTCGTCGGGCACGTCCGTGGGAGGCGGCAGCGCGGCCTGAGGGCGGGCGTCGGTGAGCAGTCGCCGGATCAGCGACTCGGTGCCGCCGTAGCCGCCCTCCCCGACGGCGACGTGCCTGACCCTGCCGTGGGCGTCGATCAGGTACTGCGTGGGCCATGCCTGGTTGCCGAAGTTGCCCCATGTCTCATAGGCGTTGTCCAGAGCCACCGGGTAGTCGACGCCGAGCCGTCGGGCGCCCGCCTCGACGTTGCCGGGGTCGCGTTCGAAGGCGTACTCGGGGGTGTGGACCCCGATCACCACCAGGCCCTCGGACCGGTAGTGCTCGTACCAGGCGTCGACGTGCTCGATGGCACGCTGGCAGTTGATGCAGGAGTAGGCCCAGAAGTCGACCAGGACGACCTTGCCGGCCAGCGACTCCCTCGTCAGCGGCGCGTTGTCCGGGGTGTTGAGCCACTGCTGGATCCCCGAGATCTCGGGCGCCGCCCCGCAGTCCGGCAGGACGGACGCGGATTCCGCCACGCAGGAACTCAACTCCCGTGCGCCGGAGGAGCCCTGGGCTCCGGGAAGCCCGGGGCCGGCGATCGCCTCGTTGACGCGGGCGGTGTAGTCGGGAACGGCACGCTGCACCACGTCGGTGAGATTGAAGGTGAGGCCGAAAGCGAGCACGACGAAGGTCAGCCCGGCGGCGAACCGCACCCCGCGCTGCCGTGCGCGGAACGCGCGCACCCGCTCGCCCATCCTCCGGCCGGCCAGCGCGAAGAAGAGCAGCGGCACCGCCGTGCCGACGGCGAAGGCGACGGCGAGCACGACCGTCCCGGGGCCGATCCTGTGGGTGGCGCCCGCGACGGCGATCGCCGCGAGCACGGGTCCGGCGCAGGGCACGTACACCGTCCCGAGCACGAGTCCCAGCAGGAATCCGCCGCGACCGCCCCCGACCCGCCGCTGCCCGATCCGCGCGAACGGCCGCTCCAGCAGGTCCTGCAGAGCGGGGAACATCATCGCCACGCCGAGCAGGAGCAGCACCCCGAGGCCCGCCCACCGCAGGATGTCCGGCGGCACCGGCAGGGATCCGAGCACGAGGGTGCCGAACAGCGTGATGAGGCTGAAGCTGACGACCAGTCCGGCCATCACCGCGTACGGCCGGCTCCTGCGCGCCGGTTCCGCCCCCTGCCGGGAGGCCGGGACCCCGCCCGAGAGGAAGACCAGCGGCAGGACGGGGAGCACGCACGGGGAGACGGCGGTGATGAATCCGCCGACCAGCCCGATGAGCAGCAGCGTGAGCAAGACGACCTCCGGACGGGGCTCTCACGGATGGCCCCGGGGGGGAAGGGCGCGTACCGGGCTCGAAAAACCCCGGCACGCGCGGATGGACGATGCCGCCGCGGTGCGCGGCGGCGGGCACGGCGCCGGGCGGCGGCCGCGACGGCCACGGGGACGGCACGGGCCGTGGAGCGAGAGCACCACCGAGGCACCCGCTTCAGGGGGAGGACGGCACTCAGGCCGTACTTCCCTGCTCGCGCCGGTGGAGGGAGTGCCCCCGGCGGCGACGGCCGGGCCGACCGCGGAGGCGGGAGGCCCGCCCTGCGGTGGGCGGCTGCTCCGGGTCGGCCACCACGCCGTTGCCGCCGAACTACCACGGTGCGGCGTGGGGCGGCGACGACGGCGGTGCGGTCTGTGTCGGTCACGGCCAGGCCCTTCTCGCGAGTCCGGGGGGACCCGGCCCGGCACATCACCTGCCCCGGGGGTGACGACTGTGACAGGTCGATTCATCACCTGTCAAACAGGTGACGGTCGGCACTCACCACTCCCGAGGTCCGCCACTCCGCACCCCGGTGAGACAGAACACCCCCTTGACAGGTGATGACTACGGAGACATCGTCGACGGGAACGACACCCGCCCGCGGAGGAGACGACGCGATGCCGCCCACGCAACAGAAGACCCCCGACGCCGCCGCGGCGGCCCGCCAGGCCCGGTTCGGCAAGCTGCCGGAGCGCATCCGGCCCGAGCAGATGGTCCAGGAGAGCCCGGCCACGGCGCCCGACCCGGCCAGGAACGTGTACAGCGCCGACGAATGGCTCGTCCGCTACTGCCTGTGAAGCGGCCCGGCCTCGCCGGCCGAGAAGACGGAGGTTTCCCCGTGCGTGTCCCCAAGCCGCTCCTGGCGGCGTGCCTGACGATGCTCGCGGCAGCCGTGAGCGTCGCCTGCTTCGCCCAGGTCATCTGACCACCCACCTTCCCACCGCGCCGGCCCACCCCCACACCCCCGGGGCGGGCCGGCGCCGTCACGCCCGGAGCGCCGACGAGCCTGGAGGGCGCTTGACGAAGACTGAGACGACCGGTCATATTGGTCGCGGCGCAGCTCGTCGCTCCGGCGCGACACGTGCGGCCTGCGCCCCGGCCCGGTGCCGCCGCATCCACGGCCCCTTCCGGCCAACCCCGAACCCCCATCGGTCGACCCGTCGAGGAGAACCATGTCCACGTACCGCGCATTCGAGGTCACAGGAGCCCACAGCTTCGAACTCGTCACCCGCGAGGTCGTCGCCCCGCCCGCCGGGCACGTCCGGCTGAGGGTGGAGACCTGCGGCATCTGCCACTCCGACGCGCTCGCCGCGGAGGGCATGCGGGCCGACCCGTCACAGCCGGTCGTCCCCGGCCACGAGGTCGTCGGTGTCATCGACGCCGTCGGCGAGGGCGTGAACACCTGGCGGGTCGGCGACCGTGTGGGCGTGGGCTTCCTGGGCGGACACTGCGGCGAGTGCACGCCCTGCCGCCGCGGTGACTTCGTCAACTGCACCGACCAGCCCCAGACCGGCACGACCGTCGACGGCGGTTACGCCGAGATGATGATCGCCCGCAGCAGCGGTCTGGTCCGGGTGCCTGACGAACTCTCCCCGGCCCTCGCCGCGCCCCTGCTCTGCGCCGGCCTCACGACCTTCAGCGCCCTGAGCCGGCTCGACGTCCGCCCCGGCGGACTCGTGGCGATCCAGGGCATCGGCGGCCTCGGCCACCTGGGCCTCCAGTACGCCGCCCGGCTCGGCTACCGCGTCGTGGCCATCGCCCGCGGCCAGGAGAAGGAGCGCCTCGCCCTCGAACTCGGCGCGAGCCACTACATCGACAGCGCCGCGCAGGACCCCGGCGCCGAGCTCCGCAAGCTGGGCGGCGCGGACGCCATCGTCGCCACGGCGTCGAGCGGCACGTCGATGACGCCCCTGGTACCCGGACTCGCCGCGCGCGGGCACATGGTCGTCGTCGGCGTCTCCATGGACCCGTTCTCCGTGACCACGCCCGACCTGGTCCTCGGCTCGCGCACCATCAGCGGCAGCCTGACCGGCTCCGCGATCGAGAACGAGGACAACCTCGAGTTCAGCTCGCGCTCCGGTGTCCGCCCGATGATCGAGATGATGCCCCTGTCCCGGGCGCCCGAGGCCTACGCGCACATGATGTCCGGCAGGGCCCGCTTCCGGGTCGTGCTGGACGCCGCGGCCTGACCTGGCAGGACGTTCCCTGCCGGGTGTATTTTTGACCGGCAGGAGACGACCGGCCGTATTGCGTGCGGAGGAGGTGGCGCCATGGCCCGGCGGAGTATGCGCGAGGCGATCGTCGACGCGGCGGTCGCGCAGTTCCACGCCAAGGGGTACAACGCCGCGGGCGTGAAGGACATCACGGACGCGGCCGGAGTGCCGAAGGGGTCGTTCTACAACCACTTCGACAGCAAGGAAGCGCTGGCCCTCGTGGCGCTCGAGCACTACGGCGTGGGCCGGCGGACGCACGAGCTGGCGGAGCCGGGCACCGCGCCGCTGGCGCGGCTGCGCGCGCATTTCGAATTCCTGAGGGACGAGACCGTGGACGCGGACTTCACCCGGGGCTGCATGTTCGGCAACTTCGGTGCCGAGATCGCCGACCACAGCGAGACGATCCGCGCGGGCGTCCGCTCGTCCCTCGGCGTGTGGGCCTCGCGCATCGCCGGCGCGCTCGCCGAGGCACAGCAGGCCGGTGAACTGCGGGCGGACCTCGACGTCGAGCGGACGGCACGGTTCGTGCTCAACGCCTGGGAGGGGACGCTGATCACCGCGCGCTCCGGCCGGTCGGGCGAGGCCTTCGAGGACTTCTTCGACACGGTCTTCGGGACCCTGCTCACGCCTCCGCAGGCCCCACCGGCGGCCACGTCCTGAACCACGGCGGGACGGTGCCCGCTCGCCCCTCGGCGACCGGCACCGTCCCGTCAGCGTTCCCCCGGCCGTTCGAGCACCGGCTTCACGTCCAGGACCGGCGTGCCGTCCAGCGCCTCCAGATCCCGCACCCGCCACCGCAGGCCGTCGGCCTCGACGACCCGGACGCGGTGCAACCCGACCGGGTTCGGCCGGTCCGGCGACCGCGTGGCGAAGACCCCGGTCAGCGGCCGGTCCCTGTCTCCCCGCGGACGCACCTCCAGCACGTCCCTGCGGGCCCGGTCCAGCCAGGTCAGCACGATCACGTCCGTGCCGGCCCGCACCCCGCGCAGCGCTCGCGCGACCCGGGGCTCGAAGACCAGCCACGCCTCCGGGGACCCCTCGTCCCCCTGCTTCGGCGCCTCGCCCCGGCTCTGCAACGGCGACTCGACGTACCCCACGGCCCGCAGGACGTACTCCGACCCCGTCGACCCCTCCATCCGCCACCTCTCCGGCGTCACGATGTGCCACCGATCCTCCGCCCTGCCGTGCCGAAGGCCCGGACGGGCACAGTGGTGATCCTGCATCACACGACGGGCAGGCGGACCACCCTGTGCGTGATCGACACCGGCCACGACGCCATGGTGGCTGCACCCCTCCGCGACCATCCGCGCGCCCCGCGCTGCGCGGTTGCACCGAGGTGCCGTGGTGCCGAGGTGCCGAGGGCCGACGTCCCCGACTGCCCCCGGGCCTCCCGGCCGTCCTCCACACGCCGCTCGACGGACTCGCCGCTCACGAGGCCGCGCTGGTGCTCGCCGACGTCCTGATGGACGCGCCTTCCTCGACGACCGCCCCGAGTCCAGCACCCGCGGCCGGTTGGGGGAGAGTCGGCGTCCGCCTGCTCCACGCCCGGGGGTGACCGAGACCTCCCCGATGGGCGCCATGGCCCACCCGCCGGCCCGCCTCACCGAGGAGAAGCCGTGGCCTTACCGGACCACCCAGGCCCGCTCGGCCCTGCGACCGGGCCATACCGGCGAGGAGGCGGAGCATCATGACCCGCCGCTCGGCGCGGGCATCCGGGCGAGACGGCGTCTCCCGGATGGGCGCCGCGATGCCGGCCGCCCCGCCGTTCGTCATCCGCCTCGCCGCCGATCCGGGCGTCCCGGCGCGCTCCGAGCCGGCCGACCTCGTCGCCGTCGCGGCCGAACCCGCCGAGCCGTCGATCCGGGGGACGAGCGCGCGGTGCGCCTCCGAGGGCCGGACGCCGACCGTCCGGAACGCGCCGGGTCCCGGGCGGTGCCGGCCGCACACGCCGCCCTGGTCCGTCCGATGCCCGACGACGCGCCGCCCTTGTGACGGGGCAGCCGGGGAACCCCGGCCGTGCCGCCTCCCCATCTCAAGTAGGCGGGATTCGGACCCGGTTGGGGCACGGACCGGCCACGGCACCCGCGCCGCGGGCCACCACCCCTCGATTGGCCCTGGCCGGTCGCGTCCGGACCTCCGTAGGCTCGCGGCATGCGGATCCGTATCGTCGACGCCTTCACCGACCGTCCCTTTTCCGGCAACCCCGCGGGCGTGCTGCTGCTTGACGCGGACGGCTTTCCCGAGGACGGCTGGCTGCAGCAGGTGGCCGCGGAGGTCAACCTCTCCGAGACCGCGTTCGCCCACCCCACGCCCGGCGACCCGGACGCGGACTGGGCCCTGCGCTGGTTCACCCCCAGGGCCGAGGTGAACATGTGCGGGCACGCCACCCTCGCCACCGCGCACATCCTGCACAACTCCGGCGCCGCCCACGGCCCGGTGCGGTTCGACACCCGCTCCGGCGTCCTCACCACGACGGCAGGCGCGGACGGCACCATCATCATGGACTTCCCGGTCGCCCCGCTGACGTCGGCCGACGTCACGGACGAGATCTCCGCGGCGATCGGCGCCGAGGTGCTCTCGGTGCACGACACCGGCGAGGACGTGGGCGACCTGCTGGTGGAAGTCGTCGACGAGAGGACCGTGCGCGCGCTCACGCCCGACATCGCCGCCGTCGCCGCGCTGCCCGCCCGGCGCGGCCTCATCGTGACCGCCGCCGCCGAGTCCCCGGCGTCCAGCGGCTACGACTTCGTCTCGCGCGGTTTCTTCCCCGGCGTCGGCATCGACGAGGACCCGGTCACCGGCAGCGCCCACACCGCGCTGGCGCCGTTCTGGTCACGGCGCCTGGGCCGCGACGAACTCACCGGGCTGCAGGCCTCCGCGCGTTCCGGCCTGGTGCGCACGGTGCTCGACGGCGACCGCGTACGGCTCAGCGGCCGTGCCGTCACCGTGATCGACGGCGAGCTGCACGCCCACCCGTAGCGCGGCCTCAGGCGGTCGGCAGCCAGCCGACCTTCCCCGCGAGCAGCGCGTAGCCGACGAAGGCCACGATGTCGATGAGCGCGTGGGCCGCCACCAGCGGCCCCACCCGGCCCCAGCGCCGGTAGAGCAGCACGAAGACGACGCCCATCGCCATGTTCCCGATGAGTCCGCCGATGCCCTGGTAGAGGTGGTACGAGCCGCGCAGCACACTGCTGGCCACCAGTGCGCCGACCGGCGTCCAGCCCAACTGGCCGAGCCTGCGCAGGAGGTAGCCGACGACGACGACCTCCTCGAGCACGGCGTTCTGGATCGCGGAGGCGATCAGTACGGGGATCTTCCACCAGACGTCGGGCAGCGACTCCGGCACGACCGTCAGGTTGAACCCGGAGGCGCGCGCGCCCAGGTAGAACAGCAGCCCGGTGCCGCCGATGGCCGCCGCGAGGGCGGCACCGCGCAGCACGTCGGTCCGCGGGCGGCGCAGGTCGAAACCGATGGCCGGCATGCCCGTGCCCTCACGGGCCAGCAGGTGGGCGACGAGCGCGACCGGGACGAGCGCGGTGGCGACGCCGAACAGCTGCCAGGCCAGGTCCAGCCACGGCCGGCCCGGCGCCTGCGAGCCGACGAGGGTGGCCGCCTGGTCCTTGAGGCCGCCCGGCCTGGTCAGCGACCCGATGAAGCTGATCAGCGCCGAGAGCGCGCTCGCCCCGAGCGACAGCGCAAGCACCAGGAGGGTCTCGCTGCGCAGCGTGCGCGGGGCGAGCCGCTCCGCCTCCCCGGCGTCGGACCCGCCCGGCCCCACCGGATTCCTGTCCACAGATGCCTCCACCCGCGCCATCCTGCCTCATCGGCCGGGCGGTACGGGCGGCGGCTCAGCGTTCCCGCGGCCACTCGTGCACGGGGGCGCCGGTGTGCATCAGTTCGCAGTAGCGCAGGGTCATCGCGGCCAGCGCGCGCTGCCGGTCCAGGCCGCGGTCCAGCTCCTGGTGGAAGGCGACGGCCTGCCACTCGGCGCCGTTCACACGGCTGCGGCAGCGACCTTCGATGATTCCGAGATAGCGGTCCCGGTCCACCGGGTCGATCCCCCAGGCGTCGAGCCCGGCGGAGGCCATCGGCAGCAGTTCGTCGAGGACGAGTTCGACGGCCCCGACCTCCACCAGCCCGTTGCCGCGGCCCGGGCGGGGCCAGGTGAACACCGCGTCGATGCCGTACCGGCACGCGGCGTCGAAGTTCGCCGCGGCGGCCGCGAACGGCAGCCGGCTCCACACCGGCCGCGACGCCTCGGCGAGGGAGCGCACGAGCCCGTAGTAGAAGGCGGTGTTGGCGAGCACGTCGGCGACAGTGGGCCCGGCGGGCATCACCCGGTTCTCCACCCGCAGGTGCGGCACCCCGTCGACGACCGCGTACACCGGCCGGTTCCAGCGGTAGATCGTGCCGTTGTGCAGCGTGAGCTCCTTCAACTGCGGGACCCCGCCCTCGTCCAGCACGTGCAGCGGGTCCTCGTCCTCGCAGATGGGCAGCAGGGAGGGGAAGTAGCGCACGTTCTCGGCGAAGAGGTCGTACGCGGAGTCGATCCAGCGCTCGCCGAACCAGGTCAGCGGACGCACGCCCTGGGCCCGGTGCTCCTCGGGGCGGGTGTCGGTGGCCTGCTGGAAGAGCGTGGGGCGGGTCTCGCGCCACAGCTCGCGGCCGAACAGGAACGGGGAGTTGGCGCCGAGCGCGACCTGGGGTCCGGCCACCACCTGCGCGGCGTTCCACACCGCGGCGAAGCGCGCCGGGGTGACCTGCAGGTGCATCTGCATCGAGGTGCACGCGGCCTCCGGGGCGATCGAGTCCGACACGCAGGTCAGCCGCTCCACCCCCGAGATGTCCAGGGTGATGTCCTCTCCGCGGGCGGCCAGGATGCGGTCGTTGAGCAGCATGTACCGGTCGACGCGGGAAAGGTTCGCACCGATCAGGTCCTGTGCGCCGAGGGTGGGCAGGATTCCCACCATCACGATGCGGGCACCGACCTCGCGGGCCTTTCTCTCGGCATATCCCAGGCCCATGCGCAACTCCTCGGCGAGCCGGTCCAGGACCCGGCCGGAAAGTCGGTGCGGGGCGATGTTCACTTCGATGTTGAACTGCGCCAGCTCGGTCTGGAAATCACGGCTCGCGATGCGTTCGAGGACCTCCTCGTTCATCATGCGCGGCAGCCCGTCGCGATCGGTGAGATTGAGTTCGATCTCCAGCCCCATCAGATTCCGGGGACGATCGAACCGCTTCTCCTCCAGCAGTCGCTCCAATCCCAGCAGGCACTGCTTGAGCTTCCTGCGGTACCGCTGCCGGTCGGCCAGGTCGAACCCCGTGGCCACGACCTTTTCCCCCATCTGAGGTCCTTCCTCGAGTGGGCCGTGATCACATCATGCCCAGCCCTGAGATCGATAAGGCCCGCAGCGCCGCCCCACAACCGCTAAGCTGTCCCCAAGCACCGTCTCGCGGCACATTCCACGGGCATGTACCGAATTCACATGCCCGCAGCGGCGCTCTCGTGAAAAACACCGACGAGATTCAGCCATCCGCAGTAGCACGGAAAGAGCAGTTCAGAGCTCGGCCGAGGTCGTAATCGGGGAGCTGTCACCTGTGCAGGGTGACCGGGAAGCGCCTTGCCCGTAATATCGCTGACGGCTAGGTGAAACACTGCGCGAACACTCCTCGTATATCCTTCGTTCACAGGCAGAGCCTCCGCGACCCGCCGCGCGCCCGCGACGTACCGGCCACGGAAGGGACCCGCAGGCCCACGCTGGTTCCGTATGTCGCCGCCCCCACGCGCCGCAGGGATCCGGGCTGTCCCGGCCTGCCGCAGTTCCATCAGCTCCACCGCTGACAGTGCTGTCCGCACCCCGCCGAGCACCCCCCGTGTCTCCTCATGAGAGGCCGCCCACCATGCCGCTGCAGGTAGCCCCAGCCCCCGCTCCCGCCCTGCGGAGCGTTCTCGCCGCACTGAGCTCCCCCACCGCCGTCCGCGAGGCCCGAACCCCCTCGCTGCGCAACGCCACCGGGCCGCTGGTCGCCGAGCACCCGCTGCCCCTGCACGTCCTCGACCCCGTGCTCACCGCACCGGGCGGACTGCCCCGGGCGCGACTGACCGGCTGGCGCTTCCACATCCGCACGGGCGACAAGGTGGCCGCCGCGGGGGAGACGGTGCAGACCCCGGACGGCTGGGCGTTCTCGCACTTCTGCGAGGGCCCGTACCTGGCCTCCACCGAGCGCGCGCTGCGCCAGGCCGACGCGCTCAGCACCGCCTACCAGCCGCACCTGCTGTCGGTACCCGGTCTCTACATGCTGACCCTGTGGCTGCACGGGGACGTCACGAGCGACGCGGGCACGGCGCAGCCGGCGTCCTCCGACCTGCTGGTCCCGCTGGCACCGGCCCCACCGGGGATCGCCGCCCACCGCATGCACCGGCTCTCCGACCTCGTACCGGTGCTCACCCTGCGGCTGGCACCGCCGCCGCTTCTCGGCACGACCGCCTGACGCTCCCGGCTGGGGCGCCTGAAGACGCCTCCGTGACCCCGCGGTCACGGAGGCGTCGCCTTGTCCCGGCAACCGCCCGTCAGGGTGAACGCGTCCCCAACCAACGAGGACAGCTCACGCGAAACCCCTGCGGAAGTTGCTCAGTAGAGCAACACTGGGACCGACCGACTGAACGGGGGAACGGCATGGCGCAGGTTCATACCCATGGCAGCCGTATGTCACACCACTCGCAGCGAAAGACGTCGTCCATGTGCCCGCACCAGCCGCATTGCCCGTCCGCCGGCAGCCCCGACCGTGAGGCCGCCCACATCATGGCCAGCCACCCGGAGCAGGGCTGGAGCCTGCTCTGCAACGGCGTCCTGCTCTTCGAGGACACCGGTGAGCTGCTCCCGGACGGGCAGATCATCGCCCCGCACCGCCCGCTCGGCAGCGAGCACATCGTCACGGCGGCCTGACCGGGCAGGGACGACACAGGGCCGACCCCGCTGCGACAGCGGGGCCGACCCTTGAGCGTCAACCGCCCTTACGCGTCGTACGCGTCCAGCGGAGGGCAGGAGCACACGAGGTTGCGGTCGCCGAAGGCACCGTCGATGCGGCGGACCGGCGGCCAGTACTTGTCCGCGGCCGACACACCGGAGGGGAAGACCGCCTCCTCACGGGAGTAGGCGTGCTCCCAGTCGCCGCCCAGGGCCGCCGCCGTGTGGGGGGCGTTGTGCAGCGGGTTGTCCTCCTTGGGCCACTCCCCCGAGCCCACGCGCTCGATCTCGGCGCGGATCGCGATCATCGTGTCGCAGAAGCGGTCCAGCTCGGCGAGGTTCTCGCTTTCCGTCGGCTCGATCATCAGCGTCCCGGCCACCGGGAACGACATCGTCGGCGCGTGGAAACCGTAGTCGATCAGGCGCTTGGCGACGTCGTCGACCGTCACGCCCGTCTCCTTGGTCAGCGGGCGCAGGTCGATGATGCACTCGTGCGCGACGAGCCCGCCCGGGCCCGTGTAGAGCACCGGGAAGTGCGGCTCGAGGCGCTTGGCGATGTAGTTCGCGCTCAGCACCGCCACCTGGGTGGCGCGCTTGAGGCCCTCGCCGCCCATCAGTCGCACATACGCCCAGGAGATCGGCAGGATGCCGGCCGAGCCCCAGGGCGCGGCCGAGATCGGGCCGACGCCCGTCTCCGGGCCGGCGGACGGCTGGAGCGGGTGGTTGGGCAGGTACGGAGCGAGGTGGGCGCGGACCGCGACCGGGCCGACGCCGGGGCCACCGCCGCCGTGCGGGATGCAGAAGGTCTTGTGCAGGTTCAGGTGCGACACGTCGCCCCCGAAGTGACCGGGCTTCGCCAGACCGACCAGGGCGTTGAGGTTCGCGCCGTCCACGTAGACCTGGCCGCCGGCGTCGTGCACCGCGGCGCAGATGTCGCCGATGTGCTCCTCGAAGACACCGTGCGTGGACGGGTAGGTGACCATGAGCACGGCGAGCTCGTCGCGGTGCTGTTCGATCTTGGCGCGCAGGTCCTCGACGTCGACCTCGCCGTCGCCGGCCGTCTTCACGACGACGACCTTCATGCCGGCCATCACGGCGCTGGCGGCGTTGGTGCCGTGCGCGGAGGACGGGATGAGGCAGACCGTGCGCTGGGAGTCCCCGTTGGCGCGGTGGTAGGCGCGGACCGCCAGCAGGCCGGCGAGCTCGCCCTGGGAGCCGGCGTTCGGCTGGAGGCTCACCTTGTCGTAGCCGGTGACCTCGGCGAGGCGCTCCTCCAGCTCGTGGATGAGGGTCAGGTAGCCCTCGGCCTGGTCGGCGGGCGCGAAGGGGTGCAGCGCGCCGAACTCGGGCCAGGTCACCGGCTCCATCTCGGTGGTCGCGTTGAGCTTCATGGTGCACGAGCCCAGCGGGATCATGCCGCGGTCCAGCGCGTAGTCGCGGTCGGCGAGGCGCCGCAGGTAGCGCAGCATCGCGGTCTCGGAGCGGTGCTGGTGGAAGACCGGGTGGGTCAGGTAGTCCACGCCGCGGACCAGGCCGGCGGGCAGCGCGTCCTCGGTGGCCGCGTCCAGGGTCTCGATGTCGGCGCTGTCGCCGGTGACGCCGAAGGCGCCCCAGACCGCGGCGAGGTCGGCGCGGCCGGTGGTCTCGTCGCAGGCGATGCCGACCAGGTCGTCGCCCACCTGGCGCAGGTTGACCCCGGCCTCGCGGGCGGCGGCCACGACCTCGGCGGCGCGGCCGGGCACACGGGCGGTGACGGTGTCGAAGAAGGCGCCGGTGGTCACCTCGACGCCACCGGCGCGCAGGCCCGCGGCGAGGACCGCGGCGTAGCGGTGGGTGCGGCGGGCGATCTGCGCCAGGCCCTCGGGGCCGTGGTAGACCGCGTACATGCCGGCCATGACGGCGAGCAGCACCTGCGCGGTGCAGATGTTGCTGGTGGCCTTCTCGCGGCGGATGTGCTGCTCGCGGGTCTGCAGCGCCAGGCGGTACGCGGTGTTCCCGTCGGCGTCGACGGAAACTCCGACCAGGCGTCCCGGCAGGTTGCGGGCGAAGGTGTCGCGGACGGCCATGTAGCCGGCGTGCGGGCCGCCGAAGCCCATCGGCACGCCGAAGCGCTGGGTGGTGCCGACCGCGATGTCGGCGCCGAGCTCGCCGGGGGAGGTGAGCAGGGTCAGGGCCAGCAGGTCGGCGGCCACGGTGACGACGGCGCCGAGTTGGTGAGCCTGCTCGATGACGGGCGCCAGGTCGCGTACGGCGCCGGAGGCGCCCGGGTACTGCAGCAGCACGCCGAAGACCCCGCGCTCGGCGATCCCCGTCGGGATGCCCTCGCTGAGGTCGGCGACGACCACCTCGACGCCGGTGGGCTCGGCGCGGGTCTCGATCACCGCCACGGTCTGCGGGAAGGTGTCGGCGTCGATCAGGAAGACACCGTCCTTGACCTTGCCGACGCGGCGGGCGAGCGCCATCGCCTCCGCGGCGGCCGTTCCCTCGTCGAGCAGCGAGGCACCGGAGGTGGGCAGTCCCGTGAGGTCGGCGACGACCGTCTGGAAGTTGAGCAGGGCCTCCAGGCGGCCCTGCGAGATCTCCGGCTGGTACGGCGTGTACGCCGTGTACCAGGCGGGGTTCTCCATGACGTTGCGCAGGATGACCGGCGGGGTGAAGGTGCCGTAGTAACCGAGGCCGATCATGGGCCGCAGCACGTGGTTGCGGTCGGCGAGCGTGCGCAGTTCGGCGAGCACCTCGGGCTCGGTGCGGGCACCGGACAGGCCGAGCGCCTCGGCGCTCTTGATGGCGTCCGGGACGGCGGCTGCGGTCAGCTCGTCCAGCGAGCCGTAGCCGACCTGCGCGAGCATCTTGGCCTGCGCACCGGCGTCCGGCCCGATGTGGCGCTGCTCGAAGGGGATGCCGCGCTCCAGCTCGGAGAGTGGGATGCGGTTGGCGGTCATCTGGGAGGCCTCCTGGTCTGGCGCGACACGGCCTCCCCCTCTGTCATCTGAACCTGAGAGCTTCACCGTCCCGTGCGCGCCGGGGCGGCTTTCACCGTCGGTGAGGAAGGGGCCGCGCACGCGTTGTGCCGCCCATTCCTGCTTTCCAGAGTGACCTCGCCCCTGCGGTACGGATGCCTGAGAGATTCCGGGGAGGGTTTGCTCCTTCGGCGCCCGGCGGGCGGTTCCCCGCGTCGCCAGGACTCTCCCGCAAGGGATCAGCAGCCACTTTCAGCCTACCAGCGCGGTCCGGGAAGGAGTCATGTGACAGTTGCCACCATTCATGCCTAAATAGGATTAAACGCGACCAGTTGGAGGGACCGTGCAGACCGGTATCGATCCGCGCAGCCTCATCGGACGCAGGGCCTTCGACCGCAACGGAACGAAGATCGGCACCGTCGACGAGGTGTACCTCGACGACGCCACCGGGGAGCCGGAATGGGCGGCGGTGCGCACCGGTCTCTTCAGCCGCGACGCGTTCGTGCCGCTGGACCCCAGCGAGTTCACCGGGGAGGAGCTGCGCGTGCCGTTCGACAAGGCACTGATCAAGGACGCCCCGGACTTCGGCGTGGGCCGGCACCTCTCCCCCGAGCAGGAACTCCAGCTCTACCACCACTACGGCATGAGCGGGCCCGCCCTGTCCGGCCCGGTGCCAGAGCCCCCACCGGACCGCGACTTCGGCACGCTGGCGGGCGACAGCTGACGCGCGGGCGGCGGTGGATCCGCTCACACCAGCGGGAGCGGCTCCGACGGCTCCAGTGCCGGGTCGCCCACCGCGAAGGTGCGCACCCGTCCCGGCACCGCCGAGCCCGGCTCCTCGAAGCGGACGGTGACCCTGCCCACCCCGCTGCCCTGCACCCACCCGGCGCCGTACTCGGTGTGCCGTACGTCCTGGCCCGGCACCCAGCGCCGCTGCGCGGGCTCCGGCTCCCGGTCCTCCTCCGCGGGCCCGCGCCGCACCTCTTCAGCGGGAACCGGCTGCCCACCCACCGCCTCCTGCTCCCGCTCCGCCTGGGCGAACAGGTCCTCCTGGGTGAAGTCGGCGAGCCCCGCGACCCCGACCCCGAGCAACCGGATCCCGCCGGTGATGTCGACGGCCTCCAGCAGCCGCGCCGCGGTCTCGCGGACCACCGCCAGGTCGTCGGTCGGTGCGCGCAGGGTCTCCGAGCGGGTCAGCGTCGTGAAGTCGTACCGCCGCACCTTGAGCACCACCGTCCGCCCCGAGCGCCCCGCGGAGCGCAGCCGGTGCACGCAGCGGTCGGCCAGTCGGTCCACCTCGAGCCGGACGCGCAGCCGGTCGGTGAGGTCGACGTCGAAGGTGTCCTCGACCGAGATCGACTTGCTCTCCCGGTCGGCGACCACGGGCCGGTCGTCGACTCCCAGCGCCATCCCGTGCACATGGGCTCCGTGCGCCTTTCCGAGCAACCGCACCAGTTCGGCCTCCCCCGCCTCCACCACCTCGCCGACCGTGAGGATGCCGGCCCGCCGCAGGTGCTCCGCGGTCGCCGGTCCGACTCCGGGCAGCGTGCGCACCTGCATGGGGGCCAGCAGCTCGCGCTCGGTGCCCGGCTCGATGACCAGCAGGCCGTCCGGCTTGGCCTGCTCCGAGGCGATCTTCGCCAGCAGCTTGGACCCGGCGAGCCCCACCGAGCCGGTGAGTCCCGTCGCCGCCTTGATGTCCGCCCGCAGCCGCTCGCCCACCGCGCGCGGCGCCTGCGCGACGCCGCCCGCCTCCAGATCGACGAAGGCCTCGTCCAGGCTGAGCGGCTCGACCAGGGGTGACAACCGCCCCAGCAATGCCATGACGACGTCGCTGACCTGCCGGTACACGGCGAAGCGCGGTACCAGGTAGGCGGCGTTCGGGCACAGCCGGCGGGCGTGTGCCATCGCCATCGCCGAGTGCACGCCGTGGACCCGGGCCTCGTACGACGCGGTCGCCACCACACCCCGCGGCCCGAGGCCTCCCACGACGACCGGCTTCCCCCGCAGACTGGGCTTCGCGGCCTGCTCGACGGCGGCGAAGAAGGCGTCCATGTCCAGGTGGAGGATGGTCGGCGCGCTTCTCACAGTCCCCGATGGTGCACCACGGGTCCGACATCCGCCGTACACGTGCACGGGGGGCGGTGGGAACGCGGCCTTGCCAACCGGTTCCGCCTGGTTCAGACCGCGCGGTTGCGGCGCCTGGCCAGCTCGTCGCCCGGGTTGTGGCCGACGACGGTCTCCCCGGTGTCCACCCGTTCGGAGTGCAGCTGCGACAGGGTCGCCTCGACGTCCCGCCACACCACGCCCACGGCGATCCCGAAGATCCCCTGACCGCCCTGGAGAAGGTCGACGACCTCGTCCGGGGAGGTGCACTCGTACACCGTGGCGCCGTCGCTCATCAGCGTCATGCGGGTGAGCTCGGCGGGCGCGCTGCTGCGCAGGTGCTGCACCGCGGTGCGGATGTTCTGCAGGGACACCCCCGTGTCGAGCAACCGCTTGACGATCTTGAGGACCACCACGTCCCGGAAGCTGTACAGCCGCTGCGTCCCCGAGCCGTACGCGGGCCGGATGCTGGGCTCCACGAGCCCGGTCCGCGCCCAGTAGTCCAACTGGCGGTAGGTGATGCCGGTGGCCGCGCAGGCAGTGGGCCCGCGGTAGCCGACCTTCTCGCCGGCCCCCTCCGGCTGTTGTCCCGAGGTGTCGCCCGAACCCCCTCCGGGGGGCGTCGCGGCGTTGCGGGCCAAGGCTCCGCGCATCGGATACGGGCCGCCGAAGGCCGTACCGTCGCCGGTGCTTCTCACGCCGACCTCCCGTCCCTTCGCACCCCTCAGGGCACGCGCACGTGCCATCGGGACTTTCCTTCTCGACGGTAGGCAGTCACTCCGGGTGCGTCAACGATCGCCACGCTCGGCACGCCGAGTGATATCAACCCCAGAGGTGGTTTCCCGTGTCCACGGCGGGGGTAGGGCTGGGCGAATGGCCCGGCGGGCCCTCACTGATTGCTGGAGCCGAAGTCCTCCGGCGAGATCTGGTCGAGGAACTCACGGAACTTCTCGACCTCGTCCTCCTGCTCGTCGGGAATGGCGATGCCGGCGTCGTCCAGGACACCGTCGCTCCCGTAGATGGGGGTGCCGGTGCGCAGGGCGAGCGCTATGGCATCCGAGGGACGCGCGCTCACCTCCACGCCACTGGCGAACACCAGCTCGGCGTAGAAGACACCGTCGCGCAGGTCGGTGATCCGGACCTCGGTCAGCGTCTGACCGACGGCCTCGAGCACGTCCTTGAACAGATCATGGGTCAGCGGCCTCGCGGGCGTCATGCCCTGTTGCGCGAAGGCGATGGCGGTGGCCTCCCCCGGCCCGATCCAAATGGGCAGGTAGCGGTCGCCTCCCACTTCCCGCAGGAGCACAATCGGCTGATTGGAGGGCATTTCGACCCGGACACCCACGACGTCGAGCTCGTTCACACAGCAACCCTAGGCCGTGCTCGGCCGGTTTGGGTAGTCGGGGCGTGCCCGGCCGGTCACCGACCGGGCGTGTCCCGGCCGCGCGGCTCAGAGAATCCGCACCTTGAGCGCGGACTGCATCAGCGCCGCGTGCAGCCGCACGGAGAGCGCCGCCAGCTCCCGCGCGGTGGCCTCCGCGTGCGCCCTGGTCTGCGGGTTGCGGTGCCTGCGCAGAGGCGCGACCACTTGCTCCACCAGACCGGCCTCACGATCGGCGGCGGCCTTCACCGCACGCAGGTGACGCGGCTCCAGCCCGAAACGGCCCAGATCTGCGACCATCTTGGCGATGTTCACCGTTTCGGCGTCGTAGTCGCCGCCGGGACCGGCCTCCACCAGCCCGTACGCCTCCCACTGGGCGAGTTCGCCCGGTTCGGCGCCCGTGGCGGCGAGCAGTTCGTCCCTGCCGATGCGCAGGGCCGCGGGCACCTCCCGCTCCACCGTGCCGACCTCGATCAGCTCCCGCGACTCCCCCGAGGAGGGGGCGGGCAGCGGCAGCGACTCGCCCCGGTCGAGGGCGTCGAGGTGCTCGCGGATCACTTTGAGCGGAAGATAGTGGTCGCGCTGCATGCGCAACACGTGCCCGAGGCGCTCGACGTCCCGGACGGTGAACTTCCGGTACCCCGACGGAGTACGCTGCGGCTCCACCAGTCCCTCCGCCTCCAGGAAGCGGATCTTGGAGATGGTGACCTCGGGAAACTCCTCCCGCAACTCGTTGAGCACCGCTCCGATGCTCAGGAGCCGGTCGTCCGCGGTGGCGGTGCCGTTGCCGGCACCGCCCGACGGTGTACGAAGCATGAACCTTCCCTCGCGGGGTCAGGCGCCCCACTGGCTCGCGTAGAAGACCAGTCGGTACTTGCCGATCTGCACCTCGTCGCCCGTGGACAAGGTCACCGAGTCGATGCGCTCGCGGTTGACGTAGGTGCCGTTGAGGCTGCCGACGTCGGAGACCGTGAAGGAACCGTCCTGCGCACGCCGGAACTCGACGTGACGCCGCGAGACGGTGACGTCGTCCAGGAAGATGTCGCTCTCCGGGTGGCGACCGGCCGTCGTCAGCTCACCGTCCAGGAGGAAGCGGCTCCCCGAGTTGGGTCCGCGGCGCACCACCAGCAGCGCGGAGCCCGGGGGCAGCGCGTCGACGGCGGCCTGCGCCTCCGGGGACAGCGCCGGCAGCGCGGTCTGTCCCGTCGCCTCGGCCTCGTACGCCTCGATCCCGGAGATGGAGATCGTCGACGTGGTCTCGGAGGCACGCTCGGACGGCGCTCCCGCACGCAGCGGCGCTCCGCAGTTGGAGCAGAAGCGGCTTGCTTCGGCGTTCTGGAACCCGCACCGCGCACAGACCGGCAAGGACCCTCCACCCGTGCTAGAGGCTGATGGTTGCTGGAAACCTATGCGCCCCGCGGCCGCAGGGTCAACAGAAACCGCACCGTGCCCGCCCGAAATGTCACCGCCCGGAGCAGCGGTCCCGTCCCGGAACAGCGGGCGCTCCTCGACCGGTCCCTCCTCCTGCGCGTGCCGCGGTGCGCGGTGACGCGCCGTCGGGCTGTCCCCAGCCGGACGCGAACTCTTGCCGAACCACTTACCGAACAACTTCACGGGCGATTCCCCTTGAACGACACAGACCCGCCCGTGGGGCAGGACGAACCCTCAGTCACAACCAACACACAGTTTCCCTCACGCACCACCCAGGCGGTGCGGCGACCCCCCGCATTCTGCTGCCCTCCCCCGCGAACCACCCCACGCGTCCCCCGTTTCACCGGATCGACGACTGAGCGTAGTCAGGCTGCTCCGACGGCCGCAAGGCATCGACAACGATCTTCTTCGATCGCGCCACGTCCGCTGTGGCCTGCTCCTTCTCCAGAGTCTGTACCACGCCGCCCGGGATGTTCAGGGCGGGTTCGAGATCCTGTGGATTACCGATGACCTTGAAGCGGTAAGGCGCGTTCACCTTGTGCCCGTCGATCTGCACACCACCCGATCCCTGGGTGAAGAACGTGGCGGCGACGACCCGCACGTCGTTGATCTGGATCGCCTCGGCTCCGGCGGCGCGCAGTTCCTGGAGCGCGTCGAGCAGTATGTCGGCCTCGACCGCGCCCTGGGGGTCGGCGATGCTGAGCGTGATCCCCGGACCCTCGACGGCCACGGTGCCGGCCAGCACCCCGAGTTGCTCGGCCTTCTGCTCCGTCTGCCTGCGGGCCTCCTCGGCCTGGTCGGAGCTGTTCTCCAGCTCCGTGCGCTGCTCCTCCAGGCGCCGCCGCTCGTCGCCCAGTCGCTGCGAGCGGTTGTCCAGCTCGTCCAGGATGCGCACCAGATCCTCCTGGCGTGCCCCACGCAGCGCCCCGGTGTCGCTGGTCGAACGGACCTGGATCGCCAGGCCCAGACCGAGCACGAACAGCAGCAGCGCCACGATCAACTGGGCTCGGGACATCCGCGGCGGCCAGAGCCCCGCCCTCAGCCGCTGCCGACCGGTCACGGCGGGCGGCGCGCCCTCGGGCGCCGCCTCGTCCGTCGACGGCCGGCGTCCGGGCGCGGGTGGCAGCGCCTTCGCCGGCGCCGTGTGCGGTACCGGTCCGGCGACGGGCGGCTCCGGCCGCGCCACGGGCCGTTCCGCCGGCGGGGGCCCGGCTCCGGCGGGCGGCTCAGGCAGCCGGGGCCGCTCAGGCCCTCGGCGCTCCTCCGGTCCGCGCGGCTCAGCAGGCACGCCCGCGCTGTCGGGGGACGTCGCCCCCGGCGCCTCCGGACGCTCCGGACGCTCCGGACGCTCCGGCATCGGGTCGTTCCCGTCGTTCATCGTGCGCTCACGCCCGGAAGACATGGCGGCGGATCGCCGCGGCGTTGGAGAAGATGCGGATGCCGAGGACGACGACCACACCCGTGGAGAGCTGGGCGCCCACGCCCAGCTTGTCGCCCAGGAAGACGATCAGCGCGGCCACGACGACATTGGACAGGAAGGAGACCACGAAGACCTTGTCGTCGAAGATCCCGTCGAGCATGGCCCGCAGACCGCCGAAGACGGCGTCGAGCGCGGCGACGACGGCGATCGGGAGGTAGGGCTCGACCACCGTCGGCACAACGGGGCGGACCACCAGGCCCACCACCACTCCAACGATCAGGCCCAGTACGGCGATCAATGCGTACCCTTCCCATTTTCCGATGCGCCCGGCGACGGCCCGGTCGGCGGGACCGGACGCGCGGAGCGGATGATCAGGCTCGGAGCCGCGGGCAGTTCCAGCTTCTCCTCCTCGGAGATGCGTGTACGGATCCCGTAGTTCTCCTGCAGGACATGCAGGTACTGCCCGTCCGCACTGTCCAGGAAGGACGTGCTCAGCTTCTGCGGGTCCCCGATCGCCAGGACCGTGTACGGCGGTACCAGCGGCCGGTTGTCGACCAGTATGGCGTCTCCCGCGGCACGGATGGCCGACAACGACGTCAGCCGCTGCCCGTTGATGGAGATGGCCTCCGCCCCCGACGCCCACAGGCCGTTGACGACGCGCTGCATGTCCCGGTCCCGGACGCGGCCGGTGTCCGAGAAGTCACTGCTCGTGCGCGGATCGCTACCGCCGCCCGCCGAGGCCTCCTTGGCGTCGTCGACTTTCAGGCGGATCCCCGGCCCCTTGACCGGGGTCGCCCCGGCGAGCAGCGCCACGCGTTCCGCCTCACCGTCCTCGGCCCTCAGGGCGTGCCGCTGCCTGGCCGCCACGTCGTCGCGCAGGCGGTCCACGCTCTTTTGCAGGTCGTCGGCGGCACGGGTCTCGGACTCGATGCGGTCGATGAGCTTCTGCCGCTCCTTGGCCAGTGTGGGGGCCGCGACACGCGTCTGCGCGGCGCCTACGGTGACGACCACCGCGGCCAGCACCAGTCCCAGTGCCAGCACCAGTCGGCCTCGCAGCGTTCCGGGCAACCGGGAGGTTCCCGTCGCGCCCCGGCGGGCCGCCGCCTCGGCGTATCCGTCGTCGAGGCTGTGCTCCATGACGTTGGTCAGCAGCGACATGGAGGCGTCCGGGCGCCGGGTCACGGCCCTCCCAGGGGCGCTGCTCCGATCGGGGTGCTGCTGCGACATGCCGCACATCGTCGCACGACCCCGCCACCGACCTCGAACGGGCCCCTTCCGACGCGCCGTTCGCCGCGCCGGGAGGGGCCCTTGGGATGTCGCCGGAGCGGTGTCAGCGGCCCGCGCTGTCCACGATCCCCGACCACTCCTCGAGCAGCGCCTGAGCGGAGGCGTCGTCCGGTCCCTCAGCCCACAGGTGCGTGACCGCCTCCGCCGGGTCGGGCAGCACCATCACCCAGCGGCCGTCCGCCTCGACCACGCGCACACCGTCGGTGGTGTCGACGTAGCGGTCGCCCGCCTCCTCGACCACGCGGCGCATGACCATGCCCTTGACCGCCCATGGCGTCGCCAGGTCCCGCTTGAGGACATGGGCGCGCGGGATGCGGGCGTCGATCTGGCTCAGTGTGAGCTGCGTCCGGGCCACCAGCCCGATCAGCCGCACGAAGGCCGCCGCGCCGTCGAACACGCTGCTGAACTCCGGGACGATGAAGCCGCCCTTGCCGTCTCCGCCGAAGATGGTCGAGTCCTGTCGGCCGACCCGGGTCAGGTCGTCGGGCGAGGTCGTCGTCCAGTCGACCTGCGTGCCGTGGTACGCGGCCACCTGCTCGGCGATGCGGGTCGTCGTCACCGGGAGCGCGACCCGGCCGCTGCGGCGCTCGGCGGCGACCAGGTCGAGCAGCACCAGCAGGGCCCGGTCGTCCTCGATGATCTTGCCGCGTTCGTCCACCAGCGACAGCCGCTCGCCCACCGGGTCGAACCGCACACCGAAGGCGGCCCGCGAGGACGCCACGATCTCCCCGAGCCGGAGCAGGCCGGCCCGTCGGCTGTCCGTGCTCTCGGTCGGCCTGGCCTCGTTGAGGCCGGGGTTGATCGTCAGCGAGTCCACCCCGAGCCGGCCGAGCAGACTCGGTAGCACCAGACCGGCACTGCCGTTCGCGGCGTCGACCACGACCTTCAGCCCCGCCTCCGCGATACCCGAGGTGTCCACGGCCCGCAGCAGCGCGCCGGTGTAGGAGTCGAAGACGCTCGCCGGGAAGTTCAGGTCGCCGATCTCGCCGGGGAAGGCGCGGCGGTACTCCTGGCGCGCGAAAACCCGGTCCAGCTTGCGCTGCCCGGCCGCCGAGAGGTCGGCGCCGCGTTCGTCGAAGAACATGATGTCGACCGAATCGGGGATGCCGGGACTCGTCCGGATCATGATGCCGCCCGCGCTGCCACGGGCGGTCTGCTGCCGCGCCACGGGCATCGGCACGTTCTCCAGGTCGCGGACGTCGATGGCGCTGGCCTGCAGCGCCGAGATCACCGCGCGTTTGAGCGCACGCGCACCACGGGAGTGGTCACGGGCCGTGGTGACGGTGGCACCCTTCTTGAGGGTCGTCGCGTACGCGCCCGCGAGGCGCACGGCGAGCTCGGGGGTGATCTCGACGTTCAGGATGCCGGAGACGCCCCGGGCGCCGAAGAGGTTCGCCTGGCCCCTGGACTCCCAGATGACCGAGGTGTTCACGAAGGCGCCGGCCTCGATGGTCTTGAACGGGTACACCCGGACGTTGCCCGCGATGTTCGACTCCTCGCCGACCAGGCACTCGTCGCCGATGACCGCGCCGTCGTCGATCCGCGCCGCACGCATGACATCGGTGTTCTTGCCGACGACACAACCGCGGAGATTGGTCTGGGGTCCGATGTAGACGTTGTCGTGGACGACCGCCTTGTGCAGGAAGGCGCCGGACTTCACGACGACGTTGGAGCCGATCACCGTGTGCTCACGCAGTTCGGCCTCGGCCTCGACCTTGGCGTAGTCGCCGATGTAGAGCGGGCCCCGCAGCGTCGCGTCCGGATGCACCTCGGCGCCCTCGGCGACCCAGACACCGGGCGAGATCTCGAAGCCCTCCAGGTCGACGTCGACCTTGCCCTCGAGGACGTCGGCCTGCGCCTTCAGGTAGCTCTCGTGGGTGCCGACGTCCTCCCAGTACCCCTCGGCGATGAAGCCGTAGATGGGCTTGCCCTCCTTCATCAGCTGGGGGAAGACGTCACCGGACCAGTCCACGGAGACGTCGGGCTCGACGTAGTCGAAGACCTCGGGCTCCATGACGTAGATGCCCGTGTTCACGGTGTCGGAGAAGACCTGGCCCCAGGTCGGCTTCTCAAGGAAGCGCTCGACCTTGCCCTCCTCGTCGACGATGGTGATGCCGAACTCCAGGGGGTTGGGCACCCGCGTCAGGCAGACGGTGACGAGCGCACCCTTTTCCTTGTGGAAGTTGATCAGCTCGGTGAGGTCGAAATCGGTCAGGGCGTCACCGGAGATCACCAGGAACGAATCGTCCTTGAGCGCGTCCTCGGCGTTCTTGACGCTACCGGCGGTGCCGAGTGGCTTCTCCTCGTTCGCGTAGCTGAGGTCCATACCGAGTTCCTCACCGTCGCCGAAGTAGTTCTTGACGAGCGAGGCGAGGAACTGGACGGTCACCACGGTCTCGGTCAGACCGTGCCGCTTGAGCAGCTTGAGCACGTGCTGCATGATCGGCTGATTCACGACCGGCAGCAGCGGCTTGGGCATGCTCGAGGTCATCGGGCGAAGGCGCGTACCTTCGCCGCCGGCCATCACGACGGCCTTCATGTCGGAAGCGTCCTCCTCAAAGAGACAGCTGTCTTGCCGACGTCACCCGTGCTCTGTCTTACGCCGACCGTCGCGGTCCTCCGGACCGCCGGTCACCGCGCGGGGTACCGGCTGGAGGCTTCCTGCCGAGTACGCGGGCTCAATCGGCCGTGGCGTCCGCCCTGACGAGTCGGCGGACCTGAACCACGTAGAGGATCCCTGCCCACCAATACAGCGTTGTACCCCATCCGGCGAACGCCCATCCGAAAATAGCAGCGAGCGTGTTCAGCCACCCGTTCCCGTCGCTCAGCAGCAGCAGCGGGAAGGCGTACATGAGGTTGAAGGTGGCGGCCTTCCCCATGAAGTTGACCTGCGGCGGACCCCAGCCGTGCCGGCGCATGACCAGGATCATCACACCCATGACAACGTCCCGGGCCACCAGGATGGCCGTCAGCCACCAGGGGAGAATCCCACGCCAGGTGAGGCCGATCAGCGTGGAGACGATGTAGAGCCGGTCCGCGGCCGGATCGAGCACTCTGCCGAGGCTGCTGATCTGGTTCCAGCGACGGGCGAGCTTTCCGTCCAGGTAGTCGCTGACGCCGCTCAGTGCGAGCACGAGGAGCGCCCAGCCGTCGACCTTGGGACCGCCGAACTCGGGCCACAGGATGAGCCAGAGGAACACGGGCACGCCCAACAGCCGTGCCATGCTCAGGATGTTGGGGATCGTGAAGACGCGATCCGTCTGCACCCTTGTCTCCTGGACCTCCACTGGGGGCCCCTCCTATTGAACGTACGCTCCGATGATTCCACCCGACCTTACATCAGGGCATGAAAAAGCCCGCCGCCGGGCCTCAGGAGAGGCGCCGGCGGCGGGCGTATAAAGATTGTTCGGCGGCGTCCTACTCTCCCACAGGGTCCCCCCTGCAGTACCATCGGCGCTGAAAGGCTTAGCTTCCGGGTTCGGAATGTAACCGGGCGTTTCC
>JARAXD010000015.1:0-189956 GCA_033793685.1 Streptomyces sp. ME19-03-3 | reverse complement strand
GGGGTTAAGGCTCCCAGTAGACGACTGGGTTGATAGGCCGGATGTGGAAGCCCAGTAATGGGTGGAGCTGACCGGTACTAATAAGCCGAGGGCTTGTCCTCAGATGCTCGCGTCCACTGTTTGGTTCCCGGGTTGCGAACGGTCGCACCGGTTGAACCAGTCACTTAACTGAAAAGTGTGCTTGTTCGCCTAACACCCGATGGTGTTTCGGTGGTCATAGCGTTAGGGAAACGCCCGGTTACATTTCGAACCCGGAAGCTAAGCCTTTCAGCGCCGATGGTACTGCAGGGGGGACCCTGTGGGAGAGTAGGACGCCGCCGAACAATCTTTGTGGACCCTCGGTCCTGGCCAAAGCGCTGGGACCGGGGGTCCTTTTGTTTTGGGCGTGGTGCGCAGTTCGCGGACTGGTACGAGAGACTGGCACTACGGCAGTACGAACGACAGGAGTCACGTCGATGTCCAACTCGCCCGAGGAACGGCCGGATCGGCCTGAGCGGCGCACTCCGCGCCAGGGCGGCGATCGGGGTGGATACCGCAGCGGCGGCCCCCGACGCGAAGGCGACCGAGCCGGCGGATACCGTCGGCCGGACGACCGTCCGCGGGGACGGTACGAGGACCGTCCCCGTGATGACCGACGCGATGACCGTGGTGGGTTCCGTCGCGATGACCGGCCGCGCTATGACCGGCCGGCTGGTGACCGGCCGCGCTATGACCGGCCGGCCGGTGACCGTCCCCGTGACGACCGACGCGATGACCGTGGTGGGTTCCGTCGTGACGACCGGCCGCGTTCTGATCGTCCGGGCGGTGATCGGCGTGATGACCTGCCGCGCTATGACCGGCCGGCTGGTGACCGTCCGCGTGACGACCGGCGTGATGACCGTGGTGGGTTCCGTCGTGACGACCGGCCGCGTTCTGATCGTCCGGGCGGTGATCGGCGTGATGACCGTGGTGGGTTCCGTCGTGATGACCGGCCGCGCTATGACCGGCCGGCTGGTGACCGTCCGCGTGACGACCGGCGTGATGACCGGCGTGATGATCGTGGTGGGTTCCGTCGTGATGACCGGCCGCGCTATGACCGGCCGGCTGGTGACCGTCCGCGTGACGACCGACGCGATGATCGTGGTGGGTTCCGTCGTGATGACCGGCCGCGTTCTGATCGTCCGGGCGGTGATCGGCGTGATGACCGTGGTGGGTTCCGTCGTGACGACCGGCCGCGCTATGACCGGCCGGCTGGTGACCGTCCCCGTGACGATCGTGGTGGGTTCCGTCGTGATGACCGGCCGCGCTATGACCGGCCGGCTGGTGACCGTCCCCGTGACGACCGACGCGATGACCGTGGTGGGTTCCGTCGTGATGACCGGCCGCGCTATGACCGGCCGGCTGGTGACCGTCCCCGTGACGACCGACGCGATGATCGTGGTGGGTTCCGTCGTGATGACCGGCCGCGCGGCCCGCGCAGGGAGGACGAGCGGGGCCAGGGCGGCCGCCGTCCGTACGTGCAGGGCCGTGGGAGGTTCGAGAACAGCCGGGGCCGTGACGAGCGGCGTGAGGAGCGGGAGCCTGTCAAGCGGCTGCCGATCCCGGACGACGTCACGGGTCAGGAGATCGACCCCAGCGTGCGTCAGGAGCTCATGAGCCTGCCGAAGACCCTCGCCGAGGATGTGGCGCGCAACCTCGTCATGGTGGCACGGCTGCTGGACGAGGATCCGGACCTTGCCTATGGCTACTCCAGGGTCGCGCTGCGACTCGCATCCCGCGTCGCCGCCGTGCGTGAGGCAGCCGGTTTCGCCTCGTACGCGACGGAGCGGTACGCCGAGGCGCTGGCCGAGTTCCGCGCGTGCCGCCGGATGACGGGCACCGTGGACCTGTGGCCGGTGATGGCGGACTGCGAGCGCGGCATGGGCCGCCCGGAGCGTGCGCTGGAGATGGCGGGCGCGCCGGAGGTGCACAAGCTGGACCGCGCGGGCCAGGTGGAGATGCGCCTGGTGGCAGCGGGTGCCCGGCGCGACATGGGCCAGAACGACGCTGCTGTCGTCACCCTGCAGAGCCCCGAGCTGGCCTCCAACGCCGTGCACCCGTGGACGGCTCGGCTGCGCTACGCCTACGCCGACGCGCTGCTCGCGGCGGGCCGTGAGCACGAGGCCCGGGAGTGGTTCGCCAAGTCGCTGGAGGCCGACCAGAACGGCAGCACGGACGCCTCCGACCGGCTGGCGCAGTTGGACGGCGTGGCATTCGTCGACGCGCTGGACGAGGCCGACGGTGAGGAGCCGGCGGCGGCCGAGGCCGTCGCGGCGGACCGCGACGACGACATCGCCGCGGACACCCCGCACGCCGAGGCCGCCGACGGTGAGGACGTCGCGGACCACGAGGACCAGGTGCAGCGGGGCGACGAGGTCCGCGAGGACCGCCGGGAACACGCGGCCGGTGACGCTGGGGAGCCGGACGTCGACCTGACCGACGAGGCCGACCCGACGGCGTTCCTCGACGACCCGTTCAAGGAGCCCTCCGAGCGCACGGACGGCTGATCGCCGCGACGGAGGGCGGCGTCCGCATCATGCGGACGCCGCCCTCCGTGCTGTGTGCGGTCAGGCGGAGGTCCCGTCGAGTTCCAGGCTGCGCAGCACCAGACCGGTGGCCGGCTTCGGGCCGAACGAGGTCGACTTGCGCGGCATGGTCACACCCTGCTTGGCGAGGTCGTGGACCACGCTCTCGCGCACCGGGTGGATGAGCACGGCCGTGCCGCCGAACTGGGCGGCACGCTCGACCGCGGCTTCCGTGTCGTGGATGTAGTGGATGTGCTCGGAGGAGTCGGGCACTTCCCAGATCCGGTCCAGGAGCATGCTGTGCAGCACGGTGGCGTCCAGCCGGCGCCACTCCTCGGGCCGGTCCCGCGGGATGGCCCCCTCGAAGACCTCCGGATCCGGCCGGTCCAGCAGGTGGAAGCGGCCGTCACCGGTGAGCAGGAACGCGTTGCCCTCGGCCGCGGCGGCCGCCAGAGCGGCCAGGGCCTCCGGCAGGGGCCCGCTCAGCTCCCGCACGCGGAAGGCGTCGCGGGCCTGCTCGACGGCCTGCTCGACGGGCAGCCGCGGCAGCACGCGGTGGATGGCGCGGACCCGCAGCGGGTAGCGGGCGGTGTCGACCAGCAGCACCAGGCCGTAGTCCCAGGCGCTCGGGGCCTCGTGCTCGGCCTGCAGGAGCAGGTAGGTGGCCCAGCGGTGGTGGCCGTCGGCGATGACGGCCTGGTGCCGGGACAGATCCGCGTCGACCGCTGCGATCGCCCGGGGGTCGGTGATCGCCCACAGCCGGTGCTGGATGCCGTCCTCGGTCGTCGTGGCCAGCAAGGGCGGCCTTGCGACGGTGCGTTCGACGACCTCGGCCGCCTCCCCGTCGTCGCCGTGGTACGCCAGCAGCAGCGGCTCGAGGTTGGCGGCGGTGGCACGCATGAGGGCCGCGCGGTCGGCCACCGGGCCGGGCATCACGTCCTCGTGCGGCAGCACGATCCGCTCCTCGGGCGGGGTCAGGCGCAGGGCACCGATGAGGCCTCGCTGGACCTGGTCGCCCTCGCGCTGCTCGTACACGTACAGGGCGGGCTTGGGATCGAGGGCGAGGACGCCCTCCTCCTGCCATTGGAACAGCGCCCAGGCGGCCTTGCGGTGCCGGCCGTCCGGCGGCTCGGCGGTGGGCAGGATGAGCCGCACGACATTGTGCGGGTCGGCTGTCTCCAGGTGCCGCTGTCCCTCGGGCCGGACGACGACGTCGTACGGTGGCGAGGTGACCGCGGCCAGGCTGCCGACCCGCTCGGGGACGTAGCGGAGCGCGCGGAACGGCGCCAGCCGCAAGCCCCGTACAGCGGGTCCGGAATTGCTCATCCGGGCATGCTACGCGGGTCATGTGCGGGAAGTGTGCCGAGTGATCGATGACATACGAGGAGTGACCGCCCGATGAACCACCGGACCGGCCCGGCCGGCAGCGACAGGCCTCTTGACGAGGCGTACGACACGGCCCTGCTGGACCTCGACGGAGTGGTCTATGCGGGTGGCGAGGCGATCACGTACGCCGTCGAGTCGCTCGGCGCGGCGCGAACGCACGGGATGCGGCTGGCTTACGTCACCAACAACGCCGCCCGCACCCCGCGGACCGTCGCCGAGCACCTGACACGGCTCGGCGTACCGGCCGAGGCCGAGGAGGTCGTCACCTCGGCCCAGGCGGTGGCCCGGCTGATCGCGGATCAGTTCCCCGCGGGCGCGCGCGTGCTCGCGGTCGGCGGTGAGGGGCTCATGGAGGCGTTGCGCGAACGCGGGCTCCAGCCGGTCGACTCCGCGGACGACGCCCCCGCCGCGGTCGTACAGGGCTACTCGCCCAAGGTGAGCTGGGAGCAGCTGGCCGAGGCGGCCTACGCGGTGGGCCGCGGTGTGCCGTGGTTCGCGTCCAACGCCGACCTGACCATCCCGACCGCCCGCGGCACGGCACCGGGGAACGGCGCGCTCGTCGAGGTCGTCCGGATCGCGAGCGGTGGCGACCCGCAGATCGCCGGCAAGCCGCTGCCGCCCATGCACCGTGAGACGGTCCTCAGGACCGGGGCGGGGCGGCCGCTGGTGGTCGGCGACCGGCTCGACACGGACATCGAGGGCGCGCACGCCGGTGGCGTCGACTCGCTGCTGGTGCTCACCGGCGTCACCACCCCTGCGCTGCTCCTCAGCGCGCCGCCCGAGCACCGGCCCACCTACGTGGACGCGGACCTGCGCGGTCTGCTCCGAGCCCAGCCCGAGGTCGCGGAGGCCGGCGGGGGTGCATACCGCTGCGGGGGCTGGACCGGCTCGGTGGGCGACGGAACGTTGCTCCTGGACGGGGACGGGGACCCCATGGACGGGCTGCGGGCGCTGTGCGCGGCGGCCTGGACACGGGCCGGGGACGGTTCCTGCGACCTGGACCCGGGGAAGGCGCTGGACCGGCTGGGGTTCTAGCCCGCAGGGCACGGGTCAGAGGAGCTTGCGCAGCCGCAACAGGTCCCGCAGCCCCGCCTCGAGCTTGACCCTGCCGCTGCCCCACGCCTTCGCGAAGTGCATCCTGCCGTCCACGAGCGCGACGAGGTCGTCACCGGCCATCGTGAGCCTTATCTCGGCGCGCTCGGCGGGCGGGCCCTGCATGGTGACCACATCCTGGATGCGGCCGTCCACCAGACGTCCCACGAAGGTGACGTCGAGATCGGTGATGCGGCAACTGAGCGAACGGTCGAGCGCGGCCGCGCTGCGCAGGTCGCCTTCTGTCTTGGCGAGGTTCTCGGACAGCCGCTCGAGCGCGCTGCGGCACTCCTCGATGGTCGCCATGGGCTGTGCGTCTCCCGTCGGACGTCGGCTGGTGATGTACCGGTGCCGGCACTGAAGCCGGTGGTGGTCGACCGTACCGCAGCGGACCGTCAGGGAGATGCGGCGCCATAGGCGGTAGCGTCGTGACCGAGGAAGTCCGGGGAACTGGCGAAGGCGAGGAGTGAGGGCGTATGCGGGACGCGTTGCGTACCTGTCTGCAGATCGCGGGCGGCCTGACCGAGGCCACCCGGCGACGGGCGGTCGGAGCGGCGAAGGAACTGCTCGATCAGACCGGGATAGACGTCGCCGCGGTCCAACGGAGCATCGGCGAGCGGATTCCGCCCGAGGTGCAGACCCTCGCGGACGAACTGATGGCATCGGGGCGGGCCAACCGCGACCTGCTCCTGGGACTCATCCGCGAGGAGATCGACAAGGCGATGAGCCGGGTCGGACGGCTCGCGGACGAGGTCACCAAGGTCGGTGTCGTCCTGGAGGCCCTGGAGCGCCGCGTCCGCAACCTCGAGGACGGCGACCGCGAGCACGAGCCGGCTGCCGGGGGCGACCTGGTGGGCCAGGAACCGGATGCCGGTCCCGACGTGCCGCCGCAGCCGCCGGTCGAGCATGTACCGGTCGACGGGCCCGTGTCCACGCCGGCGGCAGCGCAGGGGAGGAAGCCGGTGCCCGCGGACACCGCCGGGGGCACCCCGGTGGCGCGCAAGAACGCCGCGCCGGAACAGCCCCCCGCGACGCCCGAGCCGGCGGGGGCGCCTGAGGCGTCGGAGCCCGACGCAGCGGTGACCATGCCGGTGGCGGGTAAGAACGCCGCACCCGCGAAGGCGCTCGCGGCGAAGCAGGCGGCGCCTGCGGCGAAGAGGACGGCGGCCGCCAAGAAGACGGCGACCGCCACGAGGAAGACCGCCAAGAAGGCCGCACCGGTGCCGGGTGCGCCAGGGGCGAAGAGGACGACGGCCGCCGAGAAGGCCGCCCCGGCCGATGGTCCGGCCGCGGCGGCGGGGACGGCGGCGGCTGCCGAGAAGACGGCGACCGCCACGAGGAAGACCGCCAAGAAGGCCGCACCGGTGTCGGGTGCGCCTGCGGCGAAGAGGACGGCGGCCGCCGAGAAGGCCGCCCCGGCCGAGAAGACGGCGGCCCGCAGGCGGGAGGCGAAGGGGCGTGACTGAGGACGGGCTCGAGGGCGCGGCGTCCGCTCCCCGGCCGGAAGCCGCACCTGTGGGAGGGGGCGAGCCGCCGGCGGAGGCGGTCGCCGGCCCGGTGCCGCGTCCGCTGGGGGTCGTGCCGGACGCGACGGGGAATACCGAGGTGGACGCCGTCCTTGTCCGCCTGCGGGATGCCGACCTGCTTCCCACCGAGGACCACCTCGGGGTGTACGAGGATGTACACCGTGGGCTGCGCGACACGCTCACGGGACTCGACGACGACAACAGGAGCTGAACCTCACGTGGCACGACGCCGACTCGACGCCGAGCTGGTGCGCCGGAACCTCGCCCGATCGCGGGAGCACGCCGGGCAGCTGATCGCCGCCGGCCGGGTGACCGTGGGCGGGACGACCGCGACGAAGTCCGCCACGCAGGTGGAGACCAGCGCCGCCGTGGTCGTGACCAAGGACGACTCGGACCCGGACTACGTCTCCCGCGGCGGGCACAAGCTCGCCGGGGCGCTGGCGGCGTTCGGGCCCCGGGGGCTGGTCGTGGCGGGGCGCCGCGCGCTGGACGCCGGGGCGTCCACGGGCGGCTTCACCGACGTACTGCTGCGCAACGGAGCGGCGCACGTCGTCGCCGTGGACGTCGGCTACGGGCAGCTCGCGTGGTCGCTGCAGAGTGATGCCCGCGTCACCGTGAAGGACCGCACCAACGTCCGCGAGTTGACGCTCGAGCAGATCGACGGCGAGCCGGTGGACCTCGTCGTCGGCGATCTGTCCTTCATCCCGCTCGGGCTCGTCCTGCCGGCCCTCGTAGGCTGCGCCGCGCCGGACGCGGACCTGGTCCTGATGGTGAAGCCGCAGTTCGAGGTGGGCAAGGAGCGACTGGGCAGCGGCGGCGTCGTCCGCAGCCCGCAACTGCGGGCCGAGGCCGTCCGGCAGGTGGCCGGGCAGGCCGCCGCGGCCGGACTGGGGGTGCTGGGCGTGACCGCGAGCCCGCTGCCGGGCCCGTCGGGCAATGTGGAGTACTTTCTGTGGCTGCGCGCCGGGGCGCCCGAACTGGACCCGGCGGATGTCGACCGCGCTGTGGCGGAGGGGCCCCGTTGAGCGAGACGCACGAGACACCCGAGGTGCGCGGGACGTCCGCCCGCACCGTATTCCTGCTCGCCCACACCGGGCGGCCGGCGGCCATCCGCAGCGCCGAGCGGGTGGTCCAGGGGCTGAAGCGCTGCGGCATCGGGGTACGGGTGCTGGCCGAGGAGGCCGAGGACCTGACGCTGCCCGGCGACGGCGCGGTGCAGCGGGTGCAGGAGATGGGCCCGCAGGCCGTCGCGGACTGCGAACTGATCATCGTGCTGGGCGGTGACGGCACGCTGCTGCGCGGCGCCGAGTTCGCCCGCGCCTCCGGGGTGCCGATGCTGGGGGTCAACCTCGGCCGGGTCGGCTTTCTCGCGGAGGCCGAGCGCGACGACCTGGACAAGGTCGTCGACCGGGTGGTCAGCCGCGACTACGAGGTCGAGGAGCGCATGACGATCGACGTCCTGGTCCGCAACGACGGCCGGGTCGTCCACACGGACTGGGCGCTGAACGAGGCGTCGGTGGAGAAGCAGGCGCGCGAGCGGTTGCTGGAGGTCGTGACCGAGGTGGACGGCCGCCCGGTCTCCCGGTTCGGCGGCGACGGGGTGGTGATGGCCACCCCGACCGGGTCGACCGCGTACGCCTTCTCCGCGGGCGGGCCGGTGGTCTGGCCCGAGGTCGAGGCGCTGCTGATGGTGCCGATCAGTGCGCACGCGCTCTTCGCGAAGCCGCTGGTGACCTCGCCGCGGTCGGTGCTGGCGGTGGAGGTGCAGCCGGAGACACCGCACGGCGTGGTGTGGTGCGACGGGCGCCGCTCGGTCGACCTGCCGGCGGGGGCCCGCGTGGAGGTCCGGCGGGGCGCGGTGCCGGTCCGGCTGGCGCGACTGCACCACGCCTCCTTCACCGATCGGCTGGTCGCGAAGTTCGCGTTGCCGGTCGCGGGCTGGCGGGGCGCGCCGCACTGAGTTTGCCCTCAGGGGTGAGGCCCGTCGCGCGGCGGCCCGCAAACCTCGTATGGTCGTATCCGTGTTGGAGGAAATGCGGATCCGGTCGCTGGGAGTCATCGAGGACGCCGTGGTGGAGCTGTCGCCCGGCTTCACCGCGGTGACCGGTGAGACCGGTGCGGGCAAGACCATGGTCGTCACGAGTCTCGGGCTGCTGCTGGGGGGCCGTGCCGATCCCGGTCTGGTCCGGATCGGGACGAAGTCGGCGTCTGTCGAGGGACGGATCACGCTGAGTGCCGACGCGCCCGCCGCCGTGCGGGCCGAGGAGGCGGGCGCCGAGCTGGACGACGGCGCGCTGCTCATCAGCCGTACCGTCTCGGCGGAGGGCCGCTCCAGGGCCTTCGTGGGCGGGCGCTCGGTCCCGGTGGGACTGCTGGGCGAGCTGGCGGACGAGCTGGTCGCCGTCCACGGTCAGACCGACCAGCAGGGCCTGCTGCGGCCGGCCCGCCAGCGCGAGGCGCTGGACCGGTACGCGGGCGACGCCGTCGCGGTGCCGCTGGCCAAGTACGCGGCCGCCTACCGGCGGGTACGCGAGGTCGCGGGCGAGCTGGACGAACTGACCACGCGGGCCCGGGAGCGGGCGCAGGAGGCGGACCTGCTGCGCTTCGGCCTGGACGAGGTCGCCGCCGCGGAGCCGCTGCCGGGCGAGGACGCCGACCTGGCCGCCGAGGCGGAGCGACTGGGCCACGCCGAGGCCCTCGCCTCGGCCGCGACCCAGGCGCACGCCGCACTCGCCGGGAACCCCGAGGACCCCGAGGGTATCGACGCCGGCCTGCTCGTCGCGGGCGCCCAGCGGGCGCTGGAGGCCGTGCGCGCACACGACCCGGCGCTGGCCGCGCTCTCGGACCGGATCGGCGAGATCGGCATCCTGCTCGGCGACGTCGCCGGTGAGCTCGCCGGGTACGCCGACGACCTGGACGCCGATCCGCGGCGCCTGGCGGCCGTGGAGGAGCGGCGGGCCGTCCTCGCCCACCTCACCCGCAAGTACGGGGAGAGCATCGACGCCGTCCTGGCCTGGGCCGAGCGGGGCGCGGCCAGGCTGGGCGAGCTGGAGGGCGACGACGAGCGGATCGAGGAGCTCACGGCCGAGCGGGACGCGTTGCGCGCCGAGCTCGGGGAGCTCGCCCAGGCCCTCACCGACGCGCGGGCGACCGCGGCGGAACGCTTCGCCGCGGCCGTGACGGCGGAGCTCGCGCAGCTCGCCATGCCGCACGCCCGGGTCGGCGTCGCCCTCCGGCAGACGGAGGACGAGCAGGGCATCGAGGTCGGCGGCCGCCGGGTCGCCTTCGGCGCGACCGGCGCCGACGAGGTCGAGCTGCAGCTCGCACCCCACCCGGGGGCCCCTGCCCGGCCGATCGCCAAGGGCGCGTCCGGCGGTGAGCTGTCCCGCGTGATGCTCGCCGTCGAGGTGGTCTTCGCGGGCTCTGACCCGGTGCCGACCTACCTGTTCGACGAGGTCGACGCGGGCGTCGGAGGCAAGGCGGCGGTCGAGGTCGGCAGGCGCCTGGCGCGTTTGGCGCGGACCGCGCAGGTCGTGGTCGTCACGCACCTGCCGCAGGTCGCCGCGTTCGCGGACCGGCAGTTGCTGGTGGAGAAGACCAACGACGGGTTGGTCACGCGCAGTGGGGTGCGGGTCCTCGAGGGCGAGGAGCGGGTACGTGAGCTCTCCCGGATGCTCGCCGGCCTCGAGGACTCGGAACTCGGCCGTGCCCACGCGGAGGAACTGCTGGCCGCGGCCCGCGAGGCGCGCTGACGCCGCCCCCGCCCCGCCGGCGCCCCCTGCGCGGGGCGGGGACGGGCGATGACGCGGCCTGTCGGCTTGCCGCGCTGCCGTGCCGGGCGCGTGGGGCGCCCTGCGGTGCGGCACACGGATGACGCCGGTGGCCGAGCGGCCGGGAGGAACGGCGGCCGTGCGGCCGTGTCGGGTGAGGCGTCCATGCCGGGACGCTGCCACCGGGAGCGGGGAGCCCGGGCTCGCACGCAGTGAAGCACGAAGGCGCGGTGGCCACGCAGTGGGCATGGCGCTCGGCGAGCGGTCAGGGCGCGCAGGCGGCCGCCGCCTGCCGGCGACGGACCGGTCGCGGGCCTTCGGCCGGCGCGGAACCGGGGTCGCCTCCCGCGCGGCCGGGGTCGGGGCGTTGCGCACGATGGCCACCGTCCGACGGGCGGCGGTGCCGGATGCGCGGGGCGGCGCCGCCTCGTCTCCGCTTGGCCGCGCCCCCGGCGGCGCGCTGCCGGGGGCGCGGGGCAGCTCGGAGCCGCGGCCGGCCTGGGTACACCGACGAGGCGTCACGGTCCACCGGTGGGGCGTCGCGACGGCGGAGGGGACCGCCGCCGTCCACCGGGCACGCGTTCGGGCGCGGTGCGCGCGATGGGGGAGCGGGGGCACTCGTAAGAGTGGTCCCGCGTACGTGTGGCCGGGTGGGGATGGGGCATCGCTCCCTGGATGGCCTATCGGCCTGGCATCCTTGAGGGGGCAGACCTAGCCGCCCTCCGCACGATGCCGAGTCAGGAGCCCAAGCCCGCGTGAGCAGTTCACCGAGTCCGTTGCACGGGCAGCTGCACGCCGTCCATGTGCTGGGCGCGACGACGCCGGCCCATGTCGCCTCCGTGGCGGGTGGGTTGGTGGCGCGTGGCGTCCAGGTGACGGTCTGCGGTCCGGGTGAGGCCGAGCGGCGGTACGGATTCGGGGCGTCGGGAGCGCGGTTCGCCCCGGTCGAGATCGCGCGGCGTTTCCAACCGAAGGCGGACGCGGCCGTGGTGACGGCCTTGCGGGCGGCCTGCGCCGGGGCGGACGTGGTGCACGCACACGGGCTGCGGGCCGGGCTGCTCGCCGCGGTGGCGCTGAGCGGGCGCCGTACGCCGCTGGTGGTGACCTGGCACGGCGCCGTGCCGGCGGAGGGCGCGCGGGAGAGGGTGCTGCGACTGCTGGAGCGCCGGGTGGCGCGGGCGGCGGCGGTCGTGCTGGGGGCCTCGTCGGACCTGGTGGACCGGGCCCGTTCCGCGGGTGCCCGCGACGCCCGGCTCGCGCCGATCGGGGTGCCGGCCCCGGCGCGGGGCGTGGCGTGGGCGGAGGCGCCGGCGGAGGCGGAGCGGCGCCGGGAGAAGACCCGGGGCGAATTCGCCGTGGAAGAGCGCCCGTTACTGGTCACGGTGGACGGCCTGGAGCCGCGTGGGGGAGGCCACCTGCTGCTGGACGCGGCGCACGGCTGGGCGGGATTGGAGCCGGCGCCGTTGCTGGTCGTCGCGGGCGAGGGTCCGCTGCGCACGGAACTCCAGAAGCGGATCGACGCCGAGCGACTGCCGGTGCGGCTGCTCGGCCGCCGTGACGACGTGCCCGAGCTCCTTGCCGCCGCCGACGTGGTGGTGGTGCCGTGGCGGGGGGAGGCGCGTTCGCTGGTCGCACAGCAGGCGCTGTACGCGGGGGCGCCGCTGGTGGCGACCTCCGTCGGGGGCACGGCCGAACTCGTGGGCGGGGCGGCGGTGCTGGTGCCATACGGCAATCCGAAGGTGCTCGCCGACACCGTCACGCGCCTGCTGGGGGACCCGGCGCGGCGCGCGGAGCTGGCCGCGGCCGGTCCCGCGCAGGCCGCCACCTGGCCGACCGAGGACGACACGGTGGCGCAAGTGCTCAGTGTCTACGACGAGTTGTCCATGCGCTGAAAGCCGCAGAGGCCGGATCACGCGGCCGGACCGCCGCACCGCGCCGACGGCGACTCGCTTTCTCGGAAGTCGAGCGAACAGCGTCATGACACCGCGCACAGTCGGCCCATATCCGGCAGCGACCCTCTTGGGCCGAGCGCGGACCGGCCTTTCACCGGTCCCCCGCGGCGCGGCACCGTCACTTGCGGCCAGGGCGTGGCTTCGTCACGACTGCCCCGCTGTCGTGGGCGCCTGCGGATCCGCGCCCTCGCGCCGGGCCGTCAGCGCCAGCACACTCAGCCCGAACATCAGTACGCCCAAGGGGAGGTGGACCGACGCAATGTGCGCGATGCCGAGGACGACCTGCACGGAGGCGAGGACGAGGAAGCCCGACGCGTGCCAGACGGGCCGGGGCGAGCCGCCACCCGGCTTCCAGGCCAGTACCGCCGCGAGCAGGTAGAGCATCGACGCGCCGTACATCACTCGGGCTCCGACGCTGTGCAGCGCCTCCCCGTAGGACGCGGTCAGCAGCAGTCCGGCGGAGACGGCCTGGAGGAAGATGGTGAGGGTCTGCAGGGCGATCGCCATCCGCAGGATCGAGGAGCCGCGCCGTGCGCTCGCCGCCGGCGTCATCTCGGTCGCCATGTCGCAGTCCCCTTGTCCGCCCTCGGGCAGTAGATGGATAAGGTCTCACCGGTCCGACGACGCGGGCCTGCGAAAGGTAAGGCGGAGGGCCACCGGAAGCATGGGGAGTATCGGGACCGGCACGGACGGGACAGTCGGCGAACGACGCCAACTGATCAACGTCGCCTACCGGTTTCTCGGCTCGGTGACCGAGGCTGAGGACGCCGTGCAGGAGGCCTACGCACGCTGGTACGGGCTGCCGCGAAGCCGGCGGGAGGAGATCGCGTCCCCCGGCGCCTGGCTGACGACCGTGACCAGCCGCATCTGCCTGGACCTGCTCGGCTCGGCGCGGGTCCGCCGTGAACGCTATGTCGGCGTGTGGCTGCCCGAGCCGCTGCCCGACCGGACCGACTGGGACCACGCGGGCGGCGCCGTTCCCACCGGCCCCGCGAATTACGCGAATCCCGCGGACCCCGTCGACCAGATCGTCCTGGACGAGTCGGTGGCGATGGCCCTGCTTGTCGTTCTGGAGTCGATGACGCCGGCCGAGCGCGTGGCGTTCGTGCTGCACGACGTCTTCCGGTACCCGTTCGCCGAGATCGCCGACGCTCTCGGCCGGACCCCGGCGGCCTGCAAGCAACTGGCGTCCTCGGCCCGGAGGCGGGCGGACGTCGCGGGCGCGGTGACGGCGACCCGTCAGGCCGACGTGGTCAGACGCGTCAAGGAGGCCTGGGACACCAGGAACATCGCATCCCTCGTCCGTCTCCTCGACCCGGCCGCCGTGATGACCGCCGACGGCGGCGGCGTCGTCGGCACCGTCCTGCGCCCGGTCGAGGGTGCCGCGCGCATCGCCCGGTACATGGTCGCCATCGCCGAGAAGGCCCCGGGGACGGAACTTCAGGAGCGGTCGGTCAACGGCGCGCCGGGCCTGGTGGCTCTGGTTTCCGGGGTTGTCGTGACGGTGGCGTCGTTCGACGTCGCCGACGGGCGGGTCACCCGGATCTGGGCCGTCCGCAACCCCGACAAACTGCGGCCATGGGCGCGGGAAGGGTAGTGCCCGGACCGCGTGGTTCGCCCGGTCCCGCACTGCCGGGGCAGGTCGGACTCCACCCCGGTACGGCATCCCGGTACCCGTCGGACCACCGATCCCGCGTCTCCCGAGGCGGCCCGCCGGCCGCCGAGCGCCGGGGCGCCGCCCCCGCCGCTCGGGCGGATGGCGGCCGCACGGCGGGCTCCCCGGCGGGAACAGCACCGGGGGCCCGGGATCCGCACGCGGTCAGCCGCCGTACGCGCCGCTCGCGGTGAGCCGCAGCGCGGTGTCGATCAGCGGCACGTGGCTGAACGCCTGCGGGAAGTTGCCGACCTGCCGCTGCAGCCGCGGATCCCATTCCTCGGCCAGCAGGCCGAGGTCGTTGCGGAGGGCGAGCAGCTTCTCGAAGAGCCTGCGCGCCTCGTCGACCCGGCCGATCATGGCGAGGTCGTCGGCGAGCCAGAACGAGCACGCGAGGAAGGCGCCCTCGTCGCCGGGGAGGCCGTCCAGGTTCTCACCACCGGGCGGGGCGTCGGTCGGGTAGCGCAGCACGAAGCCGTCCTCGGTGGACAGCTCCCGCTGGATCGCCTCGATGGTGCCGATCACACGCTTGTCGTCCGGGGGCAGGAAGCCCACCTGGGGGATGAGCAGCAGCGAGGCGTCCAGTTCACGCGAGCCGTAGGACTGCGTGAAGGTGTTGCGTTCCTTGTCGTAGCCCCGGTCGCACACGTCGCGGTGGATATCGTCGCGCAGCTCGCGCCAGCGCTCCAGCGGGCCGTCGACCTCGCCGGACTCGATGAGCTTGACGGTGCGGTCGACGGCGACCCAGGCCATGACCTTGGAGTGGACGAAGTGCCGGCGCGGGCCGCGGACCTCCCAGATGCCCTCGTCCGGCTCGTCCCAGTGGTCCTCCAGGTACTGGATCAGCCGGATCTGCAGCAGCGAGGCGTAGTCGTTGCGGGCCAGGCCGGTCATGTGCGCCAGGTGCAGGGCCTCGGTCACCTCGCCGTAGACGTCGAGCTGCAACTGGTGTGCCGCGCCGTTGCCGACCCGGACCGGGATCGAGCCCTCGTATCCGGGCAGCCAGTCCAGCTCGGTCTCGCCGAGCTCGCGCTCGCCGGCGATGCCGTACATGATCTGGAGGTTCTCGGGGTCGCCGGCGACCGCCCGCAGCAGCCACTCGCGCCAGGCGCGGGCCTCGTCGCGGTAGCCGGTGCGGAGCAGGGAGGACAGGGTGATCGCCGCGTCGCGCAGCCAGGTGAAGCGGTAGTCCCAGTTGCGGACACCGCCGATGTCCTCGGGCAGGGAGGTGGTGGGGGCGGCGACGATGCCGCCGGTCGGCCCGTACGTCAGGGCCTTGAGCGTGATCAGCGAGCGGACCACGGCGTCCCGGTAGGGGCCGTGGTAGGTGCACTGGGCGACCCACTCGCGCCAGAAGTCCTCGGTGGCCTCCAGCGACGTCTCGGGGTCCGCGAGCGCGGGCGGCTCCTTGTGCGAGGGCTGCCAGCTGATCGTGAAGGCGACACGTTCGCCGGGCGACACGGTGAAGTCGGCGTACGTGGTCAGGTCCTTGCCGTACGTCTCCACGTCGGTGTCGTGCCAGACGGAGTCGGGGCCGGCCACGGCGACGGTGCGCTCGCCCACCTTGTGCACCCAGGGCACGACCCAGCCGTAGCTGAAGCGCATGCGCAGCGCCGAGCGCATCGGCACCCGTCCGCTGACGCCTTCGACGATCCGGATCAGTTGGGGGGCGCCGTCACGCGGCGGCATGAAGTCGATCACACGGACCGTGCCGCGGGGGGTGTCCCACTCGGACTCCAGCACCAGGGAGTCGCCCCGGTAGCGGCGCCGGGTGGCGGCCGGGGGCGGAGTGCCGCCGGCGTGGGCGGGGCCGAGCCGCCAGTAGCCGTGCTCCTCCGTGCCGAGCAGGCCCGCGAAGATCGCGGGAGAGTCGAAGCGGGGCAGGCACAGCCAGTCGACCGTGCCGTCCCGGCACACCAGGGCGGCGGTCTGCATATCGCCGATGAGTGCGTAGTCCTCGATACGCCCGGCCACGTAGGTCTCCCAGTCGATACGACGGCGGCGCCCCTAGTGACTGGGGCGGTGATTGCGGTCTGTGGATCTGTCGACGAGCTCTTTCCCGGGAGCGGGCGGGGTAGTGCCGTGCCGGTTCACTCGCATCGAATCGATGTGTCCGAGCAGGATACGACGTCGACCCGGGCAGTGCGGAAGTGGCGACCACCCGGGCTGGGCCGGTCGGGTGCATTTTGTCGTACCAATCTCCCGGTGGCCGCTTTTTCACCGGACAACCGCCCGCACCGTCTGGTGCGGGCCACTGATACCCTGGTAGCCCGTGGGCCGGTGGGCTGAACCACTGAACCGCCGCGACGGCACCCCTCTTCACCACCATGGTGCCGTCCCGACCACCACCTCGCGACCACGGGAGCCCCCTGTTGGCACTGCCGCCCAAATCCACGACGACCAAGCACCTCTTCGTCACGGGGGGTGTCGCCTCCTCGCTCGGCAAGGGCCTGACCGCCTCCAGCCTCGGCGCCCTGCTGAAGGCCCGGGGTCTGCGCGTCACCATGCAGAAGCTCGACCCGTACCTCAACGTGGACCCGGGCACGATGAACCCCTTCCAGCACGGTGAGGTGTTCGTCACGGACGACGGCGCCGAGACCGATCTGGACATCGGCCACTACGAGCGCTTCCTGGACGTGAACCTCGCCGGCTCGGCCAACGTCACCACCGGCCAGGTCTACTCCTCCGTGATCGCCAAGGAGCGCCGCGGGGAGTACCTCGGGGACACCGTGCAGGTCATCCCGCACATCACCAACGAGATCAAGTCCCGCATCCGGCGCATGGCGACCGAGGACGTGGACGTGGTGATCACGGAGGTCGGCGGCACGGTCGGCGACATCGAGTCGCTGCCCTTCCTGGAGTCCGTGCGGCAGGTCCGGCACGAGGTCGGCCGGGACAACGTCTTCGTGGTGCACATCTCACTGCTCCCCTACATCGGCCCCTCCGGCGAGCTGAAGACCAAGCCGACCCAGCACTCCGTGGCCGCGCTGCGCAGCATCGGCATCCAGCCCGACGCGATCGTGCTGCGCGCCGACCGCGATGTGCCGACCTCCATCAAGCGCAAGGTCTCGCTGATGTGCGACGTCGACGAGGACGCGGTGGTCGCCGCGATCGACGCCCCGTCGATCTACGACATCCCCAAGGTGCTGCACACCGAGGGCCTGGACGCGTATGTCGTCCGCAAGCTGAACCTGCCCTTCCGGGACGTCGACTGGGCGCAGTGGGACGACCTGCTGGGGCGGGTCCACCAGCCCGAGCACGAGGTGAAGGTGGCCCTCGTCGGCAAGTACATCGACCTGCCGGACGCCTACCTGTCGGTGACGGAGGCGCTGCGCGCCGGCGGTTTCGCCAACAACGCCAAGGTCAGCATCAAGTGGGTGACCTCGGACGACTGCAAGACCCCGGCAGGCGCGGCCCGCCAGCTCGGTGACGTGGACGCGATCTGCGTGCCCGGCGGCTTCGGCGACCGCGGTGTGGAGGGCAAGGTCTCGGCGATCACCTTCGCCCGGGAGAACCGCATTCCGTTGCTGGGCCTGTGCCTGGGCCTGCAGTGCGTGGTCATCGAGGCGGCCCGCAGCCTGGCCGGCATCCCGGACGCCAACTCCACCGAGTTCGACCCGGCGACCGCCCACCCGGTGATCTCCACCATGGCCGAGCAGCTCGACATCGTCGCCGGCCAGGGCGACCTGGGCGGCACCATGCGGCTGGGCCTGTACCCGGCGAAGCTCGCCGAGGGCTCCATCGTCCGCGAGGTCTACGGCGGCGAGCCCTACGTCGAGGAGCGGCACCGCCACCGCTACGAGGTCAACAACGCCTACCGCGGTGAGCTGGAGAAGAAGGCCGGTCTGGTGTTCTCCGGCACCTCCCCGGACAACACCCTGGTCGAGTACGTCGAGTACCCCCGCGACGTGCACCCGTACCTGGTGGCCACCCAGGCGCACCCCGAGCTCAAGTCACGTCCGACGCGCCCGCACCCCCTGTTCGCGGGTCTGGTCGCGGCCGCCGTGGAGCGCCTCAGGGGTTGATCGGTACGGTTGCGGGGGCGGGCCGGCGAACGGGCCGCCCCCGCACCGCGTACGGAGGGCACCATGCTGAAGGACACCCCCGAGGAGTGGCGGGTCACCGCCACCGCCACCCCCTTCACCGGGAAGAAGACCAGCGTCCGCGCCGACGACGTCGTCATGCCCGACGGCAGCGTGGCCCGACGCGACTACCAGGTCCACCCGGGCTCGGTGGCCGTGCTGGCCCTCGACGACCGCGACCGCGTCCTGGTCCTCAAGCAGTACCGCCACCCCGTGCGGATGAAGCTGTGGGAGATCCCCGCGGGGCTGCTCGACGTGCCCGGCGAGAACCCGCTGCACGCCGCCCAGCGCGAGCTGTACGAGGAGGCGCACGTCAAGGCCGAGGACTGGCGGGTGCTCGCGGACGTGTACACCACGCCCGGTGGCTGCGACGAGGCCGTGCGGATCTTCCTGGCCCGCGGTCTGTCCGAGGTGGAGGGCGAGCGCTTCGCCGTGTCGGAGGAAGAGGCCGACATGGAGTTCGCCCGGGTCCCGGTGGACGAGCTGGTCCGCGGAGTGCTCGCGGGTGAGCTGCACAACAACTGCCTGGTGGTCGGTGTGCTGTCGCTGCAGGCCGCCCGGGCCGGGGACGGACTGGGGTCCTTGCGCCCCGCCCAGGCCGAGTGGCCCGCGCGGCCGTTCGCCGCGTAACCCTTCCGTCGTACCATCCGATCGTCCGAGCGGGTGATCATTGGCCGGATCCGCCGCGTCGCGCACGGGGGTCGGACCGTCGCCGTGAACTAGGCTCTTGCCGTTCGTAGGAGAACGGGAGTGGGCCCGTGGCGGATCACGTGCTGGACGCCGACGCATCGGCGGCGGCCTCTGGCGACGGCCCGTGGGAGCCGGCGTCGCAGACCCCGGCACACGGCACGTTGCCCCCCGCTCTGCCCGGATTCGTCGGCCGCCGCCGCGAGCTCGAGGAACTGCGCGCCGACATCGACCGGCCGGGCCTGGCCGCCCTGCGCGGTCAGACGCCCGACGGCAGCCGGGTGCTCCTCGTGGCCGGCCGGCCCGGCTCGGGACGCACGGCGCTGGCCGTGCGGCTCGCCCACGAGGTGGCCGACCGCTACCCCGGCGGCCAGTTCTACGTACGGCTCAGCGAGAACGACGGCCGCCCGGTGCCGCCCGAGCAGTCCGCCCGCGCCCTGCTGCGCGCGATGGACGCCGAGGCCGAGCCGGCCGCGGAGTGCGGGGAACTGCTCGCCGCGCTGCGCGCCGCACTGAGCGGACGCAAGGCCGTCCTCGTCCTGGACGACGTCGCCGACTCCCGGCAACTTCTGGACCTGATGCCCAAGGGCTCCGGGAACCTGCTGGTCGCCACGTCCGAGGGCCCGCTGCCCGGGGTCCACGACGCACGTCCGTGCACGCTGGGCGGACTCGACCCGGCGGCGTGCGTCGACCTGCTGGCCGGGGCCGTGGGGCGGGTGCGGATCACCAACGACCCACGGGCCGCGGAGGGCCTGGCCCAGGAGTGCGGCCGCCACCCCGCGGCGCTGCGGCTGATCGCCGCGTGGCTCGCCGCCCAGCCCGGCACCTCCGTGGCCGAGGCCACGCGCAGGCTGCGCGCCGACACCGGCGAGCCGACGGCGGGGACGACGGCGCAGGTCTCCTCCGAGGGCGGCGGGGCCACCCGCGGCAACGGCACGCTCCGCGCCGACGTCGGGCGCCGCACGGGCGGCGGCCCGCTGCCGGAGGCGCTGCGCGGCCTGGCCACCGCGGACGGGCAGGCACGTGTGCTGCGCCGGGCGGGCGCCGACCCGGGTCCGAGGGCGGCCCCCGCCGAAGGCGCCGTCGGCGCGGGAGCGGCGGGACCCCGGGGGAACGCCGACCCGCCCGCGCCGCGCGCCACTCCCGCGCCGGAGCTGATGCGTGCCTTCCGCTTCGTGTACGGGGCGCTCTCGCCCGCCGTGGCCCGCATGCTGCGGCTGCTCGCCCTCGCCCCCTCCGGCCTGACCGACGCGCAGACCGCCTCCGCGCTGGGCGGCTGCTCGGTCGAGGCCGCGCAGGCCACGCTGGCGGATCTGGCCGCCTGCGGGCTGCTGCATCCCGAGCCCGCGACCGGCAGCCCGCCCGACCTGCCGGCGCAGTACCGCCTGCCGGGCTGGCTGACCCCGCCGCTGCGGGCGCTGCTGGACAGCACGGAGAAGCCGTCCGAGGTCCAGCTCGCCCGCGCCCGGATGCTGGAGCGCACGGTACGACTGCTGCAGGCGTGCCGGATGAGCCTGGAGGGCGAGACGGAGCCCGACGGGCTGCCCACGTCGCTGCGCTTCCCCAGCCGTCCGGTCGCGGCCGGGTGGCTGCGCAGGCGGCTGCCGGTCCTGCTGGCGGCCGCCCGGCTGGCGGTAGCCGACGGCGAACTGGACACCCTGGCGCGCCGCCTCATGGCGGCGCTCGTACGGGCCCTGGCCGCGGACCCGGACAGCGGCGCGACGGCGCCGGAGCGCTACCGGCTCCACCACCTGGTGCTGGACGTCGCCGAGCGAGGCGGCCTGCACCGGGAGAAGGCGGCGGCCCTGCTGAACATCGGCGACCTGGACGTGGAGAGGGCCCGCCCGCTGGACGCCCTCGACCGCTACCGGGCCGCGCTGGTCGCCTCCCGGGACGCCTACGACGGGGACGCCGAGGGCCGCGCGCTGGAGGCCATCGCCGGGACCTACCTGGAACTGGAGGACCCGCAGCGTGCCTGCGACTGGTACGGCAGGGCGCTGGCCCTGCGGGAGACCCGTGGCGAGCTCGTCCACCAGGCACGGCTGCACGCGCGGCTCGGCGCCCTCCACACGTACGCCGGCCACTACGGCAAAGCGCTGCGCGAATGGCGGGCCGCGGTCGCCGCGCACCGGCGGCTCAAGGACCTGCCCGCGCAGGCCCGTGCCCTCAGCGAGGTGGCCAGGGTCCAGGAGTACGCGGGGCACCCGGAGGACGCGCTGCGCACCTGCCGCGACGCCCTGTACTGGGCCCGGCAGGCGAAGGAGCGGCGGCTGGAGGGGGCGGTGCTGCTGCGCATGGCCGACACGCTGGACCGGTTGGGGGACCCGGCGGGCGCCCGGTTGCAGCGGGCGGCGGCACGCCGTCTGCTGCCCGCCGAGGAGATCCCGCGGCCCACGGAGGACTGAGGGCCCCCGGGTTTCCGGGCCGGAGGCCATGAGGCCCCCCAGACCCACGTCGCAGGCGCGCACTGCCTACGAAACTGCCCATGCCTTCTCCGAAACTAGCCACTTTGTAAGGCTGGACAGCGACTCCTCCTTCACTACACTTGGTCACACCGCATAACATCGCGGCCAGGTCAGACATACTCTTTCTTTGAGCGATATGTCCGGAGATCTGCCCGCATCCTCCGCTCCCGTGAACAGGACCGTGATCGACGTGAAGGTCGGCATCCCCCGCGAAGTCAAGAACAACGAGTTCCGCGTGGCCATCACCCCCGCCGGCGTGCACGAGCTCGTCCGAGGCGGCCACGAGGTGTACGTCGAGCAGGACGCCGGCCTCGGCTCGTCCATTCCGAACGAGGAGTACGTCGTCGCCGGCGCGACCATCCTCCCGACCGCCGACGAGGTGTGGGCCACCGCCGACCTGGTGCTGAAGGTCAAGGAGCCGATCGCGGAGGAGTACCACCGGCTCCGCAAGGACCAGACCCTCTTCACCTACCTGCACCTGGCAGCGTCCCGTGCGTGCACCGACGCGCTGCTGGAGTCCGGCACCACCGCGATCGCCTACGAGACCGTCGAGCTCGCCAACCGCCAGCTGCCCCTGCTCGCCCCGATGTCCGAGGTGGCCGGCCGGCTCGCCCCGCAGGTCGGCGCGTACCACCTGATGCGCTCGGCGGGCGGCCGCGGCGTGCTCCCGGGCGGCGTCCCGGGTGTGGCCCCGGCCAGGGCCGTCGTCATCGGCGGCGGTGTCTCCGGGTGGAACGCGGCGCAGATCGCCATCGGCATGGGCTTCCACGTGACCCTGCTCGACCGGGACATCGCCAAGCTGCGCGAGGCCGACAAGATCTTCGGCACCAAGGTCGAGACCATCGTCTCCAACGCCTTCGAACTGGAGAAGGCGGTCCTCGAGGCCGACCTCGTCATCGGTGCGGTCCTCATCCCGGGTGCCAAGGCGCCCAAGCTCGTCACCAACGAGCTGGTCTCCCGCATGAAGAAGGGCTCGGTGCTCGTCGACATCGCCATCGACCAGGGCGGCTGCTTCGAGGACTCCCGCCCGACCACGCACGCCGAGCCGACCTTCACGGTGCACGACTCCGTCTTCTACTGCGTCGCCAACATGCCGGGCGCGGTGCCCAACACCTCCACCTACGCGCTGACCAACGCGACGCTGCCCTACATCGTCGAGCTGGCCAACCGCGGCTGGCGCGGGGCGCTGCGCCGGGACGCCGCGCTCGCCAAGGGCCTCAACACGCACGAGGGCCAGGTCGTCTACGGTCCGGTGGCCGAGGCGCACGGCCTCGACGCGGTGGATCTCGCCACCGTCCTCGGCTGACGGCCGCCTCATCGATTGATCGATATTTCGTCTAGGCGTCAACTTGTCGCCAATCCGCCGCGCACGGCCGGGTCTTGAGTCCCAAGACCCGGCCGTTCGCGTGGAACCGTACTGTTTTGCCGATTCGTACCCCCGCGAAACGTCCCCGGCGTCGTCCTTACACCCTTGACAGCGAGACGTTCGGTTGCCGACACATCGTGCCGTGTCCGGTGGATTGTGTTGCTGTGAACCACCGACACGCCATAGAGTCGCCAACCGTCGGCATGCTGCAACGCTGACCTATTGAGAAGTTTCCTGGTCACCAAGGAGGTAAGACGACTTGTGAATGAGTCGACATTTGCTCCCGGGGGTGGTCAGCCAGGAATGACCGTGCAGACCCAGGGCTCCGCACGACTCGAACCGGTGGCCTCCGTGGCCGTCCGGACGTTCGAGGCGCGCAGGGCCGGTACAGACAACGAGACGCGTTACGCGAACCCCATGGCGCAATACGAAGAAGAGCTGCAGGACGGTCAGTTCTACGACCCCGACGCGGAGTACGAACCCGACCCCGAGTACGCGGCCACCCTGGCGCCCGACGCGGCGCGCCAGCGCCGCGAGCGCGTGGGCCCCACCGGCCGCCCGTTGCCGTACTTCCCGATTCCCGGCCCGCTGACGGACCATGGCCCGGCGAAGATCATCGCCATGTGCAACCAGAAGGGCGGGGTCGGCAAGACGACCTCCACCATCAACCTGGGCGCCGCACTGGCCGAATACGGCCGCCGTGTCCTCCTGGTGGACTTCGACCCGCAGGGCGCGCTGTCCGTCGGCCTCGGCGTCAACCCGATGGAGCTGGACGTCACCGTCTACAACCTGCTGATGGAGCGCGGGCTGTCGGCCGACGAGGTGCTGCTGAAGACCGCGGTGCCCGGCATGGACCTGCTGCCCAGCAACATCGACCTGTCGGCCGCGGAAGTCCAGTTGGTCAGCGAGGTCGCCCGCGAGTCCTCGCTGCAGCGGGCGTTGAAGCCGCTGCTGCCCGACTACGACTACGTCATCATCGACTGCCAGCCGTCGCTCGGCCTGCTGACCGTCAACGCCCTGACCGCGGCGCACCAGGTGATCGTGCCGCTGGAGTGCGAGTTCTTCGCGCTCCGTGGTGTCGCGCTGCTCACCGAGACCATCGAGAAGGTCAAGGAACGGCTCAACCCCGAGCTGGAGCTGGACGGCATCCTCGCCACGATGTACGACTCGCGCACCGTGCACAGCCGCGAGGTGCTGGCACGCGTGGTCGAGGCCTTCGACGACCACGTCTACCACACCGTCATCGGACGGACCGTCCGGTTCCCCGAGACCACGGTCGCCGGTGAGCCGATCACCACCTACGCCTCCAACTCCGTGGGCGCCGCCGCCTACCGCCAGCTCGCCAGGGAGGTGCTCGCCCGGTGTCACGCCGAGTGAGTCTTCCGGGGGCCGACGAACTGTTCCGTACGACAGGGGGGCGGGGGCTGCAGTCCCCGACGCCGCGGCAGCACGCCAACGGCGAGACTCCCGGCGCGGACCCCGGTGCCTCCGGCGAGCGCCCTCGGCGGCCCGTGCCGGCCGCCGGGGAACCGGTGCCGCAGGAGGCGCCGGTCCATGACTCCGCGACGCCCTCCGAGGCGGCCGAGCACGGCGGACGCGACACCGGCGCCGGCCCCGTCGCCTCGCCTGCCCCCGCGGCCCGCACCGTCCCCGAGCAGGCGGGCCCGTCCACCGCGCCCGCACGGCGCGGCCCGCAGGCCCCGGGTGCGGGCGCCGCGGGCCCGCAGGCCGCGCCGCAGCCCCCGCAGCCGCGCCGCAAGTCCGGGCGGGCCCCCAGGCGGCCCAGCGGGCGTGAGCGCCACGACGAGAAGATCACCGTCTACGTCTCCGCCGAGGAGCTCATGGACCTCGAGCACGCGCGCCTCGTCCTGCGCGGGGAGCACGGCCTCGCCGTGGACCGCGGGCGGATCGTCCGCGAGGCGGTCGCGGTGGTCCTGGCCGACCTCGAGTCCCGTGGCGACGCGAGCATCCTCGTGCGCCGCCTGCGCGGCCGCTGACGCGCTCCGCGCGATACGGTGCCGTCCTCCGTACGGCCCCGTCAGCACCACCTGGACTCCCATGCCCTCCGACGACACCGCCAGCACGCAGCGCCGCCGCCGCCTCCTCGGCCGCGGTCCAGGCGTGAACGTCCCGCCGCCCCCGGCGGCGGCCGGCGAGGGCGCGGGCGAGGCGGTGGACCCCCCGCCCGCGGCCGCCCCGGAGCCCGGGCGCGGCCGGCCCGCGGGCCCCGCGGGAGACGAACCCGGAGACCAGCCGGCTGACGAGAGCGGCGCCCCGGAGAACGACGGCCGGTTCACCGTCCGGCTGGCGAACTTCGAGGGCCCCTTCGACCTGCTGCTGCAGCTCATCTCCAAGCACAAGCTCGATGTCACCGAGGTCGCCCTGTCCCGGGTGACGGACGAGTTCATGGCCCACATCCGCGCCATGGGTCCGGACTGGGACCTGGACCAGACCACCGAGTTCCTGGTCGTCGCGGCCACCCTGCTCGACCTCAAGGCCGCGCGGCTGCTGCCCGCCGCGGAGGTGGAGGACGAGGAGGACCTGGCCCTGCTGGAGGCGCGGGACCTGCTGTTCGCCCGGCTGCTCCAGTACCGCGCCTACAAGCAGGTCGCCGCGATCTTCGCCGAGCGGCTGGAGGCCGAGGCGCTGCACCACCCCCGCACCGTGGGGCTGGAGCCGCAGCACGCCGAACTGCTGCCCGAGGTGGTGCTGAGCATCGGGCCGGAACGCTTCGCCCGGCTCGCCGTCAAGGCGATGCAGCCGAAGCCGCAGCCGCAGGTGTACGTGGATCACATCCACGCGCCGCTGGTGAGCGTCCGCGAGCAGGCGGAGCACGTCGTCGCGGTCCTCCGCGAGCGCGGGGAGGCGAGTTTCGCGGAGCTCACCTTCGACGCTCCCGACACCCTGACGGTCGTGGCGCGCTTCCTGGCCCTCCTGGAGCTGTACCGGGAGAAGGCGGTCGCACTGGACCAGGAGGAGGCGCTGGGTACGCTCCTGGTCCGCTGGACGGCCGGCGAGACGGCACCGGACCAGCCGCTCGTCACCGACGAATTCGACCAGGTGCCCGCCGCGGCGAAGGACGGGAAGGACGGCTGACGTGACGAAGGTGACCGCAGCGACCCAGGCATCAGCGGCAGGCGAGGCAGCGGAGGCGCACTCCGGGGCCTCCGGGGCTTCCGGGGCTTCCGGGGCCTCCGGGACATCCCGGGGGCCCGAGGGGGCCGCCGAGGCGGCGCGGGGCGCTCCGGCGGGGCTGCTCTCGGTCGCGGATCTGGAGCTGAGGCCCGCCCTGGAGGCCGTCCTGATGGTCGTGGACGAGCCCGTCACCGAGGAGACCCTGTCGAAGGTGCTGGAGCGTCCGCGACGGGAGATCGCCACCGCGCTCCACGACCTGGCCGAGGAGTACGCCGCCCAGGGGCGCGGCTTCGACCTGCGCCTGATCGCGGGCGGCTGGCGTTTCTACACCCGGTCCGCCTACGCCGCCGCTGTCGAGAAGTTCGTGCTGGACGGCCAGCAGGCCCGGCTCACGCAGGCGGCACTGGAGACGCTGGCGGTCGTCGCCTACCGGCAACCGGTCAGCCGGTCGCGGGTCTCGGCGGTGCGCGGGGTCAACTGCGACGGCGTGATGCGCACCCTCCTGCAGCGGGGTCTGGTGGAGGAGTGTGGGACGGAAGCCGAGACAGGTGCGATCCTGTACAGGACGACGCACTACTTCCTGGAGCGGATGGGCCTGCGCGGCCTGGACGAGCTGCCCGAGCTCGCCCCGTTCCTCCCGGAGGCGGACGCCGTCGAGGCGGACTCCCTGGAGGGCGTCCCCTCATTCGACCCGGACTCGACGACGGAAACTTGATGCGAAGCAGCAGCGGCAGCGGCAGGAACAGCGGCGGCAACCGGAATTCCCGGGGTGCCGATGGGGGTACGTCCCGGTCGAGGAGCGGGGGACAGCGCGACGACAGGCCACAGCGCGCGGGCCGGCCCCGTCCGGAGGAGCGCCGCTACGACGTCGGCGGCGGCACCGGCGGCACCGGCGGGCCCGGCACAGGGGGCGGCGGCGCCAAGCGCGGTACCGGCGGCAAGCCGGGCGGCGGGTCCGGAAAGCCCCGCAGGTCCACCCCCGCGCGTCCACGCGAGCTGGACGCCCAGATCGAGGAGCGCAACCGCGAGCGGCACAGCAAGCCCAAGCTGAACCTGCCCAAGACCTTCCCCGGCGCCGAGCAGGAGGGCGAGCGCCTGCAGAAGGTGCTGGCCCGGGCCGGCATGGGCTCGCGCCGGGCGTGCGAGGAGCTGATCGAGCAGCGCCGGGTCGAGGTGAACGGCAAGATCGTCACCGAGCAGGGGCTGCGCGTGAACCCCGACAAGGACGAGGTGCGCGTCGACGGGCTGACCGTCGCCACTCAGTCGTACCTGTTCTTCGCCCTGAACAAGCCGGCCGGCGTGGTCTCCACGATGGAGGACCCCGAGGGCCGCCAGTGCCTCGGCGACTACGTCACCAACCGCGAGACCCGGCTCTTCCACGTCGGGCGGCTGGACACCGAGACCGAGGGCATCATCCTGCTCACCAACCACGGCGAGCTGGCCCACCGTCTCACCCACCCCCGCTACGGCGTGCAGAAGACCTACCTCGCCGCGATCAACGGGGTGCTGCCGCGCGACATCGGCAAGCAGCTGAAGAACGGCATCCAGCTCGAGGACGGCTACGCCCGCGCCGACAGCTTCCGGGTCGTGCAGCAGACGGGCAAGAACTACCTCGTCGAGGTCACCCTGCACGAGGGCCGCAAGCACATCGTGCGCCGCATGCTGGCCGAGGCCGGCTTCCCGGTCGACAAGCTGGTCCGCACCAGCTTCGGCCCGATCGCGCTCGGTGACCAGAAGTCGGGCTGGCTGCGGCGGCTCACCAACACCGAAGTGGGCATGCTCATGCGCGAGGTCGATCTCTGAGCCGTCCGGTGACCGCCGGAACGCGCCGGTCCGCGTTCCCCGGCGGACCGGGACCGGCTTCCCGGCGCCCGCCCCGCGGATAAGGACTTTCCCGCGGGGCGCCGTCGCGGGGAGGATGGCGCGATGACCATCCACGCCGAACGTCTGCGCGGGGCAGGGCTGCCCGAACTCACCCCGGTCCTCGCCCGGCAGGGACCCCCGTTGCTGTTCGCCACCGTCTCCGGGGCCCACCTGTACGGCTTCCCGTCCCGCGACTCCGACGTGGATCTGCGCGGCGTCCACCTCCTCCCGCTCGCGGACCTGATCGGGCTGCGCGAGGGGGAGGAGACGCAGACCCGCATGTGGGAGCAGGAGGGCCTCGAACTCGACCTGGTCACCCACGACCTGCTGAAGTTCGCCCGGCTGATGCTGCGGCGCAACGGCTACGTGCTGGAGCAGCTGCTGTCCCCGCTCGTGGTGCACACCAGCGCCGTCCACGCCCAACTGGCCGACCTGGCGCCCGGCGTCATCACCGGCCACCACGCCCACCACTACCGGGGCTTCGCCCGTACCCAGTGGGAGCTGTACGAGAAGACCGGCGAACTCAAACCGCTCCTCTACACCTTCCGGGTACTGCTGACCGGCATCCACCTGATGCGCACCGGCACCGTCGAGGCGCACCTGCCCACGCTGCTCGACCACGTCACCGCGCCCGGCTACGTCAGCGAACTGATCCAGGAGAAGGCCGCCGCCGAGCACGGCCTCGCGATGGACCTCGACCCGCGGCGCGTCAGCGCCGATGTCGGCGCCCTCCACGCGGCCCTGGACGACGCGCAGCGCGACACCCGTCTGCCCGACGAGCCGACCGCCCACGAAGCCCTGCACGACCTGGTCGTCCGCACCCGGGTGGCCGTGTGAGCCCCTCCGTGACCGGGCGCCGGGCGGCAGCGGGGGCGATGGCGGGGCTGGCGATCGGTGACGCGCTCGGCTTCCCCACGGAGTTCAACGACATCCCGTCGATCCTTGTCAAGTGCGGCCCGTGGCGGGGGATGGAGCTGCCCCGCCCGGCCTTCGTCACCGACGACACGCAGATGACCCTCGCCCTCGCACGGGGCCTGCGCACGGCGATGGAGCGCGGTCCCCTCACGCCGTCCCGGCTCGCCCGCCCGGTGCGCGAGGAGTACGTCGGCTGGTACCACTCGCCCGACAACAACCGCGCCCCGGGCCGCACCTGCCTGGTCGCCTGCGAGAAGCTGGACCAGCCGGACCAGCCGGACCGGCCCTGGCAGGAGGCGAGCCAGACCGGCTCCAAGGGATGCGGCGCGAACATGCGGGTCGCCCCGGTCGGACTCATCCCCGGGCTGCGACCCGACGAACGCGCGGGGGCGGCGCAGCTGCAGTCGGCGCTCACCCACGGCCACCCCACGGCGCTCGCGGCCTCCGACCTCACCGCGCACGCCGTCCACCTGCTCGCCCAGGGCGCGGCTCCGGGGGAACTGACCGGCCTGCTGCGCGGCTACGCGGCGGAGCAGCGCGACACGTACCACGAGTGGTGGCTCGGCGACCTGTGGCTGCACGCCCAGGACCACGGCCCGGTGTCCTTCGTCCGCCGCGGCTGGGACGAGTGCCGCGGGGTGCTCGACCGGCTCGAGGCGGCGCTCGCGGCGCCGGACCGGGAGGCCGACCCGTGCCGGGCCACCGGCGCCGGCTGGATCGCCGAGGAGGCGCTGGCGACCGGACTGCTGTGCTTCCTGCTCTTCCCGGACGAGCCCGTCACCGCGGTCCGCCGGGCGGCGTGCTCCTCCGGGGACTCCGACTCCATCGCATGCCTTACGGGCGCCTTCGCCGGGGCGCACCACGGCCTCGCGGCATGGCCGGAGGCCTGGCTGGAGCGGCTGGAGCACCGCGCCGAACTACTGGCCTTCGGTGCGCTCTGGGACGGCGACGGCGGCTGACGCCCGCCGCACCCGGAACAGGAAGTCCTCGACGCGGGCCCGGTCCGGCTCGTCGGGCAGCGGGCTGCGCGAGGCGGCCGCCGCGGCCTCCTCGTGCAGCCGCGACATCCAGGACTCGGTCTCGGACCAGCCGACCTCGCCCCGCTTGACGGCCAGCAGCCGCTCGCGGTGGTCACCGACCTCCACCCGCAGTTCGCCGGTGCGCAGCAGGTCACGGGCGCTGATCAGCAGCCGCAGCAGGTGCATGGCGTGCTTCCATCGGGGCGCGCCGTGCGTGCGGACGTCGGCCTCGAGCTTCCGCAGTTGCCCCATCGCGTAGCGCGTGAAGCTCTCGTGGACGCGCCGGGACAGGAAGGCGGCGCGCAGGGCCAGCAGTTCCTTCCCGGTGTCGTCCACGTACGCGACGAGGGGGGAGTGGAGGCACTCGAGGATGTTGGGGTTGGCCCGCAGCGCGAGCTCGCAGAAGCGCTCCAGCTCCCAGGAGAACTGCTCGCGCTCGGGGCCGTCCACATGGGTGGGCGGCTTGCCGAAGCGCCAGAAGTGCGGGGTGGGCGCCACGTACACCCCGCGGCGGTCGGTGTCGCTGCCGTCCGTGGCCAGGCCGAAGGCACGCGAGCCCATCACACAGGCGTAGACGGTGTGGTGGCGTACGAGATCGTGGGCGCGCATGGACCGGGATCGTACGGGTTACACGAGGAAGATCTCGCCGCCTTTTTCGACGATCGCCTCAGCGGGGAGCGGCTTCTGGGCCGGGCCGGCGGCCACCGATGCATCGGTGATCCGGAACTTGCTGCCGTGGCAGGGGCAGTTGATCGTGCCGTCGGAGACGCTGTTCACCAGGCAGCCCTGGTGGGTGCAGACGGCGGAGAAGGCCTTGAACTCGCCGGCCTGCGGCTGGGTCACCACGACCTTCTTGTCCGTGATCACCGTGCCGCCGCCCACGGGCACGTCGGCGGCCTTGACCAGCGACTCTCCCTCCGCCGCGGCCGCGGCCGGGGCGTCGGCCGGGGCGTCGGCGGGCTCCGAGGCCGGTGGGGCCGAGGCCGGTGGGGCCGAGGTCCCCGCGGCCTGGGGCGCGCTCTCGTCACCGGTCTTGCCGCATGCCGCGAGCGCCGCCGTGGACAGCAGCACCATGCGTCGCTTCATGTTGTCACCCCGACTGTTCGAAAGAGCACAAACGCTGACGTCGGCCGCGGCACCGCCGTCGCCGGACGACCGGCCCGCCGACGACCGACGGCAACCGGTCCGGCGATCGCTCGGCCCGCAGCAGCAGCATCTTTGCGGTGAATGCCCCGAAAACGAAGCACCCGGGCAGCGCGTGGCCCATCGCGTGGCCGCAGTACGTCGGACAGCCCAACGCCTACCCGAGGCGCACGCGGCGCGGCGGCGACGCGGCGTCGCTCACGACCACACCGCCAGGGCCACCGCCCGGCCCTCCGCGTCCCGCCGCACCTCCAGCATCCCGACCACCGCGCTGCGGTTGATGCGCCCGTAGACGTGCGGGAAGCGGGTCTCCGGCGGCACCCCGGGTGGCGGTACCGGGTCGGCGTCCTCCCACAGGACCCGGGCCTCCAGGGCTTCCTCGTCGATCAGCAGCACCATCAGCGGACCCTGGGTGGCCCGGTAGTAGGCGTCGGCGACGGCGAGCGTGACCGCCTCGTCGGGCGCGCAGTGCACGAACCCGTCCTCGGCGAGCGACGAGGGCGCGTACGGACGGTCCGGGTCGCGCAGCCAGTCGTCCAGCGGAACCAGGTGGAAGATCATGCTTCATGGTGTACCGCGGCGCCCCGCGCGTCTCGCAGGGCGGGCGTGTCCGCCGCAGCCCGCCCGCCACGACTACGCTGACCAGGTACGTGCGCACAGCAAGACAGGGAGCGATGACGTGGCGGTACGAGCGGTCCGCGGAGCCGTCCAACTGGAGCGGGACGAGGCCGGGCACATGCACGAGCGGGTCGCCGAGCTGCTCACCGCCATCCTGGAGCGCAACCGCATCGCGGTGGACGACCTGATCAGCGTCTGGTTCACCGCCACCCCGGACCTCCACAGCGACTTCCCGGCGGTCGCCGCGCGCAAGCTCGGCATCACCGACGTGCCGCTGATCTGCGCCCAGGAACTCGACATCGCCGGCGCCATGCCCCGTGTGGTGCGCATCCTCGCCCACGTCGAGTCCGGCCTGTCCAAGAGCGACATCTCCCACGTCTACCTCGGCGCCGCGGCCGCCCTCCGCAAGGACATCGCCCAGTGAGGACCGCCCTCGTCATCGGCACCGGCCTCATCGGCACCTCGGCCGCGCTCGCGCTAGCCGCGCGCGGGGTCGAGGTCCACCTGGAGGACCACGACCCCGCCGTGGTGCGTACCGCCGCCGCGCTCGGCGCGGGCACCGACGAACCCCCGTCCGGACGGGTCGACCTCGTGATCGTCGCCGTGCCGCCGGCCCACGTCGCGACGACCCTCGCCGACGCCCAGCGCCGCGGGCTCGCCCGCGGCTACCTCGACGTCGCCAGCGTCAAGTCCGGACCGCGCCGCGACCTGGCGGCGCTCGGCTGCGACCTGACCTCCTACATCGGCACCCACCCCATGTCCGGCAGGGAGCGCTCCGGCCCGCTGGCCGCGACCGCGGACCTCTTCGAGGGCCGCCCCTGGGTGCTCACCCCGACCCCGGTCACCGAGACCGAGGTGCTCAACCTCGCCCTGGAACTGGTCGCGCTCTGCCGCGCCGTCCCGGTCGTCATGGACGCCGACGCCCACGACCGCGCCGTCGCCCTCGTCTCGCACACCCCGCAGCTCGTCTCCAGCATGGTCGCGGCGCGCCTGCAGCACGCCGAGGACAGCACGGTGCGCCTGTGCGGCCAGGGCATCCGCGACGTCACCCGGGTCGCGGGCTCCCAGCCCGGCATGTGGGTCGACATCCTCTCCGCCAATCCCGGCCCGGTCGCCGACGTCCTCGCCGGCATCGCCGCCGACCTGACGGAGACCGTCGAGTCCCTGCGCGCCCTGCAGTCGGCGGACGACGCCAAGCGCCGCGAGGGCGCCGCCGGCATCGAGGACCTCCTGCGCCGCGGAAACGCGGGCCGCGCCAAGGTCCCCGGCAAGCACGGCTCCGCCCCCAAGACCTACGAGGTCGTCGCCGTCCTCATCGGGGACCAGCCCGGGGAGCTCGCGCGGCTCTTCGCGGAGGCGGGGGCGGCGGGGGTCAACATCGAGGACGTGCGGATCGAGCACTCGACGGGCCAGCAGGCCGGTCTGGTGCACCTGATGGTGGAGCCGGCGGCGGCGGCGCGCCTGTCGGCGGCGTTGCGGGAGCGCGGCTGGTCGCTGCGCGCCTGAGGGCCGGCCGGGGTGGCGGCGCCGGGGGTGGAGGGGCCCGAGCACCCCGCTGCCCGCGGACGGCGGGGGCCGGCCACGGTACGCCCGGATGGGTCCGTCGGATTCGCGGTACGGAGCCGAATGGGTGGGCCGGTAACCTTGTGGGGATGGCATCGCGCCAGCGGTGAGCAGCTCCACGCACAAGGAAGGTCCCCGACTGTGTCGAATCCGGTGATCGTGGCGATCGACGGCCCCTCGGGCACTGGCAAGTCCAGCACTTCGAAGGTGGTCGCGGCCAAGCTCGGCCTGAGCTACCTGGACACCGGGGCGCAGTACCGGGCCATGACCTGGTGGATGCTGAGCAACGGCGTGGACGTGAACGACGCGGCCGCCGTGGCGACCGCCGCCGAGAAGCCGGTGATCATCTCCGGTGCCGACCCGGCGGCGCCCACCATCACGGTGGACGGCGTGGACGCCTCCGGGCCGATCCGCACACAGGAGGTCACCGCGGCGGTCAGCGCCGTCAGCGCGGTACCGGAGGTGCGCACCCGCCTGGTGGGACTGCAGCGCGACGCGGCCGCCGCCGCGCCGGCCGGGATCGTCGTCGAGGGGCGGGACATCGGCACCACCGTGCTGCCGGACGCCACCGTCAAGATCTTCCTCACAGCCTCCCCGGAGGCCCGGGCCGCCCGCCGCGGCGGCGAGTTGAAGAGCGCCGGGGGCTCGCAGGTCGACCTCGCGGCGACCCGGGAGGCCCTGGTGCGGCGCGACGCGGCCGACTCCGGCCGCAAGACCTCCCCGCTGGCGAAGGCGGACGACGCCATAGAGGTCGACACCAGCGAGCTCACCCTCGATCAGGTCATCGAGAACGTGATCACCCTGATCGAGGAGAAGCGGGCCGCTTCGTGAGCCACACCTCCGCGGTTCCGGGGCCGAAGGGCGCGGCGGTCGGCCGCCGCATCGGCATCGGGATCATCAACAGCCTCTGGCGTCCACGGGTGCTCGGTGCCTGGCGGCTGCCCGCCGCCGGGCCCGTGATCCTGGCCGTGAACCACTCGCACTACGTGGACGGGCCGGTGCTCATGGGCACCTGCCCGCGCCCGGTGCACTTCCTGATCAAGAAAGAGGTGTTCGTCGGGCCGCTGGACCCGTTCCTGCGTGGGATCGGCCAGCTCCCGGTGGACCGCCGCAGCACCGACCGCACCGCGGTGACCAGCGCGCTGGGCGTACTGGAGCGCGGTGGGGTCCTCGGCATCTTTCCCGAGGGCACCCGGGGCGAGGGCGACTTCGCCGACCTGCGGGCGGGCCTCGCGTACTTCGCGGTGCGTTCCGGCGCCCCCATAGTGCCGGTCGCGGTGCTCGGCACCTCCCGGCCGGGACGGGTGATCCGCGGCCTGCCGCCCGTGCGCGGCCGGGTCGACATCGTCTTCGGCGACCCCTTCGACGCCGGCGACGGCAGCGGGCGCCGTACCCGCACCGCGCTGGACGCCGCCACCGCGCGCATCCAGAAGCACCTGACCGGCCACCTCGAGTACGCCCGGGGCACCACGGGCCGCGCCTCCTAGCCGCGGCCTGATCCACACTGGGGCGTGCACGCCCCCGCACATCTGACGATCGACGGAGAAGCTTTCATGGACATCGAGAACGAGTACGGCGAAGTCGGCGCCCTCGGCGACGCCGAGTACGCCGAGTTCATGGAGCTCGCCGCCGAGGAGGGCTTCGACCTCGACGAGGTCGCGGGCGACCTCGCGGCGGCGGGTCACGGCCCGCTGCCGGTCGTCGCCGTCGTCGGCCGCCCGAACGTCGGCAAGTCGACTCTGGTGAACCGGATCATCGGCCGCCGCGAAGCGGTCGTCGAGGACCGTCCCGGAGTGACCCGGGACCGTGTCACCTACGAGGCGGACTGGAACGGCCGCCGCTTCAAGGTCGTCGACACCGGCGGCTGGGAGCAGGACGTGCTCGGCATCGACGCGTCGGTGGCCGCGCAGGCCGAGTTCGCGATCGAGGCCGCCGACGCCGTGGTCTTCGTGGTGGACGCCACGGTCGGCGCGACCGACACCGACGAGGCCGTCGTCAGGCTGCTCCGCAAGGCCGGCAAGCCGGTCGTGCTGTGCGCCAACAAGGTGGACGGCCCCTCGGGCGAGGCCGACGCCGCCATGCTGTGGAACCTCGGCCTCGGCGAGCCGTTCCCGGTCTCCTCGCTGCACGGCCGCGGCACCGGCGACCTGCTGGACGCGATGCTGGAGGCGCTCCCCGACGCGCCGATGCAGTCCTTCGCGAACACCATGGGCGGCCCACGCCGGGTCGCGCTGATCGGCCGCCCGAACGTCGGCAAGTCCTCGTTGCTGAACAAGGTGGCCGGCGAGGAGCGCGTCGTCGTCAACGAGCTGGCCGGCACGACCCGCGATCCGGTCGACGAGCTCATCGATCTCGGCGGCAAGACCTGGAAGTTCGTGGACACCGCGGGTATCCGCCGCCGCGTCCACCTTCAGGAGGGCGCCGACTACTACGCCTCGCTGCGTACCGCGGCCGCACTGGAGAAGGCGGAGGTCGCCGTCGTCCTGGTCGACGCGGGCGAGACGCTCACCGAACAGGACACCCGGATCATCTCCATGGCCGTCGAGGCGGGCCGCGCCATCGTCATCGCCTACAACAAGTGGGACGTGCTCGACGAGGAGCGGCGCTACTACCTCGAGCGCGAGATCGAGAAGGACCTCGTGCAGGTCCAGTGGGCGCCCCGGGTGAACGTCTCCGCCCGCACCGGCCGCCACATGGAGAAGCTGGTCCCGGCCATCGAGACCGCCCTGGCGGGCTGGGAGACCCGGGTCCCCACCGGTCGCCTCAACGCCTTCCTGGGCGAGCTCGTCGCCGCCCACCCGCACCCGATCCGCGGCGGCAAGCAGCCCCGCATCCTCTTCGGCACCCAGGCCGGCACCAAGCCCCCGCGCTTCGTGCTCTTCGCCTCCGGCTTCCTGGAGGCGGGCTACCGCCGCTTCATCGAGCGGCGGCTGCGTGAGGAGTTCGGGTTCGCGGGGACGCCGATCCAGGTGTCGGTGCGGGTACGTGAGAAGCGGGGCCGCAAGAAGTAGCCCGTGCGGGCGGCCGTCTGCCGCCGTCCGTCCGGTCCTCTTCGGGGAGACGGCCCGGGTGGACGGTTGCCAGCCAGCCAGCCAGCCAGCCAGCCAGGCCGTCGGCGGGTGCGGGACAGGCGCGGGCCGCGAGAAGCGGCCACGCGTGGGGTCGTCCATGAAGCCGGCCGCCGGGTCGCCCGAAAGGGGCGACCCGGCGGCCGGCTCGTCGCGAGGTGCGGGTCAGAGCCCGCCGTGCATGCGGTTCTGGGCGAGCCCCGGCGGGAGGGCCGGGAGGTCGCCGCGGTGGCGTCCGGCGCGGTAGGGGGAGTTGGCACCACCGCGGTCGCCGAAGCCGTTGAACTGCATGTCCTCCTCACCGGTGCGGTCGCCTGGGAGCGTACGGAAGAGCCTGCGGTACTCGGAGTAGAGCGCGTCGTAGATCGGCGTGCCCTCGCTCACGGACGCCTCCTGCGCGGTGCGCATCGGGGGAATGGGGCTGCGGTACTGGGCTCGTGAGGACGGGTCAAAGGTGTGCACGTCGTGGCAACGAGCGGCTCAGCTGCGGGGATGCGGGTCCGACGGATGAATCACGCATATGCACTGCCACAGGCCGAAGGCGCGTACGGCAAGCCGTACGCGCCTTCGGCCTGAGTGCCGGGATGTCAGGTACCGGAGAGCGGCATCGTCGCCGCGACGAGGAGCCCGTGCCCACAGGCGCGCTCGAGGGCGTCGCGCAGCAGGTCCTCCCGGGGCTGCTGGCCGATGGTGCCGTACGGAGCGGCGTACACGTACACCTCGTTGGACCTGTGGACCGCCTGGCGCCAACCCTCGCTCACCGCGAGCGGCCGGTGGGCCTGCCACCACGCGCCCGCGGTGCCGGGCTGCAGGATGGCGTGCAGCTGCCCCATGGCCAGCAGCACGGACCAGCCGGGCAGGGGGGAGGGTGGCGTGGACAGGTCGTTCACGGGGAGGAAGCCCTGCCCGATGAGGATCGGCAGGAAGTCGTCGCCGGAACCGTTGTCGCCGGGGCGGGCGATCGGCCCGGTCGGTTCGATGACCAGGGCAGGGGACACCTCGTCCTTGACGATGACGAGGCCGCAGGTGATGCCGAGGACCGCCTGGCGCGGCGCCGCGGCCGCCGTGGCGGCTCCGACCGCGTCCTCGCCGGCGATGCTCTGCACCGCGCCCTGCAGTTGCTCCTCCGACACCGGTACGACCTGGGAGGGAATGCAGGTCGCGTGGGCGAACGCGAGCACGGCGGTCTCCTCGCCCACGAACAGCACCGTGCTGGTGCGCTCTGTGGCGGTGTGCCCCGGGGTGCGGCAGGAGGTGCAGTCGTACGTGCCGGGCGCGCTGTCGCCGGCCAGCAGGCGTGCCGCCTCCTCATCGCCGATCTCGGCTCGTACCTCGTCGCTGACGTCGAGCATGGGCGGCACTGAAGCCTCCTTGAAATGTACGGCTACGGGCTCCTGTGCCGGGCCTCGCCCGGCACACAGTGACAACGGCCGATCCACAGCCGGAGTCACGGCCTTCTTGGCCCGTGCTCGGCGGCCGAGCACGCCGGCACTTCGCGAACGGCCTCGGTACGGCGGGCGCCTTGCCCCGCTCCCTGGACAGCGAGCGTCTTCGGGACCTGGTGATCGCGCTGAGGGCCGAGTCCCGGCTGCCGGAGGCGATGAGTGTCGTGCTGACGGTCACTCCAACCACTTCCGCGCGACTCCTCCTACCGGCCGGCCTTTCCAAGCGTTCGGTTCACCCGTGAGGAAGCGGGCGACGCGGCCCGCCAGGTCTTCGAGGAAGGCGTCGCGGCCAACCCCCGTGTGATGGCTTGCCAAGCCCACGACGGGTCCGACCATCCGACGCACGGATCGCGGCCCCTCCCCGCCTGCCATACGGTTCGGCACCCGGGAGGGGGATCGAGGAGGGCCGCGCCGTTCGGTGCGGCCGACGGGGATCACGGTGCGGGGGTCCGGGGGCGGCGCGCCCAACGCAGCGGCCCACCGGTTCGGGGCGGCCGACCCGATCCGCCCGGGCCGCCGACTGCCGGTCCGGCGCTCCGCGCCCGCCGACCCGCCCCGTCGGTGGTAATCCGACCGGGTGGGGACCGGGTGTGCGCGCGGCGCGCCGGGCGACGGCGTTGGCCGCGCCGTGCCTAACCTGGCCCGCATGTCCCGTCCCCGCCGTCTCGCGGTGACCGCGCTCGCCCTGCTCGCCGCGTCGGCGGCCCTGGCCACCCCGGTCGCGCGGGCTGACGGACACGCGCCCGTCTGGCTGGAACTGGCGACCTGTGAGAGCAGCAACCGCTGGAACACCAACACCGGCAACGGCTTCTACGGTGGGCTGCAGATCTTCCAGCCCACCTGGGTCGAACACGGTGGCCTGGACTTGGCCTCGCGGCCCGACCGCGCCACCCCGGACCAGCAGATGACCGTTGCCGAGGAGATCCTGCGCGACCAGGGCTGGGAGGCCTGGCCGACCTGCGCACAACGGCTGCGGCTGGCCGGCCGGGCGCACGCGGTCCAGCCGGGGGAGACCCTGGAGAGCGTGGCCCGGCGCTTCGACGTCAGCGGCGGTGCGGCCGAGTTGTACCGGCTCAACCAGGACGTCATCGGCTCCGACCCGACCCGGCGGCTCACCCCCGGGACACTGCTGCGGCTCCCGAGGTGAGCCCGGCGGGCATGCCGTGGGTGCCCTTCCAGGGCCTTCCCGCAGGCCTTTCCCGCGCCTTGTTCGCCGTGCCTTCCGCTCGCCCCGCGCCGGTCCCCGACGACGCCCCGGGCTCGCACCCGCCGGCCGCTGTCCGTTGCCCGCCGGGCCTCCGTCCGTAGCCCGAAGGGGTGACGCAGCGAACGGCGACCCGGATGCCGGGTAATCCGGAATGGAGCGTGAACACCACCACCCCTGCGCGTAGCGACCTGGGTTACATGCCCTGGTGTCCCGGGTTCGGGAAGCGAGGAAGGATGACGAGGTCACGGCAAGGACACAGTGAGGAAACGGAGCTGTGAACAGGGCAACTAACGGGCCGCAAGGGCGGTCTTGTCAATGCTCGGACGACAGTGGTCCATGGGAAGCAGGAGAACGCGGGGGCCATGCGCATTTGCATACTGATTCACAACGCGTACGGAGTCGGTGGCACCATCCGCACGACGTACAACCTGGCCGGTGCGCTCGCCGAGCGGCACGAGGTCGAGATCGTCTCCGTGTACCGCCACCGTGACACGCCCGTCTTCGCCCTCGACCCGCGCGTCCGCCTGCGGCACCTGGTGGATCTGCGTCGGCACAGCGACACGTGCGACCTCGACGACCCGCTGTACGGCCGCCCTGCCAAGGTCTTCCCCACCGGTGAGAACCGCTACACGCAGTACAACGCCCTCACCGACCAGCGGATCGCGGCCCATCTGGCGAGCCTCGACGCCGATGTCGTCATCGGCACGCGCCCGGGGCTGAACGTCCACATCGCCCTGCAAGCGCCGCGACGCGTGGTCCGGATCGGGCAGGAGCACCTGACGCTGGCGACCCACTCCGTACCGCTCGTCCTCACCTTGCGGCGGCTGTACCCCCGCCTCGATGCGATCACCACGACCACCGAGGCCGACGCCGCTTCCTACCGGCGCCGGTTGCGGCTGCCAGGGGTGCCGGTGGTCGCCCTTCCGAACAGCGTCCCCGACCCCGGTGTCGCGCCCAGCGCGCTGGAGGCCAAGTACGTCGCCGCGGTCGGCCGGCTCGTCCCAGTCAAACGCTACGGGGACCTGATCCGGGCTTTTGTGAAGGTCGTAGCGGAGCGCCCGGACTGGGGGCTGCGGCTGTACGGCGCGGGTGGCCAGAAGCAGAAGCTGGAGCGGCTCATCGCCGACCTGGACCTCGGCGACCGGGTGACGATGATGGGCCCGATGTCGCCGATCGAGCCGGAGATCGCCAAGGCCTCGCTGCTCGCGGTGTCCTCCAAGATGGAGTCGTTCGGCATGACCATCGTCGAAGCGATGCGCGTGGGCCTGCCGGTGGTGAGCACCGACTGCCCGCACGGCCCCGGGGAAATCATCAGTGACGGGGTGGACGGCCTGCTGGTGCCTCCGCGGGACGTGGACGGGCTGGCCACAGCGATGCTCCGGCTGATCAACGATGACGAGTTGCGCAAGCGGATGGGCAGGGCGGCGCTGGAGAAGGGCGCCCGCTACGACCCCGCGAAGATCGCCGACGCCTTCGAGCGTCAGCTGGCGGAACTCGTCGCGCGCCGGGCCGGCGCCGTGGGCCGACTGCGTTCGGCCGGACGTCACGTCGGCGGCCTGGGTGTGGGCGCCGTGTACGTGGCCAAGGACCTCGGGCGTGCGGCCAAGCGGCGGGCCCGCCGGCTCCGCAAGAAGTTGCGCTCCGCGCGCAACGACGCGAGGACGGAGCGGTCCGAAAGCGCCCCGCGCGGCGGTGCGGGACAGGGTGGGGCCGCGGGTAGCGCGGCGCCGTAGGACGCTCGCTCGGCCGTGACACCCGGCACGCGGATCGTCGGCGTCGCGGCGGCCCCGTGAACCGTGCCCGGCCCAGGGCGGTGACGTTCGGGCGGTGCGGGCCGAAGGCGGGAGAACCCCGCCGGTGGTCGTCTCTCCGGGCCCCGTCCGTCGTGCCCGGTCGTCCCTGGAGTCGGCCGGACGATCCGGCGAGCGCCGGACCGGGAGGGGACGGAGGTGACGCACCGTCGACGGGTGGGGCCGGAGGCGTCACCATGGGGGCGGCGCGTGATGCTCGCGTGAGTAGGCGTCAGTTGCCGCGCCGGCGGCCCAGCGCCCGTCCGACCGCTCGACGCGGCATTGAGCAGCGGGTCGAACGAAAGTACGATATGGGAGCCATGCCGTAGCGCAGCGAGGGGGCACCCCGTGACGCATTCGGACCACGATCGCGCGCTGGAGTGCGCGCTCGCCGCCGCGCGGCGCGGCTTCCCCGTCATCCCGCTGTCACGGACCAAGCTCCCGGCGGTGCGCTCGCCCCACCAGGGCGAGACCGGGCGCGGGATGTGCCGAGGGCAGTGCGGCCGGTTCGGCCACGGAGTGCACGACGCCGCGACCGAGCCCGCCCGGATAGCGGAGCTGTTCGCGGCGGCCCCCTGGGCCACGGGGTACGGCATCGCCTGCGGACGCGCGCCGCACCATCTGATAGGCCTCGACCTGGACCGCAAGGACGGCGTCGACGGCGTGACCGACCTGGTGGACCTGGCGGCCCGGTACGGCTTCGCGGTGCCCTGGACGCGCACGGTGCTGACCCCGAGCGGCGGCCGGCACCTGTGGCTGCGCGGTCCGGCCGAGGTGGTCGTGCCCAACTCCGTGCGCCGGCTGGGCGGCGGGATCGACGTGCGCGGCAGCGGCGGTTACCTCGTGGGGCCGGGTTCGGTCACCACCGCCGGGCGCTACCGCTGGGACCCGCCGACAGCCTCGATGCCGCCGGCCGCCGTCCCGAGGCGGCTGCTGCGGCTGCTTGTGACAACCCCGCAGCGCCGGGTGGTGCGTGCGGCGGCGGGCCCGGCGAACGGGGACGCGGCCGAGCCGCTGATCCGCTTCGTCCTCGGCTCACCGGTGGGGGAGCGCAACGAGCGGCTTTTCTGGGCGGCCTGCCGGATGTTCGAGAACGGGCACGGGGACCGGATCGCCGCACGGATCGTCGGAGCGGCCGTCAGCACGGGCCTGTCGCAACGCGAGGCGGAGTCGACCGTGAGCTCCGCCCGCCGGCATGTCCGCCGGGGGTCTGGCGGGCGGCGCTCGGCTGGAGCACTCTGACCCCATGACCTCAACCGCACCGAGGGCCGGCCGGGTCGGCGTCACCGAGCAGGCCGCGGGGCTGCTGCGGCGTCTCGCCGGCCAGCACGGCCCGTTGATGTTCCACCAGTCCGGCGGCTGCTGCGACGGCAGTTCGCCCATGTGCTATCCGCTGGGGGAGTTCCTCACCGGGGACAGCGACGTGCACCTCGGCGACCTCGACGTCCACGGCATCGACCCGGTGCCGGTGTGGATGTCGCGAGACCAGTTCGCGTACTGGAGCCACACGCATCTGACGATCGATGTGGTGCCGGGGCGTGGCGCCGGCTTCTCGCTGGAAGCGCCGACGGGCAACCGCTTTTTGATTCGGTCCCGACTGCTGACGGACGACGAGCTGTCGGTACTGGGGACGTGATGTGTGGGAAGTGTGTGGACCGTTTGCGGAATTCCGCCGCGGCCGGTCCGGCGGGTATTCGGTGGGCGGGTCCGGCTATTCCGCGGCCGATGGTAAAAGTAGCCCCCAAAGAGTGAACGGTGCACGCCAAACGTCGTTCGGGATTCTGTGACAGAAGTGTGACGATCAAGTCGGGCGCTCCTTCCGTCACGGCTCGTGTGCGCCTACGGTTGCTCATATGGCAACCGATCCGACCGCAGCACGGCAACCGCAGGACGAACCGGACAGCTACGTCGGCCTCCCGGCCGACGAGGCCGAGCGCCGGGCCACGGAGCGCGGCTGGGGCATGGTGCGTGCCCTGCCACCAGGCGCCGTCATCACCATGGAGTACCGGCTGGGCCGGCTCAACTTCACTGTCGAGGGCGGCCGGGTGATCCGCTGCTGGAGCGGCTGAGGTCTTCCCGTTAGGTGTGCGTACCGTTCCGGCGGGCGGTCAGCCGGTGGCACCGCGGCCGCGGGCCACGCCGGTCTGCCCCACGGGCGCCGGGCGGCCCGGCCGGTCCGCGGGCGGGCGGCGGCTGCCGGAGGGGGTGACCGGGGTGCGCTCGTGCCGGGTGGTGTGCGGACGTGCCGGGTGGTGCGGCATCCCCGACGCGGCCGCCGGCGCACGGCCGCTGAGGACGACGGGCTCGAGTACGCCGTCCGGGTGGTCGCCGACCTTCGCGCGAGCCATCGCCGTGTCCACGGCGGGGGCCGTGGCAGGCACCGGCCCGGTGCCGCGGCGGCGGGCCCAGGGAGCCGTGATCCGCTGCTCCGCCGAGGCCATCAGGGGCTCGAACCAGGGCAGCGCCAGCAGGATCAGCAGGCCGGCGGCCCAACCGAGCAGGACGTCGCTGACCCAGTGGGTGCCGAGGTAGATCGTGGTCATGCCGACGCCCAGCGCCAGCAGGGCCGCGATCACGGAGGTGACCCGGCGGACCCACGGGGTGGTGGCCAGATAGGCCAGGACCCCCCAGGTCACCACGGCGTTCGCGGTGTGACCGGAGGGAAATATATCGCCGCCTGCGAAGAGTTCGGCCGATCCTGCGCTGGTCGCGTAGTGCGGGCCGAGTCTGCCGAGGCCGTACTTCACCGAGCCCACGGTGACGTTCAGCAGCAGCAGCGACGTGCCCAGCACCAGCAGCGGGTGCAGGGTGCCGTGGCGCCAGGCGCGCCAGCCCAGCCAGGAGGCCACGATCACGGCCGTCGGGCCGCGCTGGCCCAGGACCACGAAGTAGTCCAGGAACGCGTGGATCTGGGGCCACTGCTTGTACGGCCGCCACATCATGACCTGCCAGTCCAGGGTCACGAGCTTGGACGTGGTCAGGACGGCTACGACGATGGCCACGTAGGCCACGAGCGTCGAGCCGAACAGCAGCACGCGTGTCCGGCTCATGCCCGGTGGGGCCTGGGCTGTCTCGGGCTCCTCCATGAGGCGAAGCTTGTCATCGGTACGCACTCAATCGACGTTACAGCGTGTGATGGCGGAGTTCGGCCGGAAGGACGGGTTTGTAATGACCATGTGATGTGGACTACGTCTCACTCCGCCCAATGGCCGCACTTCTGACATGTGCATTGAGCCAAATGTGGGAACTCATTGGTTTTGTGTTTGAGGTGCATCGCGTGCGGACTGCGGGAAAACACGCGATCGTTTTTCGCATGCATTGTTCGCCATTGCTCGGACGTCACCTCTCCCGGTGTTCGCCCGGCCGCGAGCGGGTCCGCTCCGGTGCGCTCGGGTCCGCCCCAATCCCGCGCCGGCCCTGCTCCGGTGCGCTCGGGTCCGCCCCGGCCCCGCCCCGGCCCCGCCCCGGCCCCGCCCCGGCCCCGCCCCGGCCCCGCCGGGTCCGTCGCAGGTCCGTTGCGCGCCGGTGATCCCGGTGGCTGCCCGTTTGCCGGGTGTACCGGACATGTCCGGTAGTTCTCGGGCCGGCGGCCGGTGGCCGGCCCGAGAGTGCGCCGGCCACGGGAGAACGTGACACGCGCCACCCACCCATCGGCACGGACTCGCGTAGTCTGACGACTTCACTCGCCTCACTCACCGGGTTCCCACCGGACCGTCCCCCTCGTCCTGTCCCGGGAACGGCGAGCGCACCGCGGGAGGTACGTACATGACAGGGACGTCCTCGGCCGGCATTCCCGGGCAGGCCGCCGTCCCACGGCACACTCGGCCGGTCAACCGCTGGACCGTGCTGCTCGTTCTCTGTGTCAGCCTGTTGTTCGTCGCGCTCGACGCGACCGTGCTGCACGTCGCCGTTCCCGCGGTGAGCGAGGACCTGCGCCCCGGCGCGATAGAGCTGCTGTGGATCGTCGACGCCTACCCACTCGTGGCCGCGTCCCTGCTCATCCTCTTCGGCACCCTCGGCGACCGCGTAGGAAGACGCCGGATCCTGCTGCTCGGCTACACGATCTTCGCGGCCGCCTCGGCGGTGGCCGCCTTCGCGCCCGACCCGCGTGTGCTCATCGTGGCCCGGGCCCTGCTCGGCGTCGGCGGCGCGATGATCATGCCGGCCACGCTCTCGATCCTCCGGCAGGTCTTCCCCGACCGCGGTGAGCGAGCCGTCGCCATCGGCGTGTGGAGCGCCGTCGCGGCCGTCGGCGCCGCCGTCGGGCCGGTCCTCGGCGGCTTCCTCGTCGAGCACTTCTGGTGGGGCTCGGTCTTCCTGGTCAACATCCCCCTGATGGCGGTCATCCTTCCGGTGGCCCGCTGGCTGCTGCCCGAGTCGCGCGGCGAGCTGGACGGCCCCTGGGACGTCCTGGGCGCGGTGCTGGCGGCGCTGGGCATCCTCGGCGCCATCCTCGGCGTCAAACAGATCGGCGCAGGCGCGGCCCCGTACGAGCCCTCCGCGCTGGTCCCGCTGCTCGTGGGCCTGGCCCTGCTGGTGCTGTTCGTGCGCCGGCAGCGCAGGCGCGAGCACCCGCTCATCGACATACGCATGTTCGGCAGGCCGGCCTTCGGCACCTCCGTTGGCTGCATCGTGCTGGCGCTGCTCGCCCTCGTCGGCCTGGAACTGATCGCCGTCCAGTACCTGCAACTGGTCCTCGGGCTGAGCCCCCTGCAGACGGGGCTGCGGCTGCTGCCGCTCACCCTCGCCGCCATGGGCGCCGGTCTCCTGGGCTCCCGGATGCTCGGCGGCCTCGGGCCGCGCGCCATGGTGAGCTCCGGTTTCGTCCTCACCGCCTGCGCGGTGCTCGTCCTCACCCTGATGGGCCAGCACGACCGGCCGGGCGTGCTGACCGCGGGCTTCGTCCTGCTCGGCTTCGGGCTGGAGACCACGCTGTTCGGCGCGTACGAGTCCATGCTCAGCGACTCCCCCGCGGAGCAGGCGGGGGGCGCCGCGGCGATCGGCGAGACGTCCTACCAGCTCGGCGCCGGCCTCGGCATCGCGCTGCTCGGCAGCGTCATGAACGCCGCCTACGCCCCCGCCGTCGCCCGGGTCCCCGGGGTGCCGGCGGGGGCCGGCGCCTCGGCCGGGAAGTCGCTCGGCGAGGCCTACGAGGTCTCCGACCGCCTCGGCGGTTCCGCCGGGGCGTCCTTGCGGCACGCCGCACGGCACGCCTTCGTCCACGGGATGCACCTCACCCTGGTGGTCAGCGCCGGCCTGCTGCTGCTCGGCGCGGTCGCCGCGCTGCGGCTGCCCCGCCGCATGGAGTGCGGCACGGCGGCTCAGCGGCCCGCCGCTCCCGGGATCCCCTCCCCGCGCGAGCACGCCCTGGCCGGGGCCGACGTGTCGCGCTGAGCACACTGCCGGGGGCTTTACCCGCTCCCGCCGCGGAAGTAGCTTCGTCGGCGAAGCGCAGTGATCACCGGAGAGGACGACGATGTCCGCTGGAAAGCCGCAGTTCGACCCGTACGACCCGCTCGGCATCGACGACCTGCTGGAGGACGAGGACCGCGCGGTGCGCGACACCGTCCGCGGCTGGGCCGCCGACCGCGTGCTGCCGCACGTGGCGCAGTGGTACGAGCGCGGCGAGCTGCCGGAGATCCGCGAGCTGGCCCGGGAACTCGGCGCCATCGGCGCGCTGGGCATGTCGCTGACGGGTTACGGCTGTGCGGGCGCCTCCGCGGTCCAGTACGGCCTGGCCTGCCTGGAACTGGAGGCGGCCGATTCCGGTATCCGCTCGCTGGTCTCCGTCCAGGGCTCGCTGGCGATGTACGCCATCCACCGGTACGGCTCCGAGGAGCAGAAGCAGCGTTGGCTGCCGCGGATGGCCGCCGGCGAGGTCATCGGCTGCTTCGGGCTCACCGAGCCCGACCACGGCTCCGACCCGGCGGGCATGCGCACCTACGCCAAGCGGGACGGGTCCGACTGGATCCTGAACGGGCGCAAGATGTGGATCACCAACGGCTCGGTCGCCGGCGTCGCCGTGGTGTGGGCCCGCACCGACGAAGGCATCCGGGGCTTCGCGGTACCCACCGACACCCCCGGGTTCTCCGCTCCCGAGATCAAGCACAAGTGGTCGCTGCGCGCCTCCGTCACCAGCGAGCTGGTGATGGACGACGTGCGCCTGCCCGCCGACGCGCTCCTCCCCGGGGTCACCGGTCTGCGCGGCCCGCTCGGCTGCCTCAACCACGCGCGCTACGGCATCGTCTGGGGCGCGATGGGGGCCGCCCGCAGCAGTTTCGAGGCGGCCCTGGAGTACTCCCGGACCCGCGAGCAGTTCGGCCGGCCCATCGGCGGTTTCCAGCTGACCCAGGCCAAACTCGCCGACATGGCGCTGGAACTGCACAAAGGCGTCCTCCTCGCCCACCACCTCGGGCGACGCATGGACGCGGGCACGCTCCGTCCCGAGCAGGTCAGCTTCGGCAAGCTCAACAACGTGCGCGAGGCGATCGAGATCTGCCGCACTGCCCGGACCGTGCTGGGCGCGAACGGCATCTCCTTGGAGTACCCCGTCATGCGGCACGCGACCAATCTGGAGTCCGTACTCACCTATGAGGGCACGGTCGAGATGCACCAGCTCGTACTCGGCAAGGCGCTCACCGGTCTCGACGCGTTCCGGTAGCCGCGGCCGCCGGCGCCGGATCCCGGCGCCGACGCCGCGGGTCAGTTCTGGTTGAAGAAGCCGTCGCCGCCGCGCTTGCTGTCCGCGTTGACCACCAGGTAGTCGGGCGGGGTGAGCAGGAAGACGCGGTTGGCCACGCGGTCGATGGAACCGCGCAGGCCGAAGGTGAGTCCGGCCGCGAAGTCGACGACGCGCTTGGCGTCGGCGGGCTCCATGGCCGTCAGGTTGACGATGACCGGGACACCGCCCCGGAACAGCTCGCCGATGCCGCGGGCGTCCCGGAAGCCGTCCGGGGTGACCGTGGCGATCCGGCGGCCCTGTTCCTCCGCCGAATCGGAGGCCACGCGCACGCGGGGGTCGGTGACCCAGGAGTCGGGGGAGGACGTCTCGGGGGCGCCGTCGCCGTAATCGGCGTAGTCCTCGTCGTAGTATTCCTCGGCGCTGTTGTCGTCGACGAGTCCCAGCCAGGCGCTCGCCCGTCGTACCGATCCCATGGACGCCTCCTCTCGCACGCGGTCAGTTTGCCGTCCGCACCCCTATGGTCGTCCATGATGCGGATGTTGCGCCAAGCGGATACCCACTGTGGGGTGGATTCGTGACAGACCTGGTGCATAAATCGCACTAGTGGCCCCCAGTCAACCCATGTCATACGTCTTCTGACGGATCATCGGAAAGGGTCTCGCTCGGTAGGGTGAAGGCGCACCGCCGGGCAGCCGAACGGGTGGCGTACCGAACGATCAGCCCCGATGACGTGACCCTTTGGTGCGCATGACCCAGGGGGCCGGGATGTTCGGAATCGTCAGACCGTGCAGGCACCGTCTGCCGGCCAGGCTCGCCACGTCGTGGACGGGACGTCGAGTTCGCCGACGGCGTGCTCGCCCACCTCCTGCTCGCCCACGAGTTGCGGCGCTCCGTGGACCGCGCGTTCGGCGCCTTGTGCGCCCACCGCTCCGGCCCAGCCGCTCCCAAGGGGCGGCGCGGCCGCCCTGGCCGCCCCCCGGTCTCCCGCGCCGGCAGGATTCCCGCCGCGGCCTGGTCGCCGGGTGCGCGGTGTTCGCGGGGCTCTGCTGCACCTGCCGGATCTGCTGCCGGGAGCACTACGACGATCCCTGGAGCGGACAGCGACGTGAGGGCCGGTGCTCAAAGTGCGGCTGCGGCTGCGGCTGCGACTGTGGTGACTGCTGCTGCTGCTGCTGCGACTGCTGACGGGCCCTCGCCGGCGCCATCCACGGAGCGGGGGGCGGCCGCAACCTCCGGGCGAGGCGTCGTGGAGCCGCGCTTACGCGCCAAACCGGTGGCACGGCGCGACGGTTAGCCCGGATGGGCGGGGTCGGGCACCCAGCAGGTGGTACGCCGTCACGCGGGCGGGCCAGTGGCGGCGGTGGGGCCTTCCAGGAGCGCGCATCGGCCGAAACCAGCCCTTGTGCGCTTGCGCGTCGACTTTGAATACTCCCGTCAGCGCAGAGCTTGTCAGGGGCACGCCACCCCCACAGCCGGCGGTGCCTCGCTGCGCCTCACCGGCCCGCGCTACGCGGGTCAACTTCCGTTCCCCCACAGGAGGAAAGCGTGAGGATCAAGCGCACCACCCACACCCCCGTCCCGAGGCGCGCACGGCTGATCGCCGTGGCGTCCGGTCTGCTGGCGGCCACCGCGCTCACCCTGCCCGCCGCCCAGGCCGCCCCCGCGCCCAAGGCCAGCCCCGAGGCCGCGGCCGCACTCACCGCGTCCCTCGGCACCGCCTCCACCGCCGGTTCGTACTACGACGCCAAGGCCAAGGCCATGGTCGTCAACGTCACCGACGACAAGGCGGCCCGGGCCGTCACCGCGGCCGGCGCGGTCCCGAGGCTGGTGGCGCACAGTACCGCCCAGCTGGAGAAGGCCGGCAAGGCCACCCTCGCCGCGGACATCGCGGGCACCTCGTGGGTCGTCGACCCGCAGTCCAACCGGCTGGAGATAACGGCCGACAGCACGGTCTCCGGCGCCGAGCTGGCCACGTTGCGGAAGGCGACCGCCTCCTACGGCGACGCGGTCGCCTTCCGCCGCGAGGCGGGCACCTTCAAGCGGCTGATCGCCGGCGGCGACGCCATCTACGGCGGCGGTTACCGCTGCTCGCTCGGTTTCAACGTGCGCAGCGGCAGCACCAACTACTTCCTCACCGCCGGGCACTGCGCCGAGGTCGCCTCCACCTGGTACTCCAACTCCGGCCAGACCACGACACTGGGCTCGAACGCCGGCTACAGCTTCCCGACCAACGACTACGCCCTGGTCCGGTACAGCAACACCTCCGTGACCAAGAGCGGCACTGCCGGCAACACCGACATCACCAGCGCCGGCAACGCCTACGTGGGCCAGGCCGTCCTGCGCGACGGCTCCACCACCGGCATCCACAGCGGTACCGTCACCGGCCTCAACGCCACCGTCAACTACGGCGGCGGCGACGTGGTCTACCAGATGATCCGCACCAACGTGTGCGCCGAGGGCGGCGACTCCGGCGGCGCGCTGTACACCTCCGGCGGCATCGCGCTGGGTCTGACCTCCGGCGGCAGCGGCAACTGCCGCACCGGCGGGACGACCTTCTTCCAGCCGGTGACGGAGGCGCTCAGCGTCTACGGCGTCAGCGTCTTCTGACCTGGCGGGAGGTCCACGCCTCCTTGCCGCCACGGACGCACCCGGCCGCCGTGAGGCGGCCGGGTGCGTCCCGTTCGCCTCTCCTGTCCGCCCGCCCGCGACCCGGGTCGTGCCCCCCGGTCAGCCCGTGAAGCGCACCTCCCGGGCGGCGGCCTCCGGCACCGCGAACCCCAGCAGCCGTTCCCCTTCCGCCGCCAGTGCGTCCCGTGCCCCGGCGTCCAGCGGCGCGTGCGGCAGGACGTGGAGCACGGCCGCGCCGCGGGCGGCCTGGATCCGCCACAACCCGTGGACGAAGCCGTCGTGGAGGAAGAAGCCGCGGTTGCTGCCGCTGCCGGGCAGCGGCTGCCCGGCGTGCGGGCCGGGCAGCACGATCCGAGCCCGGTCGTCGTGCGAGAGGGCGATGTTGTCGTACTGCGGCAGGAACCGCGGCGGCGCCGGCGTGCAGGGGTCGGGGAAGGGCGCGTCCGGGACGTCGTACAACGCGGTGCCCCTCTCGTCGCGGTAGACCCGCAGCCGCGGCCGGAGCCGGTCCATGACCGCGCGGAGCCCGGTCAGTCCCGACCAGACGGCGACGTCCCCCGGTGAGGCGGGTCCGAAGGCGGCGAGGTAGCGCAGGACGGCCGCGTCGGGCGCCGAGCCGTCCGCGAGAGCGAAGTCCCGGCCGAGCCACCGGTCGGCCGGGGTCTGCAGGGCCGCACCGGAGGTGCGCCACAGGCCGCGCGGCGGCGGCTGCACCGTCGGCACCCGCGCCGTGACGGCCAGGCTGAGCGGCAGCCGTTCGCGGTCCGGCCAGCGCTCCCGCAGGGCGTCCCCGAGCCGGCTCGGGGACAGCGGGCCGTCCTCGAGCAGTGCCCGGCCCGCCCCGGCCACCTCCGCCAGGTCCAGCCCGGCCAACTGCCGCCGGAACTGCCCGAGCAGGCGCCGTTCGGGCACGTCCTGCACCACCGGGCGCAGCTCCATGCAGTCGCGCGCCGTGACCAGGTGCACCGTCCACCGCAGCAGCGACATCCGCACCGCCCGACGGTCCTCCAGCATCGTGGACAGCTCCCGCGGCGCGAAGTCCTCGATCCGGGACCACAGCGCCACGTACGGGTCCTGCGGCTCCTGCGCCTGCAGCCCCACCAGCCGCTCGACCATCTCCGCGGCGCCGCTGCGCACCCGGCCCAGCAGCGACTGCCGGGCCAGCAGGGAGCGGTTGAGCGTCCGGCGGTCCAGAACCGTGCCCTCGGGAATCGTCTTCATGGACGTCACGGTAGGGCGGAATGCGGTCAGGAACCGGCCGCGACTGCTGCCAGACTGGGGCCGTGCTGGAAACCTCCGCCCGGCTGCTGCGCCTGCTGTCCCTGCTCCAGTCCCGGCGCGACTGGACGGGCCCCGAACTCTCCGGGCGCCTCGAGGTCAGCGCCCGGACGGTGCGCCGCGACATGGAGCGCCTGCGCACCCTCGGCTACCCCGTGCACGCGACGCCCGGAACCGCCGGCGGCTACCGGCTGGGCGCGGGTGCCGCGCTGCCCCCGCTGCTGCTCGACGACGAGGAGGCGATCGCCGTCGCGCTGTGCCTGCGCACCGGCGCCGGCGGCAGCGTCGAGGGCGTCGAGGAGACCTCGCTGCGCGCCCTGGCCAAGCTGGAGCAGGTGCTGCCCGCCCCACTGCGGCGCCGCGCGCAGGCCATGGAGGCCGTCGCGGTCTCCCGGACCGCCGGCTCGCCGGACGCCGTGGCCCAGGACGTGCTGACCACGATCGGCGCCGCTTGCCGCGACCACGAACGGCTGCGCTTCGACTACCGGGCGCACGACGGCACCACCGGCCGCCGCACCGTGGAGCCGCACAGCCTGGTCCACCACGGCCGCCGCTGGTACCTGCTCGCCTGGGACACCGACCGGCAGGACTGGCGCACCTTCCGCGTGGACCGGATGGACCCCAGGCCCCCGGCCGGTCCGCGCTTCACGCCGCGGCGGCCGCCGGCGGACGCCGCGTCGTACGTCGCCCACGGGGTCACCTCGCGGGCCTACCGCCATCAGGCCGTCGTCGTCGTGCACGCCCCCGCCGAGGCGGTGGCCGCGTACGCCGGGTACGCGACCCTGGAGTCCACCGGGCCGGACAGTTGCGTGCTGCGCACCGGTTCCGACTCGCTCGACGCGCTCGCCGTCTACATCGGCATGCTCGGTGTCGACTTCGAGGTGCGCGAGCCGTCCGAGCTGGCCGAACGGCTACGGGTCGTCGCGGACCGGCTCGCCCGGGCAGCGGGCGGGCCCCGGGGCGCCGTCGCCGGGGCGCCCCCCGGCCCGTAACGGGCATCTCGGCCCGTGTCCGGCGGGTTGTCCGCGAGGTACCGTGGAGGTACCGCGATTCCCGGACTCCGGGGGGCCGTGATGGTCGTCGAGTTGATAGCCGCCGTGCTCTCGGCCGGAGTGTTGTACTTCCTGGCCGGGGCCCGCGTGGTGCAGCAGTTCGAGCGGGGGGTGGTGTTCCGGCTGGGCCGGGTCAGGGGCAGCGCGCGGACCCCCGGATTCACCATGATCGTGCCGGTCGTCGACCGGATGCGGAAGGTGAACCTGCAGATCGTGACGATGCCGGTGCCCGCCCAGGAGGGCATCACCCGCGACAACGTCACGGTCAGGGTCGACGCCGTGGTCTACTTCAAGGTCGTCAACGCCACCGACGCGATCATCAACGTGGAGGACTACCGTTTCGCCGTCTCGCAGATGGCGCAGACCTCGCTGCGGTCGATCATCGGCAAGAGCGACCTGGACGACCTGCTCTCCAACCGCGAGAAGCTCAACCAGGGGCTGGAGCTGATGATCGACAGCCCGGCCATCGGATGGGGCGTGCAGATCGACCGTGTCGAGATCAAGGACGTCTCGCTGCCGGAGACCATGAAGCGCTCGATGGCCCGCCAGGCCGAGTCCGAGCGGGAGCGCCGGGCGCGGATCATCAACGCGGACGCAGAGTTCCAGGCCTCGAAGAAGCTCGCCGACGCCGCGGCGGTCATGAGCGACACCCCGGCCGCACTCCAGTTGCGTCTGCTGCAGACGGTCGTCGCCGTCGCCGCGGAGAAGAACTCCACGCTCGTGCTCCCCTTCCCGGTGGAGCTGCTGCGCTTCCTCGAGCGGGCACACGGCACGTACCCGGCGGTCGGACAGCGGCCCGCGGCCGCACCCGGCGGGGCGGGCGGGCCTGCTGCCACGCCTGCGCCACAGGGCGCCGCCGACCCGTCCGAGTCCGGTGCGTCCCAGTCCTACCCGTCCGAGTCCCATCCGTCCGAGTCCCACTCGTCCGAGTCCGGCGCGGCGCCGGTCCGGTCCGCCGGGTCCGCGAAGTCCCCGCAGCCCGCCGAGGAGTTCCCCGCCGACCTGCGGGAGACCCTCGCGGCGGACCCGCTGCTGGGCACCGTCCGGCCGCAGCGGCCGCCCGACGTCAGCTGAGCCCGCCCTCCCCCTGCGGCGCATCCGGCCGCCACACGTACGGCACGGTCACCGCCCACCGGCCGCAGGCCCAGCCGGGCCAGGATCGGGGTGCTGTCCGGGGACGCGTCGACCTGCAGGAAGCGGTACCCCGCCGCGACCGCCGGCCGGGCCCGGTGCGCCACCGTCGCCCGGTCGGCGCCCCGCCCCCGCCACTGCGGCCGGGCCGAGCCGCCCCACAGCGACACGAAGCCGGTGCCCTGGTGGAAGCGGGCCCAGCCGGCGCAGACCACCGTGCCGTCCTCGGTCACGGCGACGACCACGGCGCAGGGGTCGCCGGGCCCCGACACCTCGCTCTCCGGCATCCCCGGCAGCCAGTCGTGGGGGACGCCCCAGACCGTCTCCTCCATCTCCCGGATGCGCTCGAAGTCCGCCCGCGACGTGACCTCCCCGCAGCGCCGGACCCTCCGGCAGAACCGGAGCGGCCGTCAGCGCCGCCGCCTCTCCGACCAGCACCGTCTCCGGTTCCTCTGGCACGAAGCCGGCCGCCACCAGCCGCTCCGGCAGCTGCGCGGGCAGGTCGTGGGGGTGGTACTTCCACTCCACCTGCGTGCCCAGCGCGGCGTAGTGGTCCCGCTGCCGGGCGATCAGAGCGTCCAGTTCGGGGCCGTCCAGCCCGCCGAGTCGCGGTAGGCCAGGAAACCCGTCTTCCCGTGCTCGAAGGTCTTGCGCAGCAGTGGGCCGTCGCGCTCCACCGAGCGGAACCGCGAGAGGTCGGCGGCCACACGGGCGCGCAACTGCCGGTCGTAGGCGGCGCGGTACTCCAGCGCCACGGGCGAGGGGTCGAGAGTGCTCATTTCCACCACGACCGCGCCTGCGGACGCGAGCGAATCGGTCGTGGCGCACGCGGCGGGGGACAGCCGGGTACGCCGCGCTAGCGGTGGCCGGCGCCGGGGGTCAGCGGGAACCGGCGGTGCAGGGGGAAGGTCATGACCGTCGCGCCGACGTGCCTTGTCCGGTGTGCCGGACGCGCCGCCCCGGCCTCCTCGTGGAGGCCGACCAGCGCGGCCGCCAACCGGTGCCGGAAACCGTCCCAGACCTCGGCGTCGTCGTTCTGCGGGTCCTGTGGGTCCTGCGGGGGCCGCGCGCCGTAGGGCGGCTCCACCAGACCTGCGGCCGCGAGGCGGCGCAGGCGGCTCACCATGCGCAGCCGGCCGGGGTGCGCCACGGGTCTGGGGGTGGTCTCGGTCGCCGTCATGGCGCTCAGTAAATCGTGACGTCCCCTTGCCTTCGCAACTCCTCAGTAGCATCGGGATGACGCGAGCGTGACGCGGGGCGGCCTACGGGACTCGTGAGCACGCGCGTGGCACCCCGGACGTGACGAACATCGCTCCGGCGAGGTGCCGGGACCCGTCCGGGGAGCGGCGCATCGCCTCGTCCCCTTGCGGGCCCCGGCGCCTGCCCCGCCCCGCCCGCAGGGCACCGCGGGCGGCGATGACACCGAGTCCTGGGTGGTCCGGGCTTTTCCGGCGTAGCGTGGCCGCCGTGACGGATCTTGTGGCTCGGACCTGCGACCGTATCGACCGGCTCGACGCCCGGATCAAGGCGTTCGTCCGGGAGCCGGACCGGCGGGGCCGGTTGGCGGCCGAGGCGGCCGAGGCGGCCGCGGCGCCGCCGGGGCCGCTGTCCGCGGTGGTGGTGGGCGTCAAGGACATCGTCCGGATCGACGGGATGGAGACCAGGGCCGGGTCCGCGGTGCCGCCGCAGGCGCTGGCCGGACCGCAGGCGCCGCTGGTGGACCGGCTGCGGGGGGCCGGGGTGCTGGTCGCGGGGAAGACGGTGACGGCCGAGTTCGCGGTGACCGCTCCGGGACCGACCCGTAATCCGCACAACATCGCCCACACCCCGGGGGGTTCGAGCAGCGGATCGGCCGCGGCGGTGGCGGCGGGGCTGGTGCCGCTGGCGGTCGGGACGCAGACCGTCGGCTCGGTGATCCGGCCCGCGGCCTACTGCGGGGTGGTGGGCTTCAAGCCGACCTTCGGGCGCGTCCCGGTGGACGGGGTGATCGCCAACGCCCCGAGCTTCGACACGGTGGGGGTGCTCGCCGCGGACGTCGCGACGGCGGCGCGCGGGGCCTCCGTCCTGTGCGACGACTGGCGGGATTCCGAGCACCGGCCGGCCGGTGGGCGCGGGCCGGTGCTCGGCGTCCCGGTCGGCCCGTATCTGGACCGGGCGGGGCAGGAGGCCCGGGAGGCCTTCGCGGCGCAGGTCAAGCGGCTGGAGGCGGCGGGCCGGACGGTGCGCGAGGTGCCGCTGATGCCCGACTTCGCGGGGGTCGTCCGGCAGTTGTACGTCATGAACCGCTACGAGGTGGCCCGTACGCACGCCGACTGGTTCCCCCGGTACGGCCACCTCTACCGGGAGCAGACGGTCGCCGCCATCCGCGAGGGCCAGGCCGTCGGAGACGACGAGTACGAGCGGGCGGTGGGCGAGCGCCGGGTCTTCCGAGAGCGGCTGCTGTCGGCCATGGCGGCGGTCGACGTCTGGCTGGCGCCGTCCGCCACCGGTCCCGCCCCGTTCGGGCTGGGCAGCACCGGCGACTCGGTGATGTGCCTGCCGTGGAGCAACGCCGGCTTCCCCGCGGTGAGCCTGCCCGCCGGGTCCGCCGCGAACGGCCTGCCGCTCGGCCTGCAGGTCGTCGGGCGCCCCGGCGAGGACGAGGAGCTCCTGCGGTGGGCGGCTGAACTCGCCCCCGTCGTCCTGCCCGGGTGAGGCCGGATCCGCGCCCGGGCGGGTCGCCCGCCCGGGCGCGGCACCGGTCACCTCGGCTCGCGCGGGGCGCGCTCCCGCGCCGGCGCGTTCGGGGTGTCCCTGAGTGGGTCTCCGACGGATCTTCGTACACATGTTCGATGAGTGGTCTATGGTGGAGGGCAGAGGGTTCGAGAGGGGGGAGAAGCGAGCGGTCGGAGGTGCGCATGGCGGGATTCACGCACCTGCACACCGTCTCCGGTTTCTCGCTGCGGTACGGGGCCTCGCACCCCGAGCGGCTCGCCGAGCGCGCCGCCGAACGGGGGATGGACGCGCTGGCGCTGACCGACCGGGACACGGTGGCCGGGGTGGTGCGCTTCGCCAAGGCCTGCACGCGGGCCGGGGTGCGGCCGCTGTTCGGCGCCTGCCTGGCGGTGCCCGCGGCGTACGCGGGGGAAGGCGCCGTCCCGCAGGCCGGCCCACCGGTCCGCAGGCGCACCCCGGTGCGCGGCGGGGCCTTCGTGCCGGAGGCGACCGACCGGGCGGTGTTCCTCGCCCGGGACCGCCGGGGCTGGGCCGCGCTGTGCCGGCTGGTCAGCGCCGCCCACACCGACGGCGGGATCGGCTGGCGGGACCTGGGACGGGAGGGGCTGTACGTGCTGCTCGGCGCGGACTCCGAGGTCGGCCGCGCGCTGGCTGCCGGACGCCCCGACCGGGCCGCCGGGCTGCTGCGCCCCTGGCGCGAGGTGTACGGGGACGCGCTGCGCCTGGAGGCCGTGCACCACGGCCGCACCGGCACCGGGCCCGGTTCGCTGCGGCTCGCCGCCCGCACCGTCGGCTTCGCCCTCGAGCAGGGTGTCGTCCCGGTGCTGACCAACGCCGTCCGCTACGCCGACCCCGGCCAGGGGGAGGTGGCCGACGTCCTGGACTCGGCGCGCCGCCTGGTGCCCGTGGACGTGCGCGACGCGGGGAGCCTGGACAGCGGCGAGCGCTGGCTGAAGGACGCCGGGGACATGGCGCGCACCGCCGAGCGGGTCATGGAGGCGGCCGGGTTCACCCGCGGCGACGCCCGCCGGCTGCTGCGGGCCACCGAGGAGACCGCCGCGGGCTGCGCCGTCGACCCGGAGGAGGACCTGGGGCTGGGGCAGGTGCACTTCCCCGAGCCCGAGATGGTCGGCGCGGGTGCCCGCACCGCCGACCGCGTGCTGCGCTCGTACTGCGCCGCCGGGATGGTCCGCGAGGGCCACGACCGGGATCCGGAGTACTGGGCGCGGCTCGACCACGAACTGCGGATCATCGAGCGGCTCGGTTTCGCCTCGTACTTCCTCACCGTCGGCCAGGTGGTCGCCGACGTACGGGAGATGGGCATCCGGGTCGCGGCGCGCGGCTCGGGCGCCGGCTCGCTCGTCAACCACCTGCTGGGCATCGCCGCCGCCGACCCCGTCGAGCACGGCCTGCTCATGGAGCGCTTCCTGTCCGGCCGGCGCGCCTCCCTGCCCGACATCGACATCGACGTGGAGTCCGCCCGGCGGCTGGAGGTCTACCGGCGCATCCTGGACCGCTTCGGCGGTGAGCGGGTCGCCACCGTCGCCATGCCCGAGACCTATCGGGTCCGGCACGCCGTGCGCGACGTGGGCGCCGCCCTCGGGATGGACCCGGAGCAGACCGACCGGCTGGCCAAGGCATTCCCGCACGTCCGGGCCCGCGACGCGCGGACCGCGCTCGCGGAGCTGCCCGAACTGCGGCAGGTGGCGGGGGAGGACCACGGCCGGCTGTGGGAGCTGGTCGAGGCGCTGGACGCGCTGCCGCGCGGGGTCGCCATGCACCCCTGCGGGGTGCTGCTGTCGGACGCCGGACTGCTGGACCGCACACCGGTCGTGCCGACCAGCGGCGAGGGCTTTCCCATGTCGCAGTTCGACAAGGACGACGTCGAGGACCTCGGGCTGCTCAAGCTCGACGTGCTCGGGGTGCGCATGCAGTCCGCGATGGCGCACGCCCTGGACGAGGTGGAACGGACCGGCGGCGGCCGGATCGACCTGGACCGGATCCCGCACGGCGACCCCGCGACGTACGAACTGGTCCGCTCCGCCGAGACGCTGGGCTGCTTCCAGATCGAGTCCCCGGGCCAGCGCGACCTGGTGGGGCGGCTGCAGCCGGCCACCTTCCACGACCTGGTCGTGGACATCTCCCTCTTCCGCCCCGGGCCGGTCGCCGCCGACATGGTGCGGCCCTTCATCGAGGCCCGGCACGGCCGCAAGCCCGCCCACTACCCGCACCCCGACCTGGAGCCCGTACTGCGCGAGACCCACGGGGTCGTGGTCTTCCACGAGCAGCTCATCGACATCATGCGCGTCATGACCGGCTGCGACCGGGGCTTCGCCGACGAGGCCCGGCGCGCACTGTCGGACGAGGCCCGGCAGGGGCGGCTGCGGGCCTGGTTCGCGGACGCGGCCCGTGGGCGCGGCTACTCCCGGGAGGTCATCCGGCACACCTGGGAGATCGTCTCGGCCTTCGGTGCGTACGGCTTCTGCAAGGCGCACGCCGTCGCCTTCGCCGTGCCGACCTACCAGTCCGCCTGGCTCAAGGCGCACCACCCGGCGGCCTTCTACGCCGGGGTGCTCACCCACGACCCCGGGATGTACCCCAAGCGGCTGCTGCTGGCGGACGCCCGGCGGCGCGGGGTACCGGTGCTGCCGCTGGACGTCAACCGGTCGGGCGCGGCCTATCGAATCGAACTGGTGTCCGGTAACGGGGGTGGTGAGGAGGTGTGGGGACTGCGGCTCGCACTCTCCGAGGTGCACGGCATCAGTGAGACCGAGGTCGCCCGGATCACCGCCGGAGCGCCCTACGCCTCCCTCCAGGACCTGTGGGAGCGCGCGCGTCCGGGACGTGCCGCCGCCGAACGCCTGGTCCAGGTCGGCGCGCTGGACCCCTTCGGGGGCAACCGCCGCGACATGCTGCTCCAGGTCGCGGAACTGCACCGGCAGGGCCGGGCCTCGGCATACGACGGCCAGCTCACCTTGACCGGAGGTGAGGGCGAGCCCGCGTTCGCGCCGATCGGCCTGCCCGACATGGACGACGGCGAACGGCTCGGCGCCGAACTCGGCGTGCTCGGCATGGACGCCTCCCGCCATCTGATGGACGACCACCTCGCCTTCCTGGAGGAACTGGGCGCGATCCCGGCGAACCGGCTGCGCGAGGTGCGGCACGGCGAGACCGTGCTGGTCGCCGGGGCCAAGGCGGCCACCCAGACCCCGCCCGTCCGTTCCGGGCGCCGGGTCGTCTTCACCACCCTCGACGACGGAACCGGCCTGGTCGACCTCGCCTTCTTCGACGACAGCCACGAGGCCTGCGCCCACACCGTCTTCCACTCCTGGCTGCTGCTGGTCCGCGGGGTGGTCCAGCGCCGGGGACCGCAGAGCCTGTCCGTCGTCGGTGCCGCCGCCTGGAACCTGGCCGAACTGGTCGAACTGCGCGAGGAGGGCGGTCTGGAGGCGGTCGCGGCCCGCCTGGCCGAGCCCCCGGGCGAACCCGCCGACCGCCCCGGACCCCCGAGCGAGGGCCGCCGGATCCGTATGCCCACCGGATACGAGATGCACCCCTGGGCCGATCTGCGGCCCGCGGGCGAGGGCGCCCCGACCGGCCGCAAGCTGTGGCACTCCAGTCCGGGGAGCGCGGGACGATGAACGGCCTGCCGCAGACCCCGTGCGTGCTGTACGTGCACTTCCACGCCGCCGAGGCGCTGTACGAGCGACTCCTCGCGCTGCTCGGCGGCTTCACCCCCGTCGTCCAGGCACTGCCGCCCGACGCCGCGCTCGCCGACGTCCGCGGGGCGCTGCGCTACTTCGGGCGCGACGCCGTGGAACTGGCCACGCTGCTGCGGGTGCGGCTGCTCGCGCTCCATGGCGTGGACTGCACGATCGGCGTCGGCCCGAACCCGCTGCTGGCCCGGATGGCGGCACAGGGCGGACCGCAGGGCGCGGTGCGCGCGGCGCCCTGCGACCCCGCGGCCGTGGCGGCCTTCCTCGCCGAGCGCCCCGTGGCGGCGCTGCACGGCACAGGCCCTGCGACGGCCCGGCAGTTGGGCACGTACGGCCTGGACACCGTGGGACGGGTCGCGTCCGCCCCCCTGGCCACCCTGCAGCGGATCCTGGGTGCCGCGGCGGGCCGCAGGACGCACGAGCGGGCCCGCGGCATCGACCCGACCCCGGTCGTCCCGAACGCCCCCGCCCGCTCGGCCGGCGCCGAACACCGCTTCGGCCACGACGAACTGGACCCGGTGCGGCACCGCCGTGCCCTGCTGTCGCTCACCGAGGAACTGGGTTCCGCACTGCGCGTGTCGGGCCGGGTCGCGGGATCACTGACCCTCACCGTCCGCTATGCCGACCGTTCCACGACCACCCGCACCCGCGCACTGCCCGAGCCGACCGGTCACGGCACCGCCCTCACCGAGGCCGCGTACCGGCTCTACGAGGGGCTGGGGCTGCAGCGCGCCCGGGTGCGCGCGCTCGCGCTGCGCGCGGAGGGGCTGATGGACGCCGGTCTCGCGCCGCTGCAGCTCAGCCTGGACCCGGGGGCCGAGAAGGCCCGCCGGATCGAGGCTGTCGCGGACCGGGCGAGGGCCCGCTTCGGCCCGCGGGCGCTGATGCCCGCGGCGCTGGGGGGCGCGGCCTGACGGCCCGTCATCACATCGGCGACGTCGGCGTGATGAACTCTTTACCCGCCGGTAGCTGGCGGCGTTTGTTACTCCTTCGTAAATTGACGGAAGCTCAGCACTCTGGTGATCCGGATCACAGGCTGCACGGGAGCACTCACTCCCCCCACCTGCGAGGAGATCGCTCGATGCTGCCCATCAGACCGCGATCAGCGCTCCGGCTCGTGGCCGCGCTGACACTCACCGCCGCCCTCTTCACCGCCCCCGTCCTGGCGGACACCACCACCACCACCGCGCTGGCGCAGGCCCCCGCGTCCGGCACCCGGGCCACCGCGGCCGACGTCGCCGGCGCCACCGTGAGCAGCGGCTGGAACAACTGGTCCTGCAAGCCCTCCGCCGCACACCCGCGGCCTGTCGTCCTGGTCCACGGCACCTTCGGCAACTCCGTCGACAACTGGCTCGGCCTCGCGCCCTACCTGGTCAAGCGCGGCTACTGCGTCTTCTCCCTCGACTACGGCCAACTGCCCGGCGTGCCCCTCCTCCACGGGCTCGGTGCCATCGCCGCGTCCTCCCAGCAACTCGCGGACTACGTCGACCGGGTGCTCGCGGCCACCGGCGCGGGCAAGGCCGACATCGTCGGGCACTCCCAGGGCGGCATGATGCCGCGCTACTACCTGAAGTTCCTCGCCGGCGCCCCCAAGGTGAACGCGCTCGTCGGCATCGCCCCCAGCAACCACGGGACCGACCTGGGCGGGCTGCTCAAGCTGCTGCCGTACTTCCCCGGGGCGGCCGAGGCCATCGAGCACCTCACCCCGCAGGGACTGACCGACCAGATGGCCGGATCGGCCTTCCTCGCCCGGCTGAACGCCGACGGCGACACCCTCCCAGGCGTCCACTACACGGTGATCGCGACCAGGTACGACGAGGTCGTCACGCCCTACACCTCGCAGTTCCTGTCCGGCCCCGGGGTCCGCAACGTGGTGCTGCAGGACCTGTGCCCGCTCGACCTTTCCGAGCACGTCCTCGTGGGGCTGACCGACCGCATCGTGTTCCACGAGACGGCCAACGCCCTCGACCCGGCGCACGCCGAGGCGACCGACTGCGGGGACGCCTTCAGCTGACGGCCTGACGGCCTGCGGCCCGGCCGCGTACGACGGCGGCGCCGGACGGAAGTCCCGTCCGGCGCCGCCGTCGTACGCGGGCAGACCGTGGTGGCCGCGGGCCCGACCGGAGCCTCAGGAGGAGTGCCGGCTGCGGGAGGTCCGCCGCGGCGGGTGGGTGAGGGTGATCTGGCGTACGAGTTGGTGGAAACAGGACAGCGCGGCGACGGCGGGAAGGCTGGCGACGGTCCAGTCGGTGATCGTCCGGGGGGCGGAGGCGACGCAGAACAGGATCGCGAAGGCGGAGAAGAGCAGCACGACCGCCCACGAGTGCGGGGCGCGGCGCTGGTGCAGCGCGGCCCGCAGGATCGACAGCGAGGCCACCATCCAGGGGCCGTAGACCAGCAGCGGCCACCAGTTCGCCAGGCGCGAGGAGCCGTCGGCGGTGGCGATGTGGCGCAGCGGGTCGTGCGCGACCATCCCGCCCAGCACGCTCACCATGGCCACGATGGTGGCGGTGACCGCCGCGACGACGAAGCTGAGCGTCTGGATCCTGGTCGTCTTCTGCCGCAACGCCGCCCGGCGGATCTTGCGGTGCCGGTGCCGGGTGAGCGGCAGTTCGTGGGTCGCGGACTCCGGGGAGGGCACGGCGAAGACATCGTCCTCCTCGTCCTCGTCGACGTCCTCCGGCAAAGGGAATTCGAGGAGCTGGGCCAATTCCTCCTCGGACGTCCACACCCCGTTCAGGACCTCGTAGTCGGGTGCGGAGAACACGCCGTTCCCCGCGGTGTCGTCCTGGGCCTGGCGGGCACTGTAAATGGTGTGGCCGGTGTGGTGGTTCTCGTACGGCACGTCGTTCTCAAAGCGGAAACGGTCCTGCAAAGGCGGCATGAAGGAATTCCTGTCGGGGCCGGGCCTGGGCGGGGGATACGGGGAATGCACGCCCTAATACCGCGCATCCGGATCGGAGCCGGAGCGGCGGTGGGTGGAATCCCCCTCGGTCCCGACCGTTTCGTCGGCGCACTGTTCCAGGTCCAAAGAGCAGTGCACGTGTGGGATGTGCTCCCTGCCGCGCTCCGCGCAGGCGTCCGAACTCCGGCCGGGGCAGCCCGCCGGTGCGGGGACGAAGGCCCGCTCCCCGCGGGGGAGCCCTTGCGTCGGGCGGTGGGAGCGGCTGCGGCGGCTGGGCGCCGGGGCCGCTCGGGGGACCGCACTCCCGGGCGGCGCACACGGCACGTTCTGGGCATCAACTGTGACCACATCCCCACAACGACCCCCGGCCCGTGATGGAGTTGCGCCGTACGAGTGACTCCGCCCCGTGTTCCGTGAGGTGTCGGCCGTGGCGACCGGCCATCGCGGGCACCTTAGGGTGGATGCCGTGAACGAACCGACGCCCCGCCGCGCGGCCGCCCTCGAATTCGTCGACGCCGTCGTCGACCCCGGCACCTGGCTCGGGTGGGACGAACCCGTGACGGCTCTGCCCGGTTATCTCGACGCCCCGGACTACCGCGCCGACCTCGCCCGGGCACGCGAGCGCACCGGGCTCGACGAGTCGGTCGTCACCGGCGTGGGCCGGATCCGCGGCCGCCGGGTCGCCGTCGTCGCGGGCGAGTTCGGATTCCTCGGCGGCTCGATCGGCGTCGCCGCGGGTGAGCGCCTCGTACGCGCCGTCGAACGGGCCACCCGGGAGCGGCTGCCGCTGCTGGCCGCGCCGGCCTCGGGCGGGACGCGGATGCAGGAGGGCACCATCGCGTTCCTGCAGATGGTCAAGGTCGCGGCGGCCATCACCGACCACAAGGCCGCAGGCCTGCCGTACCTGGTGCACCTACGGCATCCGACCACGGGCGGGGTCTTCGCGTCCTGGGGCTCACTCGGGCACGTCACCGCCGCCGAACCCGGTGCGCTCATCGGTTTCCTCGGCCCGCGGGTCCACGAGGCCCTGTACGGGCAGCCGTTCCCGCCCGGCGTCCAGGTGGCGGAGAACCTGCTGGCCCACGGCATCGTCGACGCGGTCCTGCCCTCCGGTGAGCTCGGGGCCGCCGTGGCGCGCGCCCTCGGGGTGCTGTGCGGCGACCCGGCGGGTGGCCCGGACCCCGGTGTGGCCGAGCCCGAGCCCCCCGAGCCCGGGCCCGGGTCCCGGCCCCCCGCCGTTCCGGTTCCCCCGGCGGCGGAGTCCATCCGGCGCTCACGGCGGCCCGAACGGCCAGGACTGCGCGCCCTGCTGGCCGCGGCCGCGCGGGACGTGACCCCGCTCAGCGGCACTGGCGCGGGCGAGCGGGACCCCGGATTCCTGCTCGCGCTCGCCCGCATCGGCGGCACACCCTGCGTCGTCCTCGGCCACGACCGGCGCGAGACCGGTGACGGCCGGCCGCCCGCGCTCGGCCCCGCCGGCCTGCGGGTCGCGCGCCGCGGCATGGGCATCGCGGCGGAACTGGACCTGCCCCTGCTGTCCGTCGTCGACACGGCGGGCGCCGCCCTCTCGCGGGAGGCCGAGGAGGGCGGCCTGGCGGGCGAGATCGCCCGCTCCCTCGCCGACCTGATGGCGGTGCCCGCGCCCACGCTGTGCCTGCTGCTCGGGCAGGGCGCCGGCGGCGGCGCGCTCGCGCTGCTGCCCGCGGACCGGGTGGTCGCGGCGCGCCACGCTTGGCTCTCCCCGCTGCCGCCCGAAGGCGCCTCCGCGATCCTGTACCGGACGACGGAGCGGGCTTACGAGGTGGCCGGGCACCAGGGGGTGCGGTCGGCCGACCTCGCCGCCCACGGGATCGTCGACCGCGTGGTGGAGGAGACGCCCGACGCGGCGGACGAGCCCGGGGCGTTCCTCACCCGCCTCGGCGCGGTCCTGGGCGCGGAACTGGCGTTGCTGCGCACCCGGCCCCGCGCCGTGCGCCTCGCCGCCCGCCGCACCCGCTACCGCAACCTGGGCCTGGCCTGACGCCTCCTCATAGGGCCCCGGCGCCCGCGGCAGCCGGTCCGGCTGTTCCGCGGCCGCCGCCCAAGGGGGTCGTCCGCGGCGACGGACCCACCCTTGGCCGGCGCGCCGCGACGGCGTCGCTCGCGTACCGGTCCAGCGCCTCGCACGCGGCGAGCCGGCCGCAGCAGGCCGGCCGAACCCGTCCGAACGGCCGGACCGGGCAGCGGTGGCAGCGACGCCGCGGCCGCCGGATGACCGGCCGCGCCCGGTCGCGCGGATGGCCGCCTCGCACCGGCGAGCCGGCCGCAGCAGGCCGGCCGAACGCGTCCGAACGGCCGGGCCGGGCAGCGGTGGCAGCGACGCCGCGGCCGCCGGATGACCGGCCGCGCCCGGTCGCGCGGATGGCCGCCTCGCACCGGCGAGCCGGCCGCGGCAGGCCCGACTGGTTCCAGGCCCTGCCCGCCGTTGGCTTCGTCCGCCGTTGGCTTCGTCCCCAGTCGACCTTCGCTCCGTGAGTCGCCCCGGTGGGTCCTCTCGTCGAGCTGCCGCCAGGGGCCGGCTTGCTCCGGGGCGGGCGGTGTCCGCGTGCCCGGCGGCGGACGGCCCGCCGCACGCCGGCCGCTTCCACCTGTCCCGTCGCAGCGCCGGGCGGCCGTTCCTCCGAGGGACGCGGCCGGTGGCGCGAGCGGTGGAGCGGTTCACGTCCGGCCTCTCCGGCGGCCTGCGGACGTGGCGGGGACTGTCCCGGCCGGCGGGGGATGTCCGCCTGACCGGCTGGTGGTCGGAAGATCCCTGATGTGCCGTGGGGCCGGGCGGGGCGCGTGGCCGCCGGGGATGCCGCTCGCCGGACCGCCACCCGGGAGCCCGGGTCCCGTGGCCCATCGCCCGGCAGCACCGGGGGCCCGCAGGTCCTGGGCCGCACTCACGGGTGCGGGCCGCCGCGCCCGCCGGGGCTGTCAGTGGGGGGTGGCAGGATCGCGGGATGGGCAGCTTGAGCAGTGACGCGTACTGGGACACCATGGCGGACCGCTTCGACGAGGAGCCGGACCACGGCCTGCGGGAGCCCGCGGTGCGGGAGGCGTGGGGGGCGAGGCTGCGCGAGTGGTTGCCCGGCGTCCCGGCGGACGTGCTCGACCTCGGGTGCGGCACGGGCAGCCTCGCGCGGCTCGCCGCCGAGCATGGGCACCGCGTGACCGCCGTCGACCGCTCACCGCGGATGGCCGCGCTGGCCCGGGCGAAACTGGCCGGCACCGGGGCCCGCGTCCTGCTCGGGGACGCGCTCGAGCCGCCCGTCGTCGACGGCCGGTTCGACGTGGTGCTCGTCCGGCACCTGCTGTGGGCGCTGCCCGACCCCGTGGCGGCGCTGCGCCGCTGGGCCCGGCTGCTGCGTCGCGGCGGACGCCTGGTGCTGGTCGAGGGCCGCTGGGGGGAGGCCGAGCCGGTGGGCATCGGCGCCGCCGAACTGGGCGCGATGGCAAGGCCGTTCGCCGAGCACATCCAGATCGAGCAGCTCGCGCACGACACCGCGCTGTGGGGCCGCCCGGTCCACGACGAGCGGTACGTAGCGGTCGTGCGGAGCAGACAGCCCCGCAGGCACACGGAGGTCGTCGACGTCCACCTCGTCCTCCGCCGCGGCGAGGAGGTCCTGCTCGGCCGCCGCGTCGACACCGGGTACGCCGACGGCCTGCTGCACGCCCCCTCCGGCCACGTCGAGGACGGCGAGGACGTCCTTACCGCGTTGATCCGCGAGGCCCACGAGGAGGTGGGCGTGATGCTGCGCCCCGAGGACGTCTCGGTCGCCCTCGTCATGCAGCACCGAGCGCCCGGCGGGGGCGAGCGCATCGGCTGGTTCTTCACGGCGGACGGCGGCGTCCACGAACCGGTCAACCGCGAGCCGGACAAGTGCTCGGAGCTCGGCTGGTTCCCCCTGGACGCGCTGCCGGACGACATGGTGGCCTACTGCAGGGCCGGCCTGGAGGCGTACCGCGCGGGCGAGCGCTTCGTCCTGCACCTGCACGAGCCGGGCGACGCGATCGCCCACGACCCGGCGGGACCAGGCCGCGCCGTCGTCCTCGCGGACGGCGCGTGCAGCACAATGGCCGCGACAAACAGCGCCGCAACGTCCCACCGGGAGGACGACACACCGTGAGCTTCAAGATCACCGTCAGGCCGGAGGCGGCAACCGCACCTTATGAGCAAGTGCGCGAGCAGATCGCGGACCAGGCGCGTTCCGGTGCCCTCCCGGTCGGCTACCGGCTGCCGACGGTCCGCGGCCTCGCCGACGACCTCGGGTTGGCGGCGAACACCGTAGCCAAGGCCTACCGCGCCCTGGAGGCGGACGGTGTGATCGAGACCCGGGGCCGGGGCGGCACGTTCGTGGCGGCCGCGGGCGACGCCGCCGCCCGCGAAGCGGCCGCCGCCGCGTCCGTCTACGCCCAGCGCGCCCGGCGCCTCGGACTGGACCGGGCCGCCGCGGAGACCGCCGTGCGGGAGGCGCTGCGCGCTGCGTACGAGGCGTAGTCCGCGCCTGAGAGCCGGCGAGCGGCGACCGCGACGTCGAGGCCGGCGCCCGCGCCCACCACGGGGAGTTCGACGGCGAGGCCGAGCGGGCCCGGCGCTTCCGGCGCAACGCGTGCCGGCTGCTCGTGCGCCGGCACGACGACCGTGATGCGCCGCACGGCCGGCAGTCCGGCTGCCGTGCGGCCTCCTCGGCGGGCTCGACGTCGACGACGTGCGCCAGCCGGTCGCGCTGCCGGTGCGGCCACTTCGGAGCTCCCCGGTCCGGTGGACGCGGGCCGTCCGTCGCGGGGTGGTGCCGCGGGCGAGTGCCTACGGCACCCCTGCACAGCGCAGGACGACCAGGCACGGGCCGACCGGGTCGCGCGTAAGCGGCACCGGTCAACGGCTTGGCGCCGCGGCCGCGGCGCGGCGGGTGTCCCGGCAGCCGGTGCGACCACGGGCGTTGGTCGCGGCGCGGTCCGGCCGGGGTGTGGGGCCGTATCCGCCCCCGGTCAGAGGTAGAGGCCTCCGGAGGCGGAGGCCGGGGGCGTCTGGTGGGGGAGCGCGGCGCCGCCGCAGGACGCGGCGGCGCGACGCAGCGCGTACAGCTCCGCCAGCGTGGCGCCGTCCCGGCCGACGCCCTCGGACGTGCCGAGCCAGCCGGTCGCCTCGGCCCGGGTCAGCGGGCCCACCTCTATGCGGGCGAGGCAGCGTCCGGGACGGACCACCGCCGGGTGCAGCCGCTCCAGATCCTCGTTGGTGGTGATGCCGACCAGGACGTTGCGGCCCTGCCCGAGGAGGCCGTCGGTGAGGTTGAGCAGCCGCGAGAGGGCCTGGCCCGTCTGGTGCTTGGCCTGGCCGCGGATGAGCTCGTCGCAGTCCTCCAGGAGCAGCAGCCGCCAGCGCCCCGGCCCTTCGGCGTCGTCCTCGCCGATGGCGATCTCCATCAGGTAGCCGACGTCGTTGAAGAGGACCTCGGGGTCGAGGACGCAGTCGACCTGGCACCAGTCGCGCCAGGCACGGGCCAGCGTGCGCAGCGCGGAGGTCTTGCCGGTGCCCGGCGGGCCGTGCAGGAGCAGCAGCCGACCGCTGACGTCGTCCGCGGTCAGCTTCATCAGCCCGTCCATGGCCTCCGCCACCGGCGCCGTGTAGTTGCCGCGCACGTCGTCCCAGGGGGCGGCGCTGATCTGCCGGGTGATGCGGTGCGGCCCGCGGCGTGGTGCGACGTACCAGAAGCCCATGGCCACGTCGTCGGGTTGCGGTTCCGGCTGGTCCTCGGCGTTTTCGACGGCCTCGGCCAGGACGCTCCGCGCCAGTTCCTCGCTGACCGCCGTCACCGTCACGTCGGCCCGTCGGTGCCAGCGCGAGACGAGGATCGTCCAGCCGTCGCCCTCGGCGAGGGTCGCGCCGCGGTCCTTGTCCTGTGCGGAGCGCAGCACCGACCCGCCCTGCGGGACCAGTGACAGCCCCGGCTTGACCCGGTCCAGGGACGTGCCGCACGAGTGGGGCTGCTCGCCGGTGACGAAGCGGGTGAGGAACAGGGCGTCGATGGCGTCGGACGGCGAGTCGTCGTCGTTCATGCCGAGACGGATGGACAGGGCGCGATGCGGCGGCGTTGCGTCGGGCATGCCGCACATGATCCGGCACAAGGCCCGCGTCCGCAGCGGATTTTCGCGGAGTGGCGGAATCAGCCCGAATCCCCGGCGTCCGGTGGAACCGGTCCGAGCGGGCGTCGCGCGCGGCACCTCGCGCTGCCCGACGCGTCCACCGCCGCCGCCGGCCGCGTGCGCGGGTGAGGCCGCCGGTCCGCACGTCATACGGCGCCGCCCGCTGTCGGGCGGACGGACCACCCGGCTCGGCGCCCACGACGACGACGTCACGCGCCACCGGCTGGGAAGGAGTCGACGAACGCGTCGCGCCTGCGGATGACGAGGCGGAAACCACCGGAACCCGTACGTCGCACCGGCTGATCCCGCGTGCCCCGTCCGTAGCGCACGCGCCCGCCGAGCGCCAAGTGCCCCTGGACGCTTCCGCCGCGGCCGCGCCGTGCGGCCTTCCCGCGTGTACGCAGGGGGAACTGCGGTCATGTCAGGGCGCGGGTCGTTCGGATTCGGATCGTGGCCCGCGCGGTCCCGTTCCGGAGCCCCGGCACCGGAACGCGGCGATGCGGAGGAGGGGCCGGCCGGCTTGCCGTCGGAACGTGCGTCCGGGCCTGGCCGCCCCGCCTTCCGAGGGAAGAGGCCCGCGTGCGGTCTCCCCCTGAAGCGTCCTCAGAAACGCCTGCTCCTACCATGCTTGGGCGAGAGCCGTCCCGAATTTTTTGGCATGGACACTTCCCGAATGTGTTACCGCGCGGTACGAAAGATGCGGCAGAGATCCTGCCGAGGGAGGTTCCATGAGACTGTCCCGTTTCGTGTCAGCCGCATCCACACTTCTCCTCACCGTCGCACTCGCCCTGCTCGGTGCCGGTGCCGCCCAAGCCGCAGGCCCCGTCTACGCGGCCCTGGGTGACTCGTACTCCGCCGGAGTCGGGTCCGGCAGCTACGACAGCGCGAGCGGCAGCTGCTACCGCAGCAGCAAGGCGTTCCCCCGGCTGTGGGCGAACGCGCACAGCCCGTCCGGGTTCTCTTTCACCGCGTGTTCCGGGGCGACCACGAGCGATGTGCTCAACAACCAACTCGCTCCGCTCAACTCCTCGACGACCCTGGTCAGCATCAGCATCGGCGGCAACGACGCCGGTTTCAGCGACGTGATGACCACCTGCGTCCTCAGTTCCGACAGCACCTGCCTCAGCCGTATCAACCAGGCCAGGGACTTCGTCGACAACCAGCTTCCCGCGCGCCTCGACTCCGTCTACGACGCCATCAGCTCCCGCGCCCCCTCGGCCCGTGTCGTCGTTCTCGGGTACCCGCGCTTCTACAAGCTGGGCACCACCTGCATCGGCCTCAGCGAGACCAAGCGCAGGGCCATCAACGACGCGGCCGACCTCCTCGACACCGTCACCGCGAAGCGCGCCGCCGACCACGGATTCGCCTTCGCCGACGTCCGCGGCACCTTCACCGGGCACGAGCTCTGCTCGGGCTCGGCCTGGCTGCACAGCCTCACCCTTCCCGTCTACGAGTCGTACCACCCCACCGCCTCCGGCCAGTCCGGCGGCTACCTGCCGGCGTTCACCTCGGCAGCGTGACCCGGGGCACGAAGCGCGCGTCACCTCGACGGCGTGGACGAGGGGTGCCGCGGCACGGTCCGGTACCCCTCGTCCCACGCCGCGGCGACCCGCGGGAGGCCCGCAGGGCCGGTTTCAGGAGGTCGGTGCCGTCTCGTCGGAACCGCTCGGCGGCGGGCTCGGGGGCTGACTGGGCGCCCGGCACGTGACCGTGAAGGGGATGTGCCCGGACTCCGTCTCCACCGGACTGTGCACGGCGAACGCGATCCAGCCCTCGATGGTGCCGTCCGGCTCGTACGACGGCTCCGTGTACTGCAGCGTGCGGCTCCTCGGTCCTCCCGAGGGGAAGTCGAGGGTCTGCCGGCCGTGGTCGGAGCCGCCGGCGCTCGTAGGCCGCGCCGGCACCCGGCGGCGTGCGGCCGGGACCGGGGGCGAGGGCGTCCAGCCGCCGCTGCGCCTCCTCGCCCGGGAGCCGGTCCGCCGGATCCTTGTGCAGCAGACCCGCGATCACCGGGGCGAGCGGTCCCGCCCTGCGTGGGACGGGAAGTTCCTCGTCCACCACCGCGCGCAGCGTGCTCAGCGCCGTGTCCCGGCGGAACGGCGAACCGCCCTCCACCGCCACGTACAGCAGCACCCCGAGCGACCACAGGTCCGATTCCGGGCCGGGGCGGCGGCCGAGCGCCCGTTCCGGGGCCAGGTACTCGGGTGAGCCGACCAGTTCGCCGGTGAGGGTGATCGCCGAGGACCCCTCGACCATGGCGATGCCGAAGTCGGTGAGCACGACCCGGCCGTCGTTGCCGATGAGCACGTTTCCCGGCTTCACGTCGCGGTGCAGCACCCCGGCGGCATGACCGGCACGCAGCGCCCCCAGCACCTTGCCGCCGATGTGCGCGGCGCGCCGCGGTTCCACCGGGCCGTCCGCGTCGAGGACGTCGGCGAACGACACGCCCCGCACGAGCTCCATGACGATCCACGGGCTGCCCTCGGCCATGGCCACGTCGTACACCTTGATGACATTGGGGTGTGCGACCCGGGCGGCCGCGATCCCCTCCTGCCGCAGCCGGGCGTACAGACGCTCGACCTCGCTGTCCTCCAGGCCCGGTGGGGCCTTGACCTCTTTGACGGCCACGTCCCGGCCCAGCAGTTCGTCCCGGGCCAGCCACACCACACCCATGCCGCCCCGGCCCAGCTCGCTGATCAGCCGGTAGCGCCCCGCCACGAGCCGTGTCATCGGCGTGCCCCCCTTCGCTCCGCCCGCAGCCCCAGCATGACCGAACTTCCGGCCGAACGGACCCTTTCGGAGGAAAGCTCCCCCAACCGGGCATCGCCGCCGGGCTGCGGCCTGGGGAGCGAGCCGCCGCACCGCCTTGAGCAGCCGGTGAGGAGACCCCCGGCACGGGTGCCTCCGGTGCGGCCGCCCGAGGGGGGCGACGGCGGTTCCGGCGCCGGCGGGCGCGGCAGCCGGACCGGTGCCGTTCACCCAGGACCGGAAGGAAGCCGGACCGGGAGCCGGCTCCGCACCCGCGGAACGGCACCTGATGCGCCGCGTCCCGAGCGCGGACCGAGCGGACCGGGGGCAAACCGAGCGCGGACCGAGCGGACCGGGGGCAAACCGAGCGCGGACCGAGCGGACCGGGGGGCGATGCCGCGGACTGCTCCTGCCGGTGCCGAGGATCGGCGCCACGCCGCGGTGGCGGTGCGCGGGCGGCACGCTGCAAGTGGCGGTACGTGCGCCGGTTGTGGCCGGTCAGCGGGCTGCCGTCGGCCCCGCGCTCGCCCTCGCCGGCGGAGTCCGGTCCGGTGGCGGGTCGCGTCCGGACCCTTGCCGAGCGCCGGGCGAAGAGGCGTTCGTACGCCTTCACCGTGACGGTTGAGCCGACTGGCGGATCAGCGGTGGCGACCGCGGGCCCCCGTGGCCTGACTCCGCCTGCTCGCGGCGGGAATCGGCCTTTGATCGTCAACCCCCTTGACGGGGAGGTGAATCCGGGAGCGCGGATGCATAGGTGACGCCGCAGGACGATAGGGTTACTCTGCCCGGTGCCGGGTGCCCTCGAACGGGTGGGGAGTGTCATGGAACAGATAGCAATGCGGAGCAGGCCGCGAGTGCCTGCCATCACGTGCGGGAGCAGCGCGTCCAGCGCGCGCCTCGACCGTCATCTCTCGGTGCTGGCCGGCCCCGCCGCGCCGCAGCGGGAGGCGGAGGAGGCAACGCTGTTGATGCGCGAGCTGACCTCGCGCGACCATGTGCGTGCGAACACCAGTCGCGGGGCGCGCGTGTCGCTGTTCGCCCCGCTGCGTCGGCTGCGCCGTTCGCTCTTCGGCAGCCGCGGCTGACCGCAGGCGCTCCCGGCGTCCTTTGACGGACAGGCTCGGGCGCAGCACACCGTCCCGGCACCGCGCCGCGTCATGCGGCGCGTCGGTGTGCTCCGTCCGGGCCTGTTGTCTTGTCGACTTGCGGTCACAGCAAGGCGAACTGCCCGTTCGGCCCCTCCTCGTGGTGGTCCAGCACGGACGCCGGACGGCGTGCTCCCTCCGGCACCGGCAGGATGTGCGCGGCGCGCAGCTCGGCGGCGCCGACGCGCGGTCCGGCCGCGACCCGGGCGGCCAGCGCGCGGCGTGACGGCCGCAGTTCCGCCAGGAGCGCCAGCACAGTGGTCAGCTCCAGCAGTTCGGTGGTCCTTGCCCGCGGCCAGGCGGCCGGCCGGATCGCGTCGAGTCCTTCGGCCGTCCCGTCCGGGAGCCGCCGCTCCCACCAGGACCGCAGCACCGGCGTCCCCGAGGCGTGGAACTCCCACACGGCCTCGGGCACCGGTGCCACCCTCCCCCCTTCCAGTACCAGCGCTTCGTCCCGGGGGTCGTACGAGGGCGCCTGCCGCGGCACGCTCGGCAGCGCCGAACGTACGTAGGGGCGCCGGCCGCCCGGCAGGCGGGGATGCCCGGCGGGGCGGTCCCGTGCCGGATCGGCGAAGCGGGCGCCCCGCGTGTGCAGCCACAGCATGCGGCGGCCCAGTTCGACTCCCTGGTCCCACAGCTCCGGATCGGCGGTGAGCGGGACCTCGACGGGCGAGCCCGTCGCCGTGGCGGCGATCCAGGCGAGCACGTGCTCCGCGGCGACCGGGGTGTCCAGCCGCTCGGCGAGGTGTTCCAGCAGGCCGGGTGCCAGGTTGGGGTCCGCTCCGCCGGGGCGGCGGAAGAGCGGTCGGATCCGGCCCGACCGGCCGGCGGGGGAGTGGCCGTCGGGGAGCAGGGCGGAGAAGGCCAGCGGCGGCCCCGAAACCTGCGGCAGGCGCGCCGGTTCCACCGCGTACAGCTGGCGGTCCGCGTCGGCGACCCGCCACAGCTCGGGGCGGGCGGCGTCGATCAACCGGTGGTCGGGGATGAGCCACTGCTGGTCGAACGGGCCGTGCAGCACCCGCACCGGCTGTGCGCACGGGCCGTCCTCGTGCGCCAGGGGGGTGGTGGGCGCCGGATGGCCCGGCAGTTGGGCGACGGCGGTGTGCGGGGTGCGTACCCGGGTCGGGCGGAACAGCCGCTCGCGCTCGGCACCCTCGGCCTTCAGCAACCGGTCCCAGCGCGCGGTGAGCGTCGCCGCCTCGGGGGCCATGACCCAGCTTCGCCCCAGGCGCAGCGGCGGGACGGACCACGGCATCAGGTCGGTCGGCGTCGGCGCTTCATCGCTCACCGTGCGCATGCTACTGAGGCCCTCAGGGTGCCTCCATGGTCACGGTGAAGGAGAAGCGGTCACCCCGGTAGTGGATGCGCACCACGTCGACCGCGCGGCCGGTGTCGTCGTAGGTCACCCCCGTGTAGTGCAGGATCGGGCTGAGCAGGGGCACCTGCAGCAGCCGGGCGGTGTCCGGGTCGGCCAGCCGCGCCTCGAGGGTGTCGGTGATGCGGCTGATCCGCACCCCGAGGGCGTCCCGCAGCACCTTCGTCATCGGCCAGCGGGCCAGGTCCGCCAGGTCGATGCGGGCGGCCAGTTCCGGCAGGACGAAGTTCTCCGCCCAGTTGGTCGGCTCACCCGACTCGTCGCAGCGCAGCCGGCGGTAGGCGACGGTGTCCGCGTGTCCGGGGAAGTACTCGGCGAACTCCGGTGGTACGGGTGACGGGCCGTGGCCGAGCACGCTGGTGCGCTCCCCCGACTGCTGGGCGACGATCGCGTCGACCGAGCCCAGCAGCCGCACCGGCGCCCCGCGCAGCGCGGCAGGTTCGATGAACGTGCCGCGCCGCCGGTGGCGGCTGATCAAACCCTCCCCCTCCAACTCCTTCAGCGCCTGACGCATCGTGAGCACGCTGACGCCGTAGTGCTCCGCCAGTGCGTCCTCGGTCGGCAGCCGCAGCGGGGCGTCCGGCCGGCGGCCGAGTATCGAGGCGCGCAGGGACTGCGAGACCTGGTACCACAGCGGGAGCTTGCGGTTGAGGACCAGCGAGTCGGGGGCGAAGGCGCTGTTCGAGCTCGTCGTCATGGCCTGAAGTGTCGCTCGAGCCCCCGCCACACGCCGTCGTAGTCCCGCTGCAGGTGCTCCGCCGCCAGTGCCTGCGGCGTCGCCACCACCGGCCAGCGCGTCTCGAACATGAAGGCCAGTCCGTCGTCCACCTTCTGCGGGACCAGTTCGGCGGCGCTCGCCCGGTCGAAGGTCGTCCGGTCCGGCCCGTGCGCGGACATCATGTTGTGCAGCGAGGCCCCGCCGGGGACGAAGCCCTCCGCCTTGGCGTCGTACGCGCCCTCGATGAGCCCCATGAACTCGCTCATCACGTTCCGGTGGAAGTAGGGCGGGCGGAAGGTGTCCTCGCCGACCAGCCAGCGCGGCGCGAAGACCACGAAGTCGGCGTTGGCCAGGCCCGGGGTGTCCGAGGGCGAGGTCAGCACGGTGTAGATCGACGGGTCGGGGTGGTCGTAGCTCACGCTGCCCAGCACGTTGAAGCGCCGCAGGTCGTACACGTACGGCACCAGGTTGCCGTGCCAGCCGACGACGTCGAGGGGGGAGTGGCCGTACTCGGCGGCCCACAGATTGCCGCCGAACTTGTTCACCACCTCCACCGGCTCCTCGCGGTCCTCGTACGCCGCCACCGGAGCCATGAAGTCCCGCGCGTTGGCCAGGCCGTTGGCACCGATCGGGCCGAGGTCGGGCAGCCGGAAGTGCTGCCCGTAGTTCTCGCAGACGTAGCCGCGCGCCTCACCGTCCGGCAGCTCGACCCGGAAGCGCACCCCGCGCGGGACCAGCGCGACATGGCCCGGCCCGGCGGCCAGGACGCCCAGTTCCGTACGGAGCAGCAGCCGGCCGCGCTCCGGAACGATCAGCAGCTCGCCGTCGGAGGAGGAGAAGACCCGGCTGTCCATGGAGCGGTTGGCCGCGTACCAGTGGATGCCGATGCCCTCGCGGCGCAGCACGTCGCCGTTGCCTCCGACGGTGACCAGCCCGTCCACGAAGTCGGTCGGCTCGTGGGGCAGCGGCAGCGGGCTCCAGCGCAGCCGGTTGGGGTCGGGCTCGGCCGTGAAGGGCGCGCTGCCCAGTCGGCCGTTGGGGATGCGGCGGAACGGCGGATGGGCCGCCGAGGGACGGATGCGGTACAGCCAGGAGCGGCGGTTGTGGTGCCGCGGCTCGGTGAAGGCGGTGCCGCTGAGTTGCTCCGCGTAGAGCCCCAACGGGGCGCGCTGCGGTGAGTTGCGGCCGGCCGGTACCGCTCCGGGGACCGCCTCGCTCGTGTGCTCGTTGCCGAAGCCGGGGAGGTAGACGAGTTCCTTGCCGCCCCGGACCCCCGGGCCGGGGGGCTCCGCGCCGGCGGCCTCTGTGCTGATGATCTCTGCGCTGGTCACCTTTCCTATGGTTGTCCATAGGAATCACTCCCGCAAGGGAGCGGCCGGTCCTGTGGACAACCGGCGTGACGACCCCCGTTCGCGGCAGCGGAGGCGGTCCCCGGCCCGTGCCCGAGCAGCGGCGCGGCGCGGCGCGCATCCCCGGATCCGCGCCGAGTCCGCCGCGATCGCGACCCACGCGGCCGCGAGGGAGCCGGCGCGGCGCGCCGAACGGCCCGCGCGGGCCCGCCGATCGGCCCGGCCGCCGCTCCTCCCCGGCAAGCCGCCATGGCTCACGCCCTCGGCGGCCGGGACCTCGGCACGTGGCTCGCCGTGATCGCCGACCGCCTCTGCGCCTCGCCTGAGCCCGCTGCGCGACCGCCGGGCGGATCCGCGCCCGTCGTCGAGACGAAGGCGCTGCCCAGTACCCCCCGCCGGGGTGGTGAAGCCCTGGCCCGCGCGCCCGTGGCGGCGCGAGCTGTTCCCACGTGCATACCGGTCGGTATGGTGAGCGCATACGAGGAAACGCCCTGCCCACGGGAGGCCCGATGGCCGGCAGTCGTACCGCCCTGCGTATCTGTCCGCTGTGCGAGGCCACGTGCGGACTGAGCCTGACCATCGACGCGGACCGGGTCACCGGCGCCCGCGGCGACCGCGACGACGTCTTCAGCGGGGGCTTCATCTGCCCCAAGGGCGCGTCCTTCGGCGAGGTCGACGGCGACCCCGACCGGCTCACCCGGCCGCTCGTGCGCCGGGACGGCGTGCTCGCCGAGGCGACCTGGACCGAGGCGTACGCGGCCGTCGCCGAGGGCGCCGCCCGCGTCCGCGGGCTCCACGGCGCCGCCGCGACCGCCGTCTACCTGGGCAATCCCAACGTGCACACCATCGCCGGCGGCCTCTACCCGCCGATGGTCGTCCGCGCCCTCGGCACCCGCGCGCTGTTCTCGGCGAGCACGTTGGACCAGATGCCCAAACAGGTCGCGTGCGGCCACCTCTACGGGGACGCGCTCGCCGTACCCGTGCCCGACCTGGACCGCACCGACCACCTGGTCGTCATCGGGGGCAACCCCCTGGTCTCCAACGGCAGCCTCGCCACCGCCGCCGACTTCCCCGGCAAGCTCAAGGCGCTGCGCCGCCGCGGCGGCAGACTCACCGTCATCGACCCCAAGCGCACCCGCACCGCCGAACGCGCCGACCTCCACATCGCCCCGCGGCCCGGCACCGACGCCGCGCTGCTCTTCGCCGTCGTCCAGGTGCTGTTCGAGGAGGGGCTCACCCACCTCGGCCACCTCGAGGGGCACGTCACCGGGGTCGAGGCGGTACGCGCCCTGGCCCGCGACTTCACACCCGAGGCCGTCGCCCCCTACTGCGACGTCCCCGCCGCGCTGATCCGCACCCTCGCCCGCGACCTGGCGGCCGCCCCCAGCGCCGCCGTCTACGGGCGCCTGGGCAGCACCGCCGTACGCTTCGGCACCCTCGCCAGCTGGCTGATCGACGTCCTCAACATCCTCACCGGCAACCTCGACCGGCCCGGCGGCGCTATGTTCCCCCTTCCCGCCACCGCACGTGCCCCGCGCCCGCCCGGCCCGGGACCCGGCTTCACCACCGGCCGCTGGCGCAGCCGGGTGTCCGGCCACCCCGAGGTGGCCTCCGAACTGCCCGCGGCCGCGCTCGCCGAGGAGATCGACACCCCTGGCGAGGGCCGGATCCGCGCCCTGGTCACGATCGCCGGCAACCCCGTGCTGTCCGCCCCGGACGGCGCCCGCCTCGACCGCGCCCTGGCCGGGCTGGACTTCATGGTCAGCGTCGACCCGTACCTGGGCGAGACCACCCGCCACGCGCACGTCGTCCTGCCCCCGCCCCCGCCCTCGCGCAGCGCCCACTACGACTTCGCGTTCGGCGCCTTCTCCGTGCGCAACAACGCCCGCTACAGCCGGCCCGCGATCCCCCTGGAGGACGGCAGGCCCGGGGAGCCGGAGATCCTCGCCCGGCTCGCGCTCCTCCTCGGCGGCTCCGGCCCGGACGCCGACCCCGCGCTCGTCGACGAGCGGGCCGTCGCCCACCGCCTGGCCGGGGAGACCGCCGATCCCCATTCCGCGGTCCACGGCCGTGATCCGGCCGAACTCGCCGCCATGCTCACCGGCGACACCGGCTACGAGCGGCGGCTCGACATGATGCTGCGGCTGGGCCCGTACGGGGACGGCTTCGGCGCCGACCCCGAAGGGCTCAGCCTGCGCCGGCTCCTCGACCACCCCCACGGCATCGACCTCGGCCCGCTGCGCCCGCGTGTTCCCGAGGTGCTGCGCACCGTCTCCGGCACGATCGAACTGGCGCCCGCGCCGCTCACCGCCGACGTGCCACGGCTGCTGGCGGCGGTCACCGGCCGGACGCAGGACGAGCTGGTCCTCATCGGCCGCCGCCATCTGCGCTCCAACAACAGCTGGATGCACAACGTGCCCGCGCTCACCGGGGGGAGCAACCGCTGCACCCTCCAGGTGCACCCCGACGACGCCGCCCGCCTCGGCCTCACCGACGCGGCGCCCGCCCGGATCAAGGGCGACGGCGGCGAGATCGAGGCCCCCGTCGAGATCACCGACGCGGTGCGGCCCGGCGTGGTCAGCCTGCCGCACGGCTGGGGCCACGACCGCGCCGGCACCCGGCTGACGGTCGCGACCCGCGAACCGGGGGCCAACGTCAACCAGTTGCTCGACGGCACCCTGCTCGATCCGTTGTCGGGCACGGCCGTTCTGAACGGATTCCCCGTCCAGGTCGCCCCGGCGTGAGCCACCGCACGGGGCGCCGCCCTGGCAACGCAAAACTATCGGCGCTAGTTTGGACGGACCACGGCAGGTCCGCCCGGGAGGACAAGGGATGAAGCCGCACGACGGAATGTACATCGACGGCGACTGGCGGCCCGCCGCCGGCCCGGGGACGATCGACGTCGTCAACCCCGCCGACGAGCAGGTGTTCGCCACCGTGCCCGCCGGCACCGCCGAGGACGTCGACGCCGCTGTCCGCGCCGCCCGCGCGGCCTTCCGCGGCTGGGCGGCCACCCCGCCCGCCGAGCGCGCCGCCCGCATCGCCGCGCTGCGGGACGTCCTCGCCGCCCGCAGCGGGGAGATCGCCGAGACCGTCACGGCCGAACTGGGCGCGCCGCTGAAGTTCAGCCAGGCCGTCCACGCCGCGCTCCCGATCGCGGTGGCCGGCTCGTACGCCGAACTCGCCGCCACCCACCCCTTCGAGGAGCGGATCGGCAACTCCACCGTCCTGCACGAGCCCGTCGGCGTGGTCGCGGCGATCACCCCCTGGAACTACCCGCTGCACCAGATCGTCGCCAAGGCCGCCCCCGCGCTCGCCGCCGGCTGCACGGTGGTCCTCAAGCCCGCCGAGGACACCCCGCTGGTCGCCCAGCTCTTCGCCGAGGCCGTCCACGAAGCGGGCCTGCCCGCAGGAGTCCTCAACCTCGTCACCGGTCTCGGCCCGGTCGCCGGGCAGGCCCTGGCCGCCCACGAGGACGTCGACCTGGTCTCCTTCACCGGTTCCACCGCCGTCGGCCGGCAGATCGCCGCGACCGCGGGCGCCGCCGTCAAGCGCGTCGCCCTGGAACTCGGCGGCAAGTCCGCCAACGTGATCCTTCCCGGCGCCGACCTGGCCAAGGCCGTCAACGTCGGCGTCGCCAACGTCATGTCCAACACCGGGCAGACGTGCAGTGCCTGGACCCGCATGCTCGTCCACCGCGACCGGTACGAGGAGGCCGTGGCGCTCGCCGCGACTGCCGCCGCCAAGTACGTTCCGGGCGAGCGCATCGGCCCCGTCGTCAACGCACGGCAGTACGAACGCGTCCGCGGCTACATCGCCAAGGGCGTCGAGGAGGGCGCCCGCCTCGTCACCGGCGGCAGCGACGTACCGCGGACGCGGGGCTACTGGATCAACCCCACCGTCTTCGCCGACGTCACACCCGGGATGACGATCGCCCAGGAGGAGATCTTCGGCCCCGTGCTGTCGATCCTGGCGTACGAGGACGAGGAGGACGCGCTGCGCATCGCCAACGGCACCGTCTACGGCCTCGCCGGGGCGGTGTGGGCGGCCGACGAGGACGCGGCCGTCGCCTTCGCCCGGCGCATGGAGACCGGCCAGGTCGACATCAACGGCGGCCGCTTCAACCCGCTGGCGCCCTTCGGCGGGTACAAGCGGTCCGGTGTCGGGCGCGAGCTCGGACCGCACGGCCTCACCGAGTACCTCCAGACCAAGTCCCTCCAGTTCTGACCGCCCATGACCGCCCCGAGCGCAGGAGAGAACACCGTGGTCCGCGCCGCCGTACTGCCCGCCGTCAACGCACCCCTCGCCCTCGCCGAGATCGACCTGCCGGAACCCGGGCCGGGGCAGGTGCGGGTCAGGCTCGCCGCGGCCGGGGTGTGCCACTCCGACCTGTCCCTGGCGAACGGGACGCTGCGGCAGCCCGCGCCCGCCGTTCTCGGGCACGAGGGGGCGGGCACGGTCGTCTCCGTGGGCGAGGGAGTCACAACGGTGGCTCCCGGGGACCGCGTCGTCCTCAACTGGGCGCCCTCCTGCGGCGCCTGCCACTACTGCGGGCTCGGCGAGCCGTGGCTGTGCGCCGGCGCGGGCGCGGCGGCGGGCGTCCCGTACGCGAAGCTCGCGGACGGCGGGGCTGAGCTCTACCCGGGGCTCGGGACGGCCGCGTTCGCCGAGGAGACCGTGGTCGCCGCGGGCGCGGTGCTGCCGCTGCCCGTCGGGGTCCCGCTCGTCGAGGCCGCGCTCCTCGGGTGCGCCGTGCTCACCGGCTACGGGGCGGTTCACCACAGCGCCGCGGTGCGCCCGGGTGAGTCGGTGGCCGTCTTCGGTGTCGGGGGCGTCGGCCTCGCCGTCCTCCAGTCCGCCCGACTCGCGGGCGCGGGCACCGTAGTGGCCGTCGACGTCTCCCCGGAGAAGGAGGCCCTGGCGCGGGCCGCGGGCGCCACGGAGTTCCTCCTCGCCGGGGAGGACGTCGCCAAGCGGGTCCGCGCGCTGACCGGCGGGCACGGGGCGGACGTCGCCATCGAATGCGTCGGGCGCGCGGAGACGATCCGCTCCGCATGGTCCTCGACGCGCCGCGGCGGGCGCACGACGGTGGTCGGCATCGGCGGGAAGGGAGACCTGGTCTCCTTCTCCGCGCTGGAGCTCTTCCACTTCGGCCGGACGCTGTCCGGGTGCGTGTACGGCAACAGCGACCCGGCGCGGGACCTGCCGGTGCTGGCGGAGCACGTGCGGGCCGGGCGGCTCGACCTGTCGGCGATGGTGACGGAGCGGATCGGGCTCGAGGGGATCACGGGGGCGTTCGAGGCGATGCAGCAGGGGAGGGGAGGCCGGGCACTGGTCGTCTTCTGACGGCCGGTCGTCGTGTGCGGGCCGTGCGCGCCCCCGGCGGGCATCCCGCAGCCACCGCCATCGGCCGGGGCCCCCTTCGGCCGGGGACTCCCTTCGGCGGCGGCAGTGCGGGCCCAAACGTTCAGCGTTCGGCGCCCAGCGCGGCGAACTGCAGGGCGAGCCCGTCGAGGAGGGCGCGCAGGCCCGTCTCGAAGGCACCCTCGTCCACCTGCCGTTGCCGTTCCGCGAGGAGGTGCGCCTGACCGAGGTGGGGGTACTCCGCCGGGTCGTACGCCGAGGGGTCGTCGACGAATCCCCGCGCGAAGGAGCCCAGTGCCGACCCCGCCACGAAGTACCGCATGAGTGCTCCCACGCGGGTGGCGTGGGCCGGGGGCCAGCCTGCGGCGGTCATGCCGCCGAAGACCGCGTCGGCCATGCGCAGGCCGGCCGGGCGGCGGCCCGGGCCCCGGGCGAGGAGCGGGACGATGTGGGGGTGGGCCGCGAGCGCGGCGCGGTAGGAGCGGGCCCAGGCGGCCAGGGCGTCCGGCCAGTCGCGGCCGTCCTCGAACACCGAGAGGTCGACCTCGCCGACGACCGCGTCGGCGACGGCGTCCAGGATCTCGTCCTTGGTCGTGAAGTGGTTGTAGAGGCTCGGCCCGCTGACGCCGAGTTCCGCCGCGAGGCGGCGTGTGGAGAGCGCCTGCAGTCCCTCGCCGTCCACGAGCGCCAGTGCCGTGGCGACGATCCGTTCGCGGCTGAGCAGGGGCTTGCGGGGGCGGGCCATGCGGCACATAGTAGGGGCTGCTCGCCGAAAACTAGCGGTGATAATTAACTCCACCCGAGGTGCGCTGTGAATCTTGAGCTGTCCGAGGAGCAGGCCGCTGTCCGCGCGCTGGCCGCCGAGTTCACCGAGCGCGAGATCGCGCCGTACGCGGCCGCGTGGGACCGGGCTGAGGCCGTGGACCGGAGCATCGTCCGCAAGCTGGGCGACGTGGGCTTCCTGGGACTGACGATTCCGGAGGCGTACGGGGGGTCGGGCGGCGACCACCTGGCGTACTGCCTGGTCACCGAGGAGCTGGGGCGCGGTGACTCCTCGGTGCGCGGCATCGTCTCCGTCTCGCTCGGACTCGTGGCGAAGTCCGTCGCCCACTGGGGCACGGAGGAGCAGAAGCGGGCCTGGCTGCCCCGGATGGCGTCCGGTGACGCGGTGGGATGCTTCGGGCTGACCGAGCCCGGCACCGGATCGGACGCCGGCAGCCTGACGACGCGGGCCCGGCGCGACGGCGGCGACTACGTGATCAACGGCGCCAAGATGTTCATCACGAACGGCACATGGGCGGACGTCGTCCTGCTCTTCGCCCGCACCGGCGACGCCCCCGGTCACAAGGGTGTGAGCGCCTTCCTGGTGCCCGCCGGCAGCCCCGGCCTCACCCGGCGCGAGGTGCACGGGAAGCTGGGCCTGCGCGGTCAGGCCACGGCGGAGCTGGTGCTGGAGGACGTGCGGGTGCCGGCCTCGGCGATGCTCGGGCCCGAGGGCAGGGGCTTCTCCGTGGCGATGTCCGCGCTGGCCAAGGGCCGCATGTCGGTCGCCGCGGGATGCGTGGGCATCGCGCAGGCGGCGCTGGACGCCGCCGTGGGCTACGCCAAGGAGCGCGAGCAGTTCGGCAAGCCGATCGCCGCGCACCAGTTGGTGCAGGAACTCCTCGCCGACATCGCGCTCGACGTCGACGCCGCCCGGCTGCTGACCTGGAGGGTCGCCGATCTCATCGATCGGGGCCTGCCCTTTGCGGCGGAGTCCTCCAAGGCGAAGCTCTTCGCGAGCGAGGCGGCGGTGCGCTGCGCCAACAACGCCTTGCAGGTCTTCGGCGGCTACGGCTACATCGACGAGTACCCGGTGGGCAAGCTGCTGCGGGACGCCCGGGTGATGACCCTCTACGAGGGGACGAGCCAGATCCAGAAACTGGTGATCGGCCGGGAGCTGACCGGGGTCTCGGCCTTCTGACGGGTCCGGCGGGCCCCGACCGACCGCTCGGTAGCTAAGCGCTTGCTCAGCTCCGGGGTAGGGTGTCCGCCATGGACGTGGAGGCGGAGCAGTCGGAGCGGACCCTGGCGTGGAGCGGCATCACCCCCGATGCCGCACGGCGGCTGGTGATCGCCGCGGTCGAGGCCTTCGCGGAGCGCGGCTACCACGCGACGACCACGCGGGACATCGCCGGCCGGGCCGGGATGAGTCCCGCGGCGCTCTACATCCACTACAAGACCAAGGAAGAGCTGCTCTATCAGATCAGCCTGGTCGGGCACCGGCTCTCCCTCAGGCTGCTTCAGGACGCCGCGCACGGGGACGGCGGCCCCGCGGACCGGCTGGCCGCGGCCGTGCGCTCCTTCGTCCGCTGGCACGCGGAGCACCACACCACGGGCCGAGTCGTGCAGTACGAACTCGGCGCGCTCGCCCCTGAGCACTACGCCGAGGTGGTCGAGCTGCGCAGGCAGAGCGAGGCAGCGGTCCGCTCGGTGATCCACGACGGCGTGCGCACCGGGGAGTTCGACGTCCCGGACGTCTCCGGGACCACCGTCGCACTGCTGTCGCTCTGCATCGACGTGGCCCGCTGGTTCAACCCCGGGGGGCGGCGGACGCCGGACGGGATCGGTGCGCTGTACGCCGATCTCGCCCTGCGCATGGTGGGGTTCGCACCCCGTCAGAAATAGAAGCGGACGACCGTCTCCGCGACGCAGACCGGCTTGTCGCCGCCCTCCCGCTCCACCGTGATCCCCACGACGAGCTGGGCGCCGCCGGGCACCTCGCTGACCTCGGTGATCCGGCCGCTGGCCCGCAGACGTGAGCCGACCGGCACGGGGGAGGGGAAACGGACCTTGTTCACGCCGTAGTTGACGCCCATCCGCACGCCCTCGACCCGCAGCAGCTCCGGGGTGAAGGACGGGATCAGCGACAGCGTCAGGTAGCCGTGCGCAATGGTGGTGCCGAAGGGGCCCTGAGCCGCCTTCCGCGGGTCCACGTGGATCCACTGGTGGTCCCCGGTGGCCTCCGCGAACAGGTCGATCCGCTTCTGGTCGACCTCGAGCCAGCCGGTCGTGCCGAGGTCCTCCCCGATGGCGGCCTTCAGTTCGCCGACCGAGGTGAAGATCCTGGGCTGTGCCATGTCATGCCTCCCGTACTGTCCAAGCGCTTGCTCAGCATGGTCCGCACGACAGACCCCTGTCAACGCCCCGCACCCGGCGCGTATCACGGACGCTTCATCCGGTTTGTGACTATCTTTCATCTCCGTATGTCCCTATTTGCGCTGGTGGAGGAGACGTAAGTGGCCGAGGCCCCCACGGAGACCAGCCCGTCCGACGGGCACGGGGTGGAGGTCCGGCACGGCGGCGGTGCCCCCTGCCCGGCCGCCGCGCGCACCGTCCTGCTGCGTCCCGGGACCTGGCCCCGGACCTGGCTCGTCCTCGCCGTGTACTGGGTCGCCAGCCGCGTCGTCATGCTGGCCCTGCTGCGCAGCGGGCAGGGTGACATCGCCCGCGAGGTGCACTTCCTCTACCACCACTGGAGCGAGGGCTTCATCCGCGGGACCTTCCCCGTCGGCGACGTGACCTGGCAGTACCCGCCCGGCGCGGCCCTGGTGATGCTCGCCCCGGTGCTGCTTCCCGGGCTCAGCTACTTCCAGGGGTTCGTCCTGCTGTCGCTCGCCGCCGACGCCGTCGTGCTGCTCCTGCTGCTGCGGGCGGGGACCGGACAGCCCGGCCGCAGCACGGCCGGCGCGTGGCTGTGGGCGCTCGCCCTGCCGCTGCTGATGCATCTGCCCTACGCCCGGTACGACCTGATGGTCACCGTCGTCGCCGTCGGCGCGCTGCTCGCGCTGCCCGCGCGGCCGCGGCTCGGCGGCGCGCTCGCCGGGCTCGCCGCCCTGATCAAACTCTGGCCCGTGCTGACCGTGCTGGGCACCCCGCGCGGCCGGACCACCCGGCAGACCTGGACGGCGCTGGCCCTGTCCGCCGGCGGGCTGCTGCTGGTGCTGTGCACCGCTTTCCGCGGCGCGTTCGGCTTCCTGTCCGCCCAGCACCACCGCGGGGTCGAGATCGAGTCGCTCGGCGGCACCTTCCTGCACGTCGCCGAGATGTTCGGCTGGCCGGGGCGGGTGGTGGCGCACTACGGGTCCCTGGAGTTCACCGGGCCCTATGTCGCCGAGATCGCCACCGCCTCCCTGCTCCTCACCGGGATCTGCCTGCTGTGGCTGCTGGTGTGGCGGGTGAGGGCCGCGCGTTGGACCCCGGCCACGCCGTACGACGCCGCGCTGGCCGCCGTGCTGCTGTTCACCGTCACCAGCCGGGTCATCAGCCCCCAGTACCTGGTCTGGCTGATCGGCCTCGGCGCGGTCTGCCTGACCGTGCGGCAGACCACCCAGCGGCCGGTCGCCGCGCTGGTGCTGCTCGCCACCGCCGTCACCACGGTCGACTACCCGCTCTTCTTCACGGACGTCACCGCCGCCACCTGGCAGGGCGCCGTGATCGTCGCCGCCCGCAACGCGCTGCTGCTCGCCGCCGCCCTCGTCTCCTGCGTCCGGCTGTGGCGCACGAGCGTCCCACCCCGCAAGCGGGTCGCCGAACTCCCGTAGGGGCGGGACGCGGGAGGGCTCCGGGCGCTGTCCCCGGCCGCGGGCAAGGGCGTGAGGCGGTCGCCCACCGCGCCGGGCACCGGGAGGGAGGACGGGCGGAAATCGGTAGCGGGCGCGACCCACCCGCGGATGGCGACGGGCCGCAAGGGGTTCCCCGGGTCGCACGCGCGGGTGTCCCCCGCGCACCATCACGCCGAGGGGACGAGCCCACCCCGCGCCCCCGCCAGCGCGGCCTCGCAGAGTACCGGCACCGGCACCACGATCCCGCACCCCCCGCACACCGGCCCCGCCCCGGGACGGTGGTCCAGCCCGCTCCGCCGCAGCCGCTCGCCGCCGCAGACCGGGCACGCTGTCCCCGGCTCCGCGTCGATCGCCGCGATGATGCGCCGCAGCACGTCCGCCAGCCGGTCGTGCGGGTGCACCCGTGGGTCCTCGCACCAGGCGACCGCGTTGCCGCCCCAGGTGCGCCGGTGCCAGTCGTCGAGGGCGCCGGGCTGCCGGACGCCGTGGTGCTTCTCCTGTCTGCGCCGGGCCGCGAACTCGCCCTCGTAGGCGAGCCACACCGCTCGCGCCTCCTCCAGTTCGGCGAGGGCCGCGACGAGCCGGAGCGGATCCGGCGCGCGGTCGTCGGGCGCGATCCCCGCGCGGGCGCACAGGTGGTCCCAGGTCGCGCGATGCCCGTACGGGGCGAAGCGCTCGAGGCACCTGCGCAGGTAGGTGCGGCGCTGGGTGGGGGTGCGCCGGGGATCGCGCACCTGTCGTGCGAGGCTCCGGAATCCGGCCATCGTGTGCCACCTCCGTCGTCGGTGTCGCATCGCTTTCGCATGGACGTAACGGACGGCGTCGCGGATCCATCCCCGGGGCGGCGAGTTCGAGCCGTGTCGGCGAAGCCGAGACATGCCCCCATGCCTGTTTCGCTCGGCGGTCACCTCGTGAAGTGACCTGCGCCGTACCGCGCTTCGGGAGGGGCGGTCAGGCGAGCGATTCGCGAATCCGCGGTGTCCGCGACCATCGCCGCGCCCGCCGCGCCCGCCGCCGGTGCGCCGTGAGGGCACGGTCGAGTGGTGGCCGCCACCGGTGCCCGGGCCGGCCGAGGCGCGGCGTGCGGCGTGCGGCGTGCGGCGTGCGGCGCCCCCGTGCTACGCCTCGACCGGCGGCGCGCACGAGGTGCCGTCGGCCGTCCCGAAGCCGTCGTGGCCCGCTCCGCCGCAGCGGTCGCCCAGAGTCGGCGCCGGTGTGACCGGCCCTGGCTCGTCCTGACCTATGGGCTCGCCTGGTGTCCGTCCGGCGCATGGTGCGGCCGTACGCCGCGCGGGGTTCCGCCACCTCGTGGGTGTGCCCTTCCCAAGGTCTGACCGACCGCTTAGTATGCCACTCGGGCCGTACCGAGCCGAAGGAGACGCCATGGAAGCGCTGCGCGATGCCCGGGTGGTCGTCACCGGTGCCGGGGGCGGGATCGGCGCGGCACTGGCCCGGATCTTCGCGGCCCGAGGCGCGCGCGTCGTCGTCAACGACCTCGACGAAGACGCCGCCAAGACCGTGGCGGACGAGATCGGCGGCATCTGCGTCCCGGGTGACGCCTCGGCGGCGGTCGAGCCGTCCCGCGCGGCGCTCGGTGGGGGCATCGACGTGTTCTGCGCCAACGCCGGCGTCGGCAGCATGGCCGGGGCCGAGGCCGACGACGCCGTATGGGACCGGGTCTGGGACGTCAACGTCATGGCCCATGTGCGTGCCGCCCGAGCGCTGCTCCCCGAGTGGCTGGAGCGCGGCCACGGCCGCTTCGTCGCCACCGTCTCCGCCGCCGGGCTGCTCACCATGGTCGGCGACGCCCCGTACTCGGTCACCAAGCACGGCGCCCTGGCCTTCGCCGAGTGGCTCGCCGTCACCTACCGGCACCGGGGCGTGCGCGTCCACGCCGTCTGCCCGGAAGGCGTGCGCACCGACATGCTGCGCGCGGCGGGGCCCGCGGGCGACCTCGTGCTCGCACCCTCGGCCATCGAACCGGAGGACGTCGCGGAGGCCGTGTTCCGCGGGATCACCGACGAGCGCTTCCTGATCCTGCCGCACCCCGGGACGGACGCCTACTACACCGCCCGCGCCGGGGACACCGACCGCTGGATCGACGGCATGAACCGCGTCCAGCGCAAGCTGGAGGAGAGGCGCGGCGCGTGAAGCCCCACGCGAGCGGGCCCCGGCCGCGCGGGGCGAGGAACCACCCCGCCCTCCCCGGCCCGCCCGTCACCCAGCGCGGACGCGGAGGCCGTGCGGCGCATACCGGTCGGTACGCTGTCCGGGCGCACCGGTACCGAGAGAGGGCAGGCCATGGCACGGAGCACCACCCCACCCAAGGCGACCGCGACCGCGGTCCCCCAGCGGCTGCTCGCCGAGGCCACCCGCCTCTTCGCCGAGCGCGGCTACGACCGGACGTCGGTGCAGGAGATCGTCGAGGCCGCCGGCGTCACCAAGGGCGCGCTGTACCACTACTTCGGCAGCAAGGACGACCTCCTGCACGAGATCTACGGGCGTGTGCTGCGGCTGCAGATGGAGCGCCTGGAGGCGATCGCCGGCATGGACGCGGCGCCGGTCGCGGAACGCCTGGTCGAGGCCGCCGCCGACGTCGTGGTCACCAGCATCGACAACCTCGACGACACCAAGATCTTCTTCCGCTCGATGCACCAGCTCAGCCCCGAGAAGCAGAAGGCGGTGCGGGCGGACCGCCGCCGCTACCACGAGAAGTTCCGCGCGCTGGTCGAGGAGGGGCAGCGTGAGGGCGTGTTCCGACGCGAGCTCCGGCCGGACCTCGTCGTCGACTTCTTCTTCGGGGCCGTGCACCACCTCGGCACCTGGTACCGGGCAGGCGGGCCGCTGTCCGCCGGCCAGGTGGCCGCGGACTTCGCAGACATGCTGCTGCACTCCGTGCGGCAGCCCTGAACCGAACCGGGAGCAGACCGCATGCTGGCATGGCGAGTGCACGAGAACGGGGAGCCGCGCGCGGCGATGCGCCTGGACGAGGTGCCCGACCCGCGACCGGGCGCCGGTGAGCTGCTCCTGAAGGTCCGCGCCGCCAACGTCAACTTCCCCGACGCGCTGCTGTGCCGGGGGCACTACCAGGTGCGGCCGCCGCTTCCGTTCACCCCGGGCGTCGAGTTCTGCGGCGAGGTCGTCGCGGTCGGCGAGGGAGTCACCGGGCACGCGTCCGGCGACCGTGTCGTCGCCCCGGCCGCGCTGCCCGGCGGCGCCTTCGCCGAGCTCGCCGTCGTCCCCGCCGCACGGGTGCTGCCCGCGCCCCCCGGGCTGGACGACGCCGAGGCCGCCGCCCTCCACATCGGCTACCAGACCGGCTGGTTCGGGCTGCACCGGCGGGCCGGGCTGCGCGAGGGCGAGACCCTGCTCGTGCACGCCGCGGCGGGTGGTGTGGGCAGCGCCGCCGTCCAGCTCGGCAAGGCGGCCGGTGCCCAGGTCATCGGCGTGGTGGGCGGGCCGGAGAAGGCGAGGACGGCGCGCGAGCTGGGCGCCGACGTCGTCGTCGACCGGACCTGCGAGGACTTCGTGGCCGTCGTCAAGGAGGCCACCGGGGGACGCGGGGCCGACGTCGTGTACGACCCGGTGGGCGGCGACGCCTACACCCGGTCCACCAAGTGCGTCGCCTTCGAGGGCCGCATCCTGGTCGTCGGCTTCGCCGGCGGCACGATTCCCGCCCCCGGCCTCAACCACGCTCTCGTCAAGAACTACTCCGTCGTCGGCCTGCACTGGGGCCTGTACAACACCCACGACCCCGCGGCCGTGCGGCGCTGTCACGAGGAGCTCACCCGCCTGGCCGCGCAGGGCGCGATCAAACCCCTCGTGAGCGAGCGCGTGCCCTTGGAGGGCGCGGCCGACGCCGTCCAGCGGGTCGCCGACGGCACGACGACCGGCCGCCTGGTGGTCGTCCCCCGCTGACCGCGCGCGGTGCGGAGCCGGAGCGCAACCGGGGGCCCCGCCGCGGCGGAAGCGGGGGCGAGGCGTCGCGGCACGCGGCGCCCCGTGCCGCGACGCACGCCTCGGTGCGCCCGGCCGCTCCGGCCCTCTCACACACCCGCCGCGAGCGGGCAGGCCCTCGCCCCGGCGCACATCGCGGTGCCCGCCGGGGCCCCCGCCGGTCAGGCATCGTGACGCCCTGGAATCAGTCCTGCGCGGCGTACCGGCTCAGCTCACGGCGTGCCAGGGACCGCTTGTGGACCTCGTCGGGACCGTCGGCCAGCCGCAGTGTGCGGGCCGCCGCGTACAGCTCCGCCAGCGGGAAGTCCTGACTGACACCGCCCGCGCCGTGCAACTGGATGGCGCGGTCCAGGATCAGCCCGACCTTCTCGGGGGTGGCGATCTTGATGGCCTGGATCTCGGTGTGGGCACCCCGGTTGCCGACGGTGTCCATCAGCCATGCGGTCTTGAGCACGAGCAGCCGCAACTGCTCGATCTCCACCCGTGCCTCGGCGATCCACTGCTGGACGACGCCCTGCTCCGCCAGCGGCTTGCCGAAGGCGACCCGTACCGTGGCGCGCCGGCACATCAGCTCCACCGCCCGCTCGGCCATGCCGATCAGCCGCATGCAGTGGTGGATGCGGCCCGGGCCGAGCCGCGCCTGGGCGATGGCGAAGCCGCCGCCCTCCTCGCCGATCAGATGGTCCACGGGGACCCGCACGTCGTGGAGGACCACCTCGGCGTGGCCGCCGTGGTCCCCGTCGTCGTAGCCGAAGACCCGCATACCGCGGCGCACTTCGAGCCCGGGGGTGTCACGCGGCACCAGCACCATGCTCTGCCGGCGGTGCCGGTCCGCGGCCGGGTCGGTCCGGCCCATGACGATGAAGATCCGGCACCGCGGGTTCATCGCGCCGGAGATGTACCACTTGTGGCCGTTGATGACGTACTCGTCGCCGACTCGCTCGATCCGTGTCTCGATGTTGGTCGCGTCGCAGGAGGCGACGTCGGGTTCCGACATCGCGAAGGCCGAGCGGATCTCGCCCGCGAGCAGCGGCTCCAGCCAGGTCTTGCGCTGCTCCTCGCTGCCGAACTCGTTCAGCAGCTCCATGTTGCCGGTGTCCGGAGCGGCGCAGTTGAGGGCCGGCGGGGCGAGATGCGGGCTGCGGCCGGTGATCTCGGCCAGGGGCGCGTACTGCAGGTTGGTGAGCCCGGCGCCGCGCTCGCCGGGGAGGAAGAGGTTCCACAGCCCCCGCTCGCGCGCCTTCGCCTTCAGCTCCTCCACGACCGGCGGTGGGCTCCACACGGCCGCGCCCTCGGCCGCCTCGCGCTGCCGGTGGAAGACCGGTTCCGCGGGGTACACGTGCTCGTCCATGAACGCGAGCAGCCGCCCGCGCACTTCCTCGGTCCTGGCGTCGTAGGCGAAATGCATGGCTCAGCCTTCCTGAAGTGTCCGCAGGCCGTTGTCGATGAAGGCCGGGACCAGGGCGCCGATCCGGTCGAAGCCGGCGCCGAGGGTCCGGCCGAGGGTGTAGCGGTAGTGGATGCCCTCGAGGATCACCGCGAGCTTGAAGTACGCGAAGGCGGTGTACCAGGCGATCGAGGACACGTCGTGCCCGGAGCCGGCCGCGTAGCGCTCGATCAGCCCGGCGGGGGAGGGGTGTCCCGGCGCGCCTCCGGTGACGGAGACGGGGGTGCCCGGGGTGGGGCGCAGCTCGCTGTACATGACCAGCAGCCCGAGGTCGGTGAGCGGGTCACCGAGGGTGGACATCTCCCAGTCGAGCACGGCCCGGACGGTGTCGTCCGGGCCGATGAGAACGTTGTCGAGCCGGTAGTCGCCGTGCACGACCGCCGCGGGCGCGGAGGCGGGCAGGCGCGTGCCGAGCAGCGCGGCGAGTTCGTCGACGCCGGCCAGGTCGCGGCTGCGCGAGGCGTCGAGCTGCTTGCCCCAGCGGCGCAACTGCCGCTCCAGGAAGCCCTCGGGCCGGCCGAAGTCGCCCAGTCCGGCCGCGCGCGGCTCCACGGCGTGCAGCGCCACCAGGGTGTCCACCAGCCGCAGCGCGATGTCCCGGGTGCGTTCCGGGCCGAGCGCCGCGAGTTGCCGTTCGGTGCGGTAGGGCGTGCCCTCGACGAAGTCCATGACGTAGAAGGGCGCGCCGACGACCGCCGGGTCCTCGCAGAGCAGCACGGCTCCCGGGACGGGGACAGGGGTGTCGCGCAGGGCGCTGATGACGCGGTGCTCGCGGGTCATGTCGTGCGCCGTGGCCAGGACGTGGCCGAGCGGGGGGCGCCGGACGACCCAGCGGGAGCCCCCGTCGGTCACCGAGTAGGTCAGGTTCGACCGGCCGCCCTCGATGAGCGCGCCGTCGAGCGCGCCCGTCACCAGGCCGGGCCGTTCGGCGTCGAGGTGCCGCCGCAGCCGCTCCAGGTCGAGTCCCGGGGGGTTCTCCGTCCCGCTCATCATCGCTCCTCGCACCGCCAAAGCCGTTCCGGCTATCATGCCGACCAGTCGGTATGTCGTCCAGTCCGCCGCCGGTCCGCCGGCGCGAAAAGCAGGTGCCCGGCGTCTCCGGCGCTGCGAGACTGACGCCATGATCCCGCCCGCCGCCCTCGACTCGCTGTACGGACTGGCCCATGGCGACGCCTTCGGCGATCGTTGGTTCTTCGCCTCGCGCGAGGAGCGGGAAGGTGCCATCGCGCACCGGATCACCCCCGAGGACGTTCCCTGGTACTGGACCGACGACACCGCCCAGGCCCTGGCGCTCTTCGGGCACCTCACGGCCAACGGCGGATCCGTCCGGCAGGACGTCCTCGCGGCCGGCCTCGCCGGGGCCTACGCCGCCGATCCGTACCGCAAGTACGGCCCCTCCATGCACGACGTCCTGCGCCGCATCGGCGCCGGTGAGCCCTGGGCGGAGGTCGTCGGCGAGCAGTTCGGCGGGCAGGGCTCGTACGGCAACGGCGCCGCGATGCGTGTAGCGCCGCTGGGCGCGTGGCTCGCCGCCGACCTGGAGGGCGTCGCCGACGCGGCCGCCGCACAGGCCGCCGTGTCCCACCACCACCCCGAGGCCGCCGCCGGTGCCGTCGCCGTGGCGCTCGCCGCCGCGCTCGCGGCCCGCAGCCGTGGCGGCCGGGCTCCCGAGGACCTGCTGACGCGGGTGGCCGACCGGCTCCCCGACAGTGACGTGCGTTCCGGCCTGCGCTCCGCGGTCCGCTTCCCCGAGGGCACGTCGGTGCGGCACGCGGCCGAGGTCTTGGGCTCCGGCTACGGGGTCTCGGCGCCGGACACCGTCCCCTTCGCGCTGTGGTGCGCCGCGCGGCACCTGGACGACCTGGAGGGCGGTCTCTGGCAGACCGTCGCCGGGCTCGGCGACATGGACACCACCTGTGCCATCGCCGGCGGGGTCATCGCCGCCCGCACCGGTGTCGCCGAGTTGCCGCCCACCTGGCGCGCGGCGTTGGAGCCTCTTCCCGACTGAGTCCCGGCACCACACGGCGAACCGGTGTAGCGGTGCGACCTGCGCGTTCTTGACGGGCATCCGGACGCCACCTAGGGTCGCGTTCTGGTGGGCGTACGAAATTCACATACATGAACCCGAGGGGTGGCGTGCAGTGGCACAGCAGAGGGACCTGACGATAACCGCGGTGACTCTCACCCCCGTCCTCATCTCCGACCCGCCGCTGCTCAACACACAGGGCGTGCACCAGCCCTACACCCCGCGCCTGATCGTCGAGGTGACCACCGCGGGCGGCGTGAGCGGTGTCGGCGAAACCTACGGCGACACCCGCTACCTGGAACTCGCGAGGCCGCTGGCGGAGGCCCTGCCGGGCTGCCGCGCCGACGACCTCAACAACCTGCCGGCCCTCGCGGCGCTGGTGTGCCCGGCCCCCGAGGGGACCACGGACGCGGTGGACGCCGGCGGCCTGCGCGGCGTCCAGACCGCCGACAAGCTGCTGCTCTCCGTGGTCTCGGCCTTCGAGGTGGCCTGCCTGGACGCGCTCGGCAAGGTGCTCGGGCTGCCCGTGCACGCGCTGCTCGGCGGAAAGGTCCGCGACACCGTCGACTACAGCGCCTACCTCTTCTACCGCTGGGCCGAACACCCGGGCGGCCGGGGCGAGAAGGACGACTGGGGCGCCGCGCTGGACCCGGCCGGGGTGGTCGCGCAGGCCCGCAGGCTGGTGCGCGAGCACGGCTTCACCTCGTTCAAGCTGAAGGGCGGGGTCTTCGCTCCCGAGCAGGAGATCGCCGCCGTACGGGCCCTGGCCCGGGCATTCCCCGGACAGCCGCTGCGGCTGGACCCCAACGGCGCCTGGTCGGTGGAGACCTCGCTGCACGTGGCGCGGGAGCTCGGCGACGTCCTGGAGTACCTGGAGGACCCAGCCGCCGGCACGGCCGCGATGGCCGAGGTGTCCGCCGGCACCGATGTGCCGCTCGCCACCAACATGTGCGTCACGACCTTCCCCGAGATCGCCGAGGCCTTCGCCAAGGACGCGGTCCAGATCGTGCTCTCCGACCACCACTACTGGGGCGGGCTGCGCAACACCCGCGATCTGGCCGCGATCTGCCGCACCTTCGGCGTCGGACTGTCCATGCACTCCAACACCCACCTGGGCATCAGCCTGGCGGCCATGACGCACGTCGCCGCCACCGTGCCCGACCTGCACCACGCATGCGACTCGCACTACCCCTGGCAGACCGAGGACGTCATCACCGGCCGCCACGAGTTCCGCGGCGGCCGGCTGACCGTGTCCGACGCGCCGGGCCTGGGGGTCGAACTGGACCGGGCGGCCCTGGGCGCGCTGCACCGGCGCTGGCTGGAGGACGACGGCACCTTCCACGAGCGCGACGACGCCGCCGCCATGCGCAGGGCCGAGCCCGGCTGGGTCACCCGCCGCTGGTGACCCCTGGCGGGCCTCAGGCCAGGCACTCCGGGATCCGGCCGCCGTTGAGCACGGCCATGTCGGTGATCACGGGAGTCAGGTCCAGCGGCGAGCCGAGCGGCAGGCCGTCCAGCTCCGCGTACGCGCGGTGCAGGTTGGCGACCAGCCGCTCCGGCTCGCGCAGCGTCGCGAACTCGCCGAGGTCGGCCGCCCGCGCCACCTCCATCGGCGTCCGCCCCGCCTTGTGGCCCTCGGCGGCCAGGTCGGCCACGAACCGCAGGTAGCCCTCGACGGTGGCGTACACCGAGGGGTCGCAGATGCCGCCGTGCCCGGGTACGACGACCTCGGCGTCGAGCGAGCGCAGCACGTCCAGGGCGCGCAGCGAGCCCTCGAGCGAACCCATGGGGACGAACGGCGCGCCGCCGTCGAAGACCAGGTCGCCGGTGAAGACGACCTTGCGTCCCGGGAGCCAGACGACCGTGTCGCCGAGCGTGTGGGCCACCCCCGGGTGCAGGAGCTGCACCTCCTCCTCGCCGACGTGGAGGGTCAGGCGGTCCTCGTAGGTGACCGTCGCCGGGACCACCGGCACGTCGCCGTACTCCACGTCAGGCCAGATCGCGTGCAGTTGGTGGCCGGCCGCGACCTGCTCGGTGACGCACGCGGTGTGGCCGACGATCCGGGCACCCTCGGCGAAGACCTTGTTGCCGTAGGTGTGGTCGCCGTGGTGGTGGGTGTTGACCACGTGCGCGGGCATCGGGGCGCCGGAGGCGAGGAGGGCCTCGCGCAGCATCAGGGCCCGGCGCTCGGTGGCGGCGGTGTCGATCAGCAGCGTCGTGTGTCCGTCGGTCACCCAGCCCGCGTTGTTGAGGCACCAGCCGCCGTCGGGCTGGATGTAGGCGTGGACTCCGGGAGCGACGTGCTCGGTGAACGGACGCGCGGTGTGCAACTGTGACATCTTGACGCCTTTCCCTGGTCAGAACGCTTGGAACGTATCAGGGCAAGGCGGCCGGGCGGCCACGCGGGGGCGTCTGCCGCACGACGCGACGTCTGCGGCCGGCGGACGACGATGCCGGCGACGCGGATCGCCACCGCCACCGGACCGGGACTTCGGGGTCCGTGGCTCGTCCGCCCCGCTCCCGTCCCCGAGGTGGCGCCCTCGGCCGTGCGGGAGGGGCTCAGCGGGGGAGGGCTGCCAGGGCGCGCTCGGTGATCCGCTCGGGGTCGTCCCCGATCGCGACGACGGCGCCGGCCTCGTCGGGTTCCAGTGGTTCGAGTGCCTCGAACTGGGAGCGCAGCAGGCCCGCGGGCATGAAGTGCCGCGTCCGCGCCGCCAGGCGGCCGGCGATCAGTTCCTCGGACCCGTCGAGGTGGAGGAAGAACAGCCCGGGCGTGTCCTGGCGCAGCCGGTCGCGGTAGCGGCGCCGCAGCGCGGAGCAGCTGACCACGCCGCCACCGTCGCCGCGTTCCACGATCCACGCCGCGATGGCGTCCAGCCAGGGGGCCCGGTCCCGGTCGTCCAGCGGGTCCCCGGCCGACATCTTGGCGATGTTGGCGGGCGGGTGGAAGTCGTCCGCCTCTGCGTACGGGACGCCCAGCCGCTCGGCGAGCAGCATTCCGACGGTGGACTTGCCCGAACCGGACACGCCCATCACCACCACCAGGGACGGGGGCGGATTCTGCGGGCCTGCCTGGGTCGACACCGTGCCTCCTCAAGTCCTTCTCAGGTCCTTCCCGCGTCCGATCGCCGGGGAAGGACCATAGGTACTACGTATTCCAGAGGTTTGCATCATATCGTCACATGAATGGCGTCCCGCATAGGGTGTCGCCATGGACCGGCCCTCGGAACAGCGCGCGCAACAGCAGGGAGAGCAGCGGGGCCTGCACGCCCGCGTCCTGGCGGAACTCGGCCCCGCCATCGCCTCGGGCGCGTACCCGCCGGGCACGGTGCTGCGCATCGACGAGCTGGAGCGGCAGTACGGCGTCTCCCGTACCGTCGTCCGCGAGGCCGTGCGCGTCCTGGAGGCCATGCACCTCGTCGAGTCGCGGCGCAGGGTCGGCGTGACGGTGCGCCGCACCGAGGAGTGGAACGTCTTCGACCCGGCCGTCATCCGCTGGCGCCTCGCGGGCGCCGACCGGCCCCGGCAGCTGCGTTCGCTCACCACGCTCCGCGCCGCGGTCGAGCCCGCCGCCGCCGCCCTGGCGGCGGCCGCCGCGACGGCGGAGCAGTGCCGGGCACTGACCGTCCTCGCCGCCGAGATGGCCGCGGCGGGACGGGCCGCCGACCTCGACGCGTACCTGGTCCACGACGTGGCCTTCCACCGCACGGTGCTCAGCGCCTCCGGCAACGAGATGTTCGCCCGGCTCGGCGACGTCGTGGCGGAGGTGCTGGCCGGGCGTACCGAGCACCACGTGATGTTCAGCGCCCCCGACCCGGCGGCGATCACCCTCCACGTCCGGGTCGCCGAGGCCGTCCGCGCCCGCGACGCGCAGTCGGCGGAACGCCTGATGCGCGGGATCTGCGTGGGCGCGCTGCGCGAACTCGACGTACTGGCCCCCTGAGCCGCGCCCCACTGCGGCGCCACGTCATGCCACGCCGGACCCGCCGGGGACGTACGGCGTCAGCCGGTGGGCCCGGCGTGGCGGAGGATGGCGTCCACGGTCTCCTGGGGCGTCTGGTGGGAGGTGTCCAGCCAGAGGCCGATCCGGGGGGTGCCCTCGCGCAGGGCGCGGTCGAGGTCGGCCGGCGTCCATGCGCCGTAGGCGCGTTCGGCCCGGCCGGCCTCGCGGGCGGCGATCGCCGCCGGGGAGGGCACGAGGACCACGACGTGCAGCGGCCGGGTGCGTAACAAGGCGATCATGCGCGGTAGTTCGTCGCCGAGGATGACGTCCTGGAGGACGGGGGTGAACCCGGACGCCGCGTACGCGTCCGCGCTCGCCGCCGCCAGGGAGTGTCTCAGCCGCAGTTGCCGCAGCGCCTCGCCGGACAGGCCCGCGACGTCCCCCGCACCGTCGCCCGGCAGCGCCTCGGCCCGCCCGCCGACTATCATCCGCCGGAACGTCTCGCCCCGGACGTGCGCCGATCGGGGCAGCCGCTCGGCCAGTGCCTGCGCCACGGTGGACTTCCCCGACGCGGGGATTCCGGTGATCAGGAACATCGCTCGCACTTCACCGCCGTGTGCCCTTTCCTCACCCCGCCGGGCGTCGCGCGACGCCCAGGGCGACTCTATGGTCGAGACCTGACAAGCGGAACGCCTTGGCGGGCGGAAAACCGGATGACCGGCACGGTTCGGGCTGCTGCACTGGGTGCATGACGACCGCGCCCGCCGTCCCGCCGCCCCAGCCGTACCGCTGGGCACTGTCGCGTGCCCGCGGCGGCTCGCCGCCGGACCGCCTGGGCAGCCTCGTCGAGGGCGCCGTGCGTCCCAGCCTGTGGTATCTGCCCGAACTGACCGAGTGCACCGGGAAGGTGCTCGCCCGCTCGGGCGGCGCCGACCTGTGCTTCGTCGGCCGCTCCTTGGACAGCATGTACGACCTGCTGACCGGTGCCTTCGAGGGCACCACCCGGCAGGGGCCGCTGCGGCGCCTGCCGCTGTCGCTGCGCTCGCACCCGGAACCGGGGCCCGCCCACACGGCCCGCCTGCGCGAGCACCTCGGCGCGGCCGGGCTCGCGCCGCACGACCTGGCCCGCCGGTCCCGACCGGTGGCGCTGGTCGACCTGGTCTCCGGAGGCGGGACGTACGACACGCTGTTCCGCGCCCTCGCCGACTGGGTGCGCGAGAGCCGCGAGCCCTGGCCGGTGGTACGCCGCAAGCTGCGCTTCGTGGGGGTGACGTCCCGCGGGCGGACCAGCCCCAACACCTGGCGGTGGCGCCGGCACACCGCGGGCGGCTGGGCGCGAGCCCTGCCTGCGGGGCACGTCACCGGGGTGTCCCTGGACCCGGGGGTGTGGTCCTACCTCGGGAACTATCAGGCCAAACTGCAGCCGTCGTTCCCCCCGCGCCGCTGGTTCGACGCGTATGCCGCGGAGCCCTGGCACGGACCGGACCTCGCTTCGGCGCTGACCGAGTCGCTGACGCTGGTCGAGGCGGGTCGCGGACGGCCGGTGCGCGAGGAACTGGTGCGGGTGATCTCACGGGAGCCCGGTTTCGCGGACCGCGAGGTCCGCGCCCTCGTCGCCCCGCTGCGCGGCCTGGCGACGTCGCCCTCCCGTCTCCGTGCCGGTTCCCGTGCGCGCTCCGGGCCGCGCCGGCGCGAGCGGTCCTCGCCGCGGGACTCCGTGATCGGGCGCGGCCGCTCCGGCAGCGGGTAAGGGGCCGCTTGCCCGGTCCCGTCCGGGGAGCGCGGCACGTGGCGGGTGGACGGCATCTCCTCGCGGACGCGACTGTGATGGTCTGGCGCCCCCGCTCGGTGGCCCAGGAGTCCTCGAGCAGGCGGTCGGCGGCGCGCTCACGTCGCGCCGGACGACGATGCCGGTGACGAGGGACACATCGCACACCGGTTGCCCGGCGGGGCCGAGCGGCGGCCGCGCCGCTCAGCGCGGCGAACACCCGGGGCTGCGGGGAGGAGGGCCCGTGTGCCGCGGCGGCGCATCCCGCCGCCGGGGCGGCGCCGGTGGCGGCGGGCAGCCCCAGCGCTTCGATCCCGGTGGGCCGCGCGCTTCCCCGTGGCGGTCCGGGCACTGAGGTCCGCGGCTCCCGCGAGACGCCTGCGAGGGGGAGCCGCCTACGAGCGGGAGACGCCTGCGAGGGGGAGCCGCCGGTGCGGCAGGGTCGCCGCCCAAGCGGGTGGCGGCCCTCAGCGCGGGCCGAGGAGCACCAGCAGCCCGCCCGCGACAGCCGGTACTAGGACGTACAGCGTCGCCCGGGTCGCCGTCCCGGGCGGCAGGCCGGCGGGCCGCGCGGAGCCCAGGGCGGCGATCCGCCGCTGGGCGGTGACGGTGAACGCCAGCCAGGCCAGCGCGCACAGGGCGACCCCCAGCAGTCCGGCCGGCGACCCCTCGTGCAGCACCGCCTGGCGCCCGGCAAGCAGCGCCACCACCGCGAAGGCGAGTGTGGTGCGCCGCCAGGCCAGCCGGGTCCGCTCCGGCTGCAGGCCCGGGTCCCGTGGTGCGGCGCCGCCCCGGGCGGTCATCAGCCCGCCCACCCCAGCGTGGCGGTGAGCAGCAGCGCCACCGCGACCAGGGCCACCAGCACGGCCAGCACGGCGGGGAAGCGCGAGACCGGCAGGTCCTCTCCGCGGCGCATCGCCCGCTCGCAGCGCACCCAGTGGTTCACCGCGCGGACCGCGCACATAGCGCCGCCCACCACCAGCACCACGGCGAGCGTCACCCGGACCGGCCGGCGCAGGTCCCGCAGGAACTGGTCGACCGCGAAACCGCCGCCGACCAGCGCGAGCGCGGTGCGCAGCCAGGCGAGGAAGGTCCGCTCGTTGGCGAGCGAGAAGCGGTAGTCGGGTGTCGTCCCCTCGGCCCGTACCCGTGCCGGGGCGAACCACAGGGCGACCGCCCCTGTCGCGGCCCGCACGCGCTTGATCACGGCTCCCACAGTACCGAGCGCCGTACGGGCGGGCGCGCACCGGGCGGGCCGGGAGCGGAGCGGCCCGCCACCATAGTGTAACAATTAATCCAGAAATGGTATGCTCGCCGCATGGCGCGTACCCGGGAGTTCGACCTCGACCAGGCCCTCGATCGTGCGATGGACCTGTTCTGGCGCCGCGGCTATGCGGCGACGTCCCTCCAGGACCTGCTGACCGAGCTCTCCATCGGCAGCGGCAGCCTCTACGCGGCCTTCGGCTCCAAGGACAAGCTCTACGCCCGCGCTCTGGAGCGCTACTGCTCCCAGTACGCCGGCGGCCTCGTGGAACTGCTGGAGAACGCGGACCCGATCCGCCCCGCGATCCGCGGCGCACTGACGCAGATGGTCGAGGCCGACCTCGAGGACCCGGAACGGGGCTGCCTGCTGGTCAACGCCGCCACCGAGCGCGGCGACGACCCCGGCACCGTGGACCGCGTCGCGGTCACCCTGCGTCTGCTGGAGTCCTCCCTCGCGGCCGCGCTGGAGAAGGCGAAGGCCCGGGGAGAGCTGTCCGCCGACAAGCGGCCGGTGGAGCTGGCCCGCTTCCTCACCACCTTCGTCCAGGGCCTGCGCGTCGTCGGCCGGGCCAGCCTCGGCCGGGCCTTCGTCGAGGACGCCGTCGACACCGCCCTGCGCTCCCTGGACTGATCCGGACAGATCGCGCCGCCCCGGAACCGGGGCGGCGCCCGGCCGTGTCCCCCTCCCCATGGGACCGATCGTCACCGGCATCCGCAGGCTCGCGCTGTTCGGCTGGACGGAGGCGCGCTGCTGCGCCTTCGCCGTCGCGCTGATGGCGGGCGTCGCCGGCTCGCGGCTGCTGCCCCCGCTGCCCGTCGCCCGCTACGACCTGCTGCTGTGCTACGGCGTGGCGCTCAGCGCGCTGTTCTGGGCCTGCGGCTGGGAACGCGGCCGCGACGTCGCCGTCGTCGCGGTGTGCCACGCCGTCGGGCTGCTCTTCGAACTCGTCAAGGTGCACCTGGGCTCCTGGAGCTACCCCGAACCCGCGCTCACCAAGTTCGGCGGCGTGCCGCTGTACGGGGGCTTCCTCTACGCCGCCGTCGGCAGCTACGTGTGCGCCGCCTGGCGGAGGTTCGAACTGGGCCTGACCGGATACCGCCGCCGGGCCATGACGATCCTGGCAGCGGCGGTGTACCTCAACTTCTTCACCCACCACTGGCTGCCCGACGCCCGGTGGCTGCTGACGGTCCTGCTGCTGTGGGCCACCGCGGGCACCTGGGTGCACTACACGGTCGACGGGGTGCGCCTGAGAATGCCGCTCGCGCTCTCCTTCGTCCTCATCGGTTTCTTCCTCTGGGTCGCGGAGAACGCCGCCACCTACGTCGGTGCCTGGCGCTACCCCGACCAGGAACACGGGTGGGTGCCGGTCTCGCTCGCCAAGTTCGGCGCCTGGGCGCTGCTGATCAGCGTCACCTTCGTCGTCGCCGGTCGCGCGGCCGATCCCGGGCCTCCAGGCCGTCGGGCACCCACTCCCGCTCCGGCAGGAGGCGGTCGAGTTCCTCCTCCGCCACGAAGTCGTGCCGGGCGGCCTTCTCTGCCTGCGGCGCGACCGGCAGGTCGCAGCGCACCTCGTACCCCCGGGACCACCAGGTGTGACCCGCCGCCGCCCCCGTCCCCTCGTACAGAAAGCCGAACAGCGGCGTCGGACGCGGCAGACCGGGCATCCCGGTTCCACACCGCCCGGCGGACCGACCCCGCCCGTACCCCGCGGCCGGTCCCGCCGAACCCTTCGTCCGGGTAGGCCGGGGCCGGTAGCGTGCCGCTCCAGGCCTGGCCGTCGCCGCTCCGTTCGCGCCGCGACGAGGCGTGTGCGAGCGTGGCCGAAGGCGTATCCGCACACGCCGCGGGTAGGGAATCGGGCCCCGAACGGTCCTACGGGAGGCGAGTGATGAAGCGACCCAGGATCCTGGTCGTCGGCGGCGGCTTCGCGGGCATGGAGTGCGCACACCGGCTGGAGCGGCGGCTGGGCCACGACGAGGCCGAGATCCGCCTGGTCACGCCCTGGAGCCACCAGCTCTACCTGCCCCTGCTGCCGCACGTCGCCGCCGGGGTGCTCACCCCGCAGGCGGTCGCGGTACCGCTGCGCCGGATGCTGCACCGCACCACGGTCATACCCGGCCGGGCGATCGGGGTCGACCCGGCCGCCAAGGCGGTCGTGATCAAGAAGATCACCGACGAGGAGCGCGTGGAGCCGTACGACTACCTCGTGCTGGCCCCCGGCAGCGTGACCCGCACCTTCGACATCCCGGGCCTCACCGAGTACGGCCGCGGCATGAAGACCCTCGCGGAGGCCGCGTACATCCGCGACCACGTCATCGCGCAGCTGGACCTGGCCTCCGCCACCACCGACCAGGCCGAGCGGGAGTCCCGCCTGCAGTTCGTGGTGGTCGGCGGCGGCTACGCGGGCACCGAGACGGCCGCCGTGCTGCAGCGGCTGACAACCGCGGCGGTCAAGCGTTACCCGCGCCTCGACCCGGCCATGATCAAGTGGCACCTGATCGACATCGCGCCCCGCCTGATGCCGGAACTCGGCGAGAAGCTCGGCCTGAAGGCGCTGCAGATCGTCCGCGAGCGCGGCGTGGAGGTCTCGCTCGGCGTCTCCGTCGCCGAGGTCACCCCCGACACCGTCACCTTCACCGACGGCCGCAAGCTGCCGTGCCGCACCCTGATCTGGACCGCCGGCATCGTGTCCAGCCCGCTGGTGACCACCCTCGGTACCGAGATCGCCAAGGGCCGCCTCGTCACCGACGCCGAGATGCGCGTCCCGGGCGCCGACGGGGTCTTCGCCCTCGGGGACGCGGCCGCCGTGCCCGACCTCGCGGTGGGCGGCGACGCGGTCTGCCCGCCCACCGCCCAGCACGCCCTGCGCCAGGGCAAGGTCGTCGCCGAGAACGTGGTCGCCGTGCTGCGCGGCCGCCCCCCGCGGCCCTACCGGCACCGGGACCTCGGGCTCGTGGTGGACCTCGGCGGGGTCGAGGCGGTCTCCAAGCCCCTCGGCGTCCCCCTCAGCGGCCTTCCCGCCCAGGTCGTCGCCCGCGGCTACCACCTCGGCGCGCTGCGCACCTTCCCCGCGCGGTTCCGGGCCGCCGCGGGGTGGTTCCTCAACGCCGTCGCCGGCGACGACTTCGTCCGCACCGGGTTCCAGGCCCGCAGGCCGGCCGCGCTGAAGGACTTCGAGGTCACCGACATCTACCTCTCACCGGAGGAGATCCGCAGCCACGTCGAGTCGCTGCGCGCGGCGGCCGCCTGAACCCCACGCACCATCCCCACCCACATCTGAACACCGACACCGCCGACGGCGAGGGACATGACCCAGCGACGTGAGACCCTGCGGATCGCCAACTGCTCGGGCTTCTACGGCGACCGCCTGTCGGCCGCCCGCGAGATGGTCGAGGGCGGCCCGATCGACGTACTGACCGGTGACTACCTCGCCGAGCTGACGATGCTGCTCCTCTGGAAGGCCCGGCAGCGCGACCCCGAGGCCGGCTACGCCCTGTCCTTCCTCGCCCAGATGGGCGACGTCCTGGCCACCTGCCTGGACCGCGGCATCAAGATCGTCGTCAACGCGGGCGGGCTCAACCCCGCCGGGCTGGCCGGCAAGCTCCGCGAACTGGCCGCCCTCGCCGGGCTGAACCCCTCCGTCGCCCACCTCGAAGGCGACGACCTGCTCGACCGGCTGCCTGAACTCCAGCGCGAGGGCCACCCGTTCGCCCACCTGGGTACCGGCCTCCCGCTGGCCGACGCGGGCGTGCGCCCGCTCACCGCCAACGCCTACCTCGGCGCCTGGGGCATCACCGAGGCCCTGCGCGCCGGGGCCGACGTCGTCGTCTGCGGCCGCGTCACCGACGCCTCCCTGGTCGTCGGCCCGGCCGCCTGGGCCTTCGACTGGGCCACCGACGACTGGGACCGGCTCGCCGGCGCCGTCACCGCCGGGCACATCATCGAGTGCGGGGCGCAGGCCACGGGAGGCAACTACTCCTTCTTCGACGAGATCGAACGGCCGGTGCGCCCCGGTTTCCCCATCGCCGAACTGCGGGCCGACGGCTCCAGCGTCATCACCAAGCACGAGGGCACCGCAGGAGCGGTCACCGTCGACACCGTCACCGCCCAACTGCTGTACGAGATCGACCGCCCGGCCTACCTCAACCCCGACGTCGTCGCCCGCTTCGACACCGTGGCCCTGGAGCAGGAGGGCCCCGACCGCGTCCTGGTCAGCGGCGCCCGCGGCGAAGCCGCTCCCGACACCCTCAAGGTGTGCCTGAACCACCACGGCGGCTACCGCAACACGGCCACCTTCGTGCTCACCGGCCCGGACATCGAGGCCAAGGCACGGTTCGCCGAGGCGTCCCTGCTCGACGCGACCGGCGGCCCGTCCCGCTTCGGGACGTACGACCTGCGCACCGAGCCCACCGCCACCGGCGCCCGGCTCACCCTCACCGTCAAGGACCCCGACAGGGACAAGGTCGGCCGCTCCCTGTTCGGCGCCGTCGTCGGTACGGGCCTGTCCAGCGCGCCCGGGCTGCACATGGAGCACTTCTCGCCCAAGCCCGCCGAGTACGGCGTCCACTGGCCGGCCCTCCTCCCCGCTGCCTTGGTCCACCCCGAGGTCGTGCTCCACGACGGCACCCGCATCCCTGTGCCGCGCCCGCCCGCCGCGTCGGTACGCCTCCCGGCCCGGCCCCCGGCACCGTCCGCACCTCTGGCGCAGGGCCCCACCGTGCGCGCCCCGCTGGGCCTGCTCGTCGGTGCCCGCTCCGGAGACAAGGGGGGCGACGCCAACGTCGGCCTGTGGGCCCGCGATGACGCCGCTTACGGCTGGCTGCGCGACTGGCTCGACGTCGAACGGCTGCGCGCGCTGCTGCCGGAGGCCGCCGAACTGGCCGTCAGCCGCTACGAGCTGCCCAACCTGCGCGCCCTCAACTTCGTCCTCCACGGCCTGCTCGGCGAGGGCGTCGCGGCCTCCACCCGGCCCGACCCGCAGGCCAAGGGGCTCGGCGAGCATCTGCGCGGGCTGCGGGTGGACGTCCCGGCCGCGCTCGTCCCGGCGCAGCGCCGCGAGGTGTGAGCGCGCCCCCGGACACCCTCGACGCCCTTACCGTCCGGCCGACACCTCGGTCGGCGTGAGGACGCGTCCGCCGGGCCCCGGGAGGGAGCCGCCGGCCCTGCCTGCCCCGCCTCTCCCCGGACGCCGTGAACCGCCCTGCCACGGGTCGCGGCCGGCGGCAGCGCCCACCAGGAAGTTTGAGCAGCACGTCCACGCCTTGGGGAGGAAGACGGCCATGTCCGCCACCGCCGCCGGGACGGCCGGCACATGGGTGAGGCAGGAGAGCGGTATCAGGCCGGGCACCGTGCCCGAAGACCCTGGTGGCCGGCGATCCAGGCCGCAGCCGATCCGCACCTGCCGGGGCAGCGGCGCAGCGGACGCACGGCCGGCGTCCTCGGCAGGTGAGGAGGGCAGCGCCTGCGACATGGCTTCCCCGCGGTTTCCGGGCCGTCGAGCAACGGGCGGACGTGTCCACGCGTCCAGGAGCGCACGCGCCCACGTGCCTGCGCGACGGCGCGGCGTGCCGTGGCCGGATGCCGCGCCGTCAGACGTGGCAGATCACACCGGCCCGGCGCACCGGCAGACCTGTGACCGCTCGACTCACGCAAGCGGCGGCGCCGCCACCACCCGGCCCGCGACCTCGCCGAAGCCGATGCGGGTCCCGTCCGGCCCCGGCGCGGTCGCCGAGACGACGAGTTCGTCGCCGTCCTCGAGGAAGGTCCGCTTCGTGCCGTCCGCCAGTACCAGCGGCTCCTCGCCGTTCCACGTCAGCTCGATCAACGCGCCCCGCTGCTCGCGCCGCGGGCCGCTGACGGTGCCCGAACCGAAGAGGTCGCCCGCCCGCAACGAGGCGCCGTTCACGGTCATGTGGGTGAGCATCTGGGCGTACGTCCAGTACATGGTGGAGAACGGCGGACGGGAGACGACCTCGCCCCGCAGCCGGACCTCCACCGCGATGTCGAGCCCGCGCGGGAGCGTCCCGGCGCCCCGGTCGTCCAGGTAGGGCAGGATCCCCACATCGTGCGCCGGCGGGTCGACGCGGGCCGCCGACAGCGCGTCGAGGGGGACGATCCACGGGGAGACGGACGTGGCGAAGGACTTCCCGAGGAAGGGGCCGAGCGGCACCGTCTCCCAGGCCTGGATGTCGCGGGCGGACCAGTCGTTGAGCAGGCAGACCCCGAAGACGTGCTCCTCGGCCTGCGACAGCGGCACCGGTTCGCCCTGCGCCGTGGGACCCCCGACGACGAAACCGAGCTCGGCCTCGAAGTCCAGCCGTTCGCACGGCCCGAAGGACGGAGCGGACAGGGCGGCGCCCCTGCGCTGCCCGTTGGGCCTGACCACGTCCGTCCCCGAGACGACCACCGTCCCGCTGCGGCCGTGGTAGCCGATCGGCAGATGCTTCCAGTTGGGTGGCAGCGGTTCCCCGTCCGGGCGGAAGATCCGGCCGACGTTGGTGGCGTGGTGCTCCGAGGCGTAGAAGTCGACGTAGTCCGCGACGTCGAAGGCGAGGTGCAGCGTGACGGAGTCGCGCGGCAGCAGGTGCGGCTCGACCGCCGCCCGGTAGGCCTCGTCGGTGAGCCACGCGGTGATCAGCGACCGCACCGCCGTCCAAGCCGAACGCCCCGCTGCCAGCAGCGGGTTGAGCGTCGGCGCCGTCAGCAGCCCGGCCTCCGGCCCGGTCGCTTCCGCTCCGGCGGCGCGGGCGGCGGCGCCCACGTCGAGTACGTGGTCCGCGATCGCGACGCCGATCCGGCGCTCCCGTGGACGGTCCGTGGTCGTGAACACCCCGTACGGCAGATTGTGGACGCCGAAGGGTGAGTCGTCCGGCACGGCGACCCAGGTGGGGGCGGCCATGGCACCTCCAGATACGTCGGGGCCGCGCTTCCTCGCGCGGTCGGCTCACCCTAACGTCCAGCGCGGCCTGCGCCGGTGTGCGGACCCGCGTCGGTAGTCTCGCGGGACATCACCCGTTCCGCCCCCCGGCGGTGCGGCCGTGTACGAGGAGGCCTGCGATCAGCCGCCCCGGTAACCAGCCTCAGGAAGCGGACCAACTGCGCGGACTGCTGCGCCGGCCGGCATACCGCAGGACGCTCGTCCTCTCCGCGGTGATCGGCATTCCGGTGTCGTTCGCGGCCTTCTGGTTCCTCGTCGCGCTGCACGAACTGGAGCGGCTGCTGTGGCAGGTGCTGCCCGGGCGGTTCGGCCTGCAGGCGCCCCCGTGGTGGTGGCCGCTGCCGTTGCTCGCCCTCGCCGGTGTCATCGTGGGCCTGGTCGTCACCCACCTGCCGGGCCGGGGCGGCCACGTCCCGGCCGGCGGGCTGCACACCGGTGGAACGACCACCTCCGCCCTGCCCGGCGTGGTCCTCGCCGCCCTGGCGGGCCTGCCGCTGGGCGCGGTGCTCGGCCCCGAGGCCCCGCTCATCGCCTTCGGCGGCGGACTGGCGCTGCTTTTGCGGGATCTGGTCCGGTCCCCGGCGACCCATCGGAGCAACGCCTTGGTGGGCGCGGCCGGCTCCGCGGCGGCCATCGCCACCATCTTCGGCAACCCGGTGGTGGCCGCGGTCCTACTGATGGAGGTGGCCGGGGTCGGCGGGCCGCAGCTGTTCGCCGTGATGCTCCCGGCCCTGCTCGCAAGCGGTGTGGGCGACATCGTGTTCACCGGCTTCGGGCGCTGGACGGGGCTGAGGACGACCCGGCTGGACATCGGCCTGCCCCGCCCGCCCACGCTCGACGCCGGCGACGTGGTGTGGGGCGTGCTGCTCGCCCTGGCCGTCGCAGTGGCCGTTCACCTGACCGTCACCGGCGGCAAGGCCGCAGCGGTGTTCGTCTCCCGCCGGCCCCTGCGGCACACCGTGCTCTGCGCGCTCGCCGCCGGCGCCTGCGCGGCCGGGTACGCGCTGGCCACGGGCCGTTCACCGCAGGACGTCGCCTCCTCCGGGCAGACGGCGCTGGCGCGAATGGCCGCGGACCCGCACCTGTGGCCGGCCGGCGCCCTGGTCGCCGTCCTGCTGTGCAAGGGCGCGGCCTACGCGCTGTGCCTGGGCAGCCTGCGCGGCGGCCCGATCTTCCCCGCCCTGTTCCTGGGCGGCGCCGCCGGGCTGCTGGCCGCCCCGCTGCCCGGTTTCGGGGTCGTTCCGGCGATGGCGACGGGCATGGCCGCGGGCGCCGCCGCCGCGATGCGCCTGCCGGTGAGCAGCGTGGTGCTCGTGGTGCTGCTGCTCGGCAACACCGACTCGGTGCCGGTGGTGGTGCTCGCGGCGGTGGTCTCCTTCGCGGTGGCCGAACTGCTGCGGCAGGGGCCGGACATCCCGCCGCTGCCGCCGCTGCCCGGCGGGCGGCCTCCCGCTCCCGGTGGGGCGCCCCGGGCGGCGTCACCGCGGCCGTGACGCGGCCCCTGACGGGGGCGGCGTCAGGGCACGGCGCCCCGGGCGGCCACCGGGTGCGCGCGGTCGGCCCCGCACCTACCGGGCCGCGTACCCCTGCGACCGTGCCGGGCCGGGTTGAGTTCGTCAGTCGTACCGCGCGCCGTCGGGGCGGGGCCGGACGGTGGCCGGCGACCCCGATCACCGTCCGGGCCGCTGACGGCCTCCGGTTCAGGCGTTGCCGCCGACCACGGTGAAGCTCATCCAGGGCTCCGCGTCCGGCATGCCCGGGTTGCTGGTCTTCGTCGCCAGGTAGTAGCTCTCCGTCCCCTTCAGGTTCTTGCAGCCCGCGCCGGTGTGCAGGACCAGGTCGTTGAGCGTTTTGTTGGCCACGGACTTGGCACCCGTGGGCGGAAGGTGGTGGCAGCCGTCCACCGAGGGGCTGTCGATCTGCACCACCTTGTTGTCGGGGGTGGTGTACACCACGGAGCCCACCGCCTTGGAGGTCAGGCCGGAGCAGCCCGCGGCGCCGAGCAGAAGGAGCAGGGCGCCGGCGCCGGCGCGGAGCCGCCGGAGGTCCGCCGTCGCAGCTCCGGCGAGAGGGTGCCCGGCGTCAGCCCTGGGGGGAATCGTCTTGGTGGGGCCCGGCGGCTTCTCCTTGCCTCGCAAGGGGTCGGTTCGGGCTGGACCGCAACCCTCGGGTCGGCAGTCCGCCGCTGCAGCGGTGCGTGGCGTCACGGTGAGCGTCCTCGTCTGTGCGGAGAGCGGTGCGAAGGCAACGCTGCCGCGACGCACCGGCGCTGTCATGCCGGGTGCGACTAGTCGGCTGAACGACCCGTCACCACGTCGTGCCGGCGGCGGGGCGGGCGCCTTCGTAGCGGGTGGCCCGCGGACCACCGGGAGTGCACGCCCGTCACCGGGGCCCCTGCGGCAGGGCCCGGCGGCCTAGGGACGGCAGCCATGGGCCCGGCGGCCTAGGGACGGCAGCCATGGGCCCCGCGGTTTCGGGTCGGCCCCAGGGCCCGCGGTTTCCGGCACCACGGGCCCGGGCAGGCGCACGGGCGGGTCCCGTCCCGGGAACCGCGCGTCGGCACCGCCCCAGCTGCGGCCGCTCCCGAACCGGGAAGCGCCTCACGAAGAGGCCGCAAACGCCTGTGGGCGGCACCACCGGTCTCCCGGTGGTGCCGCCCACAGGCGTCTGCGTGGTGTCCGAGGGGGGACTTGAACCCCCACGCCCGATAAAGGGCACTAGCACCTCAAGCTAGCGCGTCTGCCATTCCGCCACCCGGACAAGGTGTTCGTCGCCCGGCACTCGGCCCGGCGACGTGGAAAACAATAGCAAACATCCGGAGGCCCCCGATCACACGCTCGGGGTGACGCGAGCGGGACGGCCGCACGGGGCCCTCGCGGGGCGTGGAGGGCGCGGGGGAGGATGGCCGGGACCGACGAACGAAGGAGACAGCGTGAGTGAGTCGAACTCGGCCGCCCGTACGACCGCCGGAGAGGACGAGGTCGTCGACCTCTGCCGCGACCTGATCCGGATCGACACCAGCAACTACGGAGACCACTCCGGGCCGGGTGAGCGGGCCGCCGCCGAGTACGTGGCGGAGAAACTCGCCGAGGTCGGCCTGGAGCCGCAGATCTTCGAGTCGCACAAGGGGCGCGCCTCCACCGTCGCCCGCATCGCCGGCGCGGACCCCTCCCGGCCGGCGCTGCTGATCCACGGCCACACCGACGTCGTTCCCGCGAACGCGGACGACTGGATCCACCACCCCTTCTCGGGTGAGATCGCCGACGGGTGCGTGTGGGGCCGCGGCGCGGTCGACATGAAGGACATGGACGCGATGACCCTGGCCGTCGTGCGCGACATGCTGCGCAGCGGCCGCCGTCCGCCCCGCGACATCGTCCTGGCCTTCCTCGCCGACGAGGAGGCCGGCGGCGTCTACGGGGCACGGCACCTGGTCGACCGGCACCCGGAGCTGTTCGAGGGGGTGAGCGAGGCCATCGGCGAGGTCGGCGGCTTCTCCTTCACCGTCAACGAGGACGTCCGGCTCTACCTGATCGAGACCGCGCAGAAGGGCATGCACTGGATGCGGCTCACCGTGGACGGCACCGCCGGCCACGGCTCCATGACCAACACCGACAACGCCATCACGGAGCTCTGCGAGGCGGTCGGCCGGCTCGGCCGGCACCAGTTCCCGGTGCGCGTGACGAAGTCCGTGCGCGGTTTCCTGGACGAGCTGGGCGACGCCCTCGGTACCGAACTCGACCCGGAGGACATGGAGGCGACGCTGGCCAAGCTGGGCGGCATCGCGAAGATCATCGGGGCCACGCTGCGCAACACCGCCGCCCCCACGATGCTCGGCGCCGGCTACAAGGTGAACGTCATCCCGGGTCAGGCCACCGCGCACGTCGACGGGCGCTTCCTGCCCGGACACGAGGAGGAGTTCCTCGCCGACGTCGACCGGATCCTGGGCCCCCGGGTCAGGCGCGAGGACGTGCACTCCGACAAGGCGCTGGAGACCAGCTTCGACGGTGCCCTGGTCGAGGCGATGCAGGCGGCGCTGAAGGCCGAGGACCCGATCGCCCGCGCGGTGCCGTACTGCCTGTCCGGCGGGACCGACGCCAAGTCCTTCGACGATCTCGGTATCCGGTGCTTCGGGTTCGCCCCGCTGCAACTGCCGCCGGAGCTCGATTTCGCGGGAATGTTCCACGGTGTGGACGAGCGCGTTCCGGTCGACGGACTGAAGTTCGGTGTGCGCGTTCTCGATCGTTTTCTCGCGAACTGCTGAAACGACGTCCTTATCGTCGACATTTCTTGCCGCTTAGCCGAAAAGAGTGAATGAATCCTGGCGGCAGTAGCGAGCCTCATCCCCGGTCGTTGGTTCGTGTGCGGTCCGAGGTTGGGGCCGTTTTGCCAACAAGGAGGAAAAATGATCAAGAAGGTCGTCGCTGCTGCCGCTGTCACCGGAGGGCTCGTGGCTGCGGGTGCCGGCGTGGCCGTCGCCGACTCCGGCGCCCAGGGCGCCGCTGTCGGTTCCCCGGGGGTCCTGTCCGGCAATGTGATCCAGGCGCCTGTCAACATCCCGGTCAACCTGTGCGGCAACACGGTCAACATCCTGGGGCTGCTGAACCCGACGCTGGGCAACGCCTGCTTCAACAACTGACGTCGCGGCGGGCCGCGCTGCTGCGGGCCTGATCCCGGCGGCCCCGGATGCGCCATCTTCGCGTTCCGGGGCCGCCGTACCGGCCAAGGGGTGGGACACCGGTTATCCGGCCCCGGGGGGTCATTCATTCCCCCGGCGGGCGATTGTCCGCCGGTTTCCATATCGGAAAAGCAAGAGGCAGGGACATTCAATGCGACAAGTCGCGAAAAAGGGGCTGCTCACGGCAGTCGCGACAGGCGGCGTGCTCGCCGTCACCGGCGGTATGGCGTACGCGGACTCCACCGCGTCCGGCGTCGCCGCCGGCTCTCCGGGCGTTCTGTCCGGCAACACCATCCAGGCGCCGGTGAACATCCCGGTCAACCTGTGCGGCAACACCGTCAACATCGTCGGGCTCCTGAACTCGGCGGCGGGCAACGTCTGCGTCAACGGCTCCATCGACCAGGGCAAGGGCCACGGCTACGGCCAGGGCAAGGGCTACGGCAAGAAGGAGAGCGGCGGCTACGGCGCCAAGGGCGGCTACGGCCGGAGTGGTGGCAAGGGCGGCTACGGCCAGAATGGCGGCAAGGGCGGCTACGGCGGTGGCAAGAGCTACGGCCAGGACTACGGCAAGAACCGCGGCTACGGTGACGGCGGCTACGGTGACGGCGGCTACGGCCACGGCGGCAGCGGCGCCTCGGCGCGCGGCGCCGCGGTCGGCTCCCCGGGCGTCCTGTCCGGGAACGTGATCCAGGCCCCGGTCAACATCCCGGTCAACGTCTGCGGCAACACGGTCAACGCCCCCGGCATCCTGAACCCGGCGGTGGGCAACACCTGCGCCAACACCGGTGGGCACTCCTACCACCAGGGCGGCAAGGGACACCACAACCAGCCCCAGCACCACGGCAACCGCAACAAGCCGGGCAAGGAGCAGGGTGGCGGCAAGGGTGGCGGCAAGGGCGGCGGCAAGGGCGGCGGCAAGGGCGGCGGCGGTGGCGGCGGTGGCGGCGGCGGTGGCAACCAGCCGCAGTCCATGGGCCACGGCGGCCAGTCCCTGGCCCGCACGGGTGCCGGTGACATCGCCACGGGTCTGCTGACCAGCGCCGGTCTCCTGCTGGGCGGTGCGGTGCTCTTCCGCCGCTCCCGCACGGTCAAGAACTGAGCGTCACGGTCTCACCCCTTCGGGGCCCCGCGTTTCGCGGGGCCCCGTTCGACGTCCGCAGGTCGCGGCCTCACCAGGTGGCACGTATCTGCCGGATGATCCGGCGGCGCAGCCGCACCCTGCGACTGCCGTCCGGGTAGAGGCGGAGCCGGTCCAGCTCCCAGTGACCGTACTCGGCGTGGTCGGTCAGCAGGCGATGAGCCTCCTTGCGGGAGACCCCCCGTGGTACATACACGTCTCGGAATTCGTACTCAGGCATCGCATCCATTGTGCGGGGAACGCCTCGGTACGGATAGCGTCTTCTGCATGTCTGATGCCGCGCAGCCAGCCGTCGCCGAGGTACGAGCCGCCGCCGAGGCGGTGAAAGCCGCGCTGGACCGCCACCTGCACGCGGTGGAGAACCGCACCGGGGAGGACGATCCCGCGGTCTACCGGGCCTTCGAGGCCCTCGCCTCGGCCGCCGAGGCCTACGACGAGGTGCTCTACGACACCTACGACGAGGTGACGCCCTTCGAGGTGCCGCTGGGGGACACCCTTCCCGACTACTCCGGGCCCGGGGAACCAGGCGCGATCAGCGTCCTGATCCGGCGGGACTACACCGTCGCCGACCCGGGGCGGCTGCTCCGGCAGGCCGGACGGGTGCCCGACGCGGTCGCGGCCGACGATGGGGACACCGGTGCGGCGGTGGGCGCCCTCTTCGGGGAGTACGAGCCCGACGAGATCGCCGAGCGCCACAAGGAGTTCGGTCTGGAGGAGGGCGACTCCACACTCTGGGTCACCGCGGCCGCGCCCGCCGAGCCCGGCGAATGGCTCTCCGCGCCCTTCGACCACGCGGACCCGCGGCAACTGCTCTGCCGCTTCGACGTCAGCGCGGTCTACGACGACGAGGCCGACACGGAGGAACTCGACCGGCTGGCCTGATCCGCCGTAGGAGCGGATCCGCCGCGGGCCCGGGGGAGCCGCCCCGGGCCCGCGGGCCGGATCACTCCGCGGCGGCGGCAGCCGCCTGCTCGCGCAGGATGTCCCGCAGCCGTGTGGTGCGTTCCCGGGCGGGCACCTCCGCCACGGCGCGGGGGAGCGCCTGCTCGACGCCCTGCACCACGGACAGATGACGCTCCCCGCGGCTGAACGCGGTGTAGACCCAGGCCCGGGTCAGGCTCTCCGCGGCGTCCCCCGGGAGGACCACGACGGCGGCCGGCCAGCGGCGGCCCGCGGCCTGGTGCGCCGTGATCGCCCAGCCGTGCCGTACCTCGGCGGGCACGGCCCCGGGCGCGACCACCACGGGCGTGCCGCCGCAGTCGAGCCGCAGCCCCTGCGCGTCGGCGGAGACGACGGTGCCCGGCAGGGCCGAGCCGGGGGCCGGGACATGCACGATCCGGTCACCCGGATCGAAGCCGCCGAAGCGGCCGGGACCCGGGTTGAGACGCTCCTTGAGCGCGGTGTTGAGCGCCCGGGTGCCGGCGGCACCGCCATGCCCCGGGGCGATCACCTGGGTCTGCTCCGGGGGCACGCCGATGGCCCGGGGCACGGAGTCCACGACGAGCTGGACCGTGCGGTGCACGGCCTCCCCGGCGTCCCGCACGGGGACGATCACCACCTCCTTCCCCGGGGCGTCGACGGTGGCGAGTTCGCCGAAGCCGATCCCCGAGACCAGCTCGCCGACCGGGCCGGGGTCAGGCGTACGGGAGGCGACCTGCGGGCACACCTTCGCCGCCAGCAGGTCGGCGAAGACCCGGCCGGCTCCGGCGGACCACAGCACCGCCGGGTCACCGGAGAGCACCAGTCGCGCCCCGTCGGGCACGCACTCGACCAGGGTCGCGGCCGTTTCCACGTCGAGCTGTGGCGTGTCCAGCACCGCCAGCAGGTCCAGCGCCAGCGCGCCGTCCTCGTCCCGGCCGGGACCCTCGTGGCCCGAGAGCAGCCCGGCGACGGTGGCCGTCGCCTCCGCGTCCACGGAGCCGGCCAACCGCCGCCTGCCGTCCTCGGTGGCCGCGACGGCGAAGGCCCGCAGCCCCAGGGACCGGGCGGCCGCCACCAGCGCCGCCGGTTCGCCGCGTGCCGCCTCCGCGCCGGTGTGGGCGACCAGTCCGCTCCCGGCGACCGCGCGGACCAGCGCCGCGGCGGACGGGGACGGGGCCGCGGCGGCCGCCCGCTCCCAGTCCTGCGACGCGTCCCCGGTGAAGGTGTTGAGGAGCCTGCTCAGGCCGTCCGCGAGGCTCTCCTCGGCGAGCGCGTAGCGGTCCAGGCCGAGGAGCAGCCGCACCGGTGCTTCCTCGTCCTCCTCGTCGGCCGCGGGACCGGGACCGGCGCCCTCGTCCGGGACGTGGAAGACCAGCACCAGGCCGTCCGCGACGGCGGACCTCAGGGCCTCCTCGGCGTCGGTGACACCGCTTCGCCCGAGTGCCGCGCCGAGCGTTCCCCACTCGAGCGCCGTGTGGCCCCGCTCGGCCGCCCGCTCCAGCAGCCAGACGATCAGTGCGCGCACCCGCCGCTCGTCCGCGGGCCCGCCGCCGTCGGCGCCGAGCAGCGTCTTGGCGAAGCCGTCGGCCTGGTCCACCCGGACCCCGGCGAGGGCCAGTACCTGCCACGGGTCCTCGCGCAGCACCTCCCCGGCCCGCTCGCCCAGCGCGGCCACGGCGGCCTCGGCCAGGCTCTCCGGGGCGCCGCCCGCCGCCAGCACCGTCCGCGCGGCCGCCACGGCGTCGCCGTCGAGCCGGGCCGGCAGTGCGGGCCGCGCCACCGGGGCGGGCGCCTGCGCCGGTGCGGGGGAGGGGGCGGCCGCGGGCCGTGGTGGCGCGGGACGCGTGGGGGCTGTCCTCGCGGGCGTCGCGGGGCGCTCGCCGCGCTCGATCGCCCGGACCGCGGCGGCCAGGTCCGTGAGTTCGGCGGGGAGCTGTGAGCCGACGCCCTCGGTCGACGGCCGCGGCCGCCGGGGAGCCGCGGTCTCCTCGCCGGCAGCCTCCTGCGGCTCGGCGCGGTCCTCGCGGTCGCGGTCGTCGCGGTCCTCGGTCACGGTGGCCTCCGTTGAACGGCGGACTACGGTCGGCGCCCGGTCACAGGGTGCTCCAGTCGTGGTCCGGATAGCGGTGCACCGGCGCAGAGACGTCGTCCAGCGCCTGGCAGATCTCATCCGGAAGACTAAGGGTCTCCACCGACAACGCCGCCGCGAGTTGCCGGGCATTGCGTGCCCCCACGATCGGCGCGGCCACCCCGGGGCGGTCCCGCACCCAGGCGAGCGCAACCTGCAGCGGGCTGGCGGCCAATCCGTCGGCCGCTATGGCCAGCGCGTCCACGATGAGCCGGGCCGTCTCGTCGAGGTAGGGGGCGACGAAGGGCGCCATGTCCTCGGAACCGCCGCGGGAGTCCTGCGGGGTCCCGTGCCGGTACTTGCCGGTCAGCACCCCTCGTCCCAGCGGCGAGGAGGGCAGCAGCCCCACCCCCAGGTCCAGGGCGGCGGGGAGGACTTCGCGCTCGATGCCGCGCTGCAGCAGGGAGTACTCCATCTGCGTGCTGGCCAGCGGCGTGCGCGTCGGCACGGCCTGCTGCCAGGTGGCCGCCTTGGCGAGCTGCCAGCCGCAGAAGTTGGACACCCCGACGTAGCGGGCGCGGCCGGAGCTCACGGCGAGATCGAGGGCCTGCAGCGTCTCGTCCAGCGGCGTGGTCGCGTCGTAGGCGTGCACCTGCCAGAGGTCGACGTGGTCGGTGCCGAGCCGCTGCAAGGAGGCGTCCAGCGCCGCCAGCAGGTGGCCGCGCGAGCCGTCGAAGCGGTGGTGGGGATCCGGAACGCTGCCGGCCTTGGTGGCGATCACCAGGTCCGAACGGGGCACCAGGTCCTCCACCAGCCGGCCGAGGAGGTACTCGGCGCCGCCGTCCCCGTACACGTCCGCGGTGTCCACCAGCGTGCCCCCGGCCTCCCAGAAGGCCTTGAGCTGGTCGGCGGCGTCGACTTCGCCGGTGTCGCGCCCCCAGGTCAGCGTGCCGAGCCCGAGCCGGGACACGCGCAGTCCTGTGCGGCCGAGGTGCCTTTGCTCCATGAGGGGTGAGATTACTGGTCGTCCGCGACCTTTGGGCAGCAGTGACGTACCCGACAGGCGCCGGGGCGCGCCCGGAGCGGTAGGGTCCGGGGAACACAGACGTTACTCATCGGTAAGGGGATCGCCATGCGGCTCGGGATCAACCTCGGCTACTGGGGCGCCGGGATGGACGCCGACAACCTCGCCGTGGCGCAGGAGGCGGACCGTCTCGGCTACTCCGTGTGCTGGGCGGCCGAGGCCTACGGCTCGGACGCGCCCACCGTGCTGTCCTGGGTGGCCGCGCAGACCGAGCGCATCGACGTCGGTTCGGCCATCTTCCAGATCCCCGCCCGCACTCCCGCGGTGACGGCGATGACCGCCGCTACGCTCGACTCCCTGTCCGGCGGGCGCTTCCGGCTGGGTCTCGGCGTCTCGGGCCCGCAGGTCTCGGAGGGCTGGTACGGCGTGAGGTTCGACAAACCCCTGGCCCGAACGCGCGAGTACGTCGAGATCGTCCGCAAGGCGATGTCGCGGGACCGGCTGACCCACGAGGGCGAGCACTGGACCCTGCCGCTGCCCGGCGGCCCCGGCAAGGCGCTCAAGCTGACGGTGCACCCGGTGCGTGAGCGCGTCCCGCTGTACATCGCGGCGATCGGCCCCAAGAACCTGGAGCAGACCGGCGAGATCGCCGACGGCGCGCTGCTGATCTTCCCCTCCGCCGCCCACCTGGAGGACACGGCGATCCGGCACATCAGGGCGGGGCGCGAGAAGGCCGGGAAGACCATGGACGGCTTCGACGTCTGCCCGACCGTGCCGCTCGCGGTCGGCGACGACCTGGACGCGCTGGCCGACCTCTTCCGTCCCTACACCGCCCTGTACGTGGGCGGCATGGGCAGCCGGAAGCAGAACTTCTACAACCGGCTCGCGCAGCGCATGGGATACGAGAAGGAGGCCGCCGAGATCCAGGACAGGTACCTGTCCGGCGACAAGGACGGCGCCGCCGCCGCGATCCCGCGGGAGCTCATCGACTCCACCACCCTGCTGGGTTCCGTGGAGCGGATCGCCGACCGGATGCAGGCCTACGCGGCCGCCGGCGTCACCACGCTGACCCTGGCCCCGGCGGGGTTCACCCTGGACGAGCGGGTCGCGGCGCTGCGGGCGGGCGCCGAGGCGCTGGAGCGCGCCGGGCTCGCGGAGTAGCCGGACCGGCGCAAGGGGCGGCGCCCGGCCCCGGCTCAACCCGGGACCAGGCGCCCCATCATCCGCCCGAAGGCGATCAGACGCGCTATCTGACCGGGCCCGCCGTCGTCGAGGGACTTGCTGAACCGGAACGACTCCGGGCGGAAGCGGGCGGCGACAGAGCCGTCGGTGTCCCCGCGTACCGCGCTCAGTTCGTGCGGCATGGAGGTGGCCAGCACCACGTACACCCCGCGGTCGATCCGCAGCCCCTGCTCGTCGCGGCCCACCAGGGTGCGCATACCGACGTGGCCGATCGCCTCCAGGGGCAGCACCTGGATGGAGGAGTCCAGCACCCGCCCGCCCGGCGCGTCCTCGTCGGCGACCTCTTCGCTGTGCCACAGGATGAGCCGCCGGCCGTCGCAGACCGCGGCCTCCTGCCACACCGAGGCACCGGCCTCCGTCAGGTCGACGACGCGTTCGAGGGTGAAACCGCGGACGCGGCGCCGCCCCAGGACGCCGTCGATCGCGTCGAGGGCCACATCGGCGTGCAGGAAGTAGGCACGTGCCGCGTCGTCAAGGCGCGCGTACGGAGCCCAGTCCGAGCCCGCCGGGCCTCCGGGGCGTGCCGTCGTCCGGCTGCGCGTCGCCTTGCTGAACATGTCTAGGTCGTGACCCCTCCGAGGGGCTATGAAATCACGGGGACTTCGGCCGGCGGCAGGGCCCCTCGGTTTCCGCGGCCGTGGTGGGGGCTCGGGGGTCTTCCCCGCCACGGCCGTCACCAAACACAACGCCCGGGAGCGCCAGGGGTTACGTGCCCGGTGCCGGTCGGCCCTCGTCCGTTCGGCCGAGTGGACGCCCGGGCCTGTTGCCCCCCGTGCCGCGGGCGACTTGACTCGTCTTTCGCGTATGCCCGATTCGCGCAGGAGGTACGTCATGCTCTCCGCCCGGAGTGTGTTCCACGAGATCGTCGACAACGACGACGCCTTCCGGCTGTTCTGCTCGATCGCCGCCGGCGGCGAGTCGCAGGGCGGCTGGGAGAACGGCAGGATCGCCGCTCTGGTCCCCGAGTCCCAGCGCGAACTGGCCCCCAAGATCGCCCGGCACGGCGCGGACGAGGACAAGCACGGCCGCATCTTCCTCGCCCTGATGCGCAAGCGCGGCCTCGAACCGCTTCCGGTCCCCCCGGACACCGACTACACGATGCTCCTCGAGCGCGCAGGCATCGGCCTCGCTCATGACAGGCTGCGCCGCGACGAGCCCCTGACGGTACGGGACATCGTCACCTACCTCGCCCACAGCCGGGTCACCGAGCAGCGTGCCTCCGAGCAGATGGCGATGCTCACCAGGTACTTCGCCGACCACCCCGGTATCGGCCGGGCGGTCCGCATGATCTCCGCCGACGAGGACAACCACCTCGCCTACTGCCAGGAGGAACTGCTGCGCTTCGCCGACGCCGGACACAGCGCCGCGATCCGGAGCGCCCTGCGCGCCTGCGCCCGCGCCGAGATCCGCGTCTACCGCGACGTCAGCCTGGCCGTCATGGGGCGCATGGGGCGCCTCCTCGGCTGGTCCGGGGCGAAGGCCGCGGTCCTGCGGGCCGGCATCCACGGGGTCTACGCGTACGAACGCCTGGGCGGATGGCGGCGGATGGTGCGCCTCGCCATGCCCCGCCGCCGCGACGCCCTCGGCGGCCCCGAGCACGCGGCGGAACCGGCGCTCTGAGCGGCCTGTTGCCCCGCGCACGCACCACCGGGCGGGACCGGGAGGCCGTTCAGAGCCAGCCGTGCCGCTTGAACGTCCGGTACAGCAGGATCTCGGACACGGCGATGACCGCCAGGACCGCCGGATAGCCCCACACCTGGTGCAGCTCCGGCATGTAGCGGAAGTTCATGCCGTAGACGCCCGTGATCATGGTGGGAACCGCCGCCATGGCGGCCCACGCCGAGATCTTGCGCATGTCGTCGTTCTGCCGCACCCCCACCTGCGTCAGATGGGAGCTCAGTACGTCGCTGAGCAACCGGTCGAGGCCGTCGACCTGCTCGTTGGCCCGGGTCAGGTGGTCGGCCACGTCGCGGAAGAAGGGTCGGGTCCCGGCCGCCACATGCGGCACCGTGCCCGCCGAGAGCCGGATCATCGGCTGCGTCAGCGGCGCGGTGGCCCGCCGGAACTCCAGCAACTGGCGCTTGAACCCGTAGATCCGGCTCGCCGTGCCCTCGGCGCCCAGGCGCGCGACGGTCCTGCGGGCCTCCGGGGCGAAGACCGCCGTCTCCAGGTCCTCCAGGTCGGCCTGGAGCTCGGCCGCGACCACCATGTAGTCGTCCACCACGGCGTCGCAGATCGCGTACATCACCGCGGCCGGTCCGAGCTTGAGCACCTCGTGCTCCGCCTCCAGGCGCCGCCGGATCTCACCGGGTGCGATCGTTTCGCCATGGCGCACGGTGACGACGAAGCCCTCCCCGACGAAGACCATCAGTTCACCCGCGGTGACGGTGTCCCGCTCGTCGTCGTAGGAGACCGGCTTGAGCACCAGGAAGAGCGAGCCCTCGTACACCTCGAGCTTGGGCCGCTGGTGGGCGCTGAGCGCGTCCTCCGCAGCCAGCGGGTGCAGCCCGAACTCGCGGCTGACGAGGTCGAACTCCTTCTGCGTCGGCTCGTACAAGCCGATCCACACGAACGCCCCCTCGGCCGCCCGCGCCGCCTCCAGCGCGTCGGAGAGGTCACCGGGGGCTGCGGTGCGCTCCCCGCCGCGGTAGACGGCCCAGTCGACGATCACATCTGTCTCCTTCCGCGTCGTACCGGCGCCACACCGGACAACCGGTGGACGTATGGTGGCGGTCATGCCCACCGTGATCCTGGTCCGGCACGGCCGGTCCACCGCCAACGCGGAGAAAGTGCTGGCCGGACGGCTCCCCGGAGTCGCCCTGGACGAGACCGGACGCGACCAGGCCGCGGCGCTGGCGGCCCGGTTGGCCGGACTGCCGCCGGCATGCGTCGTCACCAGCCCGCTGCAGCGGTGCCGTGAGACGGTGCAGCCGCTGCTGGACGCACTGCCCGACGTGCCGCTCCACAGCGAGGAGCGCATCACGGAGTGCGCCTACGGCGACTGGAGCGGCCGCAAGATCGCCGAGCTGGCCGACGAGCCGCTGTGGGGCGTGGTGCAGCGCCACCCCTCGGCCGCCGTCTTCCCCGGTGAGGGGGGCGAGTCGATGCGCGCCATGCAGGCCCGCGCGGTCGACGCGGTGCGCGACTGGAACGCGCGCGTCGAAAAGACCCACGGGCCCGACGCCTGCTACGTCATGTGCTCCCACGGCGACGTCATCAAGTCCGTCGTCGCCGACGCCCTCGGCATGCACCTGGACCTGTTCCAGCGCATCGCCGTCGACCCCTGCTCGGTCACCGCCATCCGCTACACCCCGGAGCGGCCCTTCCTCCTCCGGCTCGGCGACACCGGCGGCCTGGAAGGCCTGCGCCCCAGGGAGCGGCCCACCGCGGCCCCTGGCGACGCGGAGGTCGGAGGCGGTGCGGGCGCATCGTGATCAGCTTCCGCAGTAGGGTGGAGCGAACCGCGAAGACGCCGAACTAACGGAGCAGGACGTGCCTCGTCAGGTGTTCCTCTACGACAAGCCCGAACGCTTTGTCGCCGGCACCGTGGGCCAACCCGGCCAACGCACCTTTTTCCTGCAGGCGAGCGCCGCCGGCCGGACGACCAGCGTCGCGCTGGAGAAGACCCAGGTCGAGGCCCTCGCCGAGCGCATCGACGAGCTGCTGGACGAGGTCGTGCGCCGCACCGGCGGCGCCGCCCCCGTGCCTGCCGTGGCCCCCACCGAGCTGCTCGACACCAAGCCCCTCGACGTCCCCGTCGAGGAGGAGTTCCGGGTCGGTACCATGGCTCTGGCCTGGGACGGCGCCGAGGAACGGATGATTCTCGAGGCCCAGGCGCTGGTCGAGATCGAGGCCGAGGACGAGAACGGCCTCGAGGCGGCCGAGGAGATGCTCCTGCAGGACGAGGAGAACGGGCCTCCGCTGCTGCGGGTGCGCCTGACCGGTGCCCAGGCCCGCTCCTTCGCCAAGCGCGCCCTCGACGTCGTCGCGGCCGGCCGCCCGCCCTGCCCGCTGTGCAGCCTGCCCCTGGATCCGGAAGGACACGTATGCCCGCGTCAGAACGGGTACCGGCGGTCGGCGACGGCCTGATCGGGGACATAGCGGCCGAGCTGCTCACGTACGGTGAACTGACCGTGCGCGGGCAACTGCGGGACGCCTCCAACGCGGTGCTCTACTGCGCGGTCGAGCACGAGGGCGTGAGCGCCCACTGCGTGTACAAGCCGGTGGCCGGCGAGCGGCCGCTGTGGGACTTCCCCGACGGGACGCTCGCCCAGCGCGAGGTGGCCGCCTACCTGGTCTCCGAAGCCACCGGCTGGGGCCTGGTACCGCCCACCGTGCTCCGCGACGGCCCGTACGGCGAGGGCATGGTCCAGCTGTGGATCGAGACCCCGCCAGAGGGCGACCAAGGGCTTCTGGCCCTTGTCGAGGGGGAGGAGCCGGGCGAGGGCTGGAAGGCCGTCGGCTTCGCCGAGGTGGGCGAGGGCCGCACCGCGCTGCTCGTGCACGCCGACGACGTCCGGCTGCGCCGGCTGGCCGTGCTGGACGCCGTGATCAACAACGCCGACCGCAAGGGCGGCCACCTCCTGCCGGCCGCCGACGGGCAGCTGTACGCGATCGACCACGGCGTGACCTTCAACACGGAGAACAAGCTGCGCACCCTCCTGTGGGGCTGGGCCGGCGAACCGCTCACCGACGAGATCGCCGAGGTCCTCGGCAAGCTCTCCGCGGAACTCGCCGACGGCGGCCTCGGCGCGCGGCTGGCCGAGCTGATCACGGTCGACGAGCTCGAGGCGCTGCGGGCCCGCGTCGCCGCTCTGCTGGCCTCCGGACGTCATCCCGAGCCCTTGGGACAGTGGCCCGCCATCCCCTGGCCGCCGATCTGAACCCCGGATCCGGCCGACCCGGGTGATCCCACCGTTCGTTTGCGCATGAGGCGGGCGGTTAATCTCATGACATGCATGCCTGGCCCGCTTCCGACGTCCCTGCCCTTCCGGGCACCGGGCGCGACCTTCGCCTCCACGACACCGCCACCGGTGGCCCGGTAACCCTGAGCCCCGGTCCGGTCGCCCGCATCTACGTGTGCGGGATCACCCCCTACGACGCCACCCACATGGGGCACGCGGCCACCTACAACGCGTTCGACCTCGTGCAGCGCGTGTGGCTGGACACGAAGCGCCAGGTCCAGTACGTCCAGAACGTCACCGACGTCGACGACCCGCTGCTGGAGCGGGCCGACAAGACCGGGGAGGACTGGACGGCCCTCGCCGAGCGCGAGACCACCCTGTTCCGCGAGGACATGACCTCCCTGCGGATGCTGCCGCCGGCCCACTACATCGGCGCCGTCGAGGCCATCCCCGGGATCGTCCCGCTGGTCGAGCGGCTGCGCGAGGCTGGTGCCGCGTACGAACTGGACGGCGACACCTACTTCCACGTCGACTCCGACCCGCACTTCGGCAGCGTCTCCCACCTCGACGCGGCGGCCATGCGCGCGCTGTCGGCCGAGCGCGGTGGCGACCCGGACCGCCCGGGCAAGAAGAACCCCGTCGACCCCGTCCTGTGGCTCGCCGCCCGCGCGGGGGAGCCCAGCTGGGACGGCGGCAGCCTCGGCCGGGGCCGCCCCGGCTGGCACATCGAGTGCGTCGCCATCGCCCTGGACCACCTCGGTATGGGCTTCGACGTGCAGGGCGGCGGTTCCGACCTCGCCTTCCCGCACCACGAGATGGGCGCCTCGCACGCCCAGGTGCTCACGGGTGAGTTCCCCATGGCGAAGGCCTACGTGCACGCCGGCATGGTCGCGCTGCACGGCGAGAAGATGTCCAAGTCCAAGGGCAACCTCGTCTTCGTCTCCGGGCTGCGCCGCGACGGGGTGGACCCGGCGGCCATACGGCTCAGCCTGCTGGCGCACCACTACCGAGCGGACTGGGAGTGGACGGACGCGGTGCTCGCCGACGCGGTGCGGCGGCTGGCCCGCTGGCGCGCCGCCGTCTCGCGCCCGGACGGCCCGCCGGCCGAGGCGCTGCTGGAGGAGATCCGCGAGGCGCTCGCCGACGACCTGGACGCCCCCGCCGCACTCGCCGCCGTGGACCGCTGGGCCGCCCGGCAGGAGAGCGAGGGCGGTACGGACACCGGCGCCCCCGGCCTGGTCTCCCGCGCCGTGGACGCGCTGCTCGGCGTCGCGCTCTGACGCCGCGGGAGCCTACCGGACGCCCCCGCGGAAACGGCCCGGCCGCCGCCCCCTGTGCGGGGCGGCGGCCGGGCCGTTCGCGCCTGCTGACGCCCTCGATGTCCCGAACCTTCGCGCGGCCGGGCGGAGCGGGCCGGACGGGTCACTCCCCTTCGGCGCCGTCCTCCTTCTCGTCCCGGTCCTCCTTGGGCTTGTGCGACGTGTCCCTCAGGTAGGGGCTCGCGTCGGACTCGCCCGTCTGCGGGTCGCGGCGCCGCAGGTAGCGCTCGAACTCCCGGGCGATGGCCTCGCCCGAGGCCTCCGGAAGCTCCGCCGTGTCACGGGCCTCCTCCAGCGTCTGGACGTACTCGGCGACCTCGCTGTCCTCGGCCGCGAGCTGGTCCACGCCGACCTGCCAGGCGCGTGCGTCCTCCGGCAGCTCGCCGAGCGGGACGCGCAGGTCCAGCAGGTCCTCCAGACGGTTGAGCAGCGCCAGCGTCGCCTTCGGGTTCGGCGGCTGCGACACGTAGTGCGGTACGGCCGCCCACAGGCTGACCGCGGGGATGCCCGCGTGGGTGCAGGCCTCCTGGAGGATGCCGACGATGCCGGTGGGGCCCTCGTAGCGGGACTCCTCGAGGCTGAGCGCCGTCGCCAGGTCGGGGTCGGAGGTGACGGCGGTGACCGGCACCGGACGGGTGTGCGGGGTGTCGCCCAGGAGGGCGCCCATCACCACCACCATCTCGATGCCGAGCTCATGGGCGAAGCCGAGGATCTCGTTGCAGAACGAGCGCCAGCGCATGCTGGGCTCGATGCCCCGCACCAGGACCAGGTCGCGTGGTTTGGGGGTCTCGATGCGGATGACGGACAGCCGCGTGGTCGGCCAGGTGATCCGGCGTACGCCGCCGTCCATCCAGACCGTGGGCCGGTTGACCTGGAAGTCGTAGTAGTCCTCGGCGTCCAGCGCGGCGAACACCTCGCCCTTGAACTCCCGGTCCAGATGACCGACCGCGGCGGAGGCGGCGTCCCCGGCGTCGTTCCAGCCCTCGAACGCGGCCACCATGACCGGGTCGATCAGCTCGGGAACCCCCTCGAGCTCGATCACCCAGCGCCTCCTTCCGGCCGGCAAGGGGATTGCGCCACCCCCGCCGGCTGCCGTTCCTTCGCGTGCTGCACCAGCCTACGGCTTCGCGAGGCAGGTGCCGCCGCCTTCGTAGGGGGATGATCCCCAGAGTCATCGGACGTACGCGTCCGGTCGGTCAGCCGCCGCTCCACGCCGAGCGGTACGCGGCCCAGTCCGCCAGGGTCGCGGCGAAGTCGACGTACAGCGCGAGACCGAAGCGCTCGCGGCCGGGCGCCTGACGGGCCAGGCCCAGCCGGGCGCCCCGCACGGCGGCCGTGACGGTCTCCGCCCCGGCGTGGTGGCCCCAGCTGTCCGTGTGGTAGCCGGGCAGGCCGATGAGCAGGTCCGTGTCCGCCGGGGTCACCTCCAGGGCCAGCGCCGTCTGCTGGGCGACGTAGCCGCCGTAGAGGCTCTCCAGGGGCAGCGCGGTGTCGTAGGTCATCATCGCTACCTGGTCCACGCGCCGGGCCACCTCCCCGAAGTAGCGCTGGGACCACCACTTCGGGTGGTGGAACAGCGCGCCGCCGACCGTGTGCAGGGAGGGCAGCGGGTCGATCTGGTGGGTCGCGACCGACAGCGGCACGTCCCGGGCGGCGGTGAGCCGGTGCACCGAGTCCAGCAGGGTGAGGAAGCCGCGGTCGCCGGAGTACATCGGCTCCAGGTCCAGGTGGACCCCGTCGAACCCGGCCGCCAGGACCTGGGCGGCGCTGTCCCGTATCCGATCGCGGGTCGCCGGGTCGTCCAGGTGCAGGCCCTCGGAACCGTCGTGCGAGAGGACCTGGCCGAGCCACGCCTGGACGCGCACCCCCGGCAGCGCGGTGTGCATCCGGCGGATCATGTCCCGTGCGCCCGGGTGGAGGCCGGCGTCGAGGCGGCCGTCGAACTCCAGGGGGCCGGTGTGCACGTACAGGTCACGGGTGCCGCTGCCGCGCAACCGCCGGGCCAGGGCGTCGAGGTCGGTGCCGTCGCGTTCTCCGTCGACCCACGCGTGCCCGAGCCACACCGCGTTCCGGTCACGGCCGGCACCGGCGCCGGAGGGGTCGCCGGTGTACTCCAAGCGCAGGGCGACCCCGGCGGCGAGCAGCGGAACGGCGACGGCGAGGACGGCCAGCAGCGCGCCGCGGCGCAGCGTACGGGCCGTGGGGCGGCGCAGGCGCAGCCCGAAGCGTGGATTCATCCGATCCCTTTTCTCGATCACTCATACGAAGGATCGGACGCACCCCGGCACGGGACGGTTCACCCACCGGGCCTTTCAGAGCGTGGAGCGCAGCCACTGCTCCACGCTGGCGACGTGCACCGTCGCCCAGGACCGTGCCGCCTCCGCGTCCCTGTCGCGCAGGGCGGACAGGATCGCCCGGTGCTCGTGCAGGGTCCGGCTGACCGCGTCCTCCTGCGTCAGCCCGCGCCAGATCCGGGCCCGGGTGGTCGGCCCGGACAGCCCGTCCAGCAGCGAGCACAGCACCGAGTTGCCCGAGGCCTGCACGATGCCGCGGTGGAACTCCAGGTCGCCGGCGACCAGTTCCTCCACCGACGGCGCCGTCCCCAGCGCCTCGAGCTGCTCGGTCAGGGCGTCGAGCCGGGACTCGGGGATGCGCACGGCCGCCATCGCGGTGGCGGCGGGCTCCAGGATGCGGCGCACCGCGAGGAATTCCAGGACGGTGTCGTCACGGTGGAAGTCCACCACGAAGCTCAGCGCCTCCAGCAGCAGCTGGGGGTCCAGGCTGGTGACGTACGTGCCGTCGCCCTGCCGCACGTCGAGGATCCTGATCAGGGACAGTGCGCGGACCGCCTCGCGCAGGGAATTGCGCGACAGCCCGAGTTCCGCGGCGAGTTCGCTCTCCTTGGGAAGCCGGTCGCCCGGGCGCAGCGCGCCGGAGACGATCATCCCCTTGATCTTCTCGATCGCCTCGTCGGTGACCGCCACAGTCTCCCGCCTCTCCCCGGACATCCGATGTATCGGCCATTATGTCCGCCCGGCCGGGCGCGGGGAGTCCCTTGTGCGACCTTGGGGAGACCTGTCCCCCGCGCGCGGCGTCCCGGCCGCGGAACGCGCGAAGGCCGTGTCCGCTGCTGCGGACACGGCCTTCGGCCTGTGAGAACACCGTCGGGACGACAGGATTTGAACCTGCGACCCCTTGACCCCCAGTCAAGTGCGCTACCAAGCTGCGCCACGTCCCGGTGCGGTCCCCGGAGCGATGCCCCGGAAGATCACGTACACAGGAGGATACCCGAACCTCGCTGATCAGCCGAATCGCTCGATGCGGATCCGGTCGAGCGGTTGCCCGGCGTCCGCCAGAAGACGCGATGCGTGCTCGGCGAACCCGTTGCCGCCGCACACGTACGCCTCCCAACCGCCGGGCGGCGGATCGGACAGGTGCGGGGCCAGGTGGGCGGCGGTGAGGCGGCCCTCGGCGCGGGTGAGCAGCACGGTCGTCTCCGGGCCGTACTCGGCCGCGTAGATCAGGTCCTGACGGGTGCGGGCCGAGACGATCAGCCGCAGCGGCACGTCCAGCCCGCGCAGCCGGCGGTGGCGCACCATCGACATCAGCGGGACGACGCCCGACCCGGCCCCCAGCAGCAGCGCCGGACGGTCCCCGGTCCAGGCGAAGAAACCGCTGTGCGGGCCGCGGACCTCGACGCTGTCGCCGGGCCGGGCGACGGTGTGCAGGTGCCCGGAGACCTCGCCGGCGGCCACGTGGTCCAACGTCAGCTCGATGTGGTCGGAATCGTCCGGCGCGGAGGCGAGCGAGTAGTTGCGCTGCGCCGTGTAGCCGTCGGGGGCGGTGAGGCGCAGCGTCAGGTACTGGCCCGGCAGATGGCCCGCCCAGCCGCGGACCGCCAGCCGGAAGGTGGACGCGCGCGGCGTCTCCCGGCGGATCTCGGTGATCACCGCGCGGCGCCAGACGGACGACGCGGCCTCGGGGACCGCGATCCGGCCGGGGACGGCGAACCGGGCCGGCGCGACGAACGCCGGTACGGGTGCGGGGGCGGCGAGGTCAGTCATGGGCGTAGCGCTGCTCCTGCCAGGGGTTGCCCCTGGGGTGGTAGCCGTGTTGCTCCCAGAAGCCGGATTCGTCGTGGTCGAGCAGGCGCAGGCCCGCGATCCACTTGGTGCTCTTCCAGAAGTACAGGTGGGGGACGATCAGCCGGGCCGGGCCGCCGTGCTCGGGGGCGAGCGGCGCGCCGTCGTACTCCCAGACGATCCAGGCGCGGCCGCCGGTGACGTCGGCGAGCGGCAGATTGGCGGCGTAGCCGGTGTGCGACCAGGCGACGACGTGGGTGGCGGCGGGGGAGGGGCGTACGGCCTCCAGGAAGGCGTCGACCGACACCCCGCCGAAGCGCACGCCGAACTTGGACCAGCCGGTCACACAGTGGATGTCGCCCCGGTACGCGGAGCGGGGCAGGGCGTGCGCCGCGTCCCAGTCCCAGGTGTGCGGGCGGTCCACCAGTCCGTCCACCCGCAGCGTCCAGTCCGCGGCCGCGATCGAGGGCGTGACCTCGGCGGAGAGGACCGGCCATGTGTCGCGGGCGTCGTACTGGCCCGGTGGCAGCCGCGGGTCGAGGTCGGCGGCGCCGCTGCGTCCGGTGAAGCCGCGGGTGGGCTCCGCGACGGGTTCGGCGGCAGGCTCCGCGGGTTCGGCGCCGGGTTCGGCGGCAGGCTCCGCGGGTTCGGCGGCGGAGGTCATGCCGGGTGCTCCTGCTCCAGCGCCTCCAGCTCGCGCAGCGCGGCCGGTTCGTCGAGGGTGAGCAGCACCCGGTCGCGCATCAGGACCCGGCCGTCGACGACGGTGTCCCGTACGTCCGCCGCCGCGGCCGCGTACGCCAGCATCGACCAGGGGTCGTGGCGCGGCGTGAGATGCGGCCCACCGAGGTCCAGGACGGCCAGGTCGGCCCGCTTGCCCGGCTCCAGGGACCCGAGGTGGTCGGCGAGGCCGAGCGCGCGGGCGGCCTCGATGGTCGCCATCCGCACCGCCTGCTCCGCGCCGACGGCGGTCGGGTCGCCGCCGGCCTTGTGGACCAGCGCGGCGGCCCGCACCGCGCCCAGGACGTCGAGGGTGTTCGAACTCACCACGCCGTCGGTGCCGAGACCGACCGTGACCCCGGCGGCGAGCAACTCCGGCACGCGGGCGATGCCGCAGCCCAGCTTCAGGTTGGACACCGGGCAGTGCGCCACGGACGTACCGGTCCTGGAAAGGGCGGCTATCTCGCTGTCGGTCAGCTCCACGGCGTGCGCCAGCAGGACGTCGGGCCCGAGGACACCGAGCGAGTCCAGCAGCTCGACCGGCCGCTTGCCGTGCGCCTCGACGACCGTCGCGACCTCGGCCGCGTTCTCCGCGGCGTGGACGTGCAGCAGCGCCCCGTGCTCACGGGCCAGCGCGGAGATCGCGACGAGCTGCTCGGGGCCGAGCGTGTAGGCGCTGTGCGCGAAGACCACCGGACGGGTGCCCGGCGCCGCGGCGGCACGCGCCGCCAGGTCGGCCGCCGCCCACGCCAGGCGGTCGCCGTACGGCCGCCCGTCGGGCGGCCCGGGCACGTCCATGAAGGTCGGGCCGGCCAGCAGCCGCCAGCCCGCCGCCCGCGCGGCCAGTTCGGCGGCCTCGTGGAACCAGTACATGTCCAGGCCCGTGGTGACCCCGGCCCGCAGGCTCTCCGCCACGGCCACCCGGACTCCCGCGGCGACGGCCCGCGGCGAGAGCAGCTCGGCCTCCCGGGGGATCACCCGGGCCAGGAACTCCTGCAGGTCGACGTCGTCGGCGCAGCCCCGCAGCAGGGTCATCGCCAGGTGGGTGTGCGTGTTGATCAGCCCGGGGAGCACCAGGCACCCCGAGGCGTCGATCTCCTCGGCGGCGCGGTGGGCCGCGCGCACCTCCGCGGTGGGACCCACGGCGAGGATCTCGCCGTCCCGTACGGCGACCGCGCCGCCGGTAACGACGGTGCCCGCCGCGTCGACGGTCAGCACATCGCCGCCGTGCACCAGCAGATCGGCGTCCTGAGCGCTCACTTCACGTCGCTTCCGTACTCGGTGGCCAGCAGATGCAAGGCGTCCAACGTTACCCGGCCGCCACGGGCGACCCCCTCGGCGACCACCATCCGGTGCGGGTCGTAGCCGCCGGTCGCCGCCACGTCGACCAGGTCGTCGGCGTTGGCGCCGTCCACGACGAGCGCCCCGCCGGCCACCAGGCCGCGCGTCGAGGCCAGCACCAGCAGCGCCGACAGTTCCATCTCGATCGCGGCGATCCCGGCCGCCGCGTAGGCCGCGCCGGGCAGTGGGAGGAAGCCCGGCTGGAACGCGGCCCGCGTCCACACCACGCCCCGGTGGTGCCGCGCCCCGGCCGCCCGCGCCGCCCGCTGCAGCGCCAGCACCGCCTCCGGTGCAGCGAACGCGGGGTACTCCGGCGGCAGCAACTGCTGGGTCACCCCGTCGTCGCGCACCGCGGCCTCGGCGATCACCACGTCGCCGTCGCCGATCCCGGGGCGGATGGCACCGGCGGTGCCGAGGCGCAGGATCGTGCCGACGCCGGCGTCCGCCAGCTCCTGGAAGAGGCACATCGCCCCCGGACCGCCGACCCCGTGCGAGGACACCACGACGGGGGTGCCCTTCCAGGCACCGGTGAAGGTGCGGTACTCGCGGTGGTGCGACACCTCACGCGGGTCCGTGAGCCAGGCGGCGACCTCGGCGGCGCGCGCCGGATCGCCGACGACGATCGCGTGCGGTGGCAGTCCGGTGCGCGGGATGCGGGAGATGGGCAGGTGATCGGGGGTCATCGGGCCTCCGGGCCGGGCGGGACGATGCTGTGCGGATCACCCTATGGCCCCCTCTCAGGCGGTCCGGCGGCGGAGCAGGGCGAAGCACGCCCAGCAGGCGAGGGCGGTGAGGGCCAGCACGATGCCGGTCTCGACGAGCTGCAGCGGCCAGTAGTGCGAGGCGGGGTGGCCCACGGCGTAGACGTCCGCCCACCCGTTGTCCCTCAGGCACTGCTACCGCGGGCGTCGACGGAGTCTTCGTTCCCGGCCTGGCCGACGAGGACGTCATCGCGCGCTCGCGGCGGACGTCGATGCTCCCTCGACGTCCTGCTCCCGCCGGAGGGCACCGGGCCGCCCCGCCTCGGCGAGCTCGGTGTCCGCCGGGTCGGCACCGGCTCGCTGCTCCTGCGCGCCGGGCTCCACGCCGCCGTGGAGACGGCGGGGCCCACCGGCCGCGGTGAACCGGTCCCGGTGGGACTGCCCTCGTACGCGCGGTCCAGCCCCTGGGCCTCAACAGCCTCTCCCCCGAGGTCGCAGCTCGCGTCCTGGCGCGACCCGCCCGGGGCAGGACCGCTTGCTTCACCGACGAGATCCCGGACGACGTGCGGGGCCGAGCCCGCCGGAGGCGTACGCCCCCCCGGCCGGGTGACTTGGGACGGCGCCGGGCGCGCGAACGCGGCGGCCCGGGCGGACGGGGGTGCGCAGGGAGGTCGGTCTGCTCACCCCGGGCCGCCCGGGCACACGGGCCGGGGGTGTCAGTCGCGCCGGTCGGCCAGCAGCGACTCGACCCGCTCCCGGACGTCCGCGGTGTCCAGGCCGCGCACCGTCACGGTGGTGCGACGGCGCAGCACGTCCTCCGCCGTCTGCGCCCACTCGTGATCGCGCGCGTACACGACCTGGGCCCAGATCTCCGGACCGTCCGGGTGGATCCGCTCGCCGAGCGCCGGGTCCTCATTGACCAGCCGGGCTATGTCGAAGGACAACGCACCGTAGTGGGTGGCGAGGTGACGTGCCGTCAGCGGGTCGAGGCGCTGCCCCGGCTCGCGGTCCACCAGAAGCCGGTGGGCGACGGCGTTGGGGTTGGCGACGCCCGGCAGCGGAACCCGCCTGGGCAGGTGGTCCAGCGGCTCCATGTCCTCCCGCAGTGGCACGCCGGGCAGCTTGGCGAGCTTGGCCATGACGGTGCGGCCGATGTGCCGGTACGTCGTCCACTTGCCGCCGGCCACCGACAGCATGCCGCCGCTGCCCTCGGTGACGACGGTCTCGCGCCGGGCCTTCTCCACGCCGCCGGGGCCGCCCGGCAGCACCCGCAGGCCCGCGAAGGCGTAGGTGATCAGGTCGCGGGACAGGTGCTCGTCCTGCACCGAGTGGGCGGCCTCGTCGAGGATCTGGCGGACGTCCGCCTCGGTGGCCCGGACGTCCGCCGGGTCGCCGGTGTACTCCTCGTCGGTGGTGCCCAGCAGCAGTTGGTCCTCCCACGGCAGGGCGAAGGTGATGCGGTACTTGTCGATCGGGGTCGCCATGGCCGCCCGCCACGGGGCCTTGCGCTTGAGGACGATGTGGGCGCCCTTGGACAGCCGGATGCTGGGGGCGGCGCCCTTGTCCTCCATCCGCCGCAGGTGGTCGACCCACGGGCCGGTGGCGTTGAGCACCAGCCGCGCGTCCACGCCGAACTCCGTGCCGTCCAGCCGGTCCCTCAGATCGGCGCCGGTGACCCGGCCGCCGGTGAAGCGCAGGCCGGTGACCTCGGCGTGGTTGAGGACGACGGCGCCCGCCTCGACGGCGGCGCGCACCGTCATCACTGCCATCCGGGAGTCGTTCATCTGGTGGTCGTAGTAGACGGCGACGGCCTTGAGGTTCTCCGTGCGCAGGGCGGGGTTGGCGGCGGCCGCCCTGGCCGGGGAGATCACCCTGCCGACCCCGTCGCCGAAGGCGGACAGCGCCGAGTAGGCGAAGACGCCCGCCCCGAGCTTGGCGGCGCCGACCGGGCCGCCCCGGTAGACCGGCAGGTGGAAGGTGAGCGGGTTGACCAGGTGCGGAGCCACGTCCCTGGCCAGGACCCGCCGTTCCATGTGGTTCTCCGCCACCAGCTTGACCGCGCCGGTCTGCAGATAGCGCAGACCGCCGTGCACGAGCTTGGAGGAGGCGGAGCTGGTGGCGCCGGCGAAGTCGCCGGCGTCCACCATCGCTACCCGCAGCCCCGACTGCGCGGCGTGCCATGCCACGGAGGTGCCCAGGATGCCGCCGCCGATGACCAGCAGGTCGTAGGTGGCGCGGCTCAGCAGTTCCCGGGTCTCGGCGCGGCCCGGGTTGCGGCCGGCGGTCGGATGCGTCCCGAGAGCCGGGACGTGCTGCGGGGTGCTCATGATCGGTTCACTTCTCCTCTTCGATCCAGCCCATGGTCCGCTCGACGGCCTTGAGCCAGTCCTTGTACTCGCGGTCGCGGACCTCGGCGTCCATGCGGGGTGTCCACTCGGCGGCCCGGCGCCAGTTGGCGCGCAGCTCGTCGGTGTCCTGCCAGAAGCCCACCGCGAGCCCGGCCGCGTAGGCGGCGCCCAGGCAGGTGGTCTCGGCGACCAGCGGGCGCACGACCGGGGCGTCCAGGAAGTCGGCGAGGGTCTGCATCAGCAGGTTGTTCGCGGTCATGCCGCCGTCGACCTTGAGCGCGGTGAGTTCCACGCCCGAGTCCTTGGTCATGGCGTCGACGATCTCCCGGGTCTGCCAGGCGGTCGCCTCCAGCACGGCGCGGGCGATGTGCGCCTTGGTGACGTAGCGGGTGAGGCCGGCGATCACGCCGCGGGCGTCGGAGCGCCAGTACGGAGCGAACAGACCGGAGAAGGCGGGCACGAAGTACGCGCCGCCGTTGTCCTCCACCGACAGGGCGAGCGTCTCGATCTCGGCCGCGGTCTTGATCAGGCCCATCTGGTCGCGCATCCACTGCACCAGCGAGCCGGTGACCGCGATCGAGCCCTCCAGGGCGTACACCGGCTTCTGGTCGCCGATGCGGTAGCCGACGGTGGTGATCAGGCCGTTGTAGCTGTTGATCGGCTTCTCGCCGGTGTTCATCAGTAGGAAGGTGCCGGTGCCGTAGGTGGACTTGGCCTCGCCCTCGGAGTAGCAGGTCTGGCCGAACAGGGCCGCCTGCTGGTCGCCGAGCGCGGAGGCGACCGGCACACCGGCCAGGGCGCCGGAGGCGGCGGAGCCGTACACCTCCGCGGAGGAGCGGATCTCCGGCAGCACCGCCGCGGGGATTTCCATCGACTGGAGGATCTTCTCGTCCCAGTCGAGGGTGTGCAGGTTCATCAGCAGGGTGCGGGAGGCGTTGGTCACGTCGGTCACGTGGCGTCCGCCGTCGACACCGCCGGTGAGGTTCCAGATCACCCAACTGTCCATGGTGCCGAAGAGGATGTCCCCGGCCTCGGCGCGCTCGCGCAGTCCCTCGACGTTGTCGAGCAGCCAGCGGATCTTCGGCCCGGCGAAGTAGGACGCGAGCGGCAGTCCGGTCTCCCGGCGGAAACGGTCCTGCCCGACGTTGCGGCCGAGCTCCTTGCACAGGGCGTCGGTACGGGTGTCCTGCCAGACCAGGGCGTTGTGCACCGGCTCACCGGTGTTCTTGTCCCACAGGACGGTGGTCTCGCGCTGGTTGGTGATGCCGATCGCCTTGACGTCGGCGGAGGTGATGCCGGCCTTGCTGACCGCTTCCTCGACGACCTCCTGCACGTTGGTCCAGATCTCGGCCGCGTCGTGCTCGACCCACCCGGGCTTGGGGAAGATCTGCTCGTGCTCCTTCTGGCCGACCGAGACGATCCGGCCGTCCTTGTCGAAGACGATGCAGCGCGAGGACGTGGTGCCCTGGTCGATGGCCGCGATGAACGGTCCTGTGGTGTGGGCGTCGGTCACGGTGTGCTCCTCGGGTCCTTGGGATGTCGGGGGCTGCGTACTCAGAATGCGATCTTGTAGAGGCCGGCCGCGAGGACCGACCCGACGATCGGGCCGACGACGGGTATCCAGGCGTAGCCCCAGTCGGAGCCGCCCTTGTTCGGCAGCGGCAGCAGGGCGTGCACGATGCGGGGACCGAGGTCGCGTGCGGGGTTGATGGCGTATCCGGTCGGCCCGCCGAGGGAGAGGCCGATGCCGACCACGACCAGCGCGACCATCAGGGTGCCGGTACCGGAGACCGCGAGGCCCTTGGTGAGGCCGAGGGTGAGGATGAAGAGCACCAGGACGAAGGTGCCGATGATCTCCGTGGCGAGGTTCTGCGCGACGTTGCGGATCTCCGGGCCGGTGGAGAAGACGCCCAGCACCGGGCCGGGGCCCGTGGTCTGCTTCTCGGCCACCGCGGTGGCCTGCGCCCCCGGACCGCCGGTGATCTCGGCGTCGGTCAGGTGGGCCTGGAACTGGCCGTAGTAGGTGATCCAGACCAGGGCCGCGCCGATCATCGCGCCGAGCAGCTGGCCGGCCAGGTAGACCGGGACCTGGCTCCACTCGCCGGTGTCGATCGCGAGACCGATCGTGACGGCGGGGTTCAGGTGGGCGCCGGAGAGGGAACCGGAGATGTAGGCGCCGGTCAGGACCGCCAGACCCCAGCCGAAGGCGATGGCCACCCAGCCGGCGTTACGGGCCTTGGAGTTCTTGAGGGTGACAGCCGCGCAGACGCCGCCGCCGAGGAGGATCAGTACAGCGGTACCGATGGTCTCGCCGATGAAGATGTGGTCGCTGGACACTCGCGACTCCTTTGTCCTTCGTCCAGGGGAAGGCGGACCCCGGTCCCGTTCCGGCGTCCGCGGGCCTGTCACCAGGCCCTCGGCGGTCCCACGGTTACGTACACCGTACCGATCACGTCGGCTGGTGTTCGACAATGTCGACCGTCGAACGAGAGTGTTCTCCTGTGCGGACGGAACCGTCAAGGGTTCGTCAGGTTGCGGAAAGGTCTCCTGCCCGGCGTCCGGTCGGGTGCCGGGCGCGGGGGCCCCGGCGTGCGGGCGGCTCAGAAGCGGCCGGCGCCCAGGTCGCGGGAGACCGCCCTGGCGCAGTCCCGGACCGCCGCGACCAGGTGCGGGCGGATCTCGCCGTCCGCGCAGACCCGTTCCACGGCGCCGGTGACGGCCACCGCTCCCACGGCCATGCGGTGCCGGTCGTGGACGGGGGCGGCGATCGCGGCCACACCGTCCCAGGTCTCCTCCAGGTCGGCGGCCCAGCCGCGGGCGCGGGTGAGATCCAGCACGCCCTCGAACGCCGCGTCCTCGGTGACCGTGCGCGCGGTCAGCGGTGCGCGCTCCATCTCGGCCACCTCGCTGTGCGCCACCGGGTCGAAGGCCGACAGCACCTTGCCCAGCGCGCTGCTGTACAGCGGGTGCATGGCCCCGACCTCCAGCACCTGACGGCTGTCGTCGGGGCGGAAGACGTGGTGGACGATCAGCACCCCCTGCTGGTGCAGCACGCCCAGGTAGACGGCCTCGCCGCTGGAGCGGGCCAGGTCGTCGGTCCACACCAGGGCGCGGGCCCGCAGCTCGTGCACGTCCAGGTAGCTGTTGCCGAGCCGCAGCAGCTCGGCCCCGAGCTGGTAGCGGCCGGACACCGGGTCCTGCTCGACGAAGCCCTCCTGCTGCAGCGTGCGCAGGATGCCGTGCGCGGTGCCCTTCGCCAGACCCAGGGAGGAGGCCACGTCCGACAGGCCGAGCCTGCGCTCCCCGCCGGCCAGCAGGCGCAGGATCGCGGCCGCCCTGGCGAGCGACTGGATGGGACCTGGCATGGAACAACCCCTCCCTTGGGAACGACATCGAGCGATTCGACAATGCTGAACAGTGTCAGACGATGCCGACCATCATCATCCCAGAGAAGAGTGTGGCACCGCCGTCCGCCCCTCGGAATGCCCTGCGGCGGAATCCGGGGTCTTGGCTACGCTGGCGTGGTGTGTACCAGCAGCACCGGCACACACCAAGCCGACAGCCGTCGCACACCAGGGAGCTCACCCATGGCCCAGCCGTCCCTTCCGTCCACCAGCGGTGCCCGAGGCGCAGCACTGCGCGAGGCCCTGGCGACCCGGGTGGTCGTCGCAGACGGGGCGATGGGCACGATGCTCCAGGCGCAGAACCCCACCCTCGAGGACTTCCAGGGGCACGAGGGCTGCAACGAGATCCTCAACGTCTCCCGCCCCGACATCGTGGCCGCCGTCCACCGCGAGTACTTCGCCGTCGGCGTGGACTGCGTGGAGACCAACACCTTCGGCGCCAACTTCTCCGCCCTCGGCGAGTACGACATCGCCGACCGCATCTTCGAGCTCTCCGAGGCCGGCGCCCGCATCGCCCGCGAGGCCGCCGACGAGTTCTCCGCCGGGGACGGCCGCCAGCGCTGGGTCATCGGCTCCATCGGGCCCGGCACCAAGCTGCCGACGCTCGGTCACGTCGACTACGCCGTCCTCAAGGAGGGCTTCCGGCGCAACGCCGCCGGCCTCGTCTCCGGCGGCGCCGACGCCCTGCTCGTCGAGACCTGCCAGGACCTGCTGCAGATCAAGGCCGCCGTCCTCGGCACCAAGCAGGCACTCGCCGAGGCCGGACTCGACCTGCCGCTCTTCGTCCAGGTGGCCGTCGAGACCACCGGCACGATGCTGCTGGGCTCCGAGATCGGCGCCGCGCTGACCGCGCTCGAGCCGCTCGGCATCGACACCATCGGCCTGAACTGCTCCACCGGCCCGGCCGAGATGAGCGAGCACCTGCGCTACCTCGCCCGCCACGCCCGCGTCGCGCTGTCCTGCATGCCGAACGCGGGACTGCCCATCCTCGGCAAGGACGGCGCCCACTTCCCGCTCGACCCCGAGGGCCTCGCCGACGCCCAGGAGGCCTTCGTCCGCGAGTACGGGCTGTCCCTGGTGGGCGGCTGCTGCGGCACCACCCCCGAGCACCTGCGCCAGGTCGTCGAACGCGTCCGCGGTCACGAGGTCTCCGCCAGGACGCCGCGCCCCGAGCCGGGCGCCTCCTCGCTCTACCAGACCGTCCCCTTCCGCCAGGACACCTCGTACCTGGCCATCGGGGAGCGCACCAACGCCAACGGTTCCAAGAAGTTCCGCGAGGCCATGCTGGACGGCCGCTGGGACGACTGCGTGGAGATGGCCCGCGAGCAGATCCGCGAGGGCGCCCACTTCCTCGACCTGTGCGTCGACTACGTCGGCCGGGACGGCGTCGCCGACATGAACGAGATCGCCGGACGCCTGGCCACCGCCTCCACCCTGCCGATCGTGCTGGACTCCACCGAGCCCGAGGTGCTCCGCGCCGGCCTGGAGAAGCTGGGCGGCCGCGCCGTGATCAACTCCGTCAACTACGAGGACGGCGACGGCCCCGACTCCCGGTTCGCCCGCACCACCCGGCTCGCCGCGGAACACGGCGCCGCCCTGATCGCCCTGACCATCGACGAGGAGGGCCAGGCCCGCACCGCGCAGACCAAGGTGGCGGTGGCCGAGCGGCTCATCGCCGACCTGACCGGCAACTGGGGCATCGCCGAGAGCGACATCATCGTCGACTGCCTGACCTTCACCATCGCGACCGGTCAGGAGGAGTCCCGCAAGGACGGCATCGCCACCATCGAGGCGATCCGCGAGCTCAAGCGCCGCCACCCGGACGTGCAGACCACCCTCGGCCTGTCCAACATCTCCTTCGGCCTCAATCCGGCCGCCCGCATGGTGTTGAACTCGGTCTTCCTCCACGAGTGCGTCGAGGCCGGCCTGGACTCGGCGATCGTGCACGCCGCCAAGATCGCGCCGATCGCCCGCATCCCCGACGAGCAGCGCGAGGTCGCCCTTGACCTGGTGTACGACCGGCGCCGCGAGGGGTACGACCCCCTGCAGCGCTTCCTGGAGCTGTTCGAGGGCGTCGACACCAAGTCCGTCAAGGCGGGGCGCGCAGAGGAGCTGGCCGCGCTGCCGTTGGAGGAGCGCCTGCAGCGGCGCATCGTCGACGGCGAGAAGAACGGCCTGGAGGCCGACCTCGACGAGGCCCTGGCCTCGCGTCCCGCCCTCGAGATCGTCAACGACACGCTGCTGGAGGGCATGAAGGTCGTCGGCGAGCTGTTCGGCTCCGGCCAGATGCAGCTGCCGTTCGTCCTGCAGTCGGCCGAGGTGATGAAGAGCGCCGTCGCCCACCTCGAACCGCACATGGAGAAGTCCGACGCCTCCGGCAAGGGCACCATCGTGCTGGCCACCGTCCGCGGCGACGTCCACGACATCGGCAAGAACCTCGTGGACATCATCCTGTCCAACAACGGCTACAACGTGGTCAACCTCGGGATCAAACAGCCCGTCTCGGCGATCCTCGACGCGGCGAGCGAGCACTCCGCCGACGTCATCGGGATGTCCGGCCTGCTGGTGAAGTCCACGGTGATCATGAAGGAGAACCTGGAGGAGCTCAACCAGCGCGGTCTCGCCGCCCGCTACCCGGTCATCCTCGGCGGCGCGGCGCTCACCCGGGCCTACGTCGAGCAGGACCTCCACGAGCTCTACGAGGGCGAGGTCCGCTACGCCCGCGACGCCTTCGAGGGGCTGCGCCTGATGGACGCCCTGATCGCCGTCAAGCGCGGAGTGCCCGGCGCCGCCCTTCCCGAGCTCAAGCAGCGCCGGGTGGCAGCCCGGGCGGGCGTCGTCCCCGAGCCCGAGGAGAACCGGGGCCAGATCCGCTCCGACGTCGCCGTCGACAACCCGGTGCCCACCCCGCCCTTCTGGGGCTCCCGGATCGTCAAGGGCATCCCGCTGGGGGACTACGCGTCCTGGCTGGACGAGGGCGCCCTGTTCAAGGGCCAGTGGGGGCTGAAGCAGGCGCGGTCCGGCGGCCCGACGTACGAGGAACTGGCGGAGACCGAGGGCCGCCCGCGGCTGCGCGGGCTGCTGGACCGTCTGCAGAGCCAAGGGCTGCTCGAGGCGGCCGTCGTCCACGGCTACTTCCCCTGCGTCTCCAAGGGCGACGACCTGATCATCCTTCACGAGGACGGCACCGAGCGGACCCGCTTCACCTTCCCCCGCCAGCGCCGCGGCCGCCGCCTGTGCCTGGCCGACTTCTTCCGCCCGGAGGAGTCCGGCGAGACCGACGTGGTCGGCCTGCAGGTCGTCACCGTCGGCAACCGGATCTCCGAGGCGGCCAACGAACTCTTCGCCGCCGACGCCTACCGCGACTACCTCGAGCTGCACGGCCTGTCCGTCCAGCTGGCCGAGGCCCTCGCCGAGTACTGGCACGCCCGGGTCCGCGCCGAACTCGGCTTCGCCGCGGAGGACCCGGCCGCCATGGAGGACATGTTCGCCCTGAAGTACCGGGGCGCCCGCTTCTCCCTGGGCTACGGCGCCTGCCCCGACCTGGAGGACCGGGCCAAGATCGCGGAGCTGCTGGAGCCCGAGCGGATCGGGGTCCGCCTTTCGGAGGAGTTTCAGCTCCATCCGGAGCAGTCCACCGACGCGATCGTCATCCATCACCCGGAGGCCACCTACTTCAACGCGCGGTAGCCGGACGTACGTCGTATAGTGGACGGTCCGATACGGCACCTGGCCGGTCGCACGCCCCACCACCCGGGCGCGAGGCGACCGGCCTTTGTGCCCCCTGGACGCAGAGGAGTGGGGCGCATGACGAGCGGTATTCCCGCCACCGAGATCCGGCCGGCCCGGGAGGCGGGCCTGCAGGCCGTGCTCCTGGACATGGACGGCACGCTGGTCGACACCGAGGGATTCTGGTGGAACGCGGAGGTCGAGGTCTTCGCCGAACTCGGCCACGTGCTGGACGACACCCACCGCGAGGTCGTCGTCGGCGGCCCCATGACCCGCAGCCTGGGACACCTCATCTCGGTCACCGGGACGGACGCCACGCTCGCAGAGCTGTCCACCCTGATCAACCTGCGTTTCGTCGAGCTCATCGGGCGTGGCGTGCCGCTCATGCCGGGCGCCCAGCGGCTGCTCACCGACCTGGCCGCGCACGGGGTGCCCGCCGCCCTCGTCTCCGCCTCCCACCGGCGCATCATCGACGCCGTCATGCTGTCGCTCGGCCCCCACCACTTCGCCTTCTCCCTCGCCGGCGACGAGATCGAACGGACCAAGCCGCACCCGGACCCCTATCTGACGGCCGCCGCACGGCTGGGCGCGCACCCGTCGCGATGCGTGGTCGTCGAGGACACCCCTACCGGCGTCGCGGCCGCCGAGGCGGCGGGCTGCCACATCGTGGCCGTCCCGTCCATCACCCCCATCGCACCGGCCCCCGGGCGCACGGTGGTGAGTTCCCTGGAGCGGGTCGACGTGCCTTTTCTGCGCTCTCTGATTACACCCGTTCACTGAGCGTCGCCGTGAATTGAGTGGAAACCCAGGGCGTTTGCCCGGCTATTTTCCGTGACGATTCGGGGGGTCGAATTGTTTACCGGGCGGCTCCCCGAAGAGTGATCCTTCTCACAGTCCGCGCCGTCGACAGTGCGGGCCGGACGTGCTCCGACCCTTGTCCTCGCGGTGTGGTCAGTGCCGTTGTGTCCGGATTGGATGGGTCGCGGGTTGTTCGTTCCGGCGACCGGATATCGGCAACGCACGCCCTGTTATCCAGCCGTGACGCGGGCTCAACTTCTCCGTGTGCGTGGGCGGTCCGACGGAATGCCGACCCCCGGCAATTACGGGTATCGTCGCCCCGCTCGACACTGCACGGCCGACGGCCGGAAGAGGGAGAACAACGAGGATGAATCGCAAGCTACTGGTGCTGCCGGCCCTGCTGGGCCTCGCCGCGCCCGTACTCGCCGGATGCGGTGACTCGACCGGCGGTGGCGGCGGCGGTGACGCGGTCGTCATCGGGACCACGGACCCCATCGCGGTGTCCGCGGACCAGCCTTCCCCCCTCGACCCGGCCACGGCGTACGACGGCGGCACGTACAGCTTCCTGAACAACACCTTCCAGATGCTGCTCGGCTACGCGCGCAGCTCCAACACCCCCGAGCCGGACGCGGCCAAGTCCTGCGAGTTCTCCGACACCAAGTCGGAGACCTACCGCTGCACCCTGCGCGACGGCCTGAAGTTCGCCAACGGTCACGCGCTCACCTCGGAGGACGTCAAGTTCTCGGTCGACCGCGTACTGAAGATCAACAGCGACATCGGCCCGGCGAGCCTCCTGGTGAACATCGACAGCGTCGAGGCCCCGGACCCGAAGACCGTCGTCTTCCACCTCAAGACGTCCGACGCCACGTTCCCCTACAAGCTCGCGACACCGGCCGCCGCCATCGTCGACAGCGAGGTCTACAGCGCCAGCGAGCCGCTCAAGGGCCTGAAGATGGAGGGCTCCGGCCCGTACAAGCTGGACTCGTGGAAGGACGGCAAGGCGGTCCTCAGCGCCAACCCGAACTACACCGGCCTGTTCGACAAGCGCAGCAACGACAAGGTCGAGGTCCGGTTCTTCGCCTCGGCCCCCGACATGCTGAAGGCGCTCAAGGACGGCGAAGTCGACCTGGTCAACCGCACCCTGACGGCAGCCCAGATCAACGAGCTCCAGAAGGGCACGACCCAGGACATCAAGCTGACCGAGACCCCCGGTGCCTCGGTCCGCTACATGTTCTTCAACCTCGACGACCCGTCGGTGAAGAAGAAGGCCGTCCGTGAGGCCATCGCCCGCGTCGTCGACCGCGACACCCTCACCCGTGACGTGACCGGCCGCACCGCCTCCCCGCTGTTCGGCGCCGTCCCGACCGGCATCACCGGCCACACCAACTCGTACTTCAACGAGTACGGCGAGCCCAGCCGCGACAAGGCCGCCCAGGTGCTGTCCGCCGCGGGCATCAGCACCCCGGTCAAGTTCACCTGGACCTACCCGACCGAGCACCCCTCCACGCCGGACAAGGAGGAGGCCGAGAACCTGAAGAAGCAGCTCGAGGCCACCGGGCTGTTCGACGTGACCCTCCATCCGATCACCTGGAAGAAGTTCCTGAAGGGCATCGCCGGCGGGCAGTTCGCCGCCTACTCGCTCAGCTGGCTCCCCGACTTCCCGGACCCCGAGACCTACATCGCCCCGTTCTTCGCGGACGACGGGTTCCTCGACCTCAACTACAAGGGCTCGAGCATCAAGAACTCGCTCCTGCCGGAGACCCGCCAGTCCGCGGACCGCAGCAAGACGGACAAGGACTTCGCGCAGATGCAGGTCATCCTGTCGAGCGACCTCCCGATGATCCCGCTGTTCCAGGACAAGCAGTTCGTCGCCAGCCGCGACGGCATCACAGGAGCCGAATGGTTCCTCAACTCCTCCTCCAGCGCCCAGTTCTGGGAGATCGGTCGCGGCGTGACCGGATGAGCCACCGGCCGGCCGGACCGGGAATCCACCCCCGTCCGGCCGGCCGAGGCCGACCCGCCCGAGCCGGAAGCCCGCGGCGACAGCCGCCACCGGGAACGGACCCGCCCCCCACACAGCCCTGCGCTCACGGGGCGCCGCGAGGACGCCCCGACGTTCCGGCGACACACCGTCCGGGCGGGCCCGCACGCACCACCGCGCCCCGGGGAGCTACTGCGCCCCGGGGCGCACCAGTCCGCTCTCGTACGCGTAGACCGCCGCCTGCACGCGGTCGCGCAGCGCCAGCTTCGTCAGCACATGGCCCACATGGGTCTTCACCGTCGTCTCGCTCACGAACAGCTCCGCGGCGATCTCCGCGTTCGACAGGCCCCGAGCCACCAGCTTCAGCACCTCGACCTCGCGGTCGGTCAACGTGTCCAACGCCTGCGGCACCTGCTCCTCGCCCGACGGCAGCCGCCCCGCGTACTTGTCCAGCAGCCGCCGCGTGATGCTCGGCGCGAGCATCGCCTCACCCGCCGCGACCACCCGGATCGCCTGCAGCAGCTCGTGCGCGGGCGCGTCCTTCAGCAGAAAGCCGCTCGCGCCCGCACGCAGCGCCTCCACCACGTACTCGTCGAGATCGAACGTGGTCAGCACCAGCACCTTCGCCGGACCGTCCCGGCCCGGCCCGGTGATCTGCCGGGTCGCCTCCACCCCGTCCATCCGCGGCATGCGGATGTCCATCAGCACCACATCGGGCTGAAGCGCCCGCACCTGCTCCAGAGCCTGCTGGCCGTCCCCCGCCTCACCGACCACCGCCAGGTCCTTCTCGGCCTCCAGGATCATCCGGAAGCCCGTGCGCAGCAGCGGCTGGTCGTCCACCAGCAGGACGCGAATCGCCACAGGATCTCCTTCCCCCTCAGGACTCCCCATTCTCCCCCACGACCGGCAGCGGATACGGAGGGGGAGTCCCCCCGAAGGACGGGCACACCGCCTGGTGGTCGCACCAGTCGCACAGCCGGCTCCGACGGGGCCGCCAGTCACCCGACTGCGTGGCCCGCGTGATCGCCTCCCACAGCGCCTCCAGCTTCCGCCCCACCGCCAGCAGATCGGCCTCGGACGGGTCGTACGTCAGCACCTCACCGCTGCCCAGGTAGACCAGCTGCAGCCGGCGCGGGACCACACCCCGCAGCCGCCACAGCACCAGCGCGTAGAACTTCATCTGGAACAGCGCCTCGTCCGCGTACTCGGGGCGCGGCGCCCGGCCCGTCTTGTAGTCCACCACCCGCAGATCGCCCGAGGCCGGCGCCACGTCCAGACGGTCGATGTATCCGCGCAGCGTCAGCCCCGACTCCAGCTCCGTCTCCACGTACAGCTCGCGCTCGGCCGGCTCCAGCCGCGTGGGGTCCTCCAGGGAGAACCACCGCTCGACCAGCCGGGCCGCCTCCTCCAGCCACTCCGCCAGACCGTTCCCGTCCCCCGCGGCGAACAGCTCCGACAGCTCCGGACGCGTCTCCAGCAGCCGCTGCCACTGCCCCGGCACCATCGCCCGGGCCCGGTCCGCCGTCCGCTCGGCCGCCGGGACGTCGAAAAGGCGCTCCAGCACCGCGTGCACCACCGTGCCCCGCGTCGCGGCCCGGCTCGGCTGCTCCGGCAGCCTGTCGATCACCCGCAGCCGGTACAGCAGCGGGCAACGCATGAAGTCGGCCGCGCGGGACGGCGACAGGGAGGACGGCGGCCTCGGGGGAACGGCTTCGGTGCTGGTGCCCATGGCAGGACCCTAAGGGGTGGCGCCGACAGCCGGTGTCGGGTCGCCCCAACCGGGCAATACCATCGACGTCGGAGCATCAGTGACAGAGGGGAACCAGTGAGCGAGAGCCAGCAGCCGCCGCCGGGCGGCGAGGGGACTCCCGGACCCGGCGACGGGCCCGCGAAACCTCCCCGGGGACCCGGTGGCGGCATCCTCATGGGCCGCTTCTTCGGCGTGCCCGTCTACGTCGCGCCCAGCTGGTTCCTCGTGGCGGCCCTCATCACCTGGGTGTTCGGCGGACAGCTCGACCGCGTCCTGCCCGAGCTCGGCGGCGCCCGCTACCTCGTCGCGCTCTTCTTCGCGGTCGCCTTCTACGCCTCCGTGCTCGTCCACGAACTCGCCCACACCGTGGCCGCCCTCCGCTTCGACCTGCCCGTGCGCCGCATCCAGCTGCAGTTCTTCGGCGGCGTCTCCGAGATCGAGAAGGAGTCCGAGACCCCCGGTCGCGAATTCGTCCTCGCCTTCGTCGGCCCCCTGCTCTCCCTCGTCCTCGCCGGGGTCTTCTACCTCGCCATGCACGGCGTCGACCCGGACACCGTCCCCGGCGTGCTGCTCGCCGGACTCATGATCAGCAACCTGCTCGTGGCCGCCTTCAACCTGCTGCCCGGCCTCCCACTCGATGGCGGGCGGATGCTTCGCGCCATCATCTGGAAGGCCAGCGGCAAGGCCATGACCGGGACCGTCGCCGCCGCCTGGACCGGCCGGGTGCTGGCCATCGCCGTCCTCGTCGGCCTGCCCCTGCTGTCGTACGCCGGCGGCATGAACGACGGCGGCGAGGGCGCCACCGGACTCGACTCCCTCACCGACGCCCTGCTCGCGGCCATCCTCGCCGCCATCATCTGGACCGGCGCGGGCAACAGCCTGCGCGTGGCACGGCTGCGCGAGCACCTCCCCGAACTGCAGGCCCGCACCCTCACCCGGCGCGCGCTGCCGGTCAGCTCCGACACCCCGCTGTCCGAGGCCCTGCGCCGGGCCAACGAGGCCGGCGCCCGCGCCCTCGTCGTCGTCGACGGCCAGGGCACCCCCACCGCCGTCGTCCGCGAGGCCGCCATCGTGGGCGTCCCCGAGCACCGCCGCCCCTGGGTCGCCGTCTCCGGCCTCGCCCAGGACATCAAGCCGGGCATGAAGGTCTCCGCGGAACTCGCCGGCGAGGACCTGCTCGACACCCTGCGCGCCACCCCCGCCACGGAGTACCTCGTCATCGAGAACTCCGGCGAGGTCTACGGCGTCCTGTCCACCGCCGACGTGGAGAAGGCCTTCCTCGCCGCCATGGCTCGTCCTTCCTAGGGGCTCGGTTCGCCTCCGGGGCGCTTCAGACGGTGTCGACGGTCGACCGTGCTCGGTCACTCGTTCCTCGCGACCTCCGCGCGCTCTCCACTTTCGACACCGTCCGCGCCCTTCGGCTCACTCGCCGAGGCAGCCCTCCACGGGCTGCACCGGAACAAGTCGCATGGACGGCTGCCTCGCCACGGTGGGGCCGGACGGCACGCACGCGTGACCCAGCGAGTGAGCCGAAGGGGCCCGCGCCTGTCGAAAGGGAGAGCGCGCGGAGGCTCCGAGGGACGAGGAGGCGAGCACGGTCGACCGTCGACAGGTGCAGAGGGTGCCCCGGAGGCGAACCGAGCCCTTGAAAAAGGGGAGCGCCCCGGAGGCGAACCGAGCCCTTGAAAAAAGCTGCGAACCGAGCCCCGGAAAAACACCGGTACGCTTGTCCGCATGTCCGAACCGACCGGTGCCGCCCGCCGTCGCGGGCCCTTCAAGGTCGGGGACCAGGTCCAGCTCACCGATCCCAAGGGACGCCACTACACGTTCACGCTCGAGGCCGGGAAGAACTTCCACACCCACAAGGGTTCCTTCCCCCACGACGAGCTGATCGGCGCCCCCGAGGGCAGTGTTGTCCGTACCACGGGAAACGTCGCCTACCTCGCGCTGCGCCCCCTGCTCCCCGACTACGTCCTGTCCATGCCCCGCGGCGCCGCCGTGGTCTACCCCAAGGACGCCGGGCAGATCCTGTCGATGGCCGACATCTTCCCCGGCGCGCGCGTCGTGGAGGCAGGCGTCGGCTCCGGCTCACTCAGCATGTTCCTGCTGCGCGCCGTGGGCGACAAGGGAATGCTGCACTCCTACGAGCGCCGCGCCGACTTCGCCGAGATCGCCACCCAGAACGTCGAGCGGTACTTCGGCGGCCCGCACCCCGCCTGGCAGCTCACCGTCGGTGACCTGCAGGACAACCTCAGCGACGCCGACGTCGACCGGGTCATCCTCGACATGCTCGCGCCCTGGGAGTGCCTGGAGGCCGTCTCCAAGGCGCTCGTCCCCGGCGGCATCCTCTGCGCCTACGTGGCCACCACCACCCAGCTCGCCCGCACCGTCGAGGCGATCCGTGAGCACGGCACGTTCAACGAGCCGTCCGCCTGGGAGACCATGGTCCGCACCTGGCACATCGAGGGCCTGGCCGTCCGCCCCGACCACCGCATGATCGGGCACACCGGCTTCCTGCTCACCGCGCGCCGTCTCGCCGACGGCGTCGAGCCGCCGGTACGGCGCAGGCGCCCCGCGCCCGGCGCGTACGGCGAGGACTACACCGGCCCGGGCGGCGGCAAGCCGGCCTCCGGCGGAGCGTAACCACCCGACCCCGAAGCGCCGCCGCCGGACACTCCGGCGGCGGCGCTTCGCCACATGCGCGAACAGCCCCGGACAGGGCCCCGGTCGTGCCTGCCGGCTGTGACCTGTGGCACGATGCTGGCCAACCCAGCTCGACCGACTCCACAGGAGACAGGCGCGTGCAGCCATCCGCAGGGCCGGCCCTCCCGCACACCCGAGCCCGCTCGGTGCACTGGATCACGACCGCCGCGGTGATCGCCGCCGTCATGGGCAGTGCCACGCTCGTGCACCCGGCCGGCGCCGCCTCCGCCGACAAGCCCGCCGCCGGCGCCCGAGGCGGCGAGGCCGCGCCCGCCGTCGCGCCCCCGGACCCCGAGGCCGTCCGCTTCCCCCTGGAATGCGCCGGCGCACCCGTGGACGTCGTGGACCGGACCTCGGCCGACCTCGACGGGGACGGCCGCCCCGAGACCGTCGCCGTCGCACGCTGCCACTCCGAGACCGGCACCCCGCCCAGCGGCCTGTACGTGCTGTCGGCCGACCCGTCCGCCGGCAACGCCCCCCGCATCGCCGCGACGCTGGTCGACCCCAAGGAGCAGCGCAGCTTCAAGGGACTGCGGGCCGACGGCCGCACCGTCCGGGCCACCGTCCTCGGCTACTCCACCGACGACGTCCCCCGGTGCTGCCCGGACCAGCAGCGCGACTACAGCTGGGAATGGCGGTCCGGCACCTACCGCGCGATCCCGGGCCCGCTCGCGAAGGGCATGTGACGGATCACTCCGCGTCTGGTCCGTACAGCTCTACACTGTCCGAGACCCGACGCACATGAATACAGTCGCCAGGGCAGTCCCTGGCCGAATCCACCACATCGGTCAACAGCGGCAGGGGAACCGGGGCCGTCGCCCCGGGTGCCTGACGGAGTTCGGCGTCCTCGCCCTTCACATAGGCGAGCCCGTCGATGTCCAGCTCGAAGACCTCGGGCGCGTACTGCACACAGATGCCGTCCCCGGTGCACAGGTCCTGATCGATCCAGACCTCAAGCGCCTCGACGACTTCGTCGCTCACCGGTATCTCGCCTGCCGTTCATCGTTCGGGAAGGGACAGCCCTTGACGGGCGTTGACCGAACCGACGATACAACCGGCCGCTTTCGGATGGTGATGGCTGGGTATCTCCCTGGCGGGAGGACGTGCGCAAGGGTGAAGATCGGACACACCCCGGACGTCTTTGTGATCTAGGGGTTTCAACCCCTACTGGCCCAGGTAGGGTCTGGAAGCGTCCAGCTCCCCTTGGAGGAGGTGAGGACCGTGGCGGCCCACGACGACGACATCAACCGTGGCGGCCGACCCGCTCGTGGATCGGAAGACCCCATGAGCCAGGTCGCCTTTCTTGAGCAGGAGATCGCCGTCCTGCGACGTAAGCTCGCCGACTCTCCGCGGCACACGAGGATTCTCGAGGAGCGGATCGTCGAGCTGCAGACCAACCTGGCAGGCGTGTCCGCTCAGAACGAGCGGCTGGCGAACACCCTGCGCGAGGCCCGAGACCAGATCGTGGCCCTCAAGGAGGAGGTGGACCGGCTCGCACAGCCCCCCGCCGGATTCGGCGTCTTCCTGCAGGCCAACGAGGACGGGACCGCCGACATCTTCACCGGCGGCCGCAAGCTGCGGGTGAACGTCAGCCCGTCCGTCGAGCTCGACGACCTGCGGCGCGGCCAGGAAGTCATGCTCAACGAGGCACTCAACGTGGTCGAGGCCATGCAGTTCGAGCGCATCGGAGACATCGTCACCCTCAAGGAGATCCTCGAGGACGGCGAGCGCGCTCTGGTCATCGGGCACACCGACGAGGAACGGGTGGTGCGGCTCGCCGAGCCGCTGCTGGACGGCACCCTCCGCGCCGGCGACGCGCTGCTGCTCGAACCGCGCTCCGGATACGTCTACGAGCGGGTCCCCAAGAGCGAGGTCGAGGAACTCGTCCTCGAAGAAGTCCCCGACATCGACTACCGCCAGATCGGCGGCCTCAGCAACCAGATCGAGCAGATCCGCGACGCCGTCGAACTGCCCTACCTGCACGCCGAGCTGTTCAAGGAGTACGAGCTCCGCCCGCCCAAGGGCGTGCTCCTCTACGGCCCCCCCGGCTGCGGCAAGACGCTCATCGCCAAGGCCGTCGCCAACTCCCTTGCCAAGAAGGTCGCCGAAGTCACGGGACAGCCCCAGGGCAAGAGCTACTTCCTGAACATCAAGGGCCCCGAGCTGCTCAACAAGTACGTCGGGGAGACCGAGCGGCAGATCCGCCTGGTCTTCCAGCGTGCCAGGGAGAAGGCGAGCGAGGGCACACCCGTCATCGTCTTCTTCGACGAGATGGAATCCCTCTTCCGCACCCGCGGCTCCGGCGTCAGCTCGGACGTGGAGAACACCATCGTCCCCCAGTTGCTCGCCGAGATCGACGGCGTGGAGGGCCTGGAGAACGTCATCGTCATCGGCGCCTCCAACCGCGAGGACATGATCGACCCCGCGATCCTGCGGCCCGGCCGCCTGGACGTGAAGATCAAGATCGAGCGGCCGGACGCCGAGGCGGCCAAGGACATCTTCTCCAAGTACCTCGTGACGACCCTCCCGCTGCACGGAGAGGACCTCTCCGAGCACGGCGGGTCGCCCGCGGCCACCGTCGAGGCCATGATCCAGTCCGTGGTCGAGCGGATGTACTCCGAGTCCGAGGAGAACCGCTTCCTGGAGGTCACCTACGCCAACGGTGACAAGGAAGTCCTCTACTTCAAGGACTTCAACTCCGGCGCCATGATCCAGAACATCGTCGACCGGGCCAAGAAGATGGCGATCAAGGCCTTCCTCGACCACGACCAACGGGGCCTGCGCGTCTCCCACCTGCTCGCCGCCTGCGTGGACGAGTTCAAGGAGAACGAGGACCTGCCCAACACCACCAACCCGGACGACTGGGCCCGCATCTCCGGCAAGAAGGGCGAGCGGATCGTCTTCATCCGCACCCTCGTCACCGGCAAGCAGGGAGCCGACACCGGGCGCTCCATCGACACCGTCGCCAATACGGGCCAGTACCTGTAACACGCGACCACCCCCCGGCTGCGGGTGCCCACGCAGGGGCACCCGCAGCCGGGGCATTTCACCCGGGCACCACCCACGAAAGCGCGTAATGATCTCCCCACCACCGCCATCGCGTTCTAGGCTCAGCGGTACCGCACGAGGTCCACACGCGAAGCGGTACTTGAGCGACCGGCCCAGCACGGGCCGAAGCCGGGCAAGGAGGGCCGCATGACCGTACGGCGAGTAATGGGCATCGAGACGGAGTACGGGATCTCCGTTCCGGGCCACCCGAACGCCAATGCCATGCTCACCTCGTCCCAGGTCGTCAACGCCTACGCGGCGGCGATGCACCGGGCGCGCCGCGCCCGCTGGGACTTCGAGGAGGAGAACCCACTGCGGGACGCCCGCGGCTTCGACCTCGCCCGCGAGGCCGCGGACACCAGCCAGCTCACCGACGAGGACATCGGCCTCGCCAACGTCATCCTCACCAACGGAGCCCGGCTGTACGTCGACCACGCCCACCCCGAGTACAGCGCCCCGGAGGTCACCAACCCCCGTGACGCCGTCCTGTGGGACAAGGCCGGCGAGCGCATCATGGCCGAGGCCGCCGAACGCGCCGCCCAGCTCCCCGGCGCCCAGCCGATCCACCTGTACAAGAACAACACCGACAACAAGGGCGCGTCCTACGGCACCCACGAGAACTACCTGATGAAGCGGGAGACCCCCTTCTCGGACATCGTGCGCCACCTCACGCCCTTCTTCGTGTGCCGCCAGGTCGTCACCGGCGCCGGCCGCGTCGGCATCGGCCAGGACGGCCACGAGCACGGCTTCCAGATCAGCCAGCGCGCCGACTACTTCGAGGTCGAGGTCGGACTCGAGACCACCCTCAAACGGCCCATCATCAACACCCGCGACGAACCGCACGCCGACGCCGAGAAGTACCGCCGGCTGCACGTGATCATCGGCGACGCGAACCTGTCGGAGATCTCCACCTACCTCAAGCTCGGCACCACCGCCCTGGTCCTGTCGATGATCGAGGACGGCTTCATCAACGTCGACCTCGCCGTCGACCAACCCGTACGCACCCTGCACCAGGTCAGCCACGACCCCACCCTGCGACGGCTCATCACGCTGCGCAGCGGTCGTACGCTGACCGCCGTACAGCTCCAGATGGAGTACTGCGAGCTGGCCCGCAAGTACGTCGAGGACCGCTTCGGCACCGACGCCGACGACCAGACCAAGGACGTCCTCGCACGCTGGGAGGACGTGCTCAACCGGCTCGAGGGCGACCCCATGAGCCTGGCCGGCGAACTGGACTGGATCGCCAAGCGCGAGCTCCTCGAGGGCTACCGGCGCCGCGACTCCCTCGAGTGGGACGCCGCCCGGCTCCACCTCGTCGACCTCCAGTACGCCGACGTGCGCCCCGAGAAGGGCCTCTACAACCGCCTGGAGGCCCGCGGCCGCATCCGCAGGCTGCTGACCGAGGAAGAGGTCCTGCGGGCCGTGGGCAAGCCCCCGGAGGACACCCGCGCCTACTTCCGCGGCCGCTGCCTGGAGCAGTACGCGGACGACGTCGCGGCGGCCTCCTGGGACTCCGTGATCTTCGACCTCCCCGGGCGGGACTCCCTGCAGCGCGTCCCGACGCTGGAGCCGCTGCGGGGCACTCGCAACCACGTCAAGGAACTGCTGGACCGCTGCCGCACCGCGGAGGAACTGGTGCGGATCCTGTCGGGCGGCTGAGCAGGGCTGAAAACCGTCCGAACCGGGAATCATCGGGGTGGCCCCCGGACGTTGGGCAATACCGGGGGCCGATGTCAGACCCTCCTTGTAGGGTCTGATCTTGTAGGACATGGACACCGAGCGGGGTGAGGGACACATGGCTACCAAGGACACCGGCGGCGGGCAGCAGAAGGCCACGCGTTCGACCGAGGAGGTCGAGGAGACCGCGCAGGACGCGCAGGAGGCCTCTGACCTCAAGGAACGGCACGAGAAGCTGTCGGACGACGTGGACTCCGTGCTGGACGAGATCGACGACGTCCTCGAGGAGAATGCGGAGGATTTCGTGCGCTCGTTCGTTCAGAAGGGCGGACAGTAGTCCACGTATATGAACGAGGGGGTGAAGCGGTGCTCGCGGTGCAAGCAACTGCTCTCGTGCGGCGCGTTCGCCAGGAACAGAGCGTCGCGTGACGGTCTTCAGGCCTACTGCCGGGAGTGCTGGGCCGAGTACCACCAGCAGAGACAGTTGGCGAAGGGCAAGAACGTGCGGCCGCGAGTGCTTGTGCCCGATGGGCACAAGCACTGCCGTCGTTGCGGGGAGACCAAGCCGCACAGCGAGTGGGACCGTAACAGCAGCGCGTCGGACGGCCTGTCGAGCCGGTGCAAGTCGTGCCGGGCGGCGGAAGGCCGCGCCGGCCACCTCAAACGGAAATACGGCATGACCGAGGCCGAGCGGGACGCCATGGTCAGTGGGCAGTTCGGTATCTGCTGTATTTGTCTGGACGCCCCGGCCGAACATGTGGATCACGACCACGGGACGGGTAGGGTCCGTGGCGTACTGTGCTTCAGCTGCAACGCTCCGCTGGGGCAGTTCAAGGATCGGCCCGACGTCATTCGGCGGGCGGCCGCCTATGTGGAAGGAAACGTGTGGAAGCCAACACTCGTAGCACCGGGCGTCTACCAGCTGCCTTCCTGACGCCTGGCTCGTCCTCGTTCGTGGACTTCCTGGGGGCGCACGCGCCGGACATGCTCCCGGGCAACCGCACCCTGCCCGCCGTGAAGGGGGCCGTCGAGCTCCCGCACGGCACGACGATCGTGGCCGCGGCGTTCCCCGGCGGCGTGGTGCTCGCCGGTGACCGGCGGGCCACGATGGGCAACGTCATCGCGCAGCGGGACATCGAGAAGGTCTTCCCGGCCGACGAGTACTCGGCGGTCGGCATCGCGGGCACGGCGGGCCTGGCGGTGGAGATGGTGAAGCTGTTCCAGCTGGAGCTGGAGCACTACGAGAAGATCGAGGGCGCGACGCTCTCCCTGGAGGGCAAGGCGAACCGCCTGTCGACCATGATCCGGGGGAACCTGGGGATGGCGCTGCAGGGGCTGGCGGTGGTGCCGCTGTTCGCCGGCTACGACACGGACCGGGAGAAGGGGCGCATCTTCTCCTACGACGTGACGGGCGGCCGTTCCGAGGAGCACGGCTTCGCGGCGACGGGTTCGGGCTCGGTGTTCGCGCGGGGCTCGATGAAGAAGCTGTACAAGCCGGATCTCACGGAGTCGCAGGCGGCGACGCTGGTGGTCCAGGCGCTGTACGACGCGGCGGACGACGACTCGGCGACGGGTGGCCCGGACCTGGGGCGGCGGATCTATCCGATCGTCATGGTCATCACCGAGGAGGGCTTCCGCAGGCTGACCGAGGCGGAGGCGGCGGAGGTCGTCCGGGCCGTCCACGAGCGGCGGCTGGAGCTGCCGGACGGCCCGCGGGCCGGGCTGCTCTGACCGGGTCGTCCGAGATGCACTCGCTACTGACAGAAAGGGACGGATAGCCGGTGTCGACGCCGTTCTATGTCTCACCCCAGCAGGCCATGGCCGACCGTGCGGAGTTCGCCCGCAAGGGCATCGCGCGCGGGCGCAGCGTCGTCGTGCTCCAGTACACCGACGGCATCGTCTTCATCGCCGAGAACCCGTCCCGTGCCCTGCACAAGGTCAGTGAGATCTACGACCGGATCGCCTTCGCGGCGGTGGGCAAGTACAACGAGTTCGAGAACCTGCGGATCGGTGGGGTGCGCTACGCCGATCTGCGGGGTTACACCTACGACCGTGACGACGTGACCGCGCGCGGTCTGGCGAACGTGTACGCGCAGACGCTCGGCACGATCTTCTCGAGCGTGGGGGAGAAGCCCTACGAGGTCGAGCTGATCGTCGCGGAGGTGGGTGCGGACCCCTCGGAGGACCAGATCTACCGGCTGCCGCACGATGGTTCGATCGTGGACGAGCACGGTGCGGTGGCGGTGGGTGGCAATTCCGATCAGATCGGCAGTTACCTGGATCAGCGGCACCGTGACGGCATGACGCTGGCGGAGGCGCTGAAGCTGGCGGTGGAGTCGCTGAGCCGGGACAGCAACGGCAGTGACCGGCAGCTCACGGCGGAGCAGCTGGAGGTCGCGGTGCTGGACCGTACGCGGCCGCAGCAGCGCAAGTTCAAGCGGATCCTGGGCCGGCAGCTGTCGCGGCTGCTGGAGGGGGAGGGGCCGGCGTCGGCGGGGAAGGCGGGCGAGTCCGCTCCGTCGGCCGCTCCCGCGGAGGGGGACGACGATCTTCCGGAGCTCGACGAGGACGTGTGACGGGCTGCGGCTCGTTCTCGACGCCCCGGTCGCCTTTCGGCGGCCGGGGCGTTCGGCGTCTCAGGGCCGGCGTGGTGGGGCGGTGGAGCCGCGGACGACGAGGTGGACGGGGAGCTCGGTGCCGCTGGCGGGGCGGTCGGCGAGGGTGTCGAGGAGCGCGGTCATGCCGTGGGCGCCGACGGCGTCGGCGGGGAGGGTGACGGTGGTCAGTTCGGGCTCGACGGCGGTGGCGAGGGCGGAGTCGTCGTAGCCGGTGACGGAGACGTCGTGGGGGACGCGCAGTCCGTGGCGGCGCAGTGCCTTGCAGGCGCCGACGGCGAGGACGTCGTCGTCGCAGACGAGGGCGGTGGGGGGCGGGCCGGGGCGGGCGAGGAGGCGTTCGGCGGCCTGGCGGGCGTCCTCGTAGGTCAGCGGTGAACGTTCGGTGGGCGGGGTGGTGCCGAGGGCGGCGGCGAGGGCCTGGGCGCGTTCGCGGAAGGTCCAGGTGTCGATGCCCGCTGCGAGGTGGGCGATGTCGCCGGGGTGGTGGCCGAGGCCGAGGAGGTGCCCGGTGATCTGGCGCATGCCGTCGGCGATGGCGAGGTTGACGGTGGCGGCGGGGCCGGGCTGTGCGGGGTCGGCGTCGAGCATGACGAGGGGCAGGCCGCCGTCGCCGATGGCGGCGAGGGCGTCGGCGGCCATGGAGGAGGCGATGATGCCGTCGAGGGCGGCGCGGGCGGACCCGAAGGGGTCGCGGGCGGGGCCGACGCCTTCGGGTGAGGGGTAGAGGACGACGCCGAAGCCGTGGTCGTCGGCGACGCGTGCGGCGCCGGTGTAGACGCGGGCGAAGTACTCGTTGGTGAGGGTGGGGACGACCAGGAGCGCGGTGCGGGTGCGGCCGAGGCGGAGGTTGCGGGCGGCGAGGTTGGGCCGGTAGCCGAGGTCGCGGGCGGCGGTGCGGACGGTGTCGGCGGTGCGTTCGGAGACGCGGCCGCGCCATTTGTCGCCGAGGACGAGGGAGACGGTGGCCTGGGAGACGCCGGCGGCGCGTGCGACGTCGCGTGAGGTCGGGCGCGCTGTGTCGGTCACCGTGGGGCCTCTTTCGGGTGGTCGGCTGGGCGGCTGTCGGGGCGGCCGGCGGGTGGCGGCGCGGGCGTGCGGCTGGACCGGCGGACTGGGCTCATGGTACGTATGACCGGCGAAGTTATACGTACAACTTGCGAAGGGGCGGCCATGGGGACCGGCTACGCGGACCTGCTGCGGGCCCGGCACGCGGTGCGGTTGCTCACCGGCACTCTGGTCGGCCGGCTGCCGAACGCGACGGCGGCGCTGGGCATCGTGCTGCTCACCCGCGCGCAGGGCGGGGACTTCGCCCTCGCGGGGGCGCTGTCGGCCGCCTACGGCCTCGCGAACGCCGTGGGGCAGCCCCTGCTGGGCCGGGCGGTGGACCGTCTGGGGCAGCCGCGGGTGATGTTCCCGGCGGCGGTGGTCTCGGCCGCGGGCATGGCCCTCTTCGCGTTCTCCGGGCCCCGTCCACTGCCCGTGGCGTACGCCACGATGCTGGTGGCGGGTTTCTGCACGCCGCCCCTGGAGGGCGGCCTGCGGGCGCTGTGGCCGAGCGTGCTCAGGCGCGAGGACCGGATCCACGCCGCCTACGCGCTGGACGCGGCCGCGCAGGAGGTCATGTTCGCAGTGGGGCCGCTGCTGGTCACCCTGCTCGTGGCGGCGTTCTCGGAGTCCGCGGCGCTGCTGTGGATCGCGGCCGTCGGTGTGGCGGGGGCGCTGAGCGTGGTCACCGCGCCGCCGTCGCGGGCGTGGCGGGCGCAGCCGCGCACCCCGGACTGGCTGGGGCCGCTGCGCGCGCCCGGGCTGCGCGCGCTGGTGGGTTCGTTCTTCTTCGTGGGGCTGGCGCTGGGCTCGATCGCGGTGGCGGCGGTGGCGTACGCGGACGGCCACGGCGGTGGGCTGGTCTCCAGTTACGTGCTGTCGGGGATCGGTGCCGGGGCGCTGGCGGGCGGGGTGGTGTACGGGGCCGGGCAGTGGGCCGGGGTTCCGGAGCGGAGGCTGCGGCTGCTGATGGCGGGGCTGGCCGTGTGCTATCTGCCGCTGGCGCTGGTGCCGGGGGTCGCGCTGATGGCGGGCCTGGCGGCGCTGGCGGGGTTGTTCCTCGCACCTTCTCTGGCCTGCGCTTTCGTGGTGGTCGACCGGCATGCCCCGGCGGGCACGGTGACCGAGGCGTTCTCATGGATCGTCACCACCTTCGGGGTGGGTGCGGCGGTCGGCACGGCGGCGGCGGGACCGGCCGCGCAGTACGGTGGGGCGGCGGCGGCCTTCGCCGTCGCGGGGGGCGGTGGGGTGGTGGCGCTGGCCGTCCTGGTGGCCAGTGGGCGGTACCTCATGCCCCCTGAGCCGGCAACCGGAACGGAAAAAGATCGAATCGCCGTGGTCCAACCCGGTTTGAGGTCCACGCATCAGGCGTAAGGTCTCATCATGGACCGCCGCATTTTCGGGCTGGAGAACGAGTACGGCGTCACGTGCACGTTCCGGGGACAGCGGCGTCTGTCCCCGGACGAGGTGGCGCGGTACCTCTTCCGCCGTGTCGTGTCATGGGGTCGTAGCAGCAACGTCTTCCTCCGCAATGGCGCCCGTCTCTACCTCGACGTGGGTTCGCACCCGGAGTACGCCACTCCGGAGTGCGACAACGTGACGGAACTCGTCACCCACGACAAGGCGGGGGAGCGCATCCTCGAGGGCCTCCTGGTGGACGCCGAACGGCGCCTGCACGAGGAGGGCATCGCGGGTGACGTCTACCTCTTCAAGAACAACACCGACTCCGCCGGCAACTCCTACGGGTGCCACGAGAACTACCTGGTCGCCCGGCACGGGGAGTTCTCGCGCCTCGCGGACATCCTGATCCCGTTCCTGGTGACCAGGCAGTTGCTGTGCGGCGCGGGCAAGGTGCTGCAGACCCCGCGCGGCGCGGTCTACTGCGTCAGCCAGCGCGCGGAGCACATCTGGGAGGGCGTCAGTTCGGCCACGACGCGCTCCCGGCCCATCATCAACACCCGGGACGAGCCGCACGCGGACGCCGAGCGCTACCGTCGGCTGCACGTCATCGTGGGCGACTCGAACATGTCCGAGACGACCATGCTGCTGAAGGTCGGCGCGACCGACCTGGTGCTGCGCATGATCGAGGCGGGCACCGTGATGCGGGACCTGACGCTGGAGAACCCGATCCGGGCGATCCGCGAGGTGTCGCACGACATAACGGGCCAGCGCAAGGTCCGTCTCGCCTCGGGCCGGGAGGCCTCGGCCCTGGAGATCCAGGAGGAGTACTACTCCAAGGCGGTGGACTTCTGCGACCGGCGGGGCATCCGCAGCGGTGTCATCGAGCAGGTCCTCGAACTGTGGGGCCGGACCCTGGAGTCGATCTCCAGCGGTGACCTCGACAAGATCGGCACCGAGATCGACTGGGTGATGAAGTACCGCCTGATCGAGCGTTACCGGGCGCGCGACAACATCACGATGTCGCACCCGCGCATCGCGCAGATAGACCTCGCGTACCACGACATCCACCGTCGCCGCGGGTTGTACTACCTGCTGGAGAAGCGGGGCCAGGCCAAGCGGATCTGCGACGACCTGAAGATCTTCGAGGCCAAGTCCGTGCCGCCGCAGACGACGCGGGCACGGCTGCGCGGCGACTTCATCCGCCGTGCCCAGGAGCAGCGGCGCGACTTCACCGTCGACTGGGTGCACCTGAAGCTCAACGACCAGGCGCAGCGGACCGTGCTGTGCAAGGACCCCTTCCGATCGGTGGACGACCGGGTGGAGAAGCTGATCGCCGGCATGTAGCGGCGGTGGCGTGGACGACGCGGGGCCCCGTGCGTGTTCGTACGGGGCCCCGTGCACGTCGTAGAGTGGCGCGCACGCCCGACAACGCAAGATCGACCTGATGGGGATCCCCGTGCGCCGACGCTCTCTTCTCTTGGCCGTTCCTGCCGGCCTGCTCACCCTCGCCGGCTGCGGTGACGACAAGTCCGGGAAGCCCGCGACCGGTGTCAGCGCGTCGACTTCCGCGTCGTCCTCCGCGCCGGTGAAGATCGTCGACGGTCCGCTGCCGGACATCACGGGCGGCACGAAGTTCGGCGAGAAGCCGACGGTCGCCAAGGGGCAGGGACAGCCGAGCAAGGATCTCGCCGTCAGGACCCTGATCCAGGGCAACGGCACGACCGTCGCCGAGGGTGACTACCTCCAGGCGAACTACCTGGGCCAGATCTGGGACACGGCCAAGGTCTTCGACAACTCCTGGGACCGGGGTGCGCCGGCTCTCTTCCCGATCGGTGTCGGCCGGGTCATCCCGGGCTGGGACAAGGCGCTGGTGGGCAAGAAGGTCGGGGACCGGGTCGAGTTGGCGATCCCCCCGAACCTTGGCTACGGCGCGCAGGGTCAGCCGGACGCCGGCATCAAGGGCACCGACACGCTGGTGTTCGTCGTCGACGTGGTGGACACCTTCAACGCCAAGAGCTCCGCCAAGGGCAAGGCCGTCCCGCAGAACGACGCCAAGCTGCCCAAGGTCGGCACCAACACCGACGGCGCCGCGCCCTCGGTGGAGGTGCCCAAGACGGCCGCACCGGCCAAGCTGGTCGCCAACTACGTGCTGGAGGGCGACGGCCGGCCGGTCAAGGCCACCGACACCCTGCTGCTGCAGTACAAGGGCGTGGTGTGGGACGGCGGCAAGGAGTTCGACTCCAGCTACAAGAACGGCCAGTTGGCGCAGTTCCCGCTGCAACAGTTGATCAAGGGCTGGCAGGAGGGCCTGGCGGGCAAGAAGGTCGGCAGCCGGGTGATGCTCGTGGTGCCGCCGGACCTCGGCTACGGCGACAAGGAACAGCCGGGGATCCCGGCCAAGTCCACGCTGGTGTTCAGTCTCGACATCCTCGCGGTGATGTAAGACTGGGCAGGTTGTCCGCACCTCTTTAGGAGCACGTACGTGAGCATCGAGAAGCCCGAGATCGACTTCCCCGGCGGTGAGCCGCCGGCCGAACTGGTGATCAGGGACATCTGGGAGGGCCAGGGCGCCGAGGCGAAGGCCGGCCAGAACGTCACCGTCCACTACGTCGGTGTCGCCTTCAGCACCGGCGAGGAGTTCGACGCCAGCTGGAACCGCAATTCGCCCTTCACCTTCCCGCTCGGCGGTGGCCGGGTCATCAAGGGCTGGGACCAGGGCGTGCAGGGCATGAAGGTCGGCGGCCGTCGTGAGCTGACCATCCCCGCGCACCTCGCCTACGGCAACCAGAGCCCGAGCCCGCTCATCAAGCCGGGCGAGACGCTGATCTTCGTGGTGGACCTGCTGTCCGTCTGACCGGCCCGTCCGGTCCGGCCACGACCCGGAGCCTCCGCCGACCGGCATCGCCGGTCCGGCGGGGGCTCCGTCGTGAGGGGGCCGTGGAGGGGGAGGAAGGCGGTCACCGGAACCGGGCTTCGCTTCGGCCGCGCAGTCCGGTCGCGATAGGGTCTCGACCGAGAGCTGAAGAAGGAAGAAGGTTGCGTCGAGTGGCGATTGCCAAGGCCGAGCGGCTGATGAACCTGGCGTTGTGCCTGATGAACACCCGGCGCCCGGTCAGCAAGCGGGAGCTGCGGGCGTCGATCGAGGCGTACCACGAGACCGGCTCCGACGAGGCGTTCAACCGCATGTTCGAGCGGGACAAGGACGACCTGCGCGAGCTCGGCATGGTCATCGAGACGGTGGAGAGCATCGACGGGGAGATCGGGTACCTCGCCCGCCGCGACCGCAACCGCCTCCCGGAGATCGCCCTGGACGCGGAGGAGGCGGCCGCGCTGAGTCTGGCCGCCAAGGTCTGGCAGCAGGCGCGCTTCGCCGAGGCCGCCAGCGGCGCCCTGCAGAAGCTGAGGGCCGCGGGCGTGCCCTTCCACGACGAGGGCGACGGCGGGGACGACGTGCGGGAGCCCGCGGGGCACAGCGCCCTCGAGCCGCGCATCCCGACCCCGGAGCCGGCGTTCGAGCCGTTGATGGTCGCCACCCGTGAACGTCGCCCCGTCGTCTTCGACTACCGCAAGGCCAACGCCGTGCGCCCCGAACCGCGGCAGGTCGAGCCGTGGGCGCTGGAGTGCTGGCGCGGTCACTGGTACGTGGCCGGCTGGGACCGCGACCGGGCCGCCGTGCGCGTCTTCCGGCTCTCCCGGATCACCGGCCGGGTCCGCACCCGCGGTGGGGCCTTCACCACCGAGGTGCCCGACCACGTCGACGTCCGGGCCGCCGTGGCCAGCTGGGCCGGCGAGGGCGCGACCGGCACCGCCCGGATCCGGCTGCGCCGCGACTCGGGGTATCCGCTGCGGGCCCGCGCGGTGGAGATACTCCCGGTCGACGCCGACTGGGACGAGCTGGAGATCCCGTACGGGCACGGACTGGACGCCTGGCTGGTGGAGTTCGGCCCGGACGTGGTCGTCCTGGGGCCCGACGAGCTGCGGGCCGACGTAGTGGACCGGCTGCGCGCCGTCGCCAAGGGCTGAGCGGGGGAGTACGAAGAGATGGCCAACGCGATCGACCAGACGCGCCGGATGCTGTCCCTGGTCACGTATCTGCGTGAGCGTCCCGGCGCCCGGGTGAGCGACGTGGCCCGCGCGTTCGGGGTCACCGAGGCCGAGCTGATCGGCGACCTGAACGTGCTGCCGCTGTGCGGCACCAGCTTCCGGGGCGGCGACCTGCTCGACATCGACACCGACGGCGAGCGGATCTGGTGGCACAACGTGGACGACGTCGCGCAGCCGCTGCGGCTGGCCGCCGACGAGGCCGCCGCGCTGCTGGTCGCGGCCCGAGCCGTCGCGAACCTGCCGGGACTGCGGGAGAGCGACCGGCAGGCGCTGCTGCGCGCCACCGCCAAGATCGAGGGTGCCGCCGGCGAGGCCGCCGGCGCGTCCTCCCGGCTGTCGGTCACCTTCGAGTCCGAGGGCAGCGTCTTCGCCGACGTCGACCGCGCCATCGCGGAGCGCCGACGGCTGTGGATCCGCTACTACTCGCCGGCCCGTGACGAGCTCACCGAGCGCGAGGTCGACCCGATCCGCCTGTTCGCCGTCGGCCACACCTACTTCGAGGGCTGGTGCCACCTCTCGGAGGACCGGCGCACCTTCCGGCTCGACCGGGTCGCCGAGATCCGGCTGCTGGACACGCCCAGCGACCCGCCCCGCATCGAGCCGCGCGATCTGTCCCAGGGGCTGGTGCAGCCCGCCGGCGACGACCCGGAGGTGGTGGTCGAGGTCGGCCCCGGCGGCCGCTGGGTCGCCGAGTACTACCCGCACGACCTCGCGGAGGAACGTCCCGACGGCGGCCTGCGGATCACCCTGCGCACTCCCGACCCGGGCTCGCTGCGCCGTCTGGCGCTGCGGCTCGGCCGCGACGGGCGCATCGTGGCCCCGGCCGACCTCGCCGGCAGCGCCCGCGACGCCGCCGCCCAGGCCCTTTCCGCCTACGGCGAGTGAGGCAGGCGCCCGTCGTGGACGACCTCGGCACCCTCGGTACGGTCGGCGATCCCGCCACCCCGCCCGCGGCCGTCTTCAGGGCCTCCTGCCCGAAGTGCCGAAGCAGCTCCGAGCTGCCGGCCGACGCCCTGCGGCTGGCCATCGGCGGCAGCCACCGGACCACCTTCTACTCCTTCACCTGTCCCGGTTGCGGCGCCTCCGTCCGCAAGCGGGCGGGCGAGCGCATAGTGGAACTGCTCACAGACGGGGGCGTGCGCACGATGCGGCTGCACGTCGGCTGAGCCGCTACGCTCGGCTGCCATGTGGTGGCTCTACCTGTACATCGGCCTCGCGACCGCCGGCCTGCTCGTGCTCGGTGTCCTCGCCCTGCGCGTGTACGCCGCGGTGCGGGGCCTCGCCCGGCAGGTGGGGCGCAGCAGCGACCGGCTGCTGCAGGCCTCGGAGGATCTGCGGCGGGCCGCGGAGCCGCTGGCGCGCGGCGCCGGTGAGCTGTCCCGTTGACGACGACGTCCCGAGCGGCGCCCGAGCGGCCGCGCTCCGGTGCACTCTCGTCCTTCCCCGCCCAGGAAGGTACGCTGCTGAGGCTGCCCCGGAAAGCGCGGCGGGCGGCAACGGCAAGGACGCCGGGGGATTGCCAGGCGTTTACCCCCGCGCGTTACGATCGCTGGCAGTGCGGACACCGTGTCACGGACCCGGAGCCCGCCGCTCAAGAACCCATGCCGCCTCGGTGAGAAGGTAAAGCTTATGTTCGGCAGGCTCGGCGCCCCTGAGATCATCCTCATTCTTGTCGTCGTTCTGCTGCTGTTCGGGGCCAAGCGCCTTCCGGACATGGCCCGCGGCCTTGGGAAGTCGATGCGCATCCTGAAGAGCGAGGCGAAGGCGATGAAGTCGGACGACGCGCCCGCCCCGCAGGCGCAGGCCGACACGTCCGCTGACACCCAGGCCGCGCCGAAGACCATCCAGGCGGCGCCCGGCGACGTCGACAGCGCCCGCCCGGTCTCCGAGAGCCAGCAGCCCCGCCAGACCCAGAGCTGACACGACGGCACAGGTTCGGGCCGCCGGCGGGGACGCCGGCCACCGCGTGAGATGAGGACCCGGGTTGCTGAAGTCTGCCCCCAGTAAGCCGTCGAAGGATCCCGAGGGGCGCATGCCGCTCGTGGAGCACCTGCGCGAGCTGCGCAACCGGCTCGCCAAAAGCGTGCTCGCGATCGTCGTGGTGGCGATCGTCGCCGCTTTCTACAGCCAGCAACTCCTGGAGTTCCTGGCCTCCCCGGTGCCCAAGTGCGGTCCCGGGGTCGTCAGTAGCGGCGGCAACTGCGCCATCGTCACATTCGACTCGCTGACGGCGCCGTTCGCCCTCACGATGCAGGTCTGCTTCATGGCCGGCGTCATCGGTGCCAGCCCCGTCTGGCTGTACCAGCTGTGGGCCTTCATCGCCCCCGGCCTGCACCGGCACGAGCGCAAGTACACCTACATGTTCGTGGGCGCGGCCCTCCCGCTCTTCCTGGGCGGCGCCCTCCTCGCGTACAAGATCATGCCGGTCAGCATCAAGGTGCTGATCAGTTTTACGCCCGAGGGCTCGTCCAACCTGCTGAAGCTGGACGGTGTGCTGGACTTCACCATCCGGATGGTGCTGGTCTTCGGCCTCGCCTTCGAACTCCCGCTGCTGCTGGTCATGCTCAACATGGTCGGCATGGTCAGCGGCCGCCGCATGGCGGGCTGGTGGCGGGGCGTGGTCATGGGCGTGTTCGTCTTCGGTGCCGTCGCGACGCCGACCACCGACCCGGTGAGCATGATCGCCCTGTCCGGTCCGATCGTCGTCCTCTACTTCGGCGCGGTCGCGTTCTCCCTGATGAACGACCGGCGCCGGCGCTGGCGCAATCCCGACGCCGAGCTCTCCGACGACGAGGCCTCCGAGCTGGACCTCACCCCCGAGTCGATCGACACGAGCGAGCGCGTCACGGCCTCCGTGCCCGAGCAGGCCGGGCCCGTCGAGGACGGACGACGCTCCGGCGACTTCGACGACGCGACCTGACGCCCCGGAGCCTATGACGGCGCCCCGCCCGGACACGGCGGGTTCCACTGATCCCCGCCACACCCCGGAGTCCGGGGAGTCGCGGGGATCGTGGATGTCGAGGCGCTGACGGCGAGGTTCCTCGCGGCACGGGACGAGGAGGACGGCGGCGTCACGGCTGCCGCTCGTGCGGTCGCAGTGCATCGCGACGCGGCGTCCGGATGCGCGCCTCAGGCCGGTATCCGTGGTCCCGGGCGGGGCGCCGTCGTCGTTCGGCGCACATGACGGCGGACATGCGGAATCCCGCCACGCCCACCCGGGGGCAGAGCGCGGCGCGACGCCCATGTGCTCCCGGGGCGGCAGCCGTGGCACCCGGGAGCTTCGCCGCGGCGGCGCATCCGGAATGCGCGGCCGGGAAGGAAGACCGTGCCCGCCTCGGTCCGGTGGCTGCGGGGGAAGATGACGGTGACCTCGACGGCCTGATCTACCGCGCGGTAAGGTCCGCGCGTGTCCAGCGAGATCACCCTCATAGCCAACCCCACCGCGGGCCGCGGCCGGGGCGCCCGCGCCGCGGGACCGGCCGCCGACGCGCTGCGCCGCGCCGGCTTCGGCGTGCGAACAGTCGTCGGCGCCGACGCGGCGGACGCCCTCGTGCGGGCCCGTGCGGCCGTCACGGCCGGCACCGGGGCGCTGGTCGCGGTGGGGGGCGACGGCATGGTGTCGCTGGCCCTGCAGGCCGTGGCCGGCACCGGCACGCCGCTCGGCGTCGTCGCCGTCGGCACGGGCAACGACTTCGCCCGGGCGACCGGACTGCCGCTGCGCGAACCGGCGGCCGCAGGACAGGCGATAGCCCGGGCCCTGCGGCAGGATTCCGTCCGCGAGATCGACCTCGGCCGGGTCGGAGACCGGTGGTTCGGCACGGTCCTCGCCTCCGGATTCGACTCCCGGGTCAACGACCGGGGCAACCGGCTGCGCCACCCCAGCGGGCGGCTCCGCTACGACGTGGCGGTGCTCGCGGAACTGGCAGCCCTGCGGCCCATCTCGTACCGGATCACCCTCGACGACGGCATCGAGAAGGAGATCGAGGCCACCCTTGTCGCCGTCGGCAACGGCACCTCGTACGGCGGGGGCATGCGCATCTGCGCCGGCGCGGAACTCGACGACGGGCGCTTCGACGTCTGCGTCGTCGGGCCGTGCAGCCGCCGCACGCTGCTGCGGGTCTTCCCCCGCGTCTACCGCGGCACCCACATCGGGCACCCCGTGGTGACCGTGTACCGCGCGGCCGCGATCACCCTCGCCGCGGACGGCATCACCGGCTACGCCGACGGCGAGCCGCTCGGCACCCTGCCGCTCACCGCCAGGACCGTCCCGCGGGCGCTGCGGCTGCTGGCTCCGGGGTAGGCCACAGGGGGTAGCCGGCCTGGTCCTACGGATGCGCGGCGCGAGCGCGGTCCGTGCCGCGGCGCGCCAGGCCTGTCCGCCTGCGGGACCCGTCCGCCCGGCGGGCGCCTCCAGGGAGGGCCAGGCGGCCGGCGAGCGGTGGTTCGCCGGCTCGGCGGGCCCCCGTCGCCGGGCGACCGGGGCGGAACGCCCGGCGCGTGCGCGCGATGCCTCCGTCGACCCGGGCGCAGGCGACACGCCCGAGTCCCCGGCGCCCTGGGTTTTGCTTCGGCAAAAAGATCATGTCGACTGTCAGTGCGGCCCGGTAGTCTCGTTTTCAAGATGAACGACGAGATGTCTCCCGCCGAGCGTTACGCCGCGTTCCGGCTCCGCGCCGCCGATCAGGCCACCGCACTCGCGGGCTTCCGCGAGCTGTACGACTTCGGGCTGGACCCCTTCCAGATCGAGGCCTGCCAGGCGCTCGAGGCCGGCAAGGGGGTGCTGGTGGCGGCACCCACCGGCTCCGGCAAGACCATCGTGGGCGAGTTCGCCGTCCACCTGGCCCTGGGCGAGGGCCGCAAGTGCTTCTACACCACCCCCATCAAGGCGCTGTCGAACCAGAAGTTCACCGACCTCGTCAAGCGCTACGGCGCCGAGCGGGTCGGGCTGCTGACCGGTGACAACAGCGTCAACGGGGACGCGCCGATCGTGGTCATGACCACCGAGGTGCTCCGCAACATGCTCTACGCGGGCTCGCAGGCCCTCGACGGGCTCGGCTACGTGGTCATGGACGAGGTGCACTACCTCTCCGACCGCTTCCGCGGTGCCGTGTGGGAGGAGGTGATCATCCACCTGCCGCAGTCGGTGACGCTGGTGTCGCTGTCCGCGACCGTCTCCAACGCCGAGGAGTTCGGCGACTGGCTCGACACCGTCCGCGGCGACACCGAGGTCATCGTCTCCGAGCACCGCCCGGTGCCCCTGTGGCAGCACGTCCTGGCGGGCCGCCGGATGTACGACCTCTTCGAGGAGGAGCAGGGCGCGGGCCCGGGCGCGCAGCGCGCGGTCAACCCCGACCTGGTGCGGCTGGCCCGGATGGAGAACCAGCGCGCCTTCAACGGCCGCGACCGCCGCGGGAAGGTTCGCGAGGCCGACCGCGAGCGGGACCGCCGCCAGCAGCGCCGGATCTGGACGCCCAGTCGGGTCGAGGTCATCGAGCGGCTGGACGCGGAGGGGCTGCTGCCCGCCATCACCTTCATCTTCAGCCGCGCCGGCTGCGAGGCGGCGGTGCAGCAGTGCCTCCACGCGGGGCTGCGGCTCAATGACGACGAGAAGCGGGCCAAGGTCCGGGCCATCGTCGAGGAGCGCACCAAGTCCATCCCCGACGAGGACCTGAACGTCCTCGGCTACTTCGAGTGGCTGGAGGGCCTGGAACGGGGCATCGCCGCGCACCACGCCGGCATGCTGCCGACCTTCAAGGAGGTCGTCGAGGAGCTCTTCGTGAAGGGCCTGGTCAAGGCCGTCTTCGCCACCGAGACGCTGGCGCTCGGCATCAACATGCCCGCCCGCTCCGTGGTCCTGGAGAAGCTCGTCAAGTGGAACGGCGAGACCCACGCCGACGTCACGCCCGGCGAGTACACCCAGCTCACCGGCCGTGCCGGACGCCGCGGCATCGACGTCGAGGGCCACGCGGTCGTGCTCTGGCAGCGCGCCTTCGACCCCGCCCACCTCGCGGGCCTGGCCGGCACGCGGACGTATCCGCTGCGGTCCTCCTTCAAGCCGTCGTACAACATGGCCGTCAACCTCGTCGGCCAGTTCGGTCGGCACCGCTCCCGGGAGCTGCTGGAGACCTCGTTCGCGCAGTTCCAGGCCGACCGCTCGGTGGTCGGCATCTCCCGCCAGGTGCAGCGCAACGAGGAGGGGCTGGAGGGCTACCGCGCCTCCATGACCTGCCACCTCGGTGACTTCGACGAGTACATGTCGCTGCGCAGGCAGCTGAAGGACCGCGAGGCCGAGCTCTCGCGGCAGGGCGCCAACCAGCGCCGGGCGGCCGCCGCCGACGCGCTGGAGAAGCTCCGCCCGGGGGACATCATCCACGTCCCGGCGGGCAAGTTCGCGGGGCTGGCGCTCGTCCTCGACCCGGGCGTGCCCGCCGGCCGCAGCCCGGGCCACCACCACCGGCACGACCAGTTCGACCACGACGGCCCCCGCCCGCTGGTGCTCACCGCGGAGCGGCAGGTCAAGCGGCTCGCGCAGATCGACTTCCCGGTGCCGGTGGAGGCGCTGGACCGGATGCGCATCCCCAAGTCCTTCAACCCGCGCAGCCCCCAGTCCCGGCGCGACCTGGCCTCCGCCATGCGCTCCAAGGCGGGCACCGCCGGCATCGCGCCGCAGCGGCAGCGCCGCCGGCGATCGGCCGCCGCGGACGACACCGAGATCGCCCGCCTGCGCACCGAGATCCGCGCACACCCCTGCCACGGCTGCGACGAGCGCGAGGACCACGCCCGCTGGGCCGAGCGCTACCAGCGGCTGCAGCGCGACACCAAGCAGCTCGAGCGTCGCATCGAAGGCCGCACCAACACCATCGCCCGCACGTTCGACCGCGTCTGCGCGCTGCTTGCCGACCTCGGCTACCTCGAGGCCGAGCAGGTCACCGCCGACGGCCGACGGCTCGCCCGGCTCTACGGCGAGCTGGACCTGCTCGCCAGCGAGTGTCTGCGCGACGGCGTCTGGGACGGCCTCGGGCCCGCGGATCTCGCCGCCTGCGCCTCCGCGCTGGTATACGAGTCGCGCTCCGCGGACGACGCGCTGCCGCCGCGGCTGCCGTCGGGCAGCGCCAAGCAGGCGCTCGGCGAGATGGTCCGCATCTGGGGCCGCCTGGACGCCCTCGAGGAGGAGCACCGCATCAACCAGGCCGAAGGCGTGGGCCAGCGCGAGCCCGACCTGGGCTTCGCCTGGGCCGCCCACCGCTGGGCCTCCGGGCACGGCCTGGACGCGGTGCTGCGCGACGTCGACATGCCGGCGGGGGACTTCGTGCGCTGGACGAAGCAACTCATCGACGTCCTCGGCCAGATCGCCGACGCCGCCCCCGACGGCAGCCCGGTGCGGCGCACCGCCCGCAAGGCCGTCGACGGACTGCTGCGCGGCGTCGTGGCGTACTCCTCCGTGGGCTGACGTCCAGGGCGCGCCGCCTCCCCCGCGGCGCGTACCCGGGGCGAGTCGTCGTCCCATGCACGACGAGCGGCGTGGGCGGTGGTGACGACTCGGGCGGCGACCCTCGCGTCAGCGGAGGCCGTGCTGCGGGAGGATGACGCGGAACGGTTCCGTGTCTTGCGGACGCACATCCGGGACCTCATCGCCTCGAGCGCCCTCGAGTGGCCCGCCCCGGCACGGCGCTCGGCGTCATCAACGAGGCGCTCAGGGGAGCACCGGCCGCGGCCCTGCTGCACTGGGATCCCGTTCGCGGACTGCACCGTGAGGCGGCCCGTTCCGACACGAAGGTGGTCGACCACACCCTGGCCCGCCTGGCCGCGGACGCGGCCGACCTGCTGACCGGGCCGGACGCCGAGCGGCTCACCGCATGTGGTTCGGCCCCCTGCAGGCAGTACCTTCTGCGGCATGGGCGCCGTCACCGGGAACTTCCGAGGATGCCCCGGCCTTCGGGCCGGGGAGGAGTCGGACCCCTGCGGAGCAGGGCAGGGAACGGGGTTTCGCCGTCGGGGCGAAAGACCGTCCACACCGTCGGGTAAGCTGATCGCGGTGCGTTGCGAGAACCAAGCAGCGCGTACACCGTGCTGATCGAGAGCCAAGACAGCACATGCACCTCCTGGATTTGTTTCATCGAACCGGGCTGGTCTCAACCCGGCTGGTGTTGATCGTGTAAGAGCTGACGGACCGCAGGTCTCCAGCCCACGTGAGCCAGGAATTCCCCTGCTTTAGCGGGGGGAGGATTGAGCCCTGCTCCTCTAGTCGCCGGCGTACCCGGGTGTGTCGATTGTCGTTCTTGACGTTCTGAGGTAACCGTTCCCCACCGCCGGCTCCGCCTCCGAACGGTCGACGCGGGACGGAACATGACGGACAGAAGGAGACACTCCACGATGAGCACCATCACCCTTTACGGCGCTGCCGGCACCATCGGCTCCCGCGTGCTGGAAGAGGCGCTGCGCCGCGGCCACAGGGTCACCGCGGTGGTCCGTGACCCGGCGAGGCTGACGGTCGCGCACCCGGCACTGACTGTGGCGGCCGGCGACGTACTGGACCCGGTCTCAGTGGCCGAGCACGCCAGGGGCGTGGACGTGGTGGTCAGCGCGGTCGGCGGCGGTGACGGGCCGGGCCACCAGGCACTGATCAAGGCGTCTTTCGAAGCCCTGGTGGCAGGCCTGCGCATGCTGGGCCCGGACGCCCCGCGAATGATCACGGTGGGGGGCGCGGGTTCGCTGCGTACCCCGGACGGCAAGCAGGTTTGGGATGCCGAGGGGCTGCCGGAGTTCGTGCTGCAGATCATGCACGCCCACGGCGACGCACTGGACTATGTGCGAACCGTCAGCGACGTGAAGTGGACCAACCTCTCCCCGGCGGCCACCATCGCCCCCGGCGAGCGCACCGGCGCTTACCGCGAGGCCCTGGAGGAACTGCTGATCGGCCCGGACGGCAAGAGCCGGATCTCAACCGAGGACTACGCGGTGGCAATGGTGGATGAGATCGAGTGGCCCAAGCACCTCGGCGAGCGGTTCACCGTCGCCTACTGACGGCTGGTGGCAGCACCAGGAGGGGCCCGAACCGCTGCCGTACGGGTCACCGCCGGCGCGATCGCCAGGCCTGATGGCCCACGCCGGCGGTCGGTGCGGTGCACCCGGTCGCTCTCCGCCACGCCTGGCGGGCTCCGAGTGGGAGGCCGGCGGGCAGAAGCAGCGTGATGGGCAGGGAGGGCATGACGACCGGGGTGCGGTTGCACCTCGGCGATGGTGACGACGACGTACGTGACGACGGTCAGCGCGGCGAGGGCCAGAACCATGGCGACCACGAACCAGAGCGCGGATTCTGCGGCTGCACCCTACGTGCTCCCTGGGGTGGGCGACGCATCGGGCCTGCCGCGGACGTGCGCGACCAGCGGTTGGCTGTCGGTTGCGCTGTCGGTCGAACGGCTTCGCGCGGCGCGCCGAGCATGGCTGCTCCCCCGAAAACGAGTTGGGCGGACGAGGCGATCGTTACTACCTTCCTGGAGGCCGTGCGAGAGATCGAGGAGGTGGTACCCGTGAACGTATCGACATGGGTGCTCCCCTCCGGGGTCACGGTCGGGCGATAGACAGGTCGTCCGGGAGCGCCGTTCACGCGCACTCCCGAAAGGCACGACCATGCACATCACTTCGCAGCGGCGTCTCGACGACGGCGTCGACGAACGCGAATTCACCCTCGGCGAGATCCCGGGCTTCCTGTGGACACCCGGATCCGCTTCCACACCGGTGCCGCTGATCCTGCTCGGCCACCCTCCCCTCGGGCTGCGCATGATGTACCCGCGGCTGGTGGACCGGGCCCGGCACGCCGCGGCTGAGGGCTTCGCCACGGCGACCATCGAGCTTCCCGGAAGCGGCGACCGGCCCCGTTGGCCCGCCGCGGAGCAGGCTCGCGCCGACCTGCGCCGGGCGATGGAGACCGGCGGACCGGTCAGCGACGAGATCATCGACGCCCTCGTCCTCCCACTCGTCGACAAGGCGGTCCCGGAATGGCAGGCCGCCCTGGACGCCCTGCTGCGGCTGCCCGAGATCGGTGGCCCGGTCGGCTACTCGGGGGGAGTGATCTCGATCGGCGTCCGGCTGGCGGTGGTCGAGCCGCGCATCGTGGCCGCCGGTCTGTTCGCCGGGAGTCTCGTGCCGCGCGCCATCTTCGAGGAGGCCCGACAGGTCACCGTTCCGCTGCATGTCCTGCTGCAGTGGGACGACGAAGGGAACGACCGGCAGGCGGCCCTGGACCTGTTCGACGCCTTCGGCTCGAAGGAGAAGACCCTGCAGGCCAACATGGGCGGACACACCGGTGTCCCGCGGTGGGCGGGGGACGCCGCCGGACAGTTCTTCACCCGGCACCTGAAGTGAGGCCGCCCGGCCGCCTCGAAACGCTGCGCACCCCGGCGGCCGGCACATGAGGCAGCGCCCCCGCCGGATCACCGGCGGGGGCGCGGGACGGGCGAGTGGTCCTCCGCGCCGGTAGTTCTTCACGTCCCCGGCAAGCGGTCCTGTTCGACGTCGAAGCGTCCGGTCCGCGGTGCCGTACCGAGGCCGTGTTTGCGGCGGCAGCCGCGGCCTCGGCCCCACAGCCGGGCGTCGTGGGCGGTGAGGGGCCGGTGGCAGTCGGCGCACAGGACACGCGGCCGCTCCGTCACCGACTCCTCGTCGGGCGCGAGTCCGGGCAGGGGGGACGGCTCGGGTGCGGTTGCGGCCATACGGCCAGTGTGGCAGCGCGGGCCGCCGCCCCTTGACGGTGGCCGGCCTGCTCCCAGGCGGCGGGCCCGCGTCGTGACCTCGGCAGCGGTCACAGGGCCCGAGAGCCCACACCGGGCTGCGAGCGCGCGTCGGGACACCCGGGGGAAGCACCCAAGCCCGCCCGCGAGGTCGTCAACGGGGCCGGCGACGCGAGCCATCCGCCCGAGCCTCGACGTGTTCCGCGCCGTCGGCCAGGCCGCTGACCCCGTCCACCAGCTGACCCGGACTGACCTCGGTGCCGGCTGCCGCGGACCCTTCCGCCGCGCGCCGACGCTGATACCCCTTGCGGAGACGCCGCCCACCTTGCCCAGGCCGACCGGCGCCTCGCCCGGAACCGTCGGCCGTTGCCGACCCGCCGGGCGGTACGGCAACGGAAGCCGAGACGACGTCAGGAGGCGAGCGCCGGAGGCGTCTCCTGCTCCTCCTCGATACGGCGGTTCCACTCCGGTTTGGAGGCCTGCCAGCCGTCCTCGTCGTGACCGGTGCGCCAGTAGCCCGAGATCGACAGCCGCTCGCGGGGCACACCCATCTCGACCCGCAGCAGGCGGCGGAGCTGCTTGACGAAGCCCGCCTCGCCGTGAACAAAGGCCTGCACGTCACCCGGCGGGAACTCCAGGCCCGCCACGAGCCGCACCAGGGCCTCACCCACCCGGCCGGAGCCGCGGTGCACCCAGACGATCTCGGCGTCGCCGGCAGTGGAGAGCTTCTGCTCCTCCTCCGGGCCGGAGATCTCGATGAACACCCGGGCGGGGGCACCCTCGGGCAGTCGCTCCAACGAGGCGGCGATCGCCGGCAGCGCGCTCTCGTCGCCCACGAGCAGATGCCAGTCGGCGGCGGCGTCGGGCGCGTAGGCGCCGCCGGGGCCGAGGAAGAGCACCTCCTCGTCCGGCTGGACGCGGGCGGCCCACGGGCCCGCCAGGCCTTCTTCGCCGTGGAGCACGAAGTCGACCGTCAGCTCGCGGGCCCCGGCGTTCCACCGGCGCACCGTGTAGGTCCGGATACGCGGCCACTGGTCGCGGGGGAACTCGGCGCGGATCCGCTGGATGTCGAACGGCTCGGGGTAGTGCACCCCTTCGGCCGGGAAGAGCAGCTTGATGTAGTGGTCGCTGCAAGCGCCCACGGGGAAGCCCGCCAGGGTCTCGCCGCCGAGCACCACGCGGATCATGTGCGGGGTCAGCCGTTCCACGTGCCGCACCCGTGCGCGGTTGAGCTGCGGTGCGCGGCGCACCGGACGGTCTGCCATGAGCACACTCCCCACATCCAAGTTAGGCAAGCCTAACCCATTTGTCGTTCCCGGCGCAGCCCGGTCTCGGAAAGATCACGGATCTTCGAACGCCGGTTCCGCCGCGTGGTTCTCCGCTTTGGATGGAACCGACACGACGGGACGCTCTCCGGGAGGCCGGCGCACATGGTTTCCGACACCGACACCGAGACCGCGATCACCGCGGGGCCGCGGGGGGTACCCGTGTTGGGCAACCTCCCGCAGTTCGCCAAGGACCCGCTCGCCTTCTTCACCGCGCTCCGCGCGTGCGGGACCGGACAGGTCTCCTGGGCCATGGGCCGCACACCCGCGCGGTTCCTCAATGATCCCGCACTCATCGGCGAACTGCTCTCGGCCCGCGAGTCCACCTTCTCCCTGCCCGACCTCGGCTGGTCCTTCCGCTACCTGATGGGCGAGGGCGTCGTGGTCGCCAAGGGCGCCGACTGGCGCCGCAAGCGGTCCCTCGTCCAGCCCTCGGTACGGCCTCGGCAGGTCCGCGCGTACGCGGCGACCATGGCCGACTGCGCGCGGGAACTGGCCGAGCGCTGGAGCGCGGACGAACGGATCGACGTCCGCCGCGAGATGACCGGCCTGACCCAGCGCATCGCCGTCCGGACCGTGTTCGGCACCGACGCCGCCGTCCGCGAGGAGGTCATCGGCCGCTGCATGGACGTCGCCCAGCAGCAGATGGGCGCCGAGTTCCGCGGCCTGGGCGGGATGCTGCCCGACTGGTTCCGGACACCGGGGCGGATCCGCTTCAAGGCCGCCGTCGACACCCTCGACGCCGAGGTCGCCCGGATCGTCGCCGTCCGCCGCAAGGCCGGCGCCGAACGCGACGACCTGCTCAGCCGGTTGCTGGCCGCCGTCGACGAAGCGGGGGTACCGCTCACCGACAAGGAGATCCGGGACGAGACCGTCACCCTCTACAACGCGGGCCACGAGACGACGGCCACCACCCTGGCCTGGGCCTGGTACCTGCTGTCCCGGAACCCGGAGGCACGCGAGGCGCTCACCGACGAACTGGACCGGGTGCTCGGCGGCCGCACCCCCGGCTTCGACGACTACACGCGACTGCGCTGGACCGAGGCCGTCGTGAAGGAGACCCTGCGCGTGCGGCCCACGGTCTGGCTCAACCTGGCCGTCGCCGAGGAGGGCGCCACCCTGGGCGGGGAGCCCGTCCCGGCCGGCACCCAGGTCTGGATCAGCCCCTGGGCCACCCACCGGGACCCGCGCTGGTGGCCGGAGCCGGAGGAGTTCCGCCCCGAGCGCTGGCTGGACGGGGCGCCCGACGCGATCACCGACCACACCTGGTTCCCCTTCGGCGGAGGCACCAGGGCCTGTCTGGGGGCGCGCTTCGCCATGGTCGAGGCGGTGATCGTACTGGCCACCCTCGGCAGCCGCTTCCACCTCGACACCGGCGACGAGGAGATCCACCCGACCGTCGGCCTCACGCTCCAGCCCGACCGCGACGTGCTCGCCGTCACCCGGCCCGTTCCGGCTTCAGCACGCTGAGCAGCCGCTGCAGCGAGCCGCCCAGACCCCAGCGTTCGGCCAGCGCGGCCAGCTCCTCGGGCCGGCGCGGCTCGTGCGGCAGCCGTGGGGTGAATTCCGGCATCGGCACGTCGGACGCGACCCGGACCACCCTGGGCGCGACCGCCAGGTACTCCCCGGCCTCGCGCAGCCGCTTGCGCTGAGCCGGGGTCACCTTCGACGCCGGGTCGAGGGCGGCGGCCATGATCCCGCCCAGGTCGCCGTACGCGTCCAGCAGCTTGGCGGCCGTCTTCTCACCGATCCCCGGCACGCCCGGCAGGCCGTCGCTCGGGTCGCCGCGCAGCAGCGCCAGGTCCGCGTAACCGGCGCCGTCCACACCGTACTTGGCGCGCAGCCAGGCCTCGTCCACCACGTCCAGCGCGCCCACGCCCTTGACCGGGTACAGCACCCGCACCCCGCGGGCGTCGTCCACCAGCTGGAACAGGTCGCGGTCGCCCGTGACGATGTCCACCGGGCCCGGCGCCCGGCCGGCCAGGGTGCCGATGACGTCGTCCGCCTCGTAGCCCGCGACGCCCACCCGGGCGATGCCCAGCGCGTCCAGCACCGCCTCGATCACCGGGACCTGGGGGGAGAGGGTGTCGGGGACCTCCTCGACGTCCGAGCCGCCGGGCACCTCCTCGGCGACGCGGTGCGCCTTGTACGAGGGGATGAGCTCCACCCGCCACTGCGGCCGCCAGTCCGCGTCCATGCAGGCCACCAGGTCGTCGGGGGAGTGGTCCGCGACCAGCCGGGCGATGAAGTCCAGCAGCCCGCGCACGGCGTTGACCGGCGTGCCGTCCGGCGCGCGCACCGAGTCGGGCACGCCGAAGTACGCGCGGAAGTAGAGGCTGGCGGTGTCCAGGAGCATCAGGCGTCGAGTCAGTCGAGTCACAACGCCGATGATGCCGCACCTCGGTGACACCGTGACCTGCGTCACGAACGGTTTGCCCCTCCCGGGCCGGGGCAGCCGCCGTCCCGGAGCGGGACAGGAGCGCTCCGCGACCTGCGTGCGGGGGCAGCCGGTCGGGCTCCCTACGAAGCGTGAGGTGTATGTGTACAGGCTGCGAGCAGAGCATCTGTACAAGGTGTTCGGTGCCGGCCCCGATGACGGCGTGCGCCGTCTGGAGGCCGGAGCCGGACGCGAGGAGTTGCGTGAGAGCGGTACGACCGCCGCGGTGATCGACGCGAGTTTCGATGTCCGCGAGGGCGAGATCTTCGTCGTCATGGGCCTGTCCGGATCGGGCAAGTCCACCCTGCTGCGCATGCTCAACGGGCTCAATCCGCCCACCGCCGGACGGGTGCTCTTCGACGGCCGCGACCTCACCGCACTCAGTCCCGGCGAACTGCGTCGCGTGCGCTCGCACGGCATCAGCATGGTCTTCCAGCACTTCGCGCTCTTCCCGCACCGCAGTGTGCTCCAGAACGCCGCCTACGGCCTGCAGGTGCAGGGCGTGGGCCGCGGCGAACGCGAGGAGCGCGCCGCGCGGGCCCTGGAGCTCACCGGCCTGTCCGGCTGGGGCGACTCCTGGCCCGACGAGCTCTCGGGCGGCATGCAGCAGCGCGTGGGTCTGGCCCGCGCGCTCGCCACGGACGCCGGCGTGCTCCTCATGGACGAGTCCTTCAGCGCCCTCGACCCGCTGATCCGCCGCGACATGCAGGACCAGCTGCTCGAGCTCCAGCGCGGCCTGAAGAAGACCATCGTCTTCATCACCCACGACCTCAACGAGGCCATGCGCCTGGGCGACCGCGTCGCGGTCATGCGCGACGGGCGCATCGTCCAGATCGGCACCCCCGAGGACATCCTGCTGCGCCCTGCCGACGACTACGTCAGCTCCTTCGTGCACGACGTCGACCGCTCCCGCGTGCTGACCGCCGGCACTGTCATGGAGTCGCCGAAGCGCCCCGACGCGGGCGACTGCCGCTGCGAGACGGTCACCCAGCGTACCGCGCTCGCCGAGGTCCTCCGGGTCAGCACGCGCGTCCCGCACCCCGTGGCCGTCCGCGGCGTGGACGGCGACGTGGTGGGCGTGATCACCAAGGACCGGCTGCTGGCCGCGCTCGGCGCCCACGACGGCCCGGTGACGCCGTGCGACAGCAGCACGGCCCCCACGGCCCCCACGCCCCCACCGGCCGGCGCGCCGGCGAACGACGGGGCGCCCGCGAACGACGGCGCGCCCGGGGTCCCGTCCCGGCAGCTGAAGGGGGCCGCGCGTGCCTAGGCTGCCCCTGGGTGACTGGACCGACAGCGCCGTCACCTACCTGCGCGACCACTTCGGTCCGCTCTTCGACGTCATCAGCGCCGTCGTCTCCGGCATGTACGACGGCCTGGACGCCGTGCTGCAGGCCCCCGCGCCCCTCCTGCTCGCCGGCATCCTCGCGATCCTCGCGCTGTGGCTGCGCGGTCTGACCGCGGGTGTGCTGGCCTTCGCGGGCCTGGCCGTCGTCGTCTCGGTGCAGCAGTGGGACCAGGCCATGGACACCCTGTCCCTGGTCCTCGTCGCCACCGTGATCACCATCGTGCTCGCCGTGCCGCTCGGCATCTGGTCGGCGCGCGACCGCACCGTCTCCGCCGTCCTCCGCCCGGTGCTGGACTTCATGCAGACGATGCCCGCCTTCGTCTACCTGATCCCCGGCATCTTCTTCTTCGGCGTCGGCCAGGTCCCGGGCATCATCGCCACCATCGTCTTCTCCCTGCCGCCGGGCGTGCGCATGACCGAGCTCGGCATCCGGCAGGTCGACGGGGAGCTCGTCGAGGCCGCCGAGGCCTTCGGCACCGCCCCCCGCAGCACCCTGCTGCGGGTGCAGCTGCCGCTCGCGCTGCCCACGATCATGGCAGGTGTCAACCAGGTGATCATGCTGGCGCTGTCCATGGTGGTCATCTCCGGCATGGTCGGCGGCGGCGGCCTCGGCGCCTCCGTCTTCACCGCCATCAGCCAGGTCGACATCGGCCTCGGCTTCGAGGCCGGGCTGTCCGTGGTCATCCTCGCCATGTACCTCGACCGCGTCACCGCAGCGCTCGGCACCCGCGTCTCCCCGCTGGGGCGGCGCGCCATGGCGGCGGCCGCCTCCCCGCGCGGCACGCGGCTGTGGAGGTACCGGCCGCAGACCTCCGTCGCCGTCGTCGGCGTCGTCGCCCTCGCGCTGGTCGCGGGCGGCGTGAACGTCTTCGGCACAGACGGCGAGAGCGCCACCGTCGCCGGGGCCGACGACGTCGGCAAGGGCCGCACGGTCGAGATCGGCTACATCCCCTGGGACGAGGGCATCGCCTCCACGTTCCTGTGGAAGGAGCTGCTGGAGCGGCGCGGCTACAAGCCGAAGGTCACCCAGTACGACGTCGGGGCCCTCTACACCGGCATGTCCGCGGGGCGGGTCGACTTCGAGACCGACTCCTGGCTGCCCGTCACGCACCGGTCGTACTGGGAGAAGTACCGCAACGACCTGGACGACTACGGCTCCTGGTACGGCCCCACCTCGCTCGAACTGACGGTGCCGTCCTACGTCGAGGGCATCGACTCGCTTGCCGACCTCAAGGGCAAGGGCAAGCAGTTCGGCGGCCGGATCATCGGCATCGAACCCGGCGCCGGGATGATGAAGATGCTCAACGACACCGTTTTGGAGAAGTACGGCCTGCGGGACGAGTACAAGGTCACCACCGGCTCGACGGCGAGCATGCTCGCCCAGCTCGACCGCTCCATCAAGGCCAAGGAGCCGGTCGTGGTCACCTTGTGGTCGCCGCACTGGGCGTACAGCGAGCACGACCTGAAGAAGCTGGGGGACCCGCTCGGCGCCTGGGGCAAGGGCGACGGCGTCCACACCCTCGCCCGCGACGGCTTCGCCGGCGACGAGCCGAGGGTCGCGAAGTGGCTGAAGGACTTCGAGCTGAGCGAGAAGGAACTGACCGGGCTGGAGGGCGCCGTGCACAAGGCCGGCCAAGGTCACGAGCAGGACGGCGTCCGCGACTGGCTCGACGCCCAGCCGGGCCTGACGGACCGGCTCGCTCCGGTCGGCTGACCGGGACCCGCCCCGGACGGCGCGGCAGCCGGCACTTCGCCTCCCTCGTGCCGCAGACGCGCCGTCCGGCCCTCCCCGTCCGGCGGGGATCGCTACGGTGGAGACATGACCCGTCGCGACTCCGGCCCCGCACGGCGTGTGGTCTCCCTCGTCCCGTCGCTCACCGAGGCGGTGGCGACCACGGCGCCCGCCCTGCTCGTGGGCGCGACCGACTGGTGCAGCCAGCCGGCCGACCTGCGCGTCACGCGGGTGCGGGGGACCAAGAACCCCGACATCGCGCAGATCGTCCGGCTCGCTCCCGACCTGGTGATCGCCAACGAGGAGGAGAACCGCGGGCCCGATGTGGCGGCCCTGCGCGCGGCCGGGCTGAACGTGCTGGTCACTACGGTGCGCAGCCTGCCGCAGGCCTTCGGGGAACTGAACCGCGTGGTCGTCGAGGCCTGCGGGCTGCCGCGCCCGGCCTGGCTCGACGCCGCGGAGAAGGCCTGGGCGTCGCTGCCTGCGGTCACCCGTCCCCGCAAGGCCGTCGTCCCGGTCTGGCGCCGCCCGTGGATGGTGCTCGGCCAAGACACCTTCGCCGGCGACCTGCTGGCCCGGCTGGGCGTCGAGAACGTGTACGGCGACCACCGGGAGAGGTATCCGCGGGTGCCGGTCGGCGAGCTCGGCCGCAGCGGGGCGGACCTCGTCGTGCTGCCGGACGAGCCGTACCGCTTCACGGCGGACGACGGGCCAGAGGCGTTCTCGGACATACCCGCGGCCCTGGTCAGCGGCCGCCACCTCACCTGGTACGGCCCGTCCCTGGCCGAGGCGCCGGCCGTGCTCGCCGCCGCGCTGGCTCAGCCGGCTCCCGCCGCCCCCGGCCGGCGCGGCCGCTGAGCCGCAGGCCCCGGGGGTGGATCTCCCCGGCGCGCGCGGGCTCGCGGCCGTCGCGTGCGCCGGGGAGGGAACGGGATCAGCCGCGGGCCGTGAAGTGAGTGCGGCCCGAACCGACCCGGTAGACCGCGCGGCCGTCCTGGACACCCAGGTACGTGGCGTCGCTCCCGGACGCGGTGTAACGGCCGCCCGCCACCACGGGCAGCGCGACCGTCGCCGTCACGTTGACCGGCACGTCGACCGTCGTGTCCACACCGTGTCGCCCGCGCCGCCAGTCGACACCGACGGTGCCGCGCTCGGTCCACTGGGTGCCCGAGGCGTGGCTCACGCCGGCGTCCGCCGGGGCGATGCGCACCGTCGCCGCGCCGGGGCTGGTCACCGTGAGGCCGAGGACGCCCTCCAGCACCCCGACGACACCCGCGCCGCCCCAGCCGTGCGACATGCTCTCGCTGCTGCTCTGCGAGACCTCGCCGGGCGCGCAGTCGCTGCTCGCGCAGCCCGGCGTCCACTGCTCCCACAGGAAGGTGCCGCCCTCGGCCAGGACCTGCGCGGGCCCGTCGGAGGAGGGATCGGTGAGGATCCGCACCAGGGTGTCCGGCCGGTCCACGACCCGCAGCGCCTCCAGCAGGGTCCGCAGCGTCATGGGTCCCTGGCGCATCCCCTGCCGGGACATCTCCGCTCCCAGCGCCGCGTACTCGGAGGGCTCCGCGACTCCGTAGGCGACCGGGAAGCTCTGCGCGTGCTCGCTTCGGTGCTCGATCAGGGCGCCGCCGGTGGACAGCCCGTCCGACCACAGCCCGGTGCCGCCCTCGCGCAGGTGCTCGCGCATCGCCGCCGCCAGCTTGTCCGCGCGGTCGCCGTAGACGTCCTCGGTGGAGCGGTCGCCGAGTGCCCCGGCGGCCTCGGCGACCGACCGCAGCGCGCCGACGCCGAGGGCGTTGACGACGGTGCGGTTCACGTTGCCGTCAGTGATGTAGCCGTAGCGCATCGGGGACGGCCAGTCGATGATGCCGTGCAGATACGCGCCGCTGCCGCCGGGCAGATCCGCGACCAGACCGCGGTCGTCCACCGCCGAGGAGATGTAGTCGGCGATGTTGCGCATCACGGGCAGCGCCTGAGCGAGCAGTTCACGGTCGCCCGTCGTGCGGTAGTAGCGCAGCACCCACTCGGGGAACATCTCGGTGTAGTCGGGGATGTCGCGCTTCGCGTCGCCGTTGGGGTAGACGGAGTTCATGGCGCCGTTGGACCAGTAGCGCGCCTGCGAGTTCATGAAGGACACGATGGCCTGGCGGGTCAGGCCCCGCTCGCCCGACGCGGCCATCGTCGCGAAGGACTCGTCGACGGTGTCGCCGAGGAACTGGCCCTTCTCACGGGTCGGGGTGTCCAGGAAGACGTTCTGCGCGGACTGCAGCGCCGAACGCTGCATCAGGGAGAAGACCTGGTCCAGGGTGTCGTCGCTGCTGCTGAACGTGGCGGGGTGGGCCGCGTCGGTGTTCTGCACGACGGCGGCGACGTCCCGCGTGGTCAGCTTCTCGCCCGGGTCGCTGATCTGCAGGTAGCGCCAGCCCCAGTAGGTGAAGGCCCGGGCGGTCTGTGGACCGTCCTTCTCGGTGTAGTAGAAGCGCATGTTGCTGCCCTGGGTGTCCAGACCGGACGTTCCGGCCCGGGAGTTCTCCACCCAGCTCGCCGCGGCGTGGTCCTTCTTCAGGGGACGGTCCAGGGTCACCTTCGCGCCGTCCACGGCGGTCACCGTGCGGGTCTCGGGGTGCCCGGCGCCGTACCCCGCGGCGGGCGCGTCCACCACGATCTCGTCGCCGGTGTGGACGTTCGCCGCGTTCGCCAGCGTCACGGAGGCGTCCCCGGCCCGCACGGCGGCGGCCAGCGTGGAGTTGCTGCGCCGGTAGCTGGTGGTCAACGTCAACTGCCGGCCGGCGGTGCCGGAGCGCAGTCGTACGGAGGGCACCGCCGCGTACACCTTCCCGAAGTCGGCGAGGACGGTGCCGTCGGGAAGGTGCAACAGCGAGACCGGGTGGACGGTCTGCTGCGTGAGGTGGGCCTGCAACGCCGACAGGTGGGTGAAGGCGCAGGGTGACGAACTGCCCTCGTAGGGAGCGCAGTTCTCCGGGTTCGGCCGCGGATGGGCGCCGATGACGGTGGCGGCGGCCCAGTCGGAGTCGTCGTAGCCGGGGGTGTTCCAGCCGGTCGGCTCGGCGGTGGCGTCGTAGTACTCCACGCGGTCGCCGGCGTCGCTGTTGCGGTAGGTCAGGGTGTCGACCCGCTGGGCCTCGTAGCGGCGCACCTTCCAGGTGCCGTCGGAGACCGCCACGTCACGGGTGCCGTCGGCGTGCTCGACCACCACCTTGACCAGCAGCCCGGAGGGGCCCTCGGGGGCGACCGGGCCGTTGGCCCGGCCCTGGCACTTGCAGGACCAGTAGTGCGTGATCACACCGACGGCCAGGTCCCGTCCGGCCTTGACGCCCTTGAGCGCGGCGACGTCGTAGAAGCCCTCGCCGGCGTACTCGTAGGAGGAACTGCGCTGCACGGTCTCGCCGTTGACGTCGACCTGCCAGTCGCCGGAGGCCCCGACGTACACTCGGGCGCCGACCACGGGGCTGCCTGCGGACACCCGGACGACCTTGCGGGCGGCCGTCCACTCGTTGCTCGCGTCGTTCCCGGAGGCGGGACGACGGATCCACTGGGCGCCGGACCAGTCCTGGTCCGTCAGGCCCGTGCCGAAGGAGGCGCCGGCCGAGAAGGGGGAGGCCTCACCGGCCCGGTCCCAGGTCCGCACCTTCCACTGGTACACCGTGCCCGGGACCAGGACGGGCCCGCCGTACGCCACCCAGGACTGGTCGGAACCGCGGACCTTGCCGCTGTCCCAGACGGTGCGGCCGCCAGGGACGCGCACGACGACCTGGTAGGCGGTCTGGACCTCGTCGGAGTCGGCGTCGCGGGGCAGCCAGCCAAAGCGCGGCGCGCCGCCGAGGGCGAGCGGCTCGGTGCGGTCGTCCACCGTCAGGCCGGTGGGGGCGCCGGGGGTGTGGTTGCGGGCCGCGGCCCTGTGGTCGGCATAGGCCTGTGGGGTGGCGGCGGCGAGCGTCAGGCCCAGGGAGAGGGCGAGAAGGGTGAGGCGGCGGGGGAGGGCCGGCGGACGGCGTTTCATGAACACCTCTCGGAACAGGGGTTTAAACGTTTCAATCCGGGTGCGTGTTATTGATACGTTTCAATCGCGTGACCGGGAGCGTAGGGAGGCCCCCGGGCGGCTGTCAACGCCCCCGTGTGCGGCGCCGTTGCCGTGTGCGGCGCCGTGGTGGTTGGGGTGCGGTTGCGCCCGCCCGCCCTCCCGGTGCCCGGCGCGGTCGGTGCGGGCCGCGCAGGTTTTGGAGGCCGGGGGGCCTCCGGAGCGGGACATCCTGGACTGGCATATTCACGTGCGTGCGGGCGGTGCTTGTTGTGCCCCGGATGCCGCACAGCAGGGACGGCACCGACACGTGGTGCCCGCCATGCACATAAGTATGCGGTGCAGAACGCCCACCCGGAGGGCCCCGCACAAGGCCCACCCGCACACAGTGCGCACCCCGCACCAACCGTCCGGGGCACCGGTAGGGCGGACGGGGGAGAAACCCCAACCCCAACCACAACGCACTCGCACAAAGCGGCGCACCCGCACAGGACAAAACCCCTTGGCCCCGCGGGCGAAGCCCGCAATGCTCGGGGGATGACACCCACGCCCCGCACCCGCCTGCCCTGGGCGGCCCTGCCCCGCGACCTGGCCGTCGCCGTGGAGGCCCGCCTGGGCGCGCCCGTGGCCCGGGCCGAGGACCAGACGGGCGGCTTCTCCCCGGGCGTGGCGGCCCGCCTCTCCCTCACCGACGGCCGCCGAGCCTTCGTCAAGGCCGTGAGCCCGGCTCAGAACCCGGATTCCCCGCACATTCACCGGGCCGAGGCATGGATCGCCGCCGGACTGCCCGAGGACATCCCGGCACCGCGCCTGCTGCACTCCTTCGAGCAGGACGGCTGGGTCGTGCTGGCCTTCGAGGACGTGCCCGGCCGCACCCCGGCGCAGCCCTGGGACCCGGGAGAACTGCGCCGGATCCTGGACGCGATGACCGGCCTCGCCGCCCGACTGACCCCGAGCCCGTTGCAGGTGCCGCCCGCCGTCGAGCGTCTTGCGGAGAGCTTCGGCTGCTGGGCGCGGCTGGCCGCCGACCGGGACGCCGGAACGGACGACCTGCACGGCCTCGATCCCTGGGCGGCGACGCATCTGGAGGAGCTCGCCGCCCTGGAGTCGGGCTGGCCCGAGGCGCTGACCGGCGACACACTGGCTCATGGCGATCTTCGCGCCGACAACGTCCTGCTCACCGGTGACGGCGGGGTCGTGTTCGTGGACTGGCCGTGGGCGTGCACCTCCACGTCGTGGTTCGACCTGCTGTGCATGCTGCCCAGCGTCATGATGCAGGGCGGTCCCGAGCCGGAGCGGCTCTTCGCCGTCCACCCCGTGGCGCGCGACGCGGATCCGGCCGCGGTGGACGCGGCGCTGACCGCCCTCACCGGGATGTTCCTGACGCAGGCTCGGCGCCCCGCGCCCCCGGGGTTGCCGACGCTGCGCTCCTTCCAGCGGGCGCAGGGGGAGGCGGCCCTGTCGTGGTTGCGCACCAGGCTGCGCTCTAGGCTGCGGGCATGAGCGACCTTCAATTCCGCCCCGTGACCCGTACCGACATCCCCGCCGTCGTCGCGATGTTCGCCGACGACGGCCTCGGCCGCGGCCGCGAGACCCCGGACGACCTGGAGCCGTACTACGCGGCGTACGAACGCGTCGCCGCCGACCCCGGACAGCACGTGGTCGTCGTGGAGCGGGACGGCGCGCTCGTCGGGGTGCTGCAACTGTCGGTGATACCGGGCCTGTCGCGACGCGGCACGACGCGCTCCGTCATCGAGGCGGTCCGCGTGCACCGGGACGCCCGCGGCGGGGGCCTCGGGACGCTGATGATCGAGTGGGCGGTCGAGGAGTCCCGCCGCCTGGGGTGCACGCTGGTGCAGCTCACCTCGGACCGGGCGCGCACCGACGCGCACCGTTTCTACGAGCGCCTCGGCTTCACCGCCTCGCACGTGGGGTTCAAGATGCAGCTGTGATCAGAGCCCGCATCACCCGCTCGTCCTCGTCCATCTCCGGATGCCACTGCACCCCCAGCACGAAGCGGTCGCCCGGCAGTTCCACGGCCTCGGGCGTGCCGTCCTCCGCGTGGGCGCCGACCACCAGTCCGTGGCCGAGGCAGTCCACCGCCTGGTGGTGGTACGTGGGCACCGTCACGGCCTCCGGCACCGCCGCCGCGTAGCGGGTCCCCGGCACCGGCTTGACGGTGTGCCCGCCGAACACGCCCACGGCGGGGCCGAGGTGGCCGTCGACGTGCTGGGTGAGGGTGCCGCCGAGGGCGACGTTGAGCAGTTGCATGCCCCGGCAGATGCCCAGCAGGGGGAGCCCCGCGGCGAGGGCGGCGTCGACGAGGGCGAGTTCCCAGGCGTCGCGCTCCCGCCCCGGCGGGCCGGTGCGCGGGTCGGGTTCCGCGCCGTAGCGCGCGGGCTCGACGTCCGGGCCGCCGGAGATCACCAGGCCGTCCAGCCGGGCCACGGCCTCCGCGACATGGGCGGGGTCGTCCGGCGGGAGCAGCGCCGCGAGGCCGCCGGACCGCTGTACCAGCAGCGGATACCCGGCCGGCAGCAGGGCGGCGGGCAGGTCCCAGCCGCCCCAGCGGGCCGAGGTGACCCAGTAGGTGCTGACACCGATCAGCGGACGGGCCACACGAGCCTCCCTGCGACGCGCGGATTTCTCCTTGCACCGTATCCAACCGGTCCCCGCGCCCGTACTTTTGGATCACCTGTCGGCCGGTAGGAGAGGTGATCCCCCGTGGTGCACCGAACAGCCCCGCTCAGCACCGACGACCTTCGGCGACATGTCGACTCAGGAAAGATCGACACGGTGGTCGTCGCCTTCACCGACATGCAGGGGCGCCTGCAGGGCAAGCGCTTCGCCGCCCGGCACTTCCTCGACGACGTCCTGGAGCACGGCACCGAGGGCTGCACCTACCTGCTCGCCGTCGACGCCGAGATGAACACCGTGGACGGCTACGCCCTGTCCTCCTGGGAGCGGGGCTACGGCGACTTCGCCATGCACCCCGACCTCGACACCCTGCGGGTCACCCCCTGGGACGCCGCCACCGCGCTGGTCATCGCCGACCTGCGCCTCCTCGACCACGGCTCCGCACCGGTCGCCCCCTCGCCCCGGCAGATCCTGCGCCGCCAGACCGAGCGGCTCGCCGAGCGCGGCTGGACGGCGTACGCGGGCACGGAGCTGGAGTTCATCGTCTTCACGGACACCTATGAGCAGGCCTGGACGAACGGCTACCGCGGCCTGACCCCCGCCAACCAGTACAACGTCGACTACTCCCTGCTGGGCACCGGCCGCGTCGAGCCGCTGCTGCGCCGCATCCGCAACGAGATGGGCGCCGCCGGGATGCGCGTGGAGTCCGCCAAGGGGGAGTGCAACCTCGGCCAGCACGAGATCGCCTTCCGCTACGACGAGGCCATGGTCACCTGCGACCAGCACAGCGTCTACAAGACCGGCGCCAAGTCCATCGCCGCACAGGAGGGCTACGCCCTGACGTTCATGGCGAAGTACGACGAGCGGGAGGGCAACTCCTGCCACATCCACCTCTCCCTGCGCGACGAGGACGGGAAACCGGTCTTCGCGGGTGAGGAGCCGGACGCCGGGCCGGGCGGCATGTCGGAGACGATGCGGCACTTCCTGGCCGGGCAGCTCGCCGCGCTGCGCGACCTCGCCCTGCTCTACGCGCCCAACATCAACTCCTACAAGCGGTTCCGGCCCGGCTCCTTCGCCCCCACCGCCGTCGCCTGGGGCCCGGACAACCGCACCTGCGCGCTGCGCGTGGTCGGGCACTCGCCGTCCGCGCTGCGCCTGGAGAACCGCGTGCCGGGCGGCGACGTCAACCCGTACCTCGCCGTCGCCGCGATGATCGCCGCCGGCCTGCACGGCGTCGACCATAAGCTCACCCTTCCCGAGCCCGTCACGGGCAACGCCTACCTCGGCGACGGCGTGCCGCGCGTGCCGGCCACGCTGCGCGAAGCCGCCGAGCTGTGGGAGGCCAGCCCGATCGCCCGCGCGGCCTTCGGCGACGAGGTCGTCGAGCACTACCTGAACATGGCCCGCGTCGAACAGGACGCGTACGACACCGCCGTGACCGACTGGGAGCGCTTCCGCTCCTTCGAACGCATGTGAGGCAGCGCGTGCCCGACACATCTCACGAACCGCTCGAAACGCTGGACGTGCTCGACCCGGCCACCGAAGAGGTCGTCGCCACCGTCCCCGCGGCGAGCCGGGAGGACGTCGACGCGGCCGTCGCCCGCGCGGGCCGGGCCCAGAGCGTCTGGGTGGCCCTGGCCCCGGCCGACCGGGCGCGGCTGCTGCGCCGTTTCGCGTCCGCCGTGGACGTCCACGCCGAGGAACTGGCCGCCCTGGAGGTGCGCGAGGCCGGGCACACCGCGGCCAACGCCCGCTGGGAGGCCGGCAACGTCCGTGACCTGCTCGACTACGCGGCGGGCGGCGTCGAACGGCTCAGCGGCCGGCAGATCCCGGTGCCCGGCGGCATCGACGTCACCTTTCTGGAACCGCTGGGCGTCGTCGGCGTCATCGCGCCCTGGAACTTCCCCATGCCCATCGCGGCCTGGGGAGCGGCCCCGGCGCTCGCGGCGGGCAACGCGGTGGTCCTCAAGCCCGCCGAGGCGACCCCGCTGACCGCGCTGCGCCTGGCGGACCTGGCGCTGGAGGCGGGACTGCCCGAGCACCTCTTGCAGGTGCTGCCGGGCGAGGGCCCGGTCGCGGGGGCGGCCCTGGTCGAGCACCCGGGAGTGGCCAAGATCGTCTTCACCGGGTCGACCCGCGTCGGCAAACAGATCATGGCGTGCTGCGCCGGCACACTCAAGCGGGTCACCCTCGAGCTCGGCGGCAAGTCGCCCAACATCGTCTTCGCGGACGCCGACCTCGAACGGGCGGCGGCCACGGCGCCGATGGCCTTCCTCGACAACGCCGGGCAGGACTGCTGCGCGCGCACCCGTGTCCTGGTGCAGCGCCGGGCCTACGACCGCTTCATGGAACTGCTGGAGCCCGCCGTCCTGGCCGTCCGCGTGGGCGATCCCGCCGACCCCGGGACCGACATGGGCCCGCTGATCTCCGCCGCGCAGCGCGACCGGGTGCGCTCCTACGTACCTCCCGGCGCGCCCGTCGCGATCCGCGGCACCGCCCCGGAGGGCAAGGGCTTCTGGTACCCGCCGACCGTGCTGACCCCCGAAGACCCGGCCGAGCGCGTCGCGGTGGAGGAGGTCTTCGGCCCGGTCGCCGTCGTGCTGCCCTTCGAGGACGAGGCCGACGCGCTGCGCCTGGCCAACGCCACCCCGTACGGCCTGTCCGGCTCGATCTGGACCCGGGACGTCGGCCGCGCCCTGCGGCTGGCCCGGGGCACCGCCGCCGGCAACCTGTCGGTCAACTCCCACAGCTCGGTGCGCTACTGGACACCGTTCGGCGGGTTCAAGCAGTCCGGGCTCGGCCGCGAGCTCGGTCCGGACGCGCCGGCCGCCTTCACCGAGACCAAGAACGTCTTCATCAGCACGGAGGAGTGATCCCGGCAATGACACAAGCAGAAGCAGTGGTGTGCCGCCGCCTGGTGGGCCGCACGGCGGTGGTCACCGGCGCGGGCAGCGGCATCGGGCTCGCCTCGGCCCGCCGGCTCGCCTCCGAGGGCGCGCACGTCGTGTGCGCCGACATCGACCAGGCCGCGGGCAAGGCGGCGGCCGAGGAGACCGGCGGGCTGTTCGTCGAGGCCGACGTGACCGACGCCGAGCAGGTGGAGGCGCTGTTCCAGGCGGCGTACGACGCTTACGGCTCGGTGGACGTCGCCTTCAACAACGCGGGCATCTCGCCTCCGGAGGACGACTCGATCCTCACCACCGGCATCGACGCCTGGCGCCGCGTCCAGGAGGTCAACCTCACGTCGGTGTACCTGTGCTGCAAGGCGGCCTTGCCCTATATGCGGCGCCAGGGCAAGGGCTCGATCATCAACACCGCGAGCTTCGTGGCCGTCATGGGCGCGGCGACCTCGCAGATCTCGTACACCGCGTCCAAGGGCGGCGTGCTGGCGATGTCCCGCGAGCTGGGCGTGCAGTTCGCCAGGGAGGGCATCCGGGTCAACGCGCTGTGCCCGGGGCCGGTCGACACCCCGTTGCTGCGGGAGCTGTTCGCCAAGGACCCGGAGCGCGCCGCGCGCCGCCTGGTGCACATCCCGGTGGGCCGCTTCGCGGAGGCCGAGGAGATCGCCGCGGCCGTGGCCTTCCTCGCCAGCGACGACGCGTCCTTCATCACGGGGGCGGAATTCCTGGTGGACGGGGGTATCGCGGGGGCGTACGTGACTCCGCTTTGACATCCTCCCCGTCCTAAAGGACGGGGATTCCTGGCTCACGTTGGCTGGGGACCAGCGGTCCGTCAGCTCTTACACGATCGGCACCAGCCGGGTTG
>JARAXD010000014.1:0-204675 GCA_033793685.1 Streptomyces sp. ME19-03-3 | reverse complement strand
CACCTGAATGATCACGGACCCCGTGTCCGCCCTGTCATCCGCCCCAACAGCGGCATCCTCACGCCAGTTGGGCGATCCCGGGAACTTGCACAAGCCCTGGTGTGGGATGGCGAACTCCCACCCGATGACCACGAAGCGGGCTCCGCCTATAACGAGCTCTACGAGCGCTATCTGGAGTCGGATGATGTCGTCATCCCGCCGGCGCCGCGCATCGTGGATTACGTTGAGGCGCTCCTCGACCGGTACCCCGACGACATCGACGGCAAGATGGTGTGGGCGTCGCCACCGGTGATCAACGAGGCTTCAGGGCCGATCGTGTACCTGGTCATGTCCTACAGCGAGGCTGAGGAAGTGTCTGAGTACGCCGCATCTTTGGCTCGCGAACATGGGCTCGTCTGCTACGACCCGCAAGGAGAAACCCTGCGGCCGTGAGTCGCTTCCTCTGTCGCTACGCCGACCACTTGGGTGGTAACCGTAGAGCTGATCAGAGATCGCCACGTGCGCAGGCCAAGCAAGCTGTTACGGGTTTCTCTACCTCATCAAGACACCCGGCGTCGCTCACGCTCCGCCGGGCGCGCGGCCCGCGTCCGGCCGCGCCCACGCTCCTGTCTGCGCCCCGCTCGGCACGGCCGTCCGCCGCCGCGCGCCCATCTAGGCAGGCCCGGGGCATGAGGTCAGAACCGCGGGGGTTGGGGCGGCGGGCGCTCCGATGCTTTAGGCAGCCACCATGGGGCGAGCCTCGAAGATCGGGGCCCACATCGGGCTATTGCGGGCAGGTCCAGAGACTGCCCGAGTCGCAGAAAGCTTACGGGTCCCGATCTCTCGCCCCATGGCAGCTCCAGCCCAAAGCCTCTACGCGTCGACCGCGATACCGTGCGCGCCATGGATGAACCTCGCATCAAAGTCATGGCCGCAGGTGCGGAAACCACGATCGCAGGCAACGCCGCAGGGCTCCGTGCGCTCGCCGAGCGGCTGGAGAGCCTGGCGAGTCCGGATCTTGCGGACGGGTATCACATGCACCTCGATGCGGGGATCGACCTCGAAGATGGCTCCGGCAGCCTCATCCTTGAACGGGATGACAAGATCTGATCCTGGGGTCGTCACTGGGCCGTCCGAGGTTGCCAGACGACGACGGTCACCCACTGTGTCATCGCAGGTCACAAGCGGAGCCGATCGACGCCTGTAGAACAATCGGGCTTGGGTGTAACTATCGTTCGATCACGGCTCAAAGCGGCGGGGGAGGCTTTGATGAAGCTGAGGATGCGGACTCTACGGATCGGCGATGCGGAGTTCAGATGGACCGGCGAGCTGTGCAACTACGTGGACGGAACGGACTGCTACCGGTGCGTACGCATACGTATCTGGGGCGGGGGCAAGAACGGCCAGGTCTTGCGTGTCGATCTAGTTTCGACGAACAACGCAGGACCGTGGGGTCACTGCACCAATGGTGCTTATCCGACGCCGCGGGCGGTACGGAAGGTCGTCGACCATGCGTTGGCAATCGGGTGGGACCCGGCAACGGTTGGCGGTCGCTTCCTGCTGACGGAGACGGCTGAGCTTGGGATACCAGGGTTCGAAGTCACCGACCGATTGCAGATCATGCAGCACCTCACCGGTTAGGCGTTCAAGGCCATTCCGGGATGGGCTTCGATTCTCCGGAGTCCTTGCTGTACAGCAGTGAAGTACCGCAACCACCACGGCCGCAGCCAACCGCCAGCGCCACTATGCAGCCACATGATGACTGCAGCAGACCTCGACGACCGTCGTGCCCATAGTTCGCATCGAGGGGGTCAGGGGTTCGAATCCCCTCAGGTCCACAGCACGCACGGCCGTTCTTGGGTTTGCTCAGGGTCGGTTGACGAGATCCCGGCGATCATGATGATCGCGCGGGATCTTCGTCGTTTCCGGGGGCTGTTCGATGGTGTTCGGGGAGATGGACGTCGGTGGTCTACGGCTGTGGCGGTGCCGCTGTCCGGTCGCGTCCTGTTGGGTGCATGACTGCCAGCCCCAGGGAGCCAGGGCTGGCCGTGGCCGTGTGTTGTTGTTCTTCTGGTTCAGATGTCTGTGGGGTGTGGCCGTCCGGTCTGTGCCGTCGGTTCCGCCTCTGGCCTAGCCAGTGGCTGGGGGACCGTGTCGGCGTAGTCGGTCTCCGTGAGGCGGGTGCCGGTGCGCTGGTGGAGCCAGGTTTCGAGGACGTCGAGGTTGCCAGCGGTGAGCCGTCGATGAGCAGGACGCCCTGCCAGCTGCCCTGTTCGCCACGGTCGTTGACCCTGTAGTCCAGGGGCGAGGCGGTAGCCGAGGCGGCGTACGGGGATCTGCCCTGTCCTTCATGGGCCTCACCGCCCGCCACATCAACCCCGACGTACTGCGCCGGGGGATCGCTTCACCGGGCACATCCTTCCGGGTCCGTGCGTCATTCGTCGTATCGGTCTACCGGCCGCGATGAACGACCAAGGGGCGGAGCAGGGCGGTCGGTTCCCACCGTCCTGTTCCGCCCCTACCCGAGTGTCCCGGCTCAGCGTCAGTCCGTGGCTCGCGGGTGCCCGTACCTGCGAAGGTGATCCAGCAGGTCTCCCGGGTGGTGCCAAGGAGGTACCAGATGCGACCGCCGCCGGTCACCTCGATCTGCCACTGCTCACAGGTCTGTCCGCGATGGGTGCCATGCGCCAGACCGCCCTTGAGGTGGTGGTGCCGGGGTGTCTCGGTGGCCGGTCCGGGGCGGTGCGCATGGTGATCCAGGCGCGGTAGGTGTTCTCGCGGGCCTGCTGGGCGAGGTTCTCCCAGCCCTTGGCCGAGGCGGCGTCCGCGAAGCGGACTTCCCAGTGGCCGTCCGGTGCCGGGGGTGCGGCGCGGTCGCCGCGGCCCGCGGTCATGCGATGTCCCGAGGGTCCGGTGCCGGGCCGTAGTCATCGCCGTGGTTGCTGGTCAGCGTGGCCGGCAGTTCGGGGTCGGAGTAGACCTCGGCGGTGTGCTGCCAGGCGATGAGCAACTGGGCTATGGAGGCGCTGTTGCCGAGTGAGTCGGCGGCGCGCATGGCGTCGACCAGTTCGATGGCGAAGGCGTGTAGATCGGACTCGGGCAGGAAGCGCACCCAGGGACGCTGTGACTGGGAAGATGCGCCGGGCTGATTCACGCTTCGGTGTATGGGACGGGGTGCAAGGTGCGGAAGCCGCTGATGGACGAGGCCGTGGGACTGCCGAAGGCGGTTTGGGGCCGTGAAGCGGGCGCTTGCCGACCTGGACGCGGAGGATGTCTGGCTCCCCTTCCTTCGCGTCGGCCGCCTGCTGTTTGACGTCCCGGTCACACCCGGTGCTGATGGCCTTCTGTTCCAGTGCGGACTTACTCGTTCGACGGCCCTCCGACGTTCACGCCCGATCTCACCCGACACTTCATGAATACGGCAATGCGCGCTCTCAAGCCCGCCGGGACCAGGGTGGACCAGGGGCGGGTGTAGTCATCCAGGTTCCTTCTCACCGCTGAGGCGCACGCTCGCCCTCGTGCCGTGGAGACGGATTGCGCCCCTTACCTGCCTGCCGGGCGTCCCTCGAAGGAGCGCGGCTCTGGACGTGGCCGAACGAGTCGACCCCGCAGGGCGGTCGCCTCCGCCACGGACTGTGTCGTCCGTCACGTTCTCCAACCTCGGGGCGGCTCGGGCGTCTGCGGTCGTGGACGGGTAGCCGAACCCGACGGCGACGGACGGCCCCTCCACAGTCGCGCCTTCGCACTCTCAGGAGGAACTCCTTGCCCTGGAAACGCCGCGCAGGTCACCACGCCGCAGCACTGACCCTGGCCGCCGCCGCTGCCGTGGTTCTCGGCGGTTGCACCTCGCCCGCCCCGGTGGCGGTCGACAGCAGCCCGTCTCCGGAGGAGTCCGCGGTCGTCCACCACCCGCAGGAAACGAAGGACCCTGTCACCGACAAGCCGGTGTCATACACGCCCGCGGCCCCCGAGTACACCGTGCGGACGCCGTCCGGGTACCTCGTCAACAAGTGCGTTCCCCGGCGGCTGCACGAGTACGTCACGACGCTGACCACGGAGGACGGCAAGCACCTCTCCACGCTGATCCTGGGCAAGGGGCCGGACGCCGTCTACTTCGGGCATCAGTACGGAGGCCAGATCTGCAACTTCCTCGACCTCGCGGAGGAGTTCGTCAAGCGCGGCTACCGGGTGGTGCTTCCGGAGTTCCGCAACCATGTCGCCTCTGAGAAGTCCGACAACTCCAGCTCCCTGGACGCGAAGGCGGCCTTCGACAAGCTGAAGGACCTCGGGACGAAACGGGTCTTCCTCGCGGGAGCCTCCTGCGGCGGAACCACCGCGGCCACGCAGGGTGTGGCAAGCGGCATACCCATCGTCGGCCTGACTCTGCTCTCCTCGCCGGCGCGGTGCGACGGCGACGCGGTGGCGGCGGTCAAGAAGATCAAGGCGCCCTCGATGTTCATGGTCGCGCACGACGACATGCAGGGAGGGCACGAGCGGCAGATCCGCGAGCTCTACGAGGCGTCCGCGGCATCGGACAAGCGCCTCGTCGCGATCGACGGCGAAGAGCACGGGACGTTGATGCTGTACGGATCCAAGGAGGACGACGAGCGACGCGCCATGGTCGTCGGCTTCATCGTGAACGCCCTCGCCTCGGGCGACGAGGCCGGCGCACAGGACTGACATGGCAGCGCCGTACCGGCCCCCTGGCCACACGCGGGCGGAACCCTCGAGCGCTCGGTAGGTCGGGACGCTACGAGGTGACATTCGAAGGATTGCGGCGGCAGCCCGTATGCCGCAGTCCCCGGTTGCGACAAGGAGTAGGCGGCAGCCGTACGCGCCGAGGCTCAGCACAAGGCCGGGGTAGTAGGGGGCGGGGAGGGCGCTCATGCCGAGGCGGGGGCGACCGGCGACAAGAGCACGAGCAGGTCGACCTCCGCCGGGGCCAAAATGCCTGGCGCCGCGCGCGGTGCGGGGAGGAGCATGCGGCGGTGAGGATTTCGGGGCCGCCGGACGGCGAGGTGGAGGTGCCGGCGCGGATCAGCGCGCTGGCGGGGGAGCGGACGCCGCTGCCCGTGTGGCGGAACGAGGCGGGCGGGCTGACGTTCCGGCTGGGGACGGGGAAGGAGCGACTGTTCGCCAAGTGGGCGCCGGCCGGCTCCGGGCTCGACCTGGGGGCCGAGGCGGAGCGCCTGGAATGGGCGGGCCGCTTCACGCCTGTGCCGCCCGTCCTGGAACACGGGACGGACGGGGACGGCGCCTGGCTGGTGACGCGCGGGCTGCCCGGGGAGAGCGCCGTCAGCCCCCGCTGGACGGCGGACCCCGGCACGGCGGTACGCGCGCTGGGCGCCGGGCTGCGCGCCCTGCACGACCGGCTGCCGGTGGACGGCTGCCCGTACGACTGGTCCGTCGGCACTCGCCTGGAACGCGCCCGGCGGGCCGGCACGCGGCCGCCGGGGGAACTGCCGCCTGCGCCGCCCGTCGAGCGGCTCGTGGTGTGCCACGGCGACCCCTGCGCGCCCAACACGCTGCTGGGCGAGGACGGTTCCTGGTCCGGCCACGTCGACATGGGGGCCCTCGGAGTCGCCGACCGCTGGGCGGATCTGGCCGTCGCGACCTGGAGCACCGAGTGGAACTACGGGCCCGGCTGGGAGGACGCGTTGCTGGACGCGTACGGCACAGCCCCCGACCCGGGGCGGACCGCCTACTACCGGCGGCTGTGGAGCGTCACCTGACGGGTGACCCGCGGCGGGCGGGGGTGGCACGATCGGGGCGGGAACCGCGAACGGGAAGGGGTGGGGCGCGATGGCCGTCGATCTGGGGAAGGTGCAGGCGGCTGCGCCCGGGCTGGTGAGCCTGTACAAGGGCGCCCGGGTGTCGCTGGAGAAGGCGGGGATCGCGGGCGAACGGGCCGCGGTGTACCTGGTGCTGGACCGCTCCGGCAGCATGCGGCGGCACTACCGGGACGGCACCGTGCAGCGCCTCGCCGAGCAGACCCTCGGGCTCGCGGCCAACCTCGACGACGACGGGGTCGTGCCGGTGGTCTTCTTCTCCACGGAGGTCGACGGCGTCGCCGAGATCGGACTCGACGGCTACCAGGGGCGGATCAACGCGCTCCACGAGGGCTACGGCCACATGGGCCGCACCAACTACCACCTGGCGATGCAGGCGGTGATCGACCACTACCGGGCGTCCGGCGCGACGCGACCCGCGTTCGTCGTCTTCCAGACGGACGGCGGCCCCTCCTCGCGCACTGCCGCCGAGCGGCTGCTCTGCTCCGCGGCCGGGCTGCCGATCTTCTGGCAGTTCGTCGGCTTCGGGGACCCGGCGGGCAAGGAGTTCGACTTCCTGCGCAAGCTCGACGAACTCCCGGTGCCCGCCAAGCGGCTGGTGGACAACGCGGGCTTCCACGCCGCCGGGGAGGAGCCCGCGGCGGCGTCGGACGCGGAGCTGTACACGGCGCTGACGCAGGAGTTCCCGCAGTGGCTGGCGGCGGCGCGGGCGGCGGGCGTCGTCAGGGACTGACGGAGGGCGCCGGCGGGGACGGCGGCAGCGGTGGCGGCCGCGTCGACGAGGCGGCCGCATCCGGCGGCTCGTCGGGCCCGGGAGACGGCGGGAGTTGCCTCCTGTTCCGCCCGCCGCGTGCGGGCGGGCGGGCCGGGCTCGGGTCCGGTCAGAGCAGGGGGTTGGGCAGGCCCGTCCACCGGTCGCCGTGCGCAGAGTTCTCCAGCCGCATCAACGTCAGTGCCTTGACGGGAAGTTCGGGTGCGTGCAGCAGGGCCGCGCGGTCGGCGCGGGAGTCCGCCGTGGTGGGGAGGGCGTCGAAGGCGCGGGCGGCCTCCGTGCGCACCGCGGACCACAGCCGTGCCTCGGTGGGGCGGTGGGCCTCGCCGAGGGCGGAGACGAGGCTGCCGAAAGTGGTGGCGACCAGGGAGCCGTAGAGCTTGGCGTGCAGGACCGCCGGGTCGTCGCTCAGGCCGCGGCCGAGCGGGGGCACGCCGACGCCGTGCCGGGCCAGGCGGGCCGGGCTGATCCGGACGTCGGCGAGGTCGCGGTAGACCAGGCGCAGTGGCCGGGCGCGCCGGTCGAGGACGACCAGGAGGTTCTGCCCGTGTGCCTCGAGGGCCACGCCGCAGGACAGCAGCCGCAGCAGGGCCGGGAGCGCGAGCCGGGCGAAGGCGGTGAGCCAGGCGGCGCCGTCCGGCGGCCCGCCCGGTCCCGCGGCCGCGAGCAGGGAGCGGAGCAGCGGCGGTCCGCCGGCGGCGGGGCGCCCGGTGAGGGCGGCGACGGGCAGCACGCTCTCACCACCCGCCCGGACGGCGAAGCGGGCCGGGGACTGACGCAGCAGGGCCGCCAGGTCGGGGCCGGCCTCACCGCCGACGACGGCGGCGGCCGCGGCGAGGTTGCGGGTGATGTGCAGCGTGTCGCCGCCGAGCCGCCGGGTGAGCTCGTCCAGCAGGGCGGACAGCGGGGCGCTGTCGGTCACCGAGCGGGCGGAGATGTCGCGGACGGACGAGGTCATCCGCATGCTCAGCGCCGTCTTCAGGTGCGGCCCGCCGTCGAGCGGGGCGAGGGTGCGCACCGACATCAGCGGCCGGGCGGGGACGGCGGCCTCGGCGTACGGGCGCAGCCCCAGGGCCGGGAGGATGTGCCGCGTCTGCCAGGGGTGGGCGGGCAGCAGCAACCGGTCGCCGTCCCGGAACCGGTCCGGCCAGGCGCCCGTGACCAGGCACCGCGTCGCCGGGACGGCCACGAGGTCGAGGGCGACGACGGGCCGGTGCTCGGGCCCGTAGGCGAGTTGCTCGGCCACCGAGAAACCGGGACGGCTGCGACAGCACGGGTGGTAGGGGTGGCCGTCGACGACCCCCTGTTCGAAGCAGGCCAGCGTCGGCGGGCGGGCGCCGCGGTCCTCCGCGCCCCGTGGGTCCTCCGCGCCCCGCGCGCCCGCGCGGGACAGGGCCAGGGAGGCGACGCTGTGGTCGAGTTCCTCCCGCAGCGGACCGGACCCCGGCAGGCCGAGGGCCTCCACCAGGGCGGCCGGGTGGTCGTGGGGCCGCCCGTCCAGCAGCAGGGCGGGCTCGTCCCGCGGGGTTCCCAGATCGTGCGGCAGGCGTCGCGGCCCGGTGAGCAGCCGCCCGTCGTGGAAGAGCACGCGGTCAGGACCGCGGGAGGCGATGCCCGGCAGGGGTTCCAGGAGAAGGGCGCGCCACAGGCGGCCGAGGACGGCGGCACGGGCGCCGGGGAGCGCGGCGGTGTACGCGTCGTGCAGATCGGGACGGACCGCCCCCAGGTCGTCGGTGAACGCCGTCTCCAAGGGGCGCCGCGTCGCAGCCGCCGAGTGCGGGTACATGTTGGGTCCCTACCCCACGCAGGAGGCCGCGGACCGTGCTTCGACCAGCACAGCGACCGGCGGGAGCGAGCCGTCATGGGTGACGCCTGGGACCGCGCCGAGGAATGGACCGTGATGGCCCTGCTGAACTGCCTGGTGCGCGAGGTCGCCGAGGCGGTCGGCGAGGACGGGGGCGGCCGGGTGGTCCACCGGCTGCCCGCGACCGGGCGGCTGCTGCGCGTGCGGGCCGGGCGCCGTCCCGCCGCGGCCGAGCTGGGCACCGGTGACGGCTGGCGGCCGCTCCCGCTCGAGGGGCTGGTCGGTGTCGCCGCCGCGGAGCTCACCGCCCGTACGGGTGTCGGCAACACCGTGCTGCCCGCGGAGATCGCGGACAGCCGCGACGTGCTCGCCGCCCTGCTGGAGGCACGCGAGCACGCGCCGCCGCCCGCCGATCCGTACCTCCGCTCGGAGCAGGCCCTCGTGGCCGGTCACCGCCACCACCCTGCGCCCAAGACCCGGGGCGGCGGCCCGCCGGAGAGCTGGCTGCCGTACGCGCCGGAGGCGCACACGAGCTTCCCGCTCACGCTGCTCGCGGTCCGCGCGGACCTGCTGGCCGGGGAAGGCGACACCGCGGTGCTCGACCGGCTGTACCCGAACGTGCCGGAGGGCTACCGGGTCCTGCCGGCGCACCCCTGGCAGCTCGCCCTCCTGGGCGACCTCCCCGCCTTCCACGACGGGCGACTGCTGCGCCTGGGCCGCACCGCCGAGCGGGCCGTGCCGACGGCCTCCCTGCGGACGGTGTACCTACCCGAGGCGGACCTCTTCCTGAAGTTCAGCCTCGACGTGCGGATCACCAACGACGTCCGCCGGCTGTGGCGGCACGACCTGCGCTGGCTCGGGCCCGTCGACGAGGTGCTGCGCGCCGTCCCGGAGGCGGACGTCCTGTCCGACCGCGGCTACCGTACCGCCGCCCTGGGCGGCCGGGACGCGTACGAGGCGCTGGCCGTGCTGGTCCGCGAAGGCTTCGGCGCACGCCTGCGCCCCGGGCTGACGCCGCTGCTCGCGGCGGCCGTCGCCGAGGGGTACGAGGGCAGCCCGCTGGCCGCTCCCGGCCTGACCGCACGGGGCGCGCTGGCCTGGTGGGAGGCGTACCTGCGGCAGGTCGTGCCGCCGGTGCTGCATGCGTACCTGCGGCACGGGGCGGTGCTGGAGTGCCACCTGCAGAACGTACTCGTCGCCGTGGACGCCGACGGGCTGCCCGGCCAGGCGCTCTTCCGCGACCACGAGGGCGTCAGACTGGTCGAGGAGCGGCACCGCGAGCTGCTCCGCCGGCACGCGCTGCCGGACGCCCCCGGGCCGGGTGTGGACGCCGCGCAGGGCTGGGAGCGCCTGGTCTACTGCCTCGTGACGAACAACCTGATGGAGATCGCGGGCGCCGTCGCCGAACGTCATCCGGCGCTCACCCCCGTGCTGTGGGCGCGGGCCCGGGCGTTCCTCGCGCAGTGGTCGGCCGGGCACGGCGACCCGGCGCCGCTGCGGGGGCTGCTCGCCGCCGCGCACGTACCCGGGAAGACCAATCTGCTGCTGCGCTGGACGAATGCGGACGGGGCGGCCGCGCGTTATGTACCCCTGCCGAGCCCGCTGCGGCCTCCCCCCGTAGCGGCGGGGCGGCGCTGAGCGGGGTGCGGGGAGGGGTGGAGCGGTCGGGCTATGTGTCGCTGTCGTGCCTGCTGTCGGCTTGTCCTGTAGCGGCGGGGCGGCGCTGAGCGGGGTGCGGGGAGGGGTGGAGCGGTCGGGCTATGTGCCGCTGTCGTGCCTGCTGCCGGCTCGTTTCGCAGCGCCGGGGCGGCGCTGAGAGGGGTACGGCGGTCGGGCTATGTGCCGCTGCCCGGCGTTACCGGGCCCGGCGGCCGGGACCTGCCGGCGGCCCGGCGGTCGTCCCGCCCGGCTCGCCGCCGCCTCACCTCTCCTCGCCCGCCTGGTCGGGCACGAGCCGTTCGAGGACGTCCTGGAACTCCTCGCCGACGGTGATCAGCAGTCCGTCGCCGTCCTTGCGGCTGAGCTGGGTCAGCACACCGTCCCGCCACCAGTAGACGTACGGGCTGACGGGGCCGACCGCGTCCTCGTGGCCAGCCGCGGCGAAACCCGCCATGCCGTTGAGCGCCGGGATGACGCCGCTGTCGCGGATGGCGTGGAAGGCGAGCTGGTGCCGGAACGGCATGGCGACCAGCGCGCCGTCGGCGGTCAGCGGCCGCCCGGTGACCCGCTCCACCAGCTCGTCCAGGACCAGCACCCGCGCGGCGGTGAAGAAGGAGTCCCCCACGAGGACGTCGAAGCGCACGTCGGCGTGCCGGACCACCTCGTGCCGTTCCACCGGCAGGTCGCGCAGGTTGAGCAGGGCGCGGCCGCGCAGTTCGCGGGCGTCGCCGAGCGGGGCCAGGGCGTGGTCGGCGAGCGTCATCACGCTCTCCGGCAGGTCCAGGGCGAGCACCTCCAGCAGCCCGGGCGCGGCGATCCGGGCGTAGCGGAAGGTCTCCGGGTCGACCGCGTCGGGGGTGACCAGGCGCGGGTAGAGCCGTTCGCGGATCTCCTCGGCGGGCATGGTCTCCAGCGGAGAGGGCCCGTCGAGGGTGCGCAGCACCGCGCCGACGTGCTCACGCGCCAGTTGCGGCCACACGCGCGGGCCGCGGCGGTCGTTGTGGCAGAGCGCGGCGAGGTTGCCGAGTCCGAAGCGGCGGCCGGAGTCGTCGGTCACCATGTCGGCGAAGACGGTGACCTCCAGTCCGAGCTCGGCGAACGACTCACGCACGATCGCGCGGAAGCGCGTCCCCTCGTCCACCGAGAAGAAGGCGTACTCGGGGTCGCGGGGTGCGTCCCGCTGGTCACGCTTCGGCCCGCGCCGGAAAATCCCCACCTCAGCTGTCCCCTCGACACACCTGGACTCGACGAGCAGGGCGCGATCCTATCGGCAGGCGCCCGGGGCCGCCCTTCGCGTCAGCGTTCGCCGTCCGGCGCGTCCCGGTAGGTCTCCAGCAGCCGCAGCCACACCTCGCTCATGGTGGGGAAGGCAGGCACGGCGTGCCACAACCGCTCCAGCGGCACCTCGGCGGCGATGGCGATGGTGGCGGAGTGCAGCATCTCGCCGACCGACGGGCCGACGAAGGTGACGCCGACGAGGTGACCCCGGTCCAGGTCGACGATGGCGCGGGCCTTGCCCTTGTAGCCGTCGGCGTACAGCCCGGCGCCCGCGACGTTGCCGATCTCGTAGTCCACGACCTTGACGCGGCGGCCCTCCCGGCGGGCCTGCTCGGCGGTGATGCCGACGGAGGCGGCCTCGGGCTGCGTGAAGACGACCTGGGGGACGGCACCGTGGTCCGCGGTGGCCGCGTGCCGGCCCCAGGGCGCGGTGTCCAGGGGCTCCCCGTTGGCGCGGGCGGCGATCGCGGCGCCCGCGATCCGGCCCTGGTACTTGCCCTGGTGGGTGAGCAGGGCGCGGTGGTTGGTGTCGCCCGCGCTGTACAGCCAGCCGCCCTCGACGTCCTTGACCCTGCAGGTGTCGTCGACGTCCAGCCACGAGCCGGGGGTGAGGCCGATCGTCTCCATGCCCAGGTCATCGGTGTGCGGGACCCGGCCGGTGGCGAACAGGATCTCGTCGGTGACGAGTTCGGACCCGTCGGAGAGCGTCAACGTGATCGGCCCGGACTCCGGTGCGCGCCGCAGTCCCGTGACCGACACGCCGGTGCGCAGGTCGATCCCGGCGGCCCGCATCCCGTCGGCGAGGAGTTCCCCCGCGAACGGCTCCCAGCGCGGCAGCAGCCCGGAGCCGCGGACCAGCACCGTCACCTCGGAACCGAGCGACCGCCAGGCGGTCGCCATCTCGACGCCGACGACGCCTCCGCCGACCACCACGAGCCGTCCGGGCGCCTCGGGGGAACTGGTGGCGTCGCGGCTGGTCCACACGTGGTCGTCGGTGATGCCGGGCAGGTCGGGCAGCTGGGCGCGGGTACCCGTGCACACCGCGACGGCGTGCCGGGCGACCAGGACGCGCCGGCCGCCGTCCGGGGTCTCGACGACGACCCGGCGCGGGCCGTCGAGCCGCCCGCGTCCCCTGACGAGGTCGATGCCGGCGGAGTCCAGCCAGGCCACCGCCCCGTCGTCCTTCCAGTTGGCGGCCCAGTAGTCGCGCCGGGCCAGCACCGCGGCGGCGTTCAGCCGTCCGCCGACCGCCTCGGTCGCCCCGGCGACCGCTCGTGCGGCGTCCAGGGCCGCCTGCGGGCGCAGCAGCGCCTTGCTGGGGATGCACGCCCAGTACGAGCACTCACCGCCGACCAGCTCCGCCTCGACCACCACCGTGGTCAGCCCAGCCTGCCTCGTCCGGTCGGCGAGGTTCTCCCCGGTGGGGCCCGCGCCGATGACGATGACGTCGTAGGTGTCCGTGCTCGCGTTCGTACCGCTGTCTGCCGCCGTGGTCATGGTCCAACCGTAGGCAACACCGCTTCCGCGCACAGCCGGACCCCCCGTGTATGCCGCCGCACCCCTACGGCCGCACCCGGCCCTGCCCGCGTGAACCCCGTCCGGCGGGCGGCAGGGCCGGGCCCGGTTCACGCGGGCAGCTGCTGCTCCGTCCAGATGACCTTGCCCCGTTCGGTGTAGCGGGTGCCCCAGCGCCGGCAGAGCTGGGCGACGAGGAAGATGCCGCGGCCGCCCTCGTCCGTGATGGCCGCGCGACGCAGGCGGGGGGAGGTGCCGCTGGCGTCGGCGACCTCGAAGACCAGCGCCTGGTCGCGCAGCAGGCGGGCCTGTACGGGGCCGGCGCCGTGGCGGATGGCGTTGGTGATCAGCTCGCTCGCGATCAGCTCGGTGGTGAAGGCGAGTTCCTCGAGCCCCCAGGCCCGCAGGCGACGGGTGATCGCGAGACGGAGCGCGGAGACGGCCGCCGGGTCGTCGGGCACGTCCCAGCAGGCGGCCTGTCGCTCGTCCAGGGAGCGCGTGCGGGCGACGAGCAGGACGACGTCGTCGGCGCAGGGCGCGGGACGCAGCGCCGCCTCGAGGGCCGCGCAGACCTCCTCCGGCGGGCAGCCGCGCGGGACGGCGGCCAGGGCGCGGCCGAGACGGCGCATGCCGGTGTCCGGGTCGAGGTGGCGGCCCTCGATGAGGCCGTCGGTGTAGAGGACGAGGCCGCTGCCTTCGGGGACCGCGAACTCGGCGGCCTCGAAGGGAAGTCCGCCCAGGCCCAGGGGCGGCCCGGCGGGCAGGTCGAGGAAGCGCACCTCTCCGTCCGGGGCGAGCAGTGCCGGCGGCGGATGGCCGGCGCGGGCCATCCGGCAGCGCCGGGCGACCGGGTCGTAGACCGCGTAGAGACAGGTGGCGCCGGCGAGTCCGGGAGCGCTGCCGCTCTCGTCGTCGAGGCGGACGACGAGGTCGTCCAGGTGGCCCAGCAGCTCGTCCGGAGACAGGTCGAGGGCGGAGAAGTTGTGCACGGCCGTACGCAGGCGACCCATGGCGGCGGCGGCGTGGATGCCGTGGCCGACGACGTCCCCGACGACCAGCGCCGCCCGCGCGCCGGAGAGCGGGATGACGTCGAACCAGTCGCCGCCGACCCGGCCGCGCGCCGCGGGGAGGTAGCGGTGGGCGACGTCGACGGCGTGCTGCTCCGGTACGCCCTGCGGCAGCAGGCTGCGCTGGAGTTCGAGGGCGAGGTGGTGCTCGCGGGTGAAGAGCCGGGCGTTGTCGATGCAGACGGCGGCGCGGGCGGCGAGGTCGAGGGCGAGGGCGAGGTCGTCGTCGGCGAACGGCGCGGTCCGGGCGGCACGCCGGAAGGTGGCGACGCCCAGCAGGGTGTCGCGGGCGCGCAGGGGGACGGCGATGACGGCGTACGGCTCGCCGCTCCGGGCGGGGCGGGCGCCGCGGACCGCGCAGGTGCCGCGCAGGGCTTCGTCCTGGGGGCTGCCGGGCACGAGGCGGACCGGTTCGCCCGTGCTGTCCGGGCCGTACGCGGCGCCGGGCGGTGCGTCGCTCGACGCCACCCGGCGGAGTTCCGCGCCGGGGGCGTTTGGGACCGCGCCCCGCAGGACGGGGCGGAACAGGTCGACGGTCGCGTGGTCGGCGAAGCGCGGCACGGCGGCGTCGACGATCTCGCGGGCGGTGCGGACGACGTCCAGGGTGGTGCCGATGCGCAGGACGGCGTCGCCGAGCAGTTCCCGGCGGTGGCGCGCGGCGACGCCGAGGCGGCCCACCCCCGGTTCGCCGACCGGCAGGGGGCGGCACTCGCCCGGGCCGCGGTCGGTGCCGGCATCCCGGGCTCCCCCGGGCACGCCGGCCCCCGCGACCGCTCCGCCCGCGACCGCTCCGCCCGCGAGGGGCCGGAACCGCGGGTGGGTGGTGAGGCCCTGGGAGAGGGGCAGGGGGAGCGCTGCCTGCGGTCCGGCGGCGATCGGCCCGGTGGCGGCGCCGGGGCGCCCGGCGGCCAGGTGGGCGTGCAGGGCGCGTTCCCGTTCGCCGCACTGCTCGAGGAGCCGCTGCTCGATGGCGAGGGCGCAGCCGCGGGCGAGCTCCGCCATGAGGGGATGCACGTCCTCGTACAGGCCGGTGAGGTCGAGCACGCCCTCCAGCCGGCCGCTGACGGGGTGGCGGACGGGCACGCCGAAACAGGTGAAGCCGTGCAGGGCGGTGGAGAAGTGCTCCTCGCCGGAGACGCGTACGGGCTGCCGGGCGGTCAGGGCGGTGCCGATGCCGTTGGTCCCGGCGTCCAGCTCGTGGTAGCTGAAGCCCGGGGCGAGCCGCACCCGGTCCAGGGCGGGCAGCAGCGGGGGTTCGGCGGCCCGGCGGTCGATCACCAGCCCCCGGCCATCGGTGAGCAGGACGGCGGTACGGGTCCCGGAGAGCGTGCCGACGAGCCGGTCGAGAACGGGACCGGCGGCCCGCACCAGCGGGCCGGCGCGGTCGACGTCGTCGGTGTACGGGACCTCGAACCGCTCGGGGTCGAGGCCGGCGGTCCGGCAGCGATCCCATGAAGCGAAGATCGGTACCCGTACGGATTCGACCACCAGGCTCACTCCTCGACGTCCGCGTCCCAGGTCACGACCGTAGGGCGGCGGCGCGGCGGCGGGAGGCGGGTCGCTGAAATCCCCGTGAACAGCCACTCGTGTGGGTGACGGACCGTTGACAGCGGGCAACACGGCGCCGCAGCACGGTGGATCGCTTCGCGAAGCGGTGCGGCGTGGTGAAGACTTGGACCGCCGCAGTCGTACTCCGTACTCGGGAGGATCCACCATGTCCACCACGCCGCACTCCACCACGCGGGTCGCGCACACCGTCTGGGACGGCAGTCTGACGGAGGGCAGCGGGGTCGTGACCCTCGACTCCTCCGGCGTCGGGGAGTACCCGGTGACCTGGGTCGCCCGCTCGCAGGAGCCGGGCGGCAAGACCAGCCCCGAGGAGCTCATCGCCGCCGCCCACTCCAGCTGCTTCTCGATGGCCCTGTCGGCCGGTCTGGGCAAGGCGGGCACTCCGCCGACCCGCCTGAGCACCCAGGCCGAGGTCACGCTCAAGCCGGGCACCGGCATCACCGGCATCCACCTGACCGTCCAGGGCGAGGTGCCGGGGATGGACGAGGCGGAGTTCGTGAAGGCGGCCGAGGACGCGAAGGCCAACTGCCCGGTGAGCAAGGCGCTGGCCGGCACGGAGATCACGCTCACGGCCTCGTTGGCCTGACGCCGCACCTGACGCGGCACGGCGCCGGTTTCGCAGACCCGCCCGGCGCCGCGCCGTGTGCACCGGCCATCGGGACGTGTCCGTTCCGGTGGGCGGTGCCGGGGCGGCCTCGGGCTCTGCGGGACCGTTCCGCGGCGCGGGGGGAGACCGGCACCGCGCCCGGCGCGCCACGTCCGGCCGGCGCGTGAACCGGGGCCGTACGGCACCCGGCCGAGTACGCGCCGCACGGGGCCCTCGGCGCTGTGACCGGCGGCCGCCGGTCCGCGGACGTGGTGGCCGGCGCCCGCCCTGGGCGCCGCGTCGGCGAGACGGTGCCTGCCGCGTCACCCCCGCATCCCCGGCCCGGGCTCCGGCGCCCCGGTGTCGTCACGTGCCGCGGCCGCCCCGCGACGCTCCCTGCGCTTCGCGGGCAGAAGCCCAGGCCCGCCGCGAACCTAGTCGCTGACCACGCTGCGCGGCTGGTACACCAGGTCCCCGTACTCGGGGTGGTGTGCGATCCAGCGCGAGATGAACGGGCAGGCCGCCAGCACGCTCTGGCCGCGTTCGCGGGCCTCGTCCAGCGCCCGCCGGGCGATCGCGGAGCCCACGCCCCGGCCCTCGAAGTCCGGGTCGACCTCGGTGTGCAGGAAGGCGATCATCTCGGGGGTGCGGATGTACGTGGCGAAGCCCGCCAGCGTGCCGTCGACGAGCGCCTCGTAGCGCCGCGCGCCGGTGGCGTCGGTCACGTTCACGTCGCTCACGACTGGTAGCCCTCCACGGTGCGCGAGGAGCGCACCCTCGCTTCGTCCGGGTCGCCGCCGGCCTCGGTCTTGGCGCGGCGCTGGCGCAGCAGGTCCCAGCACTGGTCGAGCTCGCGCTCTAGGGTGTCGAGCCGCGCCCGCTCGGTGTCGCTGTCCACCCGCCCCTCGCTGAGAAGCTCGCGCAGGGCCCTCTCGTCGGAGACCATCGCGCTGATCCGTTCCAGGATCGCCCTTTCCGGGCGACCTCCCACTTGCTGCTCGGCCACGGCCGTACCTCCTCGGTCTTCGGCCCCCACTCTAGGCAGCCGGTCGCCCCCGTGCGATCGGGCCCTGCGCGCCGGCCGGGGAGCCGCCGGCCCCGGTGCCGCGCCCGAGGACGCGGCGGCCGCCGGCGACCGTGGCGCCTTCCTCGTCGCCGGTGCGCTGACCGCTTCGTGCGGTACCGCCACGAATTCCGGCTCAGGACGGGAATGCCGGAGACTTCCCGGTCGTCACATACTGGGGAAAACGAGCTGCGGGACCACCCCTGAGCGGTGGGCAGGTCCCGCACGCGCCGACCCGTGGGGACGGGGTGCGGTGCGACGGAAGGCTCGGCGCGGGTCCGCGTGGTCACACACGAAGACCCCGCCGGGCCTTTCCCCGTGGTGTCGCGGTGCCCCGGGAGACGGGGGCCGGATCGGGCGGAATCTGCGTGCGGTACGCCACGAATGGGAACCTATGGTCAGTTGATGTGCGTTTTCACTGGTCCACAGGGTTTCGTCGAAAGGCCCCTCGGTTGAACCTGCTCGACCTCCTGCTGCTGGTGCTGACCGTCGCCTACGCCCTGGCGGGCTTCCGGCGGGGACTGGTCGCGGGCTGCATCTCGCTCGCGGGCTTCCTCGGCGGTGCGGTGGTCGGGGTGTGGCTGCTGCCCTACGTGCTGCAGTACGTCGAGCCGGGCACCCCGCGCGCGACGCTGGTGGCGCTGCTCACCGTGCTGGTGCCCGCGGCCGGCGGTCACGCCCTCGCATCCGGGGTCGCCTGGAAGGTGCGGGCCGGGCTGGACTGGGGCCCGCTGCGCTGGGTCGACGGGGTGGGCGGCGCGGCGGCGAACGCGGTGGCCGTGCTGCTGGTCTCCTGGGTGGCCGCGAGCGTGCTGGTGTCGTCGTCGTCCAGCGTGCTGGCGCAGTCCATCCGCGGCTCCCAGGTGCTGGGGGCGATCCAGGACACCATGCCCCGGCAGGCGCCGACGTGGTTCAGCAGGGCGACCGGCGCACTGGCCGAGGCCGGGTTCCCCCGCGTGTTCAACCCCTTCGAGTCCGAGCCCGTCAACGGCGTGCCCGCGCCCTCGGGGGACAACGTCACCGCGGCCGCGGCCGGCGCGGCCGCGCGCAGCACCGTCAAGATCGAGGGTGTCGCCTTCGTGGACGGCCGCCGCCAGGGCCAGGAGGGCACCGGCTTCGTGTACGCCGACGAGCACGTCATGACCAACGCCCATGTCGTGGCCGGGGTGGACGACCCCGCGGTGCAGGTGGGCGGCACCGGGCAGGCCTTCCGGGCCACCGTCGTACTCTTCGACCCCGGCAAGGACATCGCCGTCCTGGACGTCCCGGGGCTGAACGCGCCCGCACTGGCCTTCACCGACGACGCGGTGCGCGGGGACGGCGCGGTCGTGGCGGGCTACCCGCAGGACGGCGGGCTGGACCTGCGCGCCGCGACCGTGGCGGGGCGCATCCGTGCCACTGGTCAGGACATCTACGGCGAGGGCACGGTCACCCGCGACATCTACCAGGTTCGGTCCGTGGTGCGCCCCGGCAATTCCGGCGGCCCGCTGCTGGACACCTCCGGACGCGTCTACGGGGTGGTCTTCGCGCGCTCCACCACCGACTCCACGACGGGCTACGTGCTCACCGCGGACGAGGTGCGTGCCGATGCCGCGCGCGGCGCGCACGCGACGCGGCCGGTGGACACCGGCCACCGTGCCGCGCTGTGACCGCCGTGTCCGCGCTCACGGGACCGTGGTCCGTGCTCACCGGACCGTGGTCGGTGCCGTGCTGTGACCGCCGTGTCCGTGCTCACCGGACCGTGGTCGGCGTACGCGGCGAGCCCCGGCGGGAGTTCGAGGTTACACTTTCCATTCGTCTGAAAACCGGACGAAATCAGGGAAAACGTCAAGCGTCGTCCGGCACCGGCACCGGCACCCGCGGCAGCCGGACTCGGACGACCGCGGCCGAGTGGGCGGGAGTGATGCCGCCGTCATGATCTCGATCTCCATCCTCTTCGCCGTTCTCGCGGCCTGCAGCAACGCCTTCGGGACGGTCCTGCAGCGCCGTGCGGTGCTCACCGTCCCCGCGTCCAAGTCGCTGCGCCTGGGTCTGATGAAGGACCTGCTGCGCACCCCGGTCTGGCTGGCCGGCATCCTCGGCGTCATCCTCGCCGCACTCTTCCAGGCACTGGCGCTGGGCACGGGTTCGCTCGCCACGGTCCAGCCGGTGTTCATCCTGGAGCTGCCGCTGGCCCTGGTGATCGGCGGCATGGTCTTCCACGTCGAGCTGTCCCACAAGGCGTGGGTCTGCGTGGCGTGCATCGCCGGCGGCCTCGCGCTGTTCCTCTTCTCCATGGCTCCCAGCGGTGGTCGCGCGCAGGTGCCGGGCATCTGGTGGGTGCCGACCCTGCTGATCGTCGGCGGACTCGGCGCGGTGCTGGTGCTCGCCGGGCTGCGGAGGCCGAACGGCCTGACGCGTGCCGCGTGCCTGGGCGCCGGCGCCGCGGTCGGCAACGCCCTCACGGCGGCGCTCATCAAGTCGTCCATGGACATCCTGGAGCACCAGGGGATCGCGGCCTGGCTGCTGTCCTGGCAGACCTACGCGTTCGCCGCGGCCGGCGGGTTCTCCCTGTTCCTGCTGGGCACGGCGATGCAGGGCGGACCGCTGATCGCCTCGCAGCCCGCGCTGACGCTCGGCGACGCGGCCGTCGGCTTCTGCCTCGGCGTGGCGCTCTACGGCGAGCAGCCGCGCGCCGGCTTCTGGCTGGTGCCCGCGCTCGCGGGGTTCGCGGTGCTCACCTACGGGGTCTTCGCGCTGTCGCGCACCCACTGCCTCTACAAGTGCGTCCACCCGGAGGAGCACCTGGCCACGGCCGGGGAACCCGCCGCCTCGACCACCTGACGTGCGCGGACGCCCCCGGGACCGGCCGGTCCCGGGGGCGTCCGCGCACGGGGCGCCGGTCGTCAGTGGCGCGGGGCGGCGTAGGCCTTGGGCAGGCGCATGCCGCGGTCGGCCATGATCTGCCGGACGTGGTTGGGGTAGTCGGTGATCAGACCGTCGATGCCCATGTCCATCAGGGCCTCGATGGTGGGGTCGTCGTCGCACGTCCACGGGATGACCTTCAGGCCGCGCTTGTGGGCGTCGGCCACCATCTTCTCGGTGACGTAGAACCTGAAGCCCGGGTCCGCGATGGTGCCGTTCTGCGGCATGCCGTAGACCGGGGAGAGCGCGGTGACACCCGGGACGGCGGAGGCGGCCCTGACGAAGTCGCCGTCGTAGTCGTCGGCGTCGATGCCGCCGAGCCACGGGGACGCGCCGGGCTTGCCGACCTGCAGGAAGTCGTAGTTGGTCAGTGCCACCAGCGGGTACTTCGGCGCGAGCTTGTGCATCTCCTTCAGGGCGCCCCAGTCGAAGGACTGGATGGTGACCTGCTTCTCGATGCCGGAGCGGTGGATCTCCTCGAAGACGCGGCGCACGAACAGCTCGCGCGGCGCGGTCTGCTCGGGGGCGCCGGCCTCCACCTTGGTCTCGATGTTGAGCTTGACCTTCTTGGCCTTGTAGCTCTTGACCAGGTCCAGAACGTCCCTGAGCTCCACCATGCGGTGGCCCTCGACCTGCTCCTGCTCGGGGAACCCGGGCAGTTGCTGGAAACCGCAGTCCATCGTCTTGATCTGGGCCAGGGTCAGGTCCTTGATGTACTTGCCGACGTACGGGTACATCGGGTCGCCCGGCGTTGCGGGGCCGGTGTCCTTGCACTTCTGGGCGCTGATCTGGCGGTCGTGGTTGACGACGACCTTCTGGTCCTTGGTGATGTGGGTGTCCAGCTCCAGGGTGCTCACCCCGAGGCGCAGCGCCTTGCCGAAGCCCTCCAGGGACTCCTCGGTGGTCATTCCTATGCCACCGCGGTGGGCCTGCAGGTCGAAGTCGGCCCGCTGGGAGTGGCCGTGACCGGGGTCATGGTTGTGGTGGGTGGTGGCCGCCTGGGCGGCGGTGGGGACCACGAGCGCGGGTACGACGGCCAGGGCTGCGATTGCGTGCCGGAGGGACATTTACACCTCGTCTACATCGGGCGAACGGGACTTCGAGACGCTAAGCCGCAGGTGGAGCGGGTATGAAGCCCGTAGATGTGGGCGAGGTGAACGCCCGCGGAACGATCGTTTCCCGGCCTCGGCCGGGCGTGGGCCCGCGCGCAGTGTGATCGCCGTGGCCGAAGGAAGCGCGACCCGTGGGGAGCTCCGCCCGGGACGGCGGCGACCGGCGAAGGCCGGGCCGCGACGCGCCTGCGCACCCGGTCCAGCCGGTCCGCGACGTCGAGGAGCCCGGGTGCGCGGGCACGCCGCCACCGCCCGTGCGGGCGCCCGCGGTCCGCGCGCAGCGCCTTGAGCACAGGTGCCCCCAGGGTCCTTCCGCTCGGCGAGCGCCGGTCCTCGACCGCCGTGCGGCCCCCGTCAGGTCGGGCGCGCGCCTGCCGGGCGCACGGCCGCGGTGCCCCACCGGGACCGGGGGATCCCGGCCCGGGGGAGTGCCCGCGGCAAGGTCACTCCTCGTCGTCCGGGTTCTCGGCCCTGGACCGACCGGGCTCCGCCGCCTCCCCCTTCTGCGCCCGGACGTGCAGCACGTCGCCGATGAACAGGTCGTACACCAGCACCCCGATCACGGCCCCGATGAGCGGGCCCACGATCGGTATCCAGAAGAAGCCGCTGTAGGCGCCCGGTGAGGTGCCGGGCAGCGCCAGCTCCCCCCAGCCGGCGACCCAGGTGAACAGGCGCGGGCCGAAGTCCCGGGCCGGGTTGATCGCGTAGCCGGCGTTCGCCCCGTAGGACATGCCGATGGCGGCCACGACGAAGCCGATCACCAGGGGGCCGAGATTCGCCTTGACGGCCGTGTTGCGCAGGTCGATGACGGCGACGATGAGCATGCCGAGGAACGCGGTCCCGACGATCTGGTCGATGAGCGGTCCCCAGAGGCCGCCGTGGAAGTAGGGCGCCGGGAACGTGGCGAAGATCGAGAAGGTGGCGACCGTGTGCCCGTTGGTCTTGGGCCCCTTGCTGGCCGCGTCGAAGGCCGAGATCGCGTCGTGGTAGACGAGGTAGACCAGGGCCGCGCCGACGAACGCGCCCGCCACTTGCGAGATCCAGTACGGCAGTACCTTGCTCCAGGCGAACTTGCGGCGGACGGCGAAGGCGAGGGTGACCGCGGGGTTGATGTGCGCCCCGCTCACGCCCCCCGCCACGTAGATGCCGAGCATCACCGCCATGCCCCAGCCCCACGTGATCAGCAGCCAGTCGCCGGCGGCCAGGAAGATCGTGGTCGGGGTCTCCGCGCGTCCGGACCCCGGGAGGGCGGCCACGGCCGTCGCGACGACACCGCAGCCGAAGGCGATCAGTACGAAGGTCCCCAGGAACTCGGCGAGGCATTCCCCCCAGAGCCCGCCGCGGCTCTTGAGCCGAGAACCCTTGATGAGAGGGGAAATATCAGCGGCCATGGTGGTGGCCCCCTTAGGTTTTCCGCCTGATTCCGTGATAACCCGGCACATACGCCACCGCAACCACAAGGTGTGACGCAGATCACTCCCGGTGGGCGACGAGAGTGCGCCGCCCGCGCGGTCCACCAGGCATGACAGAGAACGTGAAGGGCCCCGCGAGCTACTTCCCGGCGATCGAGAAGAAGTACGGCCGCCCGGTGGGGGAATGGAAGGAAGCCATCCGCTCCTCCCCACTGACCCGGCACATGGAACTGGTCGGCTGGCTGAAGGCCGAGCACGGACTCGGACACGGACATGCCAACGCCCTGGTGGCACACACCCTGGCGGAGGGGAAGGGCGCCTCGTAGGCGCCGGTCAAAGTGGCAGGCGCGTTCCCTCCGGGAGCCGCACGCCGAAGTCGTCCGCCAGGACCCGCAGCACCTCGTCCGCGTCCGCCAGATCGCGCTCCCTGCGGGTGCCGTCGGCGGCCGTCTCGGTCAGGCGGCGTCCGGTGAGGGAGAGGTGGGCGTCGGCAGTGGTGCGCTGGACGTAGACGCCGCGGGAGAAGGGGGAGCGCGGATTGGTCGCCACGTGCCAGTTGATGACCTCGTAGTCGGGGGCCTCGAAGGGCTCGACCGTGAAGGCGTACTGGTCCTTCCAGCCGCCGCCGTCCGCGGCACCTGGCCGGTACGCCTGCAGGTGCCACAGGCGCAGCGGGCCGTCGTGCGGCGCGTGGACGAGCCGGTGGCGGCGCGGCGCGTCGTGCAGCTCCACGCCGGCGACCAGCGGCAACGGCTCCAGCAGGCCGCCGATGCTGCCGAAGCCGACGTCGCTCACCCACGGCACCGGATCGCCGGGCACCCCGGTGAGCATGAGCATGTGGCTGCGGGGGCGGACGTCACCGGGCTTCGCCCCGACCAGGACGCGCGCGGTGAGCAGCGTGACCCGGAACCCGAGGGCGGTGAGCGCGGCGGCGAACAGGGTGTTGTGCTCGTAGCAGTAGCCGCCGCGCCCACCGTGGACGAGCTTGGCCTCCAGGTCGGACAGGGCGAGCGAGGGCGCGCGGCCCAGGACCGGGTCGAGGTTCTCGAACGGGATGCCCAGCAGATGGGCGCGGTGTACGGACCGCAGCACCTCCGCCGTGGGGCGTCGCTCCCCGGTCCAGCCGATACGGGCGAGGTAGGCGTCGAGGTCGGGCGTCATGCGACCACGGTACGGACGCGCGGCGCCGCCGCGCCCGCTCGACGCGGGAGGCGCCCCGCGCAGGGAGAACAGTGGCGCGGAGGTCGGGACGCGCGCCGCGGGCCGCCTCGGGCACGCCCTCGCCGGAGTCCTCACCGAGCACGGGGGTGGACACGGGGTCGACGCGGACGCTCTCGACCGGATCGCCGCCGCGGCCATGAACGACGGACGTGACGCCGGTGAGGTTGGACCAGTTCGTGTACGTGCGAGGCCTGGCGCGCGACAACAAGGGCACCTTCAGCGGTCCGGTGGTGCTCGGCGCGGCGCACAAGGAGGAGAGCGGGACGGCGCGAGCGCGCTCGGTGTGGCGCCGCCACGGAGTCTCACGCGCCGGTGGGTGCGCCCGGGCGCCCGGGCGCACCGGCGCCGCCGGTACGGGCCGTCGCCGGGGTCGCGAGCGGGATCACCGCTTGAACTCCGCGCGCAGCCTGCGGTCGATCGCCAGGGCGAGTTCCGCCTCGACGACGGCCTCCACCAGGGGGCGCAGTCGTGCGATGGCCTCCGTGAGCCGGCTGGTGTCGCCGGACCGCAGACCGGCCTGCGGGTCCGGCAGCAGGTAGGTGCGGGCCAGTTCGACGAAGAGCTCGGCGAGCAGGTCCATACGGCCCCGTACGGCCCGGCCGGCCGCGAGTACCTCGGCGAGCGGGACGCCTTCCCGGACGAGCGCGGCCGACGCCTCCAGCAGGCGGCGGCTGACGTGGACGACGTCGTCGCCGTCGACCGCGACGTAGCCGATGTCCAGGGCGGTGGCCAGGTTGTCGGCGGTGGCCTGGTCGCCGTAGTGGTCGGCGAGGCCCTCGGGGGTGAGCCGCAGCGGCTCCTCCTCCGACCAGCGGGTGGGCAGCGCCGGGTCGAGACCGAGCAGCTCGCCGACATCGTGGCGGCCGCTCTCCCACGCGTCCGTCAGGTCGGCGATGCCGCCGAGGGTGTGGCCACGTTCCAGCAGGGCCGCAATGGTCCGCAGCCTGGCCAGGTGGTGGTCGTTGTACCAGGCGATCCGGCCCTCGCGGCGTGGCGCGGGGAGCAGTTTGCGCTCCCGGTAGAAACGGACGGTGCGGACCGGGACGCCGGCCGCCTCCGCCAGTTCGGCCATCCGGTACTCGCGCTCGTGCGTCGCCACGCCGGAGAGCCTATGCGGTCCGCGTTTCGCATCGAGTGGTCCGCCCTCTACCGCTGGTAACGCCTTCTGGTCTACGCTCCGCATCGCGCCAGTGGACACTGGCGCGATGCGGCGCGGAGGCGGCACCGAGAGGCGGCGGTATGGCCGGACACAGCGAACACGTGCGGGTCGCGGTGATCGGGGCGGGGTTCGGCGGACTCGGCGCCGCCGTGCGGCTGCGGCGTGAGGGGATCACCGACTTCGTCGTGCTGGAGCGCGGCGACGGCGTGGGCGGGACGTGGCGGGACAACAGCTACCCGGGGTGCGCCTGCGACGTGCCCTCGCACCTGTACTCGTTCTCCTTCGCGCCCAACCCGCGGTGGCCGCGCGCCTTTTCCGGCCAGCCGCAGATCCGGGCCTACCTGGAGGGGGTCGCGGACACCTTCGGCCTGCGCCCGCACCTGCGGCTCGGCACGGAGGTGACCGAGGCCCGCTGGGACGCCGGCGCCCGGCACTGGCGCATCACCACCTCGTGCGGCGCACTCACCGCCGACCTGGTGCTGCTGGCCACCGGGCCGCTGTCCGACCCGAAGCTGCCGGACGTCCCGGGCCTCGGCACCTTCCCCGGCCGGGTCTTCCACTCCTCCCGGTGGGACCACGACTTCGACCTCCGGGGCAAGCGGGTCGCCGTGGTCGGCACCGGTGCCTCGGCGATCCAGATCGTGCCCGCGATCCAGCCCGAGGTCGAGCGGCTGACCGTGGTGCAGCGGACGCCTCCGTGGGTGATGCCGCGCATGGACCGCGGGATCAGCCGGGCCGAGCAGTGGCTGCACGGCAAGGTTCCGGCCACCGCGAGGGCGCGGCGCGGACTGCTGTGGCTCAACCGAGAGTTCCAGGTCGGCGCGTTCACCAGACGCCCGGCGATGCTGCGCGGCGCGCAGGCCGTCGCCGCCTCGCACCTGCGAAAGGCGGTCAAGGACCCGGTGCTGCGCGCCAAGCTGACGCCCGACTACCGGATCGGCTGCAAGCGCATCCTGCTGTCCAACGACTACTACCCGGCGCTCACGCGGGCCAACACCGAGGTCGTCGCCGCGGCGCTGAAGGAGGTGCGCGGCTCGACCATCGTCATGGCCGACGGCACGGAACGCGAGGTCGACGCGATCGTCTTCGGCACCGGCTTCCACGTCACCGACATGCCCGTCGGCGAGCGGGTGTTCGGCGCCGCCGGCCGCTCGCTGGCCGAGCACTGGAAGGGCGGCATGGCCGCGCTGCGCGGGTGCACCGTCGACGGCTTCCCCAACCTGCTGTTCGTCATCGGGCCCAACACGGGCCTCGGGAACAGCTCGATGATCCTGATGATCGAGTCCTCGCTGAACTACGCCGCCGCGTACCTGCGCGCCCTGGACACCACCGGGGCCGCCGCGCTCGACGCCCGGAAGCAGGCCGTGCGGTCCTGGAACGACGAGGTGCAGCGTCGCATGGCCCGCACGGTGTGGAACACCGGGGGCTGCGTCAGCTGGTATCTGGACGAGCAGGGGCGCAACACCACCGTCTGGCCCGGGACCACCGCGGGGTTCCGGCGCGCCACGAGCCGCCTGGACCTGCGGGAGTACGAGACCCTGCCGGCCGGTGCCGCGCGGCGGCCTTCGCAGCGGGCGGGGGCGGCCTCGTGACCGCGTCCGTCTTCGACCTCCCGGCCGCCCGGCGCACGCACGCGGTGCGGTCCGGGGACGGCACCTTGATCCATGCGGAGGAGTACGGCCCCGAGGCCGGCACCGCGCCGACCGTGGTGCTGATCCACGGCTGGACCTGCAGCACCCTCTTCTGGGCCCCGGTCGTCAACGAACTCGCCGGGGAGTACCGCGTCGTGGCGTACGACCAGCGCGGCCACGGCCGCAGCGGGACCCCGCGACGTGGCGGCTACGGCACCGGCGCCCTCGCCGACGATCTCAGCGCGGTTCTGGAGGCCGTCGCCCGGGGCGACGAGAAGGTGGTGCTGGTCGGCCACTCCATGGGCGGGATGACGGCGATGGCGGCCGGCGACCGCGTCGCGGTGCGGGCCCGCACGGCCGCGGTGCTGCTGGCCAGCACCGGCAGCGGGCGGCTGCTCGCCGAGGCCGCGGTGTTGTCGCCGAGGGTGCGCAGCAAGCGGGTGCGCGACGCCTTCCACCGCTTCCTGCTGGTCAGTTCGGCGCCGCTCGGCCCGCCGTCCGCGGTGACCCGGGCGGCGCTGAAGTACGGGGTGCTGGGATCGGCGTCGAGCAGGGAACTGGTGGCCGCCACCGCACGCATCGTGCACGCCTGCGGGCGTCGGCAACGCGCCGCGTGGGGCCGGGTGCTGGCCGGGCTCGACCTGGACGCGGGTGTGGGCGCGCTGCGCGCCCCCACCGCCGTGCTGGTGGGCGGTGCCGACAAGCTCACCCCACCGGTGCACGCGCACGGCTTGGCCGCCCGGCTCACCCGGTTCGCGGGGCTCACCGAGCTGCCCGGACTCGGCCACATGACGCCGTTGGAGGCGCCGGCCGCGGTGGCGGGCGTCATACGCACCCTCGTCGAGGACCATCTGCGGCCCGGGGCCCGGATCGGGGAGGAGACGGCATGAGCAGGTCGTTGACCGGGCAGGTCGTGGTGGTGACCGGCGCCGCCCGCGGGGTGGGGCGGCTGCTGGCCTGTGAACTCGCCTCACGCGGGGCCCGGTTGGCGCTGGTGGGGCTGGAACCGGACGAACTGGGGCGTGCGGCGGGCGAGATCGGCCCGGACGCCGGGTGCTGGACGGCCGACGTCACCGACCGGGAGGCGATGGCGCGCGTGGCCGCCGAGGTCCTGGAGCGCTACGGCCGCGTCGACGTCGTCGTCGCCAACGCCGGTGTGGCGACCGGTGGTCCGTTCCTGGACGTGGACCCCGCCGCCTTCGAGCGGGTCGTCCAGGTCAACCTGCTGGGCGGCGTGGTCACCGCCCGCGCCTTCCTCCCGGCGCTCGTCGCCTCGCGCGGCTACCTGCTGCAGATCGCCTCGCTCGCCGCACTCGCCCCGGCGCCGCTGATGACCGCCTACTGCGCGAGCAAGGCGGGGGTGGAGGCCTTCGCGCACTGCCTGCGCGCCGAGGTGGGCGTCAAGGGCGTCAAGGTCGGTGTGGGGTACCTGAGCTGGACCGACACCGACATGGTGCGCGGCGCCGATGAGGACGACGTGCTGCGCGAGGCCCGCTCCCGGCTGCCCTGGCCCGCCAACCGCACGTACCGGCCGCAACCGGCGGTCGAGCGCATCGCGGACGGGATCGCGCGCCGTTCGCCGCACGTCTACGCCCAGCGGTGGCTGCGTGGGGTGCAGTTGGTGCGCGGGTACGTGCCCGGCCTGGTCGGGGGCCCCCTGGGGCGGCGCGAGATGCGCCGCCTGGAGCCTCGGATCGCCGCCGCGGGCGGCATCCGGCGCGGACTTGTGGGCCGCGGCGGTGCCGCCGACGAGCGCGCCCGGTCGGAAGGACCCGTCTGACCAGGGACGTTCACGGACCGCGTTCGTCCGAAATGCGCAGTGTGTCCGGCCGTGTCAGCCTGGTCGAGGCCCATTCCATACATCACGAAGGAGTGATCATGGGCAAGAACGACCCCACGCGAAACAAGGCCGGGCAGCAGCAGCGCCCGCAGGCTCAGCCCCAGACCCAGGAGCGCATCGGCCAAACCCGCGAGCGCACCCAGGGCATGGCAGGCGAGCCGAACCGCCAGCAGGGCAAGCAGCAGCACCGCGAGCCCGGCCATGGTCAGCCGGCCAAGCAGTCCCCGCAGGCGATGCCCAAGGGCGACCGCATGCGCTCGCCGGAGGAGATGGACGAGCGGCACGACCGGTCCTGACCCGCGTGGTCAAGGCGTGAACGAGGAGGGGCGCGCCCGTACCGGGCGCGTCCCTTCCGCCGTCCTCGGGACCTTCCGACGCCCCTGACGGGGAGGGGAGGCTCAGGGGCGCGGAGGCAGCGGAGGCCGACGCCGGTCCGGGCGGTCGGACAGATCGGGCGGTGAGGAGGCGGGGTGCTTCTCGAGCAGGTCCAGTGCCGTCTGCACGGCGACCTCCAGGTCGGTGCGGCGGCCCTCCGCCCAGTCCAGCGGGGTGCGGATGACCGGGATGTCCGGCTCCACGCCGTAGTTCTCCACCGCCCAGCCGTAGGCCTCGAACCAGGCGGCGTTCATCGGCACCGTGATCACCGTGCCGTCGCCCAGCCGGTGCCGGCCGGTTATCCCGACCACTCCGCCCCAGGTGCGGTGGCCCACCACCGGGCCGATGCCCAGCAGCCGGAACGTGGCGGTGATCATGTCTCCGTCGGAGGCCGTCGCCTCGTCCGCCAGGGCCACGATCGGGCCGCGCGGGGCGTTGCAGGCGTAACTCACCGGCTGTGCGTGGCGGGTGTGGTCCCAGCCGAGGATCTTGCGGGTCAGGCTCTCCACCACCAGGTCGCTGATGTTGCCGCCCGCGTTGCCGCGCACGTCGACGATGAGCGCCGGACGGACGACCTCGATGCGCAGGTCGCGGTTGAACTGCGCCCAGCCCGAACCCCCCAGGTCGGGGATGTGCAGGTAACCGCACCTCCCCTCGCTCAACGCCCGGACGACCGCACGCCGTTTGGCCACCCAGTCCTGGTAGCGCAGCGGGCGCTCGTCCACCAGCGGCACCACCGCGACCCGGCGCGCGGGTCCGCCGTCGGGCGGTGCGAAGGTCAACTCGACCGTGGTGCCGCCGGCGGCCGCCAGCAGCGGCCCGGGTCCCGCCTCCGGGTCGACGGCACGGCCGTCGACATGGGTGAGGGCGGCGCCCTCCAGGATGCCGGTGCCGGCCAGCGGCGAACGGGCCTTGGGGTCCGAGGACTCGCCGGGCAGGATGCGCCTGATCACCCACCGGCCGTCCGGGGTGTGGACGAAGTTGACGCCGAGCAGTCCGATCGGCCGCTGGTAGTGCGGCGGCCCCTCGCTGCGACGGGCGGGCGCGACGTACGCGTGCGAGGTGCCCAGTTCGCCGAGGACCTCACGCTGCAGGTCGGCGAACTCGTCCGGAGTGGCGACCCGTTCGACCAGCGGGCGGTACTGGTCGAGGATCGCCGACCAGTCGATGCCGCACATGTCCGGCGCCCAGAAGTAGTCGCGGATGATGCGCCCGGCCTCGGCGAACGCCTGCAGCCACTCGGTGGGCGGGTTCGCCTCGTGCAGGATCCGGCGCATGTCGATGTAGACGGTGGAGTCCAGGTCGCCGGGCTCGTACGCCGGGACCACCGTCAGGTCCCCCTCGTCGAAGACCACCAGGTGCGTGCCGTCGCCGCTGACCCGGTACCAGTCCATGTGCCGCACCAGTTCGACCCGTTTGGACTTGGCCAGGCCGAAGTACTCCAGCGTGGGGCGGGCGGAGGGGTCGGTCGGGTTGACGAAGGTCTCGCCGAGCGCGCCGGAGATCGGCCAGCGCAGCCAGGTCAGCCCGCCCCGCACCGCCTCCAGCGAGCTGTACTTGGACGCGGGCACAGGGAAGGGCGTCACCCGCATGGGCAGCCCGGCCGCCTCCACCGCCAGCGGTCCCTCGGTGAAGCCGGTCGGGTCCAGCCCGCCCCCCGGCGGCCGGCCCTCCACGGGCAGCGCGAAGGGCGAGGGCGTCGCCGAGTGCAGCGGCACGAGGTGCGGGCGGCAGCCCAGCGGGAACGACAGGTCGCCGGTGTGGACGTCGTACACCGGGTCGAAGCCGCGCCAGGACAGGAAGGCGAGGTAGCGGCCGTCGCGGGTGAAGACCGGCTGCTCGTCCTCGAAGCGGCCGTTGGTGACGTCGATCAGGGTGTGCTTGCCGGTCTCCGGGTCCGGGCTGAGCCGCGCGATGCGGATCTTGCGCAGCGAACGACCGATGACCGGGTGGGACCAGGCGATCCAGTCGGAGTCGGGCGAGAAGGACAGGTCGCGGACCGGGCCGTTGGAGGAGCGGACCAACTCGGCCACCTGGCCCGACTCCGTGTCGACCATGAGCAGCCGGCCGTCGTGGGAGGCCACGGCGAGGAGCCCGCCGTCGGGGGAGGGCACCAGTTCGTGTACGCGGCCGAGCAGTCCGCACGCCAGCCGGGTGCCGCCGCTGTGGCAGGGGGGCCGGGGCACGGTCTGCCCCTCGGCCAGCGCGATGTCCTGCGCGGCCCCGTCCTCGTCGGCGGTTTCTTCCCGGGTCTCCTGCGTGGCCCGCAGCGCCTGGGCGACGGTGTCGTCGGCGTCGGCGATGTCGGCGGCGGCCAGCGCGGCGGGGCGGCCCGGCAGCACGGCGATCTCGATGGCGTCCTCGCCCTCGGCGTCGGTGACGAAGGCGATCCGCCCGGTGTCGCCCAGCATGACCGGCAGCCGCACCCGGGACCCCGGCTCGTCGGAGATGGTGCGCGCGGGCCCGTCGCGATGGGTCAGCCAGTACAGGCTGCCGCGCACGCACACCGCGCTGGCACGGCCGGTGCGGTCGACGGCCAGCCCGTCCAGGTAGGCCGAGGCGGGCACCTGGTACGGGCGGCGGCCGGCGCGCGGGCCGCCGAGGTCGACCTCGACGCGGCGCGGCACCGATCCGGGGCCGAGGTCGTCCACCAGCCACACCTCGCCCGCGCACTGGTAGACCACGCGCGCGCCGTCGGTGGCGGCGCTGCGGGCGTAGAAGTCGGCGTGGTCGGTGTGCCGGCGCAGGTCCGTGCCGTCCGGCAGGCAGGAGTACAGGTTGCCGACGCCCTCGTGGTCGGAGAGGAACGCGATGCGCCCCGCGACGAACATCGGCGACTCGAGGTGGCCGTCGATCTGCGGCACCAGCCGGCGGCCCTGCAGCCAGAGCCGCCCGGTCGCCCCTCCCCGGTACCGCTTCCACGAGGCCGGCTCGTGCGGCGCGGTCGCCGTCAGCAGCAGCGTGCGGTGCTCACCCGCCTCGCTGTCGTCGACCGTGATGTCCGACACCGGGCCCCAGGGCAGACGGCTGCCCGGGCCGCCCTCGGTGGTGACGGTGTAGGCCCAGGTGTAGTGCGAGAACGGCTCCCCGTGGGACGAGACCGCCAGGATCCGGCCGTCCGGCGACCAGGAGCGCACGCGCGTGTCCGGGCTCCCCCAGTACGTCAGCCGGCGGGCCGGGCCGCCCTCGACCGGCGTCACGTACACCTCGGGATCGAGGGAGCGCCAGCTGTTGAAGGCGATCACCGAGCCGTCGGGCGAGAAGCGCGGGTGGCCCACCCGGGTCCGGTCGGCCGTCACCCGCCACGCGCGCCCCTCGTCCAGGGGCGCGACCCAGATGTCGTCCTCGGCGACGAAACAGAGCCGCTCGCCGTGAACATGCGGAAACCGGAGGTATGCGGCGTCACTCACTCATCCATCGTTCGCGGCTCCCGGAGCCCGGGCAACTTTTCCGGCCGGCGTCAGCGCAGGCACTCCCGTACGGCGCGGACGAGGGCCTGGGCGCGGGGGTCGGCGGTGACGTTCTGCTGCATGCCGTTGGTGACGTAGCCGAAGGCGACACCCTCGCCGGGGTCCGCGAAGCCCAGGGATCCGCCGCGGCCGGGGTGGCCGAAGGAGCCGGGCGACAGCAGCGGCGCGGCCGGCCCGTGCAGCATGAAGCCCAGGCCGAAGCGGGTGTTGACCACCAGCACGCGATCCGGGCCCTCCGACTCCGGGGTGCGCGCGGAGGTGAGCGTCGCCGGGGCGAAGAGCCGGGCGCCGACGCCCTCGACCTCCCCGATGAGCGCGGCGTAGAAGCGGGCCAGGGAGCGGGCGGTGGCGATGCCGCCGGAGGCCGCCAGCTGCGCCGCGTGGTACCCGGGGTCGTTCTCGTCCGGCAGCGGCTCGATCGCGCCGAACGCCCGCCGGGTCAGCGAGGACGGGTCCGCGTACGCCTCGGTCACGTTCCGCTTCGGCCGCGCCCGCAGCCCCGCCGCGGCCGGAGGCGGCGGGGCGTCGGCGGCGGCGATCCGCCCGACGCGGCGCTCCTCCGCGGCAGGCAGCCCGATCCACAGGTCGAGGCCGAGGGGGCGGGCGATCTCCTCCGCCACGTAGCGGCCTATGGACCGGCCGCCGCTCGCACGCCGCACCAGTTCGCCGATCAGCCAGCTGTACGTCTGCGCGTGGTAGCCGTGATCCGCCCCCGGCGCCCAGAACGGGGCCTGCGCCGCGAGAGCGTCCGGTCCGCTGGTGCCGTCCAGCGCCCGCGCCGGCGTGAGGGGGGTGTCCAGCGCCGGCACACCGGCCCGGTGCGCCAGCGCGTCGCGGACCGTGACGCGCTCCTTGCCGGCGGCCTTGAACTCGGGCCAGTACGTGCCGACGGGCGCGTCCAGGTCGAGCTGCCCGCGCTGGTGCAGCAGGAGCAGGCACGCCGCCGCCACGCCCTTCGTCGCCGAGCGCACGACCTGCGCGGTGTCCTGCTCCCAGGGTGCAGCGGCGTCCCCGTCCCCGTCGGCGGAGCCCGCCCACAGGTCCACGACCTTGCGGCCGTCCCGGTACAGCGCGACGGCCGCGCCGCGCTCGCCCCGCTCCTCGAAGTTCCGGACGAAGGCGTCCCGGACCGGCTCGAAGCCCTCCGCCACCGCCCCGTGGACGTCCACCACAGCCCGTTCTCCCACCATGCGCCTCCGTTGTCGCTCCCCCCATGGTGCCTTCCGCCCGGGAGCGGTCAGGACCGGGGTCGGCCCCGCGGGGGAGGGGCCCCGGCAGGCCCGGTCGGGCGGCGCCTTCGAGCGGTCAGGCGGTGGCCTTCGCCGCGGCGCGGCCCGCCGTACGGCCGGAGAAGACGCAGCCGCCCAGAAAGGTCCCCTCCAGCGAGCGGTAGCCGTGCACCCCGCCGCCGCCGAAGCCGGCCGCCTCACCCGCCGAGTACAGACCCCGCAGCGGCTCGCCGTCGGCGCGCAGCACCCGTGCGTCCAGGTCGGTCTCCAGCCCGCCGAGCGACTTGCGGGTCAGGATGTTCAGCCGCACGGCGATCAGCGGTCCCGCCTTGGGGTCCAGCAGCCGGTGCGGTGCGGCGGTGCGGATCAGTTTGTCGCCGATGTAGTTGCGGGCCCCGCGGATCGCGGTGACCTGCAGGTCCTTGGTGAAGGTGTTGGTGATCTCGCGGTCGCGGGCCTCGACCTCGCGGCGCAGCGCGGACTCGTCGATCAGGCCGTCCTCGGTGAGCGCGTTCATGCCGCGCACCAGCGCCGTGAGGTCGTCCGCCACGACGAAGTCGACGCCGTGCCGCTTGAACGCCTCGACCGGGCCGGGCGCCCCCGGCAGTGCGCGCCTGAGCACGTCGCGCACGCTCTTGCCGGTCAGATCCGGGTTCTGCTCGGAGCCCGACAACGCGAACTCCTTCTCGATGATCTTCTGCGTGAGGACGAACCATGTGTACTCGTGCCCGGTGCGCATGATGTGCTCCAGCGTCCCCAGCGTGTCGAAGCCCGGGAAGAGCGGCACCGGCAGCCGCTTGCCGGTCGCGTCCAGCCACAGCGAGGACGGGCCGGGCAGGATGCGGATGCCGTGCCTGGACCAGATCGGGTCCCAGTTCTCGATGCCCTCGGTGTAGTGCCACATCCGGTCGCCGTTGATCAGGCGCGCCCCCGCGGCCTCGGCGATCCCCAGCATCAGCCCGTCCACGTGCGCCGGAACGCCCGACAGCAGCTTGCGCGGCGACGTGCCGAGCCGCTCGGGCCAGGCCTCGCGCACCAGGTCGTGGTTGCCGCCGATGCCGCCCGAGGTGACGATCACCGCCTGCGCCCTGAGCTGGAACTCCGCGTGGATCTCCCGGGAACTGGCCCGGCCGCGTTCGGCGTCGCTGTCCACCAGGACCTCGCCCGCGACGCCGTCCACCGCGTCGCCCGTCGTCGTCAGCGCCGTCACGCGGTGCCGGAAGCGCAACTCCACCAGGCCCTCGGCGACGGCCTCGCGCACCCGGCGCTCGAACGGCGCCACCACGCCGGGGCCCGTGCCCCAGGTGATGTGGAAGCGGGGCACCGAGTTGCCGTGCCCGGTGGCGAGATAGCCCCCGCGTTCCGCCCACCCGACGACCGGGAAGAACCGTATGCCCTGTGCGTGCAGCCACGACCGCTTCTCGCCCGCGGCGAAGTCCACGTACGCCTCGGCCCACTTGCGCGGCCAGCGGTCCTCGGGGCGGTCGAATCCGGCGGTGCCCATCCAGTCCTGCAGGGCGAGTTCGCGGCTGTCCTTGATGCGCATCCGCCGCTGCTCGGGGGAGTCGACGAGGAACAGCCCGCCGAAGGACCAGAACGCCTGGCCGCCGAGGTTGCTCTCCGGCTCCTGGTCGAGCAGCAGGACCTTGCGGCCCGCGTCGGCCAGTTCGGCCGTCGCGACCAGACCTGCCAGCCCCGCTCCCACGACGATCACGTCCGCGTCCAGCGCCATGGTCCGGCCCGCCCTTCCGCTCCCCTGTGGTGTGCTGGCACGTTACGCTACTTACCAGTAGCCAGGGGAGGCCCGGGAGCGCCGCAGTTCGCGGCAGCGCACGACAGCCGGGCCGCACCGCGGTCAGGTGTGCAGCATCAGGCCGATGCCCGCCACGACCACCAGCGCCGCGACAACCCGCGCCCGCCCCAGCCGCTCCTTGAAGAAGACCGCCCCGATCACCGCCCCCGCGATGATCGAGGTCTCCCGGAGGGCCGCGATCGGCGCGAGGTCGCCTCGCGTCTGGGCCCACAGGACGAGGCCGTACGCGGACACGGAGAGCGCCCCGCCGAGCAGCCCGCGGGCGGCGACCGGGCGCAGTTGCGCGGGGAGCGCGGCGCGGCGCACCGCGAGGGCGCAGCACACGAGCAGGCCGCCCTGGATGAGCAGGAGCCAGGCGACGTAGCCCGGGGCGGTGCCGGACGTGCGGACGCCGACCCCGTCGACGACGGTGTACGCCGCGATGGTCAGGCCGGTGCCCACGGCCGCGCCCACCGCCGGCCAGTCCCTGCGGCGGCCGCGCATGCCCCACAGGGCGGCCCCGCCGAGCCCGGCGGAGGCGACAACGACGCCCGCGGTCTGGGGGACGTCCGGCACCTCGCCCACGAAGACCGCCGCCAGCAGCGTCACGACCATGGGGGCGACACCGCGCGCGATGGGGTAGACCTGCCCGAAGTCCCCCAGCGTGAAGGACTTCATCAGCAGGTACATGTAGGCCATGTGGATCCCCACCGACACGATCAGGTAGGGCCAGGCGTTCCCCGCGGGCAGCGGGGCGAACCCGGCGATCGCCACGCCGCAGATCGCTCCGCCGCCGCCGACGAGGGTGAACGCGACGAGCCGATCCCTGATGCCGTGGGCGATGGCGTTCCAGACCGCGTGGGTGACCGCCGCGAGCAGGACGGCCGCCGCTGTCAGGGGCGTCACGCGGTGCGTTCGCGGACGTCGGCGAGGGTCGCCCCGGCGTGCCGGACCAGGTCGGCGGGCGCCATCGGGAAGACGGTGTGCGGGGTGCCGGCGGCCGCCCACACGGCGCCGTGCGCCAGCAGTCCGCGGTCGGCGAGGACGGTGGTGCGGGTCCGGTGCCCGAAGGGGGGTACGCCGCCGATGGCGTACCCCGTGGTCTCGCGCACCAGTTCCGGGTCGGCCCGCCGCACCTGCGTGGCGCCGAGTTCCGCGCGGACCCGCTCCACGTCGACCCGGGACGCACCGTCGACCAGCACCAGCACCGGGACCCCGTCCGCGGTGAAGAGCAGGGACTTGACGATCTGGCCGAGTTCGCAGCCGACGGCCGCGGCGGCCTGCGCCGCGGTGCGGGTGGCGTCCGGGAAGGCGCGTACGGGGACCCGCAGGCCCAGCGCGGTGAGGGCCTGCGCGAACCGGGGATGGGCCGCGGCTGATGTCGACATGCCCGGCACGCTAGCCCCCGGCGGGGCCCGGGTGCCACGCCATGTGCGGGCGCGTCACGAGGAGGCCTTCAGCACCGAGGCCACGATCGGCCCGGCGGAGTCGCCGCCGTGCCCGCCCTCCAGGACCATCCCGGCGGCCGCGAGGTCACCGCGGTAGGCGACGAACCACCCGTTGGGCCGGTCCTGGCCGCCGACCTCCGCGGAGCCGGTCTTGGCGCCGACGTCGCCGTGGACGCCGCGCATCGCGCCGGCGGCGGTGCCGCTCGACGCGGTCAGCCGCATCATCGACTTGAGGTTCGACCGGACGCCGGACGGCAGGCTGCCGCGTGCCTTCGCCAGCGGTCCCTCGATCAGGTCGGCGGCCACCAGCCGGGGCTGGCGGAACACGCCGTTCTGCACGGTGGCGGCCACGGAGGCCATGTTGAGAGGGCTCATCTGTATCTGGCCCTGCCCGATCATCTCCTCCGTCATCTCGTCGCCGGCGCCACCGGGAACGCTGCCGTCCCAGGCGGGGACGCCGACGTTCCAGGTCTGGCCGAAGCCGTAGTAGCGCCGGGAGACCGAGGGGACCGAGGACGCGTCGAGCCGGCCGGCGAGCTTGATGAAACCGGTGTTGCAGGAGATGGCGAAGTCGTGCTGGAAGGAGGCCGACGGGTCGGAGGAGCTCTCCACGTTGTGGAACATCTTGCCGTTGTCGTAGTTCGCGGTTGCCGGGCACGGTGCCGCGGTGCCCGGGGTGACGCCTCGTTCCAGCAGGGCCGTGGCGGTGACGACCTTGAACGTCGAGCCGGGGGCGACCTGCGCGTTGAAGGCGTTGTTGTTGGCGGTCGAGGGGTTGTTGGCGAAGGCCAGGATGGCGCCCGTGCTCGCCTTGACCGCCGCGACCGACGACTGTTCGCGGCCCTTGACGGCCTGTTCGGCGGCCTTCTGCAGGCGGGCGTCCAAGGTGGTGGGAAGCTTCGCGGCCGTGCCCTTGGCGAGCACGTGCAGCGTCTGCCCGGGGCCGTCGGCGCCGTTCACCCAGGTCTCGATGCCCGGCTTGCCGCCGGACAGCCCGGCGCCGTAGCGCTCGCGGAGCTGGGGCAGCACGGAGGCCAGGGACGGGTAGTCGGCTTCGTCCAGTTCCTTGCCGTGGCGGTCGACGACGACCACCGGCGGCGAGGCGGCCTCACCGGTCTCCAGCGACTGGCCGGCCGTCAGCTGGGGGTGCAGCACCGCCGGCTCCCAGTCGACCAGGGGGCGGTGGGTGGTCTCGCCGCGGAAGACGGTGAGCGCCGAGGAATAGGTCCACGTGGAGGTCGTGCCCTTGTAGGAGAGCGAGGCCACGACCTTGAACGGCACCACGTCCCCGTCGGCCGTGCCGGGCGTCAGCCGCAGACCGGTGACGTGCGCGTCCCGCCGGTAGGCGGTCAGGGCCTCGGTGGCCGTCGCCGCCTCGTTGGTGAGCGCCCCTGCCGCGGTGGCGTCCCCCTTGGCCCACGCGGCCAGGAAGTCGGCGGCCGTCTTCTCGACCTCCGCCGCCGTCGGCGGCCCGGTCTCGACCGGGGCGGCCTGCGCGGAGAAACCGCTGCCCCCGGTCAGGCCGGTGTAGACGTTGTACGCCCCGTACCCCGCGGTCCCCACCAGCCCCGCGGTCAGCGCGGCGACGATTCCCAGTTTCACTCCTCGGCGCATGGCACCGACCCTCCCCGTGGTCCTGCTGAACGTGTTCAAAATCAGGCGACGCCAACGCAGCCTACGGGACAAGCGCTGGCGCGGGGTGGTCCGGAGGGTCACAGCTTCGGCACCTGGTTTCCACGCTCAGGGGGAGCGGGCCGGCCGGAGGCCGTCTCAGCTCAGGGGCCGTCGCCGTTCGGCCCGGGCGGGAGCTGCTCGTCCTCGGTGAGGGCCAGTTCCGCCCAGACGATCTTTCCCTTCCCGGTCCGGCGGACACCCCACCACGGGCTCAGCTCGGCGACGACCACCAGTCCCCGGCCGTCCTCGTCGGTGGCCTCGGGGCGGCGCGGCACCGGCGGGGTCGGACAGGCGTCGAAGACCTCACAGGTCAGTTTCGTGTGCCGGATCAGCCGCAGCCGCACGGGTCCCGCGCCGTGCCGTACGGCGTTGGCCAGCAACTCCCCGACGATCTGCTCGGCGGCCGGCCGCACGCGGTCCAGCCCCCACGCCGAAAGCTGCCGGGCCGCCTCGGCCCGCACCCGTCCGACGGCCGCCGGATCGGCCGGCACCTGCACACTGAACACCCGGTCGGCGCCGAGCTTGCAGGTCCTGGCGATCAGCACGGCGATGTCGTCGTCCTGCCCCTCGGCGGGCATCAGATCTTCCACCACGCCGCACAGATCCTCCAGCGAGCCGCCAGGCGCCCGGGTGAGCGCCGCCCGCAGGCGTTCCAGCCCGTCGTCGATGTCGCGGTCCCGGGTCTCGACGAGCCCGTCGGTGAACAAGGCGATCACGCTTCCCGCGGGCAGGTCGAGGTCGGCCGAGGGGAAGGACTGCAGCCCCACGCCGAGCGGCGCCCCGGAGGGGATCTCGGGGAACATCGCCGTTCCGTCCGGGGTGACGATCGCCGGCGGCGGATGCCCGGCGCGGGAGATGGTCAGGCGCTCCTCGATGGGGTCGTAGACCGCGTATACGCAGGTGGCGCCGAGGATGTTGGCGGCGGGCGCGCACTCGTCGGCGTCGTCGAAGCCCTGCCGCACGACGAGGTCGTCCAGCGCGGCCAGCAGCCGGTCGGGGGGCAGGTCCAGGCCGGCGAGGGTGTTCACCGCCGTGCGGATCCGTCCCATGGCCGCGGCGGCGTTGAGCCCGTGCCCCACGACGTCCCCGACGACCAGCGCCACCCGCCCGCCGGAGAGCTGGATCACGTCGAACCAGTCGCCCCCCACCCCGTCCTGCGTGTCCGCCGGGAGGTAGCGCCAGATCGTCTCCAGGGAGAACCCGGCGCTCGGGTTGCGGGGGAGCAGGCTGCGCTGCAGCGTCAGCGCCATGGTGTGCTCGCGCGTGTAGCGGCGGGCGTTGTCCAGGCTGAGCGCGGCCCGGCTGACCAGTTCCTCCGCGAGCGTCCGGTCGTTCTCGTCGAACGGTGTGGGGTTCTCGCTGCGGACGAGCACGGTGATGCCGAGGATCTCGTTCCGCGCGTGGACCGGCAGGATCAGCAGGCTGTGCATCCCGTGGTCGAGGACCAGCCGCAGCCGCTGCGGGTCCTCTTCCAGCCATGTGCCGGGCTCGGTGTCCAGCCGCCCCTCCAGGTACGTCCGGCCGGAGCGCAGCACCTCGACGAACGGCGAGTGCGGGGGGACGAAGACGGGGGTGCCGCGCGCGAAGAGCGACTCCCGGAAGTCGTCGTGGATCGAGGCCATGCCCGCCCGGTGGAACACGGGGACGTTGCCGCCCTCCATCGGGCCCAAGCGGGTGAGCGGGGCGTCGCCGAGCCCCACCGACTCCGCGAGGTCGACCGTCGCGTAGTCGGCCAGCAGCGGCACCAGCAGGTCGGCGAGGTCCTGCGCGGTCTGCCAGACGTCCAGGTTGGTCCCGATGCTGGTCGCCGCCCGCCCGAGCACGGTCATGCGGTCCCTGGCCCGCCGGCTCTCGGTGACGTCCACGTTGACCGAGCAGACCCCCGGCCGGCCGCCTCGGACGTCGTCGATCCGGAAGACGGACAGCGCGTACGCCCGGTGCCGCAGCCGGTCCAGCTGGCTCAGCTCCCGGTCGATCACGGGGGCACCGGTCTCCAGAACCTCGCGCAGCAGGGACTGGACCTGCTCGGAGTTCTCGTACAGGGGCGAGGTCTCCAGGTGGCGGCCCAGGCGTTCCTCCCGGGAGAGGCCGAAGTGGTCGGCCAGGGAGTGGTTCAGCCAGACGGTGCGCAGGTCGCTGTCCCAGATCGCCATCGGGAAGGGGCACAGCTCGGCGGCCGTCTGCAGGACGGAAGGAGGCACCCCCGCCGTCGAGACCAGCCATTCCGTCGTGTCCGCTCCCGGCAGTCCGGTCACCCGCAGGTCCAGGCCCAGCCGCTCGCCGTCCTGGTGCCGTAGTGCCGCCGGCCCCGCCCACTCCCCGGTGAGGTCGCGCGGCCCGTCGCCCGGCCCGTCCAGCAGCATGGAGGCGGGCCGGCCCAGTACGTCCGCCGCCGCGTACCCGAGCAGCCTGCGCGCGACCTCGGTCCAGCGGACGAGCACCCCTTCGGCGTCGACCACCGCCAAAGCCGCGCCGGCGCTGTCGAGCGCCGACGCCTGACCGGGCACGTTGCGATCGGCAGCGGACATACGTGACATTCCCTCGGGGTTCACGCTAGGTGTCCGGTCTTCCCGCTGCAAACGGTCACCGGCGGTTCGGCGCCCCCGTGGCGGGGCGGGTCAGATCCAGGTGTCGAGCCACATGCGGTCGCGCCAGGCGTCCATGGGGATCGTCTGCCCGGTGTAGAGCGGGAAGAAGTAGATGAAGTTCCAGACGATCAGCAGCACCAGGGTGCCCGCGCCGACCGCGCCCCACATGCGGCGGCGCTCGCCGGCCCCGGGGGGACCCAGGATGGCGCCGAGCATCATCGCGACCGCGAGGCAGAGGAACGGCACGAAGACCACCGCGTAGAAGAGGAAGATCGTGCGCTCCTGGTAGAGGAACCACGGCAGGTACCCGGCCGCGATGCCGCAGGCGATGGCGCCGGCGCGCCAGTCGCGGCGGAAGATCCACCGGTACAGGACGTACAGCAGGGCGAAGCACCCGGCCCACCACAGCAGCGGGGTGCCGAGGGCGAGCACCTCACGGGCGCAGCCGCCGGCCGCGGTGCAGCCGTCCTCACCGAGTTTGGGGGACTCGTAGAAGTACGACACCGGGCGGCCGAGGACCAGCCAGCTCCACGGGTTGGACTGGTAGGTGTGCGGCTGGTGCAGGTTGACGTGGAAGCTGTAGACCTGCGACTCGTAGTGCCACAGACTGCGCAGCGCCGCCCAGGAGTCGGACAGGAAGCCGCCGTCGCCCTTGGCCCACTCGCGGTCGTAGCCCTTGCCGGTCGTGAACCAGCCGAGCCAGGACAGCAGATAGGTGACGGCGGCGACGCCGACCATGCTGAGCGCCGCCCACAGACCGTCCAGCCACAGCGCGGTGAGCCGCGGGTAACGGGCGCCCGCCACCCGGCGGGCGCCGGCGTCCCACAGCACGGTGAGGACGCCGAAGAACGCCAGCACGTACAGGCCGTTCCACTTGGTGCCCGCGGCCAGGCCGAGGCAGATCCCGGCCGCGATCCGCCACGGGCGCACGCCCAGCCAGGTGAAGGAGGCGACACGGGCGTCCGGGCGGCCCTCGGGCAGGGCCGCGGCGAGCCGGGCCCGCGCCCGGTCGCGGTCGATCAGCAGGCAGCCGAAGGCGGCCAGCACGAAGAACATGACGACCAGGTCGAGCAGGGCGACGCGGCTCATCACGAAGTGCAGTCCGTCGACCGCCATCAGGCCGCCCGCGAGGCAGCCCAGCGCCGTGGAGCGGAAGAGCCGGCGGCCGATCCGGCAGAGCATCAGCACCGAGAGCGTGCCGAGCACCGCCATGGCGAAGCGCCAGCCGAAGGGGTTCAACCCGAAGATCCACTCGCCGGAGGCGATCACCCACTTGCCGACCGGCGGGTGCACCACGTACGAGGGGGCGTCGGAGAGCGGGATGGACGGCGGGGTGGCCAGGATCAGGTCGTTGGCCTTGTCCGGCCAGCTGCCCTCGTAGCCGTACTGCAGGAGCGACCAGGCGTCCTTCGCGTAGTACGTCTCGTCGAATATCACCGCGCGCGGGCTGCCCAGGTTCCAGAACCGCAGCAGGCCCGCGAAGAGCGCCACGAGCAGGGGGCCGCCCCAGCCGCTCCAGCGCGCGAGCCGGGAGGCCGCCACCGGGCCGACACCGAGCGCCGCCCACGCCCGTGTCCCCGGCTCGGGGAACGGGGGGACCAGGCGCTCACGCACACCGGGACGCGGACGGTCCGTGTAACCGAAGCGGCGCAGCCGACCGGGCCAGGGGCTCTGCTCCTGCTCGGCCCGCGCTGCGTCCTCGACCCGGTGCGCCTGCGTCGCGGTGTCACTCGTCACCGGGCCATCGTAGGGAAGCCACCTGAGTATGCGCGGAGGACCGGGCCAACCGGGGTACTCGGCCGCGCCGCGGCGGCGATCTCGTCGGCCCCGGGCGGGTGCGCGGCGGATGGGAGACTGGGGCGGTGACTAGCTCCGCAGCACCGGCCGCAGGCGTACTCGTACTCGCAGGGACCCCCATCGGCGACGTCGCCGACGCCCCGCCCCGGCTCTCCACGGAGCTGGCCGGCGCCGACGTGATCGCCGCCGAGGACACCCGGCGGCTGCGTCGGCTCACCCAGGCCCTGGACGTGACCACCACGGCCCGGGTCGTGTCGTACTTCGAGGGCAACGAGTCGGCCCGCACCCCGGAGCTGGTCACGGCACTGGAGGAGGGCGCCAGGGTGCTGCTCGTCACCGACGCCGGGATGCCCTCGGTCTCCGATCCCGGCTACCGGCTGGTCGCGGCGGCCGTCGAACGCGGCATCCGGGTGACGGCCGTCCCCGGCCCCTCCGCCGTGCTGACCGCGCTCGCCCTCAGCGGTCTGCCCGTGGACCGCTTCTGCTTCGAGGGCTTCCCGCCCCGCAAGGCCGGCGAGCGGCGGGCCCGGCTCGGTGAGGCCGCCGGGGAGCGCCGCACCCTGGTGTACTTCGAGGCGCCGCACCGCCTCGCCGAGACCCTCGCCGCGATGGCGGAGGCATTCGGCGCCGGGCGCCGGGCCGCCGTCTGCCGCGAGCTGACCAAGACCTACGAGGAGGTCAGGCGCGGCACTCTGGCCGAGCTGGCGGCCTGGGCCGCCGAGGGTGTGCGCGGGGAGATCACGGTCGTGGTGGAGGGCGCCCCGGACAGCGGACCGGAGGAGCTGGACGCCACCGAGCTGGTGCGCCGGGTCCGGGTCCGCGAGGAGGCGGGCGAGCGACGCAAGGAGGCGATCGCGGCCGTGGCGGCGGAGGCCGGGCTGCCCAAACGGGAGGTCTTCGACGCCGTGGTGTCCGCGAAACACGCCGCGAACCAGTCCACAAACGGCTAAACACGGCACGGTGCAAAGTCCTATCGTAGGAGAGGGAAAGACTCGGGCTGCCCGCCGGGCTCCGTGCCACACGGAGCCCAAAACTGGCTCAAGAATGGGCACCCCCGCTGTCGCCGACGTCCTTCCGGGCGTTCGCTGACAGTGGGAAGTCCCGCTCCGGACGCCTCGTCCGGAGGGCATCAGGAGCTGCCATGAGCGACACCGTCGGAACCGATGGCACGGTTCGCGAGGCGTACGCCTTCGTCTGCATCAGCTGCGGCCGCGGGTGGGAGCAGGCGTACGAGATCGAGCATCACGTCGACGCACAGGGCCACGAGGCGGTCTGGTACATCGCGGACGGCAAGCGCGTGCCGTCCCCGTTGACCAGGCCCACGTGCGTGGAGTGCGAGAGCCACAAGGTCCGCATCATGCGCGCCGGACAGGTCTCCGATGTCGCCGGGTCCTGGTCGGCCACCGCGACCGCCGGCCCCCTGCCCGCGGCCTCCGACATGCGCCGGGTGCCCGCCTCGTCCGCCGTGGAGGGCGCCGAGCACCGGGCCCGGCACTGGTCGCCCCGCAACCTGCTGCACCGCAGGAGGGACGGCCGCTAGGTGGTGCCGTCCGTCCGGGCCGTGGCGTGACATGCCCGGCCGCGAGGCACTCCCGGCTTCGCCGGGAGGCGCCGTCGGGCTGGGCGCTACCCCGGCCCGCGGCCGGGGGCGCGCCCGCGCCGCGTAGTCGGACCGTCCGGGCAGCGCCCACCGAGAGGACGGCTCTCCGCCTTGCGGTGCACCGCACCCGGGGGCACCTTCCGATGGAGCCGGGGGAGTCGCGGAGCCCGCCCCCCGGGCGCCCGTCGCTCGGGTGAGGACACGACCTACGATCGGGGGCATGCCCGAGCAGAGCCAGACCCGGCGCCCGAAGAACGACGCGTCCGCCGCCCCTCCCCTCCCCGAACCGCTCGCGGTCCCGGTGGCGGACTCGCACACCCACCTCGACATGCAGGAGGGCAGCGTCGAGGAGGCGCTGGCGAAGGCGGCCTCCGTCGGCGTGACGACCGTGGTGCAGGTCGGTTGCGACGTCGACGGCTCCCGCTGGGCGGCGCACACCGCCGGGGCGCACGACAACGTCTGGGCGGCCGTCGCCCTGCACCCCAACGAGGCGCCCCGGATCGTCCACGGGGAGCCCGAGGGCGGCTGGTCGCGTCAGGGCGCCCGCGAGGGGGGCGGTACGCCCGCGCTGGACGCCGCCCTCGCCGAGATCGACGCCCTCGCCGCGCTCCCCCAGGTGCGCGGCGTCGGCGAGACCGGACTCGACTACTTCCGCACCGGGCCCGAGGGTGTCCAGGCCCAGCAGTACTCCTTCCGCCGCCACATCGACATCGCCAAACGGCACGGCAAGGCACTGGTCATCCACGACCGCGAAGCCCATGCGGACGTACTGCGCATCCTCGACGAGGAGGGCGCGCCCGGCACCGTCGTCTTCCACTGCTACTCCGGCGACGCGCAGATGGCCAAGCTCTGCGCGGACAAGGGCTACTACATGTCCTTCGCGGGCAACGTCACGTACAAGTCCGCCCAGGACCTGCGCGACGCGGCCGCCGTCGCTCCCGCCGAACTCCTCCTGGTCGAGACCGACGCGCCCTTCCTCACCCCCGTCCCGTACCGGGGCCGTCCCAACGCCCCGTACCTGATCCCGGTCACCGTGCGGGCTCTGGCCGCGGTCCGGGGCGCGGCGGAGGACTCGCTGGCCGCGGCGATCGGGGCCAACACGGCCCGCGCCTTCGGTTACTGACGCCGGGCCCGGGGCGGTCCGACGGTGCGCCCGGCCGCGTCCGCGGGCGGTGAGGGGTGGGCCTCGTCCCGTACCGGGGCCGTCCCAACGCCCCGTACCCGATCCCGGTCACCGTGCGGGCGGCGGTCGCCGGTGCCGTGTCCCGGAGACACCGCTCCCGCGCGCCCCGCAGGTCGCGCGGTCGGCGTAATACGGGTGTCCGATTCCGGATGCGCGACCGGCCGTGACGAGGGGCCGGAAGGCCGGGCAGGGCGCGCTGACCGCGCTCACGAGCGGTGCCGCAGGCCCGGCGTCCGGCGACACGGCGTGACGGTGTGGCTTGGGAGAGTGATGAATCCTCCGCTATGGTCCCGGTTCGGTCTGAATCGGACCGGTCCGGAGGTACGCCGTGAGCAAGAGGAGCAAGGCGGGCACGACGCGGGCCGCAGCACGGTCCGCCGCGGACGGCCCCGACCGCGGAACGCCGGGCGCGGCCCCTGCCGCCCCCGACGCAGAGCCGCGTCAGGGGCGCGCGGCCACCCGACGCAGGCGCGCCGCACCACGGCGCCCCGACGCGCTGAGCAGGCTGCTGCCCCGGGCCCTGGTCGTCGCCTGCCTGGCGGGCGGCAGCACCGCCTACCTGGCCGGCGGCAAGGCCGTGCAGCTCAGCGTGGACGGTCAACCGCGCACGCTGCACACCTTCGCCGGGAGTGTCGGGGAGCTGCTGCAGCGCCAGGGCGTCCGGGTCGGCGACCACGACATCGTCGCCCCCGGCCCCGAGGCGGCCCTGAAGGACGGCGACACCGTCGCCGTCCGCTTCGGCCGCCCGGTCGCGCTCACCCTCGACGGCAGGCCGCGGCGCATCTGGACCACGGCCGGCACCGTCGACGGCGCCCTGCGGCAGCTGGGCGTGCGCGCGGACGGCGCCTACCTGTCCGCCTCCCGCGGCGCGGCCATCGGGCGGCACGGGCTCGAACTGGACGTCCGCACCGAGCGGCAGGTGACCTTCCTCGTCGACGGCCGGGAGCGTCCGGTCCGTACCAACGCCGCCACCGTCGGCGAGGCGCTGCGCGACGCCGGCATCATCCTGCACCGTCTCGACGCCACCTCCGCCGACTCCGACAGCTTCCCCCGCGAGGGCCAGACGATCTCCGTGAAGCGCATCCGCGGTCACGACGAGGTCCACGAGGAGCCGGTGCCCTTCCGCGTCGTGCGTACCAAGGACCCCTCACTGTTCGAGGGCACCACCGCCGTCGACACCCGGGGCAGGAACGGGCTGCGCCGCGTCACGTACGCGTACCGCACGGTGGACGGAGTCCGGCAGAAGCCGCGCCGCATCGCGGAGGAGCTGCTGCGCGAGCCCGTGCGGGAGGTCGTGCGCGTCGGCACCAAGCCGCTGCCCGACAGCGTCCGGGGCGCCGACCACCTCAACTGGAAGGCCCTGGGCCAGTGCGAGGCGGGCGGCCGCCCGAACGCGGTGGACGCCTCCGGCACCTACGGCGGCCTCTACCAGTTCGACCGGCACACCTGGCGCAACCTGGGCGGCCGCGGTCGCCCCCAGGACGCCTCGGCCAAGGAGCAGACCTACCGCGCCAAGCGGCTGTACATCCAGCGAGGGGCCAGCCCCTGGCCGGTGTGCGGCCGAAAGCTGTACTCCTAGGACGCCGCCCGCTCGCCTGCCCGGCGGACGCCCATCGCGACGACAGGGGTGCCCGCGGACCGACGGCGCCGCCGGGTACCCCGCCCCGGCGTGGAGACGGCGGCCGCGGCCGCGCCGCCGGGCCCGCCGGAGGCCGCGCCGGTCCCCGATACCCTTGAGCGGTGAGCACCACCGACCACTCCGGTCCCGCCGACGACGCCCTGCTCGGCCCCGCCGACATCCGCGAGCTGGCCGCCGCGCTGGGCGTCCGCCCCACCAAGCAGCGCGGCCAGAACTTCGTCATTGACGCGAACACGGTGCGCCGCATCGTGCGCACCGCCGACGTCCGGCCCGAGGACGTGGTCGTCGAGGTCGGACCGGGGCTCGGCTCGCTCACGCTGGCGCTGCTGGAGGTGGCCGAGCAGGTCACCGCCGTCGAGATCGACGACGTGCTGGCCGCGGCCCTCCCCTCGACCGTCGCCGCCCGCCTCCCGGGCCGTGCCGGCCGCTTCGCGCTCGTGCACAGCGACGCGCTGCGCGTGGAGGAGCTGCCCGGCCCGCCGCCTACGGCGCTGGTGGCCAATCTGCCGTACAACGTGGCCGTCCCGGTGCTGCTGCACATGCTCGCGACCTTCCCGAGCATCGAGCGCACCCTGGTGATGGTGCAGTCCGAGGTGGCGGACCGGCTGGCGGCCGGTCCCGGCTCCAAGGTGTACGGGGTGCCGTCGGTGAAGGCCGCCTGGTACGCGGAGGTCAAGCGGGCCGGCGCCATCGGCCGCAACGTCTTCTGGCCGGCCCCGAACGTGGACTCCGGTCTGGTGTCGCTGGTCCGCCGCAAGGAGCCGCTCGTCACCACCGCCTCCCGCGAGCAGGTCTTCGCGGTCGTGGACGCCGCCTTCGCGCAGCGCCGCAAGACGCTGCGGGCCGCGCTGGCCGGCTGGGCGGGCTCGGCCGCCGCGGCCGAGGAGGCGCTGGTGGCCGCGGGGGTCTCGCCGCAGGCGCGCGGCGAGTCGCTGACCGTGGAGCAGTTCGCGGCGATCGCCGAGCACGGCGGGCCCGCCGTTCCCCGGCGGTAGCAGGGGGCACAATGAGGGCGCCGCCGCGACCGGCGCGCTCACGCCCCGACCCGGCACACCGCACGACCCACGCACCGAGGAGAACCGCGCCAGTGACCCGCCGCCCCGCGTCCGTGACCGTCCGCGTCCCCGCCAAGGTCAATGTCCAGCTCGCGGTGGGCGGGCCCCGGCCGGACGGCTTCCACGACCTGGCGAACGTCTTCCTCGCCGTCGGTCTGTACGACGAGGTCACCGTCACTCCCGCCGAGGAGCTGCGGATCACGGTCGCCGGACCGGACGCCGGCCAGGTCCCGGTCGACGCGAGCAACCTCGCCGCCCGCGCCGCCGTCGCGCTCGCCGCTCGGCACGGCCTGGAGCCGCGCGTCCACATCCACATCGTCAAGGACATCCCGGTCGCGGGCGGAATGGCCGGCGGCAGCGCCGACGCGGCGGGCGCCCTCGTCGCCTGCGACGTGCTGTGGGGGACCGGTGCGAGCCGCGAGGAGCTGCTCGCGATCTGCGCCGAGCTCGGCAGCGACGTCCCCTTCAGCCTGGTCGGCGGCGCCGCGCTCGGCCGGGGCCGCGGCGAGCTGCTGGAGCCGCTGGAGACCGGCGGCACCTTCCACTGGGTCTTCGCCGTCGCCGACGGCGGCCTGTCCACCCCCGAGGTCTACCGCGAGTGCGACCGGCTGCGCGGCGACGCGGCGGTTCCGGAGCCGGAGGCGTCCGCGGCCCTGCTCGACGCGCTGCGCACGGGCGACGCCGGCGCCCTCGCCGGCGTCCTGACGAACGACCTGCAGCCCGCCGCGCTGTCCCTGCGGCCCTCGCTGGCCGCGACGCTGGCCGCGGGCACCGAGGCCGGCGCCCTGGCGGCCCTGGTCTCCGGCTCCGGACCCACCACGGCCTTCCTCGCCAAGGACGCCGAGTCCGCCCACGCCGTCGCCGGCGCCCTCGCCGTCTCCGGCACCTGCCGCGCCGTCCGCGTCACCACCGGGCCCGCGCGGGGCGCGACCCTGGTCTGAGCGCGCGCGTACGTGGGCCCGCCGGGATGCGTCAGGCTCCGAGCCGGGCTTCAGCCGACACGGCCGACCTTGAGCACGAGGACGGTGACGGTCTCGGTGTCCGGCCGGTACAGAACACGCCAGTCGCCCACGGACAACCGCCAGTACCCGGAGCCCCCCAAGGCGCGTGCCGTTCGAGGACATGGTTCGTGGGCCAGGTCGCGGACGGCAGCTGCGCATGCCTTGGCGCCCACCGGATCAAGGGAACGCAGTCGCCGGAATTCGTCCATGGCCCGGTGCTGCCAGACGACAGTGTGGGTCACGAGGCCTCGGCCTGACGGTCCTCGTCCTCCAGCCGTGCCATGAACTCGTCATGCGTCATCGCCGGGCCCGTGGGAGCCGATGCGCGAGCCGCCGCTTCGGCAGCGTCCGCCGCATCGCGCAGACGCTGCAATTCCTCGAGTTCGCTTATCGGGATGAGTGCGGCGGCGGGTTTGCCGTATTCGCTGATCAGGATGTGTTCGTGCCCGTGCCGGACTCGGCCGACGAGCTGCCCGAGCTGATTGCGGGCTTCCACGAGCGGATACGTCTCCATGTCAGAACCGTACACATCCGCGGCTGTGTACGGTGGGCGATTCGCATCGACACCACTCATGCGAGCGCCCTCGCCGTTCCCGCGCACTCTGTGGGGTCCCCGCGGACCGCCGGGGCCCCCACCCGCGGGGTGCCCGAGGGGCGGCCGGGCCGAGCGGGTGACGCGGCCGCACTACCCTGGGAGGTCGTTCTTTCGTACTGACAGGAGTCCCATGGCCGTCAACCTGGTCAACGTCGAGTCCGTCAGCAAGGTGTACGGAACGCGCACCCTGCTGGACGGGATCTCGCTCGGCGTATCGGAGGGCGACCGCATCGGTGTCGTCGGCCGCAACGGCGACGGGAAGACCACCCTGATCCGGATGCTGGCGAAGCTGGAGGGGCCCGACACCGGGCGGGTGACGCACACCTCGGACCTGCGGCTGGGCGTGCTGACGCAGCACGACAGCCTGGATCCGCAGGCCACCGTCCGGCACGAGGTGGTCGGGGACCGGGCGGACCACGAGTGGGCCGGCGACGCGAAGATCCGCGACGTGCTGACCGGGCTCTTCGGCGGGCTCGACCTGCCCGGCTTCCCGCAGGGGCTGGACACGGTGATCGCGCCGCTGTCCGGCGGCGAGCGCCGGCGGATCGCGCTGGCGAAGCTGCTCATCGCCGAGCAGGACCTGCTCGTGCTCGACGAGCCCACCAACCACCTCGACGTCGAGGGCATCTCCTGGCTGGCGGGCCATCTGCAGGCGCGCCGCTCGGCCCTGGTGTGCGTGACCCACGACCGCTGGTTCCTGGACCAGGTCTGCACCCGGATGTGGGACGTGCAGCGCGGTGACGTCCACGAGTACGAGGGCGGCTACAGCGACTACGTCTTCGCCCGCGCCGAGCGCGAGCGGATCGCCGCGACCGAGGAGGTCAAGCGGCAGAACCTGATGCGCAAGGAACTGGCCTGGCTGCGCCGCGGCGCCCCTGCCCGCACCAGCAAGCCGCGCTTCCGCATCGAGGCGGCCAACGAGCTGATCGCCGACGTGCCGCCGCCGCGCGACAACGCCGAGCTGATGAAGTTCGCCACGACCCGGCTCGGCAAGACCGTCTTCGACCTGGAGGACGTGACCGTCCAGGCCGGGCCCAAGGTTCTGCTGAAGCACCTGACCTGGCAGCTGGGCCCGGGCGACCGGGTCGGCCTGGTCGGCGTGAACGGCGCGGGCAAGACGTCGCTGCTGCGGGCGCTCGGGGACGCCGCCGTCAGCGAGGGCGAGAAGCAGCCCGCGGCGGGCCGGGTGGTGGTCGGCAGGACCGTGCGGCTGGCCTACCTGTCGCAGGAGGTCGCCGAACTCGACCCGGCGCTGCGGGTCCTGCAGGCGGTGGAGTCCGTGCGCGGCCGCGTCGACCTCGGCAAGGGCCGGGAGATGACGGCAGGTCAGCTCTGTGAGAAGTTCGGGTTCACCAAGGAGAAGCAGTGGACCCCGGTCGGAGACCTGTCCGGCGGTGAGCGGCGCAGGCTCCAGCTGCTGCGGCTGCTCATGGACGAGCCCAACGTGCTCTTCCTCGACGAGCCGACCAACGACCTGGACATCGAGACCCTGACCCAGCTGGAGGACCTGCTCGACGGGTGGCCCGGTTCGATGGTGGTCATCTCCCACGACCGGTACTTCCTGGAGCGCACCACCGACCGCACCTTCGCCCTGCTGGGCGACGCGACGCTGCGCATGCTGCCGCGCGGCATCGACGAGTACCTGGAGCGGCGCCGCGCCGCCGTCGAGGCGGCCGCCCCCGCGCCCGCCCCGGCCAAGCCCAAGGGCGGTGGTGACAGCCGCGCGGCCAAGAAGGAACTGCAGCGCGTCGAGCGGCAGTTGGACAAGATCAGCGAGAGGGAGTCGAAGCTGCACACCGCCATCGCCGACAACGCCACCGACTTCGAGAAGGTGGCCGAACTCGACATGGAGCTGCGGTCGCTGGCCGCCGAGCGCGAGGAACTGGAGACGCGCTGGCTGGAGCTGGCCGACGAGGGGTAGTAGCAGAGGCGTAACGGTCCTGCGGCGCGGGGCGGAACGGTGCACCACCGGTGATACAAAGAGGCTCACCGCCCGCCCTGCACACCTGTGCCCGAAAGGTGCCCCGCTGATGTCGCAGCCGCCGCCTCCGCCCGGCAGCCGGCCCGGATCCGGGCCGCAGCCGCCTCAGTACGGTCACCCGCCGCAGCAGCCGAACCCCTACGTCCAGCCGCCGACGCACCCGCAGGGCCAGCCGCCACCTCCGCCGCCGGGCCCGTACGGGCCGAACCCGTACGCCCAGGCGCCGACCCAGCCCCTGCCCGGGTACGGCCACCAGCCCTACCCGCAGTACCAGCAGTACCCGCCCCCACCGAAGCGCGGAAGGGGCGCGGCGGTCGGGATCTTGGCCGCGGTGATCGCCGCGGTCCTGGTCGTGGGCGCGGGCGTCTTCTTCCTGGCGACGGGCGGTGCGGGGGGAGGGCCCTCGGACACTCCGGCGAAGAACGGCGGCAGCGGCCGCCCGTCCGGCGACGGGCCGCTCAGGGCGCGGGCGTTGTGGGACAAGCGGGCGGTTCGGCCGCCCAAGTCCGAGATCACCGCCCCGGTGGCGGAGGCGTGGTTCACCGGCAACGCGGTCGTCAAGACCATGCCGGACGCGCTGCGTTCCTTCGACATCGACAGCGGCAGGGAGAACTGGTCGATCCCCCTGTCCGGCGACTCCTGCCCGGGCCCGGGGCCGGCGGTGAACGACCGCCTGGTACTGCAGTACGGCACGGACTGCGACAGCGTGATCGCCGTCGACATCGCCCGGGGCAGGAAGCTGTGGGCGAAGAAGCTGCCGAGCCCGGACGGACGGACGTCGCACAGCTACGCGCGGATCGCGCTCAGCGGGGACACCGCGGCGGTGTCCTGGATCGGCGGTTCGGTCGCGTACCGGATCAGCACCGGAGCGGTGCTGTGGACGCCCAAGGCCGGTTCGAAGTGCACCGACAAGAGCTACCAGGGCGGTCCGGCGCTGGTAGCGGTCGTCGAGTGCGGGGGCTTCGGCGGTGACGAGTACGTGCAGGGCCTGGACGCGGGCGGCGCCAAGAAGTGGTCCTGGCAGGTGCCGAACGGCAGTGAGGTGTACAGCGTCATCTCCACCGACCCGGTGGTCGTGGGGCTGTCGGCGGGCAGTCTGTCGATGACCGACATCGTGTACCTGGACGGCGGCAGGATGAAGAGCCGCATCTCGCTGGGAGCGGGCGGGGCGGAGGCCACGTACCGGATCCGCTGCGAGGACAACCGGTGCACCGACGTCGCCGTCGACGGCACGACGATCTACCTGCCCACCAAGACGCATACGGGCAGCGGGACCTCCTCCACGCAGACCAACGAGATCGCCGCGCTCGACCTCGCCACCGGCAAGCCGAAATGGCTCGCCGAGCCCGACGAGCAGCGCGAGCTGAAGATCGTCGGCGTCAGCGGCGGCAAGGTCGTGGCCTACCAGAAGAACACCTACGACAGGCCGGGCCGCCTGGTGCGGCTCGATCCGGCGACCCGCACGTTCACGCTGTTCATGGAGCTGCCGGAGAACGCCAAGGACATGGAGAACGACTTCCTCGACACCGATGCGAGCTGGTGGCTGTACAAGGACCACTTCTTCCTGACCTCGGATCACATCTCCGCCTCGACCGGTCTGACCGACCGCTCCATCGCCGCCTTCGGCTGACCGGCCGCGCCCCGCCGACCCGACCCCGCGGGGCCGGTCGCACGTCGGCCGGGCCGGGAGATAATGCGGATTTAGGGAGGCTTCTGCCGCGTAGGGGGCGCAAAGCGTCGAACCAGCGTGTAGCTTCCCGGGCATGGCCCGGGCCCGCCGCGGGGGGCACCGGCGGTGTACGGGACGGGATGCGGCACGGCAGGGAAAGGGGACCGGTTTGGAGGCGGTCGGTAGGTCCGCACCGGTCCACGGGGGGATGAGGGGGACGCCCATGGGCGTAAGGCTGGTCGTCGTCGACGACCATCGTCTGCTGGCCGAGGCGCTCGCCTCGGCGTTGAAGCTGCGCGGGCACCGGGTGCTCGCGGCCGCCGCGCCGGTGTCGGGCGCCGCGGATCTCGTGCTGAGCCGTTCGCCCGAGGTGTGCCTGGTCGGGACGGCCGCGCCGGCCGAGCCCGGCGCCTTCGACGCGGTGGTCCGCATCAAACGGGAGCGGCCGGGCGTCGCGGTGCTGGTCCTCGGGCCGGTGCCCGACCCGCGGGGGATAGCGGCCGCGTTCGCCGCCGGCGCGTCCGGCTACGTGCGGCACGACGAGCGGATCGAGGGCGTCGAGCGGGCGATGGGCAAGGCGCGTGCCGGCGAGGTGGCCGTGGCGCCCGCGCTGCTGCAGGGCGCCTTCGCCGAGCTGCTCAATCCGGTGGCCGAGCCGGACGACGAGGGCACCCGGCTGCTGCGGATGCTCACCCCGCGCGAGGTCGAGGTGCTGGTGCGGGTCGCCGACGGTGAGGACACCCGGCTGATCGCCGCCGGCATGCGGATCGCGCCGAGTACCGCCCGTACGCATGTGCAGCGGGTGCTGATGAAGCTGGGGGTCGGCTCCCGGCTGGAGGCCGCCGCGCTGGCCGCCCGGACGGGGCTGCTGGACCGGGTCAGTCATCACCTCCCGGGCGGGGGGATCCCGGCTCAGGCGTCTCCTGCGGAGCGGGCGGGGGAGGCGGGGGGCTGAGCCTCATCCACAGCAGGAAGAGCAGTCCCAGCACCAGCATGCCGATCCCGGTCCACAGGTTGATGTTGACGCCCTGCGCCTTGGCGAGGTCCGCGTCGGAGGCCGTGATCCCGGCGATGGTCACGATCACCCCGTAGACGACGAAGAGCCCGCCGATGACGCGGCGCACGTCGAAGAGGCGGGCCGCCGAGGCCGACGTGTGCTCCAGGTCCTCGATGCGGTGCTGGAATTCCGACTCGTTGCCGTACTCGCTCACGGCGCGTCACCTCACAGGGAGAAGGGGATGTAGCACAGCGCGGCGAGGAGCACGGCGCCCCAGCCGAGCAGCGCGGGCCTGCGGTACCAGGCGTCGTCGCCGCGGGCGGGCGGCTCGGCCATGCCGGGGGAGGTGGTCCCGTAGACGAGGCCGGCCAGCGACTCGGCGGGCTTGGGCCTGGTGAACCACGACACGAGCACCATCACCACACCGCCGACGACGAAGGCGGCGATGGCGGAGACGAAGTTGGCGCCCTGGTCGCTGGGGATCGAGAGCAGGCCGCCCTTGTAGAACCAGAAGTAGTTGATCATCGCGGCGACCGTGCCGCTCAGCAGCCCCCAGAAGCCGGCCGCCGCGGTCGAGCGCTTCCAGAACATGCCGAGGATGAAGACGCAGAACAGCGGCACGTTGAAGAACGAGAACAGGGTCTGCAGGTAGTTCATGATGTTGCTGAAGGACGAGGCGATGAAGGCGGTGGCCATCCCGATCAGCACGCCGATCGCGGTCACCACGCGCCCGGCGGTCACGTAGTACCGGTCGGGCCGGCCGCGCCGGACGTAGGCGCTCCAGATGTCGTAGGTGAACACGGTGTTGAAGGACGAGACGTTGGCCGCCATACCCGCCATGAAGGCGGCGAGCAGCCCGGTGATCGCGATGCCGAGGACGCCGTTGGGCAGCAGGTCGCGCATGAGCACCGGGATCGCGTCGTTGTACTGGAGCCCGCTGCCCGGCTTGCCGATGTCCGGTTCCATGACGAGCGCGATCAGACCCGGCAGCACCACGATCAGCGGGATGAAGACCTTGGGGTACGCGGCGATGAGCGGGGTGCGCTGGGCGGCCGAGAGGTTCCTCGCGGACAGGGCGCGCTGCACCTCGGCGAAGTTGGTCGTCCAGTAGCCGAAGCTGAGGACGAAGCCGAGACCCAGCACGATGGTCAGCCAGTTGGCACCCAGCGGGTTGGGCGAGCCGATGCCGGTGCCGTCCCAGGCGGAGAGGAAGGCGGAGCCGTGGGAGCCGGTGAGCGCGTCCGTCAGCCCGGACCAGCCGCCGACCCGCTTCAGGCCGACGACGGTGAGCGGGATCAGCGCCGCGAGGATCACGAAGAACTGCAGCACCTCGTTGTAGATGGCCGAGGACAGGCCGCCGAGGGTGATGTAGAAGAGCACGAAGAAGCCGGAGACGACGATCGCCACCCACTGCGGCCAGCCGATCAGCGCCTCCAGCACGATCGCCATGGCGTAGAGGTTGACGCCCGCGATCAGCAGTGCGGACACCGCGAAGATGATCGAGCTGAGCAGGTGCGAGGCCGGTCCGAAGCGGTGCAGCAGGAACTCGGGCACGGAGCGGACCTTGGAGCCGTAGTAGAACGGCATCATCACCAGGCCGAGGAAGACCATGGCAGGGATGGCACCGATCCAGTACCAGTGCACCGTGTACGCACCGTACTGGGCGCCGTTGGCGGCCATCCCCAGGATCTCGGTGGCGCCCAGGTTGGCGGCGATGAAGGCCAGACCGGTCACCCAGGCGGGCAGTGACCGGCCGGACAGGAAGAAGTCGAGACTGGTGCGGACGGCGCGGCGGGCGGCGAAGCCGATGCCGAGGACGACGACGAAGTAGATCGCGAGGATCGAGTAGTCGAGCGCGTTCGTGGGGAGCCGCAGCCCTTCTGCCAGGTTTCGCATGGTTTGATCACTCCCCGCAGCGGGGCCTCCATTGACGTTGCTGTTGTGTTGTGGTTCATTATGTTGAGTTGTGTTTGTTGGTGTGGTGTGAGGAGCTCGCAGGGTGAAGAAGACATCGACGCGGCTCGCCGACGGGCGCGAGCTGATCTACTACGACCTCGGCGACGGCGAGCCCCGCGACGCCGTCGACCGCCGTCCGCTGGACCCGGTGGCCAGCGCCTCGGAGATCCGGCACGACCCGCTGCTCGGTGACTTCGTCGCCATCGCCTCCCACCGCCAGACCCGCACCTACCACCCGCCCGCGGACGAGTGCCCGCTGTGCCCGTCCCGCGAGGGCCGGTACAGCGAGATTCCCGACGACCACTACGACGTGGCCGTGTTCGAGAACCGCTTTCCCTCGCTCACCGGAAAACATGGCCGTTGCGAGGTGGTCTGCTTCACCGACCGGCACGACAGGTCGTTCGCCGACCTCACCCCCGAGCAGGCGCGCCTGGTCCTGGACGCCTGGACAGACCGCACGGCCGAGCTCTCCCGGCTGCCCGGAGTGGAGCAGGTCTACTGCTTCGAGAACCGGGGCGAGGAGATCGGCGTCACCCTCGGCCACCCGCACGGCCAGATCTACGGCTATCCGCACGCCACCCCGCGCACCGAGCTGATGCTGCGTTCGCTGGTGCGCCACCGCGAGGCCACCGGCGGCCGCAACCTCTTCGACGACCTGGTGGCGCGCGAGCGCGAGGACGGCAGCCGCATCGTCCTGGAGGGCGAGCACTGGACGGCGTTCGTGCCGTACTCCGCGCACTGGCCGTACGAGGTGCACCTCTACCCCCGCCGCAGGGTGCCGGACCTGACGGGTCTGGACGAGGCCGCCCGCGCCGAGTTCCCCGGCATCTACCTGGAACTGCTGCGCCGCTTCGACCGGATCTTCGGCGCCGCGGGCCCGTACCGGCCGGACGCCCCGGCGGAGCCCGCCACGCCGTACATCTCCGGCTGGCACCAGGCGCCGTTCAGCAGCCCGCAGCGCGATGAGTTCGCGCTCCACCTGGAGCTGTTCACGATCCGCCGCACCAAGGGGAAGCTCAAGTATCTGGCGGGCTCGGAGTCCGGGATGAGTGTCTTCATCAACGACGTGCCGCCGGAGACCGCCGCGAGCCGTCTGAGGGAGGTCGCCACCCCGTGACCGGCATCCCCGTGATCGCCTCGGCGCCGCACCGCGGGCGATTGTTCATCCGCTGCGGCTACCGTGGCCCCGAGTCGAACCCGAGAAAGGCTGTGACCTTGTGAGCGACCCTCGTACGAAGAAGGTTCTGGTCACCGGAGGCGCCGGTTACGTCGGCAGCGTCGTGGCGGCCCATCTGCTGGAGGCGGGGCACCGGGTCACCGTCCTGGACGACCTGTCCACCGGCTTCCGGGACGGCGTCCCGGCGGGCGCCGACTTCGTCGAGGGGCGCGTGCAGGACGCCGCGAAGGTGCTCGACGCCACCTACGACGCCGTCCTGCACTTCGCCGCCAGCTCCCAGGTCGGCGAGTCCGTCGTCCACCCCGAGAAGTACTGGCGCAACAACGTCGTCGGCACCCTGGACCTGCTCACGGCGATGCGTGACGCCGGGGTGCGGCGGCTGGTCTTCTCCTCCACCGCCGCCACCTACGGCGAGCCGAAGTCCGTCCCGATCACCGAGGACGACCCGACACTGCCGACCAGTCCGTACGGCGCGTCCAAGCTCGCCGTGGACCACATGATCACCAGCGAGGCGGTCGCCCACGGCCTGGCGGCGGTCTCCCTGCGCTACTTCAACGTCGCCGGCGCCTACGGGGCCTTCGGCGAGCGGCACGCCCCCGAGTCGCACCTCATCCCGCTCGTGCTGCAGGTCGCACAGGGCCGCCGCGAGGCGATCTCGGTCTTCGGCGACGACTACCCCACCCCCGACGGCACCTGCGTCCGCGACTACATCCACGTCGCCGACCTGGCCGAGGCGCACCTGCTCGCCGTCGACGCGCCGGCCCCCGGGGAGCACCTGATCTGCAACCTCGGCAACGGCAACGGCTTCTCGGTGCGCGAGGTCGTCGAGACCGTGCGCCGGGTCACCGGTCACCCCGTACCCGAGGTCGTCGCCCCGCGCCGCGGCGGCGACCCGGCCGTCCTGGTCGCCTCCGCCGAGCGGGCCAAGGAGCGCCTCGGGTGGCGCCCCTCGCGCACCGACCTCGACGGCATCGTCCGCGACGCCTGGACCTTCGCGCAGGAACTGCAGAACCGGGAGGGCGGCAAGTGAGCGGGGACGGCTTCCGGGACACGTACGGCACCGGACCCGAGGGCGTCTGGGCCGCCCCCGGCCGGGTGAACCTGATCGGCGAGCACACCGACTACAACGACGGCTTCGTCATGCCGTTCGCGCTGCCGCACGCCACCGTCGCCGCGGTCGCCCGCCGCGCCGACGGGCGGCTGCGACTGCACTCCGGCTCGCCGGACGTGCCCGCAGGCGTCGTGGAACTGCACGTCGACGAACTCGAACCCGGCGGCGGCGCCGGCTGGGCCGACTACCCGGCGGGCGTCGTCTGGGCGCTGCGCGACGCCGGACACGAGATCACCGGTGCAGACATCCACTTCGAGAGCACCGTGCCCACCGGCGCGGGACTGTCCTCCTCGGCCGCCCTGGAGGTCGTCACCGCCGTCGCCCTGAACGACCTCTACGGCCTCGGCCTGGAACCGTGGCGGATCGCGCGCCTGTGCCAGCGCGCCGAGAACGTCTACGTGGGCGCCCCCACCGGGATCATGGACCAGACCGCCTCGGCGTGCTGCACCGAGGGGCACGCACTGTGGCTCGACACCCGCGACCTGTCGCAGCGCCAGATCCCCTTCGACCTGGCCGCCCAGGGCCTGCGGCTGCTGGTCGTCGACACCCGGGTCACCCACGCCCACAGCGAGGGCGAGTACGGCAAGCGGCGCGCGGGCTGCGAGCAGGCGGCGGCGCTGCTCGGCGTGGAAGCGCTGCGGGACATCCCGTTCGAGGCGCTCGACGACGCCCTCGCCCGTCTGGAGGACCCCGCACTGCGGCCGCTGGTACGGCACGTGGTCACCGAGGACCACCGGGTCGAGCGGGTCGTGGAGCTGCTGGGGACGGGCGACGCCCGCGCCATCGGACCGGTACTGACCGAGGGCCACGCCTCGCTGCGCGACGACTTCAGGGTGTCCTGCCCGGAACTCGACCTGGTGGTGTCGGCCGGGGTGGAGGCGGGCGCCCTCGGCGCGCGCATGACCGGCGGTGGATTCGGCGGTTCCGCGATCGTGCTGGTGGAGGAGTCCGCCTCGGAGAAGACCGCCGAGGCGATCGTCGGCGCCTTCGCCGCGGCCGGACACCGCGAGCCGCGGGTCTTCACCGCGGTGCCCTCCGCCGGGGCCCGCCGGCTGGTGTAGCCGCACCCCCGCACCCCGGATCGTCAGGTTGCGGTTCGGTGCGGTGCGGTTCGGTGCGGGTGTCCGTGTCCGCCGTCTCGCCGTCTTGACGTCTCGCGCCTTCGGCGCAGAGCGGCGGGCTGCGGATGGGGAGGGCGGGGCCGGGCCTGGCGGCGGTGTGCGGGTGGGTGGGCGCCCGAACCTTTGCACGAGTCCCCCGTGGACCGCACACCGGGAGACCGCCTCCGCCCTCCCCTCCGCAGCCCGCGTCCTTGCGCCCGAAGGCGCGAGAGGTGTCCGCACCCACCCACCGTGCTTCACCGGGACCCGGAAGGGCGTCCGGCCCTCCGGAGCCGGGCGCTCAGCCCCCGCAGGTGAGGCGCTTGGTCAGCGGGAAGTCGGTGACTCCCGGCGGGTAGTCGGGTACCGCGGCGACGACCCTGTAGCCCTGGCCCTCGTAGAACCTCGGCGCCTGGCAGTCCCAGGTGCTGACACGGGCGTGGAGGCAGCTGCGGTAACGCCCGACGGCCTCGGCCCGGCGGACCGGTTCGCCGCCCACCTCCTTGCCGCGGGCGGACTCCGCGACCCAGAGCAGGTCGATGTGGAGCCGGTGGGCCCAGGTGTGTCCGGCGAGACCGCCGGCCAGGCCCCCGTCCTTGTCCAGCGCGTGGACGTCGACGTCGAGTTCCCGGTCCGCGTCCGTGCCGCGCATCGACGCGAGCGCCGGTGACACCGCCGTGTCGGAGGTGCGCAGCCGCCGCCGAAGCTCCGCGCGCCGTTGTTCGTCCACCGCTGTGGAAAACCGCACCACGGGCCACAACCTGGCAGGTTCACGGGGAACTCCGTTCCGTAAGTTTCTCCATTCGGGCGCCTTTGTCTCCTGCTGCCCCTACGCTTTTTGGCAACGCCGGTGGGGGCCGGCGACAGTCAGGGGGCGAGACACAGGGGTTCGGCCCTGGTTGGGGACGGCTGTCAGCCCGGCGTCGTGCGGCGTCCCCTCCAGGTGACGACCCTCCGTGCGCATCGACCTCTCGTCCGTGGGGGGAAGTGGCGAATGCCGGGAGTGGGGCCCGTGGTACGAATCCGCGTTCTGGTCGTCGACGACCACCGCATCTTCGCCGAGTCGCTCGCGGCCGCCCTCGCGGCCGAGCCCGACGTCGACGTCTCGGCCGCCGGAAGCGGGGTGGCCGCGCAGCGCTGCCTGGAACGCGCGGCCTCCGACGGCCGCCGTTACGACGTCCTGCTGGTCGACGCCGACCTGGGGGCCGGGTCCGCCGCGGGGGTCCGGGTGACGGGCGGGCCCAGAGCCGCCCCACCGGACGCGGCCGCGAGCGGCGCGCAGCCCGGGGCCGACGGCATCGCCTTGGTGGAACGCGTACGGTCGGAGCACCCCGCCACCCGGACGGTCGTGCTGGCCGAGCGCGACGACGCGCGCCGCGCCGCCCGGGCGCTGCAGGCCGGCGCCTTCGGCTGGGTCGCCAAGGACTGCTCGTTGTCCCGCCTGCTGGCGGTGATGCGCGGCGTCCTGCGGGACGAGACGCATCTTCCGCCCGCACTGCTGACCGGTGTCCTGCGGGAGTTGACCGCCGCCCGCCGGCACCGGACGGAGAGCGAGCGGCTGGTGGAGTCGCTCACCCCGCGCGAGCAGGAGGTGCTGCGCTGCATGGTGGCCGGTCTGGGGCGCAAGGCGGTCGCGGAACGGCTGTACCTGTCGCCGCACACCGTCCGCACCCACATGCAGAACGTGCTCGGCAAGCTGGGCGTGCACTCGACACTGGCCGCCGTGGCGCTGGCCCGGCGGGCGGGGGTGCCCCCGGTCGACGGGGAGGGCGGCCGGGTGGGTTCGACGGCCTCCGCCCAGCCCGTCTGACGGCACGCCACACGGCGGATCGCCCTCCCCGTGACCGGGGAGAGCGACCCGCCGGGTCACCGCGGATACCCGCGGTTATTCACCGCCGACGCCGGGTTTGGCCGGCGCCGAGCGGCTGGTGTCACGGTCGTTGGCACGGTCGCGGTGCTGACCGTTCTCCTGACCGCGGTCATTGAGGCCGTCGAACGGGTCGCGGCTGCTGTCGTTCCGGTGATTGTCACCGGCGTCGTCGAAGGGGTCACGTCCGTTGTCGCCGCGGTTGTCGCCCCGGCCGTTGTCGCCCCGGCCGTTGCCGCCGCGGCCGTTGTCGCCGCGGTTGCCGCCGCGTCCGTTGTCCCCGCGTCCGTTGTCCCCGCGGCCACCACGGCCGTTGTCACGGCAGTTGAAGCCGTTGTTGAAGCCGGGACCGCCGACGAAGCCGGGACCACCGACGAAGCCGGGGCCGCCCACGCCGCCGATGCCGCCGACGCCGCCGACGATGCCAGGGCCGCCGATCCCGCCGACGCCGGCCGGGCCGCCGACGATGCCCGGACCCCCGACGCCGCCGATCCCGCCGATGCCCCCGACGCCGCCGGGGCCGGCGATGCCAGGCCCGCCGACACCTCCGACGCCGCCGACGCCTCCGACGCCGCCGACACCTCCGACGCCGCCGACGCCTCCGACGCCGCCCACGATGCCGGGGCCGCCGACGCCTCCGACGCCGCCCACGATGCCGGGGCCGCTGACGCCTCCGACGCCTCCGACGCCTCCGACGCCGCCGACGCCGCCGACGCCGCCGACGCCGATCCCGCCGGGGCCGTCGCTGCGCTTGGCGAGGGCGACGCTGTCCAACGGTTCGTCGGCACGGTTGTCTTCGCGGAACGGGTCATCGACACCGTTGAAGCGCTGGTCTCCGCGGCCGTGTTCACGACCGCCGTGCCCGTTGTTGCGGCAGAACACGCCGCCGATCCCGCCGACTCCGCCGATGAAGCCGGGGACGCCGATCCCTCCGACGCCTCCGACGCCTCCGACGCCTCCGACACCGCCGATCCCGCCGACGCCGCCCACGCCGCCGACGCCGCCCACGCCGCCGACCCCGCCGGGGCCGCCGACCCCTCCGACACCACCGGTGCCGCTGCACCAGCCGGGCGCAGGGCCGACATTGGCGACGAAGCGCGCGGAGGACCAGGCCCAGTAGTTGCCGCTGAGCTGGTACCAGCGCGGGTTGCCGGCGATGGGGCTGCCCACGGACTTGCAGACGATGGCCACCAGGGCGTTGAAGGGGATGACGCCGACACTGGGGAACTGGACGCCCGGTCCGCTGCGGACGCGCAGACCCGTACGGGCGACGACGCGGCCCTGGAACAGGGCTGCGTGGGGGGAGCGCGCGGAGGACACCGCCACTTCACGGGACAGGTCCCGGAGACGCTCCGATGGGGAAACGAGTTCACTTTGGCCGTCCGGTCCAGGAGCGGCAGGCACCCCGGCGGCAGGCCGGCCGTCGGTGGCGAAGGCAGTGCCCATGGTGCCGATGGCGAGGGTGCCGGCCAAGGCGCCGGTCACCGCGGTTGCGGCTATCTTGCTTGCGCGGGTGTGCAGAGTCATCTGCATCTCCAAGGTGGAGCGGGACCCGGCGGGGTCCAGGGAAATGGAAGCCGGACGCGCCCCGACCGCCTTCCACTTGACGTTGTCGGATGTGGTGCGCCGGCAGCCGCAAAAGTGGCTATTTGAGCCTTTAAGCGGCGTTCACGGTCCTCACGCTAAGTGCGCCACTTTCCGTGCGCAACCGGTGGCGGAGCGTGTCCGCTTGCGATCATCGCCTGGGCGGGCATGCCCGAGAGGGCGGCCTCAGCCGGGGATGTTGTCGAAGGGCGCGGTCAACTGTCGGAGCAGGTTCGCCAGTTCCCCGCGCTGCCGGTCGGTGAGCTCTCCGAGGATGGCCCGCTCCTGGGCCAGCAGGCCCGCCAGCGCCTGGTCCGCCCGGTCCTGCCCCTCCGGGGTGAGCCGTACGAGGACGCCGCGACGGTCCGAGGGGTCGGGCAGCCGCTCCACGAGCCCCTTCGTGGTGAGCCGGTCGATGCGGTTGGTCATCGTCCCGGAGGTGACCAGCGTCTGGGTCAGCAACTGCCCGGGGGAGAGCTGGTAGGGCGCGCCCGCGCGGCGCAGGGAGGTGAGCACGTCGAACTCCCAGGGTTCCAGCCCGTGCTCGGAGAACGCCAGCCGGCGGGCCCGGTCGAGGTGTCTCGCGAGCCTGCTGACACGGCTGAGCACCTCGAGCGGTTCGACGTCGAGGTCGGGGCGCTCCCTGCGCCACGCAGCGACCAGCCGATCGACCTCGTCCTCCATGGGGATCAGTGTAGTGGTTGTGTCGACATGAAGTCTCTTGACATCAAGAGATTGGCCCTGGAACCCTTGGACGCTGTCGGCGGCAGGAAGACGCATCTCTCGCCAGGAGTTCGAACATGCCCGCAGCAGCCTGGGATCCACAGCAGTACCTCCGTCACTCCACCCACCGCACCCGCCCCTTCCACGACCTGCTGGCCCGGATTCCGGCACTGCCCGGCGAAGGGCGTCCGCGGATCGCCGACGTCGGCTGCGGCGCGGGCAATGTGACCGCCCTGCTCGCGCAGCGCTGGCCCGGTGCCGGGATCACCGGCCTCGACAGCTCCGCCGCGATGCTCGAGGCCGCCCGGGCCTACGAGGGCCCGACCCCCGGGGGCGGCAGCCTCACCTTCCGGGCGGCCGACGCGGCCCTCTGGGTACCCGACGGCACCTACGACCTGATCGTCTCCAACGCGGCCCTGCAGTGGGTCGAGGGCCACCCCGACCGCTTCCCCGTCTGGGTCGAGCACCTCGCCCCCGGCGGCGTCCTCGCCTTCCAGGTCCCCGGCAACTTCACAGCGCCCAGCCACGTCCTGCTCGCCGACCTCTGCGACTCCCCGGCCTGGCGGGACCGCCTCGGCGACGGCGGTGCCCGCGTCCACGTCCCCGTCCTCGAGCCCTCCGGGTACCTGCGGCGGCTCCTCGAGATCCCCGAGGTGGACGTGGACGTCGACATCTGGGAGACCACCTACCTCCACCTTCTGCCGGGCGAGGACCCGGTGCTCGAGTGGACCAAGGGGACGGCGCTGCGCCCCGTGCTGACCGCCCTGGAGGACGACCCTCAGGCCGCAGGGGAGTTCCTCGGCCAGTACCGCGACCTGCTGCGCAAGGCGTACCCGGCGGGGCCGCACGGCACCGTCCTCCCGTTCCGGCGGATCTTCGCCGTCGCACGAAAGGCAGGATGACCTTCGATGATCGCCGCACTCGACCACGTCCAGCTCGCCGCCCCGCCCGGCTCCGAGGACATCCTCCGCGACTTCTACGCGGGCGTCCTCGGGATGAGCGAGATCCCCAAGCCGCCGGTGCTCGCCGCCCGGGGCGGCTGCTGGTTCGCGGCGGGCCCGGTCCAGTTGCACATCGGCGTCGAGGAGGACTTCCGCCCCGCCCGCAAGGCGCATCCGGGCCTGCGCGTCAGCGGCATCGAGGCCTACGCGGACCGGCTGCGGTCCCGCGGCGCCACGGTCGTCTGGGACGGTGACCTCCCGGGTCACCGCCGCTTCTACTCCGTCGATCCGGTCGGCAACCGCCTGGAGTTCCTGGAGCCCGTCGGCCCCGAGTGACGCTCCGGCGACGCCGACCGCCCGAGAGCCTCCGGGCCGGGGACAGGCGTCGCCCACCCGCCCAGGCGGGTCCGGCGAGGATCCTGCCCCGCCTTCCTCACAGAGTGAGGAAGGCCGCCCCCAGGAGTGCGGCGCCGGCCGCGGCGGCGGTCCACGCGGTGCGCGGCCAGCGCAGTCCCCCGGCCAGCACCAGTGCGGCGAGGAGGAGGGCGCCGCCCAGCGGGATCCAGGCGTGCAGCACGCCGGCGAGTCCGCTGCGCACCACCTCGTCGGTGCCGGGCTTGACCGCGACCGGTATCCGCTCACCGGTGCGCCGGGTGACCGCCTTGTCGATCGTCACCTTCCCCCGGACGGATCCCAGGCCCGTGGGCACGAAGGGTCCGGTGCAGGTGTCGGGGCCACAGGCCGAGACGGTCATCGTGCCCTGCTCGCGGCCCTTGGTGAGCATGACGTGCTGGGCGGTCTTCCACGAGGTCCACACCCCAGCCGCCAGCATCACCAGGACCACCGCGCTCAGCAGGACGATACGGCCGACCAGCAGCAGCCCCCAGGCGCTCTCGGCGGTGCGGCGGGCGAGACTCCGTTTGACCATGCGGGCGATCCTTGGCCATTGTGTGGCTCTCGGTCAACTTCCCGACGGTCAGCCGTTGTAGGTGCTCTGCGCCCTCTCCAGCCCGTCGCAGATCAGCGACTCGACCGCGTCGGCCGCCCGGTCGACGAACCAGTCGAGATCCTTGCGCTCGGCCGAGGAGAAGTCCTTGAGGACGAAGTCCGCGACCTGCATCCGCCCCGGGGGGCGGCCGATGCCGCAGCGGACCCGCAGGTAGTCGGGGCCGAGGGACTTCGTGATGGACTTCAGGCCGTTGTGGCCGTTGTCGCCGCCACCCGTCTTCAAACGCAGGGTGGCGTAGTCGATGTCCAGTTCGTCGTGCACAGCGACGAGGTTGCCGAGCGGCACCTTGTAGAAGTCGCGCAGCGCCGTCACCGGGCCGCCGGAGAGGTTCATGAACGTCATCGGCTTGGCCAGCACGACACGGCGGCCGCCGATGCGCCCTTCGACGACCTGGGACCGGCTCTTGTGCGTCTTGAAGCGCCCGCCGATCCGTTCGGCGAGCAGATCGGCCACCATGAAGCCGATGTTGTGCCGGTTTCCGGCGTACTCCGGTCCGGGGTTGCCCAGACCGGCCACCAGCCAGGGCCCCTCGGGGGCGCTTTCCGCTGCGCTCATGCTCATGACGTCCATTCAACAGGACCGCCGCCCCGCTCCACATGGAGCGGGGCGGCGGCCGGGAACCGCGTGCTGCCGTGCCTACTCGGCCGCGGCCTCGCCCTCGGCCTCCGCGCCCTCGGCGGGGGCCTCGGCCTGGGCGGCGACGACCTGCAGGACGACGGTGTCCTCGTCGACGGCCAGGGTGGTGCCCTCGGGCAGCGGGATGTCCTTGGCGAGGATGGAGGTACCGGCCTCCAGGCCCTCGACGGAGACGGTGACGCCGTCGGGGATGTGGGTCGCCTCGGCCTCGACCGGCAGCGAGTTCAGGACGTGCTCCAGCAGGTTGCCGCCGGGGGCCAGCTCGCCCTCGGTGCTGACCACGACGTCGACGGTGACCTTCTCGCCGCGCTTGACCGCGAGCAGGTCCACGTGCTCCAGGAAGCCCTTCAGCGGGTCGCGCTGCACGGCCTTGGGGATGACCAGCTCCTTGCCGTCACCCTCGATGTCCAGGCCGATCAGGACGTTCGGGGTGCGCAGGGCGAGCAGCAGCTCGTGGCCGGGCAGGGAGACGTGCTTGGGCTCCGCGCCGTGGCCGTAGATGACGCCGGGGACGTGGTTGGCACGGCGGACGCGACGGGCGGCGCCCTTGCCGAACTCGGTGCGCAGCTGCGCGGTGATCTTGACCTCGGACACGGGAATCAGACTCCTCGTAGAGACGACGGGACTTATCGGCGGTCGCCCAGCCCACGACGGGCCGTTCCACTTACGAGGAGCGCGTCGATAACGGAGCCCGCCGCGCGAACGCGAACGGCCTCCCTCGCCGAGCAACTCGCAGAGTCTACCCGGCCGGGAGGCCGCCCCGGAAATCGATCAGTAAGCGTCGTACCTGGTCAGTGTGCGTCCTCGAAGAGGCTCGTCACGGAGCCGTCCTCGAAGACCTCGCGGACCGCGTTGGCGATCGTCGGCGCGATCGACAGCACCGTGATCTTGTCGAGGTTCAGCTCACCCGGGGTCGGCAGGGTGTCGGTGAAGACGAACTCGCTCACCCTGGAGTTCTTCAGCCGGTCCGCGGCCGGGCCGGACAGGACGCCGTGGGTGGCGGTCACTATGACGTCCTCGGCGCCGTTGGCGAACAGGGCGTCCGCCGCGGCGCAGATGGTGCCACCGGTGTCGATCATGTCGTCCACCAGGACGCAGATGCGGCCCCGCACGTCACCGACCACCTCGTGCACGGTGACCTGGTTGGCCACGTCCGGGTCGCGCCGCTTGTGGACGATGGCCAGCGGCGCGCCCAGGCGGTCGCACCAGCGGTCGGCCACGCGCACCCGGCCGGCGTCGGGGGAGACGACGGTCAGCTTCGAGCGGTCGACCTTGGCGCCCACGTAGTCCGCCAGTATGGGCAGCGCGAACAGATGGTCGACCGGTCCGTCGAAGAAGCCCTGGATCTGGTCCGTGTGCAGATCGACGGTGAGGATCCGGTCGGCGCCCGCGGTCTTCATCAGGTCGGCGACGAGGCGGGCCGAGATCGGCTCGCGGCCGCGGTGCTTCTTGTCCTGGCGCGCGTACCCGTAGAACGGCACGACCACGGTGATGCGCTTGGCGGAGGCCCGCTTCAGCGCATCGATCATGATCAGCTGCTCCATGAGCCACTTGTTGATGGGAGCGGTGTGGCTCTGGATCACGAAGGCGTCCGAGCCGCGTGCCGACTCCTCGAACCGGACGTAGATCTCACCGTTCGCGAAGTCGAAGGCCTTCGTCGGCACAAGGTTGACGCCCAGCTCACGTGCCACCTCCTCCGCGAGCTCGGGGTGTGCGCGGCCGGAGAAGAGCATCAGCTTCTTCTCACCGGTCGTCTTGATCCCGGTCACTGCACCGTCTCCTCGATGTTCAACGCAGCTTCGCCTTCGGTCAGGGGAGCTGGCGGAATTGTGTGCACCTCACACGGTACGCGCTGCACTGCGAGACCGCGCACGTGGGGAAGGCCACTGCCGGCCGCTCCCGCCCCCCTGACCCGCCGGTCAGGCCTCCGGGTCGGCGTGGTGGGCCTGTTCGGCGGCGTGGGCCGCCGCGCTGCCGGGGCGCTTCCTGGCCACCCAGCCCTCGATGTTGCGCTGCTGGCCGCGCGCGACGGCGAGCGAACCGGCCGGTACGTCCTTGGTGATCACCGAGCCCGCGGCGGTGTAGGCGCCGTCCCCGACTGTGACGGGGGCCACGAACATGTTGTCGGAGCCGGTGCGGCAGTGGGAGCCGATCGTGGTGTGGTGCTTGGCCTGCCCGTCGTAGTTGACGAAGACGCTGGCGGCACCGATGTTCGTGTACGCGCCGATCGTCGCGTCGCCGACGTACGACAGGTGCGGCACCTTGCTGCCCTCGCCGACGGTGGCGTTCTTCATCTCGACGTAGGTGCCGGCCTTCGACTTCGGGCCGAGCCGGGTGCCCGGGCGCAGGTAGGCGTACGGGCCGACCTTGGCGGCCTCGCCGATCTCCGCGCCCACGGCCACGGTGTTGCTCACCGTGGCGCCGGGGCCGACCGCGGTGTCGGTCAGCGTGCAGTTGGGGCCGACCTCGGCGCCCGAGGCGAGCCGGGTGGCGCCGTACAGCTGGGTGTTCGGCAGTACGAGGGTGTCGGGTTCGAACTCCACCGTGACGTCCACCCAGGTGGACGCCGGGTCCATGATCGTCGCTCCCGCGAGCATCGCCCGGTGCAGCAGCCGGTCGTTGAGGGTGCGGCGGGCCTCGGCGAGCTGCACGCGGTTGTTGATGCCGGCGATCTCGCGGTGGTCCTCGGCCGCGCAGGCGCCGACGCGGTGGCCGGCCTCGCGCAGGATGCCCAGGGTGTCGGTGAGGTACTCCTCACCCTGGGCGTTGTCGGTGGTCACCTTGGCCAGCGCCTCCGCGAGCAGCCGCGCGTCGAAGGCGAACACCCCGGAGTTGATCTCGCGCAGGGCCCGCTGCTCGTCGGTGGCGTCCTTCTGCTCGACGATGGCCAGCACCGAGCCGTCGTCGCCGCGGACGATGCGGCCGTAGCCGGTCGGGTCGGCTACCTCGGCGGTCAGCACCGTGACGGCGTTGCCGTCGGCCGCGTGGGTCGCGGCCAGCGCGCGCAGGGTGTCCGGGGTGAGCAGCGGGGTGTCGCCGGCGGTGATCACCACCGTGCCGGTCAGCTCCGGGAGTTCCGCGAGGCCGGCCCGGACCGCGTGGCCGGTGCCGTTCTGCTCGTGCTGCACGGCGGTACGGACCGCGGCGTCGGTCTCGGTCAGGTGGGCGGTCACCTGCTCGCGGGCGTGCCCGACGACCACCAGCAGGTGCTCGGGCTCCAGGGCCCGGGCCGCGGCCACGACGTGTCCGACCAGTGACCGGCCGCTGATCGCGTGCAGGACTTTGGGGGTTGCCGACTTCATGCGGGTGCCCTCACCCGCGGCGAGGACGATGACGGCAGCCGGGCGGTGGGCGCTCACGGAACGGGCTCCTCGGCGTGGGGTGATGGTCACCGGAAGGATACCGGGGCGTTCCCGGCCGGGAACGGGGAAGGGTCGCGGCGATCGCCGCGACCCTGTTCCGAGCTCCGCTGCCAGGATTCGAACCCGGACTTAAGGGACCAAAACCCTCAGTGCTGCCGTTACACCACAGCGGATGGAAACCCCGGCCGAACAGGACATCCCGGCAGGGTGCCCGTCGACCCCCACCACTATGCCGCACCGAGCGCCTCCAATGCGACGGGAAAGATCGGTACTTCCCCTCCTCGAGGTGGGTACATGTGTCAAGAGCCGCGTTCGCGCCGACACGCGCGCTCTGTTCGGCCTTCAGTAGGCGCTGCCGTACTTACGAAGCCGTAAGTTACGGTGGCGTAGCTCCCGACCTTCATCGAGGGACCACCATGACCACACAGACCGACGTGATCACCGAGTCCCCGGAACCCGGGGCCGGCGACGGGAACCTGCCCGCCCGCGCCACACTCGGGGGCGACCGGAAGCAGTCACTCGAGCAGATCACCCTCGGGCTCTTCATCGGCATCCCCTTCCTCGCCCTCGTGGCGGCGATCCCGCTGGCGTGGGGATGGGGTTTGAGCTGGCTCGACCTCGGCCTGATGGTGGGGATGTACTTCCTCGGCTGTCACGGCATCACCATCGGCTTCCACCGGCACTTCACCCACGGCTCCTTCAAGGCCAAGCGTCCGCTGAAGATCGCCCTGGCCATCGCGGGGTCGATGGCCGTGGAGGGGCCCATCGTGCGCTGGGTCGCCGACCACCGCAAGCACCACAGGTTCTCCGACGCCGACGGCGACCCGCACAGCCCCTGGCGGTACGGCGAGACCGTCCCCGCCCTGCTCAAGGGCCTGTGGTGGGCCCACATGGGATGGATGTTCGACGAGGAGCAGACTCCCCAGCACAAGTACGCCCCCGACCTGATCAAGGACCCGGCGATCCGCCGGATCAGCCGCGACTTCTGGCTGTGGACGACCATCTCCCTGCTGCTCCCGCCGCTGGTGGGAGGACTGGTGACGATGTCCTGGACCGGTGCCGTCAGCGCCTTCTTCTGGGGCTCCCTGGTCCGCGTCGCCCTGCTGCACCACGTCACGTGGTCGATCAACTCCATCTGCCACGCGATCGGCAAGCGCCCCTTCCGCTCCCGCGACAAGTCGGGCAACGTCTGGTGGCTGGCGGTGCTGTCCTGCGGCGAGTCCTGGCACAACCTGCACCACGCCGACCCCACCTCCGCCCGGCACGGGGTGCTGCGCGGCCAGATCGACTCCAGCGCCCGCGTCATCCGCTGGTTCGAGCAACTCGGCTGGGCCAGTGACGTACGGTGGCCGACCGCTGACCGCATCGCGGCCCGCCGCAAGGAGAGCGTCGGCGAAGCGGCATGATGGACAAGTGAGCGACGGCAGAGGCAGCAACAGGGGAAGTGAGAGTACGCCGTCGCGGCGTACCCGGCGGGTGCGCATGACGGGCAAGGAGCGCCGCGAGCAACTCCTCGACGTGGGGCGCACGCTCTTCGCCGAACGTGGTTTCGAGGGGACCTCCGTCGAGGAGATCGCACACAAGGCGGGCGTGTCCAAGCCCGTGGTGTACGAGCACTTCGGCGGCAAGGAGGGCCTCTACGCCGTCGTCGTGGACCGCGAGATGCGGTGCCTGCTGGACATGGTCACCGGTGCCCTCACCGGTGGCCACCCCCGCGAACTGCTGGAACAGGCGGCCTTCGCCCTGCTGGACTACATCGAGCAGTACACCGACGGCTTCCGGATCCTCGTACGGGACTCGCCGGTCGCCCAGTCGACCGGCACCTTCGCCTCGCTGATCAGCGACATCGCCACCCAGGTGGAGGACATCCTGGGCATGGAGTTCAAACAGCGCGGCTTCGACGCCAAACTCGCCCCCCTCTACGCGCAGGCCCTGGTCGGGATGGTCGCGCTCACCGGCCAGTGGTGGCTGGACGCCCAGAAGCCCAAGAAGGCGGAGGTCGTCGCCCACCTGGTGAACCTCTCCTGGAACGGGCTGTCCGGGCTCGAACCCAGGCCGCGGCTGATCGGCCACCGCAAGAACTGACGCCGGGCGTACGCACGGGGGTGCGGCCGGGGCCTACCCGCGGGAGGCACCGCCCGCACCCCGTCCGGCGGGGGTCAGCCGGTGTTGCGCAGGCCCGCCGCCACGCCGTTGACCGTCAGCAGCAGCGCGCGGGCGAGCAGCGGGTCGGGCTCCTCCCCGCGGGCGGCGGCCTCACGCTGCCGGTGCAGCAGCGCCACCTGCAGATACGAGATCGGGTCCAGGTAGGCGTCCCGGATCCGGAAGGTCTGCTGGAGCACCGGCTGCGCGTCCAGCAACTCCGCCTCACCGGTGATCCGCAGGACCTCGGCGACCGTCAGCTCGTGCTCGGCCTTGATCGCGTCGAAGACGTGCTCGAGCTCGTCCGGCACCAGGGTCGAGACGTAGTGCCCGGCGATCCGCAGGTCCGTCTTGGCCAGCGTCATCTCGACGTTGGACAGGAAGTTCCGGAAGAAGTGCCACTGCTCGTACGCCTCGGCGATGTCGGCCTCCCGGCCCGCCTCGCGGGCGGCCTTCAGGCCGGAACCCACCCCGAACCAGCCGGGCACGATCTGCCGCGACTGCGTCCAGCCGAACACCCACGGGATGGCCCGCAGCCCGTCCAGGCCCGCTCCGCTGTCCGGCCGGCGCGAAGGGCGCGAACCCAGGTGCAGCTCGGCCAGCTGGTCCACCGGGGTGGAGGCGAAGAAGTACGCCGGCAGGTCCGGGTCCTCCACCAGCCGCCGGTACGCGGCGTGCGCGGCGTCGGAGACCACGTCCATGGCGGCGTCCCAGCGGGCCAGCGCCTCCTCGGACTGGCGGGGCGCGGTGTGCAGGGCCGAGGCCTGCAGGGTGGCCGCGACCGTCAGCTCCAGGTTCTCCCTGGCCAGGGACGGGATCAGGTACTTGTCGGAGATGACCTCACCCTGCTCGGTCACCTTGATCTCGCCGTCCAGGGTGCCCCACGGCTGCGCGAGGATCGCGTCGTGCGTCGGGCCGCCGCCCCGGCCGACCGTGCCGCCGCGGCCGTGGAAGAGCCGCAGCCGTACCCCGTGGCGGTGCGCCACGTCGCGCAGCCGGCGCTGCGCCCGGTGGATCTCCCACTGCGAGGTGGTGATGCCGCCGAACTTGGACGAGTCGCTGTAGCCGAGCATGACCTCCTGCACATCGCCGCGGAGCGAGACGAGCTTGCGGTAGGAGGGGTCGGAGAGCATCTCGTCGAGCAGCCGGTCGGCGACCTTCAGCTCGTCGGTGGTCTCCAGCAGCGGCACGATGCCGATCTTGGCGACGCCCGCGTGCAGGTCGATCAGCCCGGCCTCGCGGGCCAGCACCGCCGCAGCGAAGACATCGTCGGAGCCCAGGCACATCGAGATGATGTACGACTCGACGACCTCCGGCCCGAACCGCTCGAAGGCCTCCCGGACCGTGTGGAACACGCCCAGCGTCTTCGCCCCCGCCGCGTCCAGCGGCGCCGGGGACGGTGCCAGCGGACGCCGCGAGCGCAGCTCCTTGGCGAGCAGCCTGCGCCGGTAGTCGCGCGGCATGTCCGCGTACCGCCAGGACTCCTCGCCGAGGCGGTCGAAGAGCTGGCCGAGGGCGTGGTGGTGGGCGTCGGCGTGCTCGCGGACGTCCATGGTGGCCAGCTGCAGGCCGAAGGCGGCGAGCGTACGGATGGTGCGGTCCAGCCGGCCGTCGGCGATGAGCTCGCCGCGGTTGGCGCGCAACGAGTCCTGCAGCAGACGCAGGTCGGCCAGGAGGCCGCCGGTGCCCAGGTAGTCGCGGCCGGGCGCGTGCGGCGTGCCGGCCGCCAGCCGCTCCCGGGTGTTGAGCAGCTTCTGCCGGATGCAGGTGGCCTTGAGGCGGTACGGCTCCTCCGCGTTCAGCCGCTTGTAGCGGGGGCTGATCTCCGGCAGGCGCTGCAGGTCCTGCTCCAGGTCGGCCAGCAGCTCGGGAGAGGCGCCGCAGTTGCGGATCGAGTTGGACAGCGCGGCGCGCAGCTCGTCGACCAGCTGCAGGGCGTCGGTGATGCCGTGCTCGTGCTGCAGGATCAGCACGTCCCGCGTGACCTGCGGGGTCACGTTGGGGTTGCCGTCCCGGTCGCCGCCGATCCATGTGCCGAAGGTCAGCGGGCGGGTCTGCGCGGGCAGCGGCACGCCGATCCGCTCCAGCTCGACCGCCAGGTCCTCCAGCACGTCGCCGACCGCGCCGGCGTGCAACTCGTCCAGGTAGTAGATGGCGTTGCGCGCCTCGTCGGCGGGTTCGGGGCGCACGACCCGCAGTTCGTCGGTCTGCCAGAGCAGGTCGATGTTCTCCGCGAGCCGCAGGTCGCCGCGGCGGCGGTCGCCGCCCGCCCCGCCGCTCTCGTCCAGCAGGGCGGCGATCACGCGCAGCTTGTTCAGCACGCTGCGGCGGGCCGCCTCGGTCGGGTGGGCGGTGAAGACCGGGCGCACGTTCAGGTGGCGCACCGTCTGGCGCAGGTGCTCCGGGTCGGCGTCCTTGAGCAGGTCGGCCGTGCGGGCCAGCAGCCCGCCGTCGACCGCTCTGCGGGAGCGCAGCTCACGGCCGCGGTGGACCTGCTCGGTGACGTTCGCGAGGTGGAAGTAGGTGGAGAACGCCCGGACCAGCTTGGCCGCGGTCTCCAGATCGGTCTCGCCGAGCAGGGCGGCGGCGGCCTCGCCGTCGCTGCGGGTCAGCGCCCGCACCCTCTCGACCAGGTCGAGGAGCTCCGGGCCCTCCTGCCGGACGAGCGTCCCGCCGAGGAGATCTCCCAGGCGGCGGATGTCCGCGCGGAGGGGGGCGCTGCCGGTGGTCTTGTCGGCGCTGCTCACAGGTGCGGCTCCTCGTGCAGTGGAATGGTCGGCGGCATTGTCCGGACCGCGCTGTCCGACGGCACAAGGATAGGCCGGGGTCCTGCCCCGGACCGGGGCTGACCGCCAGGCGGACACCCCCGCGTCTAGGCTGGACGCCATGAGTGGGACGGGGGAGTACGTACCGGACGGGGCCGGCGGACGAAGCCGGGAGGCCGCCGGGCCGTGGTGGTGGCCCAGGCGGCGCAGCATGGTGCTCGACGTCCTCCTGGCCTTTGTCTCGGCCGTCGAGTGTTTCGTGGAGGGCGTGGCCCTGGCGGAGAAGACCGCGCTCTCGCCGGTCCTCACAGGTGTGTTCGGCCTGCTGGTCGGCGCGGTGCTGGTGCTCCGCAGGCGCTGGCCGGTCCTGGTCGTCCTGGTCGCCATCGCGGTCACGCCCGCGCAGATGGGGCTCCTGCTCGGCGTCGTCGGCCTCTACACCCTGGCCGCCTCCGACGTACCGCGGCGGATCATCGCGGTGCTGTCCGGGATGACCACGCTCGGCATGCTGATCGTCACCTTCCTGGAGATGCACGGTGACCTCGGCGCCGCCGCCTACCACGCGCCACTGGCCGTGGTCGCCCTCACCTCCGTGCTCGCGGCGGTCGGCGTCACCGCGCCGCCGGTGCTCCTGGGGTTGTACGTCGGCGCCCGGCGCCGCCTCGTGGAGAGCCTGCGGGAACGGGCGGACGGGCTGGAGCGGGAGCTGTCGCTGCTCGCCGAGACGGCCACGAGTTCGGCGGAGCGCGCCCGCATGGAGGAGCGCACCCGCATCGCCCGCGAGATGCACGACGTCGTCGCACACCGGGTGAGCCTCATGGTCGTGCACGCGGCCGCGCTCCAGGCGATCGCCGTCAAGGACCCCGAGAGAGCCGCGGGCAGCGCGCAGCTCCTCGGCGACATGGGACGGCAGGCGCTCGACGAACTGCGCGAGATGCTGGGCGTCCTGCGGACGGAGCCGCAGACGCCGGACCGGGCGGCGTCCGCGGCGGCCGATGCGCGGGAGCGGGTGGCGGTCGCCGCGCAGCCGATCCCGCCCGTGTCGCCGGTCGAGGCCGGCGAGACCGAGGCGGAGGACGAACAGGGGCCGTGTCTGGCCGAGCTCAGCGGGCTGCTCGACGCGTCGCGGGCCGCCGGGATGGAGGTCGAGCTCGCGGTGGAGGGGCAGGAGCGTCCGCTGGCGGCGCGGGTCGAGGCCACGGTCTACCGCGTGGTGCAGGAGGCGCTGACCAACGTGCACAAGCACGCGCCCGGTGCGCGGGCCCGCATCCGTCTCGCCTACCGCGAGGCGGAGGTCGCGGTCCTGGTGCAGAACAGCCCCTCCGACGGGGTGCCCGCGCTGGTGCTTCCCAGCGGCGGCAACGGGCTGGTCGGCATGCGGGAGCGAGTCACCGCGCTGGGCGGGGGGTTCGCCGCCGGCACGACCCACGAGGGCGGGTTCCGCGTCTCAGCCATGCTCCCCGCGTAGCGGTACGGCCCGGGGTTGTGTCTGCGGCCGGTTGTTGTGTGCGGGTTGTTTGCGCCTGCGGCGGGCTGTCCGCCGCCCGCCCTCCCGATTGCCCGGCGCGGTTGGTGCGGGCCTGCGCGCGGTTCGTGGTGGGCCGGGGGCGGGTCTCCGGGGCTGGGCATTTCGGACCGCGGCGCCGCCGGTGGCGGGCAGCCCGTGCGCCTTGCGGATCTGGACGGCGGTGGGACCGCCCTTCTCCGTCCACGCGACGTCGAGGTCGAGGAGGAGGCCGGGGTCGGCGACGCGCCGCCGGAGGGCCGCCAGGCCCTCGGGGAGGGCCGCGCGCAGCGGGTACTTGTTGTGCCGTCTGTGCCGCACAACAAATACACGTCGGCGTCCAGAACGCCCGTCCGCCCCCCAGCCTTCGGCCGGGGGGCGGGCGGGTGGACGTCCGCCGCGGGCGCAACGCACTGGTACACGACAACCGGGCAGCCCGGCGCCCCGCACGGACACGGGCCGCAAGGGGCACCCCCGGCGGCAACGGCGGGGCGGGCGCGGTCAGGTCGTGAGGCGGTGCGGCCGCGTCCCGGTCGCGAGGGCGCCGATGGCCGCGTCGATGCTCGGGCCCACGTAGTAGTCGCCGGTGTGGTCGACGCAGTAGACACGGCCCTGCGCGTCGATCGCGAGGTGCCCGTACCCGGCGGACTCCTCCCCGAGGGGGGCGACCTCCGTGTCGAGCGCGGTGCCGAGGTCACCGAGCGTCCGCGCGAGATGCAGCCCGCGCAGCGGGTCCAGGTGGACCTCGCCGGGGGCGACGTGGCGGCCGGGGGCCGCGACGGCCGGCACGGTCAGACCGCCGAACTCGGCCCAGGCCTCGACGGCGGCGGGGAAGACGCTGTGCCGGTGGCCGCCGGGGGAGACGTGGGCGCGGAGCGTGTCGGCCCAGACCTCGGCCTGCCGGATGTCCCAGCGGCCGGGCTGCCAGCCGGCGGAGCGCAGGGCCTTGTCGACGTCGGCGGGGAAGCGGGTCGAGTTCACTCGGCGCCGGCTCCGGGGTCGACGGCGCGGACGCCGAAGTGTGCGAGCAGCACCTGGCAGGAGCGGCAGGGCGGGGCGTAGGTGCCGTGGGCGGGGTCGCCGTCCTCGCGTATGCGCCGTGCGGTGAGCTTGGCGCCCTTGAGGGCCTTGCGTGCCTCGCCGTTCGTGAGCGGCTTGCGCGCGGCGCGCTTGCTGCGTGTGCCGTCGACGGTGGTCAGGTGCCGGGACAGCAGCACCGGCTCGGGGCAGCGCCCGGTGAAGCGCTCACGCCGCGCGACGGGGAGGGCGTCGAGGACGTCCTGCACGAGCGGGTGGAGCGCGGGCGGCTGGTCGGCCTTGACGCCGGTGCACGTGAGGACCGCGTCCTTGACGGACAGTGCGGCGGCGACCGCGGGCAGGATCCCGTCGCGCCGGTGGCGCAGTACCGGCGGCGGGGGTGCCTGGCCGGCTCCCCAGTTGAACCGCGGGTCCGCGGCGTCCTTCGTCAGCATCGTCGTACGGCCCTCCGATCCGTCCTCACGGGGAGGTTGTCCCCTATGCGCGCAAGACTGCCAAACGGACGGGGCGTTACGGAAGTCGGTTGTGAGGTGAGAGGTTTACTTTATGCCGGATGTCACGGCACTGTGGTGAGATGGGTGGTACGGTCCGATGCGCTGCGGCGGCGTGCTCCCTTGTATTGGCCAGCGGTTGTACGGATAGTAGCGCCGGCCTGGACGAAAGGGATGCCGAGCCCCCGAGGGGGACGGCCGTGACCCGGCCGCCTCCCGCACCGCCGGGATTGCCCAACGTGGTTGTCCGAGTGCGGTGTTGAGGCGGGAGCCGGTCCCCGGCGCCGATGTGGCCCTCAGGCGTGGGGCCGGCGGCCCGAGTACCGCGGACGCGTCGGGGAGCCCTGAAGGAGGGCCGTCCCGGGCGAGGACGGCCGAGGACGCGGGACGCTCCGCCGCCGTGGTGGACGGTGCCCCCGGGCGGCGGACGGCGGGCCGGGGACGTCCGCGCCGAGCACGCGGCACCGAACGCGCCGCCTCCGCCGATGGAAGCAGCGAGGGCGCCGTGTCACCCGCGCGGATCCCCGCGGACGGCGGGGTGCCCGCCCCTGCCCCGCCGTGCGCGTCCGGACCCTGACACCTGCCGAGGCGGCCCCGCACCGGTGACCGGAACCAGCGGAAGCAGCGGTTGCCACACCCCATAGGCTGTGCCCAACACCGCATCCAGCATGGGGGCATCCGCAATGACGACAGGTGGGCCCGGGCACCGGGCCGCGCCACCGAACGCGGCCTACGCCGGTCAGATCGTGCACTTCCCGGACCCGGTGCGACGCGCCCGCCACCCGCAGGGCGTACGCGTGGACGAGCGCGGCCACCCCGACTTCTCGCCGTACGCCCGCGCGGCGGCCGAGATCGCCGAGCCGCCGGACGGCTTCGGCATCGACGAACTCCGGCTCACCGACTACGTGTCGGCCAACGCCGCGCTGCACGCCGCCGGTCACGAGCTGTGGGGCGGCCTGTCCCCCGTCGCCACGCCGCACGGGTGGACCTGGCACCACGTCGCCGGCAGCCGCCGTCTGGAACTCGTCCCCGCCGAGGTCAAGTCGCTGCTGCGGCACCACGGCGGCCTGGCCACCACGGCCTGCGCCGACCACGACAAGCGCGGCACCCGGCCGCTGCAGGAGACCCGACCGGTCCACTTCGGCCTGCGCAAGGACGGGGTCGCCGTCACCGAGCAGCAGGTGCGGGACCTCGAAGAGGAACTCGGCTACCGGCTGCCCGGCGCGTACCGCACCTTCCTCAAGGCGGCGGGCGGCAGCGCGCCGCACGGCGTCGCCCTGCTCCCCATGCTGGGACTCCTCGTCGACCAGCCCTTCTTCACCGTGCGGGACGAGGCGGCCGCCAACGACCTCGGCTACGTCAACAAGTGCCTGCGCGACCACCTCACCAGGGACTACCTGGCGATCACCTACGTCCAGGGCGGCGTGCTCGCGGTGAAGTCCCGCGGCGACGACCTGGGTTCCATGTGGCTGTGCCCGTACGACGACGTGCGCGACGCCGACGGCGCCTTCGGCTCCACCGAGGAGCGGACCGCCGCGCTGCTGCTGCCCTGCGGCGAGGACTTCGACGCCTTCCTCGCGGCGCTCGCCGGCGACCCGCCGGAGTTGGAGACGGTGGCGAAGCTGATGGTGGACGGCGGCTTCGCCCGCGCCGTCCCGGTGGAGGGGTGAGGCGGGAGATGGTGACGTTCGCGCAGGCGCAGGAGCGCGCGGAGCGGTGGATCAACGCCGACGTCCCCGCCTACCTCGCCCGAGAGGTCCGGGTGCGGGAGTTCGACCTGGGCTTCGTGGTGTGGTCCGAGCCGCGGGACGGCGGCCCGACCTCGGACGACGGGGAGACCCGCATCGTGATCGCCCGCGACAGCGGCGAGGCCACGCTCTGGCCCGCACTGCCGGTGGGCGAGATCATCCGCCGCTGGGAGGAGGCCTATGGCGCGGCGGCCGCGGCGGTCGCGGACGTCGTGCCGCAACCGGCCCGGCGGATCGACCTGGAGGCGACGTCCTTCCTGCTCAGCCCGCCGCAATGGCTGCAGGACGCCGCCGACCGGCTCGGCATCCGCGAACCCCGGGGCGCCTCGGACGAAGCCCCGGGCGACGCCGCCCCGTCCGCGCCGCCCGCCCCCGCGCCGGTCACGCCGCCCGCACCTCCCGTCACCACGCCGGGGCCGGCGACGCCCACCCCGCCGTACGTTCCGACCCCCACCCCGCCGATGCCGACCCCGTACGGTGGCGCGCCCACCCCGCCCCCCGCGACGTGGCGGGACGCCAACCACAGCGGTTCCGGGGATTCGGTGCCACCGCCGGCGACGGTGTACGCGCCGCCGATCAGCGACTGCGACGACGCCCACACCCCGCCCACGGTGACGAGCCCGGAAGCGGGCACCGAGCGGCTGCCCGGCACGCCCGGAACCGGGACGCCGCCCCCGCCGCCCGTCCCCGGGCCCGGCGCCTACGGCCACCCGGGCGGCGCGGCCGCGCCCCCGCCGTTCGGGGGACCGTCCGTGCCCCCGCCGCCCCCGGCGCCGTCCACCCCCGCCCGGCCCGCCTCAGGGGACGTGCACCGGGCCGCGACGATGCTGTCCCGTCCGGACGGCCCGCCGCCCCCGCCGCCGGGCCCGGGTCGCGGTGCAGCCGACGTGGCCGCCGCCGAGACCTCGAAGACGGCCCCGCCCGGGCCGCCCCCGCCCCCGCCGCCGCCCGGTCCCGGAGTGCCCGGCACCCCGGCCGCCGGGTACGTGCCCACGCAGTTCGTGCAGGTGCCCGGCAACGACCACGGCGGCCCGCCCGGCCCGCCGCCGCCCGGACCGGTGGCAGCGGCGCGGCAGCCCGCGGCGTACGGCTACCCCCAGCCGCCGCAGTCCCAGGCCCAGGCCCAGCCGCCCACCGGGGTGCCCACGGTCGGCCCCGGCTACCTGGCCGTGCTCCGCTACCGTGCGCACGACGGCTCCGAGCAGCAGCTGATCCGCCGCTCCGCACCCGGCACACCCCACCCGGAGTGGCAGATCCTGCACGAGCTGCGGGCGCTGGGTGTGCCTCCCCAGGCGGTGCTGGAGCTGCACACGGAACTGGAGTCGTGCGACCTGCCGGGCGGTTACTGCGCCCGGATGATCCGCGAGACCTGGCCCCAGGTACGGATCAGCAGCACCGCCCCCTACGGCAAGGACCACGCGAGCCGTCGCGCGGGCGTCCAGCACCTGCTGACCCACCTCGGCGAGCTGCACGAGGTGGCCAGCGCCCCGGCGCACGCCCACCCGCACCGAGTGCCGATTCCCGAGCCGCACCTGGTCCCACGGGTCCCCCCGATCCCGCTGGACGCGATCGGGCACGAGCTGGCGCAGTCCTTCGGGCCGCAGGGGGTGTTCCGCTTCGACCAGCGGGCGGTCGCCCGCCAGGGGGTGCCGGACCTGGTCGCCCAGACGCTCACCTGGGCCGGGCTCCCGGTGGACTTCGGCCCGTTCTTCTGGGCCCAGGCCCTGCCCGGGCGGCCGGTGCCGACACTGGCCGAGCTGGCGGCCGAGCAAGGGGTGCAACCCGCCCCGGACGCGGGCTCGTACCTGGTGATGGGGCATGACTTCGGCCGCCGGCTGTGCGTGCAGTACGGCACCGCGCACATCGTCGCGGTGCCGCTGGAGGCCGGGCCGGGCGGGACGGCGGCGGTGCCGCAGTTCGTCAACACCGGCCTGCCGGAGTTCGTCCGCTGTCTGGCGCTGCTCGGAAAGATGTGGCGCTGGCGGCTGGGCCTGACGCCGGAACAGGCGGGCCGCTGGACGGTGGACTTCCAGAACCAGCTGGCCGCCCTCGACCCGGCGGCGGTGGGATCGCCCGAGCACTGGTGGCCGGTGCTCATCGAGCAGATGTGGGACGGGATGCTCTAGGCCGTGTCGCCCGGCCGCCCCGCGACGCTCCCCCAGCTTCGCTGGGAGGTGCCCCCAGGCACGGCACTCCCCCGGACTTCGGCCCGGGAGGGTTTGTCCAATCGTCCGAGTAGCCCACTGCGAGAACGACTCTCCGCCTTGCGATGCACCGCAACTGGGGGCTCCCCCGGCGTAGCCGGGGGAGCCGCGGAACCCGCCCTCCGGGCGGTCGGCGCTCATGTGACGACACGGTCCAGCGATCTCCGGCCTCGGTGCGGGGTCGCTCCGGTCGGCGGGGCCGATCGGAGTGTCGCGATATGGGCAAATCAGGTAAATCCCCGAGAATGGGGGGTATGAGTACGGCACACCCCCGCGGCGGCCACGGCTTCGCCACCGTCCGTGGCCGCGGGTACCGCACCGAACAGGTCGACCGCTTCCTCGAGGAGCTGTCCGAGGACCGCGACGCTGCCTGGGAGCGCGCCGCACGGCTGACCGTCCTGGCCAACGAGATGACCGCGGAGTGCGCGGCGCTGCGCGAGGTGGTCTCCACCCTCTCGCCGCCCACGTACGACTCCCTCGGTAAGGGGGCCTTGGACCTGCTGCGGCTGGTGGAGGAGGAGGCGGCCTCCGTACGCGAACAGGCCGAGGAGGAGGCCCGGCTCGCGCGCGACGCGGCGGAGGCCGCCCGCCGCACCCTCATGGACGAGGCACGCGCGGCCGCCCAGGCCCGCCGCTGCACCGCGGACGAGCAGGCCGAGCAGCTGCTGAGGCGGTCCCGTGCCGACGCCGGGCGCGTCCTCGGTGACGCCCGCGAGGACGCCGGCCGCCTACGCGACGAGGCCGTCCTGCGGCTCGACGCCGCCCGGCGGGAGAGCGAACGCATGCTCGCCGAACTGGAGAAGGAGCACCAGGAGCGCTTCGACACCCAGGAGCACGAACTCGCCGAGGCGGAGGCGGGGGTCGACTCCCGGCTCGCGGAACTGACCTCCTACGCCGAGGCCATGGTGGACGACGCCCGCCGGGCCCTGGCGGAGACGGAGGAGGCCGCCCGGCGCCGCCAGGAGGAGGCCGACGCCACGGCCGCGGCGCTCCTGGCCCATGCCCGGGTGCGGGAGGAGCGCATCCGTCTCGCCGCCGAACGCGAACTGCGCGAGCACGAGGTGCGCCGGGAGGAGATCCGCGAGCACCTCGCCCACGTCCGCGGCAGCCTGGCGGCCCTCACCGGCCGCGAGGTCCCGGACGCGGACGAGGAGCCGGCCCCCGCCGCCCCCGACGTGCCCGCCCCGTCTCCGGGGGACGATCAGGAACCGTCGTAGGAGGGGAACTCCCCGCTGTCCACGATCCAGGGCCCTACGGGGACGGCGTCCCCGAAGGCGTAGTCGTGCCGGGCCCGGTAGCGCGGGCCGTCGTCGCCCGGAGCCGGTCCCGGATCGGAGAGGACGGCGAGCGTCTTGTCCCGCGGGTCGATGATCAGGTAGAGCGGATGCCCATGGCGGGGTAGTCCCGGGTCTTCTCGCGGTAGTCGTTCTCCGGGTTCGACGCCGAGACGACCTCGGCCACCAGGGCGACGTCGGCAGGGTCGAGGAAACCGAGCGTGTCGAGGGCCTGTTCCGCCACGACGACCAGGTCCGGGCGACGCATACGCCCTATGGCGGGCGCTTCGATCTCCGGACCGCTGTGGGCCACGTGACCGGCCCAGTCCGGATCGTCGGCCATCTGCCGCTCGATCTGCCGGCGCAGCCGCAGGGCGATCAGCTCGTGCCGGTTGACCGGCGGCATCATCATCGTGATGACACCCTCACCGATCTCCACGGCCCAGGTGTCCTCGTGTTCCATCAACTCCGTGGCGACGGCCCGCATGCGCGCGTAGGTCTTCGCGTCCATGGGCTCACCGTACCGCCGGGTCCTCCTCCAGGACGGGGAAGCGGCGGGGTGCCACCAGCAGGACGACGGCCAGCGACAGGGCCGCCGCGACGGCGGCGCCGACATAGACGTGGTCGACCGCGGCTGAGACGGCGCGGCGGACGTGCTCGTCGGCGTGGGCGGCGCCGGCGGCCGAGTCGAGGTCGGTGCCGGAGCCGTGCAGGCGCGTGGCGAGCGTGGCGTTGGCGACGGCGCCGAAGACGGCCGCGCCGACGCTCTGGCCGACCTGGCGGCAGAAGAGGATCGAGGAGGTGGCCGTCGCCCGTTCGCTCCAGGGGACGGTGGACTGGACGCCGACGATCAGGGGCAGCTGGAAGAGCCCGAGCGCGGCCCCGAGCAGCAGCATCACCAGGGCGGGCTGCCAGGCCGGTCCGGCGTAGGGGAGCCGCACCAGGACCACCAGGACGACGGTGGCGGCCGCCATGCCCAGGGCGGCGGTGTTGCGGAAGCCGATGCGCAGGTAGACCCGGTTGCTGAGGGCGGCGGAGACCGGCCAGCTGAGCGTCATCACCGACAGCACGAAGCCCGCCGCGATCGGCCCCAGCCCGAGCACGGTCTGGGCGTACGTCGGGAGGAAGACCGTCGGGGCGACCATCAGGACGCCGAGCATGCCGAGGGCCAGGTTGACCGCGACGATCACCCGGCGCCGCCAGACCCAGCCGGGGATGATCGGCTCGGCGGCCCGGCGCTCGGCCCACACGGTGCAGGCGCCCAGCACGAGGCTGCCGCCGAGCAGCCACCACCGCGTGGCCCCGCCCTGGACGAGGCCCGTGATCAGCAGCCCTCCGGAGAGGAAGAGCAGCAGCGCCCCGGGCCAGTCGACCCGGTGCCGGGTCCGCTCGCGGACCCGCTCGCGCAGATGCCGGGTGATGAGCAGCAGGGCGACCGCGCCGACCGGCAGGTTGACCAGGAAGATCCAGCGCCAGCTGGCGTACCCGGCGAGCAGCCCGCCGCACAGCGGTCCGAGGACGGCGGAGACGGCCCACACCGTGGAGATCGCCGCCTGGATGCGGCCGCGCTGCTTCAGCGGGTACAGGTCGGCGGCGATGGTCTGCACGGTCCCCTGGATGGCGCCGCCGCCGAGCCCCTGCACGATGCGGAAGGCGATCAGGCCGGCCATGTTCCACGCCCCGGCGCACAGCACGGAGCCCAGCAGGAAGATGCCGATGCCGGTCAGCAGCACGGGCTTGCGGCCGAAGGTGTCGGCCAGCTTGCCGTAGACCGGGAGGGTCACCGTGACCGCGAGCAGGTAGCCGGAGAAGAGCCAGGAGAAGACGGAGAAGCCGCCCAGCTCGCCGACGATCTGCGGCACCGCGGTGGAGATGATGGTGGAGTCCATCGCCGCCAGCGCCATGGCCAGCATCAGCGCGGCGACCACCGGGCCGCGCCGCCGCGGCCCCTCGGCGGACGACGCCGTGGCGGCGGTCGCGGTCTGCTCGGTGCGCTCCACGGGCCCCCCTGATGGTGTGTGTACGCCACACGATTTCATGCCCGGGCCCCCCGCGTGCACGAGGTTCCCGCAGGCCGGACGGCGGGGCGTGCACCTCCCGGGACCGCGGGGCGCGGCCCCCGACCCCGAGCCGGGTCCGCCGAAAGGCGCAGACCCCTTAGGGGACGCACCCGAATTCTTCCGACCCCAGGTTCGTACCGGCGGAGGACGAGGGGGCCTGCCGGGGCTCCCTAGCCTTCTGGTGGGGCTAACCCCCGGGCCGATACGGAGACCCGCACCATCGTTCCGGCCCCCTCCCCGAAGCCAGTCTTGGTACGCGACGCAGCACGCCCCGAAACGGCGGCGACCACCACTCGACAGGAGCAGGTCAGTGACAACGGCAGTAACGATCCCCACGTCCGGGGGCAGCGGAGAACGTACGGCCGTGGCCGCCCGGGCCCGTCAGGTCACCAAGGCGTACGGCTCGGGCGAGACCCGGGTCGTGGCCCTCGACGCCGTCGACGTCGACATCGACCGCGGCCGGTTCACCGCGATCATGGGGCCCTCCGGCTCCGGCAAGTCGACCCTGATGCACTGCCTCGCCGGTCTCGACACGGTGACCGACGGCCGGATCTGGGTCGGTGACACCGAGATCACCAAGCTGAAGGACAAGAAGCTCACCCAGCTGCGGCGGGACAAGATCGGCTTCATCTTCCAGGCCTTCAACCTGCTGCCGACCCTCAACGCGGCCGAGAACATCACGCTGCCCATGGACATCGCCGGCCGCAAGGCCGACCCCCAGTGGCTGCAGCGCGTCGTGGAGACCGTCGGTCTGGCCGGCCGCCTGCGGCACCGGCCCGGCCAGCTCTCGGGCGGTCAGCAGCAGCGCGTCGCCGTGGCCCGCGCCCTCGCCGCCCGACCGGAGATCATCTTCGGCGACGAGCCGACCGGCAACCTCGACTCGCGCGCCGGCGCCGAGATCCTCGGCTTCCTGCGCCGCTCGGTCGACGAACTCGGCCAGACCATCGTCATGGTGACCCACGACCCGGTCGCCGCCTCCTACGCCGACCGCGTCCTCTACCTCGCCGACGGCCGGATCGTCGACGAGATGCTGGACCCGACCGCCGACTCCGTCCTCGAGCGCATGAAGGACTTCGACGCGCGCGGGAGGACGTCGTGACCGTCGTCAAGACCTCGATGCGCAACTTCCTCGCGCACAAGGGGCGCATGGCGCTGTCAGCCGTCGCCGTCCTGCTGTCGGTGGGCTTCGTCTGCGGCACGCTCGTCTTCACCGACACCATGACCTCCACCTTCGACAAGCTCTTCGCCGCCACCGCCTCGGACGTCACGGTCACACCCAAGGGCGCGCCGAGTGACGACGAGATGCAGATGACCACCAAGGCGGCCACCATGCCCGCTGCCACGGTCGCGCGGCTGAAGCAGGTCGACGGCGTCAAGTCGGCGACGGCGAGGCCAACAGCCAGACCCTCACCGTCACCGACGCCGCGGGCGAGAACCTCGGCCCGACCTCCGGGGCCCCCACCATCGCCACCAACTGGGACGCCACCGAGCTGCGTTCGGTCGACGTCACCTCCGGCCACGCCCCGCGCGGCCCCACCGAGGTGATGGTCGACGCCGACACCGCCGACAAGAAGCACCTCGAACTGGGCGACGAACTGCGCGTCATCGCCATCCCCGGTGAGTTCCGCGCCCGGATCAGCGGCATCGCCACGTTCAAGGTCACCAACCCCGGCGCGGCGATCTTCTACTTCGACACCGCCACCACCCAGACCAGGCTGCTCGGCGCCAAGGACGTCTTCAGCAGCGTCGGCCTGACCGCGAAGCCCGGGGTCAGCGACGAGCAGCTGAAGAAGAACGTCACCGCCGCGCTCGGCGCCACCGCCGGCTACCAGGTGCAGACCCAGGCCGAGTGGACCGCCGAGAACCAGAAGGACATCGCCGGCTTCCTCGACGTCATCAAGTACGCGATGCTCGGCTTCGCCGGGATCGCCGTCCTCGTCGGTGTCTTCCTGATCGTCAACACCTTTTCCATGCTGGTCGCCCAGCGCACCCGGGAGATCGGCCTCATGCGGGCCATCGGCGCCAGCCGCCGCCAGGTCAACCGCTCGGTGCTGGTGGAGGCGCTGCTGCTCGGCGTGGTGGGCTCCGTACTCGGCATCGGAGGCGGCGTCGGGCTCGCCGTCCTGCTCATGAACCTCATGGGCAGCGTGGGCATGAACCTCGACACGTCGTCCCTGACGATCAAGGCCACCACCCCCGTCATCGGGCTCGTCCTCGGCGTCGTGGTGACCGTCCTCGCCGCCTACCTGCCCGCCCGGCGCGCCGGCAAGGTCTCCCCGATGGCCGCGCTGCGCGACGCCGGCACCCCTGCCGACGCCCGCGCCGGCAGGGTGCGCGCCGCGATCGGCCTGGTCCTCACCCTCGCGGGCGGCGCCGGCCTCCTCGCCGCCGTGCAGGCCACCAAGGCCGCGGACGGCTCGATGTTCCTCGGCCTCGGCATCCTGCTCACCCTGGTCGGCTTCGTGGTCGTCGGGCCGCTGCTCGCCGGTGTCGTCGTCCGGGTGATCAGCGCGGGCGTCCTGCGCGTGTTCGGCCCGGTCGGCCGCCTCGCCGAGCGCAACGCGCTCCGCAACCCGCGCCGCACCGGCGCCACCGCCGCCGCCCTCATGATCGGCCTCGCGCTGGTCGCGGGCCTGTCGGTGGTGGGCTCCTCACTGGTGGCCTCGGCGACCGACCAGCTCGACAAGTCGGTCGGCGCGGACTTCATCATCGAGTCCGGCAGCGGCCAGCCGATCACCCCGCAGATCGAGCAGGCCATCAAGGCCGCGCCGCACCTCGCCCACGTCACCGACTACAAGTCCCTCGACGTCAGGCTCACCGCCCCCGACGGATCGGTCTCCGACACCTCCCTCACGGCCGCGGACCCGACGTACGCCCAGGACCTCCAGGTCAAGACGGTCGCCGGTGAGCTGTCGGCCGCGTACGGCGCGAACGCGATGTCGGTGGGCGAGAGCTTCGCCGACAAGCACAGGGTCAAGCTCGGGGACACGCTCTCCGTCCACTTCGAGCACGGCGAGGCCGCCACGCTGACGGTCGCCGCCATCACCTCCGCGGATACCGTCTTCGACCAGGGCGCGATGTACACCAACGTCACGACCGCGGCACGCTACGTGCCGGCCGACCGGATGCCGATCAACGACATCATGTTCGCCGCCGCCGAGGACGGGCAGCAGGACGCGGCCTATGCGGGGCTGAAGAAGGCGCTGCACGACTTCCCGCAGGTCCAGGTCCGCAACCAGGCCGACTACAAGCAGATGCTCAGGGACCAGATCGGCCAGCTGCTCAACCTGATCTACGGCCTGCTGGCCCTGGCGATCATCGTCGCGATCCTGGGCGTCGTGAACACCCTCGCCCTGTCGGTGGTCGAGCGCACCCGGGAGATCGGCCTCATGCGGGCGATCGGCATGTCGCGGCGGCAGCTGCGACGCATGATCCGCCTGGAGTCGATCGTCATCGCCCTGTTCGGCGCGGTGCTCGGCCTCGGCCTCGGCATGGGCTGGGGCGCCTCCGCCCAGCAGCTGCTGGCGCTCCAGGGGCTCGGCGTCCTGGAGATCCCCTGGCCGACCATCATCACCGTCTTCATCGGCTCGGCCTTCGTCGGACTCGTGGCGGCACTGGTGCCCGCGTTCCGGGCGGGCCGGATGAACGTGCTGGGCGCGATCGCGACGGAGTAGCGCGCGGAGCGCGCGCGGTGTGTGCGCGGTGTGCGGCGCCGTGGTGGTGGGGGTGGGTCTTTCCCTCCCTCCCACCCGGCGCCCTGCGCGTTCAGTGGCCGCCTCGCACGTTTCCTGGGGGCCGGGGGCGGGGCCTCCGGGGCTGGACATCCTGGACTGGCATATTTACGTGCGTGCGGGTGGCACTTTTCGTGCCCCAGATGCCGCACACAAATATGCCGCACCGTCCAGAACATCCACCCTCCCCCAGCCTTCGGCCGGGGGTACCCCCAACTCCCCCACCCCCTCCGTATCGCCGGGCGCCTGACCGCCGGTGGGGGTCAATAGGGCGACGTCCGCCGCCCCGCACCGCAGCCCCACCCCCTCCGGCTGCCATTTGGGGTGGGGGTCCCCCCGGCCGAAGGCTGGGGGAGGGCGGGGAAACAACCGCAATCCCAGCCACAACGGCGCCGCACCCAACGTCACGCACCCCCCACCCGCGGAGCGACGTACGCTGGAACACCCCGGCTCGTTCGACGTGTCGGGCTGTTCGCGTTGACCCGCCTGCCTGCCCCTGGGACGGAAATCCACATGAGCCTCAACGGTCTGCTCGACGTCGTCGTGGACGACCCCGCGCTCGCGGAGGCGGTCCGCGGTGCCGCGGACGGCAACCGCCCGCACGTCGACCTGGTGGGTCCGCCCGCCGCCCGCCCGGTGGCGCTGGCCGCGCTCGCGGCCCGCACGGGCCGCACGCTGCTGGCGGTGACGGCGACCGGCCGCGAGGCCGAGGACCTGGCCGCGGCCCTGCGGTCGCTGCTGCCCGAGGATTCCGTCGTGGAGTACCCGGCCTGGGAGACGCTGCCGCACGAGCGGCTGTCGCCTCGCTCGGACACCGTGGGACGCCGCCTGGCCGTGCTGCGCCGGCTGGCGCACCCCAGTGCGGACGACCCGACCGCCGGCCCCGTGCAGGTGGTGGTCGCCCCGATCCGCTCCGTGCTGCAGCCGCAGGTCAAGGGCCTGGGGGACCTGGTCCCGGTGGCGCTGCGGACCGGGCAGACCGCCCTTCTGGACGACGTCGTGGACGCGCTGGCGGCCGCCGCGTACGCCCGGGTGGAGCTGGTGGAGAAGCGCGGCGAGTTCGCCGTGCGCGGCGGCATCCTGGATGTCTTCCCGCCCACCGAGGAGCATCCGCTGCGGGTGGAGTTCTGGGGCGACGACGTCGAGGAGATCCGCTACTTCAAGGTCGCGGACCAGCGGTCGCTGGAGGTCGCCGAGCACGGCCTGTGGGCGCCGCCCTGCCGGGAGCTGCTGCTCACCGAAGAGGTGAGGGCCCGGGCCGCCGAGCTGGCGGAGGAGCACCCGCAGCTGCGGGAACTGCTGGACAAGATCGCCCAGGGGATCGCTGTCGAGGGTATGGAGTCGCTCGCCCCGGTGCTCGTGGACGACATGGAGCTGCTGCTGGACGTGCTGCCGGCCGGGTCGCTGACCGTGGTCTGCGACCCGGAGCGGGTCCGTACCCGGGCCGCCGACCTGGTGGCGACCAGCCGGGAGTTCCTGGAGGCCTCCTGGGCCGCCTCCGCCGGGGGTGGCGAGGCGCCGATCGACCTGGGCGCGGCCTCGCTGTGGAGCATCGCCGACGTGCGCGACCAGGCCCGTGAGCTGGGCATCCCCTGGTGGTCGGTGAGCCCGTTCGCGGCCGGCGAGGGAACCTGGGACGACGAGGGGGACACCCTCAAGCTCGGCATGCACGCCCCCGAGGTGTACCGCGGCGACACCGCCCGGGCGCTGGCCGACACCAAGGGCTGGCTGGCCGACGGCTGGCGCGTGGTCTACGTCACCGAGGGACACGGCCCGGCCGCCCGCATCGTGGAGGTGCTGGGCAACGAGGGCATCGCCGCGCGGCTCGACACGGCTCTGGACGGGCCGGTGGAGCCGTCCGTGGTCCATGTCGCCTGCGGCTCGCTGGACAGCGGCTTCGTGGACCCCGTCCTGAAGATCGCGCTGCTGACCGAGACCGACCTGTCGGGCCAGAAGTCCTCCACCAAGGACATGGGCCGGATGCCGTCCCGGCGCCGCAAGACCATCGACCCGCTGACGCTGCAGGCGGGCGACTTCATCGTGCACGAGCAGCACGGCGTCGGCCGCTACGTGGAGATGGTGCAGCGCACCGTCCAGGGCGCCACCCGCGAGTACCTGGTCGTCGAGTACGCCCCGGCGAAGAAGGGCCAGCCCGGCGACCGGCTCTTCGTGCCCACCGACCAGCTGGAGCAGATCACCAAGTACGTCGGCGGCGAGGCGCCCTCGCTGCACCGCCTCGGCGGCGCCGACTGGACGAAGACCAAGGCGCGCGCCAAGAAGGCGGTCAAGGAGATCGCGGCGGACCTGATCCGGCTGTACTCCGCCCGTATGGCCGCGCCCGGCCACACCTTCGGCCCGGACACCCCGTGGCAGCGGGAGCTGGAGGACGCGTTCCCGTACGCGGAGACCCCGGACCAGCTCACCACGATCGCCGAGGTCAAGGAGGACATGGAGAAGTCGGTCCCGATGGACCGGCTGATCTGCGGCGACGTGGGTTACGGCAAGACCGAGATCGCGGTGCGGGCGGCCTTCAAGGCGGTGCAGGACGGCAAGCAGGTCGCCGTCCTGGTGCCGACCACGCTGCTGGTGCAGCAGCACTTCGGCACCTTCTCCGAGCGCTACTCGCAGTTCCCGGTGGTGGTGAAGGCGCTGTCGCGCTTCCAGACCGACGGCGAGGCCAAGGCCGTGCTGGAGGGGCTGCGCGAGGGTTCGGTGGACGTCGTCATCGGCACCCACCGCCTGTTCTCCTCGGAGACCAAGTTCAAGGACCTGGGCCTGGTCATCGTCGACGAGGAGCAGCGCTTCGGTGTGGAGCACAAGGAGCAGCTGAAGAAGCTCCGTGCCAACGTCGACGTGCTGACGATGTCCGCCACGCCCATCCCGCGCACCCTGGAGATGGCGGTCACCGGCATCCGCGAGATGTCGACGATCACCACCCCGCCCGAGGAGCGGCACCCGGTGCTGACCTTCGTCGGTCCTTACGAGGAGAAGCAGATCGCCGCCGCCGTGCGCCGCGAACTGCTGCGCGAGGGACAGGCCTTCTACATCCACAACCGGGTGGAGAGCATCGACAAGGCCGCCGCGCGGCTGCGCGACCTGGTGCCCGAGGCACGGATCGCCACCGCGCACGGGCAGATGGGCGAGTCCGCGCTGGAGCAGGTCGTGGTGGACTTCTGGGAGAAGAAGTTCGACGTGCTGGTCTCCACGACGATCGTCGAGTCCGGCATCGACATCTCCAACGCCAACACCCTCATCGTCGAGCGCGGCGACACCTTCGGCCTCTCGCAGCTCCACCAGCTGCGCGGCCGGGTCGGCCGCAGCCGTGAGCGCGGTTACGCGTACTTCCTGTACCCGCCGGAGAAGCCCCTCACCGAGACCGCGCACGAGCGGCTGGCGACCATCGCGCAGCACACCGAGATGGGCGCCGGCATGTACGTCGCCATGAAGGACCTGGAGATCCGCGGCGCGGGCAATCTGCTCGGCGGCGAGCAGTCCGGTCATATCGCGGGCGTCGGCTTCGACCTGTACATCCGCATGGTCGGCGAAGCCGTCGCCGACTACCGCACCGCGCTGGAGGAGGGCGGCGGCGAGGCCGAGGAGGCCCCGCTGGAGGTGAAGATCGAGCTGCCGGTCGACGCGCACGTGCCGCACGACTACGCGCCGGGCGAGCGGCTGCGGCTGCAGGCCTACCGGTCGATCGCCTCCGTGAACTCCGAGGAGGACATCAAGGCCGTCCGAGAGGAACTCACCGACCGCTACGGCAAGCTCCCCGAGCCGGTGGAGAATCTGCTGCTGGTCGCCGGGCTGCGGCTGCTGGCCCGCCGTCTCGGTGTCAGCGACATCACCCTGCAGGGCAGCAACGTCCGCTTCTCGCCGGTGGAGTTGCGCGAGTCGCAGGAGCTGCGGCTCAACCGCCTCTACCCGCGCACGGTGGTGAAGCAGGCGGCCAAGCAGATCCTGGTGCCCCGCCCCGGTACGGCGCGCATCGGCGGCAAACCGGTGGTCGGCCGGGAACTGCTGGCGTGGACGGCCGAGTTGCTGACCGCGGTCCTGGACAACTGAGGCGCCGGCCGCCGGGAAGGCTCCGCCGCGCGGAGCCGACCCGACACTCCGGCTGACGACCCGGGGTGGCGGCCGAGGGAACGAACGTGCGGACCGGGGCCGCGGCACGCCGCCGACCGCCGGCACGCCGCCCACTGCCGGCACGCCGCCGACCGCCGGCGCACCGCCGACCGCCGGCGCACCGCCCACCGCCGGCGCACCGCCCACTGCCGGCACACCGCCCACCGCCGGCGCACCACCCACCGCCGGCACGCCGCCGACCGCCGGCACGCCGCCGACCGCGCTGCGCCGGTGGCCGTTACCCGGGCGGCCGAGTCTCCCGCGCCGGACTCGCCGCTCCCGGGATTTCATGGAGGGGGCGGTTACCGTGTTCGCTCCGGGCCGGCGTCCGTGCGCGAGACGTGCGGACCCGGCTGTCCACCCGGGCGGCGATGCGGGTACGCGGTATACGGGACGCCGCCCTGGCGGCGAACCGCCGCGTCCGCAAGCATCCGCCACGGAGTTCGGCCGGACACCGACCGGACCCCCGTACGACCGGGAGTGACCGACGATCTCCGCGCAGCCGATGTCCACCACCGTGTCAGCCCCCGTCCCCGTCACCACGGCGCCCTCCACCCCGCGGGACGTCGCACCGCGCGCACACAGATTCGACATCGACCTCTTGCGCGTCCTGTGCTCCATCGGTGTCATCGTCTGCCACTCCGCCGGCCAGTTCCTCAACGCCGTCGGCCGTGAGCCCGGCGGCGGCCGCCCGGTCTACTGGGTCGCGCTGGCCGGTGACGGCCTCAGTCGTTGCGCCGTACCCCTGTTCTTCGCGATGGCCGGCTGGGTCGTCCTCTGCGGCGCGCCGCCGCGTGACGGTGCGCAGGTGCGCGGGCGGCTGACCCGGATCGTGGTGCCGATGGCCGTGTGGACCGCCGCTTACCTGGTGTGGCAGGGGACCCGGGAGACCGACTTCCGGGCCGTGCTCCGGCCGGCCTACGAGTCGCTGTTCGGGTCGGTCCAACCCGCCTTCCACCTCTGGTACCTGTACGCCTACGTGCCGGTGATCCTCGCGCTGTCGCTGGTTGCCCTGGTCAGGGGAGGGCAGCGGCCCTACGGCCTCGCCGCGGCGTTCGTCGCGCTGGCGCTGGCGCCGACCCTCCTGAACGACGTCGCCGGGCTGTTCCACGGGAAATCGCCGGGCTTCGCGTGGGATCCGTCCCCGTACCAGCTCGGGTACGCCGCCGCCGGCGCCTTGCTGCTGGCGCTGCCGCCCTCCGTCACCACGGGGCGCCGCCGGCGACTGCTGTGGCTCGCGGGCGGGCTCAGCGGGTGGGCCGCGGTCACAGCGTACGAGCACCTCGTGCACTACCCGTCCCCCTACGACGGGGTGTTCGTGCCGTTCCTGGCCGGTGCGCTGCTGATGGCCCTGAACCGGATCACCGTGCCCGTGCGGTTCCGGCCGCTGCTGTCCCGGCTCGGTGCCGCCGCCTTCGGCGCGTACCTGGTGCACCTGATGTTCCTGCGGGCCCTTGCCCCGCACCTGGTCAGGGCCGACGCGGGTTGGCTCGGTGCCGCCAGCCTGCTCGCGCTGCTGGTGGCCGGGACCGTGGGCCTGTCCTTCGCCGCCAGCCTGCTGTGGACGCGACTGGGGCTGAGCCGCTGGCTGGGCTGAGGCCGGCTCGGCGTTTCCCGGCCGGACCGGCCCGCGGCCGTGTGGGCCGGTCCGGCCGGGTTCAGCCCTGGGCGGCCCGAACGGTCCTCAGCAGGCGCCGGACCGCCCGGTTGCGGCGCAGGCCTTCCGCCCTGAACCCGCTGCCGCCCGGCAGCCCGAGGCTGGTCAGCCGGCGCCGTTTGAAGTACTTCCGGTGCGCGGACAGGCCGTTCGTGAGCCACGCCACGGCCTCGTCCCGAAGGGGGGCGTACTTGACCGACTGCATGCAGTAGCTCACGGTCCTGACCAAGGGCGCCAGTTCGCCGCTGATCAGCTCCGGTGACAGGTCGAGCGGCTTGCCGACCTCGGCGGTGTCCCGCTCCAGGTCCGGCAGGACGGCGTCGATGACGGTGAGAGGCACCCGGTTGCTGTTCTCGTAGGGGGTGATCCGCTCCAGCAGCAGTTCCGTGCCCACCCGCGCGACGGGTATGCCGTAGAACGCGGCCGCGGTCATCAGCGCGGTCGAGAAGCATCCGACGACGAGGCCGGGGCGGAGGTGCTGGTACACCGTCTCCGCCAGCATGGGGACGTCGAGGACGGTGAGCCGTACCCCCAGTTCCCCCGCCGCCTGTTCCAGTGACCGCGAGTACTGGGCCGGGGCACTGGGGTGCGGCTTGAACAGCACATGCCGGTGGCCAGCGGCGACGGCGCCGCGGAGCATCCGCACGTGCAGGGCGTCCTCCTCGGCGACCGTGATCAGTTCGAGGGCCGAGAGGTACTGGCCGAGCAGCACGGCCGTGGGTCGGTCGTCGGCAGGCAGGTGCTCCTCGAGAGCAGCGACGCCGGTCCCGCCGATCTGCTCCAGGACACGCAGAAACGGCTCATTGGGAATGACGACCGGCTCCACGCCGTACTCGGACAGCAGCATCGGACGGAGCCCCGGCACGAGGTCGAGGTGGAGCAGCCTTCCGATCCGGCTGTGCACGTCGACCGGGAGGCGGTTGCGGGTCGGGCCGTAGCTCATCAGGCCGTCGGCGTACACATGGACGGGGCTGTCGGCGAAGATGTCGACGATGGCACGGGACGGATTGGCCTGGAGGGACTCGCACGCGATCTCGACCGGCTCGGATCCGAGGTCCCACGCGAGGCGCAGGGCCCGCTCCCAGAGCAGGGTGTCCTCGGGGCGCGGTGACCAGCCGACCGGGTGATGCGGGGCGATGGCCTCGTTCCACGAGTGCACCGCGTCGAACTCCGGCCGCAGTTGCTCGAAGCCCGGCATCCTGTCCAGTGGGGTACTCAGCTCGGGGATCGCCGAGGTGTTGCTCACCACGAGCAGCCGCCGGCCCTCGCGCGGACCGAAGAGACCCGCCCTGATGCCGCTGGTGATGGTCGCCGCGGCGTATTGGGTGGCCGCGAGGAAGATCTGGATCATACGAGGTTTTCCTTCATACCGCCGCGTATCCGGTGCAGGGTCCGCTTGCGCTGATCGTCCATGCCGGCCAGGGCCGCGTGCAGTTCGTGCTCGGGGATGCGCCGCAGGGCCTCGGCGCTGAGCTCCTTCAAGCGGGCGGCGACCCGCCGTTCGAAGCGGTCGCGTTCACGCAAGTGATGGGCGATCACCACACAGTAGCTGCGGAGCGCCTTCGGGCGCAGGTCCGCGACGTCCGGATCACTCGCCAGTTCCCGCAGGACCAGCTCGAAGGACCGGATGAAGTCGAGTTGCCGGACATCGCCGATCTGGGTCAGCGAGGTCGTGATGCCGCGCCGGTAGAAGACGCCGTGCAGGCTCGCCACCGCGTAGGAGTCCGCCGTGCGGTGCAGCGCCCATATCCACGGGCGGTCCTCGGCGGTGTGCAGTCCGTCGTGGAAGCGCAGCAGGCCCCGGTCGAGCAGCCGGCGGTGGTAGATGCCCGCCCAGGCGTACGGATAGTCGACCATCGTGGTGTCGTCCGTCGGCAGGATCGACCCGCGCGGATCCAGTGGTGTGTCGCGGCGACCCTCGGGTGCGCGGTGCACCCTGCGTTCCACACCGGTGACCTGGACGTGGTCGGTGCGGACGAAGTCGACGTCATGACGCTGGATCGCGTCGACGAGGCGCGGCAGGTACCCGGGGGCAAGCCAGTCGTCGCCGTCGAGAAAGGTGAGGTAGCGCCCCTCCGCCACGTCGATCCCGGTGTTGCGGGCGGTGGCGAGTCCCCGGTTCGTCTTGTGCCTGATGACCCGGCTGTTGTGCAACCGCTTGGACATGTCCAGTAGCGCTTCGTACGTGTCGTCCTTGGTGGATCGGTCCTCGACGAAGATGAACTCGAAGTCGTCCCGATCATTGCTGACGAGACTGGACACCATGTCGGCGAGGTAATACCGGACGTTGTAGCACGGGACGACGACGGAGAGCGTGGGCCTATTGGTCACATGTCACCTAGTTCTCGTACAGCGGAAACCAGCCTAAGGCTAGCTTTCGACGGGCGGCCGACCGCTGTATACAAGGTGGCCGGAAAATGAATTCGGGCAGGAGGGTCTTCGTCGCCGCTCCGGATGTCCATGGATGTCGAATTGGCCCGAGTCGCGATGTGATGTCATTTCCTACGCTCGCCCAGCGCCCCGTGCCCGGGGCACGCTGGATCCTGCGTACGGTTGGTGGAAGTGCGATGTCCTCGACAGTGACGGAAGCGGGTGCGGTCGAGGCCGCGCTCGTCATAACGGGCGACAAGGAGAGGCCCGGGAAGGCCGATGGCGGCCGACGCGGCGGCAGTGACCGGCTGCGCGCCCTGGACGGACTGCGCCTTGTCGCCGCTCTCATGGTCTGCCTTTTCCACTACGTCGGAAAGGCGCAGACCGGGCACGCCTGGGGACGCAATCCGCGGGAGCTTTTCCCGCACCTCTCCGACGTGGCCGTTTACGGTTGCCTCGGCGTACAGCTCTTCTTCATCATCAGCGGCTTCGTGATTTGCATGAGCACCTGGGGGAAGTCGCTGGGCGACTTCTTCCGCTCCCGGGTCTCGCGGCTCTACCCCGCCTACTGGGTGGCGATCGTGCTGACGACCGTGGCCTGTGTGGCGGCGCCGGCCGTGATTCACCCCCTGCGGCTGAACGAGGTGCTGGTCAACTTCACGATGCTGCAGCAGCCGATGGGTGTACCCCGCGTCCTCGGGGTGTGCTGGACGCTGTGGGTCGAGGCCCGGTTCTATCTCCTGTTCGCGCTGTTCGTCGTCTGGAAGGGCGTCACCTACCGCCGGGTGGTCGTCTTCTGCTGCCTGTGGACGGTGGCGGGCATGCTGGCGAGGGTCGCTGACACCCCGTTGACCGACGAGATCGTGATGCGCGACCACGCACCGTTCTTCATCGGCGGTCTCGCTCTGTACCTGATCCATCGTTACGGCAGCGACCTGCTGCTCTGGGGCATCGTCGGCGTCAGTTGGCTGCTGGGACAGCGCTACTCCACCACCGCTCTGTGGTCCCCGGACGCGGCCGGCGGAGAGCTGCGTTCACCCCATGTGATCCTGCTGGTCGTCACCCTGGCCTTCGCGGCGGTGGCCGCCGTGGCTCTGGGGTGGCTCCGCTGGGCCAACTGGCGCTGGCTGACCTTCGCCGGAGCACTGACGTATCCCTTCTACCTGGTCCATGAGCATCTCGGCTGGTTCGCCATCGCCGCGTTGCACCGGTACCTCGGTCTCACCCCGCGCGAGACCCTGGTGACCGCGATCCTCGGCATGCTGGCGCTGGCCTATACGATCCACCGTCTCGTGGAAAAGCCTTTCGGGCCCCGGCTGAGGCGCGCGATGAGCGCCCAGGCGGCGCGCGTGCGTCTTGCGATGCAGGGCAGGGGCTGACGTTCCACCCCCTTCCCCCGCGGTACCGAGTGGCGGGACATCCGGTGGGCGGGCCGCCGGGTGTCAGCCCGCCCCACCGGGTGAGCGTTCGCCGCGCTCGCGGGGAAGGGGTGATGCGGAGGGCCCTCAGGCCGCCTTCCCGGGATGGGTGCGCAGCGCCGCGAAGGACCGGTTCAGACCCTTCTTGAGCAGCCCGGCCAGAGGACGCTCCACGAAGCGCTGGACCAGCCAGCTCAGCACCATGAAGCCGGCGATCGTGACGGCGAGCAGCAGCCGCGCGTCCATGGTGTCCTTCAGCCGGTTGATCAGCGTCGTGCCGACCGCGTAGTGCAAGAGGTACAGCGGGTAGGTCATCGAGCCGGCGGTGACGAGCCACTTCCAGCGGAGGCGGTCGGTCAGACCGAGCGAGACCGCGACCATGACCAGCAGGAACAACGTGAAGATCAGCACGCTGCCGCGCCAGCCGGAGACACGTTCGAAGTCGACGCGGCGCCCCAGCTCCGCCTGCCCCATGAGCCACGCCATGGCGAGGATGCCCCACAGCAGCAGGTCCTGGCCGAACCGGTGCATCAGGTACAGCGCGAGACCGGCGATGAAGTACCACGCGCCGTCCGGGTCGGCGACCAGGGTCAGCAGTGGGAAGTGGGCGGCCGGGGCGAGCATCGCGACGGCGCCCCACACGCAGCAGAAGAGGACGACCTTGCGGTAGGTCAGGCCGGTGAAGACGACGATCAGGAAAAGCAGGTAGAAGCGCAGCTCCGACCAGAGCGTCCAGTATACGCCGTCGGCGTTCGGGGCGGCGGAACCGGACTGCAGCATCGTCAGGTTGAGCAGGATGTCACGTCCCCGCAACCTCTCCCACACGCCCGGCACCAACATCAGGAAGGCGCTGGTGAAGACCACGGCGAACCAGTAGGCCGGGTAGAGCCGGATCACCCGCGAGACGAAGAACTGCTGCGGGGTGCGACCCCAACACGACATGCATATGACGAAGCCGCTGATGACGAAGAATATCTCGACGCCGATCCAGCCGTAGGCGGCCACCTGGGACACCGTGGGCATGATCTCGTCGACCGGCCGCTCCCAGATGAGGTTGCCCGGCGTCTCGACGCGCGCGGTGCCGGCGAAGTGGTGCACGGCGACCATCAGTGCGGCGATGAGACGAATTCCGTCGATCGCGTACAGACGGCTGCCGGACCGCTCGCGCCTGGCGGGGGGCTTGGGCGTCACACCGGTGGGGCCCGTCGCCTGCCGGGGCACGATCATGGGAGGCAGCGCCTTCTGCCGGTCCGTCACCTGTGTCTGTAGAGGCGATCCGTCCCTTTCCCGCACCTGAAACCACCCTCGTCATGACAGAATCCCGTCCTGGACGGGAAGGACGGCTCAGGCTACGCCGCGACGGTGAAATCCCGACATGGGAAAGGCCGTCTTTGCGCGGTCGGTGATCGAAATTTGCTCGAGAAGTCGCCGAGATACCCCGGTGAATTAGCCAAGACTTCATTCAGTCATCCGCAACCCCGCAGCCGACGGGAACGCCGCCGGGATTCATGATGCGTTTCGTCATCATCCGCGAGTTCACCTCTGATGCGCGGCACGCGCGATCGGCCGCTCGGCCCGGAGGCGCTCGTACTCAGTCGGCCACCGTGATGTGCGGCAGACAGGACGCGCCCCACACGTTGTCCGTGCTCGCCGGGCGGGCCGCCCGGCGACCGCGCACGTCGAGTGCCACGGAGGCGGTCGAGCGGTCTCCCGGGCGACCCGCCGCCCACATCGGCGGCGTGCCGTACGCACGGAGCAGCGGGTCGGTCGGCGCGACCGGAACCGGTGGCGCGACCCTTGGCCCCGGCGGCCGGTCGCGTGCGGGGTCCGCGCGATCCGAGACCACATCGACGTCCGTGCCCGTCCCGCTCCGGGCGGCGGGCAAGCGGGCCCGGGGTCGTCGCGCCTACCGGCCCATCTGGCCGAGCCAGGCCAACGTCCGCCGCACCTCCAGCGAGAAGGGGTGGTGCGGGCCGTGCACCCGGTCGGAGTCGTACAGCAGGCGGGAGAGCACGTCGTGGGCGGCCATCCGGTCGCCCACCGACAGCAGCAGGTGGCCCATGCGGCGCCGCACCTCCAGCGGCAGGTGCGGGTCGGTGGCGCGGTACTGCTCGAAGGAGGGCAGCAGCGCCCGGTACTCGGCGAGTGCCGCCTGGGCCTCGCCCAGCTGCTCCAGGCACTGCGCGGCCTCGTAGCGGTACTGCAGCGACTGACGGCCCAGCGGCCCCGACTCGGCGGCCAGTTCGTCCGCGAGCCGGCGCAGCTCCGGCAGGGCGCGGCGGTACTGGCCGTCCTCCATCAGTGTGGCCGCGTACTGCTTGCGCAGCATCCGCACGACCGGTGACCGCTCGCCGTGCTGCTCCACGGCGGCCGGCAGCACACCGCCCAGGATGTCGACCGCCTGCGTGATGCCGCCCGCGTCGAGCAGCCGCTTCACCTCGTCGACCGCCTCCGCGATGCCGCGGCCCGCGGGGGCCCCGGTCGCCGCCGGGGCGGGCGCGGGGGCGGGCTGGGAAGGGGTGGCCGGCCGGTCGGGCCAGGGCGCGTGCGGGCGCAGGAAGGGGCGGGTGGGGTCCATCGGCCCGAGGGGGCGGTGGAGGGCGCCGGGCACCGGCAGCAGCGGCGCCAGCCGCCGGTAGGCCTCCTGGGCGTCGGCCGGACGGTGCTGCGGGTCCTTCGCCAGCAACTGCAGCACCAGGGCCTCCAGCGGCTCCGGTACCTCCGGGCGCACCTGCCGCAGCGGCACGGGCTGCTCGTACAGGTGCCGGTGCAGCACGCCGAGCGCCGTGGCGCCCGCGAACGGGACGGTGCCGCTGACCAGTTCGTGCAGCAGCACCCCGAGCGCGTACAGGTCGGTGCGGGGCCCGACGGCGCCGCTCATCGCCTGCTCCGGCGCCATGTACGCGGGCGTCCCGATGGGGGTGCCCGTGTGGGTGAGCCGGGTCGTGTCGGCGTCCAGCACGGAGGCCACGCCCAGATCGAGGACGACCACGCTGCCGTCCGGACGCACCATCACGTTGCGCGGCTTGAGGTCACGGTGGACGATCGGCACCGCGTGCACCGCCGACAGGACGGCGCAGAGCTGCGCCGCGACGCAGACCGCCCACGGCCAGGGGTACGGGTCGTGCTCTGCGAGGTGGTCGGCGAGGTCGGCGCCCTCCACGTACTGCATGACGAAGTACAGCTCGTCGGCGTCGCTGCCCGCGTCGTGGACGGTGACCAGCCCCGGGTGGTCGACCTGGGCGGTGACCCGGCACTCCCGCTCGAAGCGCCGGCGCAGCTCCTCGGCGTCGGCGGCACCGGCCACCTTGTCCGGGCGCAGCAGTTTCACCGCCACCCGCCGGTCCAGCCGCCGGTCGTACGCGGTCCACACCTGGCCCATGCCACCCTGGCCGAGGACCGTGGCCAGCTCGTAACGGCCGGCGACGATCCGTCCGTTCACCGACCGCCCTCCTGCTTGCGCAGCAGGTCGCTCAGCTCCTCCAGTTCGGCGCGCACCTGGTCGATCCGCGGTGGGTGCGGCGGCACGGGCGCCTGCGGGGGCACGGGCGCCTGCGGGGGCACGGGCGCCTGCGGGGGCACGGGCGCCTGCGGGGGCACGGGCGCCTGCGGGGGCACGGGCGCCTGCGGCGGCACGGGCGCCTGCGGCGCGGGGGGCGGGGGCGGGGAGGCGCGGTACGGGTTGTAGTCCACCGGCGGGTGCGAGGCCACCGGCTGGTGCGGCGGCGGGTACGGCACGGTCGTGGCGTACGGCGGGTACCCGGGCGTGGCGGCCGCCCGGTGCAGCGCCAGGTCGGCCACCAGGTAGTGGACGCCGACCAGGGGGACGAGGGCGATCACGGTGAGCAGCGCCACGTCGGTCCAGGGGTTCTCCTCCGACAGCGTGCCGATCGTCGCGAAGGAGGCGATGCTCACCGCGGTGCCGATCCAGAAGAACACCCAGTCCATGGACCGGCGCCGCCGGACGGCCAGGTGCAGGAGCGGGAGGCAGGAAAGGAAGCCGCAGCTGAGCACGGTGATCGTGAGGAAGACGGCACGGAGCGTGGTCGCCGTGGCCCTGGACTGCGCGGGTGGGTACGGCCCGACCGGGCCGGGGCCGTTCATCACTGCTCTCGGACTCCCTGGACGTCAGTGCGGGGACAGCGGCGGGTGGTATCGCGAGAGTATCCGCCGTCGCCGACAGGCTGTCACCCGATCCCTGAACTATTCAGGACGCACCGTGCCGTCGGTCAGTCCGTCGTAGAGGCCCTGCGTCAACTGCTCGCCCAGGTGCCCGGCCAGCCGCAACGCCTCCTCGAAGGCGGCCAGGGTGCGGAAGCGCTCCCCGTAGCGGCGTTGGTCGGGCAGCGGCAGCCGCGGCACCTGGAGCCGGCGGACGTCGAGCCGGGTCGCGGTGGAGGCGTAGCTGCTGGCCTGGCGGTTGTTGGCGGTGCCGCGCAGGAAGCCGGCGAGGAACCAGGGGTCCAGGGCGGCCGGGTCGGGGCGCAGCAGGTGCAGGTTGCGGCCCAGGGCCGCCCCCGCGGTGGCACGGTCCACGACTCGGGCGGCCGAGCCCCGGCCGAGTACCGGGACGACCACGTCGCCCTCCCGCGTGAGGACCGGCTCCTCCTCGGGCGGCCCCTCGGGCAGGGTGCCGCTCGGCGCGCCGCCGCCGAGGACGTCGTGCTCGGTGAGCACGGGTGGACCGCCACCGGGACCGGCGCTCCCGTTGCCGCCCGCGCGCAGCACCAGCGCCCCGGCGCGGGCCAGTTCGCCGACCGTGGTGAGCGGCCAGCGGGCGGGCTCGGCCGCCCCGCCCGGGGCGGGGGCGAGTTCCGCGGTGCGCCGCAAGGTGGCGGCCAGCCGGTCGCGCACCCCGGCGAGTTCGGCCGCTCCGCCGCCCGCCGCGGGCGGCGGCAGATGCCGGGCGGGCGCCAGGTCCACGTCGTCGTCGAGCAGGTCGATGACCTTCAGGGCGCGGCTCACGCCGGGCCGCTCCTGCGTGGTGCCGTGCCGGTCGAAGGACTGCCAGGCGTCCAGCACGGTGGTTCGCACCGTCTGCCAGGGCACCTTCTCGCCCATCGGCGCGGGGTCCTGCGACCCGGAGGTGTCGACCAGCAGCAGGTGCGGGGAGGCCGCCGTGCCGGCCCCCGGCCTGCGCAGCACCCACAGGTGGAGTGGGATGCCGTACGGGGGCGCGGCGCCGGCCGGGAGGGCGATCACCGCGCGCAGGGCGCCGCGCCGCAGCAGGTCGGCGCGGATCCGGCGGCCGGAGCGCCGAGAGGCGGCCGCGGGCGGCATCAGCAGCACGACCGTCCCGCCCTCCCGGACCCGGGCCAGGCAGTGCTGCACCCAGGCGAGTTCGGATTCGGTGCGGGCCGGGAACCCGTACTCCCAGCGGGGGTCGTACGCGAGGTCCTCGTGGCCCCAGTTGCGCTCGTTGAAGGGCGGGTGGCACAGCACCGCGTCGGCGGCGAGGCCGGGGAACGCGTCGGCGCGCAGGCTGTCGCCGCCGACCACGCGGACCGCCGCGGCCGGGCCGGTGTGCAGCGCCAGCCGCAGTGCCGCGAGCGCGGCCAGATCGGGGTCGGCCTCCTGGCCGTACACCTCGTGCGGGGCCTCGGCGGCCCGCAGCAGGGTGCCGGTGCCGCAGGCGGGGTCCAGCAGGGTGCGGGCGGGACCGGCGAGCGCGGCCATGAGTTCGGCCGGTGCCGGCGGGGTCAGTGTGTACTGCCGGGGATTGGCCTCGAGGTAGCGCCCGAGCAGGAACTCGTAGGCCTGGCGCGCCCCCATCTCGGCGGCGAGTTCGGCCGCGGCGCGCAACAGCTCGGCGTCGACGGGGGTTGCGGGAGCGAACGGCCCTGCGCAGTGCCGATCGAGGACGGCCCGTACGACGTCCCCGGCCTCCGCGCCCGCCACCCGGGCCGCGTCGGCGGGATGTTCGCGGACCAGCAGGCAGACCGCGCCGGCCTGCCGGAGCGCTGCCGCGGTGCCCGCGGGGTGGGACTCGGCCCGTTGCCAGACCCGTTCGCGCAGCGGGACCTCGGCCAGTTTGCCCTGGGCGCGCAGCCAGGCCTCGACCTCGGCCAGCGCGAAGGCCGGGCTGGTGTCGGTGCCACCGACCGGCTTGGGGAAGTCGGGGTGCCTGCGGCGCCAGTTGCTGACGGCCGCCCGCCCCACCCCCGCCAGCCGCGCGATCCCGGCGGCGGTCACCTCGCCTGCGTTCTCCGGCACCTGGCTGGCTCCCTTCCCGAGCGGGGCTTGCTGCTGTGCCCATGAGCATAACGGTGAACGTCTGATCTGAGGCTTCGCATCGTGAAGTCCAATAAACGAAGCCGTCGTGTTGACTCGGTTCACAGCTCATGCTCTGATTGCGTCATCGGTTCACGGAGTCTCCGTGCGTTCCGCCGGCCCGCGACCGCCCACACACCCGCTGTCCACCAAGGGGGACGACCTTCATGACCACCATTCGCGGCACGCTCACGGCGCTCGGCTGCGTCACCGCCGCCCTCACCATGGCTGCCTGCGGACCGCTCGGGGCCACGGCCGAACCGGCATCCACCGCCCTCGCCGACCAGTCGGCCGCCACGATCGGGAAGAAGTCCCTGGCCGCCATGAAGACCACCTCGTCGATGACCGTCGCCCTCGACGGCGTGGTCGACGGCGGGCCGATGAAGTTCCACATGACCATGAGCAAGTCCGGTGACTGCAAGGGCGACATCACCGTCGAGGGCGGCAACGTACGGCTGGTCAAGGTGGGCCCGGCGCTCTACATGAAGGGCGACGACGCCTTCTGGAAGGCCCAGGGCTCCGACGGTGCGACCGCGCAGGACTACATCGGCGACCGCTGGATGAAGACCAAGGCCGACGGCCCGGACAACAAGGACTTCCTCCAGGCCTGCGACCTCAACGCGTTCCTCGGCGAGATGGAGAAGGACGGGAGCGAAGCCCTGGGCGGGAAGAAGGGCAAGCCCTCCACCGTCGACGGCACCCCCGCCGTGCCGATCACCGGCAAGGACGGCGACGAGACCACCACCGCCTACGTGGCGACCGAGGGCAAGCCGTACATGCTGAAGATCGTGACCAAGGGCGGCAAGGAGCCCGGCACGGTCCTCCTGTCGGACTTCGACGAGCCCGCGCAGATCACCGCCCCGGCCGCCAAGGACACCGTCGACATCGACAAGCTCGGCGGCTGAGGCCTCCCCCGGAGCCCGGGCCCTGGCGCACGTCGTGCCAGGGCCCTCCCCTTGACCGAGAACGGCGGAACGCACCTCTGAGGACTCGGGGGGAGGGGCGGACGCCGGCCTTCGGGGAGATCACGGTCGACGGAGCCGGTGTCGCGATGCCCAGGCGGGGATCCGTGGCCTGGCGGCAAGGACGTCCGGGTGACCGACGGCGTGCTCGTGCTGAAGAAGGCGGGCAAGTTCCTGTCCTGGTCGTCCAGGAAGGCCAAGGCCATCGTGAACGTCCGTCCATTTCCTCTCCCTTGTGGACGAGCCGCGCCGAACCGCCGCCGTGCGGTGACCGTTCGGAGGCCGTACGCCCCCTGCCGGGCCGCGCCCCCGGCGCTCTAGAGTGCCAAGGTGCGTACAACCAGGGCGGGAACGAAAGCGGCGGCCGTAGCCGCGCCCCTCGGCGCGTGGCCGGCCGGCTGCATCGGCGGGGGCCTCGGCGGCGGCACGGGCAGCGGTGCCGGGAGAGGCGGGTCCCCGGCGGGCGGCGCGCGCAAGGTGCCGGCCGACCCGGCGGTGAAGGGACGGACGCCCGGGACGGCTCATGCGCGCAAGGAGTCCGGCGCGGCCTGGCGGGACACCGGCCACGACAGCTGTGACACCCCCTCCGTCTCTGCGCCGCGCCGGGCGATCGAGGCGTTCGCGGAGCTCACCCGGAAAGTGGCGACCTGTGCGAAATGAAAGACATATGAGCCGCGAAGGAGCGGGCAGGGCGCGCTTCCTCCGCCTGTCGACGGCTTTGACGGCCGCCGTGCTGCTGGTCTCGGGCTGTGAGGGACTCGGCGACGACGGCTCCTTCGCGGGGTCCGCGCCGGCCGCCCCGGACGGACGGGCAGTCAGCCCGCTCGACAATCCCGACGGCACCAAGCCAGGGCTCGCATCCGTGGCGGCGGACGCGGACCAGGCGGCGGCCCGCAAGCTCATCGCGGGGTTGGCCACGAAGGGGCGCGGGCCGAAGACGGGATACGACCGGGACGCGTTCGGGTACGCGTGGATGGACACGGCCGACGGAGTGCCGCTGGCGAGGAACGGGTGTGACACTCGAAACGATCTCATCCGTCGCGACGGTCGGGACCTCCGCTTCCGGACAGGCTCCGACTGCGTGGTCATCGCCATGACGCTGCACGACCCGTACACCGGCACGATCATCGAGTGGCGCAAGCAGAAGGCATCCGAGGTGCAGATAGACCACGTGGTGCCGCTGTCGTACAGCTGGCAGATGGGCTCCTCGCGGTGGTCGAAGGGCAAACGCGAGCAGCTCGCGAACGACGTGCTCAACCTGGTCCCCGTCCAGGGGCGGGCGAACTCGGCCAAGGGCGACTCCGGACCCGCGTCCTGGCTGCCGCCCGACAAGCGGATCAGGTGCGCCTACGCCGTCCGGTTCGCCCAGGTCGCCGTCAAGTACCGGATGCCGGTCACCGCGGCGGACAAGCAGGCGATGCTGGGACAGTGCGGGGGCTGATGACGGCGCCGGCGGTCGACTTCAGCCGCCGGCCGCAGGAGCCGGGGTGCTCGCGCAGGGCCACTCCAGGACGGTCAGCTCGGGCCACTGCTCGCGCCACCGTGCCGTCTTGGTCTCGTAGACCGACCTCGGCGCGAGCACCGGGTTCGGCCGGACGACGAGGTTGAACACGTCCGACAGCCCATGGGGCGCATACACGCGCCACGTGCCGTCCGCCTCCGCACGCACCCCCAGACAGCAGGTCGTCGCAGGGAAACTGTCGATTGCCGCCTCGGTGGACTCGTACGGCGGACACGCCACTGCGAACTTCTCCTCGTACCAGAGGTGAACCCGCGCCTCATTCCGGATCTCGACCTCCGCGGGCAGGCCGGAGAAGAGCGTGCGTCCGGCCCCGATCACGGCGTCCTCCGCCTCCCAGGACAGATCGTCGGCGTCGAAGTAGAAGACGTCGTAGTCCTTGATGCCGTTGGTCGGCGGCCTGCCCGTGGCCACGTTCCACACGGTCTGGAACAGGCACCCGGCCGTGAGGTACCACCCGGGCAGATCCAATGTGGCGGTTCGCGCCAGCACCTCCGTCAGTACCTCGTTCCGGGACAGCACTGCGCGAAAGGACCCGAGTTGCCGGTCGAGAGGGAGCCTGCCGATCACGAATACTGCCTACCACCACCCAGGCGGCGCCCGATACCGGTTCCCCGATCGGGCGCTTCGAAGGCCCCGTACGCCGACCGAGCCGTGGGTCCGTGCGGCCGGCGTCGCCCCGCTGCGCCGCTGGGTCCCCGGTCGTTCGCGGGTCTCGGATTCGGACGGCGACGGTGAAGCCTGCGACACCTGAGGCGCGGCGGATCGTTTGGGCAGTGGGTTGTGCAGAGTGCTGGATATCCCGGCGCCCGGCTCAATATCCTCGATCACTGCATCACTGCCAGGTCGTGCACCGTCGCTCGATCCCTTGCCGGGAGGCAAAAATGCTCCGCCGCAGGACTGCTCTCTCCGTCGCCGCCGTCGCAGCCGTGCTGCTCGCGGCGCCACTTCTGACCTCTTGCGGCACACCGCACGCGGGCGCCGCGGCCGTCGTGGGCGGCGAGCAGATCACCGTGGAGTCGGTCCAGGCGAAGGTCGCCGCCGTGCGGGCCGCGCAGGGCAGGACCCCGCAGGCCGCCCAGCTCATCGAGGCCAGCAGCGATCTCCAGCGCAACGTCGTCCACCGGTTGGTGCAGAACGAGGTGATCGAGCGGGCGGCCGACGACATCGGCGTCTCCGTCACCCGGCGCGAGCTCCAGACCGCCCGGACGGACAGTGAACGGCAGGCCGGCGGCAAGGCGGCGCTGGAGGCCCAGCTGCTGCAGACCTACGCGATGGTGCCCGCCGACATCGACGAGAGCATCCGCACCGATCTGCTGATGCAGAAGGTCGCCGCCCACTACGGCGCCGACGTGCAGACCCCCGAGGGCCAGACGGCGCTGATCAAGGTGCTGCGCGACACCTCGAAGAAGCTGGAGATCGACGTCAACCCGCGCTACGGCACGTGGAACTCCGACAAGCTCGACCTGGACGCCACCAAGGAACCGTGGCTGAGCGAGGTCAGCCGCCGCGACGCCCAGGCGTAGTCCCGGGACGGGGCGAGGCCGGGGCGGCCCCGGTCACGGGCCCGGCCCCGGCGCCGCCGCGCGGCGAGGTAGTTTCGTCGGGTGGACCACTCCGATGACTCCGCCCGCCCGGGCCGCCTGGTACTGCTGACCACCACCCACCGGATCGCTCCCGGCCTGCTGTCCTGGCCCGCGTGGGAGCTGCTGCGCGCCGCCGACCTCGTCGTCTGCCCGGACCCGGGGAATCCGCAGTTGCCGTACCTGCGCGAGGCCGGGGTGGCGGTCGAACCGTCCTCACCCACCGGGCGGGAGCTGGTCGACCTCACCGCAGGCGGCCGCACCGTGGTCTACCTGGCCGGCGGCGAGGGCGATCGCGCCGTGACCGACGAGCTCGCCCGGCTCGGCGGCTCCGGCCGGGTCCACATGCCGGACCTGGAGCTGCTGCCCGGGTCCTACGACCTGCCGGGGGCGCGGCTGATCGACCTGGTGCAGGTGATGGACCGGATCCGCCGCGAGTGCCCCTGGAGCAGTGTCCGCACCACCGAGGAACTCGTGAAGTACGGCATCGAGGAGGTCTACGAGCTCGCCGAGGCCGCCGAGGCGGGCGACCGGGACGCCCTGCGCGAGGAACTCGGCGACGTGCTGCTGCAGGTCGTCTTCCACGCGCGGATCGCGCAGGACCACCCGCAGGAGCCGTTCTCGATCGACGACGTCGCCGCCACCATCGTGGACAAGCTGATCCACCGGCACCCGCACGTCTTCGGCGACGAGGTCGCCGAGACGCCGGAGGACGTCCGCGCGCACTGGCTGCGCACGAAGGCGGAGGAGAAGCGGCGCGGTTCGGTCACCGAAGGGGTCCCGCTCGGGCAGCCCGCGCTCGCCCTCGCCGCCAAGCTCGGCTCCCGGGCTCGCCAGGCGGGCCTGTCCGTGGCCGTCCCGGCGGCGGACGCCGCCGACACCGGTGACCGGCTGCTGGCCCTCGCGCTCGCAGCGCAGGCCGCCGGCATCGACCCGGAATCCGCTCTGCGCGCCGCCGCCCGCCGCTACCGGGACGCGATCCTGGAGGCCGAGAAGGCGGACTGACCTGCTGCGGAGGATCGCATTCCGCTGGGGTGCGTCAGCCCGGACGCAGCGGGGTAATAGGGACATATGCGAGCACTGGAGCAGATCCAGCTGGCCGTGCCGCACGACTATCTCGTCGGCATCGCGCCGCTGGTGGTGGGCATTTTTCTGGTCGGGATCCTCGTCGGGGCGGTGTCGATCGGGGTGTGGGCGCGGGGCAAGGAGCCGCCTCCCGAGCAGAAGCCGCAACCCCGTGGCGGGGCGTGGCACACCCGCGACGAGTACGGCCGGGAGACCCCGGCCGACCACGGGCCCGGCCACCAGGACGGCGAGCGGCACACGCTCACCGAATGGCGGGAGCCGGACGAATGGCCGCAGGACGGCATCCGGCGCCTCCCGCACTCCCTCAAGGGCTTCGGCAACTGGGGTTCCCACGGCGTGAGCAGCCCCGAGGGCAGCGCCGCCGGCCCGGGCTCCCGCGGCGCCGAGGGGAGCCGCAGCCCGGCCGGCACCGCCGGCGGGGCGCCGGGCGGTGCCCCCAGAGGCGCGTCGACCCGTTCCGGACCCGGCCGAGAGGAGAGCGGCAAGGAAGAGCACTGAGTCCCGGCCCGACCGGGACCGGCCCGCGACAGGCCAAGGCCGTGTCGCCGTGCTCGGGCTGCCCCGGCGATGCTCCCCCCGGCTTGGGTGGGAGGTGCCAGTTTGCAGTCTCCCATGGGAGCGCAGGCCGGCCGAGCCCTCAAGGAGCGGCTCGGCGCCGAGGCGACCGCAGGCACGGCTCGTGCAAGACGCACGGCACCAGTCATCAATCCCGGCGCGCCTGCGGCCGTCTCCACGTCCGCGAGAAGAACGTCCGCCGGGCCCACCCCTCGCATCCGGCGGGAGGACTGGGGCACGAAGCTGCCCCCCGGGCAGTACGAGCCTTCGGCCGGGGTTCCCACGCTTCGTTGTCGGATCGTCCGAGTAGCCCGCAGTAGCCCGCAGTAGCCCGCTACGAGGGTGGCTCTCCGCTTTGCGACGCAGCGCACCCGGGGGGAGCCGCGGAGCCCGCCCTGCGGACGGCCGCCGCTCATGTGACGACCTAGGCTGGCGGCCATGCGTATCGACGTACCGCACGCGTGGCCGCGCGACGCGGCGGAGGCCCTGGCCCTGCAGGACCGGCTGCGCCCCCGGGCCGACCACCTCGGCCCCGGTCCGCAGCGACCGCGGTACGTCGCGGGTCTGGACGTCGCGTACGGCGGCGGTCACGGTGCCGAGGGCGACACCGTCGCCGCCGCCGTCGTCGTGCTCGACACCGCGACGCTGGCCCCCGTCGAGCAGGTGACGGCGACCGCCCGGGCCGGTTTCCCGTATGTGCCCGGGCTCTTCGCCTTCCGTGAACTGCCCGTGCTGATCGACGCGCTGGAGCAGCTCACCCTTACTCCCGATCTGCTGCTCTGCGACGGGCAGGGCCTCGCGCACCCGCGCCGCTTCGGGCTCGCCTGCCACCTGGGGGTGATCACTGGCCTGCCGGCCGCGGGCGTGGCGAAGACCCCGTTCGTCGGCACCTGGGACCCGGCCGCGCTCGGTGCGGCCCGGGGTTCGACCGCGCCGCTGGTGGACGCGGGGGAGACGGTGGGCCGGGTGCTGCGGACGCAGACCGGGGTGAAGCCGGTCTACGTCTCCACCGGCCACGGCGTCGACCTGGACACCGCATGCCGCCATGTGCTGGCCCTCGCCCCCGCCTACCGACTCCCGGAGACGACCAGGCTCGCCGACCGGCTCAGCCGCGACCGGCTAACGTCATGGGGTGCATGACGCAGTGACCCCCGACCCCGGTATCCCGGCTGCCCCGGAGCTGTTCACCTGGCAGTTCGCGAGCGACCCGTACCCCGCGTACGCCTGGCTGCGCGAGCACTCCCCGGTGCACCGCACGACCCTGCCCAGCGGAGTGGAGGCCTGGCTCGTCACCCGGTACGCCGACGCCAAGCAGGCGCTCGCCGACGCGCGGCTCAGCAAGAACCCCGTGCATCACTCCGAGCGCGCCCACGCCAAGGGCAAGGTGGGCATCCCGGGCGAGCGCAGCGCGGACCTCATGACGCACCTGCTCAACATCGACCCTCCCGACCACACCAGGCTGCGGCGGCTGGTCTCCAAGGCCTTCACCCCGCGCCGCGTGGCCATGTTCGCGCCGCGGGTGCAGGAGCTCACCGACCGCCTGATCGACGGTTTCGCCGCGAAGGGCACGGCGGATCTCATCCATGAGTTCGCGTTCCCGCTGCCGATCTACGCCATCTGCGACCTGCTGGGCGTCCCCGCCGAGGACCAGGACGACTTCCGCGACTGGGCGGGCATGATGATCCGGCACGGCGGCGGGCCGCGCGGGGGAGTGGCGCGCGCGGTGAAGAAGATGCGCGCCTACCTGCTGGAACTGATCCATCGCAAGCGCTCCGAGCCCGGCGACGACCTGATCTCCGGGCTGATCCGGGCGAGCGACCACGGCGAGCACCTCACCGAGAACGAGGCCGCCGCGATGGCCTTCATCCTGCTCTTCGCGGGCTTCGAGACGACCGTCAACCTCATCGGCAACGGCACCTACAGTCTGCTGCGCCACCCGGAGCAGCGGCGGCTGCTCCAGGACCGTCTGGCGCGCGGCGAGCACGAACCGCTCGGTGCCGCGGTGGAGGAACTGCTGCGCTACGACGGCCCGGTGGAACTGGCGACCTGGCGCTTCGCCACCGAACCCCTCGACGTGGGCGGGCAGTCGGTCGCGACCGGCGACCCGGTGCTCGTCGTCCTGGCGGCCGCGAACCGCGACCCGGCCCGCTTCGCCGACCCGGACACCCTGGACCTGTCGCGCCGCGACAACCAGCACCTCGGCTACGGTCACGGTATCCACTACTGCCTCGGCGCGCCGCTGGCCCGGCTCGAGGCGCAGGCCGCGCTGGCGACGTTGCTGACCCGGCTGCCGGATCTGCGACTGGCCACCGATCCCGCCGACCTGAGGTGGCGGGGCGGCCTGATCATGAGGGGTCTGCGGACACTGCCGGTCTCGTTCACTCCCGAAAGTGACTGACATGGCGTCAGAACGTGATCCTGGCGTGATCCGTGAGACACCGACTTGTGATGCATGGGCCAAGGCCACTAGCGTCTGGCGCCATCGCAGTATTCGAACCTGAAAGGCGATGGCGCATGCTGAAGTCCGGGAACGGCCGACACCGCAAGCCGCGTCAGGCCCCGACCGCAGTGGTCGCGGTCGCGGCGACCGGGGCCGGGCTCACGCTCCCCCTCTTCGCAGCGAGCGGTGCCAGCGCCGCCGACGTCAACAGCACCTGGAACGCGGTCGCCAAGTGTGAGAGCGGCGGTCTGTGGAGTTCCAACACCGGCAACGGGTTCTACGGTGGTCTGCAGATCACCGAGGAGACCTGGCAGCAGTACGGTGGCGGCCAGTACGCCGAGCGTCCCGACCTCGCCAGCCGCAACGAGCAGATATCCGTGGCCGAGAAGATGCTCGCGGAACTCGGCCCGGACGCCTGGTCCACCTGTGCCCAGTCCTCCGGCCTCGTCGGCGCCCTGGACGACCTGCTCGGCGCCGGCCACGGCGGTCAGGCAACGGGCGACCCGGCCGGGCCCGCCGACGACGGCACCGAAGGCGCCGCACCCGACGACGGCACCACCGGCACCACGAGCCCGAGCGGCACCACCGCCCCGGGGACCGGCGACGGCGCCGACGGCACCACCACCCCGGGCTCGGACCCGACCGAGGGCCCCGACGCCTCCGCGACCTCCTCCGCCGGCGACGAGGGGCCGGCCGGCGGCAAGCACCGCAAGCCCGACGCGGGCACCGCCACCGACGGCACGGCCACCGGGGAGTCCGACGCCTTCGCCGGCACCGGGCGGCCCGATCGCGCGGGCCTGCCGGATCACCTCGTCGAGGGCGAGGCCGCCTGGGGGCGCGTCCCGCTCGCCACCGACACGCGCGCGCAGACCAAGAGCGCCGACACCGGCCGGGCCCACGGCGCGAGCGCCACGTCGAGCGCCGGCGGCCGCTACGTTGTGCAGCAGGGCGACTCGCTCAGCGGGATCGCGGCGGAGCAGCACGTGGCGGGGGGCTGGCACGGCCTGTACGACGCGAACCGCGACGTCATCGGCGACGACCCGAACGTGATCAGCCCCGGCGCGCACCTGAACCTCGGTCGCTGAGCCGCCCGCGTCCGCCGGGCCCGGGTCCCCCTCCCCCCGGCGGACACCGGCTGACAACCGGCTGAACTTTCGCCCTCCGTTCCGAGCGCGGGCGTGTCCATCCCCCGAGCGTGCCCGTCTGGGGCTTTTCGGGTCGGTTAGGCTCATGCCGAAACGAAGAGACACCCAGAAGGAGACTCACGTGCCGTCCATCGACGTCGTCGTAGCCCGGGAAATCCTCGACTCGCGAGGCAACCCCACCGTCGAGGTCGAGGTCGGCCTCGACGACGGCAGCACGGGCCGGGCAGCCGTCCCCTCCGGTGCTTCCACCGGTGCGTTCGAGGCCCTCGAGCTCCGCGACGGCGACAAGAGCCGTTACCTGGGCAAGGGTGTGGAGAAGGCCGTGCTGGCCGTCATCGAGCAGATCGGCCCGGAGCTGGTCGGCTACGACGCGACCGAGCAGCGCCTGATCGACCAGGCGATGTTCGACCTGGACGCCACGCCGGACAAGTCCTCGCTCGGCGCCAACGCCATCCTCGGTGTGTCGCTGGCCGTGGCCCACGCCGCCTCCGAGGCCTCCGACCTGCCGCTCTTCCGCTACCTGGGCGGCCCGAACGCCCACGTGCTGCCGGTCCCGATGATGAACATCCTGAACGGCGGCTCGCACGCCGACTCCAACGTGGACATCCAGGAGTTCATGATCGCCCCCATCGGCGCGGAGTCCTTCTCCGAGGCCCTGCGCTGGGGCGCCGAGGTCTACCACACCCTCAAGGCGGTCCTGAAGGAGCGCGGCCTGTCCACCGGCCTCGGCGACGAGGGCGGCTTCGCCCCGAACCTGCCGAGCAACCGCGACGCCCTCGACCTGATCGTCGAGGCCATCAAGAAGGCCGGCTACCAGCCGGGCCAGGACATCGCGCTCGCCCTGGACGTGGCGGCCTCCGAGTTCTACAAGGACGGCGGCTACTCCTTCGAGGGCAAGACCCTGTCGGCGGCCGAGATGACCGCGTACTACGCCGAGCTGGTCGAGGCGTACCCGCTGGTCTCCATCGAGGACCCGCTGAACGAGGAGGACTGGGACGGCTGGAAGACGATCACCGAGCAGCTCGGTGACAAGGTCCAGCTGGTCGGCGACGACCTGTTCGTCACCAACCCCGAGCGGCTGCAGCGCGGCATCGACGGCGGCACCGCCAACGCGCTCCTGGTCAAGGTCAACCAGATCGGCTCGCTGACCGAGACCCTCGACGCGGTCGAGCTGGCCCAGCGCAACGGCTACAAGTGCATGATGTCGCACCGCTCCGGCGAGACCGAGGACGTCACCATCGCCGACCTGGCCGTCGCCACCAACTGCGGCCAGATCAAGACCGGCGCCCCCGCGCGCAGCGAGCGCGTCGCCAAGTACAACCAGCTGCTGCGCATCGAGGAGATCCTCGACGACGCCGCGGTGTACGCCGGCCGCTCCGCGTTCCCCCGCTTCAAGGGCTGAGGTCGTCCGGTGCCGCCCGCCGCGCCCGCGGCGGGCGGCACCGCGCGCAGCAAGGGCCACCCGAACCCGCACCGGAGGTGCACGTGCCGGATCGCTTCTCCACCGCGACGCGCATCCGTGCTCTCGGGGCGCAGGCGCAGGCCCGCGTCTACCGCGCGGCGGGCCGCCCGCGGCCCGCGCTGCCGCGCGGCCGGGGCCGGCTGACCGGCCGGGCCGCGCTGCTGGCGCTGGTGGTCTGCGCCCTGGTCGTCGCCCTGGCGTACCCCATGCGCCAGTACGTCGCCCAGCGCTCGCAGATCGCCGACCAGCGCAAGCAGGCCGAGCAGGCACGCAAGCGGGTGGACGAGCTGCGCGAGGAGAAGGCCCGCTGGCAGGACCCGGAGTACGTCAAGGCGCAGGCCCGGGCCCGGCTGCACTACGTACTGCCGGGTGAGACGGCGTATACGGTGGTGGAGAGCGGCGAGGCCGCGGTCCCCGAGGAATCCGGCGATCGCCACAGCGAAAGCGCGGCCCGCCGCCCCTGGTACGCCAACCTGTGGGACGGCGTCGACCACGCGGACGCCGCCGCAGCACACCGTTGACGCACGCCCCGAAAGAGACACGCCCAGGCATGGAAAAGCCCCCGCCGCAGACCGAGCACGTCCCGCCCACCGAGGCGGACATCGCCGCCTTCAGGGAACAGCTCGGCCGCCCGCCGCGCGGCCTGCGTGCCATCGCGCACCGCTGCCCCTGTGGCAACCCCGACGTGGTGGAGACGGCGCCGCGCCTGGAGGATGGGACACCGTTCCCCACGCTGTACTACCTGACCTGCCCGCGCGCCGCCTCGGCGATCGGCACCCTCGAGGCCGAGGGCGTCATGAAGGAGATGACGGCCCGCCTCGCGGAGGACGAGGACTTGGCCGCCGCCTACCGTGCCGCGCACGAGGACTACATCGCCCGCCGGGACGCCGTCGAGGTCCTGGAGGGCTTCCCCAGCGCCGGCGGCATGCCGGACCGGGTCAAGTGCCTGCACGTCCTGGTCGGCCACTCCCTCGCGGCGGGCCCCGGGGTGAACCCGCTGGGCGACGAGACGATCGCGATGCTGCCGGAGTGGTGGCGTAAGGGCCCGTGCGTGAACCCCTGCGGAGGCGGCGCGGCGCCGGAGGAGGGCGAGGACCGGTGACCCGGGTCGCCGCCATCGACTGCGGTACCAACTCCATCCGTCTCCTCGTCGCGGACGCGGACCCCGCGACCGGCGAGATCAAGGACCTGGACCGCCGGATGACCATCGTCCGGCTCGGTCAGGACGTGGACCGCACCGGCCGGCTCGCCCCCGAGGCCCTGGAGCGCACCTTCGCGGCCTGCCGGGAGTACGCGGGCGTGATCGCGGAGATGGAGGCGCGCGAGGTCCGCTTCGTGGCCACCTCCGCCTCCCGGGACGCCTCCAACCGGGACGACTTCGTGCGCGGGGTGGTGGACATCCTCGGCGTCGAGCCCGAGGTGATCAGCGGTGACCAGGAGGCGGAGTTCTCCTTCACCGGCGCCACCAAGGAGCTGACCGGGCGATCTGACCTCGAACGCCCCTTCCTGGTCGTGGACATCGGCGGCGGCTCCACCGAGTTCGTCGTCGGCGACGACCGGGTGACGGCCGCACGGTCCGTCGACGTCGGCTGCGTGCGGATGACCGAGCGTCACCTGCTGCGCGACGGGGTCGTCAGCGACCCGCCCACCGCCGGTCAGATCGCCGCCATGACACGGGACATCGACGCCGCCCTCGACCTCGCGGAGCGGACCGTCCCCCTGCGCGCGGCCCGCACCCTCGTCGGGCTGGCCGGATCGGTCACCACGGTGGCCGCGATCGCGCTGGACCTGCCCGCGTACGACTGGACCGCCATCCACCACTCCCGCATCCCGGTCGGGAAGGTGCGGGAGATCAGCGCCCGCCTGCTGGCGGCCACGCACGCCGAGCGCGCCGCGATCCCGGTGATGCACCCGGGGCGGGTCGACGTGATCGGCGCCGGGGCCCTGGTGCTGCTGCGGATCATGGAGCGCACGGATGCCAGGGAGGTCGTCGTCTCGGAGCACGACATCCTCGACGGCATCGCCTGGAGCATCGCCTGAGCAGGGGCTTTTCCATCTGAGCGGGCTACGGGGGCGGGCGGGACACGCCCGCCCCACGAACTTCGTGAATTTCTTCACATGAAAGTTCCCGCCGGACGGCCCATCCGTCCGGGGCCAGATCCGCCCTGGGCCGTCGAACCCTCGCCGCACGGGTGCCGTGCCGGTGCCCGCGGCAACCCGGCGCCGTGCTCCCGGGTGCCGATCGCCGCTGGTCGGAAGGGGCGCTCAACGCCCGCGCGCCCCCTGGGGTTCCCCGCGGCCGCTGTGTCCATGGTCACGAAGCGGCGCAGTGTAGCAGAGGGCGCCCCAAAGCTTGTGAAGGGGCTCACGAGGTACCCCTGTCGGCGTGGTGAATACTCGACGCATGAGCACCACGGAGCGTCCCAGGATCCTCGTAGTAGGCGGAGGGTACGTCGGCCTGTACGCGGCGCGGCGCATCCTCAAGAAGATGCGTTACGCGGAAGCGACGGTCACCCTCGTCGACCCGCGCTCGTACATGACGTACCAGCCGTTCCTGCCGGAGGCCGCCGCCGGCAGCATCTCCCCCCGCCACGTCGTGGTGCCGCTGCGCCGCGTGCTCCCCAAGGCGGAGGTCCTCACCGGCCGGGTCACCAGCATCGACCAGGACCGCAAGGTCGCGGTCGTCGAGCCGCTCGTGGGCGAGACCTACGAGCTGCCCTTCGACTACCTGGTGGTCGCGCTCGGCGCCGTCTCCCGCACCTTCCCGATCCCGGGCCTCGCCGAGAACGGCATCGGCATGAAGGGTGTCGAGGAGGCGATCGGCCTGCGCAACCACGTGCTGGAGCAGCTCGACAAGGCCGACTCCGCCACCGACGAGGACGTCCGCCGCAAGGCGCTCACCTTCGTCTTCGTGGGCGGCGGCTTCGCCGGCGCCGAGACGGTCGGCGAGGTCGAGGACATGGCCCGCGACGCGGCCAAGTACTACACCAACGTCAAGCGCGAGGACATGCGCTTCATCCTCGTCGACGCCGCGGACAAGATCCTCCCCGAGGTCGGCCCGGAGCTGAGTGCCTGGGGCCTGGAGCACCTGCGTGAGCGCGGCATCGAGGTCTACCTCGGCACCTCCATGACCTCATGCGTCGACAAGCACGTGGTGCTCGCCAACGGTCTGGAGGTCGACGCCTCCACCATCGTGTGGACCGCGGGCGTCAAGCCCAACCCCGCGCTCGCCAAGTACGGTCTGCCGCTCGGACCGCGCGGCCACGTGGACACCGCCCCGACGCTCCAGGTGCAGGGCACCGACTACATCTGGTCCGCCGGCGACAACGCCCAGGTCCCCGACCTGGCCTCCGGTCCCGGCGCCTGGTGCCCGCCGAACGCCCAGCACGCGCTGCGCCAGGCCAAGGTGCTCGGTGACAACCTGGTGTCCGGCATGCGCGGCTTCCCGCAGAAGGAGTACAAGCACGCCAACCTGGGCGCCGTGGCCGGCCTCGGTCTGCACAAGGGTGTCGCCCTGATCCGCTTCGGCAAGCTCAAGCTGAAGTTCAAGGGCCGCCTGGCCTGGTACATGCACCGTGGCTACCACGGCATGGCCGTGCCGACCTTCAACCGCAAGATCCGGGTCCTCGCCGACTGGACGCTCGCGATGTTCCTCAGGCGCGAGGTCGTCTCGCTCGGCGCCATCGAGAACCCGCGCGAGGAGTTCTACGAGGCCGCCAAGCCGGCGCCGGCCGCGGCGGTCGCCGCCGAGCCGGCCAAGGCCAAGGCAAAGGCCTGAGCAGGTAGCAGTACGGCCGAAGGGCGTCCGCCATCCGTGGGGCGGGCGCCCTTCGTCGTGCCCGTGTTCCTGGCCCCGGGGCACAGGACATGAGATGGGTAGAGGCAAAGAAACGGTAGCGCGGGAATGTCGGTGTATCCCGCATCGGTTTCCCAGCCCAGTGACCCGTCTTCATGGAGGCACGGAGGTACGCGCCATGGCCGATGCGGCCGGACGACTGACCGCCCTCGCCGAGCAGGCGCTCGGCGTCCCCATCCCGCTGCGCATCCGCGCGTGGGACGGCAGCGAGACCGGACCGCCCGACGCCCCGGCCCTGGTCGTCCGGCACCGCCGGGCGCTGCGCCGGCTGCTGTTCAAGCCCGGCGAACTCGGCCTGGCGCGCGCCTGGGTGGCCGGTGAACTCGACGTCGACGGTGACCTGTACGAGGCACTGGACCGGCTCTCCGGGCTCGTCTGGGAGCGTCCCGCCGAGGCCGGCGGGGCGTCACCGCGCGGCCTGCTCGGCATCGCGCGCGATCCCGGGACGTACCGGCTGGCCCGCGAGGCCCTCGCCCTCGCCGGCCCCGGCCTGCCGCCGTCCCCGCCGCCGGAGGAGGTCCGCCGGCGCTCCGGCGTGCTGCACAGCCCGGTCCGCGACCGGCAGGCGATCAGCCACCACTACAACGTCGGCAACGACTTCTACGAGCTGGTGCTCGGCCCCTCCATGGTCTACTCGTGCGCCTACTGGGAGGGGCCCGACGCGACGTTGGAGGACGCGCAGCGGGCCAAGCTCGACCTCATCTGCCGCAAGCTGCAACTGCAGCCGGGCCAGCGGCTGCTGGACGTCGGCTGCGGCTGGGGCTCCATGGTGCTGCACGCCGCCGAGCACTACGGCGTCCGCGCCACCGGCGTCACGCTCTCCACCGAGCAGGCCTCCTACGCGCGCAAGCGGGTCGCCGACGCGGGGCTGGCCGACCGGGTCGAGATCCGCGTGCAGGACTACCGGGCGGTCGACGACGGTCCGTACGACGCCATCTCCTCGATCGGCATGGCCGAGCACGTGGGCCGCGAGCGCTACCTGCAGTACGCGGGGGTGCTCCACGAGCTGCTGCGACCCGGCGGGCGGCTGCTCAACCACCAGATCGGCCGCCGCCCCTGGGCGGACGAGGAGGCCTACCACGTCGACGAGTTCATCGACCGGTACGTCTTCCCCGACGGCGAGCTGGCCCCGGTGGGCTCCACCGTCTCCCGGCTCGAGGAGGCCGGGTTCGAGGTGCGGGACGTGGAGGCGATCAGGGAGCACTACGCCCTGACGCTGCGGCAGTGGGTCGCCAACCTCGAAGCCCACTGGACCGAGGCCGTCCGCCTCGCCGGGGCCGGCCGAGCCCGCGTCTGGCGGCTCTACATGGCGGCGTCCGCGCTCTCCTTCGAGCAGAACCGCATCGGCGTCAACCAGGTCCTCGCCGTCCGCCCGACCAGGGACGGCGGCTCCGGGATGCCCCGTACCCGGGCCGACTGGCTGGGCCCGGACCGGCAGGCCTGATCGCGCCGCGGGGGGCGAGGACCGTATGCGGTCCGCGCCCCCCGCGCCGTTCCCGTCACTCGGCCTTGATGGCCTCCAGCATGTTCAGGCGGGCCGCCCGGCGGGCCGGCCACAGTGCGGCCAGGAGGCCCACCAGGGCCGCCATCGCCAGGAACACCCCGATCCGGTCCCAGGGCAGCGTCATCGCGTAGCTCGGCAACTGGGGCCTGATCAACCCGCCGACGGCCCAGGCGAGGAAGACCCCGAGGCCCAGGCCGAGCACCGCACCGAAGAGCGAGATCAGCAGGGACTCCAGCCGGATCATCCGCTTGACGGCGGCGCGGTCCAGGCCGATCGCCCGCAGCATGCCGATCTCGTGCTTGCGCTCGAAGACCGACATCGCCAGCGTGTTGACCACGCCCAGCACCGCCACCAGCACGGCCATCGCGAGCAGCCCGTAGAGGATGTTCAGCATCAGGTCGATCGTGGAGCTGAGGTCCCGGGAGATGTCCGCCTTGTCCTGCACCTTGATGACCGGGTTCTCACCGAGCGCCTTCACCAGCGTGTCCCGGTCGGCGTCGGAGGCACCGCCGGCCATTTTCGCCAGCACGCGCATGTCACCGGTCTTGGGAGTGTGCGGGGTGACGGTGGCGTTGTCCATGATCACTCCGTTGATCAGGTCGCCGCCCTCGTAGACCCCGCCGATCGTCAACCGCCCCTCGGTGCCGTCGTCGTAGCGCACCGGTAGGCTCTGCCCGGCGTGCCAGCCGCGCCACCGGGCGGTCTCGGAGTCCACGATGACGGAGTCGCCGTGCACCGCGGCCATGGAGCCCTGAGTGAATTCCAGGGTGAGCAGCCGATCGATCTGCGGCACGTCGACACCGGCGACCCACGCGTCCTCACCGCCCAGTTCGGCGTGCGCGTCGCGCACCGCGCTGGAGGCGCTGACGCCGTCGGTGCGGGCGACCAGTTCGGCCACCTCGGGGGAGAGGTTGCGGCCGGTTGCCGAGGTGATCTGGTAGTCGGCCTTCAGATGGGCGGCCGCCGTCTGGTTCACGGTGGTCTTGACCGAGGTTGCCACCACCGTGAGGGAGGTGATCAGGGTGAGGCCGATCATCAGCGCGGAGGCGGTGGCGGCGGTACGCCGCGGATTGCGCACCGCGTTCTGCCGGGCGAGCCTGCCCGTGACGCCGAAGGGCCGCAGCAGGGGCGCGGCCGCGGCGACCACCGGCCGGGACAGCAGCGGGGTGAGGACGAAGACGCCGATCAGCAGCAGCCCGGCGCCGCCGCCCAGGACGATGTTGCCGTTCTTCATTCCCGAGCCGGCCAGCACCAGGACGGCACCGGCCGCCGACAGCAGCGCGCCGAGGGTGGTGCGCAGCAGCAGGCCCCTGGCGGTGTCCGGGGCGTGCACACTGCTCATCGCCGCGACCGGGGGGATCTTGGCGGCCCGGCGGGCCGGCAACCAGGCCGCGAGCATGGTGACCCCCACGCCGACGCCGAGCGCCGCGGCCACGGCGCCGGGCTGCACGGCGAGGGCGCCCTCGGGCAGGAGCGCGCCCGCCGAGGCGAGCGCCGCCCGCATGATCGCCGCGATGCCGACGCCCAGCAGGAACCCGGTGACACCGGCCACCGCGCCCACGACAAGAGCCTCGACCAGCACCGACCGGGTCACCTGCCGGCGGCTGGCGCCCACCGCGCGCAGCAGGGCCAGCTCCTTGGTGCGCTGTGCGACGAGCATCGTGAAGGTGTTGGCGATGATGAAGATGCCCACGAAGAGCGCGATGCCGGCGAAACTGAGCAGGGTGCTGTTGAAGCTGCTGAGATCCGAGGCGATCCGGCGGGCCTCCTCGTCCGCGAGCCGCCGGCCGGTGGTCGCGGTGGCGTCCTTTGCGTAGCGCGGCAGCAGCTTGTCTATCTCGGCCCGCAGGGCGGTCTGCGCGGTACCGGGCGCGGCCTTGACGTCGATCTCCTTGTACGAGCCCGGCTTGCCGAAGAGCTTCTGGGCCGTGGCGGTGTCGAAGAGCACCAGACTGCCGCCGGCGGCGACGTTGCCGTCGTCCGTGCTGAAGACGCCGGTCACCTTCTGCCGCATCACCGGGCCGTCGATGGACATCCGCAGGGTGTCGCCGACGGAGTAGCCCGTGCGCTCGGCGGTCCGGGAGTCCACAACGACCTCGGAGGACGTGTGCGGTTCGCGGCCCCGGAGCATCGGGTAGCGGCCCGCCCCCGTGTAGTTGCCGCCGCGGGTGGACCAGCCGTCGCCGACCATCCGGCCCTTCTTGTCGGCGAGCGCGGTGAAACCGGTCACGGTCGCCGTTGTGGACTCGGCGCCGGGCAGGCGGCCGATCTCGTCGACCAGGCGCTGCGGGAGCGGATGGTCGGCGTTCGCGGAGGTGACGGCGACCGAGACGTCGGAGTAGCTCTTGGCGGAGGCCTTGCGGAGGGCACTGCCGATGGTGTCGGTGAACACCAGGGTGCCGGAGACGAAGGAGACGCCGAGCATGACGGCGAGCACGGTCATCAGCAGTCTGGCCTTGTGCGCGAGCACATTGCGCAGGGCGGTACGGAACATGTGAGGGCTGTCTCTCGGTCGTGGCGCGTGGTCGGTGGCGGGATCAGCTGGTGCGGCCCTTGGCGTCGAAGCGCTTCATGCGCTCCAGCACCGTGTCCGCCGTCGGGCCGTGCAGCTCGTCGACGATCCGTCCGTCGGCGAGGAAGACCACGCGGTCCGCGTAGGAGGCGGCGACCGGGTCATGGGTGACCATGACGACGGTCTGGCCGAGTTCCTGCACGGAGTTGCGGAGGAAGCCGAGGATCTCCGCGCCGGAGCGGGAGTCGAGGTTGCCGGTCGGTTCGTCGGCGAAGATGATCTCGGGCTTGCTCGCCAGGGCGCGGGCCACGGCGACGCGCTGCTGCTGACCGCCGGACAACTGGGAGGGCCGGTGCGACAGCCTTCCGGACAGGCCCACGGTCTCGACGACGCGGTCCAGCCACTGCTTGTCGGGCCTGCGGCCGGCGATGTCCATCGGCAGCGTGATGTTCTCCGCGGCGGTGAGCGTCGGCAGCAGGTTGAACGCCTGGAAGACGAAGCCGATCTTGTCCCGGCGGAGCCTGGTGAGGTGCTTGTCGTTCAGCGCCGACAGTTCGGTGTCGCCGATCCACGCCGAGCCGGAGGAGACCGTGTCCAGACCCGCCATGCAGTGCATCAGCGTGGACTTGCCCGAGCCCGAGGGCCCCATGATCGCGGTGTACTCGCCGGTGCGGAACTCCACCGACACCGCGTCGAGCGCCACGACCCGTGTCTCGCCCGCTCCGTAGACCTTGCTGAGTTCGATGGCACGGGCGGCCGTGGCCGTGGCGGTGGGGGGTGCGGTGGTGGTGGTCACGGCACGCTGCTCCTGTCGGGACGGGGAGTTGATCGGACCGCTCCATTGTTTCGCCCGCGTACGTCCCCGGAATCCGTCCACATCGTGGCTTCACAGGCAGTCCAGAGAGGTACACGCGGACCCCCGTGTCCTACTTGGGTATGACGGCGACGCGGGATGCCGCGCCCTGGGGTAAGCGATTTCGCGTCATGTGCAGCGGGCCTGGTCCTCCGCCCGAACCGCCCCGGGCCTGTGCTTTCCCCAGTTGCAGCCATACATGACAAAGCGTCAGGCGACTTCAAAATCAGACAACATGAGGAATCCGGGGCCCTGTTCCACCCACCCCGCCGGATAGGCTCGTCCCGCGCGATCGCGCCGCCCTGCCCGGATGGTGGAATGCAGACACGGCGAGCTTAAACCTCGCTGCCCCTTGCGGGCGTACCGGTTCGAATCCGGTTCCGGGCACCACGTCTGCCTGCGACGCCGACCAGCAGGGAGTGGGGGAACGCTCCCGTACCTCACGATGGCGGGCACGGCTCGAGACACTCTCGCTCCCCTCGGGCCGACGGCGCCACCATGCCCCACGACCTGCACGGCCTGGGATGGCGGAGCGCGAAGCGCCCGCCTCCACCGCTGGGGCGGGCGCTCCGGGGCAGCCGGACCCCGTGCCGAACCGGGTCGCCGGCCGCCGCGCGGCACGGATGATCACCGTGCCGACGCAGACTGCCCTGTCATGCAGCCTGCGCACACCGAGAGACCGGACAGCGGGTCCACGTGTGACAACGAGGCCGGCGGCGGCGGTGCCGGCCGGTGCCGCCGCTCGCGCCGCGGGCGATTTATCCGGTTTCTCATCATCCGGGCCCCGGCGTGACCGCCGGTCGCGTTGCGGGGTGACCCAGGCGGCCTGACCCTCGATCGCGTCCGATCCCATCGCGGCCTGCGCGCGAGCGAGTGAGCGCCCACCATCGGTTCGCGCTCCACATGCACCCGCCACCGTGGCACCCCGGGGTGCGGGGCACGCGACCTCGGACGAGTTCCAGGTCCGCCTCGCGGCAGCGTTCGGGCCCTGTGCGCGGACCACGGGGCCCGTAGGCCGCATGCACGCCGTTGCCTCGTACCACCGCGCATGTGCCGGCGTGCATGCGGCCGATGGGGAACCCGGGGCGGGACGCGGGTCGTCCGGATCCGGGCCCACCGTCCACGCCGAAGCCTTCGCGCCCGGGTGACGATCGACCCGTCGTAACCGGCGTTCCGGGGTTTTGCGGACTCGCGCAGGGGCGCGGCAGGCGATCACTGCGGCCCACTTCCTGCCGCCGGGGTTGAGGGCCACACGGTTTCGGCCAACTCGCGAAAGGTCGCGTGGGCCGACAACTGATCCGCTCCAGGTGGTGGTTTCTAGGTGTGGAGGGGCGCGACACGCCTTCCGTATCTCTTGAACGACAGTCTGCAAGGAGCCTCGTCCATGACCCGGATGAAGAAGTACGTGGCGGCCACCGTGGCAGCGGCGGCACTGCTGGGAGTGCCGACCGTGGCACACGCGCTGACCCCCGCCCAGGCCGCCGGCACGACGGCCCAGGGCGCTTCGGTCGGCGCATCGGCCGGTGCTCACGCCGCGAGGACCGCGGCCGCGCGGATCGTACGGCCCGGTGAGCATGTCCAGGCGGCCCCCGGTGTGGAGCTGTGGCTCACACGGGAGGGCAAGCACTGGACCACCCCCGACATGCCCGAGGGCCAGTTCCGCAGTGTGGTGGACGGCAACATCGACCGCGACGAGCCCAACGTGAGTCTCCAGGCCGAGACGGTGGGCGACCAGTTCTTCCTGTCCGGGGTGTACGTCGCCCCGGAGAACGCCGCCAAGGTCGAGGTCGTCACCGACGAGGGGACGGTCACCGGCACCGTCATACGGCTGCCGGGACACCCCGGCTGGGGCGCCTGGTACGCCACCACCCCCGTGCCCAGGCCGCTCCCGGCACCGGTCGGCCGCTACTTCCAAAGCGTCACCGTCCTTGACGCCGCCGACCACCCCCTCGCCACGCTGACCATGCCGTAACGCCTTCCCCTTCGGGCCGATACGAGGCGGGCCCGGCAGACGACTGCCGGGCCCGCCTCCCCCGCGCGGGCGCCCCGCCGCGCCGCCCTGGGCTAGTGTGTCCGCTGACCGGCCGCCGCCGCGCGGTGCGTTCCGTGCCCGGGTACACCGAGCAGCCAGACATCGTGCGGAGGGTCCTTGTGGCGGATGACGGGGTCCGGTGGATCGCCGAAGCCTTCGACACCTACTGCCTGACCTTCGCCCGCGGGCTCGAGGTACCCGAGCTGGTCCGCCGGATGGGCGGCGACGCCGGAGCGATCCGCGAGGGACTCACCGACGACGACGCGATGGAATGGTCGGACGAGAAGGGGCCGGTGGCCCGGCTCGGCACCTGCGGCGGATGGGCGTTCGCCCTGGAACACCGGAGTGCCGAGGGCATGGACCGCAGAACACTGCGCCAGGTCTCCCGGGGGACCGAGGCGGTCGTGTACCTCAACGGGGGCGCGCCGCCGCGTTGGTTCCTGTACGCCGAGGACGGCCGGGTCGTGGGCGCCTTCGAGCCGGGTGTCGAGGCCGCCCAGCTCGGCGGGGAGGACCCGGACCGACTGGTGCCGGTCCTGCGGGAGGTGGGCCTGCTGCTCCCCGACGGGACCGCCGCACCCGACGTCCACGGGGAGGACGAGATCCTCGCGATGGGCGAACGCCACTTCGGCCTCACCCTGCCGCGCGCCGCCGTGGAACACGGCACCCTCGCCGCGGTCGGTTTCAGCCCTTTCTGACCACCGGCCCCCGCGGACCGGCCACGGGCGGTGCGCGGGAGCGTCCGGACCACCACCTCTGGAGGAGACATGACCGTGCTGCGGGTGAAGGCCTTCGACCACCTGGTCCTCAACGTGGCCGACGTCGAGCGGTCCCTGGCCTTCTACACCGGCCCACTCGGCCTCGAACCGGTGCGCGTCGACGAATGGCGGGCCGGGAAGGCCCCGTTCCCGTCGGTGCGGGTCACCCCGGAGACCGTCATCGACCTGGTCGCCGGGCCCCGCGGCGAGTCCAACGTGGACCACATCTGCCTCACCGTGGAGCCGCTGGACTGGGAAGAGGTCGTCGCCTCAGGGGTGTTCACGGTCCTGGAGGCGAACGTGCGGCGGTTCGGCGCACGCGGCGAGGCGCTGTCGACCTATGTGCAGGACCCGGACGGCAACACGGTGGAACTGCGCTGGTACCCCCAGGACGCCGAGGCCTGAGGGGAGTTCCGGACGCCCGGGGCCGGCGGGCGCAGCGGTTGCTAGAGTGCGCCCGTGCCCGACTCCTCGCGTGAATCCCTGGCCGGCGCCGGCTGGGAGGGCCGTCAGCACGGCGCCTACCGGGAGTTGATGCCCGCCCGGGTGGTCAACCTCTCGTGGCTGGACCCCGTGACCTTGTGGAAGGCCCGTAACGGTCCCCTCGCCTCGCTCTTCGGCGACCCGACCGGCCGGGACCGGCAGCGCTGGGTGGACGGTCAGCGGCAGCGGGGGGCGGCCGGCGCGGACCTGGTGATCGAGCGGGACGACCCCGACACGTTCTCCTTCCTGCTGCTCGGCGACACCGGTGAGGGTGACGCCCCGCAGTACGCGGTCGTCCCCGGGATGCTCAAGGCGGGCGCCGGCACACGGTACGCGGTGCTCTGCAGCGACGTCCTCTACCCGGTCGGCAGCGCCAACGAGTACGGCACCAAGTTCTTCCGTCCCTACCGGGACTACGACGCCCCCGTCTACGCCATCCCGGGGAACCACGACTGGTACGACGGGCTCACTGGGTTCATGCGGGTGTTCTGCCGCGCCCCCGCCCTGGCGCCCGCGCCGCGCCCCCGAACGCTGTCCCGGCCCTGGTGGCGCACCCTGCTGTGGGCCGAGCCCGACCCCCCGGACGACGCCCGGCTCGAGCAGGCCCGCCTGATGCGTTCGGCGTCCTCCCAGACGGCGTCCCAGCCCGGCCCGTACTGGGCGATCGACTCGGGGCCGATACGGATCATCGGCATCGACACCGGACTGCTCGGCGGCATCGACAGGGAGCAGGGCGAGTGGCTCCGCCGGGTCTCCCAGGGGCCCCGGCCCAAGATCCTCGTCACCGGCTCCCCGATCTACGTGGACGGCGAGCACCACCCCTGCGCCATCGAGGGCGGCGGCACGGTCGACGAGATCGTCCGCGACCCGGAGCGCAACGTCGTCGCCGTGATCGGCGGCGACATCCACAACTACCAGCACTACCCGGTCGACGTGGACGGGCGCCGGATCGAGTACGTCGTCTCCGGCGGCGGCGGGGCCTTCATGCACGCCACCCACACGATCCCCCGGGTGGAGGTCGGCGGCGTCGCCGAGGACCGGTTCCGCTGCTATCCGATGCGCGGCGACTCCCTCGCCTTCTACAGCAGGCTCTACGGCCGCCGGCTCCATCTGCGCCGCCTGTTCGAGCTGACCCCCGACGAGGCGTCCGCGGTTCTCGCCCGGCGCCTCGGCGTTCCGGCCACCCGGGCCACCGGCGCCCGGGTGACCCTGCGGACGCGCTTCGTCGCCGGTGTCCTGGGCGCCCCACCGCGCCCGGACCGCCGGCGCCGGGTGCGGCTGCCCGTCCGCCGGATGCTGACCCGCCTGCTCTCCCCCGGCTCGGCGACGTACAGCCCACCCTTCTTCAAGAGCTTCCTGCGGCTCGATGTCAGCCCGTCCGCGGTGCGGGTGCGGTGCTTCGCCGCCACGGGCCTGCTCGCGCACGAACTGGACCCGCCGGTCGAGGACGACTTCACCATCCCCCTGCCGGGCGCGCACGGAGCGTGAGCCGCGGCGCCCCGTCAGGGCGCCGCCGGCCCCCCCTGGGCGGGTGCACTGCCCGGTGGCGGCATGCCCCGGCACCTGCCTGATCCGGGCCGCGGAGCGGCACACATGTCACGGGTGGGGCGAGGAGCGCGGCGAGGAGCCGCAGCGCCACCGTCAGCGGCGAAACGGCGTCGCACCGCACGCGGACGGCCGGCACGGACTTCGAGACCACCACCGCGATGCGCACACGGCGCCCCCTCGTGCCTGCGTCCCCTCGTGCCTGCGCCCCCTCGTGCCTGCGCCCTCGCGGCAGCCGCCCGTTCCGGCCCGCCACCCGGCCGCTCGTTCCGGCCCCCCACCGTCCCCGTGCAGGGCGAACGACCTTGCCCCCGCCGGATGTGGCCCGGCGGGCACCGGGTCCCCGCGACCTGTACGGAATGGCCAGGGCCGCGGGCTTTACCGTTACCTGAAGGTCCCTTCGCGCAGTGGACATCTCTTCGTAGTCAAGCTTCCCCCTAAGGCTCCTAAGTTCACGCCCAAGCAATGGCAAGCAGTGAACAACGGAGGTCGTCGTGTCCGAGGGTGTACGCAAGGCCCGGCGGTACGCCGCGCCGGTGGCGGCCGCCGCCGCTGCCGCGGTGGTGACCATGGTCGTCAACCCGACGCTGGGCGCGTCGGCCACGGCCCCGCAGGCCGCGGCCAAGGGCAAGGCCCCGGCGGCGAAGAACGTCATCTTCATCAACGGCGACGGCATGGGCGCCGCCGCCCGGCAGGCCGCGCGCCTGCACCTGGCCGGCCAGTACGGCCAGCTCGCGATGGACAAGCTCCCCTCCTCGGGCCAGCTGACCACCGACCCGGACGACCCGAAGGCCGTCATCACCGACTCCGCCGCGGCCGCGTCCGCGTGGGCGACCGGTGAGAAGACCTACAACGGCGCGATCAGCGTCGACGTGGACGGCAACCCGCTGGCCACCCTGGGCCAGCAGGCCAAGGCCGCCGGCAAGGCCACCGGCCTGGTCACGACCGCCCAGGTCACCGACGCGTCCCCGGCCGCCTTCTTCTCCAACACCGCCAACCGGTCGGCGCAGGACGAGATCGCGCGCCAGTACATCGACGTCAGCAAGCCGGACGTCATCCTGGGCGGAGGCGAGGACTGGTGGCTGCCCGCGGGCGACCCCGGCGCCTTCCAGGACAAGCCCGCCGAGGACCCCTCCGAGGCGAGCAAGGGCACCAAGGGCGACCTGATCAAGAAGGCCGAGAAGGCCGGTTACACCTACGTCACCAGCGCGGACCAGCTGAACCGCGCCAAGGGCGGCAAGCTCCTCGGCCTCTTCGCCAACGAGGAGATGTTCCAGCAGCACCCCGAGGGCCAGGGCGACGTCTACAACCCGGTGGTCGGCCTGTCCACCATGACCAGCAAGGCCCTGAGCACGCTGGACAAGAACAAGAAGGGCTTCTTCCTCATGGTCGAGGAGGAGGGCGTGGACGAGTTCGCGCACAACAACAACGGCACCCGCGTGCTGCAGTCCATGCAGGAGCTGGAGAAGACCGTCGCGGTGGCCCGCGCCTACGTCGCCACCCACCCCGACACTCTGCTGGTCGTCACCGGTGACCACGAGACCGGCGGCCTGGCAGTGGAGGAGGCCGACTCCGCCGACGAGTCCGGCGACGGCATCTCCGCCGAGGACGGTCCGTTCGCCATCCGCGGCAGCGACAAGTCCTTCTACATCGACTGGACCACCTCCGGTCACACCGGTGTGGACGTCCCCGTCACCGCGGCCGGCCCCCTCGCCGACCGCTTCTCGGGCAAGCACCCCAACACCTACGTGCACGACGTGCTGAGCGAGGCTCTGGCCGGGCGTCGCTGAGCGGCGACGCGCTCCCGACGGTGCCGGGGAGGGGCATGTCCCTCCCCGGCACCCGCCGTCCGTTCTCGGGCGGTGTGGCGCCGCGGCGACGGGGACATACGTGGTGGGCGGGCAGGAGAGGCGGACGCAAAAGATCCTCCTTGAGGTGTAGGCGCCCCGCTTTGCCATACCATTACTCTGGTGCGAAGCCGTATCGCGCGGCCATGGAGGAGTGACAGATGAGGAGCAGCAACCCGGTCTTCTCGCGGCGTGGGTTCTCCCGCGGCGAGGGCTACGCGGGCTTCGGCGGCCGGCCGCAGACGCAGGGCGGGCCCCACACGGGCACGGACCCGTACGCGGGCACCGACCCGTACGCGGGCACCGACCCGTACGCGGGCACCAACCCCTACGACACGACGTACCAGGCCCCGCCGGCCGCCCCCGCGCAGACCGGCCGGATGACGATGGACGACGTCGTCATGCGGACCGCCATGACCCTGGGCACCGTGGTGCTCGGCGCGCTCGTCGCGTGGTTCGTGCTGCCGGTCTCGGAGAAGAGCTACGGCCTGGCGATCGGCGCCTCGCTCGTGGCCCTGGTCCTGGGCCTTATCCAGTCGTTCAAGCGCGAGGCCTCGCCCGCGCTGATCCTCGGCTACGCGGTCTTCGAGGGCGTCTTCCTCGGCATCTGGAGTAAGATCCTCAACTTCGTGTGGCCGGGCATCCCGCTGCAGGCGGTGCTGGGGACCATGGCGGTCTTCGTCGGCATGCTGGTCGCGTACCGCACGCGCCTGATCCGGGTCACCGCCCGCTACACCCGCATCGGCATGGCGATCGCCATCGGCTTCGTCATCCTGATGTTCGTGAACCTGATCGCCGCGATGATCGGCGGCGGTGACGGGCTCGGCCTGCGCAGCGGCGGCCTCGGCATCGTGGTCGGCGTCATCGGGATCGCGCTGGGCGCGTTCTTCCTGTCGCTGGACTTCAAGCAGATCGAGGACGGCATTCAGTACGGCGCTCCGCGCCAGGAGTCCTGGCTGGCGGCCTTCGGCCTGACGCTCTCCCTGGTCTGGATCTACATGGAGATGCTGCGGCTGATCGCGATTCTGCGCGGCGACGACTGAGTGCGCTGACCCGCCCTACATTCAACGGGCCCCGTGGGCGCTGCCTGCGGGGCCCGTTCGCATGTGCGGGAAAGGGGGGAGCGCGTCAGCCGAACCTGCGTGCGGCCCGCCTCAGGTCGTGCTCGTGGACGATGGCCTTGGCGTGCCCGTAGGACAGGTCGTGCTCGCTGCGGAGCCAGCTGACCTTCTCCTCGAAGCGGAGGAATGCGGGCCCGTCGTCGACCATGCGAAGCCATTCGCCGATCTCGCGGCCGGTGCAGTGCGGGATGTGGGAGAGCAGGTTCCGGTGGGTCTCTTCGGAGAAGGTCTGGGACATCGGCGCCTCCGGTATGCGTTCCGGTCACCCCACCGTGCCTGAGCCGCCGACCGTTGGCAACAGTGTGAGGCGCTCGGTTGTGTGTACGCACCGGTAGGCTCGCGGGGTGCTGGACTGTACGACGCTCCGTGACGCCGCCGGACTCCTGGCGGCGCGTTACCGCTCCCTGCCGCAGAGCCGGCTGCGCGGCGAGGTGGCCCGGGAGGGCCTGGCACTCGCCCGTGACCTGGCCGCCCGCGCGCAGTCGGTCGAGTTCCCCGGGCGGGAACCGCTGACGATGCCGGACGAGGGGGTCTTCGCGATCGGGGACCAGATCTCGGTGGCCGCCCACGACCTGGCGGCCGCCCTGGAACAGCACCCGGAGCTGGCGCACGTACGCGACGCGGCCGTGGCCCGGATCGGGGACACGGCCGTGCGCTGCGGTCTCTAGGACGGGCCGGGCTACAGCGAGGCGACCACCCGGTCGGCCAGCACGTAGACGGACTCCTCACCGAAGGTGAAGGTCAGCGCGTAGCCGCCGGCGACGGCGGAGCCGCCCAGCAGGACCGGGCACTCGCCGCGGTCCAGGGCGTCGCAGAGGCGGTCGGCGGTGTCCCGGTCGCCCGGGGTCATGCAGAGCGTGGTGCCGTCGGCGAAGACGTACACGTCGAGCGTGCCCAGCGGGCCGGGACGGAGATCGGCGAGCGGCATCCGCAGTTCCGCGAGTTCGGACAGGCGCTCGGCCGTCTGCTCCTGGTTGGCCACCACCGGGGCCGGGACCGTGAAGTCGGGGTCGGAGGGGTGCCGGAAGGGCGCCGGGCCGCCGGCCTCCAGGCCGGCCAGGTCGGCCTGGCGGGGGAGGAACGGGCCGTACGGCAGCACCTCGTGGTCGGTGCCGGCTGAGCCGGGTATGGGGGTCCCCGGGCCGCCGAAGACCTGGGCATCGAGCTGCGGGTCGACCAGGGCCTCGCCCGCCTCGGCGGTCCCGTAGCCGAAGGGGGCTTCCTGCGCGGCCCAGAAGGCGCGCGCCTCGGCCAGTTCACGCTCGCGTTCGTCGGCGAGCGCGTCGGCGACGGCCGTGCGGATGGCCTCGGTGTCCGGAGCGGTGCGCGCGGCGGGTACCGCGGCCGCCCGCTCGGCACGGGCCTCGGCCAGGTCCGCGCGCAGGGCCGCGACGTCACGGCGTACGCCGCGTGCGGCGAGCAGCGCGGCGGAGCCGGCGGTAACGGCGGTTGCCGCACCCGTCAGCAGGACGAGGAACATGGCGCTCACTGGCGTACTCCCGACTGTGCTTCCCGAGCCTGGCCTCCTGTACACCACCACTCTGCACCGGAATCAATGGCCTCTGCAGTGCGGAACGTCACGATATGGGTGGGACCAAAGTCTCCGCCTGTATCGGTGATGCGCATCTGACCTGCGTAAACGACCGCCCCCGGGATGAGGTCACATCCAGGGGGCGGTTCGATTGCGACTTGTGCCTCGAACGCACATGCCAATGAGCGCGGCGGGCGCTACGACAGGCGTTCGAGGACCATGGCCATGCCCTGGCCGCCGCCGACACACATCGTCTCCAGGCCGAACTGCTTGTCGTGCCACTGGAGCGAGTTGATGAGCGTGGTGGTGATGCGGGCGCCCGTCATGCCGAAGGGGTGGCCGACCGCGATCGCGCCGCCGTTGACGTTGAGCTTGTCCAGGTCGACGCCCAGCTCCCGGTAGGAGGGGATGACCTGCGCGGCGAAGGCCTCGTTGATCTCGACCAGGTCGATGTCGCCGATGGTCAGCCCGGCCCGCTTCAGGGCCCGGCGGGACGCCTCGACCGGACCGAGGCCCATGATCTCGGGCGACAGCGCCGAGACGCCCGTGGAGACCACCCGGGCGAGCGGGGTGATGCCGAGCTCGCGCGCCTTGGTGTCGCTCATGACGACCAGCGCCGCCGCGCCGTCGTTCAGCGGGCAGCAGTTCCCGGCGGTCACGGTGCCGTCCGGGCGGAAGACCGGCTTCAGGCCCTGGACGGCCTCGAGCGTGACCCCCGAGCGCGGGCCGTCGTCCTTGGCGACGACGGTGCCGTCGGGCAGCGTCACCGGGGTGATCTCACGCTCCCAGAAGCCCTTCTCGACGGCCTCCTCCGCCAGGTTCTGCGAGCGGACGCCGAACGCGTCCTGGTCCGCGCGGGTGATGCCCTTGAGGGCCGCCAGGTTCTCGGCCGTCTGGCCCATCGCGATGTACGCGTCCGGGACCAGCCCGTCCTCACGCGGGTCGTGCCACGTCCCGCCGCCCTGCTCGGCCCGGGCCGCGGTACGGGCCTCGGCCTCGGCGAAGAGCGGGTTGTGGGTGCCGGGCAGACCGTCGGAGCTGCCCTTGGCGAACCGGGACACCGTCTCGACGCCGGCCGAGACGAAGACGTCGCCCTCGCCCGCCTTGATGGCGTGCAGAGCCATCCGGGTCGTCTGCAGCGAGGAGGAGCAGTAGCGGGTGACCGTGCAGCCGGGGAGGTGGTCCATGCCCATCTGCACGGCGACGATCCGGCCCAGGTTGTGGCCCTGTTCGCCGCCGGGCAGACCGCAGCCCAGCATCAGGTCGTCGATCTCGCGCGGGTCCAGCTGCGGCACCTTGGCGAGGGCCGCCTGCACGATCGTGGCGGTCAGATCGTCCGGACGCAGGTCCCTCAGGGACCCCTTGACGGCCCGGCCGATGGGCGAACGGGCGGCAGAGACGATCACGGCTTCGGGCATCGCGACTCCTCGACGAGCGGCGGGGACGGATGGGACTCTCCGGGAAGTTACCCGTACGTACCGGAGCGAGTCACGGCTTGCGGGCTGTGACGCGGACCTCTTTCTGAGCGCTTGCTTAGTCCATGATGGCGCATCCCCGCCGCGAACGCGCCCACCGTGCCATGCTGGGCCGGTGAATCCGGACGACCTGGTACGGCTGCGGCGCGCCCGCGACGCGATGGACCGCGACTACGCGGAACCCCTCGACGTCACCGCGCTGGCCCGCACGGCACTGATGTCCCCCGGCCACTTCTCGCGCAGCTTCCGGGCCGCCTTCGGCGAGACCCCGTACAGCTACCTCATGACCCGCCGGATCGAGCGGGCCAAGGCCCTGCTCCGGCGCGGCGACCTCACGGTGACCGAGGTCTGCTTCGCGGTGGGCTGCACCTCGCTCGGATCCTTCAGCTCCCGCTTCACCGAACTCGTCGGGGAGACCCCGAGCGCCTACCGCGCCCGCGACCACCAGCCGGGCGCGCCGATCCCCGCCTGCATCGCGAAGCGCTACACCAGACCCATCCGGAACAAGGACGCCAAGCCCGCCGCGACGGCCTAGCGTGGTCCGCATGGACATCACGCTGTCACAGTGCTTCATCGCCGTCGACGACCACGACAAGGCACTCCCCTTCTACCGCGACGTCCTGGGCCTGGAGGTCCGCAACGACGTGGGGTTCGAAGGCATGCGCTGGGTGACCGTCGGCTCGCCCGACCAGCCCGGCGTGGAGATCGTCCTCGAGCCGCCCCTGGCCGATCCCGGCGCCTCCGACGCGGACAAGCGGGCCATGAGCGAACTGCTGGCCAAGGGCATGCTGCGCGGCGTCATCTTCGCCACCGCTGACGTCGACGCCACCTTCACGCGCATCCGCGACGCGGGCGCCGAGGTGCTCCAGGAACCCATGGACCAGCCCTACGGCGTCCGCGACTGCGCCTTCCGCGACCCCTCCGGCAACCTGCTCCGCTTCACCCAGCGCAAGGCCGGCTGAGGCCGGCGCACCGCGGGGGCGGGCCCGGCCGCGCAGGCCCCTGGGTGCGCGACGGGCCCCGCCCTGCCCCCGCCACGGACGGGGGCAGGGCGGGGCCCGCTCAGTTCTGCGCGGCCTCGGCCGCCTCCGAGGCGGCCGCCTCCGACGCGTCGGGCAGGCGCCGACGACGGCGCCGCTTGAGCACCGCCCAGCGGCCCCGGGGCCCCGAGACCGTCCCGGCGGCCGCGGTGACCTCGGTGCCGGCCTCGCCCGCGGCTTCCGCGGCGGCCTCGGCCACCGGGAGGAAGCCCTCGCCGCGCCGGGCATCGGGACGCTCGTCCTCCTCAGGCCACAACCCGGCGGCAGAGCACAGGGTCGGCAGCATCGCCATGGCCGCGGTCGCGTACCCCTCCGCCGACGGGTGGTAGTTGTCCGGGCCGAACATCTCGCGGGGACGGGACTCGAACTCGGGCCCCAGCAGGTCGCCCAGAGAGACGGTGCGGCCGCCGAGGCCCACCACCGCGATGGTCTGAGCGGCCGCGAGCTGGCGGCTCAGCCTGCGGGCGATCCACCGCAGCGGCTGGTAGACCGGCTCGATCGTGCCCAGGTCGGGGCACGTCCCGACGATCACCTCGCAGCCCGCCTCGCGCAGCCGACGCACCGCGTCGGACAGCAGCCGCACCGAGACGGCCAGCGGCATCCGCCGGGTCACGTCGTTCGCCCCGATCATCAGCACACACAGATCGGGCGCCGTACCGGGAACGGGCCCCAGCAGAAGATCGACCTGGCGGGCCAGGTCGTCGGACTGCGCTCCAGGATTGGCCACATTGACCAGCCGCACCGGTCGTTCCGCCACCGCCGCCACCCCGGACGCCAGCAGCGCGCCCGGCGTCTGGCTCGCCCGGTGCACCCCCTGCCCCGCCGCCGTGGAATCGCCCACCAACGCCAGCACGATCGGCCGCTCGTCGGTGCTCAGTGCGAAAGCCGCCCCGTAGACGCCGTCCGCGCGGGGCGGGACCGTATCGGAGCCGCCCACGGCCCTGCGGGCGAGCGCGCCCTCGGTGAGCAGCAGGCCGACCGCGGCGCCGCCCAGCAGCCCGATGCCGCCTCCTCCGTACGCGGCGGCCGTCGCGATCCGCCGCGCCACCCTTGCCCTGGACAACGTCCACCTCCCGCGCCGGGTGTGCGGACCCCCGTGGCCCGACCCGTACAACGATTTGTTGCCCCGTCCGGTGCCCGCCGCAACCGCTGGGGCCCGGCGTCAGGCCAGCCGCTGCTGAGCGACGAACCAGGCGAGCTGGGTGCGGTTGGCGGTTCCGGTGGACTCCATCAGGGACCGGATCCTGCGCTGCAGCGTCCGCAGGGATATCCCGAGCTGGGAGGCGATCGCCTTGTCTGGCAGCCCGGACATCAACAGCGAGAGCAGCTGCTCGTCCAGTTCCGGGGAGCCGGGGAACCCCGGGTCCTCACCGGTGCCGCCAGGCGAGGGCATACGCAGCGGCGTGCCGCGCAGCCAACGGTCCTCGAAGAGCTCCAGCAACGCGTCCACCAGCACCGAAGGGTGCAGCAGCAGCAGGCCGGCGGAGGAGACGACGGACCGGTCGCGGCCCCCCGACAGCGGCAACAGCGCCCGCTCGGCGTCCACCACCATCAGCTTCATCGGCACGCTCGGCGCCGCCCGGGCCAGCTCGCCCGGCTCGACAAAACCCGGCATGTCCGCCGCCCCCGGATAGACCAGGGCCGTCGTCTCGTACAGCGAGCGGTACCCGACCCCCGCGGCCAGCCGCTCACGCTGCACCGTGTTGCCCCCCGCGACGACGTACGGCGGCCGCACGAAGGTCAGCACCTCCTTGCGGGCATCGCGCTGCAGCTGTTCGACCACATGCTGCTGCTCCGCCTCCCCGTGGATCACCTCGGCGATCCCACCCGGCATCACCGGCTCGGCCGGCTGCGCCGGGCGCACGGCGGCGAGGGCGGCGAGCCGTTCCCGAACGGTGGCCAGGCCGGACTCCACGGCCGCCAGAGCGCTGAGTGCCGCGAGGTAGTCGGCGCCTCCCGGACCCGGGCGCACGTCGGTGCCCGGATCGGCCGTGCCCGGGTGCTTTTCGTCAGGCATTGCTCACCCCCCGGTCGTACAAGCCCGGTGTCGCAAGTGCGACGTGTCGTGATCGCGCCACGATGAGACTCTACAACCGGGCCTTCCGGGGCGTACGTAACACCGGTGTGAACCATGCGACGCACGGTCCCTGCCGGGGGCGGCCCCCCACCGCAAAACCCCTTACCCTGGCCACACAATCTCGGAGAACCCGGAGACAATGGTGCAGTTCCACGACTCGATGATCAGCCTTGTCGGCAACACGCCGCTGGTGAGGCTCAACAGCGTGACGGCAGGGATCCAGGCGACCGTCCTGGCCAAGGTCGAGTACTTCAACCCCGGCGGTTCGGTCAAGGACCGCATCGCGCTGCGGATGATCGAGGCTGCGGAGAAGAGCGGCGAACTCAAGCCCGGCGGCACGATCGTGGAGCCCACCTCGGGCAACACGGGCGTGGGCCTGGCGATCGTGGCCCAGCAGAAGGGCTACAAGTGCATCTTCGTCTGCCCGGACAAGGTCTCCACCGACAAGATCAACGTGCTGCGCGCCTACGGCGCCGAGGTCGTGGTCTGCCCCACCGCCGTGGATCCCGAGCACCCCGACTCCTACTACAACGTCTCCGACCGGCTGGTCCGCGAGACCCCGAACGCCTGGAAGCCGGACCAGTACAGCAACCCCAACAACCCGGCCTCGCACTACCACTCCACCGGCCCGGAGCTGTGGGAGCAGACCGAGGGGAAGATCACGCACTTCGTGGCGGGCGTCGGCACCGGCGGCACCATCTCCGGCACCGGCCGCTACCTCAAGGACGCCTCGGACGGCAGGGTGAAGGTCATCGGGGCCGACCCGGAGGGCTCCGTCTACAGCGGCGGCTCCGGCCGCCCGTACCTCGTCGAGGGCGTCGGTGAGGACTTCTGGCCCACCGCCTACGACCGCACCGTCGCCGACGAGATCGTCCCGGTCTCCGACAAGGACTCCTTCCAGATGACCCGCCGCCTCGCCAAGGAGGAGGGCCTGCTCGTCGGCGGCTCCTGCGGCATGGCGGTCGTCGCGGCGCTCCGCCTGGCCGAGCGGCTGGGCCCGGACGACGTGGTGGTCGTCCTGCTCCCGGACTCGGGTCGCGGCTACCTCTCGAAAATCTTCAACGACGACTGGATGGCGGACTACGGTTTCCTGGACGAGGGCTCGGGCCAGGCCCGCGTCCTCGACGTGCTGGACCGCAAGGACGGCGGCATCCCGCAGCTGGTGCACATGCACCCCGGGGAGACGGTCGGCCAGGCCATCGAGGTGCTGCGGGAGTACGGCGTCTCGCAGATGCCGATCGTCAAGCCGGGCGCCGGCCACCCCGACGTCATGGCCGCCGAGGTCATCGGCTCCGTCGTCGAGCGGGAGCTGCTCGACGCGCTGTTCACCGAGCGCGCCACCCTCGACGACCCGCTGGAGCGGCACATGAGCGCGCCGCTGCCGCAGGTGGGGTCCGGGGAGCCGGTCGGCGACCTGATGGCCGTGCTGGGTTCGGCCGACGCGGCGATCGTGCTGGTCGAGGGCAAGCCGACGGGCGTGGTCAGCCGCCAGGACCTGCTCGCCTTCCTTGCCGCGCAGGCCACGTGACATCTTCGCGGCCCGGACGCCTCGGGGCGCCGCGTCGCAGGTTCGCGGAAGTGGTACAGCCACGTCACGTGCTCGCAGCACGCGCTTAACACGGCTCCGGCACAGTGGTGGATGTCGGCGGACGGCGCACCGGTCGCCCGGCCGACACCACGGATGTGGCGCCAAGGAACTCCGGAGCGGCTCCCGGACTCCATGGTGACCCCAAGGACGTGTGCCCGGCCCTGATCCGGCCCGCGTCCCTCGCGGGGACCGCCGTCGTCCCGCCCCCCGGGTGACCGGGGGTGCGGCGGTTCCCGCGCAATCTGTGGAAGAGCGGTCCGCGCGCACGTGCGGACCGCTCTTCTGGTTGAGTGGCCGCCGTGATCAGCGCGCAGACGTCCGCAGCCGTCGAGGAGTCCATACGTACCGCGGCCGACGAGGAGGCGCTCGCCCGCTTCGGTCGTCTCGCCGACGGCGAGGTCGAACAGAAGAAGGGCCCGCTGGACCTCGTCACGGTCGCCGACCGCCGTATCGAGGAACGCCTCACCCGTACGCTCACCCGTCTGCTGCCCGGCTCCGCCGTCATCGGCGAGGAGGCCGTGCACGCCGACCCCGCGCTGCTCCGGGCGCTGCCGGGCGATGATCCGGTCTGGATCGTCGACCCGGTCGACGGCACCTCCAACTTCGTCCGAGGCGACGCCTCGTTCGTCACCCAGGTCGCCCTTGCCGCACGAGGTGAGCTGCTTGCCTCCTGGACGTACCGGCCTGTCGACGGGGTTCTCGCCACCGCCCGGCGCGGCGAGGGCGCGTATGTGGGCGGCCGGCCGCTGCGGCTGCCCGCGGGCGGGGCGACGGACGCCGACGAGGTGCTGCTGGTGGCCGGTGCCCGGCCCGCGCACCTCACCGCCGACCAGCACCGGCGGTTGTACGAGCGGGGAGCGGCGTACGGCGTGAAGCCCTGGGCGAGCGGCTCCGCCGGCTGCGACTATCTCGACGTCGCGCTGGGGCGGCTCGACGCGGCGACCTATGTCTACGACAACCCGTGGGACCACTCGGCGGGCATCCTGCTGGTCGCCGAGGCGGGTGGCACGGTGCTCGGCGCGGACGGGCTGCCGTTCCGCATGGCCGCCGGGCCGCTGCCCTTCGCCGCGGCGCGGGACGAGGGCGCGGCCCGCCGCGTCGTGGCGCTGCTGAACGCGTAGCGCCCGCCCTCGTGGGCTGCGTCCCGGGTGGCTGCCCGTTCGCCGACACCGGCCGGAGCAGGGACGGGAGCGGTCAGGCCGGTCCCGTCGTCCGGGCGATGTCGTCGTGGCGATGTCGTCGTGGCGATGTCGTCCGGGCGATGTCGTCCGGGCCGGTGGCGGCGGAGGGTGTCGGGCGCGGGCCGTGCGGTGGGGCCGCCCCGCCGCCGGCGCGTTCCGGCCGGGTGGGGGCCGCCCGCCGCCCTTGGCCGTCAGCCCTCCCAGGCGTCGTGGTCCTTGCCGCGGCGCGGCGTGTCGCCCCGCTCGTGGAAGAGCCACCCCAGGGCGTGGGCCGCGTTGACGGCGACGATGCCGACCCAGGCGACGAGCAGTCCGGACAGATCGGCCTTGTCGGCGGCGATGGCGGACAGCGGGATGGCCATGATCAGGGAGAACGCCCCGAAGCCGTAGCGGGCGCCGAAGCGGTGGCCCGGGCCTCGGGCCTCCGGGCCGACGCGGCGTCCGGCACGGGCGAAGGCCGTCTGGCTCTCGGCGAGTTCGCGGCGTACCCGGCGCTCGACCTGGGTGTCGATGCGCTGGCCCATTTTTTCCATGAAGGAGTCGATGAGGGCCGACTCGTACTCCTCCCCCAGGTCCTTGCGTGCCTGGAGGGTGGCGGCCAATTCCTTTTCGAGCTCTGGGTCGCGGGCGTCCATGGCGCCACCGTAGCCACCGGGCGGGCCCGTGACACTGGGGGAAACCCCCGAAGCTTGTCAGGGGTGGCCCCAGTAGGGTCGTCTCGTGACCGGACACGCGCCGCTGCTGACCGCCCTCCACCACGCCCCGTCCGACCGCCCCGACGCGGTCACCGTCGACGGGAGCCGGTGTTCTCGCGAGGAACTGCTCGGCGCGGCGGGTGCCTTCGCGGCGCGTGTCGCGGGCGCCCCGGCGGTCGCGGTGCGCGCGACCGCGTCCCTGGAGACGGTCGTGGCGGTCGTCGGCGGGCTGCTGGCGGGCGTCCCGGTTGTTCCGGTGCCGCCGGACGCGGGGCCGGCCGAGCGTGATCACATCCTGCGGGACTCGGGGGCCGTGCAGGCGCCTGCGGCCGTCCTCACCGAGCGCGGATCCTGGGACGGCCCGGAGCCGGACCCGGACACGATCGCTCTCGTGCTGTACACCTCGGGTACCACCGGGCCGCCCAAGGGCGTGCTCGTCCCGCGCCGCGCGGTCGCGGCCGACCTGGATGCCCTGTCGGTGGCCTGGGAGTGGACGGCGGAGGACACCCTCGTCCACGGGCTGCCGCTGTTCCATGTGCACGGTCTCGTGCTCGGCGTGCTCGGTGCGCTGCGCACGGGGAGCCGTCTTGTCCACACCGGACGCCCGACGCCGCAGGCGTACGCGGCGGCGGGCGGCAGCCTGTACTTCGGGGTGCCGACCGTCTGGGGCCGGGTCGCGGGGGACCCGGAGTCCGCGAGGGCGCTGAGCGGCGCCCGGCTGCTGGTCTCCGGCAGCGCGCCGCTGCCGGCGCCGGTCTTCCGCGACCTGGAGGCGCTGACCGGGCAGCGGCCGGTCGAGCGCTATGGCATGACGGAGACGCTGATCACGGTGAGTGCCCGGGCGGCCGGTGAGCGGCGCCCGGGGTGCGTCGGGTCGCCGCTGCCGGGGATCCGCACCCGTGTGGCCGCGGAGCCGGGCGCGGAGATCGGTGAGCTGCAGCTGACCGGGCCGACGCTCTTCGACGGCTATCTGGGGCGGCCGGAGGCGACCGCGGCCTCGTACACCGAGGACGGCTGGTTCCGCACGGGGGACGTCGCGGCGATCGAACCGGACGGCACGCACCGGATCGTGGGCCGGGCGTCCACGGACCTGATCAAGTCGGGCGGGTACCGGATCGGCGCGGGTGAGGTGGAGAGCGCCCTGCTGGACCATCCCGCGGTGCGTGAGGCGGCCGTCGTGGGGGCGCCGCACGCCGATCTGGGTCAGGAGATCGTGGCCTACGTGGTGGCGGACGGGGTGGGCGAACGGGAGCTGATCGACTTCGTGGCCGGTCACCTGTCGGTGCACAAGCGTCCCCGCAAGGTGCGTTTCCTGGCCGAACTGCCGCGCAACGCGATGGGCAAGCCGCAGAAGAAGCTGTTGCCGCCCGCGTGAACCAGGGCGTCTTGCCCTCCTGCATGGAATCATGCAGAGTCGTCGGCACATGAATGGCCGAGCGGAGAGGGCGCAGGCGCCATGGCCACCGAGAACGCCGCCGGAGCCGCCGGGACCCCCGGAGCCCCCGGGACCGACCGGACCGACAGCGCGTCGGCGCGCCTGGTGAAGCTGTTCGAAGCGCACCGGCTCACGCCCACCCAGCGCCGCATCGCGCACTGCCTGGTACGGCGGGCCGCGGACGCGCCCTTCCTGTCCAGCGTGGAGGTTGCCGAGCTGGCCGGGGTCAGCCAGCCCTCCGTGACCCGCTTCGCCGTCGCGCTCGGCTTCGACGGCTACCCCGCGCTCCGCCGCCACCTGCGCGAGGTGGCGCCCGCCGCGGCGCCCGAGGGGAAGCCGGCCGGGGACGCGTACAACGAGTACCAGGAAGCGGTGCAGGCCGAGATCGAGAACCTGCGGCACCTCGCGGTGCTGCTCGCCGATCCCGCGCCCGTCGCCCGCGCGGGCGCCCTGCTCGCCGCGTCGCGGCCGTTGCCGGTGCTGGGGCTGCGCGCCGCGGCCGCCCAGGCCCGGGGGTTCGGGTACTTCGCGGCGAAGGTGCACCCTGACGTGCGTGTTCTGGACGAGGGCGGCAGCATGCTCGCCGACCGCATCGATGCCTGCGCGCGGGCCGGGGCGAGTGCGCTGCTGTGCTTCGCGCTGCCCCGGCACCCGCGCGAGGTGGTCGAGGCGCTGGGATACGCCCGCGCCGCCGGGTTGACCGTCGTCACCGTCGCCGACAGCGCGTTCGCGCCGGTCGCCGCCCATTGCGACGTCCTCCTTCCGGCGGCCGTCGGTACGGGGCTCGCCTTCGACACGGCGTGCGCGCCGATGCTGCTCGGCCGGGTGCTGCTGGAGGCCATGTGCGACGGGCTGCCGGACGCGCAGGCACGCCTGGAGGAGTTCGACACGAAGGCGGCGGCGCAGGGCCTGTTCGTGGATTGAGCCGCCCGGGCGGGACGGCCGGCGGCGTCCGCCTCCGGCAGGCCGTCGCCGTACCGTCCGCACGTCGAGCCGGGTTACGATCTCCGTGCTCTCCACCTCGTGACCGCCGGGAAGGCAACAAAAGTGCGCGATCTGCTGCCTGACGCCGCGAAGAAGGACTGGTTCGGCCAGATACGCGAACTGCCGCTCTGGCAGGGCGTGCTGGTGGCCCTGCCCATCGTCCTGCTGTTCTGGGGAGGGGCGATCGGTGGCCTCGTGGGCGCACTCGGGCTGGCGGTGAACCTGAGGCTTTCCCGGACCACACTGAACCCCGCCGTGAAGGCGCTTCTCATGGTGGGTGTCGCCCTCGGTGCCGCGGTCACCGTCCTTGTGATCGTTGCTCTGCTGTCGGCGGTGTTCTAGGCGCCAGGCCGTCCCTCGCGACCGATGCGGCCCGTCGACGTGTGCACGTGGTGCGCCGCGGGCAGGTGGTCGAGCGTTTCCTCGATACGCAGTCCGGGCGTGTGCCGCCCTGTGTGCCCGACCTGTCGGTGGAAGCGGCGCTGACCGGCTCGGGTGGTCGGGTGGTCCCCTCGGGGGACGAAGACGCGTACGGGCAGGCTCAGGCGCGTACCCCGTCGTGCTCGACGAGCAGGTGCCGGGGGCCGCGCAGCACCGGGCTGCGCCGGTAGGGCGGCGGATCCTCCACCAGCCGGGGGTCCTCCAGGCTCCGCAGCAGCGCCGTGAGGGCGATCTGCGCCTCCAGCCGGGCCAGCGGTGCCCCGAAGCAGCTGTGGACGCCGCTGCCGAAGCCGAGGTGCTGGTTGTCCGCGCGGCGCGGGTCGAAGCGGTCGGGGTCCCGGAACCGCCGCGGATCGCGGCTGCCGGAGGCGAGCACCAGGACCAGCGGCGCCCCCTTGGGCACGGTGACTCCGGCGACCTGGACGTCCACCAGCGGGGTGCGCTGCGGGAGCATGTGCACCGGCGGCTCGAAGCGCAGCAGTTCCTCCACCGCCCGCGGCATCAGGGCGGGTTCGCGGCGCAGTAGTTCGAGCTGGTCGGGCCGGCGCAGCAGGGTGAGCATGCCGTTGGTGATCAGGTTGACGGTGGTCTCGTGCCCGGCGACGAGCAGCAGGACCGAGGTGACCATCAGCTCGATCGGGGTCAGCCCGCCGGCCGGGTCCTGGTCGTTGACGAACGCCGACAGCAGGTCGTCGGAGGGATTGCCGCGTCGCTTCTCGGCGAGCCCGCCGAGGTAGACCCCCATGGCCCGGCGGGCCTCGGTGGCGGCCTGCGTGCGCTCGGTGGGGTCCTCGTCGGGGTTGAGGTCCAGTCCGCCGACGATCGCGTCGGACCAGCCGCGGAACATCGGCTCGTCCTCCTGGGGCACGCCCAGCAGCCGGCAGATCACGGTGACGGGGAGCGGGTAGGCGAAGTCGTCGACGATGTCGACGCGGCGCCTGTCGCGGAGCGCGCGGACGAGCGCGTCGGCGATGCGGACGATCTCGTCGTGCATGGCGTCGACCCGGCCGGGGGCGTGCGGTGGGCCGAAGGGCCGCATCGCGATGCGGCGGAGCCGGTCGTGCTCGGGGTCGTCGAGGCCGATGAAGGCCGGCGCGAGTTCCCCGGCCAGCCGGGCTTCCCGCGGGTCGCTGCGGTGCCGCCGGTCGGAGCTGATCCGCGGGTCGTGGAGCAGGGCCGCGATCTCGTGGTAGGTGCCGACGAGGTAGCTGCCGTCGTCCTGCGGTGCCACCTTGTGCTCGCGCAGTTCGGCGTAGAGCGGGTACGGATCGGGCCGGTTGGCGTAGTCGGTGATCCTGCGGAACAGCGTGTCCGCGGCCATGCGGGGGCTCCTCGTCGTCGTGGGCCGCGGCGCGTGTCCGCGGCCCGTCCGGCACGTGGTCGGCGGCCGTCAGCCGCCGGACCGCACCAGGGTCAGGCGCCGGTCCGGCAGATGACCGGTGAGGGCGACCGTGGGGCCGTGCGAGAGCACCGCCGGGTCGGGTACGTCGGACGGCAGGGGGAGCATGGGGGTCGCCCGGTCGGCGGCGCCGGGCTCGGGCGGGAACGGCGCGGCCGTCTCGATCAGGTTCCGGTAGTAGTCCAGCCACTTGGCCCGGTTCACCGACACGGCCGCCGTGACGCGTCCCTTGTAGCCGTAGACGACGACCAGCCGGGCCTCGCGCAGCGAGCCCTGGGCGACGACGACCCGGTCGGAGTAGGTGGGCACGCCCACCGACTTGATGTTGTGGCCGAACTGGCTGGACCAGAAGGTCGGCACCGCCAGGTGCGGCCGCCGGAACGGCCCCGTGCTGACCATGTTGTGGGCCGCCACCTCGGCCTGGGCGACCGCATTGCCCCAGTGCTCCAGGGCGAGCAGCTGGTAGCCGAAGAGCGGGTGCGGGAAGCGGGCCACGTCCCCGGCGACGAACACGTCGTCGGTGACGATGCCGTACATGTCGAAGGCGCGGCATCCGGCGTCGCAGGTGACGCCGCGCGGTCCTGCGGCCAGGCCGGAATCGGCCAGCCACTCGGTGTTGCGGACGGCGCCGAGGGCGACGACCGCGACGTCGGCCTCGACGGTGCTCCCGTCGGAGAGCCGGGCGCCGGTCAGCCGGCCGTCACCTTCCAGTGAGGTGACCTGCACGCCGCAGCGCAGGTCCACGCCGTGCCTGCGGTGCATTTCCGCGGCGACCGCGCCGAGTGTCCCGCCGAGCGCGCCCACCAGGGGCGCGGGGCCGCGCTCCACGACCGTCACGGGAAGGTCGCGTTCCCGGCAGGCGGAGGCGATCTCCGAGCCGGTGAAGCCGGCGCCGATCACCAGTACGCGCCGGGGCCCGGCGTCCAGCCGCTGCGCGAGCCCGGCGGCGTCGTCGCTGGTCCACAGCGTGAACACGCCGTCCAGGGCGGCCTCGGCGGGGTTCGGCCAGGGGCGGGCGCGGGTGCCGGTGGCGATCAGCAGCCGGTCGTAGGGGAGTTCCTCGCCGTTCGCGAGGAAGACCCGCTTGTCGACGCCGTCGACCCCCGTGGCGGCGACGCCCAGTTTCCATCGCGCGTCCACCCGGCGGCGCGCCGGCAGTCCGGTCCCCGCCGCGGGCACCCGGCCGAGCAGGACCTGTTTGGACAGCGGCGGCCGGTCGTACGGCGGGTGGGGCTCGTCGCCCACCAGGGTCAGCGATCCCTCGAACCCTTCGTCGCGCAGGGTCTCGGCGGCCCGGAGGCCGGCCAGGGAGGCACCGACGACGACGATGCGACCGTCACGTGGCTCACCGGACATCGGCACCCGCCGCCCCGCCGACGAGGATGGCCTGCACCGGGCAGGCCACCGCGGCGCGGTGGACGCGCTCGTGCTGGTCCGCCGGAACGGCCGGGACGTACAGCAGCGCCTCCTCGCCGTGCAGTTCGAAGACCTCGGGAGCGAGGAACGCGCACTGTGCGTAGGCCTGGCAGCGATTGAGGTCGACCACGATGTTCATCGGCACCACTCCAGCCCCTCAGGCCCCTGATCCCAGTGGTAGCACCGCCCTCTCGGGCCCGCACGCGGTGCCGTACTCACGGAATCTTGATGTTTCGTGAGTAACCTGCCTGCTCGGCACACTCGAACGAGCCGTGATCAGGAGGAGGAGGCAGCGGTGGTGCGCGGAGCGTATGTGCTGGCACGGGTGGCGGTCCTGGTGCGGGTGCCGGCGCGGTGGTTGTGGTGGCTGGGGGTCGTGGCGGCCGGTGTCGGGGCGTTCGTACCCGGCCTGACGGGCCGGAGGATCGGGGTGCTGGGCGGGGCGGCGCTCTTCGTCGTCGCCGCGGTGGTGGCGTTCCTGGTGCGCCGGCGGCGGTACACGGCTCTGGCGGAGGCGGCGGGGCGCGCGCCCCGGGGCGTCTACCTGCAGGACCGCAGGGTCTCCGCGCGCACCTGGGCCCGGGCCCGGCGGTGGTGGCTGCTCGGGGCGTTCGTGGTGGCCGTCGCGTCCGGTGCCGCCGCGCCCGCGGCGGCGGGAATGCTGCTCGCGGGCGTCGGGGCGGGGCTGTGGGTCAAGGCGGTGCGCCTCGGGGCGTGGGAGCGGGCGCACGAGACGCTGCTGTGGGTCCGGCCCGAGCATGCGGGGCGCGGTCCCGCCGCCCGGTCCGTCCCCGGTTATGAGGCCACCGGCCCGGTGGCGGGCGATGCCGCCCCGGGTAGGGCGCCGCGCCGCCGGACCGCGGCGGCGGCTCGCTGAGCCGTTCGGGTGACGCTCGGGGTCGGCCCGGCCGCCCGGCCGCCCGGTCGGCGGCCGGTCAGCCGCCGCTCTCGCGGACGAGGTCCTCGAGGGTCTGGGCGCGCCGCAGGGTGCGGAAGTCCGGGCCGGGCCCGCTGTAGCCGTGGACACCGGGACGGGGCAGCGAGTTGTACGCGAAGTGCGTCGAGAAGTAGTACGCCCCCGTGTCGGGCAGCGCCACGAGGTCGCCCTCGGCCAGCAGCGGCAGCTCACGCGCCGTCGCGACGAGGTCGCCGGCGAAGCAGCAGGGCCCGGCGACGTCCTGGACGACCGGGGCGCCGCGCTTGGGGCGCCCCTCGCCGTCGAGGGCCAGCACCCGCAGCGGCCAGGCGCCGGGCGCGAAGACGGTGCGCGTGGCGACCTGGGCGCCGGCGTGCGTCACGGCGATCGCCCGGCCCCCGGCGGTCTTGGCGTACTCCACGCGCGCCAGGATCGTGCCCTGCTTGGCCACCAGTGCCCGCCCGAACTCCGTGACCAGCGCGTAGCGCCCGTCGAAGAGCCCCGGCACGGCGGTGCGAAGGGCGTCGGCGTAGGCGCGAAAGCCCGGCCGCACCTCGTCGGAGGCGAAGTTGACCGGTAGGCCGCCGCCGATGTCGAGGGTGGTGACCTGGCGGCGTCCGGCCGCCGTGTTGATCCGCTCGGCGAGCTCGTACGCGGCGCGGACCCCGGCCGCCATCAGTTCCAGGGGCACGCCCTGCGACCCGGTGTGGGTGTGCAGGCGGGTGAGCCAGGGGCGGTCGAGGTAGGCGCGGACCACCCAGTCCGCCGCGCCCTCGTCGCGCAGGGCGACGCCGAACTTCGACGTGGCGGTGGCCGTGCTCATCGCCCCGATGCGGCCCGCGCCGACCTGGGGATTGACCCGCAGACCCAGGGGGGCGGCGGTGGTGCCCGGCGGCACGAGCCGGTCCAGCCGGGCCAGTTCCTGCGGGTTGTCGGCGTTGAGGGCGATCCCGAGGGCGAGTGCCTCGCGCAGCTCGTCCGGGGTCTTGGCGGGGGAGTCCAGCACGATTCTCCCGGCGGGTACGCCGGCGGCCCGGGCCAGGGCGAGCTCGCCGGGGCTGGCGACCTCCGCGCCGATGCCCTCCTGCGACAGCAGCCGCAGCACCGGCACCAGGGAGGCCGCCTTGACGGCGAAGGTGTGCGTGATCTCCACCCCGGGTGTCGCGAAGGCCGTCCGCAGGTCGGCGGCGGCCGCCCGGACCCCGTCCAGGTCCAGCAGTCCGGCAACGGGTCTGTCCGGGGCGACCAGTCCCCGCTGAACCGCCGCGCGCAGTGCCCGTTCCCGTCGTGCCGCAGGTTCCTCGGTCATACCTCCATCGTGTCAGGCCGGACCGCCCGGGAGCGGGCCCAGCGCCGGCGCGGGTTCCGCCCGTGGGGCGCGTCTGCGGGCCGGCCGCCCGGGCTGCCTGGGGGCGCCCGGGCAGGTGACGTGGTTCGTCCGGTGTGAGGGCCGACCCGCCGCACGGCCGGGGCCGCGTTCCCGTGCGGGCGGTGGGCTGCCCGGGGGCCGCGCGCGGCGGGCCGGCGCCGGCGTGGCGCGAGGCCGGTCCCGGACGTGGCCCCGCCGGGCGGTGCACCGTTCACACCGGTCACGGGCGGGCTCGGGGCCCGCGAGCCGCAGGTGCCAGACCGTGGGACGCACCGGACAGCGCCGCGCGGGAGGCGTGCCGCGATCCCCGCGGGGTGGCGGTGCGGGCCGACGGGCCGCGGCACCCGACGCCGGCACGGGGTTGCCCACCGGGCGGGTTGCCCGCGCGGGTCCGTGAGGGGCGGACTCCCGGCGGGTACGTGCTTCCCCGAGGAGGTGACCACACCGCGTCCGTGCCGGGCGCCCGGGAGGAGGCCGCATCTGTTGACTGGCGCTATTCAGCAGACCAGGATGTGAATGACTCAATCCAGTCGCGAGGAGGCAGGGGCATGACCGGAACCGGTGCAGGACCGAGGACCGTACGCGCACCGCGCGGCAGCGCGCTCACCACGCAGGGCTGGCAGCAGGAAGCCGCACTGCGCATGCTGCAGAACAACCTCGATCCCGAGGTCGCCGAGCACCCCGAGAAGCTCGTCGTCTACGGCGGCACCGGCAAGGCCGCGCGCGACTGGCGGTCCTTCGACGCGATGGTGCGCACCCTCCAGGGCCTCAAGCAGGACGAGACGATGCTCGTCCAGTCCGGCCGCCCGGTCGGCGTGATGCAGACCCACGAGTGGGCGCCGCGGGTGCTGATCGCCAACTCCAACCTCGTCGGCGACTGGGCCACCTGGGAGGAGTTCCGCCGCCTGGAGGCGCTGGGCCTGACCATGTACGGCCAGATGACGGCCGGGTCGTGGATCTACATCGGCACCCAGGGCATCCTCCAGGGCACCTACGAGACCTTCGCCGCCGTCGCGGAGAAGAAGTTCGGCGGCAGCCTGTCCGGCACCATCACCCTCACCGCCGGTCTCGGCGGTATGGGCGGCGCCCAGCCGCTCGCCGTCACCATGAACGGCGGCGTCGCCATCTGCGTCGACTGCGACCCGCGCGCCATCGAGCGCCGTATCGAGCACCGCTACCTGGACGTGAAGGCCGACTCCCTGGAGCACGCCCTCGCCCTCGCCACCGAGGCCCGCGACCAGCGCAAGCCGCTGAGCATCGGCGTCCTCGGCAACGCCGCCGAGCTCGTGCCGCAACTGCTCGCCATGGACGCGCCGATCGACATCGTCACCGACCAGACCTCCGCCCACGACCCCCTGGCGTACCTGCCGGTCGGCGTCGCCTTCGAGGACATGGCCTCCTACGCGGCCGAGAAGCCCGCCGAGTTCACCCAGCGCGCCCGCGAGGCGATGGCCAGGCACGTCGAGGCCATGGTCGGGTTCCAGGACGCCGGCGCCGAGGTGTTCGACTACGGCAACTCCATCCGCGGCGAGGCCCAGCTCGCGGGCTACGAGCGGGCGTTCGCCTTCCCCGGCTTCGTCCCGGCCTACATCCGCCCGCTGTTCTGCGAGGGCAAGGGCCCCTTCCGCTGGGCGGCGCTGTCCGGCGACCCGGCCGACATCGCCAAGACCGACAAGGCGATCCTGGAGCTCTTCCCGGAGAACGAGTCCCTGGCCCGCTGGATCAAGATGGCCGGCGAGCGCGTCCACTTCCAGGGCCTGCCCGCGCGCATCTGCTGGCTCGGCTACGGCGAGCGCGACAAGGCCGGCGAGCGCTTCAACGAGATGGTCGCCGACGGCACCCTGGCCGCGCCCGTCGTCATCGGCCGCGACCACCTCGACGCGGGCTCCGTCGCCTCCCCGTACCGCGAGACCGAGGCCATGCTCGACGGCTCCGACGCCATCGCCGACTGGCCGCTGCTCAACGCCATGGTCAACGTCGCCTCCGGCGCCTCCTGGGTCTCCATCCACCACGGCGGCGGCGTCGGCATCGGCCGCTCCATCCACGCGGGCCAGGTCACCGTCGCCGACGGCACCAAGCTGGCGGGCGAGAAGATCCGCCGCGTCCTCACCAACGACCCCGGCATGGGCGTCATCCGGCACGTCGACGCCGGGTACGAGCGCGCCGAGGAGGTCGCCGCCGAGCGCGGCGTGCGCGTGCCCATGCGCGAGGGCGACGAGGGCGGCCGGGGCGCGGAAGGCGGCGAGGCGTGACCTCCTCGTTCCACGAGATGTGGTCGCAGTTGCGGCCCATCGGCCGCGACCGCGGCTCCGGCGGCTACCGCCGCTACGCCTGGACCGGCGCGGACGCCGACTGCCGCGCCTGGTTCCGGGCCCAGGCCGAGAGCCGGGGGCTGCGTTACGAGCTGGACCGCAACGGCAACCAGTGGGCCTGGCTCGGCGACCCCACCGCGGGGGACGCCGTCGTCACCGGTTCGCACCTGGACTCGGTGCCCGACGGCGGCGCCTTCGACGGGCCGCTTGGAGTCGTGTCGTCCTTCGCGGCGCTGGACGGGCTGCGCGCCCGCGGCGCCACCCCGGTCAAGCCGCTGGCGATCGTCAACTTCGGCGACGAGGAGGGCGCCCGCTTCGGGCTGGCCTGCGTCGGCTCCCGGCTGACCGCCGGACAGCTCACCGCCGACAGGGCCCACGCGCTGCGCGACGGCGACGGCGTCACCCTGGCGCAGGCCATGGAGCGGGCCGGCCACGACCCCGAGGCGATCGGCCCGGACCCCGAACGCCTCGCCCGAATCGGCGCGTTCGTCGAACTCCACGTCGAGCAGGGCCGGTTCCTGGCCGACACCCCGCACGCGGTGGGTGTCGCCTCCGCGATCTGGCCGCACGGCCGCTGGCGGTTCGACTTCCACGGCGAGGCCAACCACGCGGGCACCACCCGCCTGGAGGACCGCCGCGACCCGATGCTGACCTACGCCAACACCGTGCTCGCCGCCCGCAAGAAGGCCCGGCTCGCCGGGGCGCTCGCCACCTTCGGCAAGGTCGGCGTCGAGCCCAACGGAGTCAACGCCATCGCCTCCCTCGTGCGCGGCTGGCTGGACTCGCGCGCCGCCGACGAGGCCACCCTCGACGAGGTCGTCGGCGCGATCGAGCGCGCGGCGGTCGAGCGGGGCGAGCGCGACGGCGTCCGGGTCGAGGTCACCCGGGAGTCCTTCACCCCGGTCGTGGAGTTCGCGCACGGCCTGCGCGACGAGCTCGGCAAGCTGCTCGGGAGCCCCCCCGTGCTGCCGACCGGGGCGGGACACGACGCCGGCATCCTCTCCGAGGCCGTCCCGACCGCCATGCTGTTCGTGCGGAACCCCACCGGGGTCTCGCACTCCCCGGCCGAGACGGCCACCGAGGACGACTGCGTGGCCGGGGTGACCGCACTCACCGACGTACTGGAGGGCCTGGCGTGTCGCTGACGCCGCAGAGCTACTGGGCCGAGTACGCGTGGACCGGCGGCCGCGTCGAACGGGGCGTGGTCCTCGACACCGCCGCCGACGGCCGGATCGCCTCCGTGCGCACCGGGACCGCCGCACCTCCGGTCGGGGCCGTGACGCTGCGCGGGCTCACCCTCCCGGGCCTGGCCAACGCGCACAGCCACGCCTTCCACCGGGCCCTGCGCGGCACCGTGCAACAGGGCAGCGGCACCTTCTGGACCTGGCGCGAGGTCATGTACCGGGTGGCGGCCGCGCTCACCCCCGAGAGCTACTACGACCTCGCCCGCGCCGCCTACGCGGAGATGGCGCTGGCCGGCATCACCTGCGTCGGGGAGTTCCACTACGTCCACCACCGCCCCGGCGGCGCCCCCTACGACGAGCCCAACGCCATGGGCGAGGCGTTGATCGCCGCCGCCGCCGAGGCGGGCGTCCGGATCACCCTCCTCGACACCGTCTACCTGTCCTCCGGCTTCGGCGCCGCGCCCGAGCCGCACCAGCTGCGCTTCACCGACGGCGACGCCGAGGCGTGGGCCGAGCGCGCCGCCGCCCTCACCGACCGTCCGCACGCGCGGATCGGCGCGGCCGTGCACTCGGTGCGCGCGGTCCCGGCCGCCCAGCTGGCCACCGTCGTGCGCTGGAGCGAGGACCGCCAGGCGCCGCTGCACGTCCACCTGTCCGAGCAGCCCGCCGAGAACGAGGCCTGCCACACGGCGCACGGCGTCACCCCCACCCGGCTCCTCGCCGACCACGGCGTGCTGGGCCCGCGCACCTCGGCCGTGCACGCCACCCACCTGACCGACGAGGACATCGCGCTGCTCGGCGGCTCCGGCACCACGATCTGCATGTGCCCCACCACCGAACGGGACCTGGCCGACGGGATCGGCCCGGCCGGGCGGCTGCAGGAGGCGGGCAGCCCGCTCAGCCTGGGCAGCGACAGCCACGCCGTGATCGACCTGTTCGAAGAGGCCCGGGCCATGGAACTGGACGAGCGGCTGCGCACCCGCACCCGCGGCCATTGGACCGCCGCGCAGCTGCTGCGCGCCGCCACCGCCGACGGGCACGCCTCGCTCGGCTGGCCCGAAGCCGGACGGCTGCAGGCGGGCGCGCTCGCCGACTTCGCCACGATCGCGCTGGACAGTGTGCGCACCGCGGGACCGCCGGCCCGGTTCGGCGCCGAGACCGCGGTCTTCGCGGCGACCGGCGCCGATGTCCGCCACACGGTGGTCGGCGGCCGGCACGTCGTCCGCGACGGTGTGCACCAGCTCGTCCACGACGTGGGCGCGGCCCTGGCCACCGCGGTCCGCGCCCTCCCCGTCGACGAAGGAACCCCGTCATGAGCAGCAGTGTCATCACCAACATCGCCAGCCTGGTGACCAACGACCCGGTGCTCGGCGAGGGGCCGCTCGGGCTGCTGGAGGACGCGGCGCTCGTCATCGACGGCGAGCACGTGGCCTGGGTCGGCCCGCGCGCGGCGGCGCCCGCCGCCGACGAGTCGTACGACGCGGCCGGGCGGGCGGTCGTCCCCGGCTTCGTCGACTCCCACTCCCACCTCGTCTTCGCCGGCGACCGCACCCGCGAGTTCAACGCCCGCATGTCCGGCCGGGCCTACACGGCGGGCGGCATCCGCACCACCGTCGCCGCCACCCGCGCGGCGAGCGACGAGGAACTGCACGCCAACGTCGCCCGCTACGTCGCCGAGGCCCTGCGCCAGGGCACCACCACCATCGAGACCAAGTCCGGCTACGGCCTCACCCCGCACGACGAGGCCCGCGCGCTGCGCATCGCCGGCGACCACGCCGACGAGGTCACCTTCCTCGGAGCGCACATCGTCGCCCCCGAGTACGCCGACGACCCGGCCGGCTACGTCGACCTGGTGACCGGCCCCATGCTCGACGTCTGCGCCCCGTACGCCCGCTGGGTCGACGTCTTCTGCGAGCGCGGCGCCTTCGACGGCGACCAGGCCCGCGCGATCCTCACCGCGGGCGCCGCCCGCGGCCTGGTCCCGCGCGTGCACGCCAACCAGCTCGGCCACGGCCCGGGGGTCCAGCTCGCCGTGGAGCTGGACGCGGCCTCCGCCGACCACTGCACGCACCTGACCGACGCCGACGTCGACGCTCTCGCGAACAGCAGCACGGTGGCGACGCTGCTGCCCGGCGCCGAGTTCTCCACCCGCGCCGTCTACCCCGACGCGCGACGGCTGATCGACGCGGGTGCGACCGTCGCACTGTCGACGGACTGCAACCCCGGCTCCTCCTTCACCAGCTCCATGCCCTTCTGCGTGGCCGTCGCCGTCCGGGACATGCGGATGACGCCGGACGAGGCGGTGCGGGCCGCGACCCTGGGCGGGGCGCTGGCGCTGCGCAGGGACGACGTCGGACGGCTCACGCCGGGCGCGCGGGCCGACGTGGTGGTGCTGGACGCCCCGTCGCACGTCCACCTCGCCTACCGGCCAGGAGTGCCGCTGGTGAGCGCCGTGTGGCGGCGCGGGGTACGCCGGCCGGCCTGAACCCGCTGCCGGTACGGCGCGGGGCCCCGTGAGAGACCTCTCACGGGGCCCCGCGCCGTACCGGGGGAGGGGCGCCGGTCATTCCTCCACGAGCAGCCCCCGCCGCAGCCGCCGCAGTGTGCGGCTGAGCAGACGGGAGACGTGCATCTGGGAGATGCCCAGCTCGGCGCCGATCTCGGACTGCGTCATGTTGCCCACGAAGCGCAACGAGAGGATCTGCCGGTCGCGCGCCGAGAGCTCGGCGATCAACGGCTTGAGGGACTCCACGTACTCGATCCCCTCCAGACCGTGGTCCTCGTAGCCGATGCGGTCGGCGAGCGCGCCCTCGGAGTCGTCCTCCTCGGGCTGGGCGTCCAGCGAACTCGCGGTGTACGCGTTGCTGGCGCTCATGCCCTCGACGACCTCGGCCTCGGTGAGCTGGAGCCGTTCGGCCAGCTCGGCGACGGTCGGCGCGCGGTCGAGCTGCTGCGCGAGCTCGTCACCGGCCTTGGCCAGGTCCAGCCGCAGCTCCTGCAGCCGCCGTGGGACCCGCACCGACCAGGAGGTGTCGCGGAAGAAACGCTTGATCTCTCCGATGATCGTCGGCATGGCGAAAGTGGGGAACTCGACCCCCCGGCTCAGCTCGAAACGGTCGATGGCCTTGATCAGCCCGATCGTGCCCACCTGGACGATGTCCTCGACCGGCTCGCTGCGGGAGCGGAACCGGGAGGCGGCGAACTTCACCAGGGCGAGGTTGAGCTCGACGAGGGTGTTGCGCACGTAGCTGTACTCGTGCGTGCCCTCCTCCAGCGTCTCCAGTCGCTGGAAGAGCGTCTTGGACAGGGCCCGTGCGTCGACCGGACCCACTTCGTCGAAGGGCGGGATCTCCGGGAGGTCCTCCAGGCCCTCCGGTGTTCCGTGTTCCCAGTAGACGCCGGCCTCGGTGGTCGCCGACGCGTCGTGCGCGTCGAGCCGGGATGCCATGCTCTCCTCCCTCGGGTGTGGCGGCAGGGCAAGCGGAGCCGAAAATTCAGCTCCTACTCAACGCCTACCCCGTTCGCCGCGAATATTGCAACCTGTGGCCATCGGTCTTCGGAGGCCGTCAGAGCGACTACCACCCAGATCAGGAAGCGCGTAGGGTGCGAGAAGCAGATCACCGAGTCGTCGGGGAGGAGTGTGCATGGACCGCGAGATGGTCGACACGGCCGGGCGTGACCGGCTGCAGGTCACCGTGCAGCGGTACGGCACGAAGGCGGTCGTGGCACCGGCCGGTGAACTCGACCACCACACCGCCGACCTGCTGCGCGAGCCGCTGGACACGTTGATCGAGGACGGCTTCGGCATCTTCGTGGTCGACTGCACGCGACTGGAGTTCTGCGACTCCACCGGACTCAACGTCCTGCTGGGCACCCGGCTGAAGGCCGAGGCCGTGGGCGGCGCGGTCCATCTGGCCGGGATGAAGCCGGCCGTGGCCAAGGTCTTCGCCATCACCGGCGCCGAGACCGTGTTCACCGTGCACGACACCCTGGACGACGCGCTCAAGGAGTGACCCCCTTGCCGTGGCGCCCCGCGGCGCCGCGTGGCACCTCCTGTTTCGTCCGCGTCCGCAGGTGTTCACCGGAGCGGCCCGGGCAGGAGAGACCTCGGGATCACTTCGGACACTGGCGGACATCGGTGAGTGGAGGCGCTGATGAGCACCACCCGGCCCCCTGCGGCCGACGACCGCGGCCCGGACCCGGGCGGTGCGGCTCAGCCGCCGCACGGCCGGGACGACCGGGACGCCGAGGCACGTCGGCTTTCGCTCGCCGACGCGGTCGGCGTGGTGCCGAGCGCCCGTGACTTCACCCGGCAGACCCTCCACGACTGGGGCTGGCTGCCGGCCGACACCGCGGACCGCCGTGCGGCGGCCGAGGACGTCCTGCTGGTGGTGTCGGAACTTGTGACCAACGCCTGCCTGCACGCGGGCGGCCCCGAGGAACTGCGGCTGTTCCGGCACGCCAAGGCGCTGCGTATGGAGGTCGTCGACGGCGGCGGCGGGAGCCCCGCCCCGCGCACCCCCCACCGGGCGGGACGGCCGGGCGGGCACGGGATGTTCATAGTGCAGCGGCTCTGCCTCGACTGGGGCGTGGTGCGCAACGCCGACGGCCGGCCGGGCAAGACGGTCTGGGCCGAGGTCGCCGCGCCCGCCTGAGCCGGATCCGAGTGCCGACCGCCCTCGCCGCCTGCTGCCGTGCCGTGGGTGACGAGAGGTCAGGACCGGCGTGGCAGCTGTTCGGGGGCGACGGCACGCGGCGGCATCCGGTACGGCTGTACGCGTCCCGGGCACCGGCACCGCCAGGACCCGCACCCCGCCGGGCGCTCGGCCGCCTTCCCGACCCCGTGATGCTACCGGGGGTGGACGAGAGGGACTCAGGGGCGGGCTACGCGGCGCGGTCGGTGACCCCGCCTCGCGGAGTGCGCGGTGGGCCGCCTCGCGGGTGCGCGGGGTGCGTGGTGGGCCGGGGGCGAGGCCTCCGGGGCTGGACGTCCTGGACTGGCATATTTACGTGCGTGGCGGGCGGTACTTCTCGCGCCCCGGATACCGCACACAAATATGCCGCAGCGTCCAGAACATCCACCTCTCCGGCCCCGCCCCCTCCCTTGTACCGGGCGACCGACCCCCGGCGGAGGGTCACCACGTACGTCCGCCCAACCGGAGACACCCCCCACAGGCCATCGCCAGACGGCGGCGGCCCGGACGGGACGTCCGATACGCCACCGGCACGACCGCCCCTCAGGTGCGCCCGAGGGGCGGTCCTGGAAACGCTCCCTAGCCGTCCAGGTCCTCGATCGAGGCGGTGGAGGGGCCGCGCTTGCCCACGAGCCCCGCCGCCACCGACTCGGCGTCGCGCAGCACCCGGACCGCGTTGCGCCACGCCAGTTTCGCCAGGTCGTCCTCGGACCAGCCACGGCGCAGGAGTTCGGCGAACAGCCGCGGGTAGCCCGAGACGTCGCCGAGGCCCTCGGGAAGGTGGGTGACGCCGTCGTAGTCGCCGCCGAGGCCGAGGTGGTCGACGCCGGCGACCTCGCGCATGTGGTCGAGGTGGTCCGCGACGGTGCCGATGTCCGCGAGCGGCCGGGGGTGCTGGGCGGAGTAGGCCTCCTGGACGGCCCGGGCCTTCGGGGACTGGTCGAGCGGGTGCAGGCCGTGGGCCTTCATGTTCTCGTTCGCGCCGACGATCCACCCGGCGGCCGCCGGCAGGATGAACTGCGGCACGAAGGTGGCCATCGCGACGCCCCCATTGCGGGGCAGCTGCTCCAGGACGTCGTCGGGGATGTTGCGGACGTGGTCGCAGACGGCGCGCGAGGAGGAGTGCGAGAACAGCACCGGGGCCTCGGTGACCCGCAGCGCGGCCCGCATCGTGCCGGGGGAGACGTGCGAGAGGTCGACCAGCATGCCGAGGCGGTTCATCTCGCGGACGACCTCCTCGCCGAAGGCGGTCAGGCCGCCGTGCCGCGCCTCGTCCGTGGCCGAGTCCGCCCAGTCGATGGTGTCGTTGTGGGTGAGCGTCATGTAGCGCACGCCCAGCGTGTACAGCATCCGCAGCACACCCAGGGAGTTGGCGATGCTGTGCCCGCCCTCGGCGCCCATGAGGGAGGCGATGCGGCCCCCGGCGCGGGCGGCCTCCATCTCGTCCGCCGTCACCGCACGCCGCAGGGCGTCCGGGTGACGGTCCACCAGGCGCAGCACGCAGTCGATCTGCTCGAGAATGGCGACGACCGCGTCGCCCCCGGTGAGGTCGCTGCGGACGTAGACCGACCAGAACTGCGCCCCGACGTGGCCCGCCCGCAGCCGGGGGATGTCGGTGTGCAGGTGGGCGGACTGGTCGCCGGAGATGTCACGTCGCTCGAGGTCGTAGCGGACCTGCTCGCGCAGCCGCCACGGGAGGTCGTTGTGGCCGTCCACCACGGGGTGGGCGGTGAGCAGATCCTGTGCGCGTGCGAGCAGGTCCATGTGACTACTTCCCTCCGAAACCGAAGCCGGCCGACCCCTCCACCTTGGCACGCAGGCGCTTGCCTTTCTCGGTGGCCTGCTGGTTCAGCTCGTCCTGGAAGTGCCGCATGCGCTCCAGCAGTTCGCTGTCGTGCGCGGCGAGCATGCGTACCGCGAGCAGTCCCGCGTTGCGCGCGCCGGCCACCGAGACCGTCGCGACCGGCACGCCGGCGGGCATCTGCACGATCGACAGCAGCGAGTCCATGCCGTCCAGGTACTTCAGCGGCACCGGCACCCCGATCACCGGCAGCGGCGTCACCGACGCCAGCATCCCGGGCAGGTGCGCGGCGCCGCCGGCGCCCGCGATGATCGCCTTCAGGCCGCGCTCGGCGGCCTGCTCGCCGTACGCCACCATCTCGCGCGGCATACGGTGCGCGGAGACGACGTCGACCTCGTAGGGCACCTCGAACTCGTCCAGGGCCTGGGCGGCGGCCTCCATGACCGGCCAGTCGGAGTCGGAACCCATCACGATGCCGACCAGCGGTCCAGCGGGATTGCTCACTCTTGGATCGTCCCTCGCAGGTAGTCGGCGGCGTGCCGGGCGCGTTCGCGCACCTCGGCAAGGTCGTCGCCGTAGGTGTTGACATGGCCCACCTTGCGGCCGGGCTTCACGTCCTTGCCGTACATGTGGATCTTCAACTGCGGGTCCCGGGCCATGCAGTGCAGGTATGCCGCGTACATGTCGGGGTAGTCGCCGCCGAGCACGTTGGCCATCACCGTCCACGGCTGGCGCGGGCGCGGATCGCCGAGCGGCAGGTCCAGGACCGCGCGCAGGTGGTTGGCGAACTGGGAGGTCACGGCGCCGTCCTGGGTCCAGTGGCCGCTGTTGTGCGGACGCATGGCCAGCTCGTTGACGAGGATCCGGCCGTCCCGGGTCTCGAAGAGCTCCACCGCGAGGTGACCCACCACGCCCAGCTCCTTGGCGATGGTCAGGGCGAGCCGCTGCGCCTCCGTCGAGAGGGCCTCCGGCAGCTCCGGCGCCGGGGCGATCACCGTGTCGCACACGCCGTCGACCTGGATCGACTCCACCACCGGGTAGGCGACGGCCTGCCCGTGCGGGGAGCGCACCACGTTGGCCGCCAGCTCCCGTACGAAGTCGACCTTCTCCTCGGCCAGCACCGGCACGCCCGCCCGGAACGGTTCGGCGGCCGCGGCCTCGTCGCGGACGACCCACACGCCCTTGCCGTCGTATCCACCGCGCACCGTCTTCAGGACGACGGGATAACCCGTGCCCTCCTCGGCGAAGCGCGTCACGTCGTCCGGGCCGGAGACGATGCGGTGCCGCGGACAGGGGACGCCGAGGGCGTCGAGCCTCGCCCGCATCACGCCCTTGTCCTGCGCGTGCACCAGCGCGTCGGGCCCGGGGCGGACGGCGACGCCGTCGGCCTCCAGCACGCGCAGGTGCTCGGTCGGCACGTGCTCGTGGTCGAAGGTGATCACGTCGCAACCGGCGGCGAACGCGCGCAACGTGTCGAGGTCGCGGTAGTCGCCCACCACGACCTCACCGGCGACCAGGGCCGCGGAATCCGCCGGCCCGTCGCTGAGGAGCTTGAACCTGATGCCGAGCGGGATGCCCGCCTCGTGGGTCATACGGGCGAGCTGGCCGCCGCCGATCATGCCGACTACGGGGAATGTCACGCCGACCAGGATATCCGGGCCGCGAAGCACGCTCCGACCGCCGTCGCGCGGGGGCCCCGGATAACATGGAGGTCAGCGACCAGACACAGACGGGGCCGAGCGATCACATGGACGGTGCGACCGGGTCCACCACCCGGGCAGGACTGCGGGACCGGCTGACGGCGATGACCCGCGAGATCGCCAAGTTCGGCGCGGTCGGCGGCGCGGGGGTGCTGGTCAACATCGGGGCGTTCAACCTCGTCCGGCAGGTCACCGACCTCCAGGTCGTGCGGGCCGGCATCATCGCGACTGTCGTCGCGATCGCCTTCAACTACGTGGGCTTCCGCTACTTCACCTACCGCGACCGCGACAAGTCGGGACGGACCCGCGAGCTCACCCTGTTCCTGGTGTTCAGCGCGGTGGGCCTGGTGATCGAGAACGGGGTGCTCTACACGGCCACCTACGCCTTCGGCTGGGACAGCCCGCTGCAGAGCAACGTCTTCAAGTTCATCGGCATCGGCGTGGCGACCCTGTTCCGCTTCTGGTCCTACCGCAGCTGGGTCTTCAAGGCGCTGCCCGTCCGCGAGCAAGCAGAATCGTTCCTTGGCGTACCGGGGAGCGAGGCCCCCGGGGCCCGGGGGGAGACCCGCGGCGCGCGGTCGCCCGCGAGCTGACGTCCCGCCGGCCTGGGCCGTGTCGTCAGCCCACCCGGGGGCTCATGCGACGACACGGCCTAACGCTTCTCGGCGCCCTTGCCGGGTGTGACCTGGTCCTCGCGCGCCAGGAAGAGCGCGAAGACCGGGGGGCGCTGCTGCAGCAGCTCCAGCCGGCCGCCGTCGGCCTCCGCGAGGTCCCGGGCGACCGCGAGGCCGATGCCGGTGGAGTTGCGGCCGCTGACCGTGCGCTCGAAGACCCGCGCCCCCAGCTCCGGCGGCACACCCTGACCCTCGTCCGTGACCTCGACCACGACCTGCGTCCCGGTCACCCGGGTGGAGATCGCGACCGTGCCCGACCCGTGCATCAGGCCGTTCTCCAGCAGCGTCGCCAGTACCTGGGCCACCGCCCCGGGCGTGCCGACCGCCCGCAGCCGCTTCTCGCCCGGCGAGGTGATGACCCGGCCCGCGCTGCGGTACGCCGGGCGCCACTCCTCCACCTGCTGCTTGATCACGTCGTCGATGTCGAAGACGACCGCCGAGCCGCTTCGCGGGTCCCGCGCGTTCGTGAGCAGCCGCTGTACGACGTCCGTGAGCCGTTCCACCTGACCGAGGGCGATCGTCGCCTCCTCCTTGACGGCGTCCTCGTCCTCGGCCGTGGCGATGATCTCCTCCAGCCGCATCGACAGCGCCGTGAGGGGAGTCCGCAGCTGGTGCGAGGCGTCCGCCGCCAGCCGCCGCTCGGCGGTCAGCATCCGGGCGATGCGTTCGGCGCTGCGGTCCAGCACGTCCGCGACCCGGTCCAGCTCCGGCACCCCGTAGCGCCGGTGCCGCGGCCGGGGGTCGCCGGAGCCGAGGCGCTCCGCGGTCTCCGCCAGGTCGGTCAGCGGACTGCCGAGCCGGCGTGCCTGACGCACCGCGAGGACGACGGCGGCCAGCACGGCCAGCAGCGCCACCGCCAGAATGATCAGCAGAGTGCGGCCGATCTCCCGGCTGACCTTGCCGCGGGACTCCTCGACGGTGACGATCTCACCCTGCTCGCCGGTCTGCCGCGAGGAGATCACCTGGCCCGTGGGCCGGGTGCCGATGCTGATCGGCTCCGCCCCCGGGACCTGGACCAGCGCGTAGCGCCCGGGGGCGATCTGCTGGGACAGCACCTCGCGGCTGATCGGCTCCTGACCGATCATCCTGCTCTCGACGATGCCCACCAGCCGGACCGCCTCGGAGTCCACGCTCTCCTTGGCGCTGCTCTCGATCGTCCGCGCCTCCACCAGGACGAGGGAGACGCCGAAGACGGCGATGACGACGAGCACCACGGCGAGCGTGGACTGGATGAGACGGCGGCGCATGAGTGAAGCGTCTCAGACCGCGCGGGCCCCCGGGCGCGCCCTAGTTCTTCTCGAAGCGGAAGCCGACCCCGCGCACCGTGGAGATGTAGCGGGGGGCCGCCGCGTCGTCGCCGAGCTTCTTGCGCAACCACGAGATGTGCATGTCCAGCGTCTTCGTGGAGGACCACCAGGTGGTGTCCCACACCTCGCGCATCAGCTGCTCCCGTGTGACCACCCGGCCGGCGTCGCGCACCAGCACCCGCAGGAGATCGAACTCCTTCGCGGTGAGCTGCAGCTCCTCGTCGCCCATCCACGCGCGGTGCGACTCGACGTCGATCCGCACACCCTGGGTGGAGGGCTGCTGGGACTCGGCGGTGCCGCGCCGCAGCAGCGCCCGCACCCTGGCCAGCAGCTCGGCCAGCCGGAAGGGCTTGGTCACGTAGTCGTCGGCGCCGGCGTCCAGGCCGACCACCGTGTCCACCTCGTCGGCGCGGGCGGTCAGCACCAGCACCGGGAATCCGTGCCCTTCGGTGCGCAGCCTTCTGCACACCTCGAGCCCGTCCATCCCGGGCAGTCCCAGGTCGAGCACCAGAAGATCGAAGGAGCCGAGCAGGGCGGCTTCGAGCGCCGCGGGTCCGTCCTCGCGCACCTCGACCTCGTACCCTTCGCGGCGCAGCGCGCGTGCGAGCGGTTCCGAGATGGATGCGTCGTCCTCGGCGAGCAGTACGCGGGTCATGGGCTGATGGTAGTCCGCTCGGAGAAACCGCACGCCGAGCGGGCGGTGGCGGTTGTGAGGTACATCTCAAGTCATCCCATATAACACATCTCGGACTGCCATAAAGTAACCAACAGCCCGAATCAGCCCAAGACCTCCCAGACGCATGCCAAGCGCCGGGGGTCCTCTGTGCCGGGGCCGGCCCCCATCGGCACCTCGGCCTGCGGGCCGGAACCGCGCCTGTGAGGGCGCCGGTCGCGGCTCCCGGCCCGGTGCCGGTCACCCCCCCCACCCGGGCGCGCACCGCTCGCGCAGCGCGCCCAGAGCAGCAAGGAAAGTCCATGGCGTCCAGCCTGACGAAGGACGCCGCTCCGCAGGGCACTCCTGCGAACGGCGGCACGACCTTCTTCGGCCACCCACGCGGCCTGGCCACCCTCTTCTTGACTGAGACGTGGGAGCGTTTCAGCTACTACGGCATGAGGGCCCTGCTCGTCCTCTACCTGACGGCCTCGGTCCCGAACGGCGGCCTCGGCATGAAGGCCGCCACCGCCGGCGCGATCTACAGCGTCTACACCGCCACGGTGTACCTGCTGGCCATGCCGGGCGGCTGGTTCGCCGACCGCCTCTGGGGCCCGCGCCGCACGGTCGCCATCGGCGGCGCGATCATCATGATCGGTCACTTCCTGCTGGCCGTGCCGGTCAAGGCGTCGTTCTTCGTCGGCCTGGTCTTCATCGCCGTGGGCTCCGGGCTGCTGAAGTCCAACATCTCGACGATGGTCGGCCAGCTCTACCCGGACCGCAACGACCCCCGCCGGGACGGCGGCTTCACCATCTTCTACATCGGCATCAATCTGGGTGCCTTCCTCGCGCCGCTGGCCATCGGCACCGTCGGGCAGCAGGTCGACTGGCACCTGGGCTTCGCCATGGCCGGTGTCGGCATGGCGTTGGGCCTGGCCCAGTTCCTCATCGGAACCAAGCACCTGGCGCCGGTCTCCAGCGTGGTCCCCACACCGCTGGACGCCGCCGAACGCGCCGGCCTGTTGAAGAAGGCGCTGATCTGGCTGGCCGCGGCCGTGGTCTTCTACGGTGTGGTCACCTTCACGGGCCACTTCACCATCAACTGGGTGCTCTGGCCGCTCTCCCTCCTGGGGCTGGCGCTGCCGGCGTACTACTTCACCCGTATCCGCCGGGACCAGGAGCTCACGCCGGACGAGAAGACCAAGGTCGGCGGCTACATCTGGTTCTTCGTCGTGGCAGCCGTCTTCTGGATGATCTACGACCAGTCCGGTTCGACCCTGACGGTCTTCGCCTCCGAGCACACCGCGTCCACCCTCTGGGGCTTCGGCTTCCCCGCGAGCTGGTTCCAGTCGCTGAACCCGCTGTTCGTGATGGCGCTCGCGCCGGTCTTCGCGGCCCTGTGGACGACGCTGCGCCGAAGGAACCCCAGCACCACGGTGAAGTTCGCCCTCGGCGTCGCCGGTATCGGCGTCTCCTTCGTGGTGATGATGCTCGCCCAGGCCGCCGCCTCCGGCGATGTGAAGGTCACCCCGCTGTGGCTGGCCGTCGTCTACCTGATCCAGACCGCCGCCGAACTGTGCCTGTCACCGGTGGGCCTTTCGGTCACCACCAAGCTGGCCCCGGTCAAGTACGCCAGCCAGATGATGGGCCTGTGGTTCCTCGCCGTCACGGCGGGCGACTGCGTAGCCGCGATCCTGCAACTGGTCATCGGCGACGCCTTCCTGTCGGAGACGTCGTTCGCGGTCCAGGGCGTCGTGGCGCTCGCCGCGGGCGCGGGCTTCGCGCTGTACCGCAAGCGCGTCGTCCGCCTCATGGGCGACGTGCACTGACGTTCTCCGCATCGTAGGCGGCAGGTCGGACCGTCCGTCGCCCGCAGAGATGGAGGGGGAAGCGGCCTGGGGCTGCCGGAGGAACCTTGTGACCTCCCGCCGGGGGTCGGTCGCCCGGCACAGGGGAGGGGGTCTGGGGGTGGCCTGTATGGGTGGTGCAGCGGTCTTCGGCTGGGCGGGCGTACGTGGTGACCCCCTGCCGGGGTCGGTCGCCCGGCACAGGGGAGGGGGTCTGGCGGTGGCCTGTGGGGGTGAGCAGCGGTCTCCGGCTGGGCGGGCGTACGTGGTGACCCCCTGCCGGGGGTCGGTCGCCCGCGACAGGGAGGGGGCGGGGCTGGAGGGGTGGATGTTCTGGACGCTGCGGCATATTTGTGTGCGGTATCCGGGGCGTGAGAAGTACCGCCCGCCACGCACGTAAATATGCCGGTCCAGGACGTCCAGCCCCGGAGGCCTCGCCCCCGGGCCCTCCGCGCTCCCCGCGCACCCGCGAGGCGGGGTCACCGACCGCGCCGGGTGGTGATCCGCCCCGCGACGCCCTGGGAGATGCCCGCCGCAGGCGCAGTGCGTTCCGCCCGCCGGTCCAGGACGTCCAGCCCCGGAGGCCTCGCCCCCGGCCCACCCGCACCCCGCGCACCCCGCGAGGCGGTCACTGACCGCGCCGGGTGGTGATCCGCCCCGCGACGCCCTGGAGATGCCCGCCGCAGGCGTCACGCCTGGGGGCGCCCCATGGCCCGGAACGTCCAGCCGGCCTCACGCCACACCGCAGGGTCCAGCGCGTTCCGCCCGTCGATGACGTGCCGCTCCCGGGCCACCGCCCCGAGCGCCACCGGGTCGACCTCCCGGAACTCCCGCCACTCCGTGAGGTGCAGCACGACGTCGGCCCCGCGGACGGCCTCCAGCGCGCTGGGGGCGTACCCGAGCGTCGGGAAGAGCCGCCGCGCGTTGTCCATGGCCTTGGGGTCGTAGACGGTGACCTGGCCGCCCTGGAGGTGGATCTGCCCGGCGACGTTGAGCGCGGGGGAGTCCCGCACGTCGTCGGAGTCGGGCTTGAAGGCCGCGCCGAGCACCGCGATCCGCTTGCCGAGGAAGCCGGTGCCGCAGGCCTCGCGGGCGAGCTCCACCATGTGCGCGCGGCGGCGCATGTTGATGGAGTCGACCTCGCGCAGGAAGGTGAGCGCCTGGTCCGCTCCGAGTTCCCCGGCGCGGGCCATGAAGGCGCGGATGTCCTTCGGGAGGCAGCCGCCGCCGAAACCGATGCCGGCGCGCAGGAATTTCTTGCCGATCCGCTCGTCGTGCCCGATGGCCTCGGCGAGTTTCACCACGTCGCCCCCGGCCGCCTCGCTGACCTCGGCCATGGCGTTGATGAAGGAGATCTTGGTGGCGAGGAAGGCGTTGGCCGCCGTCTTGACCAGTTCCGCGGTCGGGTAGTCCGCGACGACGAAGGGCGTGCCCTCGCCGACGGGGCCCGCGTAGACCTCGCGCAGCAGCTTCTCGGCGTGCTCGGAGTCGACGCCGACGACGATGCGGTCGGGGTGGAGGGTGTCCTCGACCGCGAAGCCCTCGCGCAGGAACTCGGGGTTCCAGGCCAGCTCCGCCCGTTCCCCCGCGGGTGCGAGTTCGGCCAGGCGGGCCGCCAGCCGGGCCGCGCTGCCGACCGGCACGGTCGACTTGCCGACGACCAGTGCGGGCCGCTCCAGGTGGGGGGCGAGCAGTTCGAAGGCGCTGTCCACGTGGCTCATGTCGCAGGCGTACTCGCCGTGCTTCTGGGGCGTGTTGACGCACACGAAGTGGATGTCGCCGAAGGCGGCGACCTCCTCCCAGGAGGTGGTGAAGCGCAGCCGCCCGGTGGAGTCCGGCAGACCCGCGACATGGCGGCGCAGCAGCTCCTCCAGGCCCGGTTCGTACATCGGCACGCGGCCGGCGGAGAGGGTCTCGATCTTGGCGGGGTCGATGTCCAGGCCCAGCACCTCGAAGCCCAACTCGGCCATCGCCGCGGCGTGCGTGGCACCCAGGTAGCCGGTGCCGATCACGGTGAGCTTGAGCGCCATGCGGAGGGTCCCTCCCAGGTCGTGGCCGATTGCGATGTTGAGCATAGCCGCGGGCGGCCGGCGCGTTCCCCCGGTGCGCACCCGTGAACGCGCATAGCCGCGGGCGGCCGGCGCGTTCCCCCGGTGCGCACCCGGGAACGCCGGGCCGGGGCCGTGGCACCGTTCCAGCCGCCGCCGTGCTCTCGGGACGGCCGAGGGGCCGGGGGCGCGCGGCGCCCGTCAGGCCCCTCGGCCGTTCGCAGGGGTCAGGAGTCCGGGGTGACCGTGACCTTCTCGTCGTTCTTGAGCTCCGAGACGAGCTGCTTGACCTTCGGCATGTCCCACTTGAGCGCGCTGCCCACGTTGGTGCCGATGGAGCCCGCGGTCGGCATGTTCATGGAGAGGCCGTCACCGCCGGAGACGCTCTTCATGGCCCAGAACATCGACGTGAGGTCCCACAGGCTCATGTCCTTGTCCACGATCAGCGTGTCCAGGCCGGCGCCCATCGTCGGGTAGAGCTTGAAGGGGTTGAGCACCGTGCCCGGCGTGGCGGTCTGGCTCGCGAGCGCGGCGAGGAACTTCTGCTGGTTCTTCGTGCGGCCCAGGTCGCCCTCGGTCTCCTGGTAGCGCTGGCGGACGAAGGCCAGGGCCTCGTCGCCGCCGAGGGTCTGCTTGCCCTTCTTGATGTGCAGGCCCGAGTTCTTGTCGTCGATGTCGCGGGGGATGTCCAGCTCGACCCCGCCCACCGAGTCGACCAGGCCCGCGAAGCCGGCGAAGCCGATCTCCGCGTAGTGGTCGATGTGCAGGCCCGTGTTGTACTCGATCGTCCGCACCAGCAGGGTCGGCCCGTCTATGGAGTAGGCCGCGTTGAGCTTGTTCTTGCCGCGCGAGGCGAAGGTCTTGCCGGATTCGGAGCCCTTGAACTCGGGGATCGTCACATAGGAGTCGCGCGGGAGCGAGATCAGCGAGTTCCCGTTGTCACCTATGTGCAGAATCATCATCGAGTCGGTGCGCTTGCCCTCGGCGGAGCCGGTGTGCAGTTGCTTCTTCTGGTCGCTGGACAGCCCCTCGCGGCTGTCGGAGCCGACGATGAGGTAGTTGGTGCCCTCGCCGGTCTCCGGGCGGTCTATGACCGTCCCCAGGTCCACCTCGCGGCGCACCTTGCCGTCCGCCCAGAAGTAGGTGCCGACCGACCAGGCGGCCACCACGACGGCCAGACCGATCAGGACGCCCTTGACCCGCCTCTTGCGGCTGCCCGCGCCGTTCGTGCGGCCGCCGGTGGACGGCGGCCCGTACGAGCCGCCGCCGTGGCGGCCCTGGTCCGCGCCGGGCTCCGCCTGGCCGGGGACGCCGCCGTACGCCTGCTGGCGCGGCACACTGCCGTGACCCGCCGCCGCACGGCGCGGGGACAGCTCGGGGGGCAGCGGCGGTTCGGAGACCTGCTGCTGCCGCTGGTTCCTGTTGTCGGACCAACCGTCGGGCCATGCGTTCATGTACCGCAGTGTGCCCTGCGGCCCTGCCCGGCGGTGCCTTCGTGGCGCTTTCGCAGCAGAGCTGATGCAAAGGTCACAGGACCACTGCGAAGCGGTGACGGAAGGTGCCCGCGCGCTCTCATCCGGTGAGATGGGTCGGCGCGCTGGTGTGCGTCTCGATCATTCCGGCGGCCTGCTCCAGCAGTTCGTGCGCCAGGTTGGAGCAGGCGCGGGAGGCGGCCACGTCCTCCCCGATGCGCATGTCGGGCTCGTCGTTCGGATTGCGCCGCGAATAGCCGTGGCCCACCACGCCCGGGGCGCCGTCCCCGGTGAGCGAAGCGGTGCAGGCGGTGCGGCTGCCGTCCTCCTCGAGGGACAGCTTGATCGTCCACGTCTTCTCCATGGCGGATCACCTCTCGGAACTTGGGACGTCAGCCCCTTTCTCAGCATCCGCCCGGCCCGGCCGGCGGGCAAGGTGTGCCGGGGGGACGGCGTCGCGCCGGGAGCCGCGCGGACCGCGGTGCCGGGCCCGCGACTCGGGGCACGGTGGCCGCGCCCCCGCCGCAGGCCCGACCGGCCCCGGGCGGGCGGCTCTCGGGCCGAACCTGCCGGCGGGGACGCTGTTGCCCCGTACCGGACCCCCGCCCGCGTGATCGGTCGCACACGTCGTGGGCCATGCCCCGGCGGGAGCACGCCGGGGCAGTGCTTAGGGTGGAGCCATGTTCGAGGAGTTGCCCCCGCACCCCGTGCCGTCCAAGCCCACGTCCGCCTCGCGGATCACGCTGGCGCACATCATGACCAACCACGACACCAACCTGCTGGGTACGGTGCACGGCGGTGTGGTCATGAAACTCGTGGACGACGCGGCGGGTGCTGTCGCCGGCCGCCATTCCGACGGGCCCGCGGTGACCGGTGCCATGGACGAGATGGCTTTCCTCGAACCCGTGCGGGTCGGAGACCTGCTCAAGGTGCAGGCCCAGGTGAACTGGACCGGGCGCAGCTCCATGGAGGTCGGCGTGCGGGTGCTCGCCGAGCGCTGGAACGAGTCCGGGCCGGGCACCCAGGTGGCCAGCGCCTACCTGGTCTTCGTCGCCGTGGACGCGGAGGGCAGGCCGCGATCGGTGCCCCAGGTCGAGCCCGAGACGGACCGGGACCGGCGCCGCCTGCAGGAGGCGCAGATCCGCCGCACGCACCGGCTGGCCCGCCGCCGGGCCATCATGGAGCTGCGCGAAAAGCGCGCCGCCGAGGGCTTCGACGACTGATGCGGCCCGGCCCGCCGGCGGTCAGCCGCACACGACGCGGTCGCCGCGCATCGGCGGGAGCGCCACCGGCGGCGCCGCGGGCGGGTCCGGCTTGCCGGCCCGCACGGGGGTCACACCGTCGTAGTCGGCGCCCACGGTGACCCGCAGCGTCGACCCGAGCCCCGGCACCGAACGCAGCTCCGCGTAGGGCAGGGCCGTACCCAGGGCCTTGGCGGAGCGGTCCCAGCCCGGGTCGTAGTGGATGACCGTGTACCGCGCGTCGTGCCGGACGGTGTTGCCGGGCGTACCGGTGGTGCGGAAGCCGAGCCGGTGCAGTTCCTTGTCCACCCGCGCCCCCAGCCCGTTGACCGTGGTCCCGTTGTTGACCTGGACGCGGATCGACTTGGGCGGCACGTCGACCTGCTCGGGTTCGGGCGACGCCGAGGGGCTGGGCGTCGCCATGGGGCCGCCGTCCGGCCCGGTGAGCGGGCGGTCCTCGCGCAGCGCGTCGAAGATCCGCTTCGCGCCCTTGACGTCCCAGCGCAGCGTCGTCCCGACCCCCTGCACCCGGAACGGTGTGGCGTCCACCGGCACCGTCGCGAACTCCACCGAGCGGTCCCCGAAGCCGCCGCGCAGCCCCGTCGCCAGGGCGATCAGATCGTCCGGCTTGGTCTGCCGGTCCGCGCGCACCGAGCCCAGCGCGGCCTTGGCCACCTGGTCGAGCTTCACGGGGTTCTGCAGCAGGCCGATGTCGGTGACCCGGCGGACCAGGGCGGCCAGGAACCGCTGCTGGTTCTGCATCCGCGGCAGGTCGAGGCCGTTCGGGAGGTGGCCGGAGCGCACGTAGCGCAAGGCCGTGCCACCGTCGGCGCGCACCGTGCCGGCGGGCAGGTCGAGTCCGGTCACGAGGTCGCGCACCGGTTGGGCGAAGCAGAGGTCGACGCCGCCGATCCCGTCGACGGTCTTCATGAACGAACGGAAGTCGAACTCGGCGTAGTGGTCGACCTTGATCCCGGTCATCTTCTCGACCGTGGCGACGGCGAGAGCGGGGCCGCCCACCCCCCAGGCCCACTTCAGCTTGGCGGCGCGCGGCAGCTCCGCGTACGAGTCCTGCGGCAGCGCCACGACGCTGACCCGCCTGCCGTCCCGCGACAGGTGCGCCAGCATCATCGCGTCGGTGCAGTCGCAGGGCTCCCCGCCCAGGCGCAGCCCGGTGCGCTGCGTCTGGGTCAGCCCGCGGCGCACGTCGGTGCCGACCAGGAGGAAGTTGGTGCCCTTGGTGGGGGTGGGCCGGTTCTTCATCCCGGCGAAGGCGTCGACCCGCGTCAAGCGGTCGTCCGCCTGCCCCAGGACGGCGTGCCCGATCCCGCTGGCGGTCAGGATGCCCAGTGAGACGGCACCGAGGACACGCATCCCACGGCGCAGCGGGGGCCGCTTCCGGGTACGGCGGACGGCTGCGGGGGGCTGCTGACGGCGGCGAGCGACGGTCATGCAGTCACGCTAAGGAGTCATACCGTCGTACGGAATGAGCCCCGCCCGGCCGCACGCGCTCGTATCATCCGTTCGCGGTAACGTGTGCGGCTGTGAACGCTGCGACCTCCCACGTGCTGCCCGCCGTCTCCGTGATCATGCCTGTACTCAACGAGGAGCGGCACCTGCGCAACTCCGTCCGCCACATCCTCGAACAGGACTACGCGGGCGAACTCGAGGTCGTCATCGCCCTCGGCCCCTCCGGTGACCGCACCGACGAGATCGCGGCGGAGCTGGTGCGCGAGGACCCCCGCGTCCACACGGTGCCCAACCCCACCGGCCGCACCCCCGCCGCCCTGAACGCCGCCATCAAGGCCTCCCGGCACCCGGTCGTGGTGCGGGTCGACGGCCATGGCATGCTCTCGCCCGACTACATCAAGACCGCGGTGCGGCTGCTGGAGGAGACCGGCGCCGCCAACGTCGGCGGCATCATGCACGCCGAGGGCGAGAACGACTGGGAGCGCGCCGTCGCCGCCGCCATGACCTCCAAGATCGGCGTCGGCAACGCGGCCTTCCACACCGGGGGCGCCGCCGCCCCCGCCGACACCGTCTACCTCGGGGTTTTCCGCCGCGAGGTGCTGGAGCGGCAGGGCGGCTACAACGAGGAGTTCATCCGCGCCCAGGACTGGGAGCTGAACTACCGCATCCGCGAGGCGGGCGGCCTGATCTGGTTCTCGCCCGAGCTGCGCGTCTCGTACCGCCCGCGGCCCAGCGTGCGCGCGCTGGCCAAGCAGTACAAGGACTACGGGCGCTGGCGCCGCGTCGTCACCCGTTACCACCAGGGTTCGGTCAACCTGCGCTACCTGGCCGCCCCGGCCGCCGTCGTGGCCATCGCGGCGGGCGTGGTGGTGGGCGTCGCGGTCAGCCCGCTCGGCCTCGTCGTGCCCGGCGGCTACCTCGCGGCCATCGCGGCGGGCTCGCTCCCCGCCGGCAAGGGCCTGTCCGCCGCCGCGCGGCTGCGGATCCCGGTGGCGCTCGCCACCATGCACATGGCCTGGGGCTTCGGCTTCCTGACCAGCCCGCGTTCGCTCGCCCGGCGGGTCATCGCCAGCCGCCGCCCCGCGGTGCGGGCGGCGGCCGACGCCTGATGCGCGAGGCGGACCCCTACCAGCGGTTGTAGGGGTTCACCTTCATGCAGGCCGCTTCATCGGCGGCGTTGAGCGCGTTCGCGCTGTCCAGCACCTCCTTGGTGTCGGCACTGCTCGCCGCCGGGTAGGTCGTCCCGGTCGTCCAGTCGGCTCCGATCACCAGCGTGATGCCCTCGGCGGAGGAGGACTTCTTCACCACGCCGGCGGGCAGCTTCAGCGACTTGGCCACGGCCAGGGCGTTGGCCTTGTCGGCGTCATCGGCGTAGGTGACCGTGGTGCCGGACTGCGACTTCGGGGTGGAATCCGCGTCGGCCTGGGTGTAGCCGAGGGCCTTCAGCTTCTGGGTGACGGCGGTCGCCCGGCCGGAGACCGCGGGGGTCGAGGCGGAGCCGGTGCCGTTCTGCACCGTCACCGCGATCTCGCCCGCGGGCGCGGGCTTCACGGTGGCCTCCGGCGACTTGGTGGGCTTCTTCGTGCCGGCCTTGCCGTCCACCGCCTGGTCGTTGCGGAGCAACGTGAAGAGCTTCGCGGCCGCGGGCGTCGGCACGACGTGCGCGACCGGGTTCTGCGGGTCGGCGCCCCAGGGCATCGTCGTCATCGTGATGCGGTCGGTGGGCACGCGTTTGAGGTCGTTGCCCAGGTCGTAGAGCTGCTTGAGCTTCCCGAGGCCGGTGTCGACGGTCAGCGCCTCGGTGGCGGCCTCCGCCAGGCCGGTCAGCGCGCCGGGGTCGGTGAGCTTCGTACCCGACTTCAGCTGACGCACCATCGCGTTCATGTACATGTGCTGGGCGTGGGTCCGGCCGATGTCGCTGCCGTCCTCGAAGCCGTGCCGGGTGCGCAGCCACTGCAGGGCCTGCTTGCCCTTGATGGTGTGGTTGCCCTTGGTGAGCCTCAGCCCGGACTTGTTGTCGTACACGTTGTTCTTGACGCAGACCGGGACGCCGCCGACCGCGTCGGCCATCGAGACCACACCGGCGAAGTCGATCATCATGAAGTGGTCGATGGATATGTCGGTCATCTTCTCCCAGGTGGCCACGGTGCAGCCGGGACCGCCGTGCTGGAGGCTGGTGTTGATCGTGTCCGTGGTGGTCTGGGGGTAGACGTGCCCGTCGTCCGGGTCGGTGCACTTGGGGATGGTGACCCGGGTGTCGCGCGGAATGCTGACCACCGTCATGTTGCTGCGGTCCGCGGAGACGTGCAGCAGCATCTGGACATCGGCGAGCGGCTTGCGGTCCGCGTCGCCCTTGGCGCCGCCGAGCTTCTGGTTCGCCTTGGAGGCCCGGCTGTCGGAGCCGAGGAGGAGGATGTTCAGCGGGGTCTGGCCCGCCGCGTTCGCCTTGCTCTTGGCGGCCTTGCTGTCGCCGAGGTTCAGCACGTCCTTCTTGATGTTCGCGTTGAGGTGCTGGTAGTACGCGTAGGCGGCGCCGGCCGTCCCGAGTATCGCCACCGACGTGACGATCGCGACCCAGCGCAGGGCGCGTCTCTTGCCCTTCTTGCGGCGGCGGGTGCCGCGGCGGCCGCTGCCGTCGTGGTCACCGTCGGGGTCGTCGTAGCCGTCGTCGTCCGCCCCGCCGCCCTGGGCCGTGGCCCGGGTGCCGGCCGACTCTTCCGGGTCCCCGTGGTCCTCGTAGGGGCCGTAGTCGGCCTCGCGACGGTCCTCGTAGCGTCCGTCGTCGTAGCGTCCGGCGTCGTGGCCCCGTTCGTCGTGGCCGTCCGGCGGGTAGGGCGCGTACGGGTCCTGCGGCGCGTAGGGCTCCTGAGGGGCGTACGGCTGCTGGGGCGCGTACGGCTGCTGGGGCGCGTACGGGTCCTGGGGCGGGTACCCGCCGCCGCGGTAGGGATCCTCGGGCCGGTAGCCGCCCCGCCCCGGCTGCTGCGGGACCGTCGGGTGCGGATAGGCCGGCTGCTGCGGGACGTACGGCTGTCCGTGACCGTCTCCGTACGCAGAGTCGTCCCACCCGGGTTCGTGAGGATCGTAGGGGGCGTTCCGCCCTCCGGGGATGCTGCCGTGGCGCATGTGGGCCCTCCCATGACGCGCTGGTCACTACGGTCTGCCGGCTGCGCCGCAGCGTGCGGATCGTGGGTGATGCCCAGCTGTGTGACTGCCGAAGTCCCGTGGAACCGGAACAGCCCTGCTCGCGGATGGTTGGAGGTCACGATACATAAACCGCGACAGGGGCAAAGCCTTGGTTTCCTCTCGTCTGTGTAAAGCGATCGCTCACATCACCCCAAACCGGGATTCCAGCGATATGGCCTGTACACGTCCATGCAGGCTGCCTCGTTCGCTCCGTTCAGGGCCCCGGCGCTCCTCGGCAGCGCTCCGTCGTCGTCGGCCGCTCCGCGGAACATCGTCCCGTCGCGCCAGTCGGCGCCCACGACGAGTGTGACCGAGCCGACATGTGACGATTCCTTCACGACGCTGCCGGGAAGCCCGAACGTCTTCGCCACGGCGAGTGCGTCCGCGCGGCCCTGCTCGCCCTCGTTGGCCGGGTATTCGATGACGGTGGCCGCCGACGGCCGCGCCGTGGTGACCGTCGCGGCCTGGCCGAAGCCGGCCCGGGCCAGTGCGTGCGCCAGGGCGCGGGCTCTGCCGTTCACCGGGGTGCCCGTGGCGTCGCCCGCGGTGCCGTTGACCACCGAGACCGGGACGTCGGCGGCCGGCCGGGCGGCCGGCCCCGAGGCGTCGGGCTTCGTCTCCGGCTTCTTCCCGCCCTTGTCGTCGAAGGGGACGTCGTGGACCAGCCGCGACCACACCTTGGGGGCGGCCACCGGATCAGGCATGTAGTGCTGATCGTTCTCGGTGTCCGTGACCGGCGGCATGGTCAGCATCGTGATCCGGTCCGACGGGACGCTCTTGAGTTGCATGCCGAGGTCGAAGAGCTTCTTGGGTGTCCCTATCTCCTCCGACACCTGCAGCGCCTTGGTGGCGGCCTCGGCGAGGTCCCCCAGCCGGCCGCCGTCGGTGAAGACGTTCTGCGAGCGCAGTTCGCGCACCATCGCGTTCATGTACATGTGCTGCGCCTTGGCGCGCCCGAGGTCGCTCTCGAAGGCGTGCCGGGTGCGCAGCCACTGCAGCGCCTTCTTGCCGGTGATCTTCTGACGGCCCGCCTTCAGCTTCAGCCCGGAGCCGCCCGGCTGCTGCGGGGTCGGGTGGTCCCACACGGGCTGCTTGACGCAGACCTCGACGCCGCCGACCGCGTCGGCCATCTTCACCACACCCGCGAAGTCGATCGTCATCCAGTGGTCGATGTAGACCCCGGTGAGGTTCTGCACGGCGGCGAGCGTACAGCCGGGGCCGCCGCGCGCGAGGCTCTCGTTGATGATGGCGTGCGTGGTGGCGGCGAACCTCCTGCCCGTCTTCGGGTCGGTGCACTGCGGAATCGGCACCCGGGTGTCGCGCGGGATGCTCACCACGGACATGCTGCTGCGGTCGGCGGAGACGTGCAGCAGCATGATCACGTCCGCGCGCGGCGCCTCGCCCTTGGTGTACCTGGCGCCGCCCAGGGAGAGGTTCTCCCGGGAGTTGCGGCCGTCCGCGCCGAGCAGCAGGACGTTCAGCGCGTTCGTCGGCGCCTTCGCCACGTCGCTGTTGCCGCTGTTCCGCTTCCCCTTGCGGATGTTGTGGCTGAGGTGCTCGTAGTACGCGTAACCGGCCCCCGCCGTCCCGAGGATGAGCACCGCGAGGGTGACCGCGGTCCACCGGACGGCCCGGTGCCCGCGCCGCCGGGGCCGCTGCGGCGCCCCGCCGGGCCGGGCGTCGCCGCCGGCCGCGGGGTCCGTGCGGGGGGTCCGTGTCGTGTTGCCGCCCCGTCGAGCCGGCCCGCCCTGCGGGCGGTCGTCGTAGAGGCTGTCGTCCCAGCCGAGATCGCGCACACGACTGTCCGTCATCGTCCGGTTCCCACCCTGCTACCCCTGTCGACCCTCGTGCCCGTGCCGGGCGGCTACTTGGCGCACACGCTCTCGTCGTCCGCCTTGACCTTCTGGATGCCCTCGGGCGCCATCGTCGGCGCGGCGATCGGCGTGCCCGCCCGCGTGAAGTCCTTGCCGAGGGTGAGCGTCATGTTGGCGCGCGGCGCGGCGTCCTTGGTGCCCTGCCGGAGCGCGGCGGCCGGCAGGCCCATCATGTCGGCCAGCCGCCGTGCCTGGTCGGCCTGGTTCGGCGCGTACTCCAGCGTGGTCTTCGTCATCTCGGCGGGCGCGTTGCCACCGTTGGTGGACCGGCTGACGCCCTCGTCGTTCTGCAGCCAGTTGACGGTGTCCTGGGCGGCGCCGAAGATCCCGCTGCCGTTCAGCACCTCGACCCGGACGTCGACCGGGTCGGCCTTGGGGCCCTTGAGCCTGGCCGCCTCGGACGCCTGCTTCCTCTTCACCTCGGTGAGCGAGATGTCGTCCTTCACCATGGCGAACAACTGCGGCGCCCTGGTCTCGTCCAGCACCACCGTGGCGTGCACCTTCTCCGCCGGGTTGTCCACCACCGGCACCGTGGTGAAGGTGATGTTCCTGGTGTCGACCCGGCTCAGGTCCTTGGCGAGCTCACTGAGCCTGGGCACGCTGCCGATGCCGGTGTCGACGGTGAGCGCCTTCGTCGCCGTGTCCGCCAGTTTGATGAGCTTCGTCGGGCTGGTCAGGGTGTCGCCCGACTTCATCGTGCGCACCATGGAGCCGAGGAACTGCTGCTGCAGCTCGATGCGGCTCAGGTCGCCGCCGAAGCCGACGCTGTGCCGGGTGCGGACGAACGCCAGCGCCTGCTCGCCCGCGACGGTGTGGCGGCCCTTGCTCAGCTTCAGGTGCGAGTCCGGGTCGTCGATGTTCTTGGCCAGGCAGACCTCGACGCCGCCGACCGCTGTGGACAGGTCCTTCACCGCGTCGAAGTTGGCCATCATGAAGTGGTCGGGGGTGATGCCGGTCAACGCCTTGACGGTCCGCATGGTGCAGCCCGGGTCCCGGCCGTACTGGCCCAGGCTGGTGTTGAAGCGGACGTCGCTCTCACCCGGGATGATCTTCGTGGAGCCGTCGGGCTGCTTCGTCGGGCAGTCCGGGATGTCCGTGATGATGTCGCGCGGGATGCTCAGCGCCGTCGCATTGGAGCGGTCCTTGGCGACGTGGAAGAGGATCGTGGTGTCGGCGTGGCCGACGTTGGCCGAGTCGCCGTACTTGCCCTTCAGGCCCTTGCGGCTGTCGGTGCCGATGACCAGGATGTCGACCGGCCCGGTGGACGTGGCGTTCTTGGAGCCGATACCCGGGTCGATCGTGTTGATGTTGCCGTTGAGCTGCTGGTACAGCGTGTAGACGCCCAAACACGCCGCGATGACGACGACTCCGAGCGTGCCGGCGGTCCAGATCAGGGCCCGCTTCCCGGCCGACGTCCTGGCTTTGGGGCGACGCCGGCTGGTGCGGGCGGCCGCGCGGCCGCGGCCCTCGCCCCTGGCGCCGGCGCGCCCGCCGGCAGCCGGTCTTGCGGAGCCCGCCGGGCGGCCGTTGCCCGCCGCACGCCCGGCGCCCGCCGCCCGCCCGCCCTCGGCCGAGCGGCCGCCCGGAGCGCGGCGGCCCTCGCTCCCGGCGCCGGAACGGCCCTGCCGCGCACGGCTGCCGCCCTGTTGCCGGACGGGCTGTGTCCGCCGGCCGGTCCCCTGCGCGGGGACGCTTGCCTCCGGCTGCTGCGGTGGTTCCAGGCGCAGCTGGTAGCTGCCCGTCTCCGGATCGAAAACCCACTGATCCGCCGGGTCGACGTGCTGCCTACGGCCTTGCGTGTCCACGGTCGATCGAGTCCTCCGTCTCGGCCGGTGCAACAGGCCGGATCGCTCACACTAACCCCACAGTTCAGCGTCTAGGCCCGCCGCTGACAAATTCCGCCCTCCCGCGCCTGGACGAACCGATCAATCTCCGTCGCCGCCGCACACGTCGCGGTCGGCGGTGGTGCCGCGGTACGAGGGGGAGGCGCTCGCCGAGTGCGACGGTGACGCGGATGCCGGAGGAGTGGTGGAGTTGGTCCCGTCCGTCGGACGGGCGGAGCCCGAACCGGTGTCCTCGTCCCCCTCGATGGTCACCTGCTCGTCCTCACGCAGGGCGGTGAAGAGTTCGTCCGCGGCGGGCCGCACCAGTTCGTCACGGTTGGGGTCCGCCGTGTAGGGGCGTCGCGGCACGGTGAGGAAGCGCACCTGGTCCGCGGGGGTCTCGCGCAGGCTGTGCGCCAGTTCGTACAGTTCGGCCAGCGAGTCGAGGCCCTCGTCCGCGGTGAGCGAGGCGGTCGCGGCGTCCAGCAGCGGATAGAGCTTGGCGGGGTTGAGCAACACCCCGGTGGAGTCGACCTTGCGCACCAGGGAGGCGAGGAACTGCTGCTGGCGGTCCATCCGCTGGGTGTCGCTGCCGTCGCCGATGCCCTTGCGGGCCCGGACGTAGCCGAGGGCCTGCTCACCGTGCAGCAGCCGTCGGCCGGCCTTCAGATCCAGGTGCGCGTCCTGGTCGTGCACGGCGTGCGGGACGCAGACCTCGACGCCGCCCACCGCGTCCACCATCTTCTTGAAGCCGTTGAAGTCCACGACGAGGTGGTGGTCGACGCGGATGCCGGTCGCCTTCTCCACCGTGCGGATCGTGCAGGCGGCACCGCCGAACTCGAACGCCCAGTTGAACTGGGCGAACTGGGGTGTGGTCATGCTGCCGTCGGACCGGCGGCAGGAGGGGATGTGGACCATGAGGTCGCGCGGCAGGCTGACCGCCGTCGCGCTCGTGCGGTCGGCGGCGAGGTGCAGCAGTATCGCGGTGTCCGAGCGCTGGGTGCCGGTGTCCTGGCCGTACTTGCCGTTGCCGCCACCACGGTTGTCCGAGCCGAGGAGCAGGATGTTCTCGGCGGTGGTCGCCTCGGGCAGCACGGTGGGCCGCTCGGCCTGCACCCGCAACAGCTCGTGGGCGGTGTCCGTGTCCGTGCGGATGTTCGCGTCGAGCCGCTTGTAGAGGTACCAGGAGATCCCGGCGCCGGCCAGCACGGCCAGGGAGACGACCCCGGCGAGGACGCGCAGCCAGACGCGGCGGCGCTTCCTCGGCGGTGCGTCGACGGCAGGGGCGTCTTCTGCCGCAGGAACGTCGGCCGAAGGGACGTCGGCGGCAGGAGCGTCCTCGGCTTCCGGTGAATCGGCTCGCGTGGTCACGTCCGGGCCCGTCCTTACAGGTGCTGCTGATGATCAGGTCACCTATACAGACCGCCCAGTCCCGCCCTCGGTTGTGCGGAGTTGTTCAATTCCGTACGCGCCGCGTCCGGACGGCGGGGCCGGGCGTCCGGCTACGCCGTGTGGGTGACCCGCTCGCTCTCCCGGCGCTTGTCCAGTTCGGCGGGCGGCAGCCGGTCCAGGTGACGGCAGAGCACCACGGAGGCGTCCGCCGCCAAAGGTGCCAGCAGCCCGGCGGCCAGACCGTCCCAGTCGTCGTACGACCGGCCCGACAACACGCGCGCCCCGGCCGTCAGCCCCAGCGCGGCGGCGGACGCGCGGGCCCGCCCCACCACCTCGGCGCCGGTGAGCTCCTCCCCACCCGGCAGCTCCAGTGCCGGTGCCTGCGCGTCCACCGGCGCGTACGGGACGAAGCGGTCACCCTGCGAGGGCACCTCGACCGCGTAGTCCAGGAAGCCCTGCGGGGGCTGCGGGAATCGACCGCCCAGCGGGCGCAGCGCCAGCGCCACCCGCTCACCGGAGCACGCGCGGGCCTCCTCCAGCGTGTCCGGGCCGGACACCACGAGGTCGGCGCCGCCCGGTTCGCCGCCGGGCACCACGACCACCCCGGTGGAGAAGCAGGCGAGCACCCATACCGCGGTCTGCCAGTGCGCCGGCAGCAGCAGCGCCGCGCGGTCACCCGGCTGGGCGCCCAGCTCGTCCTGGATGAGATTGGCGGTCTTGGCCACCCAGTTGCCGAAGGTGGCCACCGACAGTTCGACGCGTTCGCCGGTGGCGTCGTCGTAGAAGGTGACCAGGGGCCGGGCGGGGTCCGTCGAGAGCGCGGAACGCAGCAGGTCGGCGGGTGTACGGGCAGTCGATGTCACGCCGCCCAGGCTACGCCAGGCGGCCTTGCCGCAGTGGGCGCTGACGACCCGGCGGGTACGGACGGCCCGTCAGATCCCGGCTGCGCGTTCTGAAGCCTTATGTAACTGTTCTTCCCATGCGTGCACTTCTTGCGACGTCGATCTCCGCGGCGTGCATGGCTGCCCTCGCCCTGCCGCTCGCCTTCCCCTCCGGTGCCACCGCCACCATCCACGCGCCGGCGCGGGCGGCCGACCGCGACACGCCCCCCGGCGCCACCCGCACCCTCCCGTTGGCTCCGCTCGCCACGTCCGGGCGTGCCATCGGCGCTCCGCTGTCCCAAGGGCTGCCCGCCCGCGCCGTACGGCCCTTCTCGATGATCGGCGTCACCTGGGACGACGTCGGCACCGACCTGCGGGGCACCGTCCAGGTCAGGACCCGGGCCACCGCCACCGGTGTCTGGTCGGACTGGCGCACCGTCGAGGCGCACAACGACGCCCCCGACACCGGCTCCTTCGAGGGCTCGAACGCCGCGGTGCGCGGCTCCACCGCCCCGTTGTGGGTCGGCCGTTCCGACGGGATCGAGGTACGGGTGGTGCCCGAGGCGCCCTCCGGCGGCCGGCGCGGGGCGCAGCCCGGCCTTCCCAAAGGGCTGCGGCTGGAGATGGTCGACCCGGGGGACGAGCCGGGTGACGGCTCCGGCGGCGATCTCGGCGGCAGCTACCTCGACCCCGACGCCGCGCTGGACCCCGACGCCGCGCTCGACCCCGACGCCGCGCTGGACCCCGGACCCGCCGGACCCGGGGGCGCTTTTCCTGGCGGTGACGGCCCGGCAGGCGGCCCCGTCGGCGACGGCCCGCTTCCCGCGGTCCCCTCCGGGGGCGGCGACCCCTTCGACGGTGTCGGCCCGAGCGGGGGCGGCGACCCCCTCGACGGTGTCGGCCCCAGCGAGGGCGGCTACCCGCTCGGCGGCCGTCACCCGCAGGGCGGCACCACCAACGACACCGCCGCGGACCCGGGCGACACCTCGGGCACCCCGTTCGAGTCCCCGGTCGTGCCCGCGCTCAGCCGGTCCGAGACCGAGGCCCTCACCGGTCAACGCTTCAGCGGCGCACGCCCCCGCATCATCACCCGGTTCGGCTGGGGCGCCGACGAGCAACTGCGCAGCGAGGACTCCGACCTGACCGACGCCGTCAGCGCGGTCTTCGTCCACCACACCGCCACCGGCAACGACTACGAGTGCTCCGACTCCCCCTCGGTCATCCGCGGCATCTACCGTTACCACGTCAAGAGCAGCGGCTGGCGCGACATCGGCTACAACTTCCTCGTCGACAAGTGCGGAAACATCTACGAAGGCCGCAGCGGCGGCGTATCCAAGGCCGTCTTCGGAGCGCACACCCTCGGGTTCAACGAGCACACCATGGGCATCGCCGTGCTCGGCGACTACTCCGAGGAGCAGCCCAGCCAGGAAGCCCTGTCGGGTGTGGCCCGGGTCGCCGCGTGGAAACTCGGCATGTACGGCGGCGACCCGGAGGGCATGACCTACCTGGTGTCCGGAGGGAGCAACAGGTACAAGAAGGGCGCACGGGTCCGCATGCACGTCATCTCGGGCCACCGCGACGGATTCGCCACGCAGTGCCCGGGAACGGAGTTGTACGACGATCTCGGCATCATCCGCCGCACCGCGGCGGGGCTTCAGGGCCGCTGATCGCCCCCTGCATAGGATTGGCCGCTCATTCGTTCGGCCCGCCAGGAAGCGGAGACAAACACAGGTGACTGAAGCGATCCTCTTGGTCGGCGGCAAGGGCACCAGGCTGCGCCCCCTGACGGTGCACACACCCAAGCCGATGGTCCCCGCGGCCGGTGTCCCGTTCCTCACCCACCAGTTGGCCCGGGCACGCGCGGCGGGCGTCGAACACATCGTCCTGGCGACCTCCTACCTGGCCGAGGTCTTCGAGCCGCACTTCGGCGACGGATCCACCCTGGGGCTGCGCCTCGAGTACGTCACCGAGGACGAGCCGCTCGGCACCGGCGGCGCCATCCGCAACGTCGCCGACCGCCTGGACTGCGCACCCGGCGACCCCGTCCTCGTCTTCAACGGGGACATCCTCACCGGCCTCGACATCGCCGGCCTCGTCGCCACCCACCGCGCCTCCGGCGCCGACGTCTCCCTCCACCTGACCCGGGTCGAGGACCCGCGCGCCTTCGGGCTCGTGCCGACCGACGCCGCCGGCCGCGTCACCGCGTTCCTGGAGAAGCCGGAGACGCCCCAGGAGATCGTCACCGACCAGATCAACGCGGGCGCCTACGTCTTCGACCGTTCCGTCATCGACTCCATCCCCACCGGCCGCGCGGTCTCCGTCGAGCGCGAGACCTTCCCCGGCCTGCTGGCCGACGGCGCCCACCTGCAGGGCATGGTCGACTCCACGTACTGGCTCGACCTCGGTACCCCGCACGCCTTCGTCCGCGGCTCCGCCGACCTCGTGCTCGGCCACGCGCCCTCCCCGGCCGTCCCCGGCCGCTGCGGCGAACGCCTCGTCCTGGAGGGCGCCCGGGTCGCCGAGGACGCCAAGCTCACCGGCGGCACCGCGGTCTCCGCGGGCGCCGTGATCGGATCCGGGGCGGTCGTCGAGGGCAGCACGGTCCTGGCGGGTGCCGTCGTCCGTCCCGGGGCGACCGTCGTGGACTCCCTCATCGGCGCCGGCGCGGTCATCGGCGAGCGCACCGTGGTCCACGGCTCGGTCATCGGCGACGCCGCGCGCATCGGCGCCGACAACGAACTGCGGCACGGCGTGCGGATCTGGTGCGGCGCGGTCATCCCCGACGGCTCGGTCCGCTTCTCCTCCGACCAGTAGCCGCCCGGTCCACCGGCCGGTGGGCGGGGCGCGCCCGCCGGCCGTCGACCCCGAAGGGCGGCGGCCCACGCCGTAGGCTCGGAGGGTGCATCCCGAGCAGACCCGGTTCCTCCGCGCCGCGACCGGCCGCGTCCCCGGCCCCCGCACACCCGGCCGCACCCGCCGCTGGACGCCGCGCGGCCCCCTGGACCTCGGCCTCACGCTCGGCCCCCTGCGCCGCGGCCCCGGCGACCCCGCCTTCCGCGTCGGCGCCGACCGCGCGGTCTACCGCGCCTCGCGCACCCCCGAGGGACCGGGCACCCTGCGCATCGCCCGCCCCGCCGATGGGGCGGTCGAGGCCGAGGCCTGGGGCCCCGGCGCCGACTGGCTGCTGGACCGCCTCCCCGGTCTGCTCGGTGACGACGACGACCCCGCCGCCTTCACCGCCCGGCACCGCGTCGTCCACGAGGCCCACCGCCGCAATCCCGGCCTGCGGCTGACCCGCACCGGCCTGGTGCTCGAATCCCTCGTCCCGGCGGTGCTCGAGCAGAAGGTCACCTCCGACGAGGCCTACCGCTCCTGGCGGGTCCTGCTGCAGCGCTTCGGCGAGCCCGCCCCCGGCCCCGGGGAGGAGCTGCGCATGCGGGTCATGCCCGACGCCCGCGGCTGGGCCATGATCCCCTCCTGGGAGTGGCACCGCGCCAACGTCGACGGCAAGCGCTCCGCGGCCGTGGTCCGGGCCGCCCGCGCCGCCGCCCGTATGGAGCAGGCCACCGCACTCGGCCCCGCCGACGCCCTCGCCCGCCTCCAGGCCGTCCCCGGCATCGGCCCGTGGACCGCCGCCGAGACCGTGCAGCGCAGCAACGGCGACCCCGACGCGATCACGGTCGGCGACCTGCACCTGCCGCACACCGTCGGCTACGCCCTCACCGGCGCCCACCGCTGCGACGACGCCACCATGCTCGAACTCCTGGAGCCCTACGCCGGCCAGCGCCATCGCGCCGCCCGCCTCATCCTGCTCACCGGCCGCCGCCCACCGCGCCGCGCCCCGCGAATGTCCCCCGGCGACATCACGGCCCTCTGACCCGTGCGGACACGGGTCGAAGGGCCGCGGGGCCGCGGGCTCGACCCACGGGTCAGCCCGTGGTCATCGGGGTCCTCCAGCCCACCCCGTGGGTGTTGGGGCGGTAACAGGCCGGGCAACAGGAGCTTCTCGCACGCCTACTGGTCCTCCTGCCCGGACGACTCGGAGGCCTTCGACGTCAAGCCGGCCGCCCGGAAGGGCGTCGTCGGCGGCTGGAGCACGCACGCTCACCATCGGTCTGCGCGCGGGTGAGTGTCCGGCCCGACAGCCGGTCCTGTCTCGGCAGCGGCATCGACGGTTGCCCGGCCCATGGGCCCGCGGACACGTCACCGCACCGCGATGAACGCCTCCGCGCTCCGCCCCGGCCGCTCCTTCGGCGGCGCTGCGGGCCGGCCGACGGCGACGGCGCCCATCGGGTCCCAGTCCTGCGGCAGGTCCAGCACGTCACGCACCACGTCGCGGCAGAACATCGTGGACGACACCCACGCCGACCCCAACTGCTCCCCGGCGAGCGCCACCAGGAAGTTCTCCACGGCCGCGCCCATCGCGACCACGAACATCTCGCGCTCCGCCGCCGACCGCCGTGGGTCCGGGTAGTCGTGCGCCCCGTCCGCGACCAGGCAGGGCACCACCAGGTACGGCGCGCGCCGCAGGACGTCGCCGCGCCGCACCCGCCTGGCGATGGACTCCTCGCTGCGGCCGTCCCGGCGCAGGTCCGCGATCCACGCGTCGCGCATGGCGTCCAGCAGCCGGACCCGCACCTGCTCCGACTCCAGCAGCACGAAGCGCCACGGCGTCGTGTGGTGCGGCGCCGGAGCGGTGACCGCGAGGGCCACGGCGCGCCGTACGGCCGCGCCGTCGACCGGCTCGTCGGTGAAGTCACGGATCGTGCGCCGCAGGGAGACGGCCTCGCGGACGGCCTCCGACGTGCCCAGCCGGAACATGTCGTCGGCGGCGGGCCTGACGAGGGCCCGGCCACCGGCGCCGTCCTCCTGCGCGGGCAGCACCAGGCGGTCCAGCCCGCGCACGACGGCGACGGGCGACCCGGTGGCCTTGCCCTTCACCAGATCCCCGGCCGCGGCCAGCTCGTCGGCCAAGGCCGTGACGGTGACGCCCAGTTCGTTGCCGTGGGAGTCGCTTGCGCCCCGCAGGTCGTCCAGCACGCGCAGTCCGGCCGCGCCGATGGCGACGTCGGTCAGGCCCTCACGCCAGGGCCGCCCGAAGGTGTCGCTGACGACCACGCCGACGCTGACGCCGAGCGCGTCCCGCAGCCCCGCCCGGATGGCGCGGGCGGCGGCGTCCGGGTCCTCGGGCAGCAGGAGCACCGTGCCGGGGGCCGTGTTGGAGGCGTCCACGCCGGCCGCTGCCATGACGAAGCCGTGCCGGGTCTCCACGATCCGGGTCGGCCCGCGCCGCGCGACCAGCCGGACCGTCTCCGCGTCGATGGCGGCCTCGCGGTCGTCGGCGCGTACCAGGCGCCCCTCCGCCTTGCTGACGATCTTCGAGGTGACGACGAGGACGTCGCCGTCCGCGAGGTCCGGCGCGCACGCCGCGACGAGCTTCGCGAGGTCGGCGCCCGGCTCGACCTCGGGCATCCCGGTGACCGCCCACACGCGGTAGGAGGCGGTCATGCCCGCACCTCCCCGGCCAGCGTCAGCGCCTCGCGGGCCATCGCCGTCGTCGCGTCCAGGTCCGTCATCATCAGCGGCACCACCCGGCAGCGGATGCCGGCGGCCTCGACCTCGTCCACCGCCCCCGCGTCGACGGTGTCGACCAGCCAGCCGTCGAGCAGCCCCGAGCCGTAGTGGGCGGCGACCGCCGCCGCCGTGGTCTCCACGCCGACCGCCGCCAGCACCTTGTCGGCCATGCCGCGCACCGGGGCGTCGCCGACGATGGGGGACAGCCCCACCACCGGCACGCCCGCCTCGGCGATGGCCTCGCGGATGCCCGGGACGGCCAGGATCGTGCCGACCGACACCACCGGGTTGGACGGCGGGAACAGGATGACGTCCGCCTCCGCGATCGCCTCCAGCACGCCGGGCGCCGGCTTGGCGCCCTCCGCGCCGACCGGCAGCACCGCGTACGCCGGCACGGAGGCCCGCAGCCGCACCCAGTACTCCTGGAAGTGGACCGCCTTGCGCCCGCCGCCCGGCCCCGCGTCCGGGTCGTCGACGACGACGTGCGTCTCGATCCGGTCGTCGGTCATCGGGATCAGCCGCACGCCCGGCTTCCAGCGCGTGCACAGCGCCTCGGTGACCGCGCTGAGCGGGTAGCCCGCGCCGATCATCTGGGTGCGCACGACGTGGGTCGCGAAGTCGCGGTCACCCAGGCCGAACCACGCGGGCCCGACGCCGTAGGCGGCCAGCTCCTCCTTGACCGTGAAGGTCTCGTCGGCGCGGCCCCAGCCCTGCTCCTCGTGGATCCCGCCGCCGAGGGTGTACATGACGGTGTCGAGGTCGGGGCAGACCTTGAGGCCGTACAGGTGGATGTCGTCGCCGGTGTTGCCGATGACGGTGATCTCCGCCTCCGGCGCCGCCGCCTTCAGGCCGCGCAGGAAGCGGGCTCCTCCGATGCCGCCGGCCAGTACCACGATTCGCATGCGGACAGTCTGTCAGCAGGCCGCGTCAACCGGCGAACGTCCCCTCGGCCGCCGGCTTCGCCATGGTGCAGGCGTACGGGGTCATCTCCGTCAGGCCCGGGAAGTAGACGTGCAGGCTGACCGCGCCTTCCAGGGAGTCGTTGACCACCTCGTGGACGTAGCCGGGGGCGAACACCCGCTGGTGGCCCGGCAGGAGTGAACGGCGGGTCTCGCCGTTGCCGCCGAGGGCGCGTTCGGTCAGCTCGCCCTCCAGGACGGTCAGCACCCCCGAGGAGCGGCCGTGGTCGTGCAGTCCGCTGCCCTGGCCGGGGACCCAGCTGAGCAGCCAGACCTCGTACCCGGGTCCCGTCTCCACGCGGTCGTACCAGCGGCTGGCGGCGTCGTAGCGGACACGCGGCGCCCAACGGGCGCGGTCCGCCGCGATCGCCCGTGCCAGTCCGGCGAATTCCGCGACGGTGACGGGGTATGCGGGAGCAGGCGGAAGGAGGTGGGGGATGGCGAGGGGATCGCCGGCGATGGAGACGTCGCTGTTCATGGGTGCGGCTGTTCCTACGGGAAGTGAGGAGCGCAGACATGCGCATGAGGCTGTGCGGGCTGGGATGGTCCTTCAGCGGCAACAGCTGGAACAGCGGCAGTGGGCTTCCACGGCACGACGGAACTCGCCGAGGCGGCGGATCCGGGTAGGCGCGTGGGTCACTGACATGCGCTCCAGCACACAAGGTCCCCGGTGGCCTGTCAACTCGATGTCGGTTTTGTCGCGAATCTTTCACCTGATCCGGCTATTCGGTGTGGCGAAAGGTTTGTGCACTGAAGGCTCAGGAAAAGTGCCGACGCAATCTCGCGGGTACGCAGGAACGTCTCCTCGTGAAACGTCGTTGTGTTTTCGTGATCGCATCGTGATCGCCACCCTGCAGGGGCGTCGACCGCTGTTGACGTATGTGGGCGTTTAGGCTGATTTACACACTTTCCGTCGCCCCTTGGTTCCGGAGGGTGAATAACGGGCCCAATAGCAGATCTCGGCTTGACTGGCCCGTATCGGCACACTTGTAATTTCACTCGTGTCGTTCGCCGTCGCAGGTAGCGGCAGCATCACGGGGACGCGAAAACAGACGAGGGGCGCGCATGACCGAGCTGTTCCAGCTGTTGCTGGCCGAAGAGGCCGACGAAGAGCTCGGGTGGCAGGAGCGCGCGCTGTGCGCGCAGACCGATCCCGAGTCCTTCTTCCCCGAGAAGGGCGGCTCCACCCGCGAGGCCAAGAAGGTCTGCCTCGCCTGCGAGGTGCGATCCGACTGCCTCGACTACGCGCTCGCCAACGACGAGCGCTTCGGCATCTGGGGCGGTCTCTCCGAGCGGGAGCGCCGGCGCCTGAAGAAGGGCATCGTCTAGCGCCCCGACCGGTCCTGTCCCGGGCCCGTCCCGGCAACCGGCCGGTCCCGGTCCGTTCCCGATCGGCGACCGTAGGGCAGGGTCATGGGCAGGGGCACGGGCAGGGCGACTGCAGGGCCACCGCAGGCACCGCAGGGCCACGGCGCCCGCCCGGCAGGCGTCCGTCACGGCGGGCTTCGTCGGTATATGCGCCCCGGACCCGGAAGGGCCGCCTCCCGCAACCGTTAGTGTGGGGGCCCGTCCGAGACGCCCAAGGCGTCGTCCGAAGTCCAGCGAACCGGGGCCCGAACCTCGATGTCCGTGAACAGTTCAGCCGGGACTCAATACGCCGCCCAGGCACCGGAGTTCCCGCGCCACGTCGTCACCGCCGTGCTCGTCGCCCATGACGGTGCCCGCTGGCTGCCCAACGCGCTGTCAGGCCTGGTCTCCCAGGACCGCCCGGTCCAGGACGTCATCGCCGCCGACACCGGCAGCGCCGACGACTCCGCCCGCCTGCTCGCCGAAAGCCTCGGCGACCACCGCGTCCTGCACCTCGCCCGGCGCAGCGGCTTCGGCGCCGCCGTCGACGAGTGCGTGCGCGCCGCCGAGCCCCCGACCGAGGAGCAACTGCCCTACCTGGGGCGGCGCAGCAGCTGGGACCCGGCCACCCGCACCTGGAACGACGACGCCTACGACGAGCCCGAGCAGCCGCACGGCGAACCCGTGCAGTGGCTGTGGCTCCTGCACGACGACTGCGAGCCCGCCCCGGACGCCCTCCTCAACCTCCTGAGGGTCGCCGACGCCTCGCCCTCCGCCGCGATCATCGGCCCCAAACTGCGCAGCTGGTACGACCGGCGCCAGCTGCTGGAGGTCGGCGTCTCCATCGCCCGCAGCGGCCGCCGCTGGACCGGCCTGGAACGCCGCGAGCAGGACCAGGGCCAGCACGACCAGGTCCGCCAGGTGCTCGCGGTCTCCAGCGCGGGCATGCTGGTGCGCCGCGACGTGTGGGAGGACCTCGGCGGCTTCGACCGCGGGCTGCCCCTCATGCGCGACGACGTCGACTTCTGCTGGCGCGCCCAGTCCGCAGGCCACACCGTCCTCGTCGCCCCCGACGCCGTCCTGCGGCACGCCGAGGCGGCCTCCCGCGAGCGGCGCCCCGTCGACTGCGCCGGCCGTTCCGCCGTCGACCCGCACCGGGTCGACAAGGCGGGCGCCGTCTACACGCTGCTGGCCAACGCCCGCGGAGTGCTGCTCCCGTACGTCTTCGCGCGCGTCGTGCTCGGCACCGTCCTGCGCACCATCGCGTACCTCGTGGGCAAGGTCCCCGGACAGGCCGTCGACGAGATCACCGGACTGCTGTCGGTCCTCCTCCGCCCCGGCCGCCTCCTCGCCGCCCGCCGACGGCGTGCCCGGGCCGTCGTCCCGCCCTCCGAACTGCGACCGCTCTTCCCGCCGCCCGGCGCGACCGTACGGGCCACCGTCGAGCAGGTCATCAGCAACGTGTCCGGCCGCGCGGCCGCCGACGCCTCCTCCGCCGGACGCCACGGCGGCGGCCTGGAGTCGGGACCCAGCGGCGGCGACGACGACGGCGAGTTCCTGGACGTCGAGCAGTTCGCCCTGCTCAAGCGCATCGCCCGGCAGCCCGCCCCGATGCTCTTCGCCGTCCTGCTGCTCTTCTCCCTCATCGCCTGCCGCGCGCTCCTCGGCGGCGGGGCCCTGTCCGGCGGGGCGCTGCTGCCCGCCCCCGCCGACGCCTCCGACCTGTGGGGCTCCTACCTCGGCGCCTGGCACGCCCTCGGCGCCGGCAGCACCGAGACGGCGCCGCCCTACGTGGCGATCGTGGCCACCTTGTCGAGCGTCCTGCTCGGCAGTTCCGGCCTCGCCCTGACCGTCCTGCTGGTCGCCTCGGTGCCGCTCGCCGGCCTCAGCGCCTACTTCGTGTCGCGCCCGCTGGTCGACTCCCGACTGCTGCGCGCCTGGGGTGCCGTCGCGTACGCCTTCCTCCCCGCCGTCACCGGGGCGCTCGCCGGCGGCCGCCTCGGCACCGCGGTCCTGGCCGTCCTGCTGCCGCTCATGGCCCGCGCCGCCGTCTCCGCCGCGGGACTGCGGATGTCGGCCGACGCCGTGGAGCGCGGCCTGCGGCCCGGCTGGCGCGCCGCCTGGGCGGTCGCCCTGCTGCTGACGATCACCACCGCGTTCACGCCCGTCACCTGGCTGATCACCGCGGTGCTCGCCGGCGTCGCCCTCGTCACGCGCGTCATACGGGGGCAGGGACGGCTCCTCGTCCCGCTGGCCATGCGGGCCGCTGCCGTTCTCGGCGCCCCCCTGGTGGTGCTCGCGCCCTGGTCGCTCGAACTGCTCACACACCCCCGGCGCCTCCTCGACGAGGCGGGCCTGCCGTTCGGCGCCAAGTCCGCCACCGCCACCGACCTCCTGCTGATCAACCCGGGAGGCCCCGGCGCCGCCGGCGGCTTCCTCCTCGCCGGCATCGTCCTGGCCGCGCTGGCCGCGCTGCTGCGCGCCGAGCGCCGCTCGGCCATCGTCGCCGCCTGGCTGGGCGCCCTGACCGGCCTGGTCTTCGCGGTCCTTGCCAACACCACCGCCTGGGCCGGCCCCGCCACCCTCGTCTACGGCATCGCCCTGCTCGCCGCGGCCACGGTCGGCGCCGAGGGCGCCAACGAGCGGATCGCCGCCTCCGGATTCGGCTGGCGCCAGCCCGTCGCCGCGCTCGTCGCCCTGGCGGCCGTGCTCGCCCCGCTGGCCGCCGCCGTCGGCTGGATGGCGGGCGGCGCCGACGGCCCGTTGGAGCGCCGGGACCCGACCCAGGTGCCCGCCTTCGTCGCCGAGGAGAGCACCACCCGCGACCAGGCCCGCACGCTGGTCCTGTCGGGAACGCCCGCCCACGTCTCGTACGCCCTGGTCCGGGGGGCCGGCGCCCGCCTCGGCGACGCCGAGATCGCCGCCGCGGACGGCGGCGACGCCCGGCTCGACAAGATCGTCGGCAATCTCGTGGCAGGCTCCGGCGCCGACCAGGCCGGCCAGCTCGGCGGCTACGCCGTCCGCTACGTCCTCGTCCAGAGCGGGGCCCCCCGCGAGGTGAGCCGCACCCTCGACAGCACACCGGGCCTGTCCCGGCTCAGCCAGGCCGACGGCAGCGCCCTGTGGCGGGTGGACGGCGACGTCGCGCGCGTCACCATCGTCGACCCCGCCGGGTCCGGCAAGGACGGCGCCGGCGATGCCAAGGAGGGTCCCGGCGAGGACGCCGGCGCCCCCGCCGGTCCCGTGACCGTCGCCTCCGGCAAGGTAGAGGTTCACACCACCGTCCCGGCCGGCGCGGACGGCCGTGTGCTGCGCCTCGCCGACCGCGCCGCCCCCGGCTGGACGGCCACCCTCGACGGCAAGGAGCTCACCGCCACCACCGTCGACGGCTGGGCCCAGGGCTTCCGTCTTCCCAGCGGCGGGGGCCGGCTCGACCTCGTCTACGACGACCCGTTCGCGCACACCGTGTGGCTGTGGACGCAGGGCTTCCTCGGCCTGGTGCTCGTGGTGATGGCCCTGCCGGGCCGGCGCCGCGAGATCGACGACGACCTGCCCGAAGCGGAGGCCGCGCCCGTGTCCTCGCCGGCGGCCGCCGGCATCCCGGCGCAGGCCGGCGACGGCCGCCGCGCCCGTCGGCTGCGCGCCGCCGCCGAGGCCGAGGGGGACGCCGAGGGTGCGGCCGACGACCCCGTCGCCGAGCCCCCCGCGACGGGGCCCGCCCACCACGAGCAGGCCGAGTACGCGCAGTACGCCGAGTACGACCCGTACGCCGCCGCTCCCCGGCAGGACGACCCGTACGGCCAGGAGCAGTGGGCCGCGGACTACCAGAGCAGCTACGGCTACGAGCAGCCCGCCCAGCCCCCGGAGCAGGCCTACGACCCGTACGGCTACGGACAGCAGCCCCAGCAGCCCGGCTACGACCGGCAGGGGTACGACCAGCAGTCCGGGCAGCAGGGTTACGACGCCCAGCACGCCCCCCACGGCACCTACGAAACGGACACGTACGACACGGACGGCTACCGCCGCGACGGGAGCAACCAGCAGTGAACCGCAGCACCCTCTCCCTGTTCGGCGTCACCGTCGCCCTGGCCGCGGTCGCCGGCGTCGCCACCGTCACCGGTGCCGGCACCCCGGACCCGGCGCCCCCCGCGAGCGCCGCGCGGTTGCCCGTCGAGCGGTCCACGCTGGCCTGCCCGGCGCCGTCGGACTCGGACTTCGCCTCGACCACCTACACCGCCTTCACGCCCAAGGGCGACTCCGCCGGCTCGGGCGGCACCGCCGACCTGCTGCCCGCCGACCAGGACGGGAAGGCCGCCGCCAAGCGCAAGCCGGTCGCGCCGCTGAAGGAAGCCGGCACGCCGGTCACCGCGGTCACCGAGTCCCCCGACGCCCCCGCGCTCATCGGTACCGCCGACGGCGCGCTCGCCCCCGGCTGGACGGTTCAGCAGACCACGGTCATCGACGCCGGCCCGGCCCGCGCGGTCCTGGGCACCTCCTGCAGCGTCCCGGACAGCCAGTTCTGGTTCCCCGGGGTCAGCACCGGCGCCGACCGGCAGGACTACGTCCACCTGACCAACCCGGACGCCACCTCCGCCGTCGTCGACCTGCGGCTCTACGGCGACAAGGGCGAGGTCAAGACCACCACCACCGACGGCATCACGGTGCCGCCGGGCGCGACCGTCCCCGTCCTGCTCTCGACGCTCACCGCGGAGAAGTCCGACGCCCTCACCCTGCACGTCAGTGCCCGCAGCGGCCGGGTGGGCGCCACTGTGGAGGCCGAGGACGCCAAGGCCGGCGGGGACTGGCTGCCCGCCTCCACCGACCCGGCCGCCGCAGCCGTCATGCCCGGCATCCCCGGCGACGCGTCCGCCGTGCGCCTGGTGGTCTTCGCGACCGGCGACAGCGACGCCGACCTCAAGCTGCGGCTCGCCTCCTCGGGCGGCGAGATCACACCGGCCGGGCACGAGACCGTCCACGTCAAGAGCGGTATGACCACCGCCGTCGATCTCGGAGACGTCACCAAGGGCGAGGCCGGTTCACTGGTCCTGACCCCGACCGACCCCTCCGACGAGGCTCCCGTGGTCGCCGCCCTGCGGATCACCCGCGGCAAGGGCGCCGACCAGGAGACCGCCTTCCTGCCCGCCACGGCCCCCGTCGGCGACCGCGCCAGCGCCGCCGACAACCGCACCAAGGGCTCGACGCTCGCCCTCACCGCGCCGGAGGGCGACGCCACCGTGCGGGTCGTCACCTCCGCCTCGACCAAGGGCGGCGAACCCGTCACCAAGAATGTTCCGGTCAAGCGCGGCACGACGGTCGTCCTGCCGCCGCCCGCCCCGTCGGAGGGCAAGGGATCCTTCGCCGTCACGGTGGAACCCACCTCGGGCGGCCCCGTCTACGCCTCGCGGATGCTCGCCCTGCCGGAGGGCGACGTTCCGATGTTCACCATCCAGGCGATGCCGGACGACCGCGGCCTGGTCGCCGTCCCGAGGTCACGGGAAGACCTGGCCATCCTGAACCGCTGAGGTGTTCCCGGGGCGCACGCGCCCCGGGCCGTCCCGGCGCAGGGGCCGATCGCGCCCAGGCGCTGCGGTGCCGGGACTGCGGTGCGGGGAGGGCTAGCCCTCCCCGTACCGGGGGTCGACGTTCTCCGGCGACAGCCCAAGCAGCTCGGCCACCTGCTCCACCACCACGTCGTGGACCAGCAGGGCGCGCTCCTCCTGGCCCTTGGCCCGGATCTCCACGGGCCGCCGGTACACCACGATGCGGTGCGGGTCGCCCTTGTGCCCGCCGATCAGCCGCCCCAGCGGCACCCCGTCGTCGAAGCGGCCGTCGGCCACGGCGCCGCCGACACCGTCCACCGGCCACGGCACCTCCTGCACCGCGAACTCGACCTCCGCCAGCTGCGGCCAGCGCCGCTCGAGCCGGTCGGCCGCGTCACGCACCAGATCGTCGAAGGCGTCGGCGCGGGTACGCGCCAGCGGAACCTGCGGGGGCGCGATGGGGCCGCGCATGCCGCGGCCGTGTCGGTCGCGGCGGCGCTGGCGCGGGGCGGGCGAAGGGGTGTCCATCACCTCTGAGAGTAGCCGTCGGGAGCCCCGGGCATGCGGCCGCGTGACCGCTGCCACCACCACGGGGGACGAGGACCGGACATCCCCGCCGATGTCGCGGAATGTACGGTCGCCGACCCCCCGCGCCCGTACCGATCCACTGCTCTGACCGCTTCACCGATCGCTCTTGGCATCATTTGTGCTGTTTCGTGAACGGTGTTCTCCGAGGGATGCCCGTACATTTCCGGCCCTTTGCGGGTCAGGTGCGTTGACCACAGGTCGGACCTTCCCGGCCAACCCGGACGACACGACGGGGTGAGCTGCCGGGGAGTCGTCGCGGCCCGCTCAAGAGTGCGGTACCGTCCAACGTCGTGAGCCCTGTACGTCGCTGTTCGCGCACCGCGTGTGGCCGTCCCGCCGTCGCGACGCTGACGTACGTCTACGCGGACTCCACCGCCGTCCTCGGGCCGCTCGCCACCTACGCGGAACCCCACTGCTACGACCTGTGCTCCGAGCACTCCGAGCGTCTCACCGCCCCCCGCGGCTGGGAGGTCGTACGGCTCGCCACGGACACCGGTCCCGCCCGCCCCAGCGGCGACGACCTCGAAGCGCTCGCCAACGCGGTGCGCGAGGCCGCCCGCCCCCAGGAACGCGAGGGCAACGGCACCAACGGCCGCGGCGGCGACCCCATGGAGATCGCCCGGCGCGGGCACCTGCGCGTCCTTCGTTCCCCCGACTCCTGAGCGGCGCCCGCACCGGCACCCCCTCCCACCGCACGGAGGCGCCTCGCGCATACCCGGGGACCCTCATCGGCCCGTCCGTATCCGCCCGGTAGGTTGGCTCTTGCCAGGATCCATCCACCGGCAACCGGATTCCAGAGCGGAGCACATGCGGTGACCGACCTCTCCCAACTCGTGAAGGCGTACGACGTCCGCGGAGTCGTCCCCGACCAATGGGGCGAACCGCTCGCCGAGCTCTTCGGTGCGGCCTTCGTGACCGTGACCGGAGCCGACGCGATCGTGACCGGCCACGACATGCGGCCCTCCTCGCCCGGCCTGTCCCGGGCCTTCGCCCGCGGTGCGGCCTCACGCGGCGCGAAGGTCACCGAGATCGGACTGTGCTCCACCGACCAGCTGTACTTCGCCAGCGGCAAGCTCGGTCTGCCCGGCGCGATGTTCACCGCCAGCCACAACCCCGCGCGGTACAACGGCATCAAGATGTGCCGCGCCGGCGCCGCCCCCGTGGGCCAGGACACCGGGCTCGCCGAGATCCGCCGGTTCGTCGAGCAGTGGTCCGAGACCGGCCTCCCGGCGAGCGACACCACGCCCGGCACGGTCACCCAGCGGGACATGCTCGCCGACTACGCCGCCCACCTGCGCACCCTGGTCGACCTCGGCTCCATCCGGCAGCTGAAGGTCGTCGTCGACGCGGGCAACGGCATGGGCGGGCACACCGTTCCCACCGTCTTCGACGGGCTGCCCCTCGACCTCGTCCCGATGTACTTCGAGCTCGACGGCACCTTCCCCAACCACGAGGCCAACCCCCTCGACCCCAAGAACATCGTCGACCTGCAGGAGAAGGTGCGCGAGACCGGCGCCGACATCGGCATCGCCTTCGACGGCGACGCCGACCGCTGTTTCGTCGTCGACGAGCGCGGCGAGCCCGTCTCCCCGTCCGCGATCACCGCCCTGGTCGCCGCCCGCGAACTGGCCAAGCACCCCGGCTCCTCCATCATCCACAACCTGATCACCTCGTGGACCGTGCCCGAGGTCGTCAAGGAGCACGGCGGGACGCCCGTCCGCACCCGCGTCGGCCACTCCTTCATCAAGCAGGAGATGGCCCGCACCGGCGCCGTCTTCGGCGGCGAGCACTCCGCGCACTACTACTTCCGCGACTTCTGGAACGCCGACACCGGCATGCTCGCCGCGCTCCACGTCCTCGCCGCCCTCGGTGGCCAGGGCGGCACGCTGTCCGCGCTCGTCGCCGAATACGACCGGTACGCCGCCTCCGGTGAGATCAACACCGCCGTCGACGACCAGGCGGGCCGCACCGCCGCCGTCCGTGCCGCCTACGCCGACCGGCCCGGCATCACCACCGACGAGCTCGACGGCCTCACGGTCACCGGCGACGGCTGGTGGTTCAACCTCCGCCCCTCCAACACCGAGCCGCTGCTGCGCCTCAACGTGGAGGCCCGCGACACCGAGCTCATGGCAGCCACCCGCGACGAGGTCCTCGCCATCGTCCGCGCCTGACGGCCGCCCCGCCGGGGGAGGCAGGCCCCAAGGGGGCACCACCGCCCCGCCTCCTCCGGCGCAGTCGGGGGCACCGGCACGGTCACGCGGGCCCGGTCCCCCGGAGATAGGCTGATTCCACCGGTCCGGACGGTCACGCCCGCACACGGCGGACAACCGGAACCACGACGACACCACGATTACCGGGGAGACACCACCCATGCCGCTCGTCGAAGCCAGCCTCCTGGAGATCCTCGCCTGCCCCGCCTGCCACGCGCCGCTCCGCGAGGACGCCGAGGCCGGCGAGCTCATCTGCACCTCCGCCGACTGCGGCCTGGCCTACCCCGTACGCGACGACATCCCCGTCCTCCTCGTCGACGAGGCCCGCCGCCCCGCGTAGCGCGACCCCGCCGCCCGGCACCGCACGGCAGCCCACCACACGGGCGCCACGGCAGGCACCCGGCGCGTACCGGTGCGGCGACGGCACCCGGGCGCGACCCCCGCACCGCACGGCGCCCGCGACACCCGACACAACCGGACCGGACCGGAGGTCACCCCCGATGCTGGACGAGACGCTGCTCGACGACCCCGACGCCCTCGCCCGCGCCGACACCCGCGGCCTCCTCCTCGGCGTCGCCGCCGCCGGCGCCCGCGTCCGCACCGCCGCCCGCCTCGCCCAGGAGGCCGGCATCGGCGAACTCACGCCCGACGGCCGACCCCGCAGCGTCCTCGTCGCCGGACCGGGAGCGGTCGCCGTCGCCGCGGTCGCCGAACTGCTGGCCGCCCTCGGCAACGGCAGCGGGCCCGTGTTGTCCCTGCACCCCACCGGCCCAGCCCCGTACGACCTGCGGTGGACCCTCCCCGGCTGGGCCGGCCCCCTGGACCTGCTGCTCATCGCCAGCCCGACCGGCACCGAGGCCGGCCTGGCCGACCTCATCGAGCAGGCCTACCGCCGCGGCTGCACCGCCGCCGCCGTCGTCCCCGCCGGTTCACCCATCGCCGAGGCCATCCAGCAGGTGCGGGGCATGGTCCTGCCGTACGCCCCCGCCCCCGACCCGGCGTCCGTCGCGGGTGTCCTCGGCGAGGCCGCCGACCCCACCGAGGACCTCGGCGCCTTCTGGGCGCTGCTCACCCCGCTGCTGGCCCTCGGCGACCGCATCGGCCTGCTCGCCGCCCCGCCCGACGCCATCGAACGCGTCGCCGACCGCCTCGACGACGTCGCCGGCCGCTGCGGCCCGGCGACCGCCACCTACGGCAACCCCGCCAAGGCGCTCGCCTCCGAACTCGCCGAGTCCCTACCGGTGATGTGGAGCGACGGACCGGTCGCCTCCGTCGCAGCCCGCCGTTTCGCCGCGGCCATCGCCGCCCGCGCGGGCCGCCCCGCACTGCACGGCGAACTCCCCGAGGCGCTCGACACACACGGCGCGCTGCTCGCCGGCGCGCTGGCCGGCGCCCTCGACCCCGACGACTTCTTCCGCGACCGCGTCGACGAGCCGGAGGACCTCCGTCTGCGCGTCGTCCTCCTGCACCGTCCCGGCAACGGCGCCGCGAGTTCCGCACCGCTCGCCCGTGAACTCGCCACGACCCACGACACCCCGATGAGCGAGCTCGCCCCCGCCGAGGGAGGCGACCTGGAATCCGCCGTCGAGCTCCTCGCCGTCACGGACTTCGCCTCCGTCTACCTCGCCATCACCTCCACCGGGAGAGCCTGACCGCATGGACCGCCTGACCAACACCATCCGTCCGTACGCCTGGGGATCGGCCACCGCCATCCCCGAACTGCTCGGCACCGCCCCCACGGGAGAGCCGCAGGCCGAACTGTGGATGGGCGCCCACCCCGGCGCCCCCTCCCGCATCGACCGCGGCAACGGTCCGGTACCGCTCGACCAGGTCATCGCCGCGGACCCCGGCGGTGAACTCGGCGCCCCCGCCGTCGAACGCTTCGGCCCCCGACTGCCCTTCCTGCTCAAGCTCCTCGCCGCCGGCTCCCCCCTCTCCCTGCAGGTGCACCCCGACCTCGCCCAGGCCGCCGCCGGCTTCGCCGACGAGGAGGCCCGCGGCATCCCCGTCGACGCCCCGCACCGCAACTACAAGGACGCCAACCACAAGCCGGAGATGATCGTCGCGCTCACCCCCTTCGAGGGACTGTGCGGCTTCCGCCGACCGGAGGAGACCGTCGCCCTCCTCACCGGCCTCGGCGTCGACTCCCTCAAGCCGTACGCCGACATCCTGCGCGCCCGCCCCGAGGAGGCCGCGCTCCGCGAAGTCCTCACCGCCGTGCTCGGAGCCGAACGCGACGCCATGGCGGGCACAGTGACCGAAGCCGCCGACGCGGCCGGCCGCCTCGCCGCCGAAGGCGGACCGCACGCCGACGCGTACGCCGCCTACGCCGCCATCGCCCAGGCCTACCCGGGCGACCCCGGAGTCATCGCCGCCATGCTCCTCAACCACGTCCGGCTCCAGCCGGGCGAGGCGCTCTTCCTCGGCGCGGGCATACCGCACGCCTACCTCACCGGCCTCGGCGTCGAGATCATGGCCAACTCCGACAACGTCCTGCGTTGCGGCCTCACCCCCAAGCACGTCGACATCCCCGAACTGCTGCGCATCGTCCGCTTCCAGGCGGGCGACGCGGGCGTCCTGCGCCCGGAGGCGTCGCCCGACGGCGAGGAGCTCTACGGCACCCCCATCGACGAGTTCCGGCTCTCCCGCTACCCGCTCGCCGCCGGCGCCGCCCCCCGCACCCCTCACGACCGCACCGCCCAGATCCTCCTGTGCACCGAAGGAACCGCCACCCTGCGCACGCCCGGCAACCCCTCGACACCGGAACTGGTCCTCGACCGCGGCCAGTCCGCCTACGTCCCCGCGGGCGAGCAGGTCGAACTCACCGGCGAGGGCACGGTGTTCCGGGCCACCGTGGCGGCCTGACGCACGACGCGCACCCACGGCCTGCAACAATGTCCCGCCGTAACGCCGTAAAGACCGGGCAAAGACCGGGGCCGAGGGAAGGGACCAACACCACTCATGAGCGCGTCAGGCGGAACCAAGGCGATCGTCGCCGCATTGGGCGCCAACCTCGCCATCGCAGTGAGCAAGTTCGTGGCGTTCGCCTTCAGCGGCTCCTCGTCCATGCTCGCCGAGGGCGTGCACTCGGTGGCCGACTCGGGCAACCAGGCGCTGCTCCTGCTCGGCGGCAGGAAGGCCCGGAAGAAGGCCACTGAGGAACACCCCTTCGGCTACGGCCGCGAGCGGTACATCTACGGCTTCCTCGTCTCCATCGTCCTGTTCACCGTCGGCGGCGTCTTCGCGCTCTACGAGGGCTACGAGAAGGTGCGGCACCCCCACGAGATCGAGGCCTGGTACTGGCCCATCAGTGTCCTGGTCTTCGCGATCGTCGCCGAGGGCTTCTCCTTCCGTACCGCGGTCAAGGAATCCAACGAGATCCGGGGCAAGCAGACCTGGGGCCAGTTCATCCGCACCGCCAAGGCCCCCGAGCTCCCCGTCGTCCTCCTCGAGGACCTCGGCGCCCTCGTCGGCCTCGTGCTCGCCCTCGGCGGCGTCGGTCTGTCCCTTCTCACCGGCAACGGCGTCTGGGACGGCATCGGGACCCTCTGCATCGGTGCCCTCCTCGTCGTCATCGCGCTCGTCCTCGCCTCCGAGACCAAGTCGCTGCTCCTCGGCGAGGCCGCCGGCCCCGAGGTCGTCGCCCGTATTCGCGAGGCCGTCGTCGACGGCGACACCGTCACCCGCGTGATCCACATGCGCACCCTCCACCTCGGCCCCGAGGAACTCCTCGTCGCCGCCAAGATCGCCGTGCAGCACGACGACACCGCCACCGAGATCGCCCACGCCATCGACGCCGCCGAGGCGCGCATCCGAGAGGCCGCGCCCATCGCCCGCGTCATCTATCTCGAACCGGACATCTACCGCAAGCAGTCGGCGGCCCCCGCCGTCCCCGCGGCGGACTGAGCCCCTTCACCGGGAACTTCCGAGGATGCCCCGGCCTTCGGGCCGGGGAGGAGTCGGACCCCTGCGGAGCAGGGCAGGGAACGGGGTTTCGCCGTCGGGGCGAAAGACCGCCCACACCGTCGGGTGAGCTGATCGCGGTGCGTTGCGAGAACCAAGCAGCGCGTACACCGTGCTGATCGAGAGCCAAGACAGCACATGCACCTCCTGGATTTGTTTCATCGAACCGGGCTGGTCCCAACCCGGCTGGTGTTGATCGTGTAAGAGCTGACGGACCGCAGGTCTCCAGCCCACGTGAGCCAGGAATCCCCCTGCTTCAGCGGGGGGAGGATTCAAACGACCTCCGCGCACCTTCCGGACGTGCCCGGCCACTCGGTGTAGATTCGTCCCTAGCCAGACGTCGCTGCTGATGGCGGTCGGGCGGTCCGGATACGGACCGGCCGAGGGAGAGAGGGCCTCCGACGGGCTGAGCTGCGGTCGCGGGAGACGCATGTCCGCATGCCTTCGCCCGCCCCGCGGCGGAAAGCCGATGTCCGTTCTGGAAGCACCCCACGAGGAGACTGCATGTCCCCCGTCACCAACGACTTCAAGGTCGCCGACCTCTCCCTGGCCGCCTTCGGCCGCAAGGAGATCACCCTCGCCGAGCACGAGATGCCCGGCCTCATGGCCATCCGCGAGGAGTACGCGGCCTCCCAGCCGCTGGCCGGAGCCCGCATCACCGGCTCCCTGCACATGACCGTGCAGACCGCCGTTCTCATCGAGACCCTCGCCGCCCTCGGCGCACAGGTCCGGTGGGCCTCCTGCAATATCTTCTCCACCCAGGACCACGCGGCCGCGGCCATCGCCGTCGGCCCCCACGGCACCCCCGAGAACCTGCAGGGCATTCCCGTCTTCGCCTGGAAGGGCGAGACCCTCGCCGAGTACTGGTGGTGCACCGAGCAGGCCCTCACCTGGCCCGACTCGCCCACCGGCGGCCCGAACATGATCCTCGACGACGGCGGCGACGCCACCCTGCTCGTCCACAAGGGCGTCGAGTTCGAGAAGGCCGGCCAGGCCCCCGACCCCTCCACCGCCGACAGCGAGGAGTACGAGCAGATCCTGCTGCTCCTCAACCGCACCCTCGGCGAGAACCCCCAGAAGTGGACCCAGCTCTCCTCCGAGATCCGCGGCGTCACCGAGGAGACCACCACCGGCGTCCACCGCCTGTACGAGATGCAGCGCGACGGCACCCTGCTGTTCCCGGCGATCAACGTCAACGACGCCGTCACCAAGTCGAAGTTCGACAACAAGTACGGCTGCCGTCACTCCCTCATCGACGGCATCAACCGCGCCACCGACGTCCTCATCGGCGGCAAGGTCGCCGTCGTCTGCGGCTACGGCGACGTCGGCAAGGGCTGCGCCGAGTCCCTGCGCGGACAGGGCGCCCGCGTCATCGTCACCGAGATCGACCCCATCAACGCCCTCCAGGCCGCGATGGACGGCTACCAGGTCACCGTGCTCGAGGACGTAGTCGAGACCGCCGACATCTTCGTCACCACCACCGGCAACCGCGACATCATCCTCGCCGAGCACATGCAGCGCATGAAGCACCAGGCGATCGTCGGCAACATCGGCCACTTTGACAACGAGATCGACATGGCCGGCCTCGCCAAGATCCCGGGCGTCGTCAAGGACGAGGTCAAGCCCCAGGTCCACACCTGGACCTTCCCCGACGGCAAGGTCCTGATCGTGCTGTCCGAGGGCCGCCTGCTCAACCTGGGCAACGCCACCGGACACCCCTCGTTCGTGATGTCCAACTCCTTCTCGGACCAGACCCTGGCCCAGATCGAGCTGTTCACCAAGCCCGAGGAGTACCCGATCGGCGTCTACGTCCTGCCCAAGCACCTCGACGAGAAGGTCGCCCGCCTGCACCTCGACGCCCTCGGGGTCAAGCTCACCACCCTGCGCCAGGAGCAGGCCGCCTACATCGGTGTCCCGGTCGAGGGCCCCTACAAGCCGGACCACTACCGCTACTGACGCCACCCGCGCCGCCCGCGCGACAGCACGGCACCGGTCCCCCAGGCCCCGCAGAAGCGACCCCGCAGGCCCCCGCCCCCGGCGGGGGCCTGCCCCCTTGGGCCCCGGCTCGCTTTGTAAGGTCGAACCATGCCCCGCGGCCGCTACTCGTTCCACGACACCCACGACCACCACCCCCTCGGCGAAGAACACTTCCACTGCGCGACCGGCCCCACCGGCTGGCGCTACACCGCACAGAACACCCACCCCGACGGCGGACACGCCGGCTCCGTCGACCTCACCATCGACGAACTCGGGCGCCCCATCCGTCTCGAACTGCACGCCGCCGGCTGGCAGGTCCGCGGCGCCGCCCTCGAAGGCGTCACCTGGGTACGCACCGACCCCTCCGGCGCACACGCTCAGGAGGGCAACGTCTCCGCCCACGCCTTCACCGGCGGGTCACCCGCGTTCTACGTCGCCACCGCCCGGCTGCTGCGCCTGCGCCCCGGGTCGCCGGCCACCCGCGTGCGCCTCGTCGCATTCCAGCCCCCCGTGCTCGCACCGCGCACCCTCGACCAGTCGTGGGCACTGGTCGAAAGCGAAGCACACCCCACGGACAATGGCCCCTTGCAAGTGGACGAATACCAGGTCAGCGACCTGCAGACCGGTGAACAGCACAGCGTCCACATTGCCGGCGACGTCGTTCTCTCCGCCCCTGGCATCGAGCTGGAGGGCCTCGAATCACCCCCGTCCCGGTTCCCCACGGCGGACTGACGGCGCCGACACATCGCTAGCCCTCCGGCCGGAGGCGCGGCCTTCCCAGGTGGGCACGCACCGGTATGGGCGCCCCCACCGAGTTCCTCTTGCTGCTCCACGTTCGTCCCGCGGTGCCGTCCGCCCTCGCCGGGTGAGACCGGCGACGAGAACGGGGCGACCGCAGTCACGTCCTGCCCACCCCGGCATGACCCGGATGGCTGACGCCAGCGATGTGCATCAGGGCAGCCTGACCTGCTAGTCTCCTCATCGCCCCAAGACACCCGTTGACACGGGTGGCACGGGGAGGTAGATTTGAGCAGTTGCCACGAACTGGACTGGTTCGGAGGCCAGCGGCTAGGATCTAGCCCGCTTCGAAAGACGACCGAGCACTTAGCACCTCTCAGAAAGAAGTTTCTGAGTGGTCTTTTGCGTCGCTGTCGATAGAAGCAAAATGCCGGCGGGAATCGGGCGCGAAAGAGTCTGATAAAGTCGGAGACGTCGGAAGGTGAAAGCTGGAAGACGAAACCCCGCTCCAACAGGGGGCCGGAAACGAAGAGCGGAAACGCGAAACGGATCTGGTAAGGTTGGAGACAACGAAGGGAAAGCCCGGAGGGGCCGGTGAGACGGTCTCGAAGGAAGCTTCCGTTCCTTGAGAACTCAACAGCGTGCCAAAAGTCAACGCCAGATATGTTGATACCCCGTCCATCTCGGACGAGGTTCCT
>JARAXD010000013.1:110765-214620 GCA_033793685.1 Streptomyces sp. ME19-03-3 | reverse complement strand
CAACCCGGCTGGTGCCGATCGTGTAAGAGCTGACGGACCGCTGGTCCCCAGCCAACGTGAGCCAGGAATCCCCGTCCTTTAGGACGGGGAGGATGTCAATGCGTCCGGGAAGGCACCGGCGGAGCGCTGCCCCAGGCCGGCGGTACGGCCGGGCGCCGTTCGCGGTGCCGGGCGACCCGCGCGACGATGCCCAGCACCAGGCCCGTGACCGCCAGCGCGAGGCCGAGCAGGGCCGCCAGGCCCAGCAGCAGAGGTCCGCCGCGGTCCTCCGTCACGCGGGCCCGCACTCCGGCGGCCGGGAGCGTTCCCGACTGCTCGTCGAGGAACCAGCGCGAGTCCCTGGCGTCCGCGCGGTGGTCGCCGAGCAGGAAGAGCCGCCCCTCGGGCACCGTGACGTCGAAGGCGGGCGCGCCCCCCGACGGATCGCCGTCCTTGACGTACCGCTCCGGCAGCGCCTTGCCGTTCACCGTCACCGGCCCGCCGCGCCGCTCCGCGACCCGGTCACCGCCCTCGCCGATCACGCGCTCGAGCACCGGGCCGCCGTAGCGGTCCTGACCGTCGATCAGGACCACGTCGCCGCGCCGCACCTCGTCCGCGCCGATCCGCTCGAACAGCAGCCGCTCGCCGGGCCGGTAGCCCGGCTCCATGGCCGCGCTCGAGACGGTGCCCGTCGTGTAGTCCGCCCAGGCCGCCACCACCGCGCCGACCACGAGGACCAGCCCCACCGGCCCGAGCACCCAGGCCGCGATGCGCCGCCGTCTTCCCGCTTCTGCCATGGCCCCTCCCGAATCCGCGTACGGGCACACTAGAACACCGCGGTCCGGCCCGAACCATGGCCTCCCTGGCAGCGCCCCGGTACCGTCGTCGGTGAACACCGGGGGGGTGCCGGATGTCCGACACGCACGTCCGCGCGCAGGTAACGTCCTTCGCCGCCGCGCCGGTTCTGGGAGTCGCGGCGGCGGTCGCCGCCGTGCTGACCGCGCTGTCCGGCCGTTACGGCTTCCACCGCGACGAGTTGTACTTCCTCGTCGCCGGCCACCGTCCCGCCTGGGGCTATGCCGACCAGCCCCCGCTGACGCCGCTCGCCGCCCGGCTGTCCACCGCGGTCTTCGGGGACACGCCCGCCGGGCTGCGGGTGGTGGCCACCCTCGCCTGCGCCGCGACCGTCGTGGTCGTCGCCGCCGTCGCCAGGGAACTGGGCGGCGGGCGCGCGGCGCAGGTGCTCGCGGCGGCGTGCACCGCGGTCTCCGGTTTCGTCCTCGCGGTCGGCCACATGGTCTCCACCGCCACCTTCGACGTGCTGGCATGGGTGGTCGTCTGCTGGCTCGTGCTGCGGCTGCTGCGCACCGGCGACCGCCGCCTGTGGCTCGCGGTGGGCGCGGCCCTCGGCGTCGGCATGCAGAACAAGTACCTGGTCGCCCTGCTGGCAGTGGCCCTGCTCGCGGCGCTGCTCGCCACCGGCCCGCGGCAGGTGCTGCGGGGTCCGTGGCCGCTCGCCGGAGCCGCCGTGGCGCTCGCGATGGCCCTGCCCAACCTGTGGTGGCAGGCGGCGCACGGCTGGCCCCAACTGACCGTCGCGGGCGGCATCAGCGCGGACGACGGCGCCGAGAACCGCGTCCTGTTCGTGCCCCAGCAGATCGTCTTCCTCTCACCGTTGTTCGTTCCGGTGTGGATCGCCGGCGGGCTGCGGCTGTGGCGTGATCCGGCGCTGTGGTGGGCGCGCGCGTTCGTCCCGGCCTATCTCGTTCTCGCCGTCGTGGTGGTCGTCTCGGGCGGCAAGCCGTACTACTGCCTGCCGTTGCTGCTGGTGCTGCTCGCCGCGGGCTGTGTCACGACCGCCTCCCGGCCGCGCGCCATGTGGCGGGCCGTCGCGTTGACGGCGGTCGTCAGCGCCCTGATCTCGCTGCCGGTGCTCCCGCCGGGCGCGGCGGGCATGGTGAACGCCGTCAACAAGGAGCAGGGCGAGCAGATCGGCTGGCCGCGGCTCGCCGACGCCGTCGCCGACGCCTGGTCCGGTGTCCCCGTCGCCGACCGGCCACGCGCGGTCGTATTCGCCCAGAACTACGGCGAGGCCGGCGCCCTGGCCCACTACGGTCCAGCCCGCGGCCTGCCCGCCCCCTACTCCGCCCACATGAGCTTCGCCGACTGGGGCCCGCCGCCCGACTCCGCCACGGGTCCCGTGCTGCTGGTCCGCCAGGAGGAGGCCGACGGCCTCGAGCGGTACTTCGCCGACTGCCGGCAGGTCGGCGGTGTCGACAACGGCCACGACGTCGCCAACGAGGAGCAGCACGCCGCGATCGTCCTGTGCGCCGCACCGAACGCGCCCTGGTCGCGGCTGTGGCCGTCACTGCGCCACTACTACTAGGTCCCCGGCTCGCGTGGCGCCGCCCGGGCCGTCGCGACACGGGTGGATCAGTCGCCGGGGCCGGGGGCGCCGCGTTACGGTGAGCGCACTCGATTGATCACGCTCCCCTGAAGGACGCCGCAGAACGGGAGCGGCCCGCACGGTCGGTGCGCGGTGGCGGAGGGGCGGCAGCAGATGTCCCTGCCCTTCTCGAGGAGTTTTCCATGAAGATCGGTCTCGGCCTTCCCGTCGACGACCCCGCCGTGCTGACGACCTGGGCCCGCCGCGCCGACGACGGCCCCTTCAGCAGCCTCGGCCTGCTCGACCGGCTCGTGTACGACAACCCCGAACCGCTGGTCACCCTCGCCGTACTCGCCGGGGCGACGCGAAGGATCCGGCTGCAGACCGAGGTCCTCATCTCCCCGTTCCGCGACGGCGCCGTCCTGGCCGAGCAGGCGGCGACGCTGGACCTGCTGTCCGCGGGGCCGCTTCACCCTCGGTGTCGGAGTGGGCGCGCGCGAGGACGACTTCTTTGCCGCGGGCGCCGACTTCCACCGCCGCGGCCGCCTGCTCGACGAGCAGATGGGCCTGCTGCGCCGTCTGTGGGCCGGTGACCCGTACGGCGACGGGGCCGGGCCGATCGGCCCCGCCCCCGCGACCCCCGGCGGGCCCGAGGTGCTCTTCGGCGGCTTCGCCCCGGCGGCGCTCGACCGGGTCGGCCGCCACGGTGACGGCTTCCTCGGCGCCGGGCTGCCGCCCAAGGTGATGGACCGGCTCTTCCGCGAGGCGGAGCGGAGCTGGGAGCGGCACGCGCGGGCCGGCCGCCCCCGGCTGGTCGCCCAGGCCAACGTCGCGCTCGGACCGGACGCGGTGATCAGCGCGGCGCGCGCGAACATCCGTGACTACTACGCCTTCAGCGGGTTCGCCGACCGTTTCGCGGAGGGCCTGCTGACCACCTCGGAGCAGATCCGCGACACGGTCGCCGGGTACGGCGGCATCGGCGCCGACGAAGTGATGCTCTACTGCTGGGCGTCGGACCCCGGCCAGGTGGAACGCCTTGCGGACGTCGTGTCCTGACGGCCCCCGCTGACCCCCGGCCCCCGCCGCGCCTCAGGCCAGGGCCGCCGACACGCGGGGCAGCAGCGCCTCGTCGAAGCGGCGCAGCAGCAGCCGGGCCATCTCCGGGGCGTCGCCGAGGACGTCGGCGAGGAGGTCCGCCCCGGCGGTCAGGGCGCCGCGGGCGATGCGGTCGGGCAGGAAGCCCGGTGCGATGACGTACGGCGCGACGGCGACGTGCCGTACGCCCTCGGCCCGCAGCGCGCGTACGGCCTCGTCCGTGGCGGGAAGGGACGCGGAGGCGAACGCGGGCCGCACGGCGCACCAACCGGTGCGCCGCCACTCCCGCGCGGTTTCTGCGATCGCTGCGATCGCCTCCGGGTCGGTGGAGCCAGCCGAGGCCAGGACGATCCCGGTCGAGGGGCGGTCGCCGGGGCCGAGCCCGGCTTCGCGCAGCCGCCGCTCCAGGGCGGTCGTCAACAGCGGTGAGGGCCCGAGCACTTCGGTTCGGCGCACCCGCATCCGGGGGTGCCGCGCCGTGCACTCGCGCAGCACCGCGGGGATGTCCGCCTTGGCGTGGAAGGCACGGGTCAGCAGCAGCGGCAGGGCCACCACGTCGCGTACGCCCTCCGCGGCCAGGCGGTCCACGACCTGTGGCACGTTCGGCGCGCAGTGGTCGAGGAAGGCCGTCTCCACCCGCAGCCCGGGGCGTGCCGACCGGACCCGCCCGGTCAGGGCGTGGACGGTCGCGGCGTGCCGCGGGTCGCGGCTGCCGTGGGCGATGACGAGGAGGATGGGCGGCGCGGTCATGGTCAGCCCCGTGCGAACAGGCCGCGGCCGCGCAGCACGGCGCGTTCCAGCGGCGCGAACACCAGCAGTTCGATGCCGATGCCGACGACCAGGATGAGCAGAATCGCGGCCAGCACGCTCGGCATGTCGGACAGTTCGCGTCCCTGCTCGAGCAACTGGCCCAGGCCCACGCCGAGATCGGGGGAGGTGGCGATCAGCTCGGCGGCCATCAGGGAGCGCCAGGAGAACGCCCAGCCCTGCTTGAGGCCGGCGAGGTAACCGGGCAGGGCGGCGGGCAGCAGCACGTGGCGCACCGCGTGGACGCCGGTGGCGCCGATGGTGCGCCCGGCCCGCAGGAAAAGCGGCGGGATCTGGTCGACGCCCGCGACGAGGCCGTTGGCGATGGAGGGCACCGCACCCAGCAGCACCACGCTGTAGATCGTGGCGTCCGACAGCCCGAACCAGATGATCGACGCGGGCACCCAGGCCACCGACGGCAGGGACTGCAGGCCCGACAGGATCGGGCCGATCGCGGCCCGTACCACCCGGACCCGCGCCACGAGCAGGCCGAGCGGCGTGCCGATCGCGACGGAGGCCACGAAGCCCAGTGCGCCGCGCGACAGGCTGGTCCAGACGTAGCCGAGGAGGGTGCCGTCGAGCCACTTGTCCTGCAGGGCCCGCCCGACCTCGGCCGGACTGGGCAGCTGGTAGTGCGGCTTGACCTCGAAGTGGTACGCGAGCTGCCACACCACCAGCACCAGGGCGACGGCGACGAGTGGGGGGAGGGCCTTCTGCAGCAGCACGCGGGCCGGCGGCACGCGCGGGGCGGAGGGCGTCTCCAGGGCGTCGAGCCCGGCCCCGAGCCCAGCGAGATCCCCGGTGTGCGGAGCCTTCGCGGTGTCCGCGGCGGCGTGTGTGGCGTGCGCCTTCGTCTCAGTGCTGGCCATGGCGGCGGATCTCCCCCCGGAGGTGTTCGGTGATCTCCACGGAGAGCTCGGCCACGGCCGAGTCCTCGATGCGGCGCGGCTGCGGGATGCCTACCTCCCACTCGCGGGCGATGCGTCCCGGCCGTGAGGAGAGCAGCACGACCCGCTGGGCGAGCCGCACCGCCTCGCGGACGTTGTGGGTCACGAACAGCACCGACAGGCGGGTCTCCGCCCAGATCCGGGTGAGCTCCTCGTGCAGGACGTCTCGGGTGATGGCGTCGAGCGCCGCGAACGGCTCGTCCATCAGCAGCAGCCGGCTGTCCTGCGCCAGGGCGCGGGCCAGCGCGACCCGCTGCCGCATGCCGCCGGACAGCTCGTGCACCCGCTTGCCGTAGGCGCCCTTCAGCCGGACGACCTCCAGCAGCCGCTCGGCTTCCGGGCGCCGCTCGGCGCGCGGCACCCCGCGCATCCGCAGGGCGAGTTCGATGTTCCTGCCCGCGGTGAGCCACGGGAACAGGGCGTGGTCCTGGAACATCAGCGCCGGGCGGCCGTCGGGGGTCTCGATGCCTCCGGCGGTCGGCCGGTCCAGTCCCGCGACCAGGTTGAGCAGCGTGGACTTGCCGCAGCCCGAGGCCCCGAGGAGGCAGACGAACTCGCCGGGGGCGACGTCGATGCTGATGTCGTCCAGCACGTGCGTTTCCGCGCCGGGACGGCCGAAGGACTTCGAGACGTGCTCGAGCCGTGCGGCGTGGGGGGCCGCGTCGACCGTCACGGCGGGCTGGTCGGTGAGTGCGGTGGCCATGGCGTCACCTCCTGAGGGCTGGGGCTGCGGGCTTCATCGGGTGCTGCCGGGGGTCAGCCGCCGAGACCGGTGTCGTCGGCGGCGGGCTTGCCGTCGGCCTGCAGGACCTTGTTGAGGAGCGACAGGTCGTAGATGCCCTTGAGGTCGGGCTTCTCCAGCAGGCCGGCGGTGACGGCGTGGTCGGCTTCGGCCCGCAGGGTGGACGCCAAAGGGTCGTCGATCACCTGGATGCTCTTCCACGCCGGGTCGATGACGTCGGCGGGCAGCGGCTTGCCGGAGAGCTTCTCCAACTGGGCGTTGGCGTCGGCCTTCGCCTTGTCCGGGTTGGCGTTGATCCAGGCGTTGGTCTTCACCGAACCCCGCAGCACTGCCTCGACGACGTCCGGGTGCTCCTTGAGGAAGGCCTGCGAGACGATCACGTTGGTGATGACGAACTTCTTGTCCGGCCACAGGTCGCTCTCGTCGAGGAGCACCTTCGCGCCCTCGGCGACCAGCTTGGAGGCGGTGGGCTCGGGCACCCACGCGCCGTCGATGGAGCCGGTCTTGTAGGCGTCGGGCGTCACCTTGTTGTCCGTGCGGACCACGGAGACGTCCCCCTTGCCGCTGGTGGCGTCGACCTTCCAGCCCTGTTTGGCGATCCAGTTGAGGAAGGCGACGTCCTGGGTGTTGCCGAGCTGGGGGGTGGCGATCTTCTTGCCCCTGACGTCCTTCAGGGTCTTGATCCTGTCCGGGTTGACGACCAGCTTCACGCCGCCGGACGCCGAGCCGGAGATGATCTTCAGGCTCTTGCCGCCGGACTTCGTCCAGCCGTTGATCGCGGGGGAGGGGCCGATCCAGCCGATGTCGATGGAACCGGCGTTGAGGGCCTCGATCTCGGCGGGCCCGGCGTTGAACACCGACTCCTTGATCGTGGTGCCCGAGCCCAGCTCGTCGGCGAAGAACCCCTCCTTCAGGCCCACCAGCGCGGTGGCGTGGGTGAGGTTGGCGAAGTAGCCGATCTTCACCGCCGATGCGGACAGCTGCTTGCCGCCGGCGCCGGTGCTCGCGGCCGCGTCGGTGGTGTCGTCCTTCTTCTCGGAGCCGTAGCCGCACGCGGCGAGGGCCAGCAGCGGCAGAAGGGCGGCGCCCGCCATGAGGCGCAGACGGGCGGAGGTTCTCGGGGCGGTGGTGCGGTCGGCAGTCACGGGAGGCGGTCCTCTCGATGGCCCCGGTGCGCGCCGGGTCTAGGGCGCGCCGGGGTGGTGGCTGTCAGGCGGTCGGTGGTGCGGCGCCGCGTGCGCGACGCGGGTACGGAGCTCGGCCGGGGTCAACGCGCACATCGCGTGACACCGCCCGTGCCGCTGCCCAGACAGCCGCTGCCGACGCGACCGCCCTCCTTGGCGAAGTCCGCGAAGGCGTCGTCGAACGCCATCAGAAATCCCACCCCTCGTCGTCACCGGCCGCCTCCGCGGAGGCCGTGGCGGTGCGGGCGGCGAAGGCCTCGCCCGCCATGCCGGCGGTCAGCGTGGCGCCGTCCGCCGGGTCGATCAGGAGGAAGGAGCCGGTGAGCCGCGAGTCGGCGTAGGCGTCCACCGGCAGCGGCTCGGAGGTGCGCAGCACCACCGTGCCGATGTCGTTGACGGCGAACTCGCCCGGCTCATCCTGGTGTTCCAGTCCCCGGGTCAGGTCGATCCGGTACGGGAGCCGCTTCACGATCGCCTTGACCGTGCGCGTGCCGTGTTTCAGCAGCACGCGCGCGCCGACCGTCAGCGGCCGCTCGTGCAGGTGGCACACGGTCGCCTCGACGTCCCTGGTGGTCGCCGGAGCGGCGTCGGACGGCGCGATCAGGTCGCCGCGCGAGATGTCGAGGTCGTCGCCGAGCCGCAGTGTCACCGACTGCGGCGCCCACGCCACCGCGACCGGGGCGCCGAGCGCGTCGATGCCGCTGATCGTGCTGGTCAGCCCGGACGGCAGGACGGTCACCGGGTCGCCGACGCGCAGCACCCCCGAGGCGATCCGCCCCGCGTAGCCCCGGTAGTCCGGGTGCTCGGCGGTCTGCGGGCGGATGACGTACTGCACGGGGAAGCGCGCCGGGTGCCCGCTGGGGTCGCTGCCGACGGGGACGGTCTCCAGGTGCTCCAGGATCGTCGGTCCGCCGTACCAGTCCATGGTGGCCGAGGCGGTCACGACGTTGTCGCCGGCCAGGGCCGAGATGGGGATCGCGGTGATCTCCGGGATGCCGATCGAGGCCGCGTAGGCGGTGAACTCCTCGGCGACGGCCGCGAAGACCGGCTCCGACCAGTCGACCAGGTCCATCTTGTTGACCGCGAGCACCACGTGCGGCACCCGCAGCAGCGCGGCCACCGCCGCGTGCCGGCGGGTCTGCTCCACGACGCCGTTGCGGGCGTCCACCAGGATCACGGTCAGCTCGGCGGTCGAGGCACCGGTCACCATGTTGCGGGTGTACTGCACGTGCCCCGGCGTGTCCGCCAGGATGAAGCGCCGCCGCGGCGTCGCGAAGTAGCGGTACGCCACGTCGATGGTGATGCCCTGCTCACGCTCGGCGCGCAGGCCGTCGGTGAGCAACGCCAGGTCGGGAGTGTCCTGCCCGCGGCGCGCCGAGGCCAGTTCGACCGCCTCCAACTGGTCGGCGAGCACCGACTTGGAGTCGTGCAGCAGCCTGCCCACCAGTGTGGACTTGCCGTCGTCGACCGAGCCCGCGGTGGCGAAGCGCAGCTGGGAGGTGGCCGAGAGCTGCTCGGCGCCGGTGCCGGTGGTCATCGCTAGAAGTACCCCTCACGCTTGCGGTCTTCCATCGCGGCCTCGGAGAGCTTGTCGTCGGCCCGGGTGGCGCCCCGCTCGGTGAGCCGGGACGCGGCGATCTCGGCGATGACGGCGCCGATGCCCGCGGCGTCGGAGTCCACCGCGCCGGTGCAGGACATGTCGCCCACCGTGCGGTAGCGGACCAGCCGGGTCTCCACCGGCTCGCCGTTCTTGGGGCCGCCCCAGTCGCCCGCGGTCAGCCACATGCCGCCGCGCCGGAACACCTCGCGCTCGTGGGCGTAGTAGATCCCCGGCAGGTCGATCCCCTCTTGGGCGATGTACTGCCACACGTCCAGCTCGGTCCAGTTGGACAGCGGGAAGACCCGTACGTGCTCGCCGGGGGCGTGCCGGCCGTTGTAGAGCTGCCACAGCTCGGGGCGCTGGCGGCGCGGGTCCCACTGGGAGAACTCGTCGCGCAGCGAGAACACCCGCTCCTTGGCGCGGGCCTTCTCCTCGTCGCGGCGGCCGCCGCCGAAGACCGCGTCGAAGCGGTGCTCCTGGATGGCCTCGGTCAGCGGCACGGTCTGCAGCGGGTTGCGGGTGCCGTCGGGCCGCTCGCGCAGCCGGCCGTCGTCGATGTACTCCTGCACCGAGGCGACGTGCAGCCGCAGCGCGTGCTTCGCCACGGTGCGGTCCCGGTACTCCAGCACCTCGGGGAAGTTGTGGCCCGTGTCGACGTGCAGCAGCGAGAAGGGCACCGCCGCGGGGGCGAAGGCCTTCAGCGCCAGGTGGAGCATGACGATGGAGTCCTTGCCTCCGGAGAAGAGGATCACCGGCCGCTCGAACTCGCCCGCCACCTCCCGGAAGATGTGCACCGCCTCCGACTCCAGCGCGTCCAGGTGGGACAGCGCGAAGGGACTGCCGGTGCTCTCGCCGGCCGCGGCTACCGTGGTCACGCTGTGCCTCCTTTGTGCTCTGCCGTCGTCCCCGCCCGGCCGGTCCCCGCACGCCGGTGTGCGCGGGGAGGCCGCGGCCGACCGCCGGGCCGCGGCCAGGCGGCCGCGCGCACGCCACTCACGCGAGTCCCCTCTCCACCAGAAGCGCCATGACAAGTGCCGCCGAGTCCTCGACGGCGTGGTCCTGGGTGTCGATCCGCAGATCCGGGGTCTCGGGTGCCTCGTACGGGTCGTCGACACCGGTCAGCCCGGATATCTCGCCGGCGGCCTGCCTGGCGTACAGCCCCTTGACGTCGCGCACGGAGCAGACGTCCACCGGCGTGGCGACGTGCACCTCCAGATACGCCGTGTCCCGCGCCTCGTGGTGCTTGCGGACGGCCTCCCGGCTGTCGGCGTACGGTGCGATGACCGGCACCACCGCCTTGACCCCGTGGGAGGCGAGGAGTTCGGCGACGAAACCGATCCGCTGCACGTTCGTGTGCCGGTCCTCGCGGCCGAAACCGAGGCCCGCGGAGAGGAACGCACGGATCTCGTCGCCGTCCAGGACCTCCACGCGGTGCCCGTCCTCGCGCAGCCCGGCGGCCAGCGCGCGGGCGATCGTGGTCTTGCCCGCGCTCGGCAGACCCGTGAGCCACACCGTGGCCCCTGTGCCGGTCACGCCCATCCAGTCCTCCTCCAGGATCCGTTGCGTCGGTCGCTCCGGTCGCTCCGGTCGCTCCGGTCGCGCCGCCATCAGCCGTGCAGTCCGCACTCGGTCTTGGCCCGGCCCGCCCAGCGGCCGGCCCGGGCGTCCTCGCCTTCCAGCACACGGCGGGTGCAGGGGGCGCAGCCGACCGAGGCGTAGCCGTCCGTCAGCAAGGGGTTGGTGAGCACGCCGTGTTCGGCGATGTAGGCGTCCGCGTCCTCCTGCGTCCAGCGGGCGATGGGGGAGACCTTGACCTTGCCGCGCCGGGCGTCCCAGCCGACGACCGGGGTGTTCGCCCGGGTGGGGGACTCGTCGCGGCGCAGGCCGGTCGCCCAGGCGTCGTAGCCGGTCAGGCCCTCCTCCAGGGGTTTGACCTTGCGCAGCGCGCAGCACAGGTCCGGGTCGCGGTCGTGCAGACGCGGGCCGTGCTCGGCGTCCTGTTCGGCCACCGACTGCCGTGGCGTGAGGGTGATGACCCGCACGTTCATGACGGCGGCGACCGCGTCGCGGGTGCCCATGGTCTCCGGGAAGTGGTAGCCGGTGTCGAGGAAGACGATGTCGACGCCCGGGGCGACGCGCGAGGCGAGGTGCGCCACGACCGCGTCCTCCATCGAGGAGGTGACGCAGAACCGTTCGCCGAAGGTCGCGGTGGCCCAGCGCAGGATGTCGAGCGCGGGGGCGTCCTCCAGTTCACGGCCCGCCCGCTCGGCCAGCGCGCGCAGTTCGTCCGTGGTGTGTCGCCGCACGGTGCTCACGAAGGGCCCTCCTCATCGGTTCCGGTCCGCAGGCCCCGGGCCAGCAGGCCCAGGAACGTGAGCCGGAACGCGCGGTTGCACGCCCGGCACTCCCAGGCGCCGTGGCCCTGCTCCGCGGGGTGCAGGTCCTCCTCCCCGCAGTAGGGGCAGTGGAAGGGCGCGGCGCGCTCGCTCACGACAGCGCCTCCTCGCTCGCCCGCGTCACCCACTGCGCGAAGCGCTCGCAGGCCGTGCGCTCGGCCTGGTAGCGCTTCAGGACGCGCTCGACGTAGTCCGGCAACCCCTCCGCCGTGACCTTCAGGCCGCGGACCTTGCGGCCGAATCCGGTTTCCAGGCCCAGTGCGCCGCCCAGGTGCACCTGGTAGCCCTCCACCTGGCGGCCGTCCTCGTCCAGCACCAGCTGTCCCTTGAGGCCGATGTCGGCGACCTGGATGCGGGCGCAGGCGTTGGGGCAGCCGTTGACGTTGATCGTGATCGGCTCGTCGAAGTCCGGCAGCCGGCGTTCGAGTTCGTCGATCAGCGAGGAGCCGCGCGCCTTGGTCTCGACGATGGCGAGCTTGCAGAACTCGATACCTGTGCAGGCCATGGTGCCGCGCCGGAACGGTGAGGGCCGCACCTGCAGGTCCAGCGCCTCCAGGCCCGCGACCAGCGAGTCGACCCGGTCCTGCTCGACGTCCAGCACGATCATCTTCTGCTCGACGGTCGTCCGCAGCCGGCCGGAGCCGTGCGCCTCCGCCAGTTCCGCGATCTTGCTGAGTGTGGTGCCGTCCACCCGGCCGACGCGCGGCGCGAAACCGACGTAGTAGCGGCCGTCCCGCTGACGGTGCACGCCCACGTGGTCGCGCCACCTTTCGACCGGCTGGTCGGGGGCGGGGCCGTCGGCCAGCTCGCGGCCCAGGTACTCGTCCTCCAGCACCCTGCGGAACTTCTCGGCGCCCCAGTCGGCGACCAGGAACTTCAGCCGGGCGCGGTTGCGCAGCCGCCGGTAGCCGTAGTCACGGAAGATCGAGATCACGCCCTCGAAGACGTCCGGGACCTCATCCAGCGGCACCCACGCGCCCAGCCGGACGCCGATCTTCGGGTTGGTGGACAGGCCGCCGCCGACCCACACGTCGAAGCCCGGCCCGTGCTCGGGGTGGCGGACGCCGACGAAGGCCACGTCGTTGATCTCGTGGGCCACGTCCAGCATGGGCGAGCCGGAGATCGCCGACTTGAACTTGCGGGGGAGGTTGGAGAACTCCTTGTTGCCGACGATGCGGCGGTGGGACTCGTCCACGGCCCAGGTGCCGTCGACGATCTCGTCCTCGGCGATCCCGGCGACGGGCGAGCCGAGGATGACGCGCGGGGTGTCGCCGCACGCCTCGGTCGTGGACAGTCCCACGGCCTCCAGCCGCTCCCAGATCTCGGCGACGTCCTCGATGCGGATCCAGTGCAGCTGGATGTTCTGCCGGTCGGTGATGTCGGCAGTGCCGCGGGCGAACTCCTGGGAGACCTCGCCGATGACGCGCAGCTGCTCCGTGGTGAGCCGGCCGCCGTCGATGCGCACCCGGAGCATGAAGTACTTGTCGTCCAGCTCCTCCGGCTCCAGGATCGCGGTCTTGCCGCCGTCGATCCCGGGCTTGCGCTGGGTGTACAGGCCCCACCAGCGCATCCGCCCGCGCAGGTCGGCGCTGTCGATCGCGTCGAAGCCGCGGTAGCGGTAGATCGTCTCAATGCGCGTCCGCACGTTGAGACCGTCGTCGTCCCGCTTGAACTGCTCGTTGGCGTTGAGCGGGGTCAAGTGGCCGACCGCCCACTGGCCCTCGCCGCGGTGGCGGCCCACCTTGCGGCGTGGCGCGTCGGCGTTCGGCTCTGCAGGGGTGGAAGCCATGGCGATGCGGTCCTTCTGGCAGGATGGCGAGAGTCGGGCGTAACGCGAGATGTCCCCTTGACCTGCGGATATGCCGGGGCGCTGCGGACAGCGGGGGGCATGGACGCGTCATCGCGCCCCGCGGGACCGGGGACGGCCGGATCAGTCGTGAACGGGACGGCGGCGAGTGCTCAGCGCGCCCGACAGATGGCGCTGGACATACGGCCGAGATCGACGTGGAGTCGACCTACCAAGGCGGTGCCAGTGCGTGACATGTCGAAAGCGTGGCACGGGATTCTCCGGGCAGTCCACCTTTATCCGCAATGTGGACGCGTATCTCCCGCATGGTGAGATCCCGTCCCGATCCGTCATCGGGCCGGGCCCAGCACCTCGACCGCCATGGCCCGGAACGCACCGTGCCCGCGGCTGCCCAAATGTCGCAGCTTGTGGCCCGCCAGCGCCGCGCCCAGCCGCACCCCCGTGCCGAGCAGGGCCCGGTCGGCGACCACCGCGGCCAGCAGTCCCGCAGCGAAGACGTCACCCGCGCCCGTCGCGTCCTCGACCTCCCCGTCGGGCAGCGGGCGGTGGGCGTAGCGCTCCACTGTGCCCGGCCGGTGCACCTCGACCCGGTCGGGGTACTTCACCACGGCGGCGCCCTCCCACCCGGTCCCCGTACGACCCAGCCGCTCGAACTCCCGCCCGTTGACCAGCAGGTAGTCGCTCATCGCCGCCATGGCCAGCACATCGGCGGTCGGCTCCGCCGACCAGGCGTGCCCCGGGTCGAAGCTGATCAGCGTCCCCGGCGACCGCCGCCGCACCTCCGCCAGCAGCCGGTGCAACGCCGCCCCTCCGTCCGGGTCCAGGAACGAGGTGACGTGCACCGCCCGGGCCGCCGCAAGGTAGCCGGCGATCTCCTCGAACCGCTCCCGCACATGGGCGGCGATCCGCGTGTTCGCCCCGGTGTGGGTCAGCAACGTGCGCTCCCCGCCGTCGTGCACGGACAGGCAGACACCGCAGAGCCGGTCCTCGTCCCGGGCGACCAGCCGCCGGTCGACGCCGAGCCCGTCAAGGACGGTAAGCGGGCCGGGCACCCCCAGCGGGGCGCGCCCCGCGACGCCGACGTAGCCGAGCCGCAGCCCGCGGCCGAGCCGTGCCAGGGCATGGAGGGTGTTGAAGGCCGAGCCGCCCGGCTCCGGCGTCAGCGGCACGCCCTGCTCGCGCAGCCACTCCAGCCCGGCACGGACGGCCGGCTCGTCGACCATGCGCTCGCCGCCGCTCTCCGGCGGCCGCAGCCGCATGTGCGCACCGAGCCGGGCCAGCACCGGGCTGCCGTTCAGAGCGGAGGCACCCGTGATGAGGTCCAGGTTGAGTGCCCCGACCCCGACGACGTCCATGCCCCGCCCCCTTCCCGCCGGCCCCTACCGGGCTCCGGGCCAGGGCCCTGTCACAGGCCTCTTCTCCTCTTCCCCCGTCTCCGTGCGGAAGATGCGGAAGCCGCGCCTCTCGTAGTTGGCCAGTGCGTGCGGACCGTCCAGGCTGCAGGTGTGCACCCACACCCGCTTCGTGGGAGCGCGGTCCGGCCGGCGCTCGGCGAGGTCCCAGGCGCGCGCGATGCCGACGGACAGCAGGTGGCCGCCGATCCGCCGCCCCCGGAAGGCGGGCAGCAGCCCAAAGTACGCGATCTCGACCTGTCCGTCGTCCTGCGGGTCCAGTTCGATGTAGCCGGCCGGGGTGTCCCGGTCGTACGCCACCCAGGTCTCGACGCCGGGACGTTCCAGGAAGGACCGCCACTGCTCGTACGACCACGGCAGGCGGTCCGTCCAGGCGCAGTCCGCACCCACCGAGGTGTAGAGGAAGCGGCTGAACTCCGGGGAGGGCACCTCGGCCCGCGCGATGCGGACGCCCGACGTCGCGGGGTCCGGCTCCAGGGAAGGCCGCAGATCGGCGTGGGAGGTCTGCTCCAGGGACCATGTGGTCACCGTGACGGTAGTGCTCATGCGCCACATTCTGCGGCTTCGCCGGTCCGGTGGGTTCCCCGGCTCGCTGCCCGCGGGGTGGTTCGGATGTACGGCTCAACCGGCGGTGCGCGCGGAGCGTACCGCCGGGGCCGTGGAGTGCGGCAGCAGGCCGGCGGGGTGGGCGGGGTGCACCACCTCGACCTCGACGCCGTCCGCGAAGCGATAGGGACGGTGGTCGAGCACCCCGGCGAGGGTGCGGCGCAGCCGGGACATCTCGGCGCGGACCGTCACCGCGCGCGTGCGGTCGCCGAACAGGTCACCGGCCAGTTCCGCGGCGCTGCGACCGTCCCGGTGCACGGCCAGCACGAAGAGCAGTTCGGCGTGGCGCGGGCTGAGCTCCTGTGACCAGCCGCCGGCCGCACCGCGGACGCTCACCGTCCAGGCGCGCGCACGGCGAAGGTCCAGCACCACCCGCCCGTACGCCGGCGTCTCCTCCTCCGGCGGGGCCACCCGCACCAGCCAGCCCCCCGGCAGCGGCTCCAGGGTGCAGGTGCCCAGCGCGGGCACCCAGATGCGGCCGGCGCTGGGCGCGGCGGGCAGCGTGATCCGCTCCACCGGGGCCATCCCCATCACCGCCGCCGTCCACCCGTTGGGATCGACGACCGCCGCCCGGCCCGGCATCCGGGCGAGCAGCGGGGCGGCGAGCGAGCGCAGCCGGTCCACGGCAGCCCAGTGCACACCGCGCAGTTCGGCCTCGGCGACCTTGGTCACGGCCGTCACCAGCGACAGCATCGCCGGGTGCATGCCGGCCGCGGGCCCGCTGACGTCCACCGCTCCCAGCAGCCGCCCGTCGCGCGGATCGTGGAGCGGGGCCGCGGCGCAGGTCCACGGGTGGTGCAGCCGGACGAAGTGCTCGGCGGAGTGCACCTGCACCGGCCGCCCGGTGACCAGAGCGGTACCGATCGCGTTGGTACCGACGGCCTCCTCCGACCACAGGGCACCCTCCGCGAAACCCAGTCGGTCCGCGCTCCTGCGGACGGCCAGACTGCCGTCCCTCCACAGCACCCGGCCCTCGGCGTCGGTCACCACCATGATGTGCCCGGCCTCGTCGGCCGCCGGAAGCAGCCCCTCGCGCAGCACGGGCAGCACCTCGCCCAGCGGCGTGCGGTGCCTGCGCACCTCGACCTCGTCGGCGGTCAGCATGCCGGTGCGGCTTCCGCTGTCGGGGTCGACGCCGAGGTCCAGGGCGCGCCGCCACGAGTCCTGGATGACCGCTCTGGGCGCCGTGCCGCCCGATCCGCCGCCCAGTGCGGCATCCCGCATGTCGGCCGGCAGGGGGGCCGAGCGGCGCGGCTTGCGGACGGACTGGGCCGGCTGGCCCGCGTCAGCCGCCTGGCCTGCCTGGCCCGCTTGGGCCGCCTGGCCCGCCCGGCCCGACAACGACCGCACGCCGATCGGAACCTGGCTCATGGTGCTCCCCGCGTCCGTGTGCACCGCGCTCCGCGCGCCCCGGCAGTGGCCGCGGCGGTCCTCCGCTGCCACACCACGTGCATATGGTGCCGGTGGGGCGGTCCCCGCGGTGGGATATCCGGCCAATACCTTGCAACCGTCTGCAACGGTTGCGCATATGCGCGCCCACGACGGACAGTGACGACGCGTCACGCGCATCGTACGGAGCCCTGAATCCGTGCGACGGTGCGACGAGACCGGGGGTGGTGCCGAGTCGGCGCGGCACCACCCTCAGGGCGACGCGGCGGCGGAACGTCTCCCCAGGGGGCCCAGAGGGCCCTCCCGCCGCACCCGCCGCTCACACCCCCGCCGCTCACACCCCCGGGCGGGCCCGCTCCACGATCGCCGCCAGGTCCAGGCCGCGCGGCAGCGTGCCGAAGGTCGCTCCCCAGTCACCGCCGAGCCGCGAGGCACAGAAGGCGTCCGAGACCTCCACCGGCGCGAACCGCACCAGCAGCGAGCCCTGCAGCACCAGCGCCATGCGCTCGACCACCCGGCGCGCCCGCGCCTCGATTCCCTCGAGATCGGCCAGTTCCGTCAGCAGCGACGTGATCGCGCCGTCCAGCCGGTGGTCGGCGCCGCGCGCCAGGCCGATCTCGTTCAGGAAGGCGTGCAGCGCCGGTGGCTCCCGCCGCAGAACCCGCAGCACGTCCAGGGCCTGCACGTTGCCGGAGCCCTCCCACACCGAGTTCAGCGGCGACTCCCGGAACAGCCGCGGCAGCCCCGACTCCTCCACATAGCCGTTGCCGCCCAGGCACTCCAGTGCCTCGGCCACCAGGGGTGGGCAGCGCTTGGTGATCCAGTACTTGGCAACCGCCACCGCCAGCCGTCGCAGGTGCCGTTCCTGCTCGTCGCCGGCGTCGTACGCCGCCGCCAGCCGCAGCACGGTCGTGGTGGCCGCCTCCGACTCCAGCGCCAGGTCGGCCAGGACGTTGCGCATCAGCGGCTTGTCGATCAGCGGTCCGCCGAACGCGCTGCGGTGCTCGGCGTGGTGGACGGCCTGCGCCACCGCCTGCCGCATCAGCGCGGCCGAACCGGTCGCGCAGTCCATCCGGGTGGCGGCGACCATCTCGATGATGGTCGCGACGCCGCGGCCCTCCTCGCCGACCCGCCGCGCCCACGTGCCCTCGAACTCCACCTCCGCCGAGGCGTTGGAGCGGTTGCCCAGCTTGTCCTTGAGCCGCTGGATCAGGAAGACGTTGCGCGTACCGTCCGGCAGCACCCGCGGCAGCAGGAAGCAGGTCAGCCCGCCGGGTGCCTGCGCCAGTACGAGGAAGGCGTCCGACATCGGCGCCGAGCAGAACCATTTGTGGCCGGTGAGCAGGTATGTGCCCGCCTCCGCCAGCGGCTCCGCCCGGGTGGTGGCGGCCCGTACGTCCGAGCCGCCCTGCTTCTCGGTCATCCCCATGCCGAACAGCGCCCCGGGTTTGTCCCCCGGTGCCACGAGTTGCGGGTCGTACACCCGCGACGCCAAGCGGGGCTCCCACTCCGCGGCCAGCGCCGGGTCGGCCCGCAACGCCGGCACCGCCGCGTGCGTCATCGACACCGGGCAGCCGTGCCCGGCCTCCGCCTGGGACCACACCAGGAAACCCGCCGTGCGCCGCAGGTGGCCGCCGGGGCGCGACCACGCGTCGGTCAACCCCGACGAGACCGCGCGCCCCAGCAGCCGGTGCCAGGCCGGGTGGAACTCCACCTCGTCGATGCGGTGCCCGTACCGGTCGTGGGTGCGCAGCACCGGGGGGTGGGCGTCGGCGGCCTGCGCCCACCCCCGCGCCTGCGCGGACCCGGCGACCCGGCCGATGTCGCCGAGCTCGCGGTGGACCTCCTCCCGCAGCCCGGGCGCGACGTGTCGTGCCACTCCCTCCACCAGGGCGGTGTCGGCGGCGTACACGTCATACCCGACCAGGGGCGGAGCCTGGTTGGTCACGGTGTGTGTGGGGGGACTCATGCCGGTTACGGTAGGCCCGTGCAGGCAGCAGACAAAACACCTGAGGGGCCGAGGCGAGGCCGCTTCCACCGGGCGCAGGCCCTCTACCGGAACGTGTCCAAGCGCAAGGTGGGCTGGCTGCTGCTCAAGGACACGGTCAACTCCTGCATGGAGTACCGCGTCACCGGACTCGCCGCCGAGGCCGCCTTCTTCGTGCTGCTCTCGCTGCCGCCCCTGCTGCTCAGCCTGGTCGGCGCCATCGGCTACGTCGACGAGATCATCGGCACCGACACGATCGACAACATCCGCCGCAACATCCTCACGGCCGCCGCGACCGTCCTGTCCGACAAGGGCGTCGACCAGTTGATGCGGCCCCTGGTCGACGACGTCTTCGGCGGCGGGCGGCCCGACGTGATCTCCATCGGCTTCGTCATCGCCCTGTGGTCCGGTTCGCGTGCCCTCAACGTCTTCGTCGACACGATCACGATCATGTACGGGCTGGAGGGTAGGCGCGGCATCGTCAGGACACGGCTGCTGGCCCTGCTGCTCTATGTCGTGGCCCTGGTGATCGGCGCGGTCGTCATGCCGCTGATGGTCATCGGGCCGGACGTGGTGGTGTCGTTGCTGCCGTGGAGCGAGGCCGTGATCCGGATAGTGTACTGGCCGGTCGTCATCGTGCTGTCGATCGTGTTCCTCACCACGCTGTACCACGTCTCGGTACCGGTCCGCTCGCCGTGGTACGAGGACATGCCGGGGGCGGCCGTCGCCCTGCTGATGTGGGTCGTGGGCAGCTTCGTGCTGCGCATCTACCTGACCCAGACCGTCGAGGGCCCGACCATCTACGGGTCGCTGGCCGCGCCCGTGGCCGTGCTGCTGTGGTTCTTCGTGTCGGCCTTCGCGGTGCTCGTGGGGGCGGCCGTCAACGCGGCCATCGACCGCGTCTGGCCGTCCATCGAGACAGCGGCGGCCCGCGAGGAGAACGCCAGGGCGAGGGAACGCGCCGCCGCCGACCTGGTCGCCGAGGCCGCCGCCCGCCGCGCCGCGTTCGAGTCCGGCCCGGACGACGAGGTCGGCCCGGAGGATCCACCCGCCGAGTTCCCCGAGCGCTGGGCGGGCTTCCTCCCCCCGGAGGACGTACGGTCCCGGCTGCGCGGCCGGCGATCCCCGGGCGGCAAGGACACGGGCGGCAAGGACGCGGGCGGACAGCCGCGGGACTGACGCGGCTGTCCGGCCGGGCCGGTTCGGGCCGCGGCCGGAGCGGTGTCGGCGGCCGGTGGCATGCTGAAGCGGTGTACCGGGAACGGAGTTCGACCATGCCGGGCGCCGTGCTGTGGACGAGGACAGCGGGTGCCAGGGCAGCGCGCGTGCTGCCCGACGGATGCATCGACCTGATCTGGGGCGAGGACACCGGCCTCTTCGCGGCGGGGCCCGACACCACCGCCCACCTCTCCGGCAGCCCGCCCGGTACGCGCTACGCGGGGCTGCGCTTCGCGCCCGGCGTCGGGCCCGCGGTGCTCGGACTGCCCGCGCGCGAACTGCGTGACCGCCGCGTGCCGCTGGAGTCGCTGTGGCCCGGCGCCGAGGTACGCCGGCTCACCGAGCGCGTCGCCGCGGCCGCCCGCCCCGGCGCCGCCCTGGAGACCCTGGTGCTCGTCCGGGCCGGTGGGCGCGCGGCACCCCCGTGGGGCCCGGGGATCGCCGCGCGCCTGGCGGCCGGTGTCCGTGTCGGCACCGTCGCCGAGGAGAGCGGCCTCAGCGAACGCCAACTCCACCGGCGCTGTGCGGACGTCTTCGGATACGGCCCCAAGACCCTCGCCCGCGTCCTGCGCCTCCAGCGCGCACTGGGACTCGCGCGTCAGGGCCACCGCTTCGCCGACGTCGCCGCCCGCGCCGGCTACGCCGACCAGGCTCACCTCGCCCGTGACGTCCGCGCCCTCGCCGGCGTCCCGCTGGGCGAACTGCTGTAGTCCGCGACCCGCGTCAGGGCCGAACGCCGCATACGCCGAGCCGGCCCAGGTGCGCACACACGTCATGTCCGCACCCCGTGCCGTGCTCGCCCCCGGCCGCGTGCCCGCGCGGGTGAACGCGCATCCCGCAACCGGGTCCGGTGTCCCGCGGGAGCGGTCGCGAGGCCGCTGTGTCATCTCCACCACAGATGACCGATATCGCCGATCATCTCCCGAAGGCAGGAAGCAATCGCCGTCGCAAGTCGCTTAACCTCCTGTCTGTCCAGCGTGAACCGCGCCAGCTGGTTCACGTGTGCGAAAAGGTTGATGAGCCCCTTGTCTGTGTTCACACGTCCCTCGACCCCACGCAGGTCCGCGCCCGACAAGGAGGCGCACGGCGTTCCCCGCTGGCTGGTCGCGCTCCTCGCCGTCGCCACCGGTATGACGGTCGCCAACCTCTACTACGCCCAGCCGCTGCTGTCCTCGCTGAGCCGGGTCTTCCACCTCAGTACGACCGGCGCCGGAGCGCTGATCACCCTCACGCAGGTCGGTTACGTGATCGGCATGCTCTTCCTGGTGCCGCTGGGCGACCGGCTGGAGAAGCGCCGGCTCGTCTCCGTGCTCCTGGCCGTCACCACGGTGGCCCTCGCCGTGGCCGGGGTGACCACCAGTTTCCCCGTACTGCTCGTCGCGTCCCTGGTGAGCGGTGCCACCTCCGTGGTGGCGCAGATCCTCGTCCCGTTCGCCGCGAGCCTCGCCCCCGACCACGCGCGGGGCCGGATCGTCGGCCGCGTCATGAGCGGGCTGCTCACCGGCATCCTGTTGTCGCGCACCCTCAGCAGCCTGGTCTCCGACGTCGCCGGCTGGCGCTACGTCTACCTGGGCTCGGCCGTCCTGATGGCCCTGCTCGCCGTGGCCCTGCGGGTGGCACTGCCGCAGCACGCCCCGACGACCGACCTTCCCTACCGGCACGTGCTGCGCTCCACCTTCCGGCTCGTGCGCACCCATCCCGCGCTGCGGCGCCGGGGCCTGTACCAAGCGGCGATGTTCGGCGGGTTCAGCGCCTTCTGGACCACTGTCTCGTTCGTCCTGACCGGGCCGCGGTTCCACTACTCTCCCATCGGCGTCGCCCTCTTCGCGCTGGTCGGGGCCGCCGGTGCCGCCGTGGCCCCGCTGGCCGGGCACTGGGCCGACCGCAAGCTGTCGCGCCCCATGACGGCGGCCGCGTTCGGGGTGGCCGCGGCGGGCTTCGCCGTGGCGGGCTTCGGCGGGCACCACATCGTCCTGCTCGCCCTGGCCGCGATCCTGATCGACATGGCCGTGCAGACCACGATGATCCTGGGCCAGCACATCGTCTACCAGCTCGACGCCGGCGCACGCGCCCGGCTCAACAGCGCCTTCATCGCCATCTTCTTCACCGGTGGCGCCCTCGGGTCCCAGCTCGGCTCCCTCGCCTACCACGCCGCCGGCTGGACGGCCGTGAGCGCCCTCGGCGCCCTCCTGCCCCTGCTCGCCCTGGCCTACTGGACCACCGAACACCGCGCAGGCGGCCGGACCGCGCAGCGAGTCGAGGTGCGGTGAGCCGCTTGGACGACCCGATAGCCGCGGGTCGGGGAAGCTCCCCGACCCGCGGCGCCGGAGATCATCTCCGTTGGTCCGGGGACCGGATCCCGTACCGCCGTCGCTCGCGGATCCGGGCCCGCGGTTCAGGGGCTCGATGCACCGCCGGCGAAGACGGGCCGGTGGACGCCTTCGGCGACTGCGCGCCGGCGGTGCATCAAGGAAAAGCCGGCTGCATGGTGACCGTCCGCCCGCACCACGACCCGCTCGCCGCCCGCCTGCCATGGCCCCCGCACGGCCGCCGACCACCAAGCCGAGGGGCCACTGTCGAACGGCCCCGCGCTCAAGAGTCTTCTACGAGAGCCTCGCGAAGAGGTCGACAGGGTTCCCGTCCGGGTCGAGGACCGCGGCGTACCGCATGCCCCAGGGCGCGTCGAAGGGCCCCAGGTGCCCTGCGTACCCGGCTTCCGTCAGTTCGGCGAAGACCGCGTCCACCTCGGCCGGTCCGTCGCACGCGAAGGCCAGCGCCATCCGGTGGCCGCCACGCGGCGGTGTCCACGAGGAGTCGAAGGACCGGACCGTCTCCACGGTGTCCCAGGCCAGCCGCATTCCGCCGGGCAGCGCCGCCTCCACGTGCGGCTCGGCGTCCGCCGCGGCGGGGATCTCCAGCCCCAGCCTGCGGTAGAAGCCCAGGGAGGCGGCCATGTCGGCCACCACGATCTCGACGACGTCGATACGAAGTGTCATGCCGCAACGCTAGGACCGGTCCGCCCGGCCCGTCTTGAACGAATCGGACACGCACCGGGCCGTTCGTGACGGCACCGACCGGGGTGCCGTCCTCGGACGAGCCAGACGGGCGGGGACTTCGCGGGGGAGCGCTACGCCGGGACGGCGTGAGCCCGCGCGGGAAAACCTGTTGCGGGGTCCTCCGGCACACCCGCTAGGGTGTCCCCGTCGGACCGTGAGCAAACCGGGAGGTGTTGACGATGACTGTCGCTGTGATGGGCGCTGCCCGCATCCAGAAGATCATCCACACCACCTCAGCGGTCGCCGGCTGACCGGCCCGTCGCCAACCACCGACGGCACAGCGACGCGCGACCGCCCTCCCGAAGGGCTTTCCTCCGTTGACCAACGGATCCGTCCCGCAGCCGTCCACCGCGCTCGCCGCCTACGGCTGGGACTCCGCACTCGACTCCGACTTCGCCGTCCACGCGGAGCGGGGACTCACACCCGGCCGCATCGTCCGCGTCGACCGCGGGCTGTGCGACGTCGTCCTCCCCGACGGCACGCACGGTCTGCGGACCGTACGCGCCGACACCGAGGCCGTCTTCACCCGCGACCCCATGGGGATCGCCTGCACCGGCGACTGGGCCGCCGTCGACGAGACGCCGGCCGCCGGACCCGCGGTACGCGCCCTGCTGCCGCGTCGTACCACCTTCGTCCGTTCCACCTCCTCCAAGCGCTCGGAGGGACAGGTGCTCGCGGCCAACGTCGACCTGGCGGTCATCGCCGTCTCGATCGCCGCGGAACTCGACCTCGGGCGGCTCGAACGCTTTGTGTCCCTGGCGTGGGCGAGCGGCGCCCAGCCGCTGGTCGTCCTCACCAAGGCCGACCTCGTCGGCGACCCGGCCCACCTGCGGGACGACGCCCGCGGCGCGGCGCCAGGCGTGGAGGTCCTGGTGGTCAGCGCCGCCACCGGCGAGGGTGTGCCGGAGGTGGCGAGGGCCCTGAGCGGTGCCACGTCGGTGCTGCTCGGGCAGTCGGGCGCGGGCAAGTCCACGCTCACCAACGCCCTGCTGGGCCGCGAGGCGCAGGAGGTGCAGGCCATCCGCGACAGCGACGGCAAGGGCCGGCACACCACGACCACCCGCGACCTGCTGCCGCTGCCAGGCGGCGGGGTGATCATCGACACCCCGGGGTTGCGCGGGGTCGGGCTGTGGGACGCCGACGCCGGTCTCACCCAGACGTTCTCCGACATCGAGGCGCTGGCCTGCGCGTGCCGCTTCCACGACTGCTCGCACGAGTCCGAGCCCGGCTGCGCGGTCCTCACCGCACTGCACGACGGCAGCCTGACCCACCGCCGGCTGGACAGCTACCGCAAGCTGCTCCGTGAGAACGCCTGGATCGCTTCCCGCACCGACGCCCGGCTCCGCACGGAGATGCGGCGCGAGTGGAAACTGCGCTCCGCCGCGGGGCGCGAGATGTACGAGCGCAAGCGCGGCGGCGGCCACCGCAAGGTGTACTGACCGGACCCGGCCCGGCTCCCGATGAGGGAGCCGGGCCGGCGGTCATCCGGCGCCGTTGTGGTGTTCACCGCCGCGGCGCAAGGTCAGCGGGCTGCCCTCGTGCCAGAAGGTGTAGACGATGCTGCCGAGGCCGAGCGCGACGATGACGACGCCGAGGACGATCGAGTAGACCATGGCTCCTCCAGCCCGTTCCGGGCGCGGTTTCACCGCGCCTCCACCTTCGATGTTCGAACGTGACCTTCCCGTACGCGTCCCGTCTCACACGCGCTGCGGCCCAACCAGCCTGCCTATGACTTGAGTTGTCCGTATGTGGGTCCACGCGCGGGCATGGCGGAAATCAGCCATGGCGCAATTCCGCCGCCCGCCACCATCCCTGCTCGAACCCCTGTTCTGGCAAGGTGTCCCTGCCGGATCGTCCGACGTGCGGCCCGAGGAGGGGGCCGGCCGCCCGTCGGACCGTTCGCGTACCGACTCTGTTTCGCCGCGGGCCCGCCGGTGGACAATGGGCGCATGAGCCAGCAGGGGGAGCCGGAACGCCGTCAAGAGGACGCATGGTGGCGGCAGTTGTACGGGCAGCCCGACCCCGGAGGGCGGGAGACCGGTGACACCGTCGACGACCGCTACACCTCGGCGCTCTCCGCGCTCCGCGAGGAGCCGGACGGCGGGGCGGCGTCCGGCGGTGGCACGGCGTCCGGCGGTGGCGCGGTGCCCCGGCATGCCGCCCCCGAGCGGACGGACCGGCCCGACGGCCGGTCCGAGGACGGGACCGACGTGTCCGAGGACGGCGCCGACGCCGGCGTCGCCGGTGGGCCCGACACCCTGCGCCTGCGTCGCGTGGACCCGCCCCCGCCCCTGTCCCCGCCCCCGTCCCCGGCGGCCGCCCGGCCCGACACGGGCGCCTGGCAGTACGACGACGCGCCGCACCCCAGAGCGGAACCCGAACCGGCTCCGGAGCCGCCCGCACTGCCCCCCGGCTGGACCCCGGCCGAACCCGCCGCCCCGGATCCCCGGTCGCCCGCGGCCTCACCCCGGCCCTTGCCGTCCCCCGACCCGGCCGCCGGGCCCGACCCGGCCGCCCTGCCGGAGCCCACCCCTCCCGAGGTGCCGCATGCCGGCGACGGCGTGCCCACGTACGACCCCGAGCCCACCGCCTGGCCGGCCGCCGACCCGGACGGCCTCGGCGACCTCGTCCCGGACACCGAACTGGACGGCGCCCGCTACCGCCTGCTGACGGTCCGTACGGCCTCGGTGCGCGGCGACTCCGCCCGCTACCGGGGCGAGCCGCGCCGCGACGCCGTGCTGACCGCCCGCTTCGGCGGCGGCGACGACGCGCTGCTGCTGGTCGCCGTCGCCACCGGGCCGCGCACCTCGGCCGCCGCCCACCGCGCCGCCCGTGAGGCCTGCACGCGGCTGGCGGCGGCGGTCGGCCGCAGCCACGCATCGCTCCGCGCGGACATCCGCGCCTCCCACCGGGTCTCCCTGAAGTCCGGCCTCCACCGGCTCACCGACCGCTGCCGCGAAGGACTGCGGGCCCGCGGCGAGGAGCTCGGCCTGGAACCCGCCGAGTACACCGCCACCCTGCGCTGCCTGCTGCTGCCCGCCGACCCGGACTGCCGCGTCCGGCTCTTCTTCGGTGTCGGCGACGGCGGGCTGTACCGCATCCGCGGCGGAGCATGGCAGGACCTCGACCCCGGGCAGCCCGACCAGTGCGCCGGGAACGACGCCGGATCGGACGTACGCTTCCGGTTCCGCGCCTGCGTGGCCCGTTCCGGTGACACCCTGCTGCTGTGCAGCGGTGGCCTGGCCGGGCCGCTGCGCGGCGAGCCCGCCCTCGTCGCCCGCCTGACGCAGCGGTGGGGCGCCGCCGAGCCACCCGGCCTGTCGGCCTTCCTGGCCGACACCCAGACCCGGGTCAAGGGCTACGCCGACGACCGTACGGCGGTCGCCGTCTGGGACGCCTGACGCGGAAGAGGACTGAGCCGCAGCGTCAGGATCTGGAACGGGCGCAGCGTGACCGGGACCGTGTCCCCCTCGCGTTCGGCGTCCCGCAGCGGCCGCTCCAGCAGGTCGGCGACCCTGGCGCCGGCGAGCGGGAAGGCCGTGGTGAGCACGCCCGTCGCGCGGTCGCCCCGCGACTCGTACAGGCGTACCACCACATCGCCGGAGCGGTCGTCGGCAAGTTTGACCGACTCCACGGTGATACCGGGGTGCGAGATCCGCAGCAGTGGCTGCCGCGGCGGCGGCGAGTCCGTTCGCCGCAGCGGCAGGTTGAGCGCGAGCCCCTCGACGACCGCGTCGCCCACCGTCGCGCCGGGCAGCAGGGCGTAGCGGAAGCGGTGCGTGCCCTGGTCGGTGTGCGGATCGGGGCTGTGCGGGGCGCGCAGCAGGGTGAGCCGGACGGTGGTGTCGGTGCCGGAGCGCCCGGCGTCGTGGCCGTAGGTGGAGTCGTTGAGCAGCGCGACCCCGTATCCCGGCTCGCCGACGTGCAGCCAGCGGTGGGCGCAGATCTCGAAACGAGCGGCGTCCCAGCTGGTGTTGACGTGGGTGGGGCGGTGCACGTGCCCGAACTGGATCTCGGCGGTGGAGCGCTCGGCGAGCACGTCCAGCGGGAAGGAGGCCTTCAGCACCTTCTCCGACTCGTGCCAGTCGACCTCCGTCACCACGTCCAGCCGGCGGCTGCCCGCGGTCAGCCGCAACTCCTGTACGACCCTGCTGCCGCCGAAGGCCCGTACGACCCGGACGGCGGCTCGCAGCGGCCCCTGCTCCACGAGCGCGACGGACTGCGCCGACGTCAGGTCGGTGTGCTTGCGCCGGTAGTGGCGGTCGATGTCCCAGGCGTCCCACCTGGTGGGGTGGTCGGGGTGCAACTGGAGCAGGTTGCCGCGCGCCCCCGGCGCCAGTACCTCCCGGTCCGCGGTCAGGTCGCGGACCGAGGCCAGCAGGCCGTCCGGGTCGACGGCCACCCGCAGCAGGCCGTTGCCGAGCACGATCAGCCCGTCCTGGCGGAGCGCGTGCACCGGCTCCGCCGCGGCGTCCGTGCGCGGCCCGGCGGCCGCCCCGCCGAGCGCCGGCACGCTGACGGCCACCGCCGTGCGGCCGTCTGCCAGGGGCTGTGCGCCGCTGCCTTCCGGCAGGCGGGCCGCGGCGTCGGCGTCCAGCTCGACCACCTCCCGGCGTGCGTACGGGGAGGCGTTGAGCAGGACAGGACAGTGGTGGCGCCGATCGCCGCTCAGCGCCCGTACGGCCGCGGCGACCAGGCCCTCCAGTTCCTCCCGCACTCGCGCGTAGGTGTCCTGCGCCTCACGGTGCACCCAGGCGATGGAGCTGCCCGGCAGGATGTCGTGGAACTGGTGGAGCAGCACCGTCTTCCAGATCCGGTCCAGTTCCTCGTACGGGTAGGCGTACGTGGACGGAGTCTCCAGCGCGGCCGCCGCACACCACAACTCGGCCTCGCGCAGCAGGTGCTCGCTGCGCCGGTTGCCCTGCTTGGTCTCGGCCTGCGTGGTGTACGTCGCCCGGTGCAGCTCCAGGTAGAGCTCCCCCGACCACACCGGGGCCCGGTCGCCGTACTCCGCCTCGGCAGCCGTGAAGAAGGCGGCGGGCTTCTCGATCTCCACCCGGGGCGCCCCCTCCAGCGAGCGCAGCCGGCGCGCCTTCTCCAGCATCTCCCGGGTGGGACCGCCGCCCCCGTCGCCCCAGCCGAACGGCACCAGGGACCGTGTGGCACGCCCCTTCTCGGCGAAGTTGCGCACCGCGTGCGCCAGTTCGCGACCGGCGAGCTGCGCGTTGTAGGTGTCCACGGGCGGGAAGTGGGTGAACACACGTGTGCCGTCGATGCCCTCCCACCAGAAGGTGTGGTGCGGCATCTTGTTGGACTGGTTCCAGGACAGCTTCTGGGTGAGGAACCAGCGCACCCCCGCGAGCTTCGCCAGCTGCGGGAAGGCGGCGGTGTAGCCGAAGGAGTCCGGCAGCCAGATCTCCTCGGTCTCCACACCCAGCTCGTCGAGGAAGAAGCGCTTGCCGTGGACGAGCTGCCGGGCCAGCGCCTCGCCGCCGGGCATGTTCGCGTCGGACTCCACCCACATGGAACCGACGGGGGCCCAGTTGCCGTCCCTGACGGCCTGCTGGATGCGCTGCCACACCACCGGCTGGTGCTCCTTCACCCAGGCGTACTGCTGGGCCTGCGAGCAGGAGAAGACCAGCTCGGGGTAGTCGCGCGCGAGTGCGGTGACGTTGGCGAAGGTGCGGGAGGCCTTGCGGGCGGTCTCCCGCAGCGGCCACAGCCACGCCGAGTCGATGTGGGCGTGGCCGGTCGCCGAGACGCGGTGCGCGCCGGCGTGCGCGGGACGGGACAGGGCCCCGGCCAGTCGGCGGCGGGCGTCCGCGGCGGTGCCGTGCACGTCGTGCAGGTCGAGCGCGTCCAGGGCGTCCTCGAGCGCGCGCAGGATCTCGTGGCGGCGCGGATCGTGGAAGTCCAGCTCGTGCATCAGACCCTCGAGGACCTCGACGTCCAGCACGAGGTGCCAGACGTCCTCGTCCAGGACGGCCAGTTCGGCGGTGTCGAAGCGGTAGAGCGGATCGGACCCGGCGGTCAGCACGTCGCCCAGCGGCGTCGGTCGCCAGTCCCGCAGCACGGCGGGGTTGGCCGCGGCCTCCAGCAGCAGGCTCACCTGCTCGCCCCCGGCGGCGGGGCAGGCCACCGGAACGTGGCGGTTGAGCGGGTGGATGCCCTTGACCGGCACCCCCGCGGCGTCGTACACCATCCCCTCGGCCACGAACCCCGGGCCGTCGTCACCGAACCCCGGGTCGATCACGGCCTCGACCCGGCGGCCTGCCCAGGCCGCCGGCACCGTGCCCTCCAGCCGGAACCAGCTGGTCGACCACGGCGGCCCCCAGGGCGTGCCCACGGAGAACGGTTCGAACCTTCCGTTCGACCACGCCTCCAGCGCCTCGCCGACCGGCGGGGGCTGCGCCGAACGGTCCTCCACATGCCACACCGACATGCCGAGCGGCACCCGGCCGGCGTAACGGGCGGGACGGACGAACTGGTTCATGGCCCTGGTCAGACGGCCCTCGACCAGCAGACGGTCGTCGTGCATCGCAGCTCCTCGGGTCGGCTCACCGGATGGATTCCCCGTCAGTGCGGTGGTTTCCCGTAACGCCCGCAAGACGCACGGGGTTTTCGGGACATGAGAAACATCGCGCGTCCCCGCGGACTCTCCCGGCGCAGATTCCTCGGCGCCGCAGCCCGGCTCGCCCCGCTGGCCCCTCTTGCCGCCGCCCCGTCCGTGTCCCTGCCCGGCACGGCGGCCGCCGCCGCCCCGTACGCGGCGCTCGCCCGCGCCTGCGTCACCGAGTTCCGCAGCGCCTGGGACGCCTACCGCAGGCTCGCCTGGGGACGTGACGAACTGCGGCCGCTCAGCGGCACCGGCTCGGACTTCTTCATCCCCGGCGGCACCCTCGGCCTGACGATCGTCGAGGCGCTGGACACCCTCTACCTGATGGAGCTGGACGAGGAGCTGGACGCCGGCGTCCGATGGGTGCGCGAGGACCTCGTGCTGGACCAGGACGCCCCCGTGCAGGTCTTCGAGACGATCATCCGCCTGGTCGGCGGGCTGCTCTCGGGGCACCTGGCCACCAAGGACACGGTGCTGCTCGACCGCGCCCGCGACCTGGCGGACCGGTTGCTCCCCGCCTTCACCCGGTCGCCCACCGGGGCCCCCTACCGCTATGTGAACCTGGCCACCGGCGCGGTCTCCGGCAGGGAGAACCACCTCGCCGAGATCGGCACCTGCATCACCGAGTTCGGCGAGCTGTCCCGGCTCACCGGGGACCGGAAGTACTACGACGCGGCGAAGAAGGCGCTGCGCGCCGTCTACGACCGCCGCTCGCGGCTCGACCTGCTGGGCACCGGCATGAACGTCGAGACGGGCGCGTGGACCGGCACCACCGCCACCCTCGACCCGCCGGTCGACTCCTTCTACGAGTACCTCTGGGACGGTTGGGAGCTGTACGGCGACGAGGACCTGCGCACCTGGTACACCACGCTCACCGCGGCCGTCCTCAGGCACCTGGGCGAGCGCCGTTCCGGACGGCTCTGGTTCTGCCAGGCCGACATGCGCACCGGCGCGGTCACCGGACACGCGCAGTCCGAACTGACCGCCTTCTACGCGGGGCTGCTCGCGCAGAGCGGCCGCGTCGCCGAGGGCGAGGCCTACCACGACAGCTGGACCGCAGTCCTGCGCTCCTTCCGCCTGCCGCCCGAAAGCCTCGACTACCGCGGCATGCGCCCCCTGGACGCCTCCTACCCGCTGCGTCCGGAGTACGTGGACTCCTGCCTCTTCCTGTGGCTGGCCACGGGCAAGGAGCTCTACCGGCGGCGGGCCGCCGGGATGTTCCGGCGGCAGAGGCAGTACTGCAAGGTGGCCAACGGGTACACTGTGGTGCGCGACGTCACCGCCCGCCCCATGAAGCTGGGCGACCTGACACCGGCCTACTGGTTCAGCGAGAACGCCAAGTACTACTACCTCCTGTTCGCCCGGGCCCGCCGTTTCGACTACCGCTCCAACTACCTCACCACCGAGGGCAACGTCCTGCGGGGACTGCGCTGATCCGAGCCGGCTCCACCAGCCGTCGTCAGCCGCCGGCCGCGACGGTGACCTCCGCCTCGTGGTCCACGGGGAAGTTGACGGAGCCGGCGATGAAGCACAGCCGGTGGGCGTCGGAGTGCAGCGCGACCGCGGCGTCCACCATGGCGGCGGAGGCCACTTCCACCCGGGGCCGCAGCAGGGCCCGGGTGAAGTGGCCGCCGCCGTCACCGGTCTCCTGCATCGTGCCCTCCGCCCGGTCGGTGTAGGAGGTGACCACCACTGCGGCACGGGCACACACGTGCAGGTACGACAGCATGTGGCACTGCGACAGCGCCGCGAGCAGCAGCTGTTCGGGATTCCAGCGGGCCCGGTCGCCGCGGAAGGCGGGGTCGGAGCTCCCGGGTATCGGAGGTACGGGCAGACCGGGTGCGGAGACCTCGTGCTCCCGTCCGTAACCGCGGTAGGTGCCGGTGCCCGTGCCCCGGTTCCCGGTCCAGACGACCTCGGTGGTGTACGTGTGGCGCTTGCTGATGTCCGGCACGGCTAACCCTCCTCCTCCTCCGTCCCGTTCCGCTCCTGGGCGGCGCAGGTGTCCATGACGTGCTCCCGGGCGGCCGCGTGAGCCTCCGCGGGGCGGCCGCCGGCGATCGCGGCGAGCAGCCGGCGGTGCTGGGCGGCGACCTGCCCGGGGCGCTCCGCAGCGGTGAGCGACGCTTGTGTGGAGACCTGGATCTGGTCCCACAACCGCTCCAGCGATCCGGCGGCCACCGGGTTCGCCGACAGGGCGGCGATCCGGGCGTGGAAGCGCCGGTTGTGCCGGGCGGCCTCCGCCGGCCGGTCCGCGGCCGTCGCCCGCTCCGCGTCCGCCATGAACCGCTCCAGCGCGGTCAGTTCGGCCGGTGCCAGCTCACCGCGCCGCTGCCGCTCCGCCGCCAGCTCCGCCGTCAGGCCCTCCAGTACACCGCGCACCTGGTACGCGTGCCGCAGTGCCCGCGGCCCCAGTTCGACCACGCTGACCCCCCGCCCCGTGGCACGCACCAGCCCGTCGGCGACCAGTGCCCGCAGCGCCTCTCGCACCGGCGTACGGCTCATGGCCAGCACCGCCGCCGCCTCGAGCTCGGTCAGGCGCTGGCCGGGGGCGTACACCCCGTCCAGGATCATCTCCCGTAGCCGCGTGCGCGCGGCGTCCGTCTGCTGCACTCGTCCACTGTAGCCATTGCATGCATTGCATGCAATGGCCCTGGGCCCGAAGGGCGGGAGCGGTCCGTCCCCGTCCCATGACTGAACGTGGTCGCGAGGGGGCATGCATTGCGCGTAGATGTTCGAACCCGAAAGGGCGTCAGCGCCCGGAGCGGATCCGATGGAACGTCAGCCTGTCCAGCTGTACGGCACGGAGGCCGGGGGGCCCGTCGAGACACGGCGGGTGCACCGGCCTCTCCAGCACGCCGACCTCCCGGCCGTCGCCGATGTCCGCAGACTGCTGCGCGAGGCGCTGCGGTGCTGGGACGTGGCCGCCCTCTCCGACACCGCGGAACTCCTCACCACCGAACTCGTCACCAACGCCCTGCGCCACACCGACCGCGGCGCAGTCCTCACGGTGACCCTGCAGCCGGGCATCGCTCGCAGACTGCGCGTCGAGGTACGCGACTTCACCTCGCGCCACCCGCGGCTGCGCGCCCCCTCCGAGCGCCGCACCTCCGGTCGCGGACTGCTGCTCGTGCAGTCGCTCGCCGACGCGTGGGGAGTCCGCCCCGACGGCGACGGCACCGGGAAGGTCGTCTGGTTCGAACTCGACGCCGAGGCCGCCTGATCGATGGGGCGCGGGGCGGCGGTGACCCGCCGCGGGTACGCCGCCCTGTGCGCACCCCCGTCTTGGCCGGGGGCTCCGGAAGGGGGAGTGGGCCGGAGCGACGACCGGCCGCCACGGCGGGGAGGGGCTCAGCCGTACTGGCGCTCCAGGTCGGCGAGTTTGCGCTCCAGGGAGTCCAGCTTGGGGAGCGCCATGGTGTCCTCCTCGGCGGTGAGGTCGATCGTCGTACGGGCGCCCTCCTCACGCGCGGGCGACAGGGCCGGCCGCGCGCGCGAGGGCAGTTCGGCCTTCTCCGGTGCTATGGCGGGCTCCGCGCCGGTCTGGGCGCCGGCCCCGGCCGAGGGGGGCATCTCGTACGTGCGACCGCCGCGGTTCCAGATTCGGTGCTGCCGGTTGATCGCCTTGACGCGGGCCCGCTCCAGGCGCTCGTGGTCGCGGCGGCGCAGGGCCTCCTGCTCCTCGCGGGCGCGCTCCTCGCGGACCTCCTCGACGGCCTCGTCCAGAGTGCGGACGCCCTCGAGCAGCATCAGCGACCAGGCGCCGTACGTCTCGCGGGGCGCCCGCAACCAGCGGACCATGCGGATCTGCGGCAGCGGCCGCGGGATCAGCCCCTGCTCGCGCAGGGCGGCCCGGCGCGTCTGCTTCAAGGCGCGGTCGAAGAGCACGGCCGCGGAGAGCGACATGCCCGCGAAGAACTCCGGTGCGCCGGCGTGGCCTCCGCCGCGGGGCGCGTGCACCCAGTTGAACCAGGCCGCCGCACCCGCGAACAGCCACACCAGCAGGCGCGAGCCCAGCGCCGCGTCACCGTGGCTCGCCTCCCGGACGGCGAGCACCGAGCAGAACATGGCCGCGCCGTCGAGCCCGAAGGGCACCAGGTACTCCCAGCCGCCGGAAAGGCCGAGGTTCTGCCGGCCGAAGCCGACCAGGCCGTGGAAGGACAGTGCCGCGGCGACCGAGGCGCACCCGAAGAGCAGGACGTAGGAGGCCGTGCCGTACACCGCCTCCTTCTTGCGGCGCCGCTCCTCCGAGCGCTCCCAGGAATCGGCCGGACCCGCGTCCTCGCCCCGGGCCCTGCGGTTGCGCAGGAACATGGCCGAGGCGGCGAGGACCGCCAGGCCCATGGCCCCCAGGGCCCAGTCCAGCGTTATGTCCGTAAGTCTCATCGTGCGATTCCTTGCGTCGCGGGACCGTCGCGCTCGGACCGCGAGACGGCGTCCGCGCGCCATCCTGGCGAACGCCTCGGACGCGTGGTGCGGATTCCGGGCAAGAGAACGCCAACGGAGGGGTGGCGCGGGGCGGGATCGCCGGAATGCTCGAACTGGACGGCGCCTTTGGTTCAGTTGCTCGATTCCGGGCGGGTGGCTGACGGGTGCCCGGGAGAGCGGTGTGAACGCCCGGATGAGGCGGGGCACCCTGAACGATCTTGCCCGGGAGGTGGAGCGTCCCCAGGGGGACCGGTCGCTCGCCGAGCGTGTTGCAATAGAGGACGGCGTACTGCCCCCGTGGAGGCGCGCCGGCGCACACGAATGCCCGAAGGAGCCCCTGTGGAGTACGGCCCCCGCGCCCAGCGGCGCCCGGCGGAGTCCGCCGCCGCGGCCCACGGGCTGCCCCCCGGCCGCGACGAGCGGGTGCGCGGGGCCCACCCGCACGCCGCGCACGGCGCCGAGGGCCTTGCCGAGCACCACGAAGGGCTCCCTCGGCCGCGCCGCCTGCCCGAGCGGCACACCGTACGGGACCAGGTCCTGAGCGCCCTGCGCGGCGCCCTGCTCACCGGCGAGCTGCGCCCCGGGACCGTGTACTCCGCGCCGGCGCTCGCCGAGCGCTTCGGGGTCTCCGCCACCCCGGTTCGCGAGGCGATGCAGCTGCTGGCCCGGGAGGGCGCCGTGGAGGCCCTGCCGAACAAGGGTTTCCGGGTCGCCGAGCACAGCAGCCGGGACGCCGCCGAGCTCGCCGAGGTGCGCGCGCTCCTGGAGGTTCCCATCCTGCTGCGCATGGCCCGCACCCTTCCCGCGTCCCGCTGGGAGCGGCTGCGCCCGCTCGCCGAGGCCACGGTGGCGGCCGCGGCCCTCGCCGACCGCGCCGCCTACGCCGAACCGGACCGGGCCTTCCACCGCGCCCTGCTGGAGCTCTCCGGCAACGGGCAGCTCGTCGCCGTCGCGGACGAGCTGCACCGCAGGTCGCAGTGGCCGGTCACCGGAGACCACGGCCGCGCCCGCCCCGGCGCCGCCGCGCGCGGCGTCGGAGCCCGCCTGGCCGCCGACGCCATGCAGCACGCGGCGCTGCTGGAGGCACTGGTCCGCGGCGACCTCGCCGCCGTCGAGTCACTGGTGCGCGCGCACGTCTCCGGGGTGTGACGCTCAGCCGGCGTCCGGCTCCAACTCCGCGGCCAGCCAGACCGGCACCCCGCCCAGCGTCCGGAACAACCGCCTCGCCTCCGCGCGCAGCCGCCCGGCCTCTGGTTCCGGCGTCACCCCGGCCAGCGCGGTCAGGGCCGGCGCGACCCCGACGGCGTAGCCGAGCTCCACCCTGATGCGCAGCGACTCCGCGAAGCCGTGGCGCGCCTCGGCGACGTCCCCGTCGCGGGCCGCCAGACCGGCCAGGTGCCGCCAGGTGTACGAGGTCAGCAGCACGTCGCCGCCGGCCACCGCTCCCGCGTGCGCCCGGCGGTACGCGGCCCGCGCCGCCGCAGGGTCCTCGCCCAGGTTCTCCGCGACCAGGCCGCGCCGGAAGTCCAGCAGCGGCCGCCCCGCCGCACCGGGTGCCAGCAGGGCCGCGCTGCGCATGAGGGCCGCCCGGGCCTCGTCGGCCCGGTCGCGCCGCCCGGAGAGCGTCGCCAGGTATGCGAGGTTGCCGCGCTCGCAGGCGGCCTCGCCGCGCTCGTCGTCCGTACGTGCCAGGGCCTCCGCCGTGCGCAGCGCGTCCTCGGCCTCCGCCCAGCCGTCCATGGTGAACATGCAGCGCTCGATCAACAGCGCCGCCCGCCGGGTGGCCGCAGCGGGCAGCCGCTGCGCGTGTGGCGCGAGCAGTCGCGCCGCCTCCGTCCAGCAGCCGCGGCCCCGCAGCCGCGAGACGTCGGGGGGCGTACCGCCACCCGGCGCGTTCGGTCCCACTTCTGCGTCCGACATGGCGGTGTCCGCCACTTGCCCTCCCCGAAGCGCGTCATCGAGCCGGTTGCGCCGAAGTCCAGCACGACACCGGGTGCCACGCCAAGAGGGCGGACGGCGCGTCATCGGTTTCCCGCCCCGTGCGCGCCGTCCGCGGGGCACGCCCCCCGGGCGCTCGCGCGACCCCTGTCGGGCGGCGGTGGCACCCTCCGGTGACGATGCCCGGCAACCGCCGTCTGTCGCCCCACCTCACGCTGCCGGATGCGAACGACCGGGCGACGGCGGCGCGACCAGTGGCGCGCCCCGGAACCGCCTCCCCGGCGGAGGGTGGCGCCGCCCCGACACGCGGCAGGTGCGTGACGCCGACGCGCCCGGTGGCGGGCGGCACGGCGCCGGCGGCGCGGGGACGCGGGGCGTCAGCCCATCCGCAGTGCCAGGAAGAAGTCGAGCTTGTCCTCCAGGCGCGACAGGTCCCGGCCCGTCAGTTGCTCGATCCTGCCGATGCGGTAGCGCAGAGTGTTGACGTGCAGATGCAGCCGGTTCGCGCAGCGCGTCCAGGAGCCGTCAGACTCGAGGAAGGCCTCGAGCGTGGGGATGAGCTCGGCGCGGTGCCGCAGGTCGTAGGCGCGCAGCGGGTCCAGCAGCCGGGCGGTGAAGGCGCGGCGGACGTCGTCGGGGACGAACGGCAGCAGCAGGACGTGGGAGGCCAGCTCCTCGTGGCCGGCGGCGCTGACCCGGCCCGGGCGGGCGGCGGCCACCCGGCGGGCGTGGCGTGCCTCCTCCAGCGCCCCGCGCAGCCCGTCGGCGGAGTGGACGGCGGCGCTGACGCCGATGGTGAGCCGTCCGTCGCCGTCGAGGCCCGGGGTGAGGGGCCCGCGCAGGGCGGCGAGCAGGCTCTGGGCCGACAGCCCCGCAGCCGCCCCGTCGGACTCCGGCGACGACAGCGGCACGAGCGCCATCGCCTCCTCGCCGGCGTGGGCGACGGCGATGCGGTCGGGCGCCTCGGTGCCCACCGCTCCCGGGTCCACCAGCGCCTCCTCCAGCAGGGCCTGGGCGACCGGGCCGGTCGCGGGCCCGCCGTCCGCCCAGTCCACCCGGGCGACGACGACCTGCCAGTGCGGCGCGGTGCCGACCCCCGGCAGCAGCACGGGCGCGGCCGCGCGCAGCCGGGCGGCGATCTCACCGGACGGCGCGCCCGTCTGCACGAGGTCCATCACTTCGGCGGCGAGCCGGCGGCGCACGGTGCGCTGGGCGTCCCGCCGGTCGCGCTCGACGGCGATGAGCTGGGTGACGCCGTCCAGCAGGTCCAGGCGCCCGGCGGGCCAGTCGTCCGCGTCGGCGTCGACGGCCAGGAACCAGTCGGAGAGCAGGGTGGCGCGGATGTCGTCGGCCCGGTCGCCGCCGCGGACGGGGAAGAGCGAGTAGGGGCGGCCCGCGACGCGGGCCCGGTGCGGCGAGGGACGGCCGGCCCGGGCGGCGGCCAGGTGCTCGGCGGCGAGCTCGGCCCGTACGGGGGCGGGCAGCGGGTGGTCGGATCCCGCGATCCGGCGCCCGGTCGCGGACAGCACCCACGCGCGCAGGTCGAGGTCGTCGCCGAGCAGGTCCAGGACGGCGTCGGGGCCACCGCCCCGGGGCCCGGCGGCCATCAGCCGGCGGTGCCGTTCCACCACGGCGGCCAGGTCCCCGGCGCGCTCGGCGGACACCTGGCGCACGACGTGCTCGGTGACGGAGGCGAAGGCGACCTCCTCGTCGACCGCGAACAGCGGCAGCCGGTGCCGGGCGCAGGCCCGTACGAGGTCGTCCGGGACGGGACCGAGTTCCGCCTCCCCGGCCGCGAGACCGGCGACACCGGCAGCGGCGAGGATCCGCACGAAGCGTTCCGAGTCCTCCGGTCCGCGGCGCCACGCGAGCCCCGTCAGCACCAGTTCGCCACCGGAGAGGTACCGGCTGGGGTCCTTCAGGTCGGTGGTCATCACGCCACGGACCGCGCGGTCCAGCTCCTCCTCGCCGCCGAGCAGCCGCAGGCCCAGGGCATCGGTGTCCAGCAGTGCGCGCAGCCGCATCGTCGTCGCCTTGTCTCGAACGCCTCCTCGTCCGAGCCGGTGCCGGGGTGGCGCCCGGCGGGTCGCGGCGGTGTCGCCGCGTCGATACCGACAGGTCCCGGGACCGCGCTTTCGGAGGAATCTACAAGGTCAGTTTAGCGACCGGCGAAGCGCTTCATGCGTTCGGTGACTGCACCGCGCACCCTCCCTGACGTGTACTGGGTCACACAGCGCGCACGAGGCATGGACCCGCAGCCCCGTCCACCGACGAAGAAGAGAGCACTCATGGACTTCCTGCGCCCCGCGACCTGGGAGGAGGCCCTCGCCGCCAAGGCGGAGCACCCCACGGCCGTACCCATCGCGGGTGGCACGGACGTGATGGTCGAGATCAACTTCGACCGGCGCCGGCCCGATGTCCTGCTGGACCTCAACCGCGTCGGCGACCTGTACGCATGGGAGGTGGGGGAGCAGGCCGTACGGCTGGGCGCGGCGGTCCCCTACACCCGCGTCATCGAGGCCCTGAGCGGGGAACTGCCGGGCCTCGCGCTCGCCGCCCGCACCGTGGGCTCGCCGCAGATCCGCAACCGCGGCAGCGTCGGCGGCAACCTCGGCGCCGCCTCGCCGGCGGGGGACGCGCACCCGCCGCTGCTCGCCGCCGGCGCCGAGGTGGAGGCGGTGTCCGTACGCGGCACCCGGCTCATCGCGGTCGAGGAGTTCTACACCGGGGTGAAGCGCAACGCCCTCGCCCCGGACGAGCTGATCCGCGCCGTGCACATCGCCAGGGCCGACGGCCCGCAGCAGTTCTCCAAGGTCGGCACCCGCAACGCCATGGTCATCGCGGTCTGCGCCTTCGGCCTGGCCCTGCATCCGGCCACCCGCACGGTGCGCACGGGCATCGGCTCGGCCGCCCCCACGCCCGTCCGCGCCACCACCGCGGAGGAGTTCCTGACCGCGGCGCTGGACGAGGAGGGCCTGTGGGACAGCGGCCGGATCATCCCGCCCCCCGTGGCCGCCCGGTTCGCCGACCTGGTCGCGGCCCGCGCCGCCCCCATCGACGACGTACGCGGCAGCGCCGCCTACCGCCGCCACGCGCTGCGGGTGATGGCCCGCCGCACCCTCGGCTGGACCTGGGACGAGTACCGCGGTGACGAGAGGAGCGCCCGATGCGCCTGACCTTCACCGTCAACGGACGGCGCCAGGAGGCCGACGACGTGTGGGAGAGCGAGAGCCTGCTGTACGTCCTGCGCGAGCGCATGGGCCTGCCCGGCTCCAAGAACGCCTGCGAGCAGGGCGAGTGCGGCTCGTGCACGGTCCGGCTGGACGGGGTGCCGGTGTGCGCCTGCCTGGTCGCGGCCGGCCAGGTGCAGGACCGCGAGGTGGTGACCGTCGAAGGCCTGGCGGACCACGCCGAGCAGCGCGCCACGGGCGGGGCCGGCCACGCCGCCGGTACCGATCCGGGCACCGCGCAGCGGTGGCAGGCGCGCCCGGCGGGCCCGGCCACGAAGCTGTCGCCGGTCCAGCAGGCCTTCGTCGACGCCGGAGCCGTCCAGTGCGGCTTCTGCACGCCGGGGCTGCTGGTCGCCGCCGACGAACTGCTCGAGCGCAACGCGCAGCCCACCGACGCCGACATCCGCGAGGCCCTGTCCGGCAACCTGTGCCGCTGCACGGGCTACGAGACGATCCTCGACGCGGTCCGCCTCGCGGCCGCCCGCACGGCGACGGAGGCATGACCGCGATGGACGTGACCCGCACTCCGGGCCCCACCACCCAGGGCAGCGAGACCCGCGGCGGCATCGGCGAGTCCACACTGCGCCCCGACGGCGTCCTCAAGACCACCGGCGAGTTCGCCTATGCCTCCGACCTGTGGCACGAGGACATGCTCTGGGGCCACACCCTGCGCAGCCCGCACGCGCACGCCGAGATCGTCTCCCTCGACGTCGCACCGGCACTGGCCCAGCCGGGGGTCCGCGCCGTGCTGACCTACGACGACCTGCCCACCGGCGTGCGGCACTACGGACTGGAGATCCGGGACACCCCCGTCCTCGCCCACGGCCGGGTCCGCCACCACGGCGAACCGGTCGCGCTGGTCGCCGCCGACCACCCCGAGACCGCCCGCCGCGCAGCCGCCGAGATCAAGGTCGTCTACCGGGAACTGCCCGTCGTCGTCGACGAGGCCACCGCCACCGCACCGGACGCGCCGCTGCTCCACGCGGGCCGCACCGACCGCCACAGCGGCCACGTCCCGCATCCCAACATCGTGCACCGCCAACCGGTCGTCCGCGGCGACGCCGCCGCGGCCGCCCGCCGCGCCGACGTGATCGTCACCGGCGACTACGAGGTCGGCATGCAGGACCAGGCCTTCCTCGGCCCCGAGTCGGGCCTCGCGGTCCCGGCCGAGGACGGCGGCGTCGACCTCTACATCGCCACCCAATGGCTGCACGCCGACCTCCGCCAGATCGCCCCCGTCCTCGGCCTTCCCGCCGAGAAGGTCCGCATGACGCTCTCCGGCGTCGGGGGCGCCTTCGGCGGCCGGGAGGACCTGTCGATGCAGATCCACGCCTGCCTGCTGGCGCTGCGCACCGGCAGGCCCGTCAAGATGGTCTACAACCGCTTCGAGTCCTTCTTCGGGCACGTCCACCGGCACCCCGCCAGGCTCCACTACGAGCACGGCGCCACCCGCGACGGGAAACTCACCCACATCCGGTGCCGCATCGTGCTCGACGGCGGCGCCTACGCCTCCTCCTCCCCGGCCGTCGTCGGCAACGCCGCTTCCCTGGGCGTCGGCCCGTACGTGATCGACGACGTCGACATCGAGGCGCTCGCGCTCTACACCAACAACCCCCCCTGCGGCGCCATGCGCGGCTTCGGCGCGGTGCAGGCCTGCTTCGCCTACGAGGCGCAGATGGACAAGCTCGCCGCCGCACTCGGCATGGACCCGGTCGAGTTCCGTCAGCGCAACGCCATGTCCCAGGGCAGCGTCATGCCCACCGGGCAGGTCGTCGACGCCCCCGCGCCCGTCGCCGAACTGCTGCGCCGCGTCAAGGCGATGCCGATGCCGCCCGAGCGGGAATGGGAGAGCGCCGGCGCGGGCGTGGACGTCCGCGAACTGCCCGGCGGGCTGTCCAACACCACCCACGGCGAGGGCGTCGTGCGCGGCGTCGGATACGCCGTGGGCATCAAGAACGTCGGCTTCTCCGAGGGCTTCGACGACTACTCCACGGCCCGGGTCCGGCTGGAGGTGATCGCCGGCGAGCCGGTGGCCACCGTCCACACCGCGATGGCCGAGGTCGGCCAGGGCGGCGTCACCGTCCACGCCCAGATCGCCCGCACCGAACTCGGCGTCACCCAGGTCACCGTCGACCCCGCCGACACCCGGGTCGGTTCGGCCGGATCCACCTCCGCGTCCCGGCAGACCTACGTCACCGGCGGCGCGGTGCGGCACACCTGCGAGGCGGTGCGCGAACGCGTCCTGGAGATGGGCCGCGCCAAGCTGGGCGCCCGCCATCCCGCCTGGGCGACCGCCGGACTCCTGCTGGAGGGCGGCAAGGTCGTCACCGACGGCGGGGAGGCGCTGGCCGGGCTCGCCGAGGTGCTGGGCGAGGAGGTGATCGACATCGAGCGTGAGTGGCGGCACCGCCCCACCGAGCCCTTCGACCCGCGCACCGGGCAGGGCCGCGGGCACGTCCAGTACTCCTTCGCCGCGCACCGCGCCGTCGTGGACGTCGACACCGAACTGGGCCTGGTCAAGGTCGTGGAACTCGCCTGCGCCCAGGACGTCGGCAGAGCGCTGAACCCGCTGTCGGTCGTCGGCCAGATCCAGGGAGGCACCACACAGGGCCTGGGCCTGGCCGTCATGGAGGAGGTCCTCGTCTCCGACCGGGCCACGGTCCGCAACCCGTCCTTCACCGACTACCTGATCCCCACCATCCTCGACACGCCGCCCATCCCCGTCGACGTGCTCGAACTCGCCGACGAGCACGCCCCGTACGGGCTGCGCGGCGTCGGAGAGGCCTCGACCCTGTCCTCCACCCCGGCCGTCGTCGCCGCCATCCGTGCGGCGACCGGCCTCGCCCTCGTCCGCGTACCCGTGCGGCCGGAGCACCTGACCGGTACGTGAGGCGGCGCCGGACGGCCGACGCATCCCTGCGGGGCCGCGACTGGGGCGCGGCTGCGCGAGGCGGGCGCCGGCAGGCCCGGACCACGGCGGCCGGGGACGCCTGCGCAGGGGCGTGAACGGCCCGGACGTACCGTCGAGAGCGGCGCCACAACGCGCGGGAGCAGGCCCGGGAGGACGTTCGACGGGTCCCGACGGCCGGCGGCGTCGTCCGCGACAGGTCCTCGGTCGCCGGCTTCACGGCCGGCACCAGCAGCCACCGACCGGTGTGCGTCGGCGCTGTCGTCCCGCTCGGGGCCGGACAGCACTCCGGGGCCGGGCGGAGGGTCACTCCGTCCGGCCCCGGCGCGCCGCGACCCGCCCCGCCCCCCGGCCGCTCTGTCAGGGGCGGGGCCGGGCGGCCGGGGAACGGGGGCTCGGGATCAGCCGCGCAGCGGCGCCAGGGCGCGGCTCCAGTCGATGACCTCGTCGATGAGGGTCGACAGGCTCGCCGCCTGGTGCTCGCCGGGGGCGAACTCGCTGAAGTTGACGAAGTCGGTGAAGAGGGAGAGCGCCACCTGGGTGCGCACGTCGGCCATCTTCAGCTCACCGGCGATCAGCCGCAGGTGCTCGGCGGCGCGGGCGCCGCCCACGGAGCCGTAGGACACGACGCCGACCGCCTTGTGGTTCCACTCGGCGTGCAGGTAGTCGATGGCGTTCTTCAGCACGCCCGAGGTGGAGTGGTTGTACTCGGGGGTGACGAAGATGAAGCCGTCGAAGCCGGCGATCTTGGCGGCCCACTCCTTGGTGTGGGCGTTCTGGTACTGGCCCATCGCCGCCGGGATCGGCTCGTCGAGGTGGGGGAGCGGGTAGTCGGCGAGGTCCACGAGCTCGAAGGTGGCGTCGCCACCGTGCTTGGCGGCCTGCTCGACGACCCAGTGGGCGACCTTCTCGCCGTTACGGCCCGGGCGGGTGCTGCCGAGGATGATGCCGATCCTGGTCATGAGGCGTGTTCCCGTTCTGTGCTGCAGGGTTATGAATTGAAGCTTCAACTTGAAGCTTCAAGGGAACTGTAACAGATCAGCTTGAAGCTTCAAGTGGTCCGCTAGCCTGGAGAGCATGACCAAGAACACAGCGGCACCACCCCCGTCCGGCGAGGCGGAGCCGCGCTGGCTGCAGGGCGGCGAACTGACCGCGTGGATGTCGATGGCCCGGGTCATGGCCCGGCTCCTGCCGGCGCTGGAACGCGAGCTGGAGCGCGACGCGGACCTGAACTGGATGGAGTACCACGTCCTGGCGATGCTCTCCGAGCAGGAGCGGCACACCATCAGGATGAGCGTGCTCGCGAACCGGGCGAACTCGTCCCTGTCGCGGCTGTCGCACGTGATGCGGCGCCTGGAACGCCAGGGCTTCGTCCGCCGCGAACCGGACCCGGGCGACGGCCGCTACACCTTGGCCATCCTCACGCCCGAGGGGTACGAGAAGTTGGTGGCCTCCGCGCCCGCGCACGTCGAGACCGTGCGCCGGATGGTCCTGGACCCGCTGGAGCCGGGAGAGCTGGAGAGCCTGCGCCCCGTCTTCGACCGGATCTACGCGGCCGTCGACGCCGCCGAGCGCGGCCGCTGACGTCGGCACGGGCCGCCGCGGCGGCCCGTGCATGCCCCAACGGCCCCGACGCGCGACCCGACGCCGGGCCGGGGCCTGCGGTCGGGGCCGGGACGGTCTGCGCCACGCCTGGAGACGATGCTCGCTGCCCTGATCAGGGCTCACCCGTTCGGACAGGGGACCGGCACGGCCGACCTCACGGCGTGCCCGTCCCCGGCCCGGCACAACAGGCCCCGCGCCGCGTGCGAGGTCGTGTCCGCCGGGCGCCGGCCGGCTCGCACGATGCGAAAACAGCCTGTGCCGTGCCGGGCTCGGCACGGACCCGACGGGCCGTCGACGGCAAGTGACGGCGTCGGTCCAGCGCCGGTACGGCGGATGTGCCGGGGATACCCGCCGCAGGAAGGGCATCACGCCGCCCCCTCCCGAGACCCGGAGGGTTGGTCGACCCGCCGCTCTTGCCAAGTGCAGAGGTGTCCCCTGAAATGGGCATTGCTTTTCGATCGCGGAACGCGGCGTGACGGCCACGGCACACAGAGGGAAGCAGGGGAGACCGATGCGGGTTCCGATGACGATCGCAGACTTCCTGGACCGGGCCGAGCTGGGCTTCGCCGCCGGCCCCGGCGTGATCGACGAGCCGGACCAGCCCGCGGCTCCGGTGCCCGACTCGACGTACGGGCGGCTGGGTGAGCGCGTCCGGGCGTGGCAGGCTGGGCTGGACGCGCTGGGCGTGGGGGAGGGCGCGCGGGTGGCGGTGGTCAGCCACAACTCGGCCCGTCTGCTCGAGCTGCTGTTCGCGGTGCCGATGAGCGGACGGATCTGCGTGCCGGTGAACTTCCGCCTGAAGGCTGAGGAGATCGAGTACGTGGTACGGCAGAGCGGCGCCTCGGTGCTGCTGGTCGACCCCGAGGTCCAGGACGCGGTGGCGGACATCAAGGTGGACCACCGGTTCGTGCTGGGGGAGCAGACCGAGCTCGACCTGATGCGGTTCGGTGTCGAGCCGCGTCCGTGGTCGTGCCCGGACGAGGATGCCACCGCGACGATCAACTACACCTCGGGGACGACTGCCCGCCCCAAGGGGGTGCAGCTCACGCACCGCAATGTCTGGGTGAACGGGTTGACCTTCGGTCTGCACACCCGGGCGTGGGAGCGGGACGTGTACCTGCACACGCTGCCGATGTTCCACTGCAACGGCTGGGGCATGCCGTTCGTGATGGCCGGACTCGGCGTGAAGCAGGTGGTGCTCCGGAAGGTGGACGGGGCGGAGATCCTGCGGCGCGTGGATGAGCACGGGGTGACGCTGATGTGCGGTGCGCCGGCGGTGTGGAACGCGGTGCTGGACGCGGCGGCGGGCTGGGAGGGGGAGGTCCCGGGACGGGACCGGGTGCGGATCGTGTGTGCGGGGGCGCCGCCGCCCAGCCGGATGATCCAGCGGGTGGAGGAGGAGCTGGGCTGGGAGTTCACGCAGATCTACGGGTTGACGGAGACCTCTCCGGTGCTGACGTTCAACCGGACGCGGCCGGAGGACGACGGACTGCCGGCCCGGGAGCGGGCGCGGAAGCTGTCCCGGGCGGGGCTGCCGGCGTTGGGGGTGAGGCTCCGCGTCGCGGATTCGGGCGAGGTGCTGGCGCGGTCGAACGTGGTCCTGGACGGCTACTGGGAGAAGCCGGACGAGACGGAGGCGGTGCTGGAGGGCGGCTGGTTCCGCACGGGGGACGGCGGGTGGATCGATGAGGCGGACGGGCATCTGACGATTTCCGACCGCAGGAAGGACGTGATCATCACCGGGGGCGAGAACGTCTCCTCGATCGAGGTGGAGGACACGATCTTCAGCCATCCGGCGGTGGCGGAGGTGGCGGTCATCGGGGTGCCGGACGCGAAGTGGGGAGAGACGATCAAGGCGTTGGTGGTGCCGGCCGAGGGCGCGGACGTGTCCGAGGCGGAGATCATCACGTACTGCAAGCAGCACATGGCGGGGTACAAAGCCCCCACCTCGGTCGAATTCCGGGACGCGCTCCCGCGGACGGCGACGGGGAAGATCCAGAAGTTCACGTTGCGGGATCCGTACTGGACGGACCGCGACCGGGGCGTCAACTGAATCCCCCGTGCGCGCCGAGGCCGACCGGGGACAGCCCCGGCGTACAGCTCGACTCGTCTGCCCTTGTGGTGCTGACCTCGGCGTTTGTCCTGATCGGGGCCAGACGGCGTCCGGCCGGTGCTCCTCCCCACCTGCGGTTTCCCGCCACTTCCCGCGCGATTGTGCACGCGATGTGCACCGGGACGGTGCGGGTGTGCTTTAGCGGGGGGAGGATTCAAGACCGCTTCACCGAGCTGGTCGGCATGCCGCCCGGGGCCTTCCGGCGCCAGGCGTCGGATGCGACGGCCGGCCATCCCGACACTGCGGGTACGGCCCGCGAGGCGGGGTCGACGATCAAGGTGGAGGGGATACCGGCGTGCGTGGCGAAGCACGTCTCAAAACCAGTCAGGAATCGAGAAGCCCCGGCGGCCGCGCGGGCCCTAGCGTGATGGTCATGGCAACCACCACTTCCACCGCAGTCAACACGTCCCTCGTGTCCGTCACCCTTGAGGTGGCCGACCCCGAGGCCGCCCGCCGCTTCTACAGCGCCTTCGGCGTGGACGGGTACATAGGCCTGCGGGCGTCCGAGGCGCACTCCACCGGATTCCGCGGGTTCACCCTGGCGCTCACGGTGAACGGGCCCGCGAACGTCGACAGCTTCGTCCGCGCCGCCGTGGACGCCGGCGCCGCCGTGCTGAAGCCCGCCGCGAAGTCCCTGTGGGGCTACGGCGGCGTCGTCCAGGCCCCGGACGGGACGATCTGGAAGATCGCGACCTCGGCGAAGAAGGACACCGGCCCCGCCACCCGCCAGATCGACGAAGTCGTCCTGCTGCTCGGCGTCGAGGACGTGAAGGCCACCAAGCAGTTCTACGTCGGCCGGGGCCTGACCGTGGCCAAGAGCTTCGGCGGCAAGTACGCCGAGTTCGCACCCGGTCAGTCCAGCCCCGTCAAGCTGGCGCTGTACAAGCGCCGTGCCCTTGCCAAGGACCTCGGCGTCCCCGCCGACGGCACAGGGTCGCACCGCATCGTCCTCGGCAGCACCGCCGACACCTTCACCGACCCGGACGGGTTCGCCTGGGAGGCCGCCGCGGCGCTCGCCCCGATGCCGTCCTGACTCCCGGCCCCGCACTCCCGCCCCGCGTCGCCCTGTACGAGAGGAAACTTGCCATGCCATCCACGGAGTCGCCCGCCAAGGACCCCGGCACGACCACCGAGAAGTACAACGGATTCACCGCCGAGGAGCGGGCCGCGATGAAGGAGCACGCACGCGAGGAGAAGAAGGCGGCGGCGCGACGCGGTTCGTCCCGAGCGGAGAAGGAGGCGGCAGCGGAGCGGGACGTCCTCGCTAAGATCGCCGAGATGCCGGAAGCGGACCGCGTCCTCGCCGAGCGGATCCACGAGATCATCAAGACCGCCGCTCCGGACCTCGCGCCCAAGCTCTGGTACGGGATGCCCGCGTACGCCAGAGACGGCAAGGTCGTCTGCCACTTCCAGAGCGCTGAGAAGTTCAAGTCGAGGTATGCCACGCTCGGCTTCAGCGACCAGGCGGCACTCGACGACGGCGCCATGTGGCCGACCGCCTACGCCGTGAGGGAGCTGACTGCAGCGGACGAAGAACGCGTCAGCGCGCTTGTCAAGAAGGCGGTGGCCTGAGGCCGGCCGGGGTGGAACCGGCGGCGAAAGCGACCGAGCTGTGGAAGATGTTCACACGCCTGCACCCGCGGTTACTCGGTGATGCTGGGCTACTGGGACGAGTCGCGGCGCACGGCGGAGGTGATCGACGCCGGCCGCTCAGGCCTCGTGAGGTCCGCGATCCGCCGCGCCACCGCCTGCGGCGGCGCGGCGGTCGTGTCGACGACCGTCGCCGCGGTCCGCAGCCAGGGCAGTGCCTCGGCGTACTCCCGCAGGTGGTCCAGCCGCCACTGCCGGGCGCCGGTCTCCACCGGGTCCTCCTCGATCCGGCGGGTGAGGGTGGCCTGGTCGGTGTGCAGCAGAAAGTGCCGCACCGGCAGGCCGGACCGCTCCAGCCCCTGCGTGATCTCCCGCCAGTACTCCTCGACCAGCACGGTCTGCGGCACGATGAGGGTCCCGCCGAGGTAGGCGTGCAGTTGCGTGAGCGACGCGACGGTGAGCTGCCGCCAGGGGGGCCACTGCTGGAAGTCGCGCACGGGCACGGCCTCGTGGAGCACGTGGCGCAGCATGAAGCCGACGTGTTCGGTGTCGAAGACGTGCGCACCGGGAACGAGCTGCCTCAGGTGCGCGCACGTCGTGGTCTTGCCCGCGCCGAAGGTGCCGTTCAGCCAGATGATCACCCACGTCACTGTAGCCTCCACCCTGGCAGCACACCTGAGTACAGGAGATGGGGGCGACGGGGATGGATCGCCGGGACGACGTCGAGCCGGACGGCGAGTACCAGACCGCCATTCCGGAGATGGTGTCCGCCGTGGTCGGTGCGGGCGGGGTGGTCCTGCTCAGTTCGTTCATCCAGTCGGTCGGAACCAGGTTCGGCGAGATCACGGCGGCGCGCATGAGCGGCGGGGGCTTGTGGCGGCGGCGCGCGGCCGGCGAGGAGGAGCGGGCGGCGGCCGCCTTCCTCGCGGCGGTGAAGGACCTCGGCTCGGTCCGGAGCGAGGGCGGCGGAGTGCTGCGGCTGGAGGACGAGGGATCGAGGACACGGGTGCAGGTGCACCCGCTGCTGCCGGTGGAGGCGGTCGTCCAGTTCCGGCGTCTCGACCTGAGCCACCCCGCGGTCGCCGGGCTGGAGATCGCGTGGACCGGGACCCTGGGCGACCACCCGCAGGGCGTTTGGGCCACCGCGGGCGGCGCCGGGGGAGTCGGCACGCGCTACCTGTGGAACGACGTCGGCCGCACCTGGGAGCCCCACCGCCACAGGCCCTGAGGAACACCGACGCCCGCGGGGAACCTGCCGTTCACCCGGTGGACGTCGTGCCGTCACCGTGTGCGTCGTCGTGCCCGAAGGGGTTGCTAGGGTGGTGCGTGCTGTGCCGGCGCGGGGGCGTCGTACCTGGTGACGGCGCGGCGCGGAGCCCCTGGGGATGGCGTGTACGCGCCCCGGCCCATGTGGCGGGGCTGCCCTTGGCACATGGTGGGGTTTGGAAGGATTCATGACGGCTTCTCCCGACGAGCCGGCGTCGCCGGCGCCCGACGGCATACCCGCGGCGCCGCCCCTGACCGGTACGGCGCTGCCCAGGCGGACGCTCAGGACGTCCGCGATCGCCGACGCCTCGGCGACCACCACCAGGACCCCCACGAACTGGAGCGGCGGCGACGCCCCGCCCGCGCGGGCCAGGCAGGTCGCCGCGCCGCCCGAGGCTCCCGCGGAGGCGGCGGAGCCCGAGGCCGCCTACGCGGACGGGTTCGCGGCCGGACTCGCCTTCGCGTCCGCGGCTCCTTCCGATGAGGGTGACACCGCGGCGACGGTCTCCGTGGCGGCCCGTCAGGACTCCTCGGCCGGAGCGCCGCCGACCGCGGACGCGCGCCGCAGACGGTCCCGCCCGCTCCTGCTGATCGGGGCGGGGCTCGCGGTCGGTGTGCTGGTCTGCGTGCCGTTCCTCGTCCGCGGTTCGGGGAGCGGGGCCGACGGCCCGGCGGCCGTCACCCTCGCGAACGAGGCCCCTGCTGTCGAAGCGCCGGTAACCGGTCCGGTCACGGCGACTCCTTCCGCGGAGCGCTCGCCGTCGCCCGAGGAAACGGCGCGGCGGTCGCCGAAGGCCGGTTCGCCGCACGGGGCGACGGCCACCGCGAGCGCCGACGGGGGGAAGGCCACCTCCGGGTCCGCGGACGGGCACGTGGCGCGTCCTGCGGCCGGGGCCCCCTCGCACTCCTCCGCGACCTCCGGCACCGCGATCCGCAGCCATGACTCGGGCCGCTGCATCGACGGCAGCACCCCGTGGGGCTCACCGCTGCAGATCTGGGACTGCACGGGTAGTGCGGCGCAGTCGTGGCGGATCGCGCCGGACGGCAGCGTCAGCTCCCAGAGCAGGTGCATGGACGTGGCGGGCGGTTCGCGGGACGACGGTGCGGCGATCCAGCTGGTCGACTGCAACGGCACCGGTGCCCAGCAGTTCCGCCTCAACGCCGCTCACGACCTGGTCAACGTCCAGGCCGACAAGTGCGTGGAGGCGGAGGACTCGCCGGGTGTCAACGGCACCAGGCTGCGCTTGCGGAGCTGCAGCGGCCGGGACAACCAGAAGTGGAGCCGTGCCTGACGACACGTCCGCCTGACGGCACGTCCGCGTGACGGACCGTCCGGCGGTCAGGTGTTGTCGTTGCGGGCCAGGCACAGCACATAGGCGGTCGAGCCGTGTTCCGCAAGGAACGCGGCCACCGAGCGCGGATAGGCGGCGCACCGTCCGGTGTCGGTGGTGTCGTCGAAGCGGCCGACGACCTCGTACCGGGCCTTCGCGGAACCGCAGTCGACGACCGACACGTCCGGGAAGAGGACCTCGCCGTTGCTGTGGACGCAGTCGCCGACCTCGGCGTACTCGGGGTCGTCGTGGAGCAGCAGCCAGCCGCCGGCGACGAGGATGACGGGTATCAGCAGGCCCAGCGCGGTGGGGCGGAGCAGGATCGGCCGGCCGGGGTCGGCGGGCGTGCCGGGAGCGCCGGGGACCGGTTCGGGCAGTCGGCTGATCTTGCGGCGCTGAAGCAGGTTGACCAGCAGCGTGAGCGGGTTGATGAGCATCGAGGCGGGGCTCCACCACCCCTGCACCAGGCTGGCCGAGACCATCTCGCGGTGCTTGGCGACGCCGCAGCGCCGGCAGAACGGGGCCCGCGTCTTCAGGAAGCGCATCATCACGACCATGCCCTGGTGGCCGCGGACTGTCGCCTCGACCGCCGGTACGGAGCCGCAGAACAGGCAGGAGCGTCCGTAACCGGGGACCTCCTGCCCGAAGGGCGGTCGCGGCCGAGCTGCCGGGGGCACCGCCGCCCGCGCCCGCTGCGAGGACGACGGCGGCGGTGTCTTCGCCTGCGGTTCGGGCTGCGACTGTGCGGGCGATGGCGTCGGCGCGGTCAGGGCGATCACCTGGGTCCATGGTGGGCTGATGTGGCGAGCGGAACCCTAGTGGTCGGTACCGACAGCTGCACAAGTCCTTTGTGCCGGACGGCTTTTCGGGTCTCCCCCTTCTTGACCCCCGGGCGGGTGCGCCTTATGTTCGCAGTAGTTCCGCATGGCAAAAGAACGTTTCCGCAATGCGAAAGTGGACACCGGGCGCGACAACCTGGACCGCAGGACGACGCAGGAGTGACCGAATGCCTCGAATGACCGCCGCCCGAGCGGCAGTGGAAATCCTCAAGCGGGAGGGCGTGGACAGCGCGTTCGGCGTGCCCGGTGCCGCGATCAACCCCTTCTACGCGGCCCTCAAGGCCTCCGGCGGCATCGAGCACACGCTGGCCCGGCACGTGGAGGGGGCCGCCCACATGGCCGAGGGCTACACACGCACCGCCCCCGGCAACATCGGAGTCTGCATCGGCACGTCAGGCCCCGCGGGCACGGACATGATCACCGGCCTCTACTCGGCGACCGGCGACTCGATCCCGATCCTCTGCATCACCGGTCAGGCGCCCACCGCGGTGATCCACAAGGAGGACTTCCAGGCCGTGGACATCGCGGCCATCGCCGCGCCAGTGACCAAGGCGGCCACCACGGTCCTGGAGGCCGCGCAGGTGCCCGGGGTCTTCCAGCAGGCCTTCCACCTCATGCGCTCCGGCCGCCCCGGCCCGGTCCTGATCGACCTGCCGGTCGACGTCCAGCTCACCGAGATCGAGTTCGACCCCGAGACGTACGAGCCGCTGCGCGTCTGGAAGCCGGCCGCCACCCGCCGCCAGATCGACAAGGCGCTCGCCATGATGGCCGCCGCCGAGCGGCCGTTGATCGTGGCCGGCGGCGGGGTGATCAACGCCGACGCGGCCGGTCTGCTGGTGGAGTTCGCCGAGTTGACCGGGACACCGGTGGTGCCGACCCTGATGGGCTGGGGCGCCATCCCGGACGACCACGACCTCAACGCCGGGATGGTGGGCCTGCAGACCTCGCACCGCTACGGCAACGCGACGTTCCTGGACTCCGACTTCGTCCTCGGCATCGGCAACCGCTGGGCCAACCGCCACACCGGGCGGATCGACGTCTACACCGAGGGCCGCACCTTCGTGCACGTCGACATCGAGCCCACCCAGATCGGCCGGATCTTCGCCCCCGACTACGGGATCACCTCCGACGCCGGCGCCGCCCTCGAGCTGTTCGTCGAGGCCGCCCGGGACCTGCGGGCCGCCGGCGAACTGCCGGACCGTTCCGCCTGGGCGGCCCGCGCACGGCAGCGCAAGGCGACCTTGCACCGCCGGACGCACTTCGACGACATCCCGATCAAACCGCAGCGCGTCTACGAGGAGATGAACCGCGCCTTCGGCCCCGAGACCCGCTACGTCACCACGATCGGCCTCTCCCAGATCGCGGGCGCGCAGATGCTCCACGTCTACCGGCCGCGCCACTGGATCAACTGCGGCCAGGCCGGCCCCCTCGGGTGGACCGTGCCGGCCGCCCTGGGTGTGGCCAAGGCGGATCCGCGGACACCGGTGGTGGCGCTTTCGGGCGACTACGACTTCCAGTTCATGATCGAGGAGCTCGCGGTCGGCGCGCAGCACCGGATCCCCTACGTCCACGTCCTGGTGAACAACTCCTACCTGGGCCTGATCCGCCAGGCGCAGCGGGCGTTCGACATCGACTTCCAGGTCAACCTGGAGTTCGAGAACGTCAACTCACCCGAGCTGGGCGTCTACGGCGTCGACCACGTCAAGGTCGCCGAGGGGCTGGGCTGCAAGGCGATCCGGGTCACGGACCCGGCGGACCTCGGGGCCGCCTTCGAGCAGGCGAAGAAGCTCGCGGCCGAGTACGGCGTTCCGGTCGTCGTCGAGGCGATCCTGGAACGGGTCACCAACATCGCCATGAGCGTCACCAACGACATCGGCGAGGTGGTGGAGTTCGAGGAGCCGGCCACCGAGCCCGGCCACGCGCCCACCGAGATCCTGCCGCTCGCGGACCGCTGAGGACGGACCCGTCCGCCGTTCCTCCGGCCGCCGCGTCCTGTCCTGCCGGGCGCGGCGGCCGGACTCCACTTCCCTTACGAGCCGCCCGGGAGCCGCGGCGGGTCCCGGGCGCGGCTCGCTCACAGCGGCCCAAACAGCCAGTTGCCGGGGGCCTTGGGGTCGGTGCCGATGTAGTAGGCACGGATGGCCGCCACCAGCTCCGCGGTGCTCACGCGGCCGTCGCCGTCGGTGTCGATGCGGTTGAAGGCGGCGGCGATGTCGTCGACGGGGGTGTTGAAGGCCCGTTGCAGGACCTCGAACTCCCCGCGCACGACGCGTCCGTCGCCGTCGGTGTCGCACAGGAGGGCGACGGCCTCGGCCGCCGGATGGAAGACCGGGTCGAAGGCGGGCCCCTCGATGAAGGCCTTGGTCATCCCGTGGTGGTACTCCGCGGAGGACAGCCGCCCGTCGCGGTCTGTGTCGGCGTATGCCGCCAGCTCCGCCCAGACGGCGTCCAGCCGCACCGCCACCGCCTTGCCCTTGGGTGAGGTGGGGGACATGCCGAAGCCGTGGATCAGCCGCGCGCCGACGTCCTGGAAGTCGGCGCGCTCGGCATATCCGTTGCCGTCGGTGTCCAGACGGCGGAAGGATTTGTCGAGCTTGCGCTTCAAGAGGGCCGTAGACATCGCTGCGTCCTTGACGTAGTCCTGGGTTGCCATACGGAGGGGAACCTCTCGATAATCCCCCGGGACCGGCGGTCGCGCGACCCGAGTGACCACGCTCGGTGAAGGACCGGGCTGAGCTCGTCCCGGCTCAGGGCGTGGTGTGCGGCCCCGTCCTGATCAGGACGTCGGCGGCGTCGTTGACCGGCTGAGGCGTTCCGGTGAGGTCCATGACGAAGAGCGGCACGCCGAGCCGGTCCGCGCGCAGGCGCGCGTCGTCGGCGTAGCCCGCCAGGGAGAAGAAGGCCCCGGTGGAGTCCTCGTTGAGGCAGGTGAGCCAGAGGGTCTCGACGTCCCGCAGCGGTGTCGGCCGGGTCGTCGGGTCGACCCGGGCCACGACCCCGTCGCCGCGCAGGTCGATGCCGTCGGCCGAGCGGTCCGCCGCGGCGCGCACAGCAGCGAAGCCCAGCCACTTCAGGTACTGCGCGGCGGCGGTGACCGCGTCCCGCGCGGTACGGATGGTCACCGGCCGGAACGGCGGCCGCCGGGCCGGCGCCGAGGGCCCGGCGCCGGCCCGGCCCACCGGGGGGACGGGCCGCCGTCCGGGCAGCCACAGGGCCGCGGTGTCCACCGGCAGCCGGACCACCGCCCCGCAGTCGCAGTCGAGTTCGGGCTGCGGCCACTGGTCGTCGCGGCCGCAGTCCGGGCAGCGCATGGCCACCCAGGAGTCGTCCCAGGACCGGTGGCGGATCTGCAGCGGGATGCCGCCGCGCAGGATGGGCAGCGCGAGCGGCGCGCCGCAGGCGCAGGGGAGCGCGGGCGCGGTGTAGGCGTGCTCCCGGCGGCAGGCCGGGCAGCGTACGGGCACGCTCTCTGCCATGGTTCGCGACTCCTGGGTGGTGCGCGGGTGTGCGGGGGCGGCGGTCCGGCGGGACGCAGGGGCTCGCCGGGTGGTCACCGGTTCGGTCCTGCCGTCCATCGTCCCGCACGGGGAGCCCCTCGTGCATCCGCCGTGCCGCTCCCCGCCCGTCCCGGGACGCACCACCGCCCGGGCACCGTCCGCGTCCGGCCCGGTCGCGGTACGGGTGCCCGGGCGGGTGCCCGGTCCGCGCCGCCTCGACCTACCCCTCAGAAGCTCTCGGCGGCGCGGACGTTCGTGGTTCCGGGCGGCGGCGCCCCACCGGGCGCGACGGGACGGCCGGGGCGCCGCCGCCCGGAGGCAGGGGTCAGCCCGTGACCGGGAGACCGGACAGGCGCTCCACACCGCGCAGCAGGGCCGAGTGGTCCAGGCCGCCGTCGCCCTGGGCCCGCAGTGAGGCGACGAGGTCCGCCACCACCGAGCCGACGGGCAGGGCCGCGCCGACACCGCGGGCGGCGTCGGTGACGATGCCCATGTCCTTGTGGTGCAGGTCGATGCGGAAGCCCGGGGCGTACGCGCGGTCGAGGAAGTTGCGCTTCTTGCGGGTCAGCACCGTGGAGCCGGCGAGGCCTCCGTTCAGCACGTCCAGGGCCGCGGCGAGGTCGACACCGGACTTCTCCAGGAAGACCACGGCCTCGGCGCACGCCTGGATGTTCACCGCCACGATCAGCTGGTTGGCCGCCTTGACGGTCTGCCCGGCGCCGTGCGGACCGCACAGGACGACGGTCCTGCCGAGGGCGTCGAACAGGGGCCGCGCCTCGTCGAAGTCGGCCTGCTCGCCGCCCACCATGATCGACAGCACCGCCTCGACGGCTCCCGCCTCGCCACCCGAGACGGGGGCGTCCAGGACACGGATCCCCCTGGTGGCCGCGGCCGCCGCGAGGTCGACCGAGGTCTGGGGAGTGATCGAGGACATGTCGATCAGGAGGGCGCCGGGCCGGGCGTTCGCCAGGATGCCGTCCTCGCCGTAGGCGACGGCCTCGACCTGGGGTGAGGCAGGCACCATGGTGACGACGACGTCGGCGGCCTTCACGGCCTCCGCCACGGAGCCTGCCGGCGTGCCGCCGGCGGCGGCGAGGCGATCGAGTTTGTCCTGCTCAAGGGTGTAGCCGGTGACGGGGTACCCGGCTTTGATCAGGTTCTCCGACATGGGGGAGCCCATGATGCCGAGGCCGATCCAGGCGACCGTGGGAAGTGCGGTGGTCATGATGTCCTCTCCGGATCACTTGTCGGCGGGGGCGAGCCAGCCGAAGGAGGCGCTGCTGCCCAGCGGGCCCGGCTTGTACTCCAGGCCCACCCAGCCGTCGTAACCGGCCCCGCGCAGCCGGCCCAGGAGGGCGGGCAGCGGCAGGGAGCCCGTGCCGGGCGCGCCGCGGCCGGGGTTGTCGGCGATCTGGACGTGGCCGGTGCGGTCCGCGTAGGCGTCGATCACGGCGGGCAGGTCCTCGCCGTTCATCGACAGGTGGTAGAGGTCGAGCAGGAACCGGGCATTGCCCAGTCCCGTCTCGGCGTTGACCTTGTCGACCACCTCGACCGCGGCGGCCGCGCTCACCAGCGGGTAGTGCGGCGACTCCGGCTTGTTCAAGGCCTCGACCAGCAGCACGGCGCCGACCCGGTCGGCCGCGTGCGCGGCCCTGACCAGGTTCTCCAGGGCGAGTTCGTCCTGCGCCTCGGGACTGACGCCCTCCACCCGGTTGCCGTAGAGCGCGTTGAGCGCCGTGCAGCCCACCGAGCGGGCGAAGTCGGCGGCGACGTCGATGTTGGCGCGGAAGCGCGCGGACTCCTCGCCCGGCACGGACAGGGCGCCGCGGTCGGGGCCGGGCAGCTCGCCCGCGTAGAAGTTCAGGCCCACCAGCTGGGTGCCGGCCTCGCGCAGGGCGTCCCGCAGGGCGTCGAGTTCGGACTGCGGAGGGGTCGGCATCCGGGTCCACGGCCACCACAGCTCGACCGCGCGGAAGCCGGCCGCGGCGGCCGCCGCGGGGCGCTCCAGGAGCGGGAGTTCGGTGAAGAGGATCGAGAGGTTCACATCGAAGCGCGTGGAGTCGAAGCCCATCACATGCGCCCTTCCGTAATACGGAAACTTGTTTTTGCCTACCGGAAGTCTAGGAGCCGGACCGCGGCTGTCAAGGGGGATGTCCCGGAAAGCCCCTGACCAGCTAGGTTGAAGGCGTGCGCTTGCAAGTCGAATTCACCACCGAGCCGTTCGACCTTTCCGAGCCCCCGCGCCACGCCGTGGTCGGCCGCGAGGTCCTGGAGGCGGCCGAACTGGACACCGTCGAGGTCGGCCCCTTCGGCAACTCGGCGGAGGGCGGTACGGAGCAGGTCCTCGCCGTCGTCGGCGATCTGCTGCGGCGCACCCTGGAGGCGGGTGCGACCCGGGTGTCGTTGCAGGTCAACGTCCTTCGGGAGGCGGACCGGTGAACGGCGCGCCCGAGCATCCGTTCAGCGCGGCGATCAGACCGCTCGCCGACGCCCTCGGCGCCGAACTGGTGCCCCCGGCCGAGGCGCGCGGCGATGACGTCGTGCTCAGCTGGGAGGGGTCGGAGGTCGTCGCCGTACGGCTGCCGCACCTGGCGGAATCACTCGACCACATCCTGGCCGACCTCGAGCGCCGGCACGGCAAGGCGCTGTCGGAGCTGGGGCGCAAGGAGAAGCAGACGGTCGTGGCGATCCTGGAGGAGCGCGGCGCCTTCTCGGTGCGGCACGGGGTCGAGACGGTCGCCTCGGCGCTCGGCGTGAGCCGCTTCACCGTCTACAACTACCTCAACAGGGAGAACGCGGCCAAGGAGGAGAGCCGTTAGGCCTGCGCCCGCATCGCTCGCGGCCTCCGTAGTCACGGGTGAGGCGCCGTCGAGGGCTCGAGGCGTCCGTCCGGGCGTCATGGACCGCAACCTTTCAACAAACTGTTGACGCCGCATGGCGGGCGCTTCTAGCGTGCCGTTGTGACGTCCCGTCCCCTCCCGGGCCTGGCCCGGTTCAACGCCGCCGGGGCACCGCAGGCGGCAGCGCTGCTGCACGAGCTCTGCGCGAGCCGCTCCTGGGTTGCCGCCGTCGCGGCGGCCCGCCCGTACGACACCCTCGACGCGCTGCTCGCCGCCTCCGACGCCGCCACGGCCGGCCTCACCGCCGACGACCTGGCCGAGGCGATGGCGGGCCACCCGCCGATCGGCCGTCCCCGGCCCGGCGACCCGGTCTCCGCTCGCGAACAGCGCGGGGTACGGGACGGGGAGCGCGACGAACTGCTCGCGCTGAACCTCGCCTACCAGGAGCGGCACGGCCACGTCTTCCTCATCTGCGCCACCGGCAGGACCGGCGGCCGGATACTGGCCGCGCTCAAGGAGCGCATCGGCAACGACCCGGGCACCGAGCGCGAGATCGTCCGCACCGAACTCGCCCGGATCAACCGCGTCCGCCTCACCCGCCTCGTCGGTGCCGCCGCGCAGGAGGACCCCTCATGACCTCCGTCTCCACGCACGTCCTGGACACCAGCCGCGGCTGCCCCGCACAGGGTGTGCCCGTCACCCTGGCGGTGCGCGCCGGAAGCGGCGCCCCCTGGGTGCCGCACGGCACCTCGCGGACCGACGCCGACGGCCGCTGCAAGGACCTGCCCGACCCCCCGGACGGCACGACCCACGTACGGCTGGAGTTCGCCACCGAGCGCTACCTCACCGGCCGGGACACCGGCCCCCGCGCCCGAGCCGAGGACCGGCCGGACACCGCCGGCGCCGGGGGCGGCGGCGCCTTCTTCCCGGAGGTGGCGACCGTCTTCGCCGTCGAGCCGGGCCGGCACTACCACGTACCGCTGCTGCTCAACCCGTTCGGCTACTCCGTATACCGAGGGAGCTAGCACCGACATGTCGCCCACCCGGCTCGGCCAGAACCAGTACGGCAAGGCGGAGACCCGCGTCGTCCACGTCGCCCGCGACGGCGCGACCCACCACGTCAAGGACCTGAGCGTCTCCGTCGCCCTCTCCGGCGCCATGGACGACGTCCACTACCGCGGCAGCAACGCCGCGGTGCTGCCCACCGACACCGCCAAGAACACCGTCTTCGCCTTCGCCAAGCGGCACGGCGTCGCGTCCGCCGAGCAGTTCGGCATCCGCCTCGCCCGGCACTTCGTCACCAGCCAGGAGTCCATCGAGCGGGCCAGGATCCGCATCGAGGAGTACGCCTGGGAACGGATCACACCGGAGCACTCCTTCGTCCGCGGCGGCCGGGAGACGCGCACCACCGAGGTCGCCTTCGACGGCACGCGGTGGCAGGTCGTCTCCGGCCTGAAGGACCTCGTGGTCATGAACACCACCGACTCGGAGTTCCGGGGCTTCGTCGAGGACCGGTACACCACGCTGCCGGAGACCCGCGACCGTGTCCTCGCCACCGAGGTCAGCGCCCGCTGGCGGTTCAACTGGACCCGCGACGAGGACCGCGCCCCGCAGTGGGAGGAGTCCTGGGCCGAGGTGCGCCGCCACCTCCTCGACGCCTTCGCCGGCACCTACTCGCTCTCCCTGCAGCAGACGCTGTACGCGATGGGCGACCGGGTCGTCGAGCACCGCCCCGAGATCGACGAGGTGCGGCTCTCGCTTCCCAACAAGCACCACTTCCTTGTCGACCTCGAGCCGTTCGGCCTCACGAACGACACCCCCGACAGCGCGGTGTACTTCGCGGCCGACCGCCCCTACGGCCTCATCGAGGGCACGGTCCTGCGTGAGGGCGCCGAGCCGCGCATCCCGGTGACGGACTGAAAGGCCCCGCCATGACCGCCCCGGCCGACCGCATCGTCATCGAGAACTGCGCCGTCGCCACCGTCGACGCGCACGACACGGAGTACCCGGCGGGCCATGTCGTCGTCGCCGGCAACCGCATCGAGTCCGTCGGCCCGGGACCCGCCCCCGCGGCACTGGGCGGCGTCGCACGCAGGGTGGACGGCACCGGCCACCTGCTCACCCCCGGCCTGGTCAACACCCACCACCACTTCTACCAGTGGATCACCCGGGGCCTGGCCACCGACCACAACCTCTTCGACTGGCTGGTCGCCCTCTACCCCACCTGGGCGCGCATCGACGAGCGGATGACCCACGCGGCCGCCCAGGGCTCCCTGGCGATGATGGCCCGCGGCGGTGTCACCACCGCCATGGACCACCACTACGTCTTCCCGCGCGGCGCCGGCGACCTGGCCGGCTCCATCATCCGGGCCGCCGCCGACATGGGCGTGCGCCTCACCCTCGCCCGCGGCTCGATGGACCGCGGCCAGTCCGACGGGGGACTGCCACCGGACTTCGCCGTCGAGTCCCTCGACGACGCCCTCGCCGCCACCGAGGAGACCATCGACGAGCACCACGACGCCTCCTTCGACGCCATGACGCAGGTCGCCGTCGCCCCTTGCTCACCGTTCTCGGTCTCCACCGAACTGCTGCGCCAGGCCGCGGAACTGGCCAGGCGCAAGGGGGTGCGCCTGCACACCCACGGCAGCGAGACCGTGGAGGAGGAGCAGTTCTGCAAGGAACTGTTCGGCATGGGGCCGACGGACTACTTCGAGTCCACCGGCTGGCTCGGCGAGGACGTGTGGATGGCGCACTGCGTCCACATGGCCGACTCCGACATCGCCGCCTTCGCCCGCACGCGGACCGGCGTCGCCCACTGCCCGTCCTCCAACGCCCGCCTGGCCGCCGGGATCGCCCGCGTCCCCGACATGCTGGCGGCCGGAGTCCCGGTCGGCCTCGGCGTGGACGGCGCCGCGTCCAACGAGTCGGGCGAACTGCACACGGAGTTGCGCAACGCCCTGCTCGTCAACCGCCTCGGCGTCCACCGCGAGGCAGCGCTGACCACCCGTCAGGTGCTGCGCCTGGGCACCTACGGCGGCGCACAAGTGCTCGGCCGGGCCGAACAGATCGGTTCCCTGGAGGCGGGCAAGCTCGCCGACCTCGTCCTGTGGCGGATGGACACCCTCGCCCACGCCTCGATCGCCGACCCGGTCGCCGCGCTGGTCCTGGGCGCGGCGGCCCCGGTGGCCCTCTCCCTGGTCAACGGCCGCCCGGTGGTCGAGGACGGCCGCCTCGTCACCGCCGACGAGGAGGCCATCGCGCGCGCCACCCGCGCCGAGGCCCGGCGGCTCGCGCGGATCGCGGGCACGGCGGGCTGACCTCCGCGGACTCCGCCGTCCCCCTGCCGCACCGACCGCCGGCTGCCCCGTCTACGTCGACCGGCGGACCGCCGGGCCCCGGCCCTGGGCGCGGCCCTGGGCCTCCCGAAGGACGGCGCCACCGCGGGCGACGGTGTACAGATCGGTCGGCACCGGCCAGCCCTCGCGCCCCGCGTGGTCGCCGTTGAGCCGGCGTGCCCACTTGCTGTAGTCGGTCTCCAGGCCGTTCCCGGTGATGCGGATGCCGGGCGGCACCATCCTGGCGGCGCCCGAGGCCGGTTCCGCCACCGTGTGCCGGAGGGTGACGAACAGGGCCTGGTTGGCGGGATGATCCGGGCCCGCGTCCAGGTGCCGGGCGACGATCTGACGGCGTACCGGCAGCCAGAGCCGCAGGGCCGCCCGCGCCGACCGGGGGAGCGTGAACTCCTGCCGGGTCGCCGCGGTCCGCCCGGGCAGGTTGACGGTGAGCCGGATCCGGGACTCCCGGGCCGACAGGTCGGTGACGTCGGCGGCCACCAGGCCCTGGCGGGGAACCGCCGTCGCCCACAGCACCTCCAGCGCCGCCAGCAGCCGCAGCCGGTACGGTTCGCGGCGCGGCTCCACGGGGGTGCTCAGCGCCCGCCGCAGCACGATGTGCCCGGTGAAGTCCAGGGGCTCCTTGGTGTGCTTGGACCACGGGCGCATCCCGCGGGCCTGCCACCCGAACGGGGGGCGCCCGGCGGCCCGGTTGAGGTCGGCGATGCCGTCCATGATGTCGCGCTGGGCGGCCGGTGTGAGCGGCCGGCCCACCTGCCCGCCCCGGGTGCGGTAGAGGCCGGACGCGATGCGGCCGAGTACGGTGTCCGGCTGCCCGGGGCGGCCGAGAACGGCGTCGTCGAACAGGTCGTCGAGGCCGCGCAGCGCATGCCGCGGGACGTCGGCGGCGGCGCGCTCCAGCACCGCGGTGGCCTTGCGCAGGCGTTCCGCCCGGGAGTGGGAGGTGGCGATGGCCGGGTCGGCGAGGGCGCGCTCCAGGGCTGCGCGGAGCTGGCGGAGGGCGGGCGCGTTGTACATGGCGGCAGGGTAGGGGCCGCTACCGACAAACGGGCACAGAGAGTAATGCGAGGGCCGAGACTTCGCCCGCGCCGCCCCGCGCCGCGGACCGGGCCGTCGCCGCCGGACCGGGCCACAGGGTCCTCGTGGTTCGGGCGCGGGGCCAGCCGCGCCGGTCCCCGCGGGTGAACAGCGGCCCGGCCGACGGGCCCGGGTAGCGCGTCGCGGCCGCTCGGGCGAGGCTGGTGGCACGACCCGTGAGCACAGGGAGCAGCAGCGATGATCCGCACCGGCGCCCTCAACGAGCCGGCCGTCCGCGCCTTCGTCTCGGCGGTGAACGCCGGGGACCGCGAGGCCTTCGAGGCCGCGCTCGCCGAGGACGCGACGATGTCCGACGACGGCTCCGACCGCGATCCGAAGGAGTGGGCGGAGCAGGAGATCTTCGAGTCGCACGGCCATATGGACGTGCAGTCCCAGGACGCGTCGGGGCTCACCTTGGTTGCGGACTACCGCAATGACGCCTGGGGCGAGATGCGCACGAAGTGGCGCTTCACCGTGGACGACGGCAAGATCAGCCGGTTCGACACCGGCCAGGCCTGAGCGGGGCCGGCGGGCCAGTCGCGGCAGTGGGGCCGTCCGGTCGGTTCAGCCGCTCGTTCCCTCGCGGTACGTCAGCAGGTAGCGCCAGAACAGCAGGCGCGTGATGCGGCTGCCCGGCAGGAGCCGCGCCGCTTCGGCGCGGATCTGCGGCAGGGGTGTGCCCGGTGGGTGCACGGGGACCCGGATCGGTTGCGGTTCGTGGCCGCGGATCCGGTCGGCGGCGGCGACGGCGAGCCGGGCGGCGGCGTTGACGGGGACGGCGGCAAGGCTCACCGCCCAATCGGCTGGGGTGTGCTCGGGGTAGCAGCCCAGGACGAGCAGGGTCCCGCCGGGGGCGAGCGCGGCGCGGAGCGCGGTGACCGTGTCGAAGGGCACGTGGTGCAGGCCGGCCAGGCAGGTGATGAGGTCGTAGTGGGCCGTGGGGAGGTCCACGCGGGTGACGTCCGCGACGCGGAAGGTGACCCCGGGCGCCGTCCCGGCCGCGGTCACGGCCTCCGCGGACGCGTCGATCGCGTCGACCCGCAGCCCGCGGGCGCCCAGGCGCCGGGCGAAGCGGCCGGTGCCGCATCCGACGTCCAGGGCGGTGAGCGCGCTGGGTGGGACCTTGCGCAGCAGCAGCCGGTGGTAGTGGTCGTTGTGGTCAAAGGGCATGCGGCGTGCCCTTGCGCTTCGCGGTGCGGGGTCGTGATGGCGGCATGCCGACGATCATGTCAGCGGCCGCACGTCCGCTGCCCGTCTTTTCCCGGGGGTCGCGGGAGGTCGTTCCTTCCCCCCGCCGCCGGACCGGGGGAAGGAACGGCGGGTCTCAGTTGAGCAGTTCGTACGCCGGAAGCGTCAGGAAGTCGACGTAGGTCTCGTCGAGCGCCGTCTTCAGCAGCAGGTCGTGGGCCTGCTGCCAGCGGCCCGCGGCGAAGGCCTGCTCACCGATCTCCTCGCGGACGGCCGTGAGTTCGCGGTCGGCCAGGCCGCGGACGAGGTCGGCGGTGGCCTTCTCCCCGTTGTCGGCGAAGACGACGCCCGCGTTGACCCACTGCCAGATCTGGGAGCGGGAGATCTCGGCGGTGGCGGCGTCCTCCATGAGGTTGAAGATGGCGACGGCGCCCATGCCCCGCAGCCATGCCTCGATGTAGCGGATGCCGACCTGGACGGCGTTGCGCAGGCCTTCGTAGGTGGGCTTGGCGTCGAGCGAGTCGACGGCCAGCAGGTCGGCGGCGCTGACGTGGACGTCCTCGCGCAGGCGGTCCTTCTGGTGGGGCCGGTCGCCGAGGACGGCGTCGAAGGAGGCGCGGGCGATGGGCACGAGGTCGGGGTGGGCGACCCAGGAGCCGTCGTAGCCGTCCGCGGCCTCGCGGTCCTTGTCGGCCTTGACCTTCTCGAAGGCGACCGCGTTGACCTCCGCGTCGCGCCGGGAGGGGATGAAGGCGGCCATGCCGCCGATGGCGTGGGCGCCGCGCTTGTGGCAGGTGCGCACGAGCAGTTCGGTGTAGGCGCGCATGAAGGGGGCCGTCATCGTCACGGCGTTGCGGTCGGGAAGGACGTAGCGCTCGCCGGCGTCACGGAAGTTCTTGACGATGGAGAACAGGTAGTCCCAGCGGCCGGCGTTGAGGCCGGAGGCGTGGTCGCGCAGCTCGTGGAGGATCTCCTCCATCTCGAAGGCCGCGGTGATCGTCTCGATGAGGACGGTGGCCCTGATGGTGCCCTGCTCGATGCCGAGGCGGTCCTGGGCGTGGACGAACACCTCGTTCCACAGCCGGGCTTCGAGGTGCGACTCGGTCTTGGGCAGGTAGAAGTAGGGGCCCTTGCCCTTGGCGAGCAGGCGTCGCGCGTTGTGGAAGAAGTACAGGCCGAAGTCGACGAGGGCGCCGGGTACGGGTTCGCCGTCGACGGTCAGGTGGCGTTCGTCCAGGTGCCAGCCGCGGGGGCGCACGACGACGGTGGCGAGTTCGTCCTCGTCCTTCAGTGCGTAGGACTTGCCCTCGGGGGAGGTGAAGTCGATGCGGCGCTCGTAGGCGTCGATCAGGTTGATCTGGCCGGCGACGACGTTCTCCCAGGTGGGGGCGGAGGCGTCCTCGAAGTCGGCGAGCCAGATCCGGGCGCCGGAGTTGAGGGCGTTGACGGTCATCTTGCGGTCGGTGGGGCCGGTGATCTCCACCCGGCGGTCTTCCAGCGCGGCGGGGGCGTCGGCGACGCGCCAGTCGCCTTCGCGGATGTGGGCGGTCTCCGGGAGGAAGTCCAGGGTGCCGGTGCGGGCGATCTCGGCGCGGCGCTCCCCCCGGCGGGCGAGGAGTTCGGCGCGGCGGGGGGCGAACCGCCGGTGCAGGTCGGCGAGGAAGGCGAGCGCCCCGTCGGTCAGTACCTCCCGCGCGCGCTCGACGGGGGGTGCGGTGTCGGCGACGACGGCGTGCGGTGCGGGTCCTGTTGCGGACATGTCCCTGAGTCTCCTCTTGCCGTTGAGGGGTGTGCCGTTCCGGCGCCGGGCGGCCGGGAGCCGGGCGGGACGGCCGTGAGGCCCACCGACCGTATGGGCGCTTCTGCTGTGTGGAGCATAGTTTCTGCATTGCGGAAGTTCAACGTTGTGTGGTACCCGGCGCGGGAGGCTGCGGCGGGTCCGCCAGCAGTCGCAGGTCATCGGGAGTGTCGATATCGGCCGGGACGGCGACGTCTCCGCACTCGACGAGTGCGATCTCCGCCTCGTGCCGCCTCAGGTAGGAGCGTGCCCCCTGGTCGCCCACGGCACGCGCGGCGACCGCGGACCAGTGCGCGGCGCCGAGCAGCACCGGATGGCCGCGCCTGCCGCCGTACGTGGCGGCGGCGAGGGTGCGCGGCGAGGCGTAGGCGGCCGCCACCCGGGCGACCGCCGTGGCTCCGATGCCGGGCTGGTCCACCAGTGTCACGACCACGGCCGGCGCGCCGGTGGCCGCCAGCGCCTCGAGGCCGGCGCGCAGCGAGGAACCCATGCCCTGCGCCCAGTGCGGGTTGACGGTGACCGCGTAGTCGTCCAGGGCGGCCTGCTCGCGCACCCGTGCGGCCGCCGCGCCCAGCACGATGTGGACGGGCCCGCAGCCGCCGGTGCGCAGCGCCCTCGCCGCGTGCTCGACCAGCGGACGTCCGCCGTACTCCAGCAGCGCCTTGGGGCGGCCGCCCAGTCGTCTGCCGCCGCCGGCCGCCAGCAGCAGCCCGGCGACGGTGCCCGTGCCCGCGTCGCGTTCCACGGTCCCTGGATACCGTGGAAGCGGAGCTGGGGAAAGGACCGGACTTGGCGAGCTGGATCATCGCCGTGCGCCACGGCGAGAGCGAGGCGAACGTGGCCTTCGCCCGCGGCAGGTCGATGCACGGGGTCCGGGACGCCGACGTGGCCCTGAGCGCGCTCGGGTGGGAGCAGTCGGCGCTGCTCGGAAACGACCTGCTCGCCCTGCCTGCTTCGCAGGTGCCGGGCCGGGTCTGCTGCTCACCGTTCGAACGGGCGCGGCAGACCCTGCGAGCCGTCGAGGAGGTCGGTGCGGCCGCGGGGCGCGATCCGCTGCCCGTCACCTTTGACGCACGCCTGCGGGACCGCGGCATGGGCGTGCTGGAGCTGCTCACCCCGGAAGGGATCCGGGAGCGCTTTCCTGCGGAGGCGCGGCGGCGCGAGCGCGAGGGCGAGGCCGTGTACCGCCCGCCGGGTGGGGAGTCGGTCGGGGACGTCGAGGCCCGCGTCCGGGAGTTCCTGGGGGACGCCGTCGCCCGCCCCGGCCCGCCGCTGCTGCTCGTCACCCACGACGCGGTGGTGCTGGCGCTGCGCGGCCTGCTGGGGCCGCCGCCGCCGGGCGACACGCGCGTGATCAATGCCTCGATGGCCCGGTGGTGGCGCGAGGGTGCGGGGAGTTGGCGGCTCGTGGACTGGAACCGGATCGCGCGTCCCGGGCACTGATGCCGGCGGGCTGGGGCGGGCTGGGGCGGGCTGGGGCGGGCTCCGGCGGGCTCCGGCGGGCGGAAGGAAGTCGTGGTGGATTTCGCTCTCCGTGTAGCGGGAGGAGCGCTACGTCGCGTTTAATGTCCTCCCCGATATGGCGGGCCGGATGGGGCCGGCCGCCATGGGCGAGCACCGGGGGCCTACCTGTGGGGGACGTATCAGTGGTGAAGGACATGGCCGCCCGCGCGGCGGTCGACGACGAGGGCGGCCTCGACCCGCGGGTCACCGCCCTGCGGGCGGCGGTGGCCCGTTGCCGCCGTGAACTGGCCGGCTACCGCGCCGACTTACCAGACCGGCGCATCGCCGAGGACGAGCTGACCGCGCTGGCCGCCGCCGCGGCCGCCGGTGTCCCGGACGTCGCACGGCTGCGTCGCGGGCTGCTCGTGATCGCGGGGGCGCTCGGCTCCGTCAGCGCGCTGTCCGGTGCCCTCACCGAGGTGCGGCGGGCGATCGAGTTGTTCGGCACCCCGCGTCCCGAGTGACGCGGGGCGGCCGCCAGGCGTGTCGTCGCAGAGGGGCCCGGTTCGCGCGGGGCGTGGACGGACTGCCCGAGTGCCGGGCGGAGAGGGCGTGACCACCGCCCCGCCTCCGCCACCGCGCGCCGCCGTCCCGGCCGCGGAGAGCGCGGCCGCGGCGTGTCCGTGCTGATCCACGGCGTGCTGATCCACCGCGAGCCTGGCGGCTTGACGCCGTGCGGCGCACCGCTCCGGTTCCCGGCACCTTTGGCGGTGGCCGCGACGGCATCGTCGCGCCGGTGGGGCCCGGGCCGGTCAGCCCAGCTCGGCCAACCGGGGGACGGCCGGCGCGCAGTGGCCGGCGATCCAGCCGGCCGGTTCCGCGTCCGGCGGCACCACGATGACCGTCTCGATGCCGAGCTTGGCGTAGTCGGCCATGTCGGCGACGAAGGCGTCGGTGTCGCCGCTGCGGAGGGAGTCGCCGGCGAAGAGCAGGGTCTTGCGGATCCGCGCGAAGTCGCGTCCGGCCTCGTCGCAGCGGGCGCGCAGCACGTCCAGCTTGTGCGCGACCTCGGCGGCGGAGGAGGCGAAGAGGTTGCAGGCGTCCGCGTACCGGGCGACCAGGCGGAGCGTCTTGCGTTCGCCACCGCCCCCGATCATGATCTCCGGACGGGGCGTGCTCACCGGGGCCGGATTGCCGATGGTCTCCGCCAGCGAGTAATGCGTGCCCTCGAAGGGGCCGTTGTCGCCCTCGTCCCACATCTGCAGGCAGATCCGCAGCGTCTCCTCCAGCCGCTCGAAGCGCTCGGCGAGCGGCGGGAAGGGAACGCCCAGGCCCAGGTGTTCGCGCTCGTACCAGGCGGCGCCGAGGCCCAGGGTCGCCCGGCCGCCGGACAGGACGTCGAGGGTGGTGGCGATCTTCGCCAGCAGGCCGGGGTGCCGGTAGGTGACGCCGGTGACGAGGACGCCCAGCTGTACGGAGGAGGTGCGGGCGGCGAGGAAGCCCAGGGTCGTGTAGGCCTCCAGCATCGCGGCCTCGGCGCCACCGTTGTTCTCCATCTGGAAGTAGTGGTCCATCACCGACAGCCAGCTCGCGCCGGCCGACTCCGCGGCCTCGCCGGCCGCGGCGAGCGCGGGCGCGAGCCCGGCCGGTCCCGCGGGGTGGTCGAACTTCGTGAGATGCAGTCCCAGGCGCATGGTCCACCGTCTTTGTCGTGGTCGCTACGGTGTCGACCGTAGGCCCTGGAGTGCGCTCGAGGTCAAGCCGCCGCGCGCCCCCGGGGCCGACTCTCAGACCGCCTCCGCGCCGGTGGCGGCGGGCTCCTCGGCCTCCCAGCGCAGCAGGTCGCCCGGCTGGCACTCCAGCACCTCGCAGAGCGCGGCGAGCGTCGCGAAGCGCACCGCCTTGGCGCGGCCGTTCTTGAGCACGGCCAGGTTGGCGGGGGTGATCCCGACGCGGTCGGCGAGTTCGCCCACGGACATCTTCCGCTTGGCGAGCATCACGTCGATGTCGACGGCGATCGGCATCAGATCACCTCGGCCAGTTCGGCCCGCATCCGCGCCGCCTCGACGTCGCGGGCGACGGCCTGGGCGAGCAGCATCCGCAGGACGAGCACGATGAGCGCCACCCCGAGGATGGCCACGCCGACTCCGCCCATGATGACCGTGACACCGGGGTCGTCCCGCTGGCCCGGTGCATTGAGCGCGGTGACCGCGAACCACACGAGGGCGGCCGCCACGATGGCACCGATCATGACGTCCACGTACCGGAAGGCGGCGTGCGAGAACACGGTGCCACGTCGCACCATCCCGACCAGCCGCCGTACGCAGACCAGGGCGACCTCGGCCGCCACCAGGCCCAGGATCGTGACCAGGCGCAGCGGGGTCAGCGGGAGCGCCCCGTCCTCCGGGTCGGTGGCCAGTGCCCACACCATCAGTACCTGCACGAACGCCGAACCCGCGATCTGCACCCCGAGCACGGCACGCAGCGCGAGCAACGTTAGCTTTCCCATCGCCTCTCCCTCGATCGTCCAGCGATGGAAATCTATCGAGTTTCGATAGGTCGGGCAAGTGTCGCACCCACGTGGGACGAAAGGTGGTGCCGCCCTGGGTCAGGGGGCGCCGTTGCCGGCCAGCGCGGACGACAACTGCCGCGCCACGCCCTGCAGCACGGGCACGATCTTCTCCGTGGCAGCCTCGGTCACCCGTCCGGCGGGTCCCGAGATGGAGATGGCGGCGGCCGTGGGGGAGCCGGGGACGGTGACCGCCAGGCAGCGCACCCCGACCTCCTGCTCGCTGTCGTCCACGGCGTAGCCCTGGGCGCGGATGCGCTCCAGCTCCGCGACGAAGACGTCCGGGTCGACGATGGTCCGCTCGGTGGCCGCCGGCATGCCGGTGCGGCCCAGCAGTGCCCGCACCTCCTCCGGCGGGACCTGTGCCAGCAGGGCCTTGCCGACGCCCGTGGAGTGCGGCAGGACGCGCCGTCCGACTTCCGTGAACATCCGCATGGAGTGCCGGGACGGCACCTGGGCGACGTAGACCACCTCGTCGCCTTCCAGGAGCGCCATGTTGGCGGTCTCGCCGGTCGCCGCGACCAGCTCCGCCAGGTAGGGGCGGGCCCAGGTGCCCAGCAGACGGGCCGAGCTCTCGCCGAGGCGGATCAGCCGGGGCCCGAGCGCGTAGCGGCGGTTGGGCTGCTGGCGCACGTAGCCGCAGCCGACCAGGGTGCGCATCAGGCGGTGGATCGTGGGCAGCGGGAGTCCGCTGCTCGCGGACAGCTCGCTCAGGCCCACCTCGCCGCCCGCGTCGGCCATCCGCTCCAGCAGGTCGAAGGCGCGTTCGAGGGACTGGACGCCCCCGGTACGGTCTGACGCCACGTTTCCTCCCCAGCGGACGGTGGTAGTGGTGCAGCCTACCGGCCCTGACCAGGCAGGTGATCGCCGTTCGGGGCGATCGCCGGACGCAGGGGTCGCCGACGGGCGCGGAAAACGCTTTTCATTGGGTGGAATTACTCCACTCTACTGCCGGGTCCCCGTCGATGTGCCCGGGACGGGTTGACGGAGGTTCGACGTCCGGCGGAGGATGCGATTCAACAGAACGTTGAATGCGTGGGCGACGCCGGTGGAGGGGAACCCGTGTCCGAGGCGGCTGACGGGATCGAGTTGGTACTGCGTTCACCGCGGGTCGTCACACCGCAGGGCGAGCGCCCCGCCGACGTGGCCGTCGCCGGCGGCCGGATCCGCGCCGTCCTGCCGTACGGGAGCGAGGCCACGCCCGGCGCCCGTCTGGTCGATCTCGGCACGGATGCCCTGCTCCCCGGCCTGGTCGACACCCACGTCCACGTCAACGAGCCCGGCCGCACCGCATGGGAGGGCTTCGCGACCGCCACCCGGGCCGCCGCCGCCGGCGGCGTCACGACCCTGATCGACATGCCGCTCAACAGCGTCCCGCCGACCACCACCACCGCCCACCTGGAGGTCAAGCGCGCCGCCGCCCGGGGCCGGATCCACACCGACGTCGGGTTCTGGGGTGGCGCCGTCCCGGGCAACACCGCGGATCTGCGTCCCCTCCACGAGGCCGGGGTGTTCGGCTTCAAGTGCTTCCTGCTGCCCTCCGGCGTCGAGGAGTTCCCGCCGCTGGCCCCGGCCGAACTGGATGAGGCGATGCGCGAGATCGCCTCGTTCGACGGCCTGCTGATCGTCCACGCCGAGGATCCCCGGCTCATCGACGCCGCCCCGCGGCCCTCCGGCCCGGACTACGCCGGCTTCCTCGCCTCCCGCCCCCGCGCCGCCGAGAACGCCGCCGTCACGGCGCTGATCGCCCTCGCCCGCCGCGTGGACTGCCGGGTGCACGTCCTGCACCTGTCCTCCGCCGACGCCCTGCCCCTGATCGACGCCGCCCGCCGCGACGGCGTGCGGCTGACGGCCGAGACCTGCCCGCACTACCTGACGCTCACCGCCGAGGAGGTCCCGGACGGTGCGACCCCGTTCAAGTGCTGCCCGCCGATCCGCGAGGCCGTCAACCGGGAGGCCCTGTGGCAGGGACTGCTCGACGGCACCCTCGACTGCGTCGTCTCGGACCACTCGCCCTCCACCGCCGACCTCAAGCACCTCGGCACCGGCGACTTCGGCGCCGCGTGGGGCGGCATCTCCTCCCTGCAACTCGGCCTGCCCGCGATCTGGACCGAGGCCCGCCGGCGTGGCGCCACGCTCGGCGACGTGGTCCGCTGGATGGCGCGGGGCCCGGCACGCCTGGCCGGGCTCACCACCAAGGGCGCCATCGCGCCCGGCCACGACGCCGACTTCGCCGTGCTGGCCCCCGACGAGAGCTTCACCGTGGACCCGGCGGCACTCCACCACCGCAACCCGGTCACCGCCTACGCCGGCCGCACCCTCCAAGGCGTCGTGCGCAGCACCTGGCTGCGCGGCGAGGCGATCGCCGACCACGGCGCCCCCGCCCGGCCCTCCGGCCGCCTCATCGCAAGGGAGGACGCGTGACCGACATCCCCCGGCACACCGGCGCGGCCCAGCCGTACGCCGGAGGGGACCCCTACGCCGACTACCGCGGCGCCGACCTGCCCTTCACGGGCCTGGTCGACCTCGCCGACCGGCGCCTGGGCGCCGCGGTGACCGCCGCCAACGACGAGTTCTTCGCCGAACGGGAGAACCTGCTCATCCCCGGGCGGCCTGAGTTCCGCCCCGAGCACTTCGGCCACAAGGGCCAGGTCATGGACGGCTGGGAGACGCGCCGCCGCCGTGGCGCGGACGCCACGAGTCCGCACCCCGCCGACACCGACCACGACTGGGCGCTGGTCCGCCTCGCCGCCCCCGGCGTCGTACGCGGCGTGGTCGTGGACACCGCCCACTTCCGCGGCAACCATCCCGCGGAGATCGCCCTCGAGGCCGCGCGCGCACCCCTGTCCGCCGCGCCCGAGGATCTGCTCGGCCACGGTGTGCGGTGGACCGAACTGGTGCCCCGCACGGCCGTCGGCGGCCATGCCGCCAACGGCTTCGAGGTGGCCGTCGAGCGCCGCTTCACCCACCTGCGGCTCAAGCAGTTCCCCGACGGCGGCATCGCGAGGCTCCGCGTCCACGGCGAGGTCGTCCCCGACCCGGCGTGGCTGACCGCGCTGGGCACCTTCGACCTGGTCGCGCTGGAGAACGGCGGCGCGCCCGAGGACGTCTCCGACCGCTTCTACTCCTCCCCCCTCAACCCCCTCCTGCCCGGCAGGTCCCAGCGGATGGGCGACGGCTGGGAGACCCGGCGGCGCCGCGACGAGGGCCACGACTGGGTGCGCTACCGCCTCGCCGAACAGGGCACCGTCCGCGCCGTCGAGATCGACACCGGCTACTACAAGGGCAACGCCGCCGGGTGGGCCGCGCTGCTCGGCCGCGACGGAGGGGGCGGCGACTGGTTCGATATCCTGCCCCGCACCCCGTTGCAGCCCGACACCGTCCACCGCTTCGTGGTCGACGTCCCGCCCGCCACCCACGTACGCCTGGAGACCTACCCCGACGGCGGCATCGCCCGCCTGCGCCTGTGGGGCTCGCTCACCGAAGCGGGCGCCGCCCGCCTGACCCGGCGCTGGGACGACCTGGCCTGACGACCTCGCAGGGCGGCGCGCCGGCGCGGTCCGCATCAGTGAGCCCTGTGCTGTGCCCGCCCGTCCGCCGGCCTGCGACACCGGCGGTGTGCCGCACCACGCGGCCACGCGACACGTGGCGCTGGGCGCCGGTTCGGCGCCCGGGCAGGCGGCGTGTGCACGCGCAGGGTCCGCCTCGGCCTGCCCCGAGGGCCTCGCCCGCCTAGTGAGGACACCGCTGCCGCCGGCGCCCCGGGCAGCGGCAGACGACGTCGGCGCGGCTCACGTGGTGGCGCATCCCAAGGGGGCGCCGGGCGCCGCGAGACGGCTGCGGCCCCGCGGTGACCGACGAGCGACAGGACATTGGTCCCAAGGCCGTCGCGGACCAGGGCGGCTGACGTCAACTGCTGTCGTGGCGCGCACCCGTGAGAGGGGTGCTTGATCATTTGGTTTAACGTTAAGTAGTTCCGCTTTTGACGAATCAGCGGACCGGATGAGACCTCAGGAGATCACGCATGTCCCATGCCGTAGAGCCGGTCAAGCTGATGCTGGAGCCGGCGGCAGCCGCTTTCGCGCAGGCCACGGCCAACCCCCCGTACTCGTTCGATCTCGCACCGGCGGAGGGCCGCAAGGCCGTCGACCAGGTGCAGTCCGGCGACATCGAGAAGCCGGACGTCGACGAGGAGTGGATCACCGTTGCGGGCGGCCCGACGGGCAGCGTCCGGGCTCGGATCGTCAAGCCCGCCGGCAACGCAGGTCCCCTGCCGGTGATCCTCTACATCCACGGCGCGGGCTGGGTGTTCGGAAGCGCCCTCACCCACGACCGCCTGGTGCGCGAGCTCGCCGTCGGCGCCGGAGCGGCCGTGGTCTTCCCCGACTACGACCTCTCCCCCGAGGCCCGCTACCCGGTCGCCATCGAGCAGAACTACGCGGTGGCCCAGTGGGTCGTGAAGGAGGGCGCGTCCAAGGGGTTGGACGGCTCCAGGCTCGCCGTGGCCGGGGACTCGGTCGGCGGCAACATGACGGCCGCGCTGACGCTGATGGCCAAGGAGCGCGGCGACGTGCCGCTGGTGCGGCAGGTCCTGTTCTACCCGGTCACCGACGCGAACTTCGACACGGCCTCGTACCACCAGTTCGCCGAGGGCTACTTCCTGCGCCGCGACGCCATGCAGTGGTTCTGGGACCAGTACACGACCGACCCCGCCCAGCGCGCCGAGATCACCGCCTCCCCCCTGCGCGCCACCACCGAGCAGCTCACCGGCCTGCCGCCCGCCCTCGTGATCACCGGTGAGGCCGACGTCCTGCGCGACGAAGGCGAGGCCTACGCCAACAAACTCCGTGAGGCGGGAGTCGCGGTCACCGCCGTGCGCTTCCAGGGGATCATCCACGACTTCGTGATGCTCAACGCCCTCCGCGAGACCCACGCCGCCCAGGCCGCCATCAGCATGGCCGCGAGCACGCTGCGCGACGCACTGCACGCAAACTGACGAGCCGAGGACGGAGCGTGGCCCTCACCGTCCCCTGCCCGGTGTTCGTGGCCGTGGCGCAGCGTTCGGCCACCGCTGCCGCGTTCACCGAGGCGGCCTTGGCGGCCACATGGACGACGAAGCCATCGTGCGCGCCCGTGGCCGGAGCGTATGGAGGCACACACCCCGCACCTGCCCGCTTCGCCGCGAAGCGGGCAGGTGCGGCCGCCGGCGAGATCACGGCCGCGTCCCATGCGTTCGCGCTCTCCCTCGGCCGACCATGGGAGCCGACCTCGTCCGCGACGCGGTGTGCGCCGCGAGAAAACGGCGGTTGGCATTCACCCACGGTGGTGGGAGCGACCCACCAAGGCCCGGTTCCAGGGAATGCCCGCATTTTCTTGAAGAACGTGGGTACTGTGCTCCGAATGGACTACCGACCCATCGAACGCAAGACAGGCGACTTTCAGCAGTCTATGAGCGCCAACGACATCCTTGCGGTCAGCCGTGCAGCTTTTGGCGCACACACTGAGGTGCTCTCTGCGATCGAGCTCGGCGACGGTTACTACAACAACACCTATAGGGTGGACATCGGGCAGGACCGACCGGTCATCCTGCGGGTGGCCCCCGAGCCCTCGCGACAGGCGCAAACGGACCCAGAGTTGATGCGCAACGAGTACGCCAGTGTGCCGTATCTAACGCCGGTGGCTGGCCTGCTGCCGCGCATTTTGGCAGTCGACTTCACGCACCTTGTAATCGGCCGAGACCACCTGTTTCAAACGCTTCTCGACGGGACACCCGCGGCCTCCGCGCTCAACTCCTACCCTCAATGGTCGCACATTGCGTTCTACAGCGATCTCGGCGATATCACCCGCACGATCCACCAAGTACGCGGGCCCGGCTTCGGCCGGGTCGCCGGTCCGACGCATGAGCGATGGAGTGACGCGCTGTTCTGCTGGTTCGATCGCGCCGCCGCAGATCTCAGCCGCAACGGGCTTGAGACGGACGATATCGCCAAACTGATCGAGGTAGCCGACCGTAACCGTGCCCTGCTCGACGAAATCACGGAGCCGAGGATGCTGCACGGTGACCTCTGGGTCGGCAACACGATGCTGGCCCTGGACGCACCGGAACCAACCATAACGGGTGTATACGACTGCGACCGCACGTGGTGGGGGGACCCGGAAGCGGACTGGCCGATTTACTTGGCGCTGCGCAAACCGGGCAGTGAGCGGGACGCGTTCTGGGAGGGTTACGGCCAAGTCGGGCAGACCGAGCGGGCCCGTTGGCGCGCCTTGGTATACGAGGCAAAACACGCAACCGCACTGTTGTTGGAATACAAACGTTTCGGCCTGCACGAAGAAATCGGCAATACCTACGGCGAAATTCGCGATCTCATCACCCGGCTGGCCGAATGAGCTGAGCCTTCCGAACATCCTTCTATGAGTGACTCACTCTGGGTCGTCAGTGCCGTGCGAATGCCGCGCGATTTCGCGTGAGCGTCGACGATGGAGCCATCACGGGTTTGGCACAGCCTGGCCGGCGCGGAAGTCGTCGTTGTTCCCCATCGCCGGATGCGCACCGGCGCCGCGCCCCGCCGCCTGTCCCCACCGGCACGAGCGCGGCGGTCAGAGCGGCAGGCGGCGGGGTGGCCGGAGGCGGGCGGCGAGGTGGCGTCAGGCCGCGCTGCGGCCGCGGCGCCGGTGGGCGGCGATGATGTCGGCGTAGCGGCGGCCGCTGCCCTTCACCGTCCGGCGCTGGGTCGCGTAGTCGACGTGGACGAGGCCGAAGCGCTTGTCGTAGCCGTAGGCCCACTCGAAGTTGTCCAGCAGCGACCAGGCGAAGTAGCCGGCGAGCGGGGCGCCGCCGCGCACGGCGCGGGCGCAGGCCGCCAGGTGCTCCTCCAGGTAGGCGGTGCGCTCGGGGTCGTGGACCTGGCCGTCGGGGCCGACGCGGTCCTCGTACGCCGAGCCGTTCTCCGTGACGTAGATCGTCCGGGCGCCGTACTCCTCGGTGAGGCGCAGCAGCAGCCGCTCCAGGCCGTCGGCGTGCACCTCCCAGTCCATGGCGGTGCGGCGGACGTCCGGGAGGCGCACGGCGCGGGCGTGGGGCACCGGACCTGCCGGATCGTCGGCGACGACGTCGCGGAAGTAGTAGTTGAGGCCCAGCCAGTCCAGCGGCGCGGCGATGGTCTCCATGTCGCCCGCCTGGAGCGGTAGTTCGACCCCGTACAGCTCCAGCATGTCCTCGGGGTAGCCGCGGCCGTGGATCGGGTCCAGCCACCAGCGGTTGGTGTGCCCGTCGGCGCGCAGCGCCGCCGCGACGTCCTCGGGCCGGTCGGAGGCGGGCTCGCTGGGGCTGAGGTTGTTGACGATGCCGACCCGGGCATGCGGGGCCGCGGCGCGCAGCGCCTGCACGGCGAGGCCGTGGCCCAGGTGCAGGTGGTACGAGGCGCGGACGGCGGCCGTCAGATCGGTGAGGCCGGGGGCCATCAGGCCCTGCAGGTGGCCGATCCAGGCCGAGCACAGCGGCTCGTTGAGCGTCGCCCAGTGGGTGACGCGGTCCCCGAGCCGCTCGGCCACCACGGCCGCGTAGTCGGCGAAGCGCAGCGCGGTCTCGCGCTCCGGCCACCCGCCGCGGTCCTGCTGCGCCTGCGGCAGGTCCCAGTGGTAGAGGGTGGGGAAGGGGGTGATGCCCGCCTCCAGCAGGGCGTCGACCAGGCGGTCGTAGAAGGCCAGGCCCGCGGGGTTGACGGGTCCGCCGCCCTGCGGCATCACGCGCGGCCAGGCGATGGAGAAGCGGTAGGCGTCCAGGCCGAGCCGGCCCATCAGGCCGATGTCCTCGGCCACGCGGTGGTAGTGGTCGCAGGCGACGTCACCGGTGTCGCCGTTCGCCACCTTCCCGGCGGTGTGGGAGAAGGTGTCCCAGATGGAGGGCGCTCGGCCGTCCTCGGCCACGGCTCCTTCGATCTGGTACGCGGCCGTCGCGGCGCCCCACACGAATCCGTCGGGGAGGGCGCTGAGGTCGAGGGTCACGGACTGCCTTTCGTTCGGGGCACGGTGGGGACTGTGGGTGCGGGGGGCGGGGGCGGTGGGGCGGCGCGGCTCACTTGACGGCGCCGGCGGTCAGCCCGGCGACGAGGTAGCGCTGCAGGAGCAGGAACCCGGCGACGACGGGCACGCTGACCACGAGCGAGGCGGCCATGACCTGGTTCCAGTAGACGTCGGTCTGCGTGGCGTAGCCCTGGAGCCCGACGGCGAGGGTGCGGGTGGTGTCGTTGGTCATGACGGAGGCGAACAGGACCTCTCCCCAGGCGGTCATGAACGCGTACACGCAGACCGCGACGATGCCGGGCACGGCGGCCGGGACGACCACCCGGAACAGCGCGCCCAGCGGTCCGCAGCCGTCGACCATGGCGGCCTCGTCCAGGTCGCGGGGGATCGAGTCGAAGTAGCCCGCCAGCATCCAGATGGAGAAGGGGAGGGAGAAGGTGAGGTAGGTCAGGATCAGGCCGCCGCGGCTGCCGTACAGGGCGATGCCCGTGGCGTTGCCGAGGTTGACGAAGATCAGGAAGAGCGGCAGCAGGAAGAGGATGCCGGGGAACATCTGGGTGGACAGGATCGTCACCGAGAAGAAGCGGCGCCCCTTGAAGTCGTAGCGGCTGACCGCGTACGCCGCGAAGACCGCCACCGCGACCGAGCAGAGGGTCGCCCCGCCCGCCACGAGCAGCGAGTTCACGAAGTACCGGGCGAGCGGCACGGTGTGCCAGATGTCGGCGTACGGGCGCAGGGTGAAGCCGCTGGGGAACCAGCGGAACGGGCCCTGCACGTCCTGCAGCGGCTTCAGCGACGAGACGGCCATGACGAACACCGGCGCCAGCGCGAAGGCCGTCAGCACGGTCAGCACGATCCGCCGGGTCCACACGAAGGAGCGCGGCGCGGCCATGGGGCTGCGGACCTCAGGCATCCTTCCTCCTCAGGGAGGTCGCGAGCAGGTAGAGCACCGTCACGACGAGCAGGAACAGCAGCAGGAGCACGGACATCGCCGAGCCGGAGCCGAAGTTCCAGGTCACGAACGACGACTGGTAGATGTGGATGGAGATCAGGTCCGCGGCGTCCGGCGCCGCCCGCCCGAACAGCACATAGGGCGTGTTGAAGTCGTTGAACGTCCACAGGAACAGCACCAGCACCAGCACCTGGTTGACCGGGCGCAGCGAGGGCAGGGTGATCGCGCGGATCTGCTGCCAGATCCCGGCGCCGTCCATCGACGCGGCCTCGTACAGCTCGCGCGGGATGTTCTGCAGGCCGGCCATCAGGCACAGGAACGCGAACGGCCACTGGCGCCACACCGACACCGTCACCAGCGCGTAGAAGCTGTTGTCGCCGATCAGCCAGAAGGGCCGGCCGTCGGTGAGGTGCAGCTGGTCGTGGAGGACGTGGTTGATCATGCCGGTGTCCCGCTGGAACATGAACGACCAGGTGATCACCGCGGCGTAGACCGGTAGCGCGTACGGCACCAGGAAGACCGCGCGCAGCAGTCCGCGGCCGCGGAACGCGTCCTGCATCAAGATCGCGGCGGCGGTGCCGAACAGCCAGGACAGGCCGACGGCCAGCACCGTGAACTCGCAGGTGACGAGGAAGGACTTGAGCAGGTCCTCACCGACCGGGGCGCTGAAGTCCACCGCCACGCGGTAGTTGCCCAGGCCCTTCCAGGGGGCGGCCGACCAGTCGCTGATGAAGAACTGGGTGAGCTCCTTGAAGCTCATCACGACGCCGACGACCATCGGCACCAGGTGGATGAGCAGTTCGAGCGCGAGGGCCGGCAGCAGCAGGACGTACGGGAGCGACGCGCGCCGCAGCCGCGCCGGCGGGCGCAGCCGCGACAGCGGGGTCCTTCCCCCGGCGGCCCGCGGGCCGCCGGGGGAAGGCGTCGTGGAACTGTGCCGTACGGGCGGCACGGTGGCGGTCACGGGTTCCTTCACGCTCACGAGGCCGGCATCTGCTGCTGGGCCTTTTCGAGGGCGGCCTTGACGCTCTCGGTGGTGACCGGCTTCCCGGCGGCGGCGTCGGCGAACAGGTCCTTCATCGCGGTGCCGACGGCGGTCTCGAACTGGCTCTCGTTGGCGACCTGCGGCAGCGGCGCCGCGCTGCCCGCGAGCGCGTCCGCGAGGACCTTGAGGTCCGCAGTGGCGAAGGCGGGGTCGGACTGGGCGGCCTTGACCGGCGGGAGCGAGCCGTAGGCGCCGTTGAGGATCTTCTGCTCGTCGTCACTGGTCATGAACTTCACGAACTTCAGCGCGCCGTCGACGTTGTCGGTCTTCTTGAAGACCGCCAGATTGATGCCCGCGACCATCGAGTTCACGGCGGTGTCGCCGGAGGCACCCGTTGCCTGGAACGGCACCTGGGCGACGCCGTAGTCCTCGGGCTTCATGCCGTGGGATTTGAGGGAGGAGCCGGCGGCCTGCCACAGCAGCATGGCGGCCTTGCCGGTGGCGAAGTCGGCGACGGACTGGTTGGCGGCGTACTCGGCGTTGCCCGGAGCGGCGATCTTGTCCTTGGCGATGAAGTCGATGTACTGCTTGACGGCCGCGACCGCCTCGGGGGTGGTGAAGGTCGGCTTGCCGGAGGCGTCGAAGAAGTCGGCGCCGTGCTGCTTGCCGAAGACGAAGGCGTGGTGGACGTTCTCGGAGAGGTTGCCGCCCTCGACGGCGAGGCCGTACTTGCCGCCCTTGGTGAGCTTCTTGCCGTCGGCGACGAGTTCGTCCCAGGTCGCCGGCGGGTTGGCTATGCCCGCGTCGGCGAACATCTTCTTGTTGTAGTACAGCCCGTACGCCAGGGAGTACAGCGGCACCGCGGCCGGGTCCTTGCCCTCGGCGCCCGTCGCGCCGAGGGCGGAGGAGACGAAGCGGTCCTTGCCGCCGATGGCGTCGAAGGCCTTGGCGTCGAAGGGGCGCAGCGCGCCGGTGGCCTGCAGGGAGGCGGACCAGGTGTTGCCGATGTTGAGGACGTCGGGGCCCTGCCCGGAGGTGGCCGCGGCGAGGATCCGGTTCAGCAGGTCGGACCACGGGATGACCTCGAGCTTGACCTTGATCCCGGTCTGCTGCTCGAACTTCTCGAGCTCGGGCGTCAGCGTCTTCTTGTCCGCCTCGAGGCTGGCGCCCTGGTTGCTGGCCCAGTAGGTGAGCTCCTTGGGGCTGCCTTTGCCGCCGCCGTCGGTCGAGGAGCCGCCGCCGCACGCGGTGGCGGAGGCGATGAGCGCGGCCGCGAGCGCCGCGGCGGCCGTGGTGCGGGTGATGTGCATGACCGGGGGTCCCTCTCCAGGGTGGGGTGCCTTCGGGAAGTGAAGTACGTCACGCCTTAATTCAAGGCGTGATTTAACGGCGGGGAAAACCTGGCGTCAAGACTTGGCGCAGCGATAGATTCCACGGGGGAGGGAGCACGATGGCAGACCGAGGCAAGCGGACCGTACGCGACCTGCGGCGGGGCAACCGCTCGGCGCTCTTGCGCCACCTGTACTTCGAAGGACCCCTCAGCCGTCAGGAGTTGGCAAGGGACACGGGACTGAGCACCGGTTCCATCAGCAACGTCGTGGCCGAACTCATCGCCGACGGCGTCGTCGAGGAGGCGGGCTCCGTCGAGTCCGACGGCGGCCGCCCGCGCGTCATGCTCAAGGTCGCCCCCCGCCAGGGCTTCCTGATCGGCGTCGACGTCGGCGAGACCCGCGTGCGCGTCACCCTCTTCGACCTCGCCCTCGCCGAACTCTCCGCCACCGACCGCCCGCTGGCCGACAGCGGCCACGACGTCGCCCTCGTCGTCCGGCTCATCCTCGACGGCCTGTCCGTCGTCCTGGAGGACACCCGCGTCGACCCCTCCCTCGTGCTCGGCGTCGGCATCGGCGTGCCCGGCATCGTCGAGCAGGGCGCCGGCGGCGCCGGTGCGGTCGTCCACGGCCAGACAATCGGCTGGGACGCCGTCCCCCTCGGCGCGCTGCTCGCCGAGGGCACCGCGCTGCCGCTGCACATCGACAACGGCGCCAAGACCCTCGGGCAGGCCGAGATGTGGTTCGGCGCCGGCCGCGGCGCCCGCAACGCCGTGATCGCCCTGCTCGGCTCCGGGGTCGGCGCCTGCGTGGTCGCCGACGGCACGCCGTACCGCGGGACCAGCAGCAGCGCGGGGGAGTGGGGCCACACCACCCTGCGGGTCGGCGGGCGGCGCTGCCGCTGCGGCGCCCGCGGCTGCCTGGAGGCGTACGTGGGCGCCGAGGCGCTCATCGAGCGCTGGGACGCGCCCACCGGGGTGAGCGAGGAGTCCGCGATCGCCGCCCTGCTCGACGCCGCCGAGGCGGGTGACACCGCCGCCGTGGCGCTGCTCGACGAGACCGCCGAGTACCTCGGCGCTGGCATCGCCGACCTCGTCAACCTCTTCAACCCCGAGCGCATCGTGCTGTCCGGCTGGACCGGCCTGATGATCGGCCCGCGCCTGCTGGACGCCGTCCGCGCGGCCACCGCCGCGTACGCACTGCGCCATCCCTGCGCCCAGACCTCCATCGAGCTGGGCCGGCTCGGGACGGACGCGGTCACGGTAGGCGCCGCCACCCTGCCGCTCGCCCGCTTCCTCGACGCCGGCGGCCGGCCGCACGCCCCCGCCGGGCGGCCCGAGGCGCAAGCGGAACCGAATCGTCCGGGTCGTTCGTTGTCGGATACATCCGTCTGAACGTGAGCACCCCGAGACCATCCGGAGCACCGCAGTGACCCTCCAGCAGCAGATCGTCGGCAACGCCATGCAGATGGCCGTCTGCACCCTTCAGCCCGGTCAGACCGTCTACTGCGAGGCGGGGAAGTTCCTGTTCAAGACCGCCAACGTGAGCATGGACACCCGGCTGGCGGGCCCGGGCGCCCAGCGTCAGGGACAGGGCGGCCCGGCGGCCGGCGGCATGGGCGGCATGCTGCGCCAGGCGATGGGTACGGCCATGCAGGTCGGCCAGCGCGTGCTGGCGGGCGAGAGCATCGCCTTCCAGTACTTCACCGCGAGCGGCGGCGAGGGCACCGTGGGCTTCGCGGGCGTGCTGCCGGGCGAGATGCGGGCGCTGGAACTGGACGGGTCGCGCGCCTGGTACGCGGAGAAGGACGCGTTCGTGGCCGCCGAGTCGAGCGTGGACTTCGGCATCGCCTTCCAGGGCGGCCGCAGCGGCATGAGCGGCGGCGAGGGCTTCATCCTGGAGAAGTTCACCGGCCGCGGCACGGTGATCATCGCGGGCGCGGGCAACTTCATCGACCTCAACCCCGCCGACTTCGGCGGCCGCATCGAGGTCGACACCGGCTGCATCGTCGCCTTCGAGGACGGTGTGCGCTACGGCGTGCAGCGCATCGGCGGGCTCAACCGGCAGGGGATCATGAACGCCGTCTTCGGCGGCGAGGGGCTGTCGCTGGCGACCCTGGAGGGCGACGGCCGCGTCATCCTGCAGTCCATGACCATCGAGGGCCTGGCCAACGCCCTGAAGAAGGCCCAGGGCGGCGACAAGCAGGGCCCCACAGGCGGCCTTTTCTCCACCCACGCCGGCTGATCACCGCCCCTCCTCGGGCCTCCCGAGCGCGCCGCGACGAGGCGGGGGGCGCCCGCCGCGCGCATTCCTCTCCGCGCGCACGCCGCACGCCTGGTCCGCCCCCGCCCGCACGGCAGCCGGGAACGGGCCGCGCCGCGCAGGGGGCGGCCGCCGCCCTGCCGTGCGGGCCACCGTCAGACGCGTGCCTGCGGCGCGGCGCGTACGGGCCGCGGGTGCGGTCGGGGCGAACCAGCCGGCCCGTGGGCGGGGCGTGCGTCGTGCCTCCGCCCACGGGGCGTATGCCTGCGCGCGGCAGCCCTGTCCGGGCGGCGCGATACCGGAGGCCGGGGGACGGGCGCGCCACCGGCCGCAGCTCCGGGGCCGTGCCCGAGGCGCTCGAGGCCGTACGCCGGGGCGGCTCCGCACCCCCGCGAACCTCGGCAGCGCGGGCGCCGGACGGGCCCGCGCGAGGCGGCCGGCCTCACATGCCGCGGGCCGCCGACCGATGCGCGGCCGGGAAGCAGCGGGCCGCGGCGGAACGCGCACCCCCGCGTGGTGTCGGGAGGCTCACGCGACCCCGGCGCCCCGCGGCGGAACGCGCACCCACGCGTGGTGCCGGGAGGCTCACGCGACCCCGGCGCCCCGCGGCGGAACGCGCACCCCCGCGTCGTGCCGGGAGGCTCACGCGACCCCGGCGCCCCGCGGCGGAACGCGCACCCCCGCGTCGTGCCGGGAGGCTCACGCCACCCCGGCGTCGGTCAGGACACGACCCACCGCGCGTGCGAGGGAGGCGCGCACGGCCCGCGCGTCACCGAGCGCGGCGGTCATCACGGCGCCGTCGCGCAGCATCATCAGCGTCGCGGCGTCCTCGGCGGCCTCGGGGGCGCCCGCCTCCCCGAGCAGCCGGGCGAGCAGATCCCGCAGCCAGTTCCGGTGGGCCACGATGGCGCGCGAGACGGGGTCGGCGGGGTCCGGGTACTCGGCGGCCGCGTTGAGGAACGGGCAGCCGCGGAAGCCCGGCGAGCACAGTTGGTCGCCGAGCGCGCCGGCCACCGCCAGCAGGGCCTCCCGTGCGCCCAGGCCCTCGAGCGCGGCCGTGGTGAAGGCGCGGATCTGCCCGTCGGTGGCCTGGACATAGCTCAGGACGAGCTGCTCCTTGCCCAGGAAGTGCCGGTAGAGCGTGGCCCTCGTGGTCGACGCCTCGGTGACGATCCGGTCCATGCCCACGGCGTGGATGCCCTCGGTGTAGAACAGCCGGGCCGCGGTGGCCAGGATGCGGTCACGCGGCGGCGCGTCCGCGGCGGCGTACGTGACCAGGGGAACGGCGGGTGGGGCGCTCATGTCCTTGACGGTAGCGGATGGCACCGCGTAGCGTCCCGCCAAGAACGAACGTTCTGCATCGCTCCCCGGCCGGGACGGCCGGCGGGGCGGACAGCACCCCCGGGGCCCGGCGCACGGCCGTCGAGCCCGCCCCTGCGAGAGGACCTCCCATGCCCGTGCCCGAGATCGGCACCCCCGCCCCCGACTTCGCCCTTCCGGGAGTCCTGCTCACCGGATCGGGCGCCGAGCGCGGCCGGTACTCCCTGTCCGCACAGCGCGGCGCCCCCGTCGTGCTGGCCTTCTACCCCGGCGACGACTCGGCCGTGTGCACCAAACAGCTCTGCTCCTACACCTCCGACCTCGACCGCTTCCGCGACCTCGGGGCGACGGTGTGGGGCGTCAACTTCAGCGACCTCGACAGCCACGAGCAGTTCGCCCGCAAGCGCGACCTGCGCTTCCCGCTGCTCGCCGACACCGAGCGCACGGTGGCCAAGGCCTACGGCATCACCATGCCGGGCCTCGGCCTGAAGCGCTCGGTCTTCATCGTGGACGCGGAGGGCATCGTGCGCTGGAAGCACGTCGCCCGCATCGGGCTGACCTTCCAGGACACCGACACGATCACCGCGCAGCTCGCCGCGCTCGCCCCGCGTTGAGCCCCGGCGAAGCCTGCCCGGAGCGGCCGGCGCCACCCTTACGGCCGAGCGTGAAGCTGCGCTGTTGCCGAGCTTAAGAAAAGATCGATGGACTGAACGCTCGAAGCCGGGCAGATTGCTGTGTGCCCGGCGCATCGCGCGAGCCGGCGCCGACGGGCGCCGCCGCTCCGCCCGGGCTCCCCCCGTGCCCGGTCCGCGTCCCCCCGCGCGGGCCGGGCCACCTCGTCTGCCGGCAGGAGTCGCAAGAGTGAAGGCACTGGTGAAGGAGAAGGCCGAGCCCGGCCTGTGGCTGCGGGACGTCCCGGAGCCGGAGATCGGACCCGGGGACGTCCTCATCAAGGTGCTCCGGACCGGCATCTGCGGGACCGACCTGCACATCCGTGCCTGGGACGGCTGGGCCCAGCAGGCCGTGAACACCCCGCTCGTGCTCGGCCACGAGTTCGTCGGCGAGGTCGCGGCCGTCGGCTCCGACGTCGCCGACATCAAGACCGGCGATCTCGTCAGCGGCGAGGGCCACCTCGTGTGCGGCAAGTGCCGCAACTGCCTGGCCGGCCGCCGCCACCTGTGCCGCAACACGATCGGCCTCGGTGTCGGCCGTGACGGTGCCTTCGCCGAGTACGTGGCGCTGCCCGCGTCCAACGTGTGGGTGCACCGGGTTGCGGTCGACCTCGACATCGCGGCAATCTTCGACCCGTTCGGCAACGCCGTCCACACCGCCCTGTCCTTCCCGCTGGTCGGCGAGGACGTGCTGATCACCGGCGCCGGCCCGATCGGCATCATGGCGGCGGCCGTCGCCAAGCACGCCGGCGCGCGCAACGTCGTCATCACCGACGTGAGCGAGTACCGCCTGCAACTCGCCCGCAAGGTCGGCGTCAGCCTGGCGCTCAACGTGGCCGAGACCACCATCGCCGAAGGGCAGCGCGAGCTCGGCCTGCGCGAGGGCTTCGACATCGGCCTGGAGATGTCCGGCCGCCCCGAGGCCATGCGCGACATGATCGCCAACATGACGAACGGCGGCCGCATCGCGATGCTGGGCCTGCCCGCGGAGGACTTCTCCGTCGACTTCGCCAAGATCGTCACATCGATGATCACCATCAAGGGCATCTACGGGCGGGAGATGTTCGAGACCTGGTACGCCATGTCCGTGCTGCTGGAGGGCGGCCTCGACATCGCCCCCGTGGTCACCGGCCGCTACTCCTACCGCGACTTCGACGCCGCCTTCGACGACGCCGCCGGCGGCCGCTGCGGCAAGATCGTCCTCGACTGGACCTCCTGACCCCTCCCGGCCCCAGGGGCACGGCCCCACCGCACCACCCGCAGCTTCCCAGGGAGTACCCCGATGTTCGACTCCGTCCGCGACGACCTGCGCGGCACCCTCGACGAGATCCGCGAGGCCGGGCTCTTCAAGCCCGAGCGCGTGATCGGCAGCCCGCAGAGCGCCTCCGTGTCGGTCACCGGCGGCGGCGCCCCCGGCGACGTCCTCAACTTCTGCGCCAACAACTACCTCGGCCTCGCCGACCACCCCGAGGTCACCGCCGCCGCCAAGGAGGCCCTGGACCGCTGGGGCTACGGCATGGCGTCCGTGCGCTTCATCTGCGGCACCCAGGAGGTTCACAAGGAGCTCGAGGCCCGGCTGTCGGCCTTCCTCGGCACCGAGGACACGATCCTCTACAGCTCCTGCTTCGACGCCAACGGCGGCGTCTTCGAGACCCTCCTCGACGAGAACGACGCCGTCATCTCCGACGCGCTCAACCACGCCAGCATCATCGACGGCATCCGGCTGTCCAAGGCGCGCCGCCTGCGCTACGCCAACCGCGACATGGCCGAGCTCGAGGCGCGCCTGAAGGAGGCGTCCGACGCCCGCCGCCGCCTCATCGTCACCGACGGCGTCTTCTCGATGGACGGCTACATCGCGCCCCTGGACGAGATCTGCGACCTCGCCGACCGCTACGACGCCATGGTCATGGTCGACGACTCCCACGCCGTTGGCTTCACCGGCCCCGGCGGCCGCGGCACCCACGCCCTGCACGGCGTGATCGACCGCGTCGACATCATCACCGGCACCCTCGGCAAGGCCCTCGGCGGCGCCTCCGGCGGCTACGTGGCGGCCCGCGCGGAGATCGTCGCGCTGCTGCGCCAGCGCTCGCGCCCGTACCTGTTCTCCAACTCCCTCGCACCGGTCATCGCCGCCGCCTCCCTGAAGGTCCTCGACCTGATCGAGGACTCCGAGGACCTGCGCACCCGCCTCGCGGAGAACACCGCGCTCTTCCGCTCCCGGATGACCGAGGCCGGCTTCGAGATCCTGCCCGGCGAGCACCCCATCGCGCCGGTCATGATCGGCGACGCCTCGGAGGCGGGCCGCATGGCGGAGCTGCTGCTGGAGCGCGGCGTCTACGTCATCGGCTTCTCGTACCCCGTCGTGCCGCACGGCAAGGCCCGCATCCGGGTCCAGCTGTCGGCCGCGCACTCCACAGCGGACGTCGAGAAGGCGGTGGACGCCTTCATCGCCGCGCGCGAGGCCCTGGCAGGATGAATGGGTGATTGACGCACGACGGCTGCGGACCCTGCGGGCCGTGGCGGACCACCGTACGGTGACCGCCGCGGCCGCCGCGCTGTACCTGACCCCCTCCGCCGTCTCCCAGCAGCTCGCGGCCCTGGAGAACGAGACCGGCCACCGGCTGCTGGAGCGCGGCGGCCGGGGCGTCCAGCTCACCCCCGCCGGTGAGATCCTGCTGACCCACGCCAACACCGTCCTCGCCCAGCTCGAACGCGCCGAGGCCGAGCTGGCCGCGTACACCTCCGGCGCCGCCGGCGAGGTGACCGTGGCCTCCTTCGCTACCGGCATCGCGCTGGTGCTCGCCCCGGCCATCGCCGCGCTCGGCGGCACCGCCCCGGGCATCCGGGTCCGGGTCCGGGACGCCGAGGGCGACGAGTCGCTGCCCATGGTGCTCGACGGCCGCGCCGGGATCGCGGTCGCCGTCGAGTACCGCGGCGCACCCCGCGCCGACGACCAGCGGCTGGCCCGCGTCCCCCTGTACGCCGAGCCCTTCGACGCCGTCCTCCCGGCCGGTCACCCCCTCGCCGACGCCGGGACCGGCACCGTGCGCGTCGCCGACCTCGCCGGTGAGACCTGGATCGGCCCCTACCCCGGCAACCCCTGCCACGACGTGGTCGTCCTCGCCTGCGAGTACGCCGGGTTCCAGCCCCGCCTGGAGCACTCCTCCGACGACTTCCGCGCGGTCGTCGCCCTCGCGGCGGCGGGCGCGGGCGTGGCCCTCGTGCCGCGCAGCGCGTTGCGCGACATGGACCTGTCCGGGGTCGCCGTCCGCCCCGTCGACGACGTCGTCGCCACCCGCCGCGTCTTCGCCGCCGTCCGCCGCGGCGCCGAGGACCACCCCTTGCTCCGCCCGGTCCTGGACGCCCTGCGCGACGTCGCGGAGGGCGCGGGCGGGGCGGACTGACCTGGATCACAGGGCGCGGTGCCGCTGGTGCGCCTCCGGCCCGTAGAGCCGCTCCAGCACGCGAGCCACACCGTCGTCCTCGTTGGAGGCCGTGCGAAGGGTGACGGCGACGAGCACGGCCGGGTGTGCGTTGTCGACGGCGCAGCCGATGCCCGCCCAGGTCAGGACGGGCAGGTCGTTGGGCATGTCGCCGAAGGCGACGACCTGCTCGGCGGCGATGCCCCGGGACGCGCACAGCGCCGCCAGCGCGGACGCCTTGGTGACGCCCCGGGCGCTGACCTCCAGCAGGCCGTTGCCGCCGGAGTGGGTGAACTGGGCCCGGCCGCCGGCGGCCTGCTCCGCGACGGCGAGCAGCGCGTCCGCGTCGAGTGCGGGGGACCAGACGAGCAGTTTCACGACGGGACCCGGGACCGCCCACAGTTCGGTGAGCGAGCGCACAAGGACTTCGGCGCCCGCGTCCTCGGGCAGGTGGTGCCCGTATCCCGGGGCCCAGTGCAGCCGGTGGCCCGTCTCCACGGCGAAGCCGACCCCGGGTGCCGCGTCCTGCAGGGCGGCGGTCACCGCCCGGGCGACGGGGACGGCCAGTGGGGTGGACCGGGCGACGGTGCGGCGGCCGATGTCGTACACGATCGCGCCGTTGGAGCACACCGCCGTGCCGGTGAGTCCGGTGGCCGCGGCGAGCGCGTCGAGGTACCGGGGCGGCCGGGCGGTCACGAGGACGACCTGCGCGCCGGCGCCGGTCGTGGTGCGCAGGGCGTCCAGTGTGCGTGCGGAGAGCGTGCCGTCGTCGCGCAGGAGGGTGCCGTCGAGATCCGTGGCGACCAGACGGGGGTGGGGCATTGCCGCATCCTACGGACCCGCTGCAAACGCGGTGGGACCCGTGCCCCGGCGACGGCGCAGGTCACCGAAAGATCGCGTTTTTAAGTTAATTAGCAATTAATATTGACAGGCTTCGAGGGTCCGGCCACAGTTTCCGCCGTGGCACCGGCGCCCGGCACGACCGGCGTGGGGTGCCCCGTACCCCCAACTCTCGGGAGAACCCATTGGCTTCGCATCGTGCAGCGACGGCGCGACCGTGGCAGGCCGCGGCATTCGGCCGTCGTGGACGGCGCGCGGCGGCTGCGGGTGACCGTGCGGGCCTTCGACGGCTCGGCGCGTTCGTCGCCTCCCGCGAGGCGGGTGGTCGCGTCCGCCGGGCCGCGCTCTGAGTCGCGCGCGACCGTCGTCCTGCTGCGCCTCGCAGCACCCCGTTCCACCCGGTTTCACCTGCTCCACCCCGCCTCACCTGCGTCAACCCGCGCCATCCGGCACCAACGGGTGTGCCCTCGGGCCGTGTTCGGCCCGAGGCGGCCCCTCCAGAAAATAAATTAGTAATTAATCTTGACGGGACACTGACCCCTGCGACAGGCTCTTCCTGCCGCACCCAGAGCCGGGCCGTCAGGGGGCCTCAGCTCCGTTCCGTGGGCACCAAAGGGAGTGCACAGATGACCGCCTTCAACGCCAGCCGCCGCCGGTTCCTCGCCGTGTCCGGCGCAGTCGGCACCGGCGCGCTGCTCAGCAGCTGCGTCACCCAGAGCCCGTCCGCCTCCGGAGGAAAGTCCGGCGGCCCGGTGACCCTGCAGTCCAACCTCTCCTCCCCGCAGGCGAAGACCTCGATGCAGCAGCTCGTGGCCGCCTTCAACAAGCGCGGCGGGGCCGAGGCGAAGCTCAACACCGTCGCGTCGGAGACCTTCCGCACGCAGCTGCCGACGTACCTCACCTCGGCCAACCCGCCGGACATCTACACCTGGTACCCGGGCTCCGTCGCCGAGTCGTACGCCAAGAAGGACCTGCTGCTCGACCTGGACGACATCTGGGCCAAGCCCGAGCTGTCCGGCTACACCGACGCCCTGAAGAAACTGTGCACCTCCGCCTCCAGCGGCAAGAAGGTCTTCGTGCCCACCAGCTACTACTGGTGGGGCATGTTCTACCGGAAGTCCAACTTCGCCAAGTGGGGCGTCCAGGAGCCGAAGAACTGGGACGAGTTCCTCGACCTGTGCGACAAGCTCAAGAGCAAGGGCGTCGCCCCGATCGGCCTCGGTGCCGGCGGCGACACCCCGTGGGTCGCCTCCGCGTGGTTCGACTACCTCAACATCCGCGTCAACGGGGCCACCTACCACCGCGAACTGCTGGCGGGCAAGCACCGCTTCGACGACCCCGAGGTCCGCAAGGTCTTCGACACGTGGGACCAGGCCCGGCCGTTCTTCGACCCCAACGGCACGGCGATACCGTTCCAGGACGCCACCACCGCCCTCCTGCAGGGCCGCACCGGCATGATGCTCATCGGCACCTTCTTCGCCGACGCCGCGCCGAAGGACGCCCTGGGCGACATCGACTTCTTCCAGTTCCCGATCATCGACCCCAAGGTGCCGGTCGCCGAGGAGGCGCCCACCGACGGCTACTTCGCCAGCGCCCGCAGCAAGCGCACCGACGGCGTCAAGGAGCTGCTGCGCTACCTGGCCACCGCCGAGGGGCAGGAGCTCTACCTCAAGAACTCCTCCGGCACCGCGCTGCCCACCCACCCCGACGCCAAGGACGCCGGCACCCCGCTGGTGACCAAGGGCCGCAAGCTCATCGAGAGCGCCGCGGACGTCACGCAGTTCTTCAACCGCGACTCCAGCGACGCCCTCCAGCCGACCGCCGACACCGCCCTGGTGCACTACCTGGCCAAGCCCAAGGAGATCGGCTCCATCCTCACCACGTGGCAGCGCAGCGCGCAGAAGATCTGGAGCCAGTGACAATGGCGCTGCTCGGCTCCACACGTCGGTCCAGGGCCACCCGGGTGCCCCCGGCGGTCCTGGCCTTCGTCCTCGTCCCGCTGCTCGCCGAGGCCTTCTGGGTCTTCTGGCCGGCCCTCCAGGGCTTCTACCTCTCCTTGACGTCCTGGGACGGCCTGGCGGCCCCGAAGTTCGTGGGCCTCGGCAACTTCAGCGAGATGGCGCACGACGCGGTCTTCCGCACCGCCGCGATCAACACGGTGCTGTGGCTGCTGCTCTTCGGCGGGCTGTCCGCCGCCCTCGGTCTCGGCGCCGCGCTGCTGCTCCAGCAGGAGCGGCGCGGCGTCGGGTTCTACCGGGCGGCGCTCTTCCTGCCGGTGGTCTTCTCACTGGTCGCCACCGCGCTGGTGTGGCAGGCCATGTACCAGCCGGACGGCCTGATCAACAACGTGCTCGAGGGCGTCGGCCTCGGCGGCTGGAAGCACGCCTGGCTCGCCGACCAGGACACCGCCTTCTACGCCGTGATCGTGCCCGCGCTGTGGCGCCAGGTCGGCTACGTGATGGTGCTGTACCTGGCCGGACTCAAGGGCATCGACCCCGCCCTGTACGAGGCGGCCAAGGTCGACGGCGCCACCCGCCTGCAGCAGTTCCGGCACATCACGCTGCCCCAGCTGCGCAGCGTCAACGCGGTCGTCCTGTCGGTGATCATCATCGACTCGCTGCGCTCGTTCGACGTGGTGTGGGCCCTCACCCGCGGCGGCCCGTACCACTCCTCCGAACTGCTGAGCACCTACATGTACTCCACCGCGTTCCAGTCCCTGCGGCTGGGCTACGGCTCCGCGCTCGCCGTCGTCATCTTCGTGCTGGCCTTCGGCGTCATCGCGAGCTACCTCGTGCGCGCCTTCCGGGAGGCCGACTGATGACCGCCACCCACGCCACCGCGCGCGTCGAGGACCCGGCCGGCGGTGACGACGCCGCCAAGGCCCGGGCCACGGCGCCCCGCCGGCCCGTGCCGAGCGGCCGCGCCCTGCGCACCACCGGCTTCCACTTCACCGCGATCCTGCTGTCCGCGCTGTGGCTGCTGCCGATCGTCCTCGTCCTGGTCACCAGCACCCGGACGTTCGACGACATCGCCGCGCACGGCGTCGGCAGCTGGCCGCACTCCTTCACCTTCGACGGCTTCCGCCAGGCCTGGGTGGACGGCGGCCAGCAACGCGCCCTCATCAACAGCCTGCTGGTCACCATCCCCAGCGTGCTGCTGTCGCTGGGCCTGGCCTCCATGGCCGCCTTCGCGCTCAGCCGCTACGACCTGCCGTTGCGGCGCGTCCTGCTGCTGCTGATGCTCGGCGGCAACCTGCTGCCCCCGCAGATCCTGCTGATCCCCGTCTCCAAGCTCAGCGAAGTACTCGGCATCTACGACCAGCTGTACGCCCTGATCGGGGTGCAGGTCGGCTTCGGCGTCGGTTTCTACGTCTTCGTGCTGCACGGCTTCATGCGGGCGATCCCCGGGGAGATCCAGCAGGCCGCCGTCATCGACGGCGCGGGCCCCTGGCAGGTCTACTGGCGGATCATCCTTCCGCTGGCCCGCCCGGCCCTGGCCGCGCTGAGCGCCCTGTCGTTCACGTGGATCTTCAACGACCTGCTGTGGGCCATCACGGTGCTGCGCACCGACAGCCAGATGCCCATCACCGCGTCCCTGATCGGCCTGCAGGGCCAGTACGTCTCCATGTGGAACGTCATCGCGGCCGGCTCGGTGATCGCCGCCGCCCCGACGGTGGCCGTCTTCCTCCGCTTCCAGCGCCACTTCGTGGCCGGACTCAACCTCGGAGCAGTCAAGTGACCGCGCACGACCGGTGGCTGCTGCGCACCGACACCACCACCTACGCCGTCACCCTCGGCGGCGACGGCCGCTGGGCCGAGCTCGCCGCCTGGGGGCCGCACGGCGCCGAGGACGGCCCCTCGCCGCTGGACTGGTCGCGCCGCACCCACTTCATCACCCCCGCCGACGCCGCCCCGGCCGAGTACATCCCGTACGGGCTGCGGCCGTTCACCGGCGCCGACCTGGTCGCCTCCCGCCCGGGCGCGGACCGCGGCAGCTGGTGGCGGTTCGCCGGCGCCACGCAGGACGCCGACCGGGCGCTGCGCCTGGACTTCGCGGACGACCTCCTCGGGCTGCGCACGTCGCTGCACTACGAGACGGTGCCCGGCACCGACGTCGTCCTGCGCTGGACGGAGCTGACCTGCACCGACGAGGAGGAGGTGCGGCTGGAGCGCTTCGACTCCGCGGCCGTCAACGTGCCCGTCCAGGGCGGCGCGCGGCTGAGCTACCTGGCCGGCCAGTGGTCCCAGGAGTTCCAGCTGAAGGACGTGACGCTGGAGCGCGGGCGCTTCGAGATGGAGAGCACCCAGGGCTCCGCCGGGCACGCGTACCACCCGTGGCTCGCAATCCAGGACGCCGCCGCCCCCGCCGAGGGCACCACCCCCACCTACGGCATCGCCCTGGAGTGGTCCGGCAACTGGCGGATCACCGCCGACGCCGAGCCCGGCGGGGCGGTGCGCGTACGCGCCGGCCGGGTGCCCCACGAGGGCGCCGTCCGGCTCGCCCCGGGCGCCACCCTCGTCACGCCCCGGCTGGCCTGCGCGTTCAGCCCCGACGGCCTCGATGGCCTGGCCCGCGTCTGGCACCGGTACGAGCGGCATCTGACCGGTGAGCGCATGGACCGGCCCCGCAAGGTGCTCTACAACTCGTGGGAGGCCACCGGCTTCGACGTCGACGCCGAGGGCCAGCTGGAGCTCGCCGAGGTCGCGGCCGAACTCGGCGCCGAACTCTTCGTCGTCGACGACGGCTGGTTCACCGGACGGCCCGACGACACCGGAGGCCTCGGCGACTGGGACCCGGACCCGGCCGAGTTCCCCGGCGGATTCGACCGGTTCGTCGAGGACGTCCGGGCGCTGGGCCTCGACTTCGGGCTGTGGGTCGAGCCGGAGGGCATCAGCCCCCGCTCGAAGCTGTACGCCGAGCACCCCGAGTGGGTGTACCGGATCGACGGACGCCCGGCGACGCTCGTACGCAACCAACTGCTGCTCGACCTCGGCCGCGAGGACGTCCAGGAATTCGTCATCGGCACCCTGGACCGGTTGCTCGGCGCCCACGCCATCAGCTATCTCAAGTGGGACATGAACCGTCCGCCCACCGAGCGAGGCCGCCCCGGCCACCCGGCGGGCGCAGACCCCGAACGCCAGGACCTCGACGCCGCGCACATCGCCGGCTACCTCCGCGTCCTGGACCACCTGCGCACCGCCCACCCGCACGTCACCGTCGAGGGCTGCGCGGGCGGCGGCGGCCGCGTCGAGCACGCCACCATCGCCCGCACCGACGTGGTGTGGCCCAGCGACAACACCGCGCCCATGGACCGGCTGCGCATCCAGTACGGCTACCTCCACGCGCACGCCCCGCACACCATGAGCTCCTGGGTCACCGACGCCCCCGGCCTCTTCGACCCGCGGCCGCGCTCGCTCGCCTTCCGCTTCGTCAACTCGATGGCGGGCGTGCTGGGCATCGGCGCCGACATCCGCCACTGGACACCCGGCCGGCGGGCCGAGGCCGCTCGGTGGATCGCCCGCTACAAGGAGATCCGCGACGTCGTCCACCACGGCGAGGTCCACCTGCTGGGCAGCCCCGCCGACCCGACCTGCGGCGTCCAGTACGCGGAAGCGGGCGGTGACCGCCTGGTGGTGACGGCCTGGAACACCGGCCCGCTCGACGGCGCGCCCCTGGTGCCCGGCCGGCCGGCCCGGCTGCGGCTGCGAGAGCTGCGGCCGGACGCCGTCTACGCCGACACCGCCACCGGAACCCGCTACAGCGGCGCGTACCTGCTCCACTCGGGGCTTCCGTACGCCTGGACCGCGCAGTACGACGCGGAGTTGACCGTGCTGGCCCGGCAGTGACGACAGCGGAAGAATCCGCACCGACCTGAACCCCCGAACAGGAGAAGACCCACCCCATGAACCCACCGGCCCGCTTCACCAACCGCGTCGCCGTCGTCACCGGCGCCGCGTCGGGCATCGGCGCGGCGACCGCGGCCCGCCTCGCCGCGGAGGGCGCGGCCGTCGTCCTCGTCGACATCGCCGCCGACCGCGGCGAGGAGACCGCCGACCGGCTTCGCAAGGACGGGGCCCGGGCCCTGTTCGTCGCCGCCGACGTCGCGGACGAGGACGACTGGCGCCGGGTGGTCACCACCGCCCACGGCTTCGGGCCCGTGGGCGTCCTGGTCAGCAACGCCTACACGGTGACGGTCGCGCCGGCCCACGAGACCACCCTCGCCTCCTGGGAGCGGCAGCTGTCGGTCAACCTCACCGGTGCCTTCCTCGGCGTGAAGGCGGCACTGCCCGACCTGCGCGAGCACCGGGGCGCGGTGGTGCTCGTCTCCTCGGTCCACGCCCACCGGGGCATCCCCGGCCACCCGGCGTACGCGGCCAGCAAGGGTGCCCTGCTGTCACTGTGCGGTCAGCTCGCCGTCGAGTACGGCCCGGACGTGCGCGTGAACGCGGTGCTGCCGGGCCCGATCCTGACCGCCGCCTGGGACCGCGTCCCGCAGGCCGACCGTGCGTCGAGCGTCGCCGAGACCGCGGCCCGCCGCTTCGGCACCCCTGAGGAGGTCGCCGCCGCCGTCGCCTTCCTCGCCGCCGACGAAGCCTCCTACATCACCGGATCGAGCCTGCTCGTGGACGGCGGCTGGAGCGTCACCAAGGCCTCGGCCTGACGGGACCGGACGCCCCGGCCACTGATCGAACAGCAAGAAAGGCAATCACATGACGCCATACGCGCGCCGCGGAGTGCACGGCCAGACCGTGGAGACCCTCGCCCGCCGGGTGCTCAGCGGCGAGATCCCCGAGGGAGCGACGCTCGACATGGCGGCCCTGCAGAGCGAGCTGGACGTCAGCCTGACGGCCCTGCGCGAATCGCTGAAGGTACTCGCGGCCAAGGGCATGGTCGACGCCCGGCAGAAGCGCGGCACCTTCGTCCGACCCCGCTCGGACTGGAACCTGCTCGACGCCGACGTGCTGCGCTGGCAGTTCTCCGAGGACAGCGGCACCGGCGCCGATCCGGCGCTGCTGCGCAACCTCGGCGAGGTCCGCGGCATCATCGAACCCGCCGCCGTGCGGCTTGCCGCCGCCCGCCGCACCGGCGCCGACCTGGAGGCGCTGGAGTCGGCACTGACCGCCATGGGCGAGCAGAGCGGCGCGCACCACGCCGTCGAGGCCGACCTCGCCTTCCACCGGGCACTGCTCGCGGCCACCCACAACGAACTGCTGGAGCGCATGGAGGTGGTCATCGAGTCGGGCCTGGCCCAGCGCGACCAGCTCGTGCACAGCGCCCCGCACAGCGAGGACCCGGTGCCCAGCCACCGCGCCGTCCTCGACGCCGTGCGCGACCGGGACGCGGACGCCGCGGAGAACGCCATGCGCGCCCTGCTCGACCAGGCGACGCGCGACCTCGACAAGGTCAGCGGCCCGCAGACGACCGAAGACGCGGATGACGGTTCCGCCGAGCAGGACAAGGACGGCCAGGCACAGTGAAGATCGCGCGCGTCGAGACCTTCCTCGTCCCGCCCCGTTGGCTGTTCTGCCGCATCGAGACCGACGACGGCGTCGTCGGCTGGGGCGAGCCGGTGGTGGAGGGCCGGGCCGAAGTGGTGCGGGCCGCCGTGGAGGTGCTCGCCGAACACCTCGTGGGCCAGGACCCCCTGCGGATCCAGGACCACTGGCAGGTGCTCAGCAAGGGTGGCTTCTACCGGGGCGGCCCTGTGCTCTCCAGCGCCGTCGCCGGCATCGACCAGGCCCTGTGGGACATCGCGGGCAAGTCCCTCGGGGTGCCGGTGCACACCCTGCTCGGGGGCCCCGTCCGCGACTCGGTCCGGGTGTACGCGTGGGTCGGCGGTGACGAACCGGACCGCCTCAAGGAGGAGGTCACCGCCCAGGTGGAGGCCGGCTTCACGGCCGTCAAGATGAACGCCGCCGGGCGCACCCCGCCGCTCGGCAGCCCCGCGCAGACCGCTGACGTCGTGGAACGCGTGGCGGCCGCCCGCGAGGCACTCGGCCCGCACCGGGACGTCGCCGTCGACTTCCACGGACGGTTCACCGCCGCCAACGCGCGGCGCGTGCTGCACGAGATCGCCCCGCTGCACCCGCTGTTCGTGGAGGAACCCGTCCTGCCCGAACAGGCGCACCTGCTGCCGGGCCTGGTCGCGGCCTCGCCCGTACCCCTCGCCACCGGCGAACGGCTCTATGGACGGGCCGACTTCCTCCCGGCCCTGACGGCGGGCATCGCCGTGGCCCAGCCGGACCTGTCGCACGCCGGCGGCATATCGGAGGTCACCCGGATCGCCTCGCTCGCCGAGACCTTCGGGGCGCACCTCGCACCGCACTGCCCGCTCGGACCGATCGCGCTGGCCGCGAGCCTGCAGGTGGCCTTCGCCACGCCGAACTTCCTGATCCAGGAGCAGAGCCGGGGCATCCACTACAACAAGGACGCCGACCTGCTGTCCTACCTGGTGGACACCGAGCCCTTCCGGTTCGTCGACGGCCAGGCCCGCCGCACCGGGCTGCCCGGGCTCGGCGTCGTGATCGACGAGGACGCTGTCCGCGCCGCGGACCGTGCCGGCCACGCCTGGCGCAACCCGGTGTGGCGCCACGCCGACGGCTCCTTCGCCGAATGGTGACCGGCGACCGGCTCCCGGTCTCCGTGGTCACCGACCCGGAGCACGGCGGCCGCTGGACGTCACTGACCGCCGGCGGCCGCGAATGGCTGTGGCACCGCGACGAGCCCCGCCGCGCCCTCGTCCGGCCCGGTGACCCCTTCGCCGACGCCGGCGGCCTGGAGGAGTGCCTGCCCACCGTGCGCGGGCTGCCCGACCACGGGGACGCCTGGTCACGGCCCTGGCGCCGGGAAGGGGACGCGGAGGTCGTGGACTGCCGCGACTTCCGGCTGACCCGGCGCCTGAGCACGCGGACCGGGGCCGCCGTCGCCGACTACACACTCACCGCCGAGCCCGGCTACCGCTTCGTGTGGGCCGGCCACGCCCTGCTGGAACTCTCCCCCGACGCGTGGATCGGCATCGACGCGGGCGCGCGGACCCGGCTCTACCCGGACGAGGGCGCGGGCTGGATCACCGGCCGGTGGCCGCGCGTCGAGGGCATCCCCCTCGACCGGCTCGGCCCCGACGACGGGACGGCCGTCGGGGCGATCGTCCTCACCTCCCGGGTGACCGTGCACGACGGCCGCGACGCCCTCCACCTGGAGATCGCGGCCGGCGACCGGCCCGTCGCGGTCGCGTTGTGGCGCAACCTCGGCGGCTTCCCCCACGACGCGCCCTACCGGTCGATCGGCGTCGAGCCGATGCTCGGCCGCGTCTTCGACCGTACCGGGGCGGACGACGGCGACACGGTCGTCGTCCCGCCCTCCGGCGAGCTCGCCTGGCGACTGACGGTCGCCGCGACCCGCCGCCCCTGAACCCCCCATCAACCAGAAGGGATGTCGGATGGAACTGCTCGCCGCTCTGCGTGCCCACCGGCTGCTCGCCATCGTCCGCGGAAGCGACCCGGACGCCGCGCTGACCACCGTGCTCACCCTCGCCGAGGAGGGGATCCCCCTCATCGAGGTCTCCCTCAGCGGCCGTGACGCGCTCGACGTGATCGCCCGGGCACGCGCCGCGCTCGGCCCGGACGCGCCCCTCGGGGCCGGAACCGTGCTCAGCGCCGAAGACGCGCGGGCCGCCCACAAGGCCGGCGCCGCCTTCCTCGTCACCCCCGCCGTCAGCGACGGCGTCGCCACCGGAGGGGAACTCGGGCTGCCGGTGCTGGCCGGGGTGATGACCCCGACCGACATCCTCCAGGCGCTGCGGCTGGGCGCCGATGCCCTCAAGCTCTTCCCGGCCGGCAGCGCGGGCGGCCCCGGCTACCTGCGGGATCTTCGCGCACCCTTCCCGGACCTGCCGTTCGTGCCTGTCGGGGGAGTGGACGCGCCGACCGCCGAGGTGTACCTGAGGGACGGCGCGGTCGCCGTCGGCGTCGGATCGCCCCTGGTCGGTGACGCCGCCGACGGCGGCAGTGTCACCGCCCTGCGCGAAAGGGCCCGCGGCTTCCTGGACGTCGTCCGCGCGCAGGCCCGTCCATGACCGCCACCGTGCCCCCGGCGGTCCTCGGGACCGACCGCCTCGAACTCGGCGAGGGCATCCGCTGGACGGACGGCCGCGCCGTGCTCACCGACATCCTCACCGGCCGGCTGCTCGCCGCTGCCGACGGACCCGCGGCCCCGCACAGCCTGATCGCCCACCTGCCCGTCCCCTTGGGCGCGGTGGCACCCGTCGCGGGCCGCCCCGGCCACTGGGTCGCGGCCGCGGGAACCGGGATCTGCCGTATCGACCCCGCGGGCCGGACGGAGTGGATCGCCCGCCCCGAGCACGACGCCCCGGTGCCGATGCGGATGAACGACGGCGTCGCCGACCCGCACGGCCGCTTCTGGGCGGGCAGCATGGCGTACGACACCACCGAGGACGCCGGCTCGCTCTACCGCCTGGACCGCTACGGCCGCGTCACCCGCGTACTGAGCGACATCACGATTCCCAACGGTCCGGCCTTCACCGCCGACGGCACCGTCATGTACCTCGCCGACAGCGCGCGGGGCGTCATCCGGCGTTACCCGGTCGACCCGGCGACCGGTGACCTGGGCACGCCCGAGACCTTCGTCACCGTCTCCGACGGCAGCCCCGACGGCATGACCACCGACAGCGAGGGCGGACTGTGGACCGCCGTCTGGGGCACCGGACAGGTCCACCGCTACCTCCCCGACGGCAGCCTCGACCGGATCGTGGACCTGCCCGCCGGACAGCCCGCCGGGCTCTGCCTCGGCGGCCCCGACGGCCGGACCCTCCTCGTCACCAGCGCGCACATCGGCCTGCCCGCACCGGGACCGCTCGACGGCGCCGTCTTCGCCGTCCGGGTGGACGTGCCCGGGACACCGGCCGCCCCGTACCGCCCCGCGGACCGCACCGACACAGCCTAGGAAGCCACCATGAGCACCCCACGGACTCTGCGGCCCGGACCGGTGGTCTGCGTCGGCGAGACCATGGCCGCCCTCGCTCCCGACCCGCTCGGGCCGCTGGACGACGCGGACCTCCTGCGCGTCGACGTCGCGGGCGCCGAGTCCAACGTCGCCCTCTACCTCGCCGACCACGGCATCCCCGCCCGATGGGTCTCCGCGGTCGGCGACGACCCCTTCGGCCGTCGGATCCGTGCGCGGATCGCCGCGGGCGGCGTCGACGTCTCCGGGGTGCGAACGGACCCCGTGCGGCCCACCGGGCTGCTGCTCAAGGACCCGGGTGCGGGCGGCACCCGTGTCCACTACCACCGCGCGGGATCGGCGGCCTCGGCGCTCACCCCGGACGTGCTCGACGACCCGGCCCTGGCCGGGGCCGCGCTCGTCCACCTCAGCGGCATCACGCCCGCCCTGTCGCCCGGCTGCCACGCCCTCGTCGAGCGGGCGCTGCGCCCCGACCGCCCGTGGCCCGTCAGCTTCGACGTCAACCACCGTCCCGCGCTGTGGACCGGCCGCCGCGCCACCGACGTGCTGCGAGCGTTCGCCGACCGGGCCGACATCGTCCTCGTGGGCCTCGACGAGGCCCAGGCCCTGTGGGGCGAGAAGATCACCGACGCCCGCTCGGTCCGCGAACTGCTGCCCGGGCCCGGCGTCCTCGTCGTCAAGGACGGCTCCCGTGCGGCCACGGCCTTCGCCGGGACCGACACCGTCAGCGTGCCCGCGCTCACCGTCCGGGTGGCCGAACCGGTCGGCGCCGGCGACGCCTTCGCCGCCGGCTTCCTCAGCGGTCTGCTGCGGGACCTGCCCGTGGAGCGCGCCCTGCGGCTCGGCCATCTGACCGCGGCCTCGGCCCTCCGCGTCGCCGCCGACCACGGACCGCTGCCAAAGCCTTCCGTCGTCGCCGCGCTGCTGGAGGCGGACGAGGAGACCTGGCGTGCCGCCACGTTCGGCTGAACCCTGCGGATGAGACCGTCCGGGGTGTCTCGTCCCGCAGGGTGACGCGTCGCGGCGGGCCGCCGGGTTACCGTGCGGTACATGGACACGGTCGATCTCACGGTCTACGGCGAGGAGTTCACCGCCGACCCCTATCCCGTCTACGCCAGGCTCCGCGAGAAGGGGCCGGTACACCGCGTACGCACCGCCGACGTGGGGGAGCTGTGGCTCATCGTCGGCCACGACCAGGCCCGGGCCGCGCTCGCCGACACCCGGTTCGCCAAGGACTCCCGAGCACTCGGCTGGACCTCCTACGACGAGGAACTCCTCGGCCGACACATGCTCGTCTCCGACCCGCCGGAGCACACCCGGCTGCGCAAACTGGTGGCCCGGGAGTTCACCGGCCGCCGGGTCGAGGAGCTGGCCCCGCGTGTGGAGGAGATCACGGCCGGCCTGCTCGACACGATGCTGGCCCGCCCGGACGGCACCGCCGACCTCGTCGAGGCGCTCGCCTACCCGCTGCCCATCACGGTCATCTGCGAGCTGCTCGGGGTTCCCGACCTGGACCGGGCTGCCTTCCGGGCCTGGTCGAACGAGGTCGTCGCGCCGACCGCTCCAGTGGCCGAGCGCACGGCCTTCGAGGAGCTCGCCGCCTACCTCCACGAACTGATCGAGGACAAGCGCTGCGCGCCAGGTGAGGACCTGATGAGCGCGCTCATCCGCACCACCTCCGAGGACGGCGACCGGCTCTCGCGCTCCGAGCTCAGCGGCATGGCGTTCCTGCTGCTGATCGCCGGACACGAGACCACGGTCAACCTCATCTCCAACGGCGTTCGCGCGCTGCTCACCCACCCTGGCCAACTTGCACTCCTGCGCGCCGACATGAGCCTCATCGACGGCGCAGTGGAGGAGATGCTCCGCTACGACGGCCCCGTTGAGACCGCCACCTTCCGCTTCACGACGGAACAGGTCGACGTCGCCGGCACCGTCATCCCCGCCCATGAACCCGTCCTCGTCGCGCTGGCCTCCGCCGACCGCGACCCCGGCCGCTTCCCCGACGCGGACCGCTTCGACATCCGCCGGGACACCCGCGGCCACGTGGCCTTCGGGCACGGACTGCACCACTGCCTCGGCGCCCCGCTCGCCCGGCTCGAGGGACGTGTCGCCGTCCGGGCTCTGCTGGAGCGCTGCCCCGACCTCGCTCTCGACGCCGACCCGGCGGAGCTGGACTGGCTTCCCGGCATGCTGATCCGCGGTGTGCGCCGGCTCCCCGTGCGCTTCACACCCGCCGGTCCCGGCGCGCCGGGAGCGTAGATGATCTGTCCCGACGGGTCGGTGACAGCAGGCGAACAGTGAGCGTAGGACGGTGGGTCCGGCGACGTCGTCGCCGCGGCCGAAGCAGTTCTCGCCGCCGATGAGAGTCTGTGCGTGGCGCTCTCGCGGCAGCTCCCCTTCGGCGGCCGGGAGGTCGAGGAGGGTCTCGCGTTCGTCGGCCCCGGCCCCGGTCAGGGCGAAGGCGACGAGCGGGCCCCGAAGGGTGGCCGTACAGCCTGCCGGTCGGAGCGTGAGACGGTCTCGCGGGAGCGGCCGCAACCACCAGGAGGAACCCGTGTCGTACCCGCAACCACTCACGCCCGAGGAGAGACTCGCCGACGCGAAGGAGCGGCTGAGTCTCCCGCGGATCGTCGTGATCTGCGGCTCCACCCGCTTCATGTCCGAGATGACCGAGGCCGATCTGCGGGAGACCGCAGCCGGAAGGATCGTCGTCAAGCCGGGTTGCGACATGAAGTCGCCACATGCACTCTGGTCCGATCCTGTCGAGGCCGAGGCGCTGAAGGTGCGACTCGACGATCTGCACCGGGCGAAGATCCGGCTCGCCGATGAGGTGCTCGTCGTCGGCGACTACATCGGGAACAGCACCCGGGCCGAGATCGCCTACGCCCGGTCGCTGGGCAGGCCCGTGCGGTTCACCTACCCGGAAGTCGACCCCGACGCCTGACCGCCCACCCCCGCACCCTCCGCAGGCGCCCCTTGGAATCGACCATTGAAGTGGGGACCTGCCGCGCACCGGCGTGTGCCCGCATGCGCGGCGCTCGCGTGTGCGCGCACGCGCAGGGTTTATCGGATGCGGTGAACCGCCCGCCCTGCGAGGCTGCGCGGATGGAACGGCACCGCATCTCACGCATCGCGCACACCCACCACCCCATCGCCGCCCCGCTCGACGACGCGACGGTGCGCCGCCTCCTCGACAGGGCGCTCCGCCGCGGCGACGAGCACGTCCTCGACCTCGGGTGCGGAGAGGGCGCCTGGCTCCTGCGGGCCCTCGCCGGCCGCCCCGGTGTCACTGCGGAGGGCGTCGACCTGGACGTCGACGCACTGGCGAAGGCGGCCCGCGAGGCCGCCGCGCTCGGTGTCGGCGACCGGCTGACGCTCCATGACCGGGACGCGGCCGGATTCGCCTCTCCGCAGCCGTTCGACGTCGTCCTCAGCGTCGGCGCCGCGCACGCCTTCGGCGGCCTCATGCCGACCCTGGCCGCGGCCCGCGCGCACCTCGCCCCCGGCGGCATCGCCCTTGTGGGCGACGGTTTCTGGGAGCGCGAACCGACCCCCGACCTCGTCAAGGAGGTGGGGGAGTACGAGGACCTGCCGTGCACCGTGGACCGGATCGCCGAGGCCGGCTGGACCCCTGTCCTCGCCCACGTCAGCACGCTGCGTGAGTGGGACGACTACGAGTGGTCCTGGACGGGCTCCCTCGCCGAGTGGGCCCTGGACCACCCCGGTGACTCCGAGAGTGCGGCCGCCCTGGAGGCAGCCGCCGTCCACCGCGCCGGGTGGCTGCGCGGATACCGCGGCACGCTCGGGTTCGTCACGCTGCTGCTGCGCCGCACGTCCTCCTGACGGCCGCTCGAGGCGACTGCACCGCTCAGACGGCCGGCGACCTGGCCGGCCGGGGACGGAAGCTCGCCACCAGGACGTGGAGGCTGACGATCAGCGCCCACAGGGGGAAGACGAGCTCGGCCAGCGGCACGCCCGGCACCACGAACAGCAAGGTGATGCCCACGAGGTACCCGAGCAGCACCAGCCAGCGCGGGAACGTACCGAGCCGGAGCGCGACGGTGGAGGCCGACAGCACGAAGACGGCGGCCATCCGCATCGCGTACGTCGTCAGCAGACTGTAGGTGAGGTGCTGTCCGAAGTACGACAGCTCGGCCCGCGGCGGGCCGGGCGCGGCCACCTGCGTGGTGGCCAGCAGGCTGCCGGCCGCGGCGGTGGCGCCGAAGAGCGTCGCGACGAACACCAGGCCGCTGCCCAGAAACACCGTTGAGAGGAACTTGTCCTCGCCCTCGCCCATGTGCGCGCGCACCGCGCCCATGAACCAGAGGAAGAAGACGCCCGCGAAGGGGATCAGGGCCAGCGCCGTCCCCACCCCGCCGCGTGAGGAGAGGCTGAGGGGTGAGGTGGTCAGCACGCCCTCACCGTTGGGGATGGAGGTCCGGACCAGGACGATGGCGGCGCCGATCAGCACCGCGAAGGCGATCCCCACCAGTCCCGCCGCGCGGGGGGTGCGCAGCGCCTGGATCTTCGTCGCCATCCGGCCTCCCGGCTGGGAAACCCACGGGCTTCGGCCGGTGGGGGAGAACGCATCCAGAAAGCACCGCCGGAGGCGAACACGCCACCCGGAACGGGCCGCCGGGGTGACGTGCCGGGGGCGCCCCGTGCGGTCACCCCGAACACCGCCGCGAACGGGGGCCGGCACACCGTCCCGAGCGCGGTCCCTCAAGACCGCCGCGAACGGGGGCCGGCACACCGTCCCGAGCGCGGTCCCTCAAGACCGCCGCGAACGGGGGCCGGCACACCGTCCCGAGCGCGGTCCCTCAAGAC
>JARAXD010000013.1:0-110666 GCA_033793685.1 Streptomyces sp. ME19-03-3 | reverse complement strand
CCGCCGCGAACGCGGTCCGGCACACCGTCCCGAGCGCGGTCCCTCAAGACCGCCGCGAACGCGGTCCGGCACACCGTCCCGAGCGCGGTCCCTCAAGACCGTTCCGAGCGTGCCTCGACGCGCTCCGCGGCTTCGGCCGTCTCGGCGATCGTGACCGGCCGCCGCTCCCTCCGCGAGACCTCGCACGCCTCCGCCACGAGCAGCGCGGCGAGCGCCTCCCGCCCGTCGCAGGGGTTTTCCGACCGGCCCGCGACCACCCGCAGGAAGGCGTCGATCTCCGCCCGGTACGCGGGTCCGAAGCGGTCCACGAAGCCGGTCCACGGGACCGGCACGCCCGGCGCCGCGCCCGGTTCCACGGAGGTGACCGGCGTCCGGGGGCCGACGCCGACCGCGATCTGGTCGAGCGTCCCGGCGAGTTCCATGCGGATGTCGTACCCAGCTCCGTTGTAGCGCGTGGAGGTGGCGGTCGCGAGGGTGCCGTCGTCGAGGGTGAGGAGGGCGGCCGCGGTGTCCACGTCACCCGCCGCGCGGAAGAAGTCCGCGCCGCCGTCGGCGCCCGTGGCGTACACCTCGACGACCTCACGTCCGGTCACCCACCGCACCGCGTCGAAGTCGTGGATCAGGCAGTCCCGGTAGAGGCCGCCGGACAGCGGCACGAACTCCGGCGGCGGGGGCGCCATGTCGGAGGTCAGCGCCCGTACGGTGTGCAGCCGTCCCAGCCGGCCGGCCCGGACGGCCTCCCGGGCGGCTCGGTAGCCGGGGTCGAAGCGGCGCTGGAAGCCCATCTGGAGGACGGCACCGGCCTCCTCGACCTCGCGCAGTGCGGTGACCGTCGACTCCAGGTCCAGGGCGACCGGTTTCTCGCAGTACGCCGGGAGCCCGGCCCGCACGGCGCGGGAGATCAGTTCCGCGTGCGAGGAGGTCGGGGAGGCGATGACCACCGCGTCCGCGCTCTCGGCGAACGCCGCGTCGACCGAGACCGCCGCCCGCGCACCCGCGCCCAGTCGCGCGGCGGCCCCGGCGGCTCGCTGGGCGTCGGTGTCGGCGAGGACGAGTTCCGAGACCTCGGGGTGGGCGTGGAGGGTGGCCGCGTGGAAGGAGCCGAGGCGCCCCACGCCGAACAGGACGACGCGCATGGTGGAGCGGGTCCTTTCTCATGGTCTCGCACGTATGGGAGGTCTCGCAGGTCTCGTAGGTCCCGCAGGTCTCACGGATCCCGCACTCGCGGCGTCACGGGTCCACGGGTCCACGGGAGGCGCGGGCGGGGGACCAGGGAGTGGCCTCCCGCCCGCGCCGGGCCGGGGACGGCCGGGACGGGTGCCTCAGCGGTAGAGCGCGGGGCGGTCGGCCAGTTCGACCTCGACGCGTCCGCCCGTGCCCTGCGAGCGGACACCGGCCTCGCAGACCGCCGCGGCGGCGTAGCCGTCCCAGACGCTGGGGCCCGTGACCTCACCGCGCCGGGTGGCGTCGACCCACGCCTGCACCTCGCGGTCATAGGCGTCGGCGAAGCGTTCCACGAAGTCCTGGGCGATGGTGCCGCCCCAGCGGCCGGCGGTGTTGACGAGCAGGTCGTGCCTGTCGCCGATGCGGGCGCTGCCGCGTTCGCAGACCGCCTCGGCCTGCACCTGGTAGCCGAAGCCGCAGTTGAGATAGACCTCGACGTCGACCACCGCCCCGCCGTCGGTCTCGAAGACCACGAACTGCGGGTCGTCCAGGCCCCGCGGCGCGTTCGCGGACGGGCGCGGGCGCAGCACGGTGACGGCTGTGATCTCCTGCCCCAGCAGCCAGCGGGTCACGTCCATCTCGTGGACGAGCGAGTCGTTGACGAGGTTGGCGTTGGTGAAGCCCGGCGGGATGCTCGCGTTGCGGTGCCGGTTGTGCAGCATCAGCGGGCGGCCCAGTTCACCGCTGTCGAGCAGGGCCTTGAGCTTCGTGTACTCCGTGTCGTAGCGCCGCATGAAGCCGACCTGCACCCGCCGGTGCCCCAGCCTCTGCTCCGCCTCCATGACCCGCAGCGCCGAGGCGGCGTCCGGTGTGAGCGGCTTCTCGCACAGCACCGGCAGGTCGCGCGCGAAGGCCGTGAGCAGCGCCGCCTCATGGGCGGGGCCGGGCGAGGCGATGAGGACGGCCTCCACATCGGCAGCGGCCATCGCCGCCGCGGGGTCGGTGTAGGCGGTGCAGCCCTCGATGCCGTCGGCGACCGCCTTGACGCGCTCGGCGTCGACGTCGACGACGGCGGTCACCCGGGCGCCGCTGACGACGTCGTTGATGCGGCGTACGTGGTCGGCGCCCATCTTGCCGGTACCGATGACGGCGACCCCGAGCGGTCCGTGCTGCGTCATGTGCGTGTTTCCCTTTCGTGCGTGGTGCGTCAGGCACCGCAGGAGCGCAGGAACTTCCGGGTGCGCTGTGCGATGGGCAGCGGCCGCTCCGGCTCGCAGGGATACATGTCCTGCTCGACGATGGCGAACAGGTCAACGCCCAGGCCCTGCGCCGCGGCCAGCACCGGCTCAAGGGCGGGCACCCCGCCCGGCGGCTCGCACATGACGCCGCGCTGTACGGCCGGGCCGAAGGGGATCTGGTGCTTCACGACGTCGGCGAGGATCTCCGGGTCGACCTGCTTCAGGTGCAGGTAGCCGATCCGCTCGCCGTAGGTCTCGATGAGCTTGACGCTGTCGCCGCCGCAGTAGGCGTAGTGGCCGGTGTCCAGGCAGAGGTTGACCAGGCCGGGATCGGTCGCGTCGAGGAAGCGCTCGACGTGCTCTTCGGTGTCGATGTGGGTGTCGGCGTGCGGGTGGACGACGATGTCCAGGCCGTAGGTCTCGCGGACCTGCCGGCCCAGGCGCTCCATGCCGTTGGCGAGGTGCCCCCACTGCTCGGCGGTGAGCTCGCGCGGCTCGATGACCTCGGCGGTCTTGTCGTCGCGCCAGAAGGAGGGGATGACCACCAGGTGCCGGGCGTCCATGGCCTGGGCGAGCGCGGCGACCTGGCCGACGTGCTCCCAGGTGGCGTCCCACACCGACGGGCCGCGGTGCAGGGAGGTGAAGACGGTGCCCGCGGAGACCTTCAGGCCCCGGCGCGCGGTCTCCTCGGCGAGCCGGGCCGGATCGGTCGGCAGGTAGCCGTACGGGCCGAGTTCGATCCACTCGTAGCCGGACTCGGAGACCTCGTCGAGGAAGCGCTGCCAGGGCACCTGCCGCGGGTCGTCGGGGAACCAGACGCCCCACGAGTCGGGCGCGGAGCCGATCCGGATCCGGTCCAGAACGGGGGAGGGGGCAGTCATGCGGAGGGCTCCTCTCACCGGCCGGTCGCCGCGGGACCGGTCGTGGTTCGGTGGGGCGCCCCGTCGGGGCGGCGGTACGGATGCCGCGGGGCTCCGTGGTCCCGCAGGAAGCTTCGCCGTCCGGCCGGGCAGCCGTCAAGAGTTGGTCCTGACATACGGACGTCATGTCAGGACGGGTGCGGGGCGCGGCACCCCTCACGGAGAGGTGCGGGCCTCGCCCGGGTCCCGCGGTTCGGGCGGTTCCTCCGGGGCGAGACCGCTGACCTGGGTCAGTTCGTGCTCGAGCGCGGCCAGTTCGGCGCCGCCGGCCATGTGGTGCGTGAGCTCCTCCAGGGAGACGTCCCTGCGGTCCGCGCTCAGTTCGAGGGTGCCCAGCCGCAGCACGCAGAAGTGATCGCCCACCAGGAACGCGTGGTGCGGATTGTGGGTGATGAAGACGACGCCCAGACCCCGGTCGCGTGCGGCCGCCACGTACTTCAGGACGACCCCCGACTGCTTGACGCCCAGCGCCGCGGTCGGTTCGTCCAGGATCAGCACCCGGGCGCCGAAGTGGACCGCCCGGGCGATGGCCACGGACTGCCGCTGGCCGCCGGAGAGGGTACCGATGGGCTGTTCGAGGTCGTCCAGCGCGATGCCCATGGCCCGCAGCTCCTCATCCGCGGTCCGCTTCATCCTGGCGATGTCCAGGCGGCGTACGGGCCAGGGGCCGCGGGTCGGTTCGGAGCCGAGGAAGAAGTTCCGCCAGACGGGCATCAGCGCGACGGTCGCCAGGTCCTGGTAGACGGCGGCGATGCCGCGGTCCAGGGCCTCCCGCGGGGAGCTGAGCCGCACGGGTGCGCCGTCGATGCGGAACTCGCCCTCGGTGTGCCGGTGCAGCCCGGAGATGATCTTGATCAGGGTGGACTTGCCCGCGCCGTTGTCGCCGAGGACGCAGGTGACCTGTCCCGGCCGGACCGTCAGGTCCACCCCGTGCAGGGCACGGACGTTGCCGTAGCTCTTGCCCACCCCGGCCAGTTCGACGAGGGGCTCGGGGCCGGCGGTGGTGCCGTCGGGGGTGTCGTCGGGGGTGGTGGCGGTCTTCATCTGGCTCACCTCCGGGTCGCCGTGCGGCGGACCCACAGATTGACGAGGGTCGCGATCAACAGCATCACGCCGAGGAAGAACGTGAACCAGTCGGGGTTCCAGTTGGCGTACACGATGCCCTGCGAGACCATCCCGAAGATGAAGGCACCGATCACCGAGCCGATCGCCGAACCGTGGCCGCCGGTCAGCAGGCAGCCGCCGATGACCGCCGCGATGATGTACAGGAACTCGTTTCCGACGCCCTCGCCGGACTGCACCGCGTTGAACGAGAAGAGCAGGTGCATGCCGGTGAACCAGGCGCCGAAGCCCACGGCCGTGAACAGCGCGATCTTGGTGAAGGCCACCGGTACGCCGACCGCCCGCGCGCTGTCCTGGTTTCCGCCGACCGCGAAGGTCCAGTTGCCGAACCTGGTGCGCAGCAGCACCCAGGTGGCGAGCGCCGCGAAGCCGAGCCACCACAACACCGTCACCTTGAGCCGGACCCCGCCGATGCCGATCTCCGAGGCGAACAGAGCGCGCGCCTGGCCGAAGCCGTCCATGTCGCTGATGGAGTCGGTGGCGACGTTGCCGGTGAAGATCTTCGTGACCGCCAGGTTGAGGCCCTGCAGCATCAAGAAGGTGGCCAGGGTGATGAGGAAGCTGGGCAGCCCGGTCCTCACCAGCAGGTAGCCGTTGAGCGCCCCGATGGCGAGGGACACCACCAGGGCGACGGCGATGCCGGTCCACACGTTCATGCTGAGCTGGAAGCTGAACATGCTCGCGGTCAGGGCGGACGTGGTGACCGCGACGCCGGCCGACAGGTCGAACTCGCCGCCGATCATCAGCAGGGCCACGGGCAGCGCCATGATGCCCATGACCGACGCCTGGTAGAGCACGGTCGCCAGCGAGCCCGCCTCGCGGAAGGACGGCGCCACCGCGAAGAAGAAGAGGTAGACCGCGATGGCGGCGATCAGCGCGCCGATCTCGGGGCGCGCCAGTGTCCTGCGCAGCAGCGAGCGCCGGGCGGTGCGGCCGTCCGGCGGCGTGGCGGGCGCCGCCGGAGGCGAGGGAGACGCCGCTGGGGCGGCTGCCCGCGGCACAGGGATCACCGGGTGCCCTTCGCGGCGAACGCGGACACGGACTCGACGTTGCCCTTGTCGACGAAGGCCGGGCCGGTCAGGACGGGAGCCACGCCGCCGCCGCTGACATTGCCGTTGGTCCTGTACAGCCACAGGGAGTCGACGGCGAGGTAGCCCTGCAGGTACGGCTGCTGGTCGACCGCGAACTGCACTTCGCCGTCCTGGACGGCCTTGACCAGCTCCTTGTTGAGGTCGAACGTGCCGACCGCGGCGCCGCTGCCGGCGTCCGCGACCGACTGGACGGCCGTCAGGGCGAAGGGCGCGCCCAGGGTGACGACGTAGTCGATGCCCGAGTCCTGCTTGAGCTTGGCCGTGATCGTGGACTTCACCGACGGCATGTCCGTGCCGTTGACGTACAGGTTCTCGGTCTTCCCCTTGAACGTCTTCTTCACGCCGGCGCACCGCGCCTCCAGGGCGACGTGGCCCTGTTCGTGGATGACGCAGAGGTTGTGCTTGGCGCCCAGGTCGTTGAGCTTCTCGCCCAGTGCCTCGCCGGCGACGCTCTCGTCCTGTCCGAAGTACTCCAGCAGCCCCTGGTCCTTCCAGTCGTCCAGGCCCGCGTTGAGGCCGACCACCGGGATGCCTGCGGCCTCGGCCTTGGCGACGACGTCCTTCATGGCGTCAGGCTTGGCCAGGGTGACGGCTATCCCGTCGACCTTCTGGTCGATCGCGTTCTGGATCAGGTTGGCCTGCGTCGCGGCGTTGGGATCGTTGGAGTAGACCAGCTCCACGTTGTCCTTGGCGGCGGCGGCCTGGGCGCCCTTGCGGATCAGGTCCCAGAAGGTGTCGCCGGGGGCCGCGTGGGTGACCATCGCGATCTTCATCCGCGGGGTGCCGGCCTTACCGGCGGCAGGGGCGTCCGCCGACTCGTCGGCCTTCTTCCCGCCCGAGCTGCTGGAACAGCCGGCCGCGAGGAGGACCGCAGCGGTGGAGAGGGCGGCGGCGGCGTACAACCGACGGATTTCGCGCGAGCGTTGCATGTTCCGGCACCTCACTGCGGTGGGAGGGAGAAGAGGACGGATCTTTCACAAGGCCGGGTGCTGCAGGGAGCTAACCCCTCTCGGGTGTCCCTGTCAAGAATGTGTCCGGACGTCATTACATAGGCGCCGCAACGACCCGCGAGGATGTGGACCCGGGGACAGGTTCGTATGTAAGGACATACCGTTGACATCCCGCGACCGGGCGGGCTAGACCTGACAGGGCCGCAGAGCGGGACCGCCGGTGACACGCGACGAGGAGTCACACCCATGACCGAGCCGTACGACCTGATCACGATGGGGCGGATCGGGGTGGACCTCTACCCGCTGCAGACCGGCGTCCCGCTGTCGCAGGTCGAGACGTTCGGAAAGTTCCTCGGCGGCTCCGCCACCAACGTCGCCGTCGCAGCCGCACGCCTCGGCCGTACCACCGCCGTCATCACCCGTACCGGCGACGATCCCTTCGGCGCCTACTGCCACCAGGCGCTCAAGGAGTTCGGCGTCGACGACCGGTACGTCACCCCGGTCACCGGCCACCCGACGCCGGTCACCTTTTGCGAGATCTTCCCGCCGGACGACTTCCCGCTCTACTTCTACCGGCTCCCCAAGGCCCCCGACCTGGAGATCGACGCCGACGAACTCGACCTCGACGCGGTCCGGGCCGCCGGCGTCTTCTGGATGACCGGGACCGGCCTGTGCGCGGAGCCCAGCCGCACCGCCACCCTCACCGCCCTCGAGGCCAGGGCGCGCCGCGGTACCACCGTCTTCGACCTCGACTGGCGCCCGATGTTCTGGCCGGACCCCGACGAGGCGCGGCCCCACTACGCGCGGGCGCTCGCCTCGGCCACCGTCGCCGTCGGCAACGTCGACGAATGCGAGGTCGCCACCGGGGTGCGCGAACCGCGTGCCGCCGCGGAGGCGCTGCTGGCCGCAGGTGTCGAACTCGCCGTCGTCAAGCAGGGCCCCAAGGGCGTTCTCGCCGTCCACCGCGACGGCACCAGCGCCGAAGTCCCGCCGGTACCCGTCGAGGTGGTCAACGGACTCGGTGCGGGCGACGCCTTCGGCGGTTCCCTCTGCCACGGACTGCTCGCCGGCTGGGGCCTGGAGCGGATCATGCGCCACGCGAACGCCGCGGGCGCGATCGTGGCCTCCCGCCTCGCCTGCTCCTCCGCGATGCCCACCGCGTCGGAGGTCCAGGGCCTCCTCGACCGGGGCTGACGGCCCGTCCCGCCCGAAAGGGAGATCCCCATGAGCATCAGCATCTCCGACCTGGTGAAGGTGCGGACCCACCATCCCGAGGCGATCGCCGAGGCCGCCGCCCGCCGCGTCCGGCGCCCGCTCGTCGGCGACGGCGGACGGCTGTTGATCATCGCCGCGGACCACCCCGCGCGCGGCGCCTTCGCCGTGGGAGACCGCGAGTTCGCCATGGCCAACCGCGTCGACCTGCTGGAGCGGCTGTGCACGGCGCTCTCCCGCCCCGGCGTGGACGGGGTCCTCGGCACCGCGGACATACTGGAGGACCTGCTGCTGCTCGGCGCACTCGAGGGCAAGGTCGTGGTGGGGTCGATGAACCGCGGCGGCCTGGTCGGCGCCTCCTTCGAACTCGACGACCGCTTCACCGGGCACCGAGCCCAGGACATAGCGCGGCTCGGCTTCGACGCGGGCAAGCTGCTGCTGCGCATCAGCTACGAGGACAGCGGCTCGCTGAGCACCATGGTCGCCACCGCCCGGGCCATCGACGAGATGGCCGAGCACCGGCTCCCGGTCTTCGTCGAGCCCTTCATGTCCCGTCGCGTCGACGGCAGGGTGCGCAACGACCTGAGCGCGCAGGCCGTCACCACGTCCATCGCCATCGCCTCCGGGCTCGCCGGCACCTCCGCCTACACCTGGCTCAAGGTGCCCGTCACCGAGGACGCCGACGACATGGCCGCCGTCATGGAGACCTCCACGCTCCCCGCCGTCCTGCTGGGGGGTGAGGTGGGCAGGGAGCAGGACGCGGTCTACGAGAAGTGGCGCAAGGCGCTGCGCCTGCCCACCGTCCAGGGCCTCGTGGTCGGCCGTACCCTGCTCTACCCGGCGGAGGGCAGCGTGCAGAGCGCCGTCGACACCGCCGTCGGCCTGCTGTGAAGTCCGCGTCCCGTCGAACCGCGAGAAGTGCGAGGCCCACGCCATGAGCAGCACCGAGGAGCACCTGGCCGCCGGGACGGCCGCCACCGGCCCCTACGCGGTCGACGTCGACCCCGGCCGGGCCGGCTGGGAACACTCCTTCCTGCGGATCCTGGAACTCCCGCCCGGCGGACGGCACGAGTTCGCCACCGGCGACAGCGAGTGGATCGTGCTGCCGCTCTCCGGCGGCTGCGAGGTCCGCACCCCGGGCGGGACCTTCGGGCTCACCGGGCGCGAGAGCGTGTTCACGGCGGTCAGCGACTTCGCATATGTGCCGCGCGACGAGACGGTCACCGTCACGACGGCCTCCGGCGGCCGCTTCGCCCTGACCGGGGCCCGTTGCGAACGCCGGCTGCCCGCCCGCTACGGACCGGCCCGCGACGTCCCCGTGGAGCTGCGGGGCGCCGGCAGCTGCAGCCGCCAGGTCAACAACTTCGGTGCGGCCGGAGTCTTCGCGTGCGACCGGCTGATCGCGGTCGAGGTGCTCACCCCGGCGGGCAACTGGTCGTCCTTCCCGCCGCACAAGCATGACGAGGAGCGCGAGGGCGAAGCGCGCCTGGAAGAGATCTACTACTTCGAGATCGCCCCGGCGCACGGCAAGGAGGGCGTCGGCTACCAGCGGATCTCGCCCTCCGGCAACGGCCGCGGCACCGATGTGCTCGCCGAGGTCCGGACCGGCGACGTCGTCCTCGTCCCGGACGGCTGGCACGGCCCCTCGATGGCCGTCCCCGGGCACGACATGTACTACCTCAACGTCATGGCGGGCCCGGGGGAGCGCGCCTGGCTGATCCGCGACCACCCCGACCACGCCTGGATCCGGTCCACCTGGCCGGACCAGCCCGTCGACCCGCGCCTGCCCCTGTACACCGCCCCCGCCGCCCTCGACGACGCCCTCGAGAGGTCCTGATGAGCAGCCAGTCCGTACGCCGCCTCACGGTCGCCCAGGCGCTGGTGCGGTTCCTGTCCGCGCAGTACACCGAGCGCGACGGGGTCCGCCGCCGGCTCGTCGCCGGCACATGGGGCATCTTCGGCCACGGCAACGTCGCCGGCATCGGCCAGGCGCTGGTGGAGTACCGGGGGGACATGCCGTTCCACCAGGGCCGCAACGAGCAGGCGATGGTGCACGCCGCCGTCGGCTACGCCCGGCAGCTCAACCGGCTGTCCGCGCAGGCCGTCACCACCTCCATCGGCCCCGGCGCCACCAACCTGGTGACGGGCGCCGCGCTCGCCACCGTCAACCGGCTGCCGGTGCTCCTGCTCCCCGGCGACTCCTTCGCCCACCGCCTGCCCGATCCGGTGCTCCAGCAGCTGGAGCACACCCAGTACGGCGACGTGTCCGTCAACGACGCGCTGCGACCGGTCTCCCGCTGGTTCGACCGGGTGACGCGGGCCGAGGCACTGATCCCTTCCGCGCTGCACGCGATGCGCGTGCTCGCCGATCCCGCAGAGACCGGCGCCGTCACCCTCGCCCTGCCGCAGGACGTCCAGGCCGAGGCGTACGACTGGCCCGAGGAGTTCTTCGCCGAGCGCGTCTGGCACGTACGGCGCCCGGCCCCCGAGGCCGCCGAACTCGCCGCCGCCGCCGAGGCCGTGCGCGCCGCGCGGCGCCCGCTGATCATCGCGGGAGGCGGCGTCCACCACAGCGAGGCCGAGCCCGCGCTGCGCGTACTGGTCGAGGCGACCGGCATCCCGGTCTCCTCCACGCAGGCCGGCAAGGGCTCGTTGCGCCACGACCACCCGGCCGACCTCGGGGGGATCGGCCACACCGGCACCGCCGTCGCCGACGACATCGCGCGCACCGCCGACCTCGTCATCGGCGTTGGCACCCGCTACACCGACTTCACCACCGCGTCCTCCACGCTCTTCGCCGCCCCGGGCGTGCGCTTCCTGGGCCTCAACATCACCGGCTTCGACGCCCACAAGCTCGGCGCCCGCACCCTGGTCGCCGACGCCCGCGCGAGCCTCGAGGCCCTCGCGCGGGCTCTGGCGGGACACCGCGTCGATGCGGAGTACGAGGCCGAGTACCGCGCCGGAAAGGAGCGCTGGGAGCGCGTCGTCGACGCGGCGTACGCCGCGGACGACACGGACCGCCCCACCCAGACCCAGGTGCTCGGCGCTCTCGACTCGGTGGTCGGCGACGACGACGTGGTGATCAACGCCGCCGGCTCCCTCCCGGGCGACCTCCACAAACTGTGGCGCGCCCGCTCCCCGCGCCAGTACCACCTGGAGTACGGCTACTCCTGCATGGGCTACGAGATCCCGGCAGCCATCGGGGTGCGGATGGCGGCACCCGACCGGCCCGTGTGGGCGCTCGTCGGGGACGGTACCTACCTGATGATGCCGACGGAGATCGTCACCGCCGTCCAGGAGGGCGTGAACATCAACGTCCTCCTCGTCCAGAACCACGGCTACGCCTCCATCGGCGGGCTGTCCGACGAGGTCGGCGCCGAGCGCTACGGCACCGCCTACCGCTACCGCGCGGCCGACGGCTCCTTCACCGGCGACCCGCTCCCGGTGGACCTCGCGGCCAACGCGGCGAGCCTCGGGATGGACGTGCTGCGGGCGGAAACGGTGCGCGAGCTGCGCGACGCGCTGGCCACCGCCCGCGCCGGCGACCGGCCGACCTGCGTGTACGTCGAGACCGACCCCACCCCGACGGCCCCCGCGGCCCAGGCGTGGTGGGACGTGCCGGTCGCCGAGACCGCTTCCCGTGAGGCGGCCGTCGAGGCCCGCAAGGCCTACGAGCGCCATCTGACGGAGCGGCGCCGCCATCTGTGAGCAGGCTCTCGAACCGTTGCCGGACCCGCCCGCCCACCGGCCCGAGGAAGGCTTGGATCCCCATGTTCGGACAATGTGATGTCGGGATTTCCTGAGACCGGGACTCGCGGATACGCTCCCCCTGTGTCCAAAGCAGAGTCCGCGCCGCTCGACTTCGAGGTGGACCGTTCCAGCCCGGTGCCGCTGTACTACCAGCTCGCCCAGCAGCTGGAAGGCGCCATCGAGCACGGCAGGCTCGCCCCCGGAAGCCTTCTCGGCAACGAGATCGACCTGGCCGGACGGCTCGGCCTTTCCCGGCCGACCGTCCGGCAGGCCATCCAGTCCCTGGTGGACAAGGGACTGCTGGTGCGCCGCCGCGGCGTGGGCACCCAGGTCGTGCACAGCCAGGTGAAGCGGCCCCTGGAACTGAGCAGCCTGTTCGACGACCTCCAGGCCGCCGGGCAGAGCCCCGCCACCCGGGTGCTGCGCAACGAGACCGAGCCGGCCTCCGCCCAGATCGCCGCTGCCCTCGCAATCGCCGAGGGAAGCGACGTCGTCGTCCTCGAGCGGCTGCGCCTCACCCATGGTGAACCGATGGCCCACATGTGCAACTACCTGCCGCCCGGTCTCCTGCCTCTGGACGACACCAAGCTGGAGTCCACCGGCCTGTACCGCATGATGCGTGCCGCCGGGATCACCCTGCACAGCGCCCGCCAGTCGGTCGGCGCCCGCTGCGCCACCGAGGCGGAGGGCGAGCTGCTCACCGAAGAGCCCGGGGCCGCGCTGCTCACCATGAGCCGGACGACCTACGACGACACGGGACGGGCCGTCGAGTACGGCACGCACATCTACCGCGCCTCCCGCTACGCCTTCGAGTTCCAGCTGCTCGTACGGCCCTGAGCCGCCCGGAACACCCCCCTCCGCAACCATCGCACCCTGTGACGGATACTTGGTCGGTTCCAAGACCTGCAGGGAAAGGCACGACGTGGAGAGCGCGATCAGGGCAAGGCGTGCGCTCGGTGCGCTGCTGACAGTGGTCATCGGTGTGGCGCTGGCGGGCTGCAGCAGCACCGGAGGCCTGCGGGCCGAGCAGCGGGCCAAGGAGGCCCAGGCCAACGGTTCGGCCGTCGACACACCGAAGTGGACGGTCGCCATGGTCACCCACGCCGGTGCCGGCGACAGCTTCTGGGACATCGTCCAGAAGGGCGCTCGGCAGGCGGCGGCCAAGGACAACATCAAGTTCCTGTACTCGAACAGCGACCAGGGCAAGGACCAGGCGCAGCTGGTGCAGACGGCCATCGACCAGAAGGTCGACGGCCTGGTCGTCACGCTCGCCAAGCCCGAGGCCATGAAGGACGTCGTCTCGAAGGCGGAGAAGGCGGGCATCCCGGTCATCACCATCAACTCCGGATCGGCCCAGTCCAAGGAATACGGCGCCCTGGCGCACATCGGACAGGACGAGACGATCGCGGGTGAGGCCGTCGGCGACGAGCTCACGGCGCGCGGCCGGAAGCACGCCCTGTGCGTGCTGCACGAGCAGGGCAACGTCGGCCACGAGCAGCGCTGCGCGGGTGTGAAGAACACCTTCGAGGGCACGACGGAGAACCTCTACGTCAACGGCACCAACATGCCCGACGTCCAGTCCGCCCTCCAGGCCAAGCTGGCCGCCGACCCGTCCATCGACGCCGTCGTGACCCTGGGCGCGCCCTACGCCGCCACCGCCGCCAAGGCGAAGGAGCAGGCGGGCAGCCAGGCCGAGGTCGACACCTTCGACCTCAACGGCCAGGTCGCGGGCGCGCTGGAGGCGGGCACCATCGGCTTCGCCGTCGACCAGCAGCCGTACCTGCAGGGGTACGAGGCCGTGGACCTGCTGTGGCTCTACCGCTACAACGCCGACGTCCTCGGCGGTGGAAGGCCCGTGCTCACCGGCCCGCAGATCGTCACCAAGGACGACGCCGCCGCGCTGAAGGACTACGCGAAGCGGGGCACCCGATGACCACCGACAGCCTCGCGCCCCCGAGGCGGCTCGGGCACCGCCTGTTCAGCCGCCCCGAGCTGGGGGCGATCGTCGGCGCCGTGGCCGTCTTCGTCTTCTTCTCCGTGGCCGCCGACTCCTTCCTGCGGCCGGCGAGCCTCGGGACCATCCTGTACGCGGCGTCCACCATCGGGATCATGGCGGTGCCGGTGGCGCTGCTGATGATCGGCGGCGAGTTCGACCTGTCGGCGGGCGTCCTCGTCACGTCCTCCGCCCTGGTGTCGTCGATGTTCAGCTACCAGATGACGGCGAACGTCTGGGTCGGTGTCGGGGTCTCGCTGGTCGTCACCCTCGCCATCGGCTTCTTCAACGGCATCATGCTGGCCCGCACGAAACTGCCGAGCTTCATCATCACCCTGGGCACCTTCCTGATGCTCACCGGGCTCAACCTGGGCTTCACCAAGCTCATCGACGGCACGGTGAGCACCAAGTCCGTCGCCGACATGGAGGGATTCGCCTCGGCGCGGGCACTGTTCGCCTCGCACCTGACCATCGGCGACATCGACCTGCAGGTCACCATCGTGTGGTGGATCGCCCTGGTCGCCGTCGCCACCTGGGTGCTGCTGCGCACGCGCGCCGGCAACTGGATCTTCGCCTCCGGCGGCGGCCCCGACGCGGCCCGCGCGGTCGGCGTCCCCGTCACCCGTACGAAGACGGGCCTCTACGTGGCCGTCGCCTTCTGCGCGTGGATCTCGGGACAGCACCTGCTGTTCTCCTTCGACGTCGTGCAGTCGGGAGAGGGCGTCGGCAACGAGTTCCTGTACATCATCGCCGCCGTGATCGGCGGCTGCCTGCTGACCGGCGGCCACGGCTCCGCCATCGGCTCGGCGGTCGGGGCCTTCATCTTCGGCATGACCAGCAAGGGCATCGTCTACGCCGAGTGGAACCCGGACTGGTTCAAGTTCTTCCTGGGCGCCATGCTGCTGCTGGCGACGCTGCTCAACGCCTGGGTGCGCAAGAGGGCGGAGGCGGCGAAGTGACGGCCCTGGTGAAACTGACCGACGTCAGCAAGGCGTACGGGCACGTGCGCGCGCTGCAGGACGTCTGCCTGGAGGTGCACCCGGGGGAGATCACCTGCGTCCTCGGCGACAACGGGGCCGGGAAGTCCACCCTGATCAAGATCATCTCGGGGCTGCACCAGCACGACCGGGGCAGCTACGAGATCGAGGGCCTGCCCGTGCGCCTCGCTTCCCCGCGCGAGGCGCTCGACCACGGCATCGCCACCGTGTACCAGGACCTGGCCGTCGTCCCGCTGATGCCGGTGTGGCGGAACTTCTTCCTCGGCTCCGAGCCGCGCAAGGGCCGCGGCCCCTTCAAGCGCCTGGACGTCGCCATGATGCGGGAGACCACGCGCACCGCGCTGCGGGACATGGGCATCGACCTGCACGACGTGGACCGGCCCATCGGCACCCTGTCGGGCGGCCAGCGCCAATGCGTCGCCATCGCCCGGGCCGTGCACTTCGGGGCCAAGGTGCTCGTCCTCGACGAGCCCACGGCGGCGCTGGGCGTCCGGCAGTCCGGCGTCGTCCTGAAGTACGTCGCGGCCGCGCGGGACGCCGGACTCGGCGTCGTCCTCATCACGCACAACCCCCACCACGCCCACCTCGTCGGCGACCGCTTCGTCCTCCTGCGCCGCGGCAGCATGACCGGCTCCCATGCCAGGGACGAGATCACGGTGGACGAGCTCACCATGGAGATGGCCGGCGGCAACGATCTGGAGGCCCTGGCCCACGAGCTGCGCCGCCCGGCGCGCTGACGGCGGGCGGGCGGCCCGGGCCGCCCCCGCCGCCCGCCGGCCCGCCCCCGGCCCGGCCGGCGCCAGCCCCCGCGACGCGGGGCACTTAGAATCACTCGGAGAAACGCCCCCGACCCCGGAGAGACGAGCCTTGCGAGCGACGACCGAGCAGCAGTTCGGGACCGAGTCCGGGATCGGGTGCACGGGGGTGAACCGATGAGCATGTACCGGGGCGCCGCCCGCACCTCGAGCAGCTCCACACTCCTGAGCACGGTGGGCCGCCGCGAGCGCCGCTCGCACCTCACCGCGCCCCGGGTCCCCACCGTCGGCATCGACATCGGCGGCACCAAGGTGATGGCCGGCGTCGTCGACGCGGACGGCAACATCCTGGAGAAGCTGCGCACCGAGACCCCGGACAAGAGCAAGAGCCCGAAGGTGGTGGAGGACACCATCACCGAACTCGTCCTCGACCTGTCCGAGCGGCACGACGTGCACGCCGTCGGCATCGGCGCGGCCGGGTGGGTGGACGCGGACCGTTCCAGGGTGCTCTTCGCGCCCCATCTGTCCTGGCGCGACGAACCGCTGAAGGCCCGCCTCACCGAGCGTCTGCGCGTCCCCGTCATGGTGGACAACGACGCGAACACCGCCGCCTGGGCGGAGTGGCGCTTCGGCGCCGGACGCGGTGAGAACGACCTCGTGATGATCACGCTCGGCACCGGCATCGGCGGCGCGATCCTGGAGGACGGCCAGGTCAAGCGCGGCCGCTACGGCGTCGCGGGCGAGTTCGGTCACATGCAGGTGGTGCCCGGCGGGCACCGCTGCCCCTGTGGCAACCGCGGGTGCTGGGAGCAGTACAGCTCGGGCAACGCCCTGGTGCGCGAGGCCCGTGAGCTGGCGGCGGCCGAGTCCCCTGTGGCCTACGGGATCATCGACCGGGTCGACGGCCAGGTGCGGGAGATCACCGGTCCGCTCATCACGGAGCTCGCCCGTGAGGGCGATGCGATGTGCGTCGAACTCTTCCAGGACATCGGCCAGTGGCTCGGCGTCGGCATCGCCAACCTCGCCGCGGCATTGGACCCCTCCTGCTTCGTCATCGGCGGCGGCGTCAGCGCGGCCGACGACCTGCTGATCGGCCCGGCCCGCGACGCCTTCCGAAGGCAACTGACAGGGCGCGGCTACCGTCCGGAGGCGCGTATCGTCAAGGCGCAGCTCGGTCCCGAGGCGGGGATGGTCGGCGCCGCGGATCTGGCGCGGCTGGTCGCCCGCCGTTTCCGGCGGGCCAACCGGCGGCGCGTCGAGCGGTACGAGCGCTACGTGAAGGTCGTCGGCAAGTGAGTGCCCTCGTTCCGAGGAAGCCGCCGCGCTGGGTGCAGTGGACGGTCGTCCCGCTGCTGGTCCTGGTGCCGATCGGCTACGTGATCATCTCCGCCGAGCAGAGCCGGGACAGCGGCGAGGAGAAGCAGCAGCAGGCCGCCGTCACCTCGCTCACTCATCTGTGGCCCACCAAGATGCAGCGGCGCATCTACGAGGTGCCGATCCCCTCCGGTTCGGCGCCGGTGGCGTATCTGGAGACCAACAACTGGGCGGCCAGTTCCTTCTACGTGCAGTTCCGCACCAACCAGGGCGGTCTGGACACCTTCCTCGCCGAGGTCGGTACAGACCGATCCGCCCTCAGGGACGGCGACGTGACCGTGAGCCGGAAGCAGGCCCGCACCGTGCGGTGGACCTTCGGTACGGACCGCAGGTGGGCCGGTCTCAGGCTCAGGCAGCACGGCGACAAGCCGGACCACAACATCACGGTCGACTTCTCGGACACGGACCACCCCGTGGTCTATGTCGTGTCCACAATAAACTTTCGCTGACCGGCACCCGGGCGCCGGAAGGTGCCCGACCCCTTCGTCCGCGCCGGCCGTTTCCACCCGCGCACGCGACCGGGCGATCGGCGGTGGCAGTCCCAGCCGGCGCACTCGGCGGTGGCGGGTTCGATCTCGGGAGGGTCTTCTGGCCGCCCTGGCCCGCGAACGGCAGGTCGGCACGCCGCCGGACCTGTCCTCCTGCTCATGGAGGAGCGCGTCACGCACGGCGCCCATCGCTGCTCGAGGAGGCCGAGGGCGACGGGCCCTTTGCCGGATGCGGAGGCGGCAGACCCACGTTCGGTCCCCGCTGCTGTGGCGGACGGTGCTGTGTGAGAGCGTCTGACGGGTGAGCGAGACACCACAGAACACCCTGCAATACCGCTTCGACGGGCCGGAAGACGCGCCCGTCCTGATCCTGGGCCCCTCCCTGGGTACCACATGGCACATGTGGGACCGGCAGATACCCGAGCTGACCCGGCAGTGGCGGGTGCTGCGGTACGACCTCCCCGGGCACGGCGGCGCCCCCGCCGAGGCCTCGTTCTCCACCGCCGACCTCGCCGAACGTTTGTTGCGCACCCTGGACCTGGCCGGCGTCGAGCGCTTCGGCTACGCGGGCTGCGCCCTCAGCGGCGCCATCGGCCTCCAGGTCGCGCTGCGCGCCCCGCAGCGCGTCGCCTCGCTCGCCCTTGTCTCCTCCGCCGCCCGTTTCGGGTCACCCGACGCCTGGCGGCAGCTCGCGGCGGTCGTCCGTGCCAACGGCCTGGAGCACATCGCCCTGAGCGCCCCCGAGCGCTGGTTCGCCCCCGCTTTCCGTGCGTCCCAGGCCGCCATCGTGGACTGGTCCGTCCAGATGGCCCGGGCCGTGGACCCCGAGTGCTACATCGCCGCCTGTGAGGCGCTGGCCGCCCACGACGTGCGCGCCGAACTGGGCCTGCTGACCGTGCCGACACTGGTCCTGGGCGGCGCGGAGGACCCGGTGACCCCGCCCGCCGACGCCCGCGCCCTGGTCGCCGGGATACCCGACGCGCGGCTCGCGGTCGTCCCCGGCGCCTCGCATCTGGTGCCGGTCGAGCAGCCCGCCGCCGTGGGGGAACTCCTCGTACGCCACTTCGAGGCCACCTGGAACGGGCAGCCGGTCGCCGCGGCTGTGCCGGCGCAGCCCGTGCCCGCGGTCCCCGAGCCCGTGCCCGCAGTGCCGCCCACGTGGCCCGCGCCCGGGTACCCGGACGGCGCCGCGGCCGGCCGCCCGGACCCCTACACCGAGGGCGACCGCACCCGGCGTGAGCTCATGGGGGACGGGCCGGCGGCCCGGTCCGGCGACGGGGCCGGTGAGTTCGCCGGGGACTTCGAGGACTTCGTCACCCGCTACGCCTGGGGCGAGGTCTGGAACCGGCCCGGACTCGACCGGCGGACCCGCAGCGTCATCACTCTGACCGCGCTCGTCGCGGGCGGCCACCAGACGGAACTGGCCGCGCACACCAGGGCAGCGTTGCGGGCCGGCCTCACCCCGGCCGAGATCGAGGAGGTTCTGCTGCACACCGCCGTCTACTGCGGAGTGCCCGCCGCCGGCTCGGCCTTCGCGGTGGCGCGGCGCGTCATCGGGGAGGAGACTCAGCCACGGGAGTGAGCGGGCGCGCGGCTCGGACCGGTCGCCCGTAGCCCGCCGGCAGCCCCGCCCGGATGCGGCGCGCACGGCCGCGGGCATGATGCCCATGCAAAGGATCACCGCTCCGGAGGAGAGCCATGAAGCTGACGAAGAAGGGCCACGCCTGCGTCCGACTGGAGAAGGACGGGCGTGTGCTCGCCATCGACCCCGGAGCCTTCAGCGAGCCGGACGCCGCCGCAGGGGCGGAGGCCGTCCTCGTCACGCACGAGCACGCGGACCACTTCAGCGAGCAGCGACTGCGCGCGGCGCTGGAGGCGAATCCCGCCGCGGAGCTCTGGACCCTGAAAAGCGTCGCCGACCAGGTCGCGGCCGCCTTCCCGGGCCGGGTCCACACCGTCGGCGAGGGCGACACCTTCAGCGCCGCCGGCTTCGACGTCGAGGTGCACGGCCAGATGCACGCCGTGATCCACCCCGACATCCCGCGCATCACCAACGTGGGCTACCTCGTCGACGGCTCCGTCTTCCACCCCGGCGACGCGTTCACCGTCCCCGGCCGGTCCGTCGAGACGCTGCTGCTGCCCGTACACGCTCCCTGGAGCAAGGTCTCCGAGGTCATCGACTACCTCCGCGAGGTGAAGCCGGCCCGCGCCGTCGACGTGCACGACGGGCTGCTCAACGACCTCGCCCGTACCGTCTACGACCGGTTGCTCGGACCGGACGGGCCCGGTGTCGGCGGCGCAGAGCACGGCAGGATGAGCCCCGGCGACAGCGCCGACCTGGGCTGACGGCCGGAGCCGGGGCCCCGCCGCGGCAGGCCCGGGGAACACCGGGCCCGGTTGTCGGAGGCGAGCGGTACATTCGGGTCCATGCGCATCGCCACCTGGAACGTCAACTCGATCACCGCCCGCCTGCCGCGGCTGCTGGCCTGGCTGGAGAGGAACAGCCCGCACGTGCTGTGCGTCCAGGAGACCAAGTGCGCCGAGGAGCAGTTCCCCTTCGACGAGTTGCGCGCCCTCGGCTACGAGACCGCCGTCAACGCCACCGGCCGGTGGAACGGTGTGGCCCTGCTGTCCAAGGTGGGTCTCGAGGACGTCGTCGTCGGCCTGCCCGGAGGCCCGCTGTACGAGGAGGTCGACGAGCCTCGGGCGGTCTCGGCGACCTGCGGACCGGTCCGCGTCTGGTCGGTGTACGTGCCCAACGGCCGCGAGGTCGGCCATGAGCACTACGCGTACAAGCTGCGGTGGTTCGAGGCGCTGCGCGCCGCGGTCGCGGAGGACGCGGCGGGCGAGCGTCCCTTCGCCGTCCTCGGCGACTACAACGTGGCGCCCACCGATGAGGACGTGTGGGACCCGGCGGTCTTCGCGGGTATGACCCATGTCACCCCCGCCGAGCGCGAGGCGCTGGAGCACCTGCGCGAGGCCGGGCTCGGCGATGTGGTGCCCCGCCCGCTGAAGTACGACCGTCCCTACACCTACTGGGACTACCGGCAGCTGGCCTTCCCCAAGAACCGCGGCATGCGGATCGACCTCGTGTACGCGAACCAGCCCTTCAGGAAGGCGGTCGGCGACGCCTATGTCGACCGCGAGGAGCGCAAGGGGAAGGGCGCCTCCGACCACGCGCCCGTCGTGGTCGACCTCGACGTCTGACCTGTCCTGGGCGGTACAGCAGAGAAGTGCTGCCGACCCGCGGCGGGAGAGGACGCCGGGAGAAGGCAGGGCCGCGCGGCCCGGGCCGGCGGCGCGGGTTCGCGGTCGCGGGAAGTCCCCGGGTCCTCGACGGGCGCGCCGCATGGCGGAAGGCGGCCCGACCGTGGAGCCGGCATGGGGGACCCATGCGCGCCCGGTGAAGAGACGGCTCGACATGAACCGTGGAGGGGACACTGCGGAAGGCCCACGCCATAGGCTGACGACCATGGACATCTCCTTCCTGGACAGGTGGCGCAAGCGGTACGGCGATGTCGGCGGCGCGGCCGTACCGGAGTCCCTCGCCGAGGACCAGGAGGGAGTCGCCGAACTGCTCTCCGAGTGCGAGCTGCTGCGGGCCAGGGCCGAGGCGGTGGGAGTGGAACTCGACGACACGGCGGTCTCCCTGGAACGTCTGGACCAACTGGTCCCGCGCTGGCGTGACGACCCGGACGAGCTGTCCTGGCTGGGCAACGACGCCGGCCTCTACCTCGGCACGGTCGTCGTGCGCACCGTGCCGGGCGCGAGCTGGCAGATCTGGCCCAACGGCCGGCCCGTCGTGCTGTTGGCATCCGGCCGTGAACTCGACGTCGTCGAGGCCGGCCACGACTGGGCGCGCAGTGGCACTCCGGAGCTCTCCCAGGTCTACGCCGAGGCCTCCGAGGCCTGACCCCCGCCGGTCGCGCAGTGGCTTTGAAGGATGCTCTCGACCCTGCCGGACACCGCCTCGAACCAGCGGTCGGCGCCATGGATCACCGCCGTCCCGGGCGGAAGGCCGCCCGCGCACGGTGCATCCTTGCGAGCCGTGAGGCTCGGGACCCGGGCACCGGTGGACACGCTCGCATCGTGCTCGCCGGGCTCGCCTCCGAGGCCGTACGGCACGCCGAGCGCGAGACGGCCGGCGTCACCGCAGCCCTCGGATGTCGCAGCGATGGCACCGCTGTCGCGGCTCACGCCGCCGCGTACCCCGGCCGCGACCCGTCCCCACTGCGCCCCGTCCGATGCGCCGACCGGGCGAGGTCCCGACACGACCGGGAGTACCGCGGTCTCCGGGCCTTTTCCGCCCCGGTCCGCCGGTGGGGGACGGAACTCCGGGGGGCGGCGAGCGTGTCTGGACCGGGATGGCCGTCTGACGGGGCGTCGGGAGGTGCATGATGGGGGCATGGACTCCCTGCAGCAGATGCCCAACATCGGCGCGGTCCTGGCCGAGCGCCTCCGCAGCGCCGGTGTGCCGGACGCCGACGAGTTGCGCCGCCTCGGATCCGGCGGGGCCTTCGCGATGATCCGCGAGGGGCTCCCCGAGGACGCCTGCACCCACACCCTGCTCGCCCTCGAGGGCGCGATCCGCGGTACCCGCTGGACCGCCATCCCCAAGGCCGACCGTGACGCGCTGGTCGGCCGGGTGCTCGGCCAGGGCGACGCCGGCGCGGTCGCCGGAGGACGATAGCGACCGCGCGACGCCGGCGGGGGCGGGGCCGCGCCGGGCCGGTCAGAACAGGACGTCGGTGCTGTGCGCCGCGCGCCGGCGGTCGCCGATGAACCACCGTGCCCGAGGCGTCGACGGGCGCGGCCCGTCGCGTGCCCTGAGCCGTGGTGGCGAGCAGGAGTGCGCGGCTTCCCTCGGTGGCCACCCGGTAGGCACCGATGTGCTGAGTGATGCCGCCGGCCTCGCCCGCGACGACGTTGGTCTGGGTGCCGCGACGCGTCGTCCCGGCGCCCAGGGCCCTCGTGACCTGGCGACCGGCACGTCGCCAGGCTCGGTCGCCGTCGGCAGTACGGCTGTCTGTCGCGCGCGGTGTCCCGCCGCCGTGAGCTGAGGGAACGTCAGTCCATCGAGCGAACTTGCGACGCATCCATTGACTTCGGCCACGACGGGCGCCGAATCTGAATCCCTCAGCGTCGGCAGGGGGAGGGCCCGATGGGCGTCGGACGTGCATGGATCCTGGGAACGGCGGCGGCGTCGGCCGTGCTCGTGCTCACCGCGGTGGCCACGGTTCCGGCCACCGCGCACACGCAGGGCGGCCGGCAGCACGGCCATGGCCACGGGAACGGCCACCGCGAGGCGTACGTCGCGCTCGGGGACTCGTACACGTCGGGGCCACTCATCCCCGACCAGGTGGACGCCGGCTGCGCCCGGTCGAGCCGCAACTACCCCTCGTTGGTGGCGCAGCACCTGAGAGGCACCACGCTCACCGACGTGAGCTGCGGCGGGGCCACGACCGCGGAGATGTGGAAGGCGCAGGGCGGCAATCCGCCGCAGCTGGACGCACTGAACCGGCGCACGTCCCTGGTCACCCTGCAGATCGGCGGCAACGACATCGGCTTCAGCAGCATCATCCGCACCTGCGCCGGCGCCGCGGTCTCCGACCCGACCGGCAACCCTTGCGAGAAGTACTACTCGTCCCGCGGCACCGACCAGTTGAGGGCCGCCGTGGAGGCGACGGCACCGAAGATCGACGCCGTGCTCGACGCCATCCACCGCCGCGCGCCGCGGGCCCGTGTCGTGGTCGTCGGCTACCCGGCGCTGCTCCCCGACAGCGGCATCGGCTGCCGCCCGGCGGTGCCCTTCGCCGACGGGGACTTCGCCTACCTGCGGGACACCGGCAAGCGGCTCAACGCCATGCTCGCACGGCGCGCGAAGGCCGCCCACGCGACCTACGTCGACACCTACACCCCGACCGTCGGCCACGACATGTGCACGGCCCCCGGCATCCGCTGGATCGAGCCACTGACTCCCGCCGCTCCGGCCGCGCCCGCCCACCCCAACGCCCTGGGTGAGAAGGCCATGGCCGCGGCCGTCCTGGAGCGCCTCTGCGTGCGCGGCCGCATATGACGCGGCCGCGGGGGCCCGTGCCCTCGCGGCCGCCCGCCCGGCCCGGGCCGTCACTCCCCGGTGACGGCCACCGGGAGCGCGGCTGGGGTCCTGGCTTCGCGGGTGACGTCGGCGACGACCTCCACCACGTCGGGTCCATAGGCCTCGGAGTTGACCACCTTCAGCAGCAGGCAGAAGGTTCCGTCCACGCCGTATGTGCGGGAAAGCCGCTGGTGGTGCCGGGCGAGGTAGCGCACGGCGGCCTGGTTGGTCACCCCTCGCTGCCCGGAGGCGAGGAAGACCGGGCGATTGTTCCCGGTGTTCTCGTCGGCGGCCAGCCGGGCCAGGAAGACGTACTCCACCGCGCCCTTCTCCATGCGGTAGGTCTCGCCCCCCACGGTCAGGGCGCCCTGGTCCTCGGCGGGCCCGGTGAAGTCGTTGACCTGAAAACCTGGGAGCATGGATCGTAGGTGCGCCGCCATGCGGTGGTTCGATATCGGACCGCCGATGCAGAACTCCGTGCGCGCCCCGAAACCCTGCCAGGCGGTGTCGTGGGGCAGTATCTCGGCGTGCGCCCCGCACTCCTTGATCAGGGCGGACAGTTCGATCAGTGCGAAGACGTCATGGCGCGCGACGCTCCAACCGCGGGACGAGCCCGGATCGCGGTTGACGACCAGCAGGCATTCCGAACCAGTGGGGAGCCCGAAGAATCGCTGTTTGCGCCGCAGTTTGCGCCGCCACAGGTACGTGCGGACGAACCAGCCCAGCGCGGCGCTGACACCGCTCGCGGCCAGCCCCAGGACGATGTTGCGCACGTCGTCGTTCATGGGCCGGGATCGTAGTTGAGGCGTTCCTGACGAGAAAGGCAGGGTGGGGTTAGGCTGCCCGGACGGTCGCCCCAGTGGAGGTCCACGTATGCGTCGTCACGCCGTACGGATGCTGTCGCTGCTCGCCGTCACCACCACCGCCGCGCTGTCGGTCGGCGCGGCCCCGCCGGGGGCGGACACCCCGGTCCGCAACGCCGGTCCCACCAAGGTCCCGCTCGCCGTCGGCTACGGGGGCGCGGTCTCCAGCGTCGACGCCGACGCCTCCGCCGCCGGCCTGGAAGTGCTGAGGCGCGGCGGCAACGCCGTGGACGCCGCGGTGGCCACCGCGGCGGCCCTGGGCGTCACCGAGCCCTATTCGGCGGGTGTCGGCGGCGGCGGCTACTTCGTCTACTACGACGCCAAGCAGCGCAAGGTGCACACCATCGACGGCCGTGAGACGGCCCCCAAGAGCGCCAACGACAAGCTCTTCGTCGAGAAGGGCCAACCCCTGCCCTTCAACGACGCCGTCACCAGCGGCCTCAGCGTCGGTGTCCCCGGCACCCCCGCCACCTGGGACACCGCCCTGCGATCCTGGGGCAGCCGGAGCCTGCGCGACGTGCTGCGACCCGCCGAGCGCCTCGCGCACGACGGCTTCACCGTGGACGCCACCTTCCGCGACCAGACCGAGGCCAACCAGGCGCGCTTCAAGGACTTCCCGGCCACCGCCGCGCTGTTCCTGCCCGGCGGGCAGCCCCCCGCCGTCGGCTCCACCCTCAAGAACCCCGACCTCGCGCGTACCTACGCCGAGCTGGGCCGCAAGGGCGTCTCCGCCGTCTACAGCGGTGGCATAGGCGCCGACATCGTGAACACCGTGCGCAAGCCCCCGGTGAACCCGGCCGCAACCAGGGTCGTCCGACCCGGCGACCTCACGGCAGCCGACCTGAAGTCGTACAAGGCCAAGCTCCAGAGCCCCACCCGGGTCTCGTACCGCGGTCTGGACGTCTACGGCATGGCTCCCTCCTCCTCCGGCGGCACCACGGTCGGTGAGGCGCTGAACATCCTTGAGCGGACCGGAAAACTCTCCCGGCTCTCCGAGGCGCAGTACCTGCACCGCTTCCTCGAGGCGAGCCGGATCTCCTTCGCCGACCGCGGCCGCTGGGTCGGCGACCCGGCATTCGAGAAGGTCCCGACCGCGGGGCTGCTGTCCCAGGCGTTCGCCGACTCGCGGGCCTGCCTGATCAAGGACGACGCGGTGCTGACCAGCCCGGTCGCCCCGGGGGACCCGTCGCACCCGGCGCGCTGCGACCACGGGGGCAAGGCCGCCCCGACGACGTACGAGGGCGACAGCACCACACACCTGACGGTCGCCGACAAGTGGGGCAACGTCGTGGCGTACACGCTCACCATCGAGCAGACCGGCGGCAGCGCGATCACCGTCCCCGGGCGCGGTTTCCTGCTCAACAACGAGCTGACCGACTTCTCCTTCGTCCCGGCGAGCCCCTCCGTCCACGACCCCAACCTGCCGGGCCCCGGGAAGCGGCCGCGCTCGTCGATGTCGCCGACGATCGTGCTGAAGGACGGCCGGGTGGACTTCGCGCTCGGCTCGCCCGGCGGCGCCACGATCATCACCACCGTGCTGCAGGTGCTGACCGAGCACGTCGACCGCGGCATGCCGCTGGTGGACGCGATCGCCGCGCCGCGCGCCAGCCAGCGCAACGCCGCGGCCACCCAGGTCGAGCCCGCTTTCCTGGCGAGCGACGTGGCGGCGGAGCTGAAGGACATCGGGCACAGCTTCTCGGACGCGGGCGAGATCGGTGCCACGACCGGTGTGCAGCGGCTGCCGGACGGACGCTGGCTCGCCGCCGCCGAAACGGTGCGTCGTGGCGGCGGCTCGGCGATGGTGGTGCGGAGCAGCAGGCGGTAAGGACCGCGGCACATGGCAGACGCAGCCGGGCGGCGCCGGACGGCGGGCCGGCGGGCCGCCGAGGTGCCGCCCGGCCCAGCGCGTCGGCCGCGAGCGGGCACGGACGTGGCCGCGCCCGTGGCCGGCTGGAGGGTGGGGCCGGCGGCGCACGCGGCAACCGTGCTGTGGGGCCCGGCCGTGCCGCCACCGCGCCGTCCTGGGCAGTCGCCGCGACCGCCGAAACAATGCGGACCGTGGCCCCGCGCGGCGACCCGGCGCACCAGCCGCGGTGCCGGCCACCGGCCCGGACGGCGCCGAGCCCGCACCGCCCTCGGCCGGGTCGCGGCCCCGAGAGCGGCGGCCGCCCGCGCAGCATCCCTGCCTTGCGGACCTGCCGGGTCGGTACCGGGCCTGCCTCGGTGGTGTTTGTGGTCGCGCGGGCCGGGCTTGCCTCCGTCGTGCCGCGCCGGTCCGTCGCCCGCGCCTGGGCGTGGCGTATCCGGTGCGGGCGCGCCCGGTGCCGGTGTGGACCGCCGCGACGCGGCCGCCGCACTGCGCCGAGCGGGCTGCCCGGGCGCGAAAACCGATCTGCCTCGTTGAGTAACGACGCCTGTATTGCCACAGTGGGCAGTGGGCTCTTACGTTCGTCCCAGGCGCCGGATCTACGTCTGTAGACCAGCCCGCGGTTCCGGCGTGACCTCGCGTCAAAGGAGCTGTCATGTCCAATGTCGTACGCGCCGCGCTCGTCCAGGCGACGTGGACCGGTGACACCGAGTCGATGATCGCGAAGCACGAGGAGCACGCCCGCGAGGCGTCCGCGCAGGGCGCCCAGGTGATCGGCTTCCAGGAGGTGTTCAACTCCCCGTACTTCTGCCAGGTGCAGGAGGCCGAGAACTACCGGTGGGCCGAGCGGGTGCCGGACGGGCCGACCGTGCGGCGCATGCAGGTGCTCGCCCGGGAGACCGGCATGGTGATCGTTGCGCCGGTGTACGAGATCGAGCAGGACGGCTTCTACTACAACACCGCCGCCGTGATCGACGCCGACGGCAGCTACCTGGGCAAGTACCGCAAGCACCACATCCCGCAGGTCAAGGGCTTCTGGGAGAAGTACTACTTCAAGCCCGGCAACCTCGGCTGGCCGGTTTTCGACACGGCTGTCGGCAAGGTCGGCGTCTACATCTGCTACGACCGTCACTTCCCCGAGGGCTGGCGGGCCCTCGGCCTCTCCGGCGCGCAACTGGTGTACAACCCCTCGGCGACGCATCGCGGCCTGTCCTCGTACCTGTGGCAGCTGGAGCAGCCCGCCGCGGCCGTCGCCAACGAGTACTTCGTCGCCGCCATCAACCGGGTCGGCCAGGAACCGGACTACGGCGACAACGACTTCTACGGAACCTCCTACTTCGTCGACCCGCGCGGACAGTTCGTGGGCGACGTCGCCTCCGACAAGGAGGAGCAGTTGATCGTGCGTGACCTGGACTTCGACCTGATCCCCGCGGTGCGCCAGCAGTGGGCCTTCTACCGGGACCGCCGCCCTGACGCCTACGGCACCCTGACGGAGGCGTGAACACGTCCATGACCATCACCGAGAACCCGCACGCCGCACTCCACTCCCGCCACCGGGCCGTCATGCCGCAGTGGCTCGCGACCTACTACCGGCAGCCCATCGAGATCACCCACGGCGAGGGCCGTCACGTCTGGGACGCCGAGGGCCGGCAGTACCTGGACTTCTTCGGCGGCATCCTCACCACCATGACCGCCCACGCCCTGCCGGAGGTCACCGCCGCCATCCGCGAGCAGGCCGGGAGGATCCTGCACTCCTCCACGCTCTACCTGAGCTCCCAGGCCGTCGATCTCGCCGAGCGCATCGCCCGCCTGTCGGGCATCCCCGACGCCCGGGTCTTCTTCACCACCTCCGGCACGGAGGCGAACGACACGGCGCTGCTGCTCGCCACCACGTACCGCAAGTCCAACCAGATCCTGGCGCTGCGCAACAGCTACCACGGGCGTTCCTTCTCGGCGATCGGCATCACCGGCAACACCTCCTGGTCGCCGACGAGCCTGTCGCCGCTCCAGACGCTGTACGTGCACGGCGGCGTCCGCCACCGCGGTCCGTACGCGCACCTGTCCGACGCCGAGTTCACGGCCGCCTGCGCAGCCGATCTGGAGGACATGCTGGGCCAGGCAAACGGACAGGTCGCCGCCCTGATCGCCGAGCCGATCCAGGGCGTCGGCGGCTTCACCTCCGGCCCGGACGGGCTGCTGGCCGCCTTCAAGCGGGTCCTGGACCGGCACGGCATCCTCTGGATCACCGACGAGGTGCAGACCGGCTGGGGCCGGACCGGTGAGCACTTCTGGGGCTGGCAGGCGCACGAGGGCTCCGGTCCGCCGGACGTCCTGACCTTCGCCAAGGGCGTCGGCAACGGCCTGTCCATGGGCGGGGTCGTCGCCCGCGCCGAGGTGATGGACTGCCTCACCGCCAACTCGATCTCGACCTTCGGCGGCAGCCCCATCACCACGGCCGGCGCACTGGCCAACCTCCAGTACCTCCTCGACCACGACCTGCAGGGCAACGCCCGGCGCGTGGGCGGTCTGCTCAGGGCGCGGCTGGAAGGCATGACCGCCGGGCTCCCGGTGGTGCGCGAGGTGCGCGGCCGCGGGCTGATGCTCGGTGTCGAGCTGGCCTCGGCGGCCGCCGCCGGCGTGGTCCTCGAGGCGGCGCGTGAGGGCGGCCTGCTGATCGGCAAGGGCGGCCGGGCCGGCGACGCGTTGCGCATCGCCCCGCCGCTCTCCCTGACCGTCGCCGAGGCGGAGGAAGGCGCCTCGATCCTTGAGTCGGCGCTCAAGCAGGCGCAGAGCGAGCTGGGCGACGGTCTCACCTGACGTTCCCTCACCAGCGGTGCGGGCACGGGCCACGGCCCTCGCCCGCACCGCCGCCGTCGGCGCGCAGGGGTCCGGCAACGGCCGGTGACCGGGCAGGGGTGCAGACGGTGCGATTTCATGCCTTGTCATGTGCTGAGCTGCGCTACCGGTTTCATGACATATGGTGAGCATTCGCCGCACGCGGTGCGGAGAGGGAAGCGAGCGTCCCTGTTGACCCCTGTTGATCTACGTCCATCTGGTCCGTCTCGTCCGTCCCGTTGATCCCGTCCATCACGATTCCGACGATGGAGAGCAACGGTATTGCCACCGTGGGTGACCGGTCATTACGTTGTGCACCATGGCGGGGTCTACGTGCGTAGATCCGTTCCGACATGGCATCGAGGTTTCCGGCGACCCCGCCCTCAGCCTTGGAAGGAGTGGGAGCATGAGCCGCATCGTCATCAGGGGCGGATTGGTCGTCACCGCCGCGGAAGAGGTCCACGCCGACGTCCTCGTCGAGGGCGGCAGGGTCGCCGCCCTCGCCTCGCACGACTCCGACCCGGCGCGGAGCTGGACCGCGTCCGCCGACCGCGTCGTCGACGCGACCGGGAAGTACGTCATCCCGGGCGGCGTGGACGCCCACACGCACATGGAGCTGCCGTTCGGCGGCACGCATGCCTCGGACACCTTCGAGACCGGTACCCGTGCCGCCGCATGGGGCGGCACGACGACGATCGTGGACTTCGCCGTCCAGTCGGTGGGCGAGTCGCTGCGCGCCGGGCTCGACACCTGGCATGCCAAGGCCGACGCCCAGTGTGCCGTCGACTACGGCTTCCACATGATTCTCTCCGACGTCAACGAGGACACCCTCAAGGAGATGGACATCCTCGTCGAGGAGGGCGTCACCTCGTTCAAGCTGTTCATGGCCTACCCCGGTGTCTTCTACAGTGACGACGGCCGCATCCTGCGGGCGATGCAGCGCGGCGCCGACAACGGCGGCCTGATCATGATGCACGCGGAGAACGGCATCGCCATCGACGTCCTGGTCGAGCAGGCGCTGGCCGCGGGCAGGACCGACCCGCGCTATCACGGCGAGGTCCGGCACGCCCTCCTCGAGGCCGAGGCGACCCACCGCGCCATCCGGCTCGCACAGGTCGCGGGTTCCCCGCTCTACGTCGTCCACGTCTCGGCCCGGCAGGCGGTCGAGCAGATCGCCCTGGCCAGGGACGAAGGGCTGAACGTGTTCGGTGAGACGTGCCCGCAGTACCTGTTCCTGTCCACGGACAACCTCGCCGAGCCGGACTTCGAGGGCGCCAAGTACGTCTGCTCCACGCCGTTGCGGCCCAGGGAGCACCAGGCGGTGCTCTGGCGGGCGTTGCGCACGAACGACCTTCAGGTGGTGTCCACGGACCACTGCCCGTTCTGCTTCGTGGGGCAGAAGGAGCTGGGCCGGGGTGACTTCTCGAAGATCCCCAACGGCCTGCCGGGGGTGGAGAACCGGATGGACCTGCTGCACCAGGCGGTGGTGGACGGCCACATCAGCCGGCGCCGGTGGGTCGAGATCGCGTGCGCGACGCCGGCGCGGATGTTCGGGCTGTATCCGCGCAAGGGCACGATCGCGCCGGGCGCGGACGCCGACATCGTCGTCTACGACCCGGACGCCGAGCAGGTCGTGTCCGCCGCCACCCACCACATGAACGTCGACTACTCGGCCTACGAGGGCAAGCGGATCACCGGACGGGTCGAGACCGTCCTGTCCCGCGGTGAACTCGTCATCGACGGCCGGGAGTACGTCGGCCGTGCGGGCCACGGCCAGTACGTACCGCGCGGAACCTGCCAGTACCTCGTCTAGCCATCCAGGGAGCGCAGCCATGGATTTTGGTCTCGTCCTGCAGACGGACCCGCCTGCCGCGGGGGTCGTGGAGCTGATGCGGCGTGCCGAGCGCAGCGGCTTCACCCACGGCTGGACCTTCGACTCGGCGGTGTTGTGGCAGGAGCCGTTCGTCATCTACAGCCAGATCCTGGCCCGGACGGAACGGATGGTGGTCGGCTCGATGGTCACCAACCCGGGCACCCGTACCTGGGAGGTGACCGCGTCGACGTTCGCGACGCTGAACGAGATGTTCGGCAACCGCACCATCTGCGGGATCGGGCGGGGTGACTCGGCGATGCGGGTGGCGGGCCGCAAGCCGAACACCCTGGCGCGGATCGAGGAGGCGATGCATGTCATCCGTGAGCTGGCCGAGGGCCGTGAGGCCGACCTCGGGGGCACGGTCGTGCGCATCCCGTGGGTCGGGGAGGGGGCGCGGCTGCCGGTGTGGATGGCCGCGTACGGGCCGAAGGCGCTGGCGGTCGCCGGGGCGAAGGCCGACGGCTTCATCCTGCAGCTCGCCGACGTGTACCTGACGGAGTGGATGGTCAAGGCGGTCCGGGACGCCGCGGTCGCGGCGGGCCGAGACCCGTCGCAGGTGAAGGTGTGTGTGGCGGCGCCCGCATACGTGACCGAGGACGACTCTCCGCAGGCGCTGGCCCACGCCCGGGAGCAGTGCCGCTGGTTCGGCGGGATGGTCGGCAACCACGTCGCCGATCTGGTGTCCCGGTACGGGGAGACCTCGAGCGCCGTTCCCCAGGAGCTCACGGACTACATCAAGTCCCGCCAGGGGTACGACTACTCCCATCACGGCCGTACCGGCAACCCCGACACCGCGTTCGTCCCCGACGAGATCGTCGACCGCTTCTGCCTCATCGGCACCGCCGAGCGCCACATCGAGAAACTGGGCGCCCTCAAGGCGCTGGGCGTCGACCAGTTCGCGGTCTACGACATGCACGACGCCAAGGAGTCCGTCATCGACGCCTACGGCTCCACCGTCATCCCCGCACTGCGCGACTGAGGGGGAGCACCGCGTCCATGCCGGCCACGCCGCCGCCCGCCCAGATCACGCACCCCGACGGCCGCGTCGAGCTCCGCCTCGGCGCGGCCGCGCCGCACGGCCGGTACGCCAACGACGACCTGCTGCCGGTCCCGGTCGCCGACCGGCACTGGACCACCTACAACTTCACCGCGCTGTGGATCGGGATGGCGCACAACATCCCGTCCTGGACCCTGGCCTCCGGCCTGGTCGCCCTCGGCATGGACTGGAAGCAGGCGGTGTTCACCATCGCCCTCGCCAACGTCATCGTGCTGGTGCCCATGCTGCTCACCGGCCACGCCGGTCCCAAGTACGGCATCCCCTTCCCGATCCTGGCGCGTTCCTCCTTCGGAGTACGCGGCGCCAACCTCCCGGCGATGCTGCGTGCCGCCGTGGCCTGCGCATGGTTCGGCATCCAGACCTGGATCGGCGGCCAGGGCATCTTCGTCCTGCTCGGCAAGATCTGGGGCGGATGGGCGGGCGCCGCGCACGTGGCGGGCTACCCGTGGACGCTGTGGGTCTGCTTCCTCGCCTTCTGGGCGCTGGAACTCGCGATCATCTACCGGGGCATGGAGACGCTGCGCCGCTTCGAGAACTGGGCCGCGCCCTTCGTCCTCGTCGGCGCCGTCGTGCTGCTGGTCTGGATCACCGACAAGGCGGGCGGCCTGGGTCCGCTGCTGGACCAGCCCTCTGAACTCGGCTGGGGCGGGGACTTCTGGAAGGTCTTCTTCCCGGCCCTCATGGGCATGATCGGCTTCTGGTCGACACTGTCCCTCAACATCCCCGACTTCACCCGCTTCGGGGCGGGGCAGCGCGCCCAGGTCTGGGGGCAGACGCTGGGTCTGCCGACCACGATGACCCTCTTCGCCGTCCTGTCGGTGCTGGTCACCTCCGGATCCCACGCGGTGTACGGCAGGGCGATCTGGGATCCGGTCGAGTTGGCGGGCAAGACCGACAACGTCGTCGGGCTGCTCTACGCCCTGGTGACGGTGCTGGTGGCCACCATCAGCGTCAACATCGCGGCCAACGTGGTCTCACCGGCGTACGACCTGTCGAACCTCGCGCCCCGGCACGTCGGCTTCCGCACCGGCGCACTGATCACCGGCGTCGTCGGGGTGCTGATCTTTCCCTGGAAACTGACCTCCACCCCCGAGCTGTACATCTTCACCTGGCTCGGCGTGGTCGGCGGTGTCCTCGGCACCGTGGCCGGTGTCCTCATCGCGGACTACTGGGTCGTCCGGCGCACGCACCTGGCGCTCCACGAACTGTACGAGATGGGTACGGGACGCTACTGGTACCACCGCGGCTGGAACTGGCGGGCGGTGCTCGCCCTCCTCGTGGGGGGCGTGCTGGCGGTCGGCGGCTCGTACTCCACCGTGGACGCCGCGGGCCGCAAGCAGGGCCCGTTCCCCGTCGACGGCCTGATCCCGCCGCTGCAGCCGCTCGCCGACTACGGCTGGGCGGTCGGCCTCGTCAGCTCGTTCCTGCTGTACACCGCCCTGATGAGAAGAGCGGGACCCGCCGCGCGAACGGCGTGAACCCGCCAAAGCGACAGGGGGTACGCGGCGCCGCGGCCGATCTGGTCTGATGGAGGAGTGATCGATGACGCACTCTTCAAGGCGGTCGAGGACACGGTGCGCGCGGCCGTCGACGCGGAGGTCGTACCGCGCCGGCGACAACTGCGCGCCTCCGACATCAGCCACAAGACCGGGCCGGGTGACCTGGTCACCGTCGCCGACCGCGCGGCGGAACTGCGGCTCGCCGAGGAACTGCAGGCGCTGCTGCCCGGTTCCGTCGTCGTGGGGGAGGAGGCCGCGCACGCCGACCCGGGCATCCTGCGGCGCGTCGCCGGCGACGACCCGGTGTGGATCGTCGATCCCGTCGACGGAACCGCCAACTTCGTGGCGGGCAAGGACGAGTTCGGCACGCTGGTCGCCCTCGCCCGCGGCGGCGAGGTGCACGCGTCCTGGACCTATGTGCCGTGCCTCGGACTGATGGCCACCGCGCGGCGCGGCAGGGGCGCCCTGCTGGGCGGCGAGCCCATCCGCACCGCCCGCGACGCCGGCGGGGCCGCGCTCAAGGTCGCCACCTCGCAGTCCGCCTTCCTGGACGCACAGGAGCGGCGCCTGTTCGAAGGGCTCGGCGACGACCGCATCGAGGCCCGGCAGTGCACCTGCGCCGGGCTGGACTACTTGGAGGTCGCCCGGGGCGCCCTCGACGCCGTCGCCTTCACCTGGGAATCGCCGTGGGACCACGCGGCCGGGGTGCTGCTGGTCGAAGAGGCCGGCGGCGCGAGCGTCACCGCCGGGGGCGTGCCCTTCCGGATCGGCGGCGGCAACACCTTCCCCTTCTCCGTGGCGCGCGACGAGGCGACGGCGCGACGGGTCGTCGACCTCATGGCAGGTGACCGGTGAGCAGGGCACACGTCACGGACGTCATCGTCGTCGGCGCCGGGCCCAACGGCCTGACGGCCGCGGTCGAACTCGCCCGCGCCGGCTACTGCGTGGAACTCTTCGAGGCCGGTGACCGCGTCGGCGGCGGCGCGCGCACCGAGGAACTGACCCTGCCGGGTTTCCGCCACGACCCCTGCTCCGCCGTGCACCCGTTCGGCGCCGGCTCGCCCGCGTTCAACGCGATGCCCCTCGCCGAGCACGGGTTGCGCTGGCTGCATCCGGAGGTGCCGCTCGCGCACCCCTTCGACGACGGCACCGCAGCTGTGCTGGACCGTACCGTCGGCGCGACCGCCGCCTCGCTCGGGCCGCACGACGCGGGCACCTACCGCCGGCTGCTGGCCCCGTACGTGGGCCGCTGGGAGACCTTCGCCCACGACTTCCTGCGCCCCCAGTGGCGGGGGCTGCCGCGCGACCCGCTGCGCTTCGCGCGCTTCGGGTTGACCGGGCTCCCGCCGGTGGCCGTGCTCGCCCGGCTGTTCCGCGGCCGGAAGGCCCGCGGGCTGCTGGCCGGACTCGCCGCCCACGCCATCGCGCCGCTCACCAGCCCGCTCACCGGCGCGACCGCGCTGATGTTCGCCGTCTCCGGCCACGAGGTGGGCTGGCCGGTCCCGCGCGGCGGCTCCCAGTCGCTCGCCGACGCCCTCGCCGCCTACCTGCGGGTCCTCGGCGGCACCATCCACACCGGCGTCACGATCCGCAAGCTGGACGAGCTGCCGCCGGCGCGCGCGTACGTCTTCGACACCTCGCCGACGGCCCTGGCGCGCATCGCCGGGCTCGGCGACGCGTACCGGAACTACCGTTACGGACCGGCGGTCTGGAAGATCGACTACGCGCTGGACGGTCCCGTGCCGTGGACCGCCGCCGAGGCCCGGCGAGCCGGCACCGTGCACCTCGGGCCGACCATCGGGGAGATCGGCGACGCCTTGAACCGGGCGGTGCGCGGCCGGCCGCCGCAGACCCCGTTCCTCATCACCGCCCAGCCCACCGTCGTCGACCCGGGGCGCGCTCCCAAGGGCAAGCACGTCTTCTGGGCCTACGGGCACGTGCCCAACGGCTGGCGCGGCGACGCCACCGAGGCCGTCGAGCGGCAGATCGAGCGCTTCGCCCCCGGCTTCCGGGACCTCGTCCTCGCCCGGGCGGTCAGCGGCCCGGCCGAACTCGCCGCCCGCAACGCCAACTACGTCGGTGGCGACATCGGCAGCGGGGCCTTCGCCGGCCTGCAGATGGCGTTCCGCCCCAAGCCGCAGTGGAACCCGTACACCACCTCGCGCCCCGGGGTCTTCCTCTGCTCCTCCGCCAGCCCGCCCGGACCCGGCGTCCACGGCATGTCCGGCCACCACGCGGCCCGCGCCGTGCGCCGCCACCTGGAGCGGGCCGCCCGCCGGTAGCGCCTGCCCCGCCCGCGGCGCCTGCCCCGTCGGCGGCGCCCGGCGGGGCAGCGACTAGCATCGAGGCCATGGAGCAGCGCGTATTGGGCAGGACGGGCCGCAAGGTGTCCGTCGTGGGTCTCGGCACCTGGCAGCTGGGCGCCGACTGGGGCGAGGTCCGCGAGGAGGACGCTCTCGCCGTCCTGGACGCCGCCGTGGCGGAGGGCGTGACCTTCTTCGACACGGCGGACGTCTACGGCGACGGACGCAGTGAGCAGCTGATCGGCCGCTACCTGCGGGAGCGTCCCGACGCCGGGATCTTCGTCGCCACGAAGATGGGCCGCCGGGTCGCGCAGGTCCCCGAGAACTACGTCCTGGACAACTTCCGTGCCTGGAACGACCGGTCCCGGGCGAACCTGGGCGTCGACACCCTCGACCTCGTGCAGCTGCACTGCCCGCCCACCGCCGTCTACTCCTCGGACGCCGTCTTCGACGCCCTCGACACCCTCGTCGAGGAGCAGCGCATCGCGGCCTACGCCGTCAGCGTCGAGACCTGCGAGGAGGCGCTGACCGCGATCGCCCGCCCGGGCGTCGCGAGCGTGCAGATCATCCTCAACGCCTTCCGGCTCAAGCCGCTGGAGCAGGTGCTGCCGGCCGCCGCCGAGGCCGGGGTGGGCATCATCGCCCGCGTGCCGCTCGCCTCCGGTCTGCTGTCCGGCCGCTACACCAAGGACACGGTCTTCTCGGCCGACGACCACCGCACCTACAACCGGCACGGCGAGGCCTTCGACCAGGGCGAGACCTTCTCCGGCGTCGACTACGCGACCGGCCTGGAGGCCGCGGCCGAGTTCGCCGCCCTCGCGCCCGAGGGAGCGACCCCGGCGCAGACGGCGCTGCGGTGGATCATCCAGCAGCCCGGCGTCACCACCGTGATCCCCGGCGCCCGCTCCGTCGAGCAGGCCCGCGTCAACGCCGAGGCCGCCGCCCTGCCGGCGCTGCCGCAGAGCACGCTGGACGCCGTCCGGGACCTGTACGACCGGAGCATCCGCGCCCAGGTCCACCACCGCTGGTAGCCGCAGCCGCGCAGCCGCCGTGAGCCGTGCCCCCGGACGAAACGTCCGGGGGCACGCGCGTCACCATGCGGTGGCCTGCTCGACGATGCCGTCCAGGAGTGTTGGCAGCGCACTCCCGATCGGCTCGCGCACCAGTTCGTCCGCGAGCGCGTCGTACGGCGTCGGCTCGGCGTTGACGATCACCAGCCGCGCGCCGTGCTCCGCCGCCGTCCCGGCGAGCGACGCGGCCGGCTGCACCTGCAGGCTCGTGCCGACCGCGACGAACACCGTGCAGCCCTTCGCGATGGCCATGGCGTTGCCCAGCACCACCGGGTCCAGGCGCTCGCCGAACATCACGGTCGCCGACTTCAGGATCCCGCCGCACTTCCCGCACGCCGGATCCGGCTCGCCCGCCCGGACTCGCGCCAGCGCCCCGTCCATGGGCGTCCGGTCGTGGCACCGCGTGCACACGACGGAACGGGCCGTGCCGTGCAGTTCGAGGACCTTGCGCTCGGGCAGCCCCGCCATCTGGTGCAGTCCGTCGACGTTCTGTGTGATCACACGCACCGGCACGCCCGACCGCTCCAGCCGGACGATCGCGTCGTGCGCCGCGTTGGGCCGCGCCTCCAGCACCGCGCTCTGCATGCGCATCAGCCATGAGCTGCGGCGCACCTCGGGATCGGCCATGTAGTGCTCGTACGTCACCAGCTTCTCGGCCTCGGGATCGCGCCGCCACAGCCCGTTCGGGCCACGGTAGTCCGGAATGCCGGAATCGGTGGAGACCCCCGCGCCGCTGAGGATCGCGACAAGCGGCTTCTTAGCGCTCATGCCGCGAGGTTACGCAGACCCGGGCGGTCCCGGCCATCGGCTTTTCCCGGCCGTCAGCCCAGCGCCCCGCGGCCGTCCGCGACCACCGGCGACGCACACGCCCTCCACTCGCGCGCCGCTCCGCGCGAGCGGGCGCGCCGCGGACGGGCCGGGGGGACGTGTTCGGTTCCGCCGAACACCGTGCGAGTGTAGGAGCGTCCCCGGCGCGAGGAGTACCGCATGTTCACGACCCGTCCCACCCTGCAGGGCACCTTCGGCATGGCCTCCTCCACGCACTGGCTCGCCTCGCAGTCGGCGATGGCCGTGCTGGAGAGCGGCGGCAACGCCTACGACGCGGCGGTGGCCGCCGGGTTCGTCCTGCATGTGGTGGAACCGCACCTCAACGGTCCCGCCGGAGAGGCGCCGATCATCGTCGCGCCCGCCGGCGGTCCCGTGCGCGTGCTCTGCGGCCAGGGGCCCGCCCCCGCCGGGGCGAGCATCGACCACTACCGCGCGCTGGGCCTGGAGTACGTCCCCGGCACCGGTCCGCTCGCGGCCGCCGTGCCCGGTGCCTTCGACGCGTGGATGGTGCTGCTGCGCGACCACGGCACCAAGCCGCTCGCGGATGTCCTCTCGTATGCCATCGGCTACGCCGAGCACGGTCACCCGGCGGTCGAGGCGGTGGGCGCCACGGTCGCGTCCGTGCGCGCGCTGTTCGAGACGGAGTGGACGACCTCGGCCGAGGTGTACCTGACCGGCGGCCGGCCGCCCCGGCCGGGTGCCCTGCTGCGCAACCCCGCTCTCGCCGCCACCTGGCGGCGGTTGCTGCGGGAGGCCGAGGCGGCGGGCAGCGGCCGGGAGGCGCAGATCGAGGCGGCCCGCAAGGTGTGGCGCGAGGGCTTCATCGGCGAGGCCCTGGCGGCCTTCGCCGCCCGTCCCGCGCTGGACACCACCGGTGAGCGCCACGCCTCCACCCTGACCGGCGACGACCTGGTCGCCTACGAGGCCCGTGACGAGGAACCGGTGACCCTCGACTGGAACGGCTGGACGGTCTGCAAGGCGGGGCCCTGGAGCCAGGGCCCGGTCTTCCTCCAGCAACTGGCACTGCTGCCCCAGGACCCGTCCGACCTGGAGTACGGCTCCGCCGACTACGTGCACACCCTCGTCGAGGGCACCAAGCTGGCGATGGCCGACCGCGAGGCCTGGTACGGCGACGCCGAGGACGAGGTCCCCCTCGCCGAGCTGCTCTCGCCCGCCTACAACGACGAGCGGCGCGCCCTGGTCGACCCGGCCAAGGCCTCCCACGAGCTGCGTCCCGGCAGCCCCGGCGGCCGCACGCCGCGGCTCCCCGGATTCCCGATGCACGACCAGGCCGCGGCGCCGGCATTCGACGCCATGGGCGTCGGAGAGCCGACCGTCGCCCACAACGGCGCGACCCGGGGCGACACCTGCCACCTCGACGTCGTCGACCGCTGGGGCAACATGGTCGCCGCCACCCCCAGCGGCGGCTGGCTCCAGTCCAACCCGGTGGTCCCGGAGCTCGGCTTCCCGCTCGGCACCCGCCTGCAGATGGCCTGGCTCGAGCCCGGCCTGCCCAACTCGCTCACCCCGGGCCGCCGCCCCCGCACCACGCTCACCCCTTCGCTCGCGCTGCGCGACGGCGTGCCGGTGATGGCCTTCGGCACCCCCGGCGGCGACCAGCAGGACCAGTGGTCGCTGCACTTCTTCCTGGGCGTCGCCCTGCGCGGCCCCGTCCGGGGCGGCCTGGACCTCCAGGGCGCCATCGACGCGCCGAACTGGCACAACGACAGCTTCCCGAGCTCCTTCCACCCCCGGGAGATGCGGCCGGGCAGCCTCACGGTGGAGAGCCGCTTCCAGGAGTCCGTCATCGCCGGGCTCCGCGGCCGGGGTCACGACGTCACCGTCGGCGCCCCCTGGTCCGAGGGCCGTCTGTGCGCCGTGGCCCGCGACCCGGAGACGGGCGTGCTCTCCTCTGCCGCCAATCCGCGTGGGATGCAGGGGTACGCGGTGGGTCGCTGAGGGCGAGGACCGCGCGGGGCGGCCGTTGACGGGCTCGATGGGCCGGGCGCCGTCCCGTGTCGTGGTCGCGGCGTCGCGGTGGCGGTGGTACGGGTCTCCCCGGCCTGGTCCGGGCGTCGCCGTTCGTTCGGCGGACGGCCCGGAACTGGCGACCCGGGGACGGGCGGGGTGTCCTCTGCCGCCAATCCGCGTGGGATGCAGGGGTACGCGGTGGGTCGCTGAGGGCGAGGACCGCGCGGGGCGGCCGTTGACGGGTTCGACGGGCCGGGCGCCGTCCCGTGTCGTGGTCGCGGCGTCGCGGTGGCGGTGGTACGGGTCTCCCCGGCCTGGTCCGGGCGTCGCCGTTCGTTCGGCGGACGGCCCGGGACTCGCGACCCGGGCACGGGCGCGGGTCCGCCGCGGCGAACCGGTGGGGGATGCGGGGTTACGCGGTGGGTCGCCGAGCGACGGCTGCCGCGGGGCGGCGGCCGTTGACCAGTTCCACGGGGCGGGCGCCGTCCTGCAGCGCGGTCAGGGCGGCGCGGACCCGGCGGTGCAGGCCGGGGGAGAGGTAGTCCGCGGCCTCGTCCGACGTCACCAGACGCCAGGCGGAGAGCTCCTCCTCCTGCAGTACGATCGCGCCGAGCGCGGCCTCGTCCAGCACCCCGCCGTCGTACAGGTACGCGGCCAGCGGCGGCCGTCCCGAAGGTCCCTGCACCCAGTCGACGGCGAGCAGGGCACCCGGGTCGACGTCCAGGCCGATCTCCTCCAGGGTCTCCCGACGCGCGGCCTCGCGGGGCGTCTCCCCGTCGGCGGACTCGATGGTGCCGCCGGGCAGCACCCAGCTGCCGTCCTGGCGATAGGTGGTCTCGGCGATCAGGATGCGGCCCTCGGCGTCGCGGAACAGCGTGGCGGCTCCGGCGAGGATCTTCGGCAGGCCGGCGATGTAAGCGGCGTAATCAGTGGTGGTCACGCGCTCCAACCTACGGGTTCGCGACCCTCGACGGCGGCGGCCACCTGCGCCGACGTGAGGCTTCCGGGGGCGCGGTGGTCATGTGCCGCGCGGTTCGCGAGTCGTCGCAGCGTCTCGTTGACCGGAACGGGCACCCCGTGCAGGCGCCCCAGCAGCACGATCTCCCCGTTGAGCCAGTCCGCCTCGACGCTTCCGGTACCGCGGGTCAGACTCTGCCAGGACGAGCCGCCGCCCCGGTCGAACCCGTCCACCGGGCGCAGGGTCACCCGGTCCGCGCGGACGGCCTCCTGCTCCTGGGCGCCCGCGTACGGGATGCCGGCGGCGTCGAGCACCGCGACCCCTTCTGCCCTCGCCCGCTCGAGGAGGCCGGCCGCCGTGTCGTCCCAGCCGCCGCACAGCGCCTCGACGGCGTTGCCGAGGTTCGACAGCAGCTTGGCGTACTTCCAGCGCATCACGTCGGGCACGACGGGGGCCGCGAAGGAGGACTTCTCCAGGTCCGCTGAGACGGCCCGCGCGAGGTCGTCCGTCCCGTGCGGGTAGCGGCCCAGGTGGAGGATGCCGGTCAGCGGCCCGCAGGGGGCGACCACCTCGCCGGGCTCGAGGTGGGTCGACGGCAACCACACGCACATGCCGTACACGTCGTGGAACCGGCGCAACGCCATGCGCTCGTTGGCGACGCCGTTCTGCGCGCAGATCAGCGGCAGCCGATCCGCCACCGGAGCCCAGGCGTCGAGCGCGGCCTGCGTGTCCTGCGTCTTCACGGCGAGCATCAGCACGTCGTCCGTGCGAAGCGCGAGTTCGTCCGGGCCGCCGGCCACCGGGACGGGCAAGGTGAGCGTCCCGTCCGGCGTCCGCAGGGTCAGCCCGCGCTGCCGCAGCACCTCCAGATGCGCTCCCCTCGCGACCAGGACGACCTCGTGACCACTCTCGTACAGCCGGCCGCCGATCGTCGCGCCGACCGCGCCCGCTCCCACAATGATGTATCGCACACGCGAGACCCTACGGCACGAGAAGGACCGTGCGGCGGGCCAGTTCGCTGATCGCCACCCCGTCGAAGCCGAACACCGCGCTGCGCACCCGGTCCTCCAGCGGCTCGGTCCAGTGCGGAGGGATCGCGGACGCGCCGCAGAGCACCCCGGCGACCGAACCCGCCGTGGCGCCGCCGGAGTCGGTGTCCAGGCCGCCGCGTACGGTCAGCGTGATCGTCGCGGTGAAGTCGCCCGCGCCGTAGAGCAGTCCCGCGGTGACGAGCGCCGCGTTGGGGACGGTGTGGATCCAGTGCAGCCCGCGGTTCTCCTCGTCGAGCTCCGCCAGCGTGGCCGCCCAGTCCAGACCCGCCTCGTGCAGCGCCATGGTCCGCCGCACCGTGCGGGCCAGTCGGCAGCCCGGCGGGATGTGCCGCAGCGCCGACTCCAGCGCGGCCCGCACGTCGGGTGCCGTGAACGCCGCCGCGATCAGCGCCGCCGCCCACATCGCGCCGTACACCCCGTTGCCCGTGTGCGACAGCACCGCGTCCCGGCGCGCGAGCGAAGCGGCTCGCCGCGGGTCGCCGGGGGAGGTCCAGCCGTACACGTCGGCGCGGATCAGGGCCCCGATCCACTCCTGGTAGGGGTTGTCGGCCGTTGCCGTCAGCGGTGGTCCGAGTCCGGCTGTGAGATTGCGGTAAGCCGCCCGCTCGGCGGTGAAGGTCTGCAGGTAGGGGAGGCGCAGCAGCCACAGCTCGCCGACCTGTTCGGTGCTGAAGGCAGGGCCGTACGTCTCCAGCAGGTCGAGCCCGAGGATCGCGTAGTCGATGTCGTCGTCCCGCGCGCTGCCGTGGATGTTGCCGCGCGTGCACTGCCGCCATTCCGGGCGCAGTTCGAACTCGGCCGGGTCCGGCGGCGGGTCCAGGGCCGGGATGTAGTCGGTCAGCGGCAGTGCTCCGGCTCGGCGCAGGTAGCGGTCGATGCGGTCGCGGGTCCAGTGGTCGCCGCGCTCGACGGGCTTGCCGAGCATGTTGCCGGCGATCCGGCCGAGCCAGCCGCCGAGGACGCGGTCTTCGAGGGGGAGTGCAGCAGGGGCCATGACTCCGGTGTACCGCCCGGCCGCACGGGATAGGGTTCAAGCGGCGCGACCTGCCGTAAGGGAGACCGATGTGACGGACGCACATCCAGTGCGGGTGCTGATCGCTGCGGACAAGTTCAAGGGTTCGCTGACCGCCGCCGAGGTGGCGGAGCGGCTCGGGGCGGGGCTGCGCAGGGCCGCCCCCGGTGTCGTCGTGGAGTCCGTGCCGGTGGCCGACGGCGGGGACGGCACGGTGGACGCCGCCGTCGCCGCGGGGTTCGACCGGCGGCTGGTGGAGGTCACCGGGCCGCTCGGGGAGCCGGTCACCGCCGCGTACGCGCTGCGCGAGGGCGCCGCGGTGGTCGAGATGGCCGAGGCCTCGGGCCTGCGGCACCTGCCGCCGGGCGTCTTCGCGCCGCTGACGGCGACCACGCGCGGCACGGGCGAGCTGCTGCGGGCGGCGCTCGACGCGGGGGCGCGCTCCATCGTGCTCGGCGTCGGCGGCAGCGCGACCAACGACGGGGGCGCGGGCATGCTCCTCGCGCTCGGCGCCCGCCTGCTCGACGACCGGGGCGAAACGGTCGGCCCCGGCGGCGCGGCGCTCACCGCGCTGGCCTGCGCGGACCTGTCCGGCCTCGACCCGAGGCTCACCACCACCGAGGTCGTCCTCGCCGGCGACGTCGACAACCCGCTGCTCGGCCCCAAGGGCGCCGCCGCGGTCTACGGCCCGCAGAAGGGAGCCACCCAGGAGGACGTGGCGACGCTGGACGCCGCGCTCGCGCACTACGCGCGGGTGCTGGGGGCCTCGGCGGCCGCCGAGGCCCCGGGCGCCGGCGCCGCCGGGGGGCTCGGGTTCGGCGCGCTGGTGGGCCTGCGCGCCTCCTTCCGGCCCGGCGTCCAGGTGCTCCTGGACATGCTCGGCTTCGCGGCGGCCCTGGAGCGGGCCGACCTGGTGATCACCGGGGAGGGCTCGCTGGACGAGCAGACCCTGCACGGGAAGGCCCCGGCCGGGGTGGCGGCCGCCGCCCGCGCCCGGGACGTGGACGTGGTCGCCGTCTGCGGCCGCCTCGCGCTGACCGAGGCAGCCCTGGGTGCGGCGGGCATCCGGCGGGCGTACGCCCTGACCGACCTCGAGCCGGACCCGGCGCGCTGCATGGTGGAGGCCGGGCCGCTGCTGGAGCGCCTCGCCGGCGACATCGCGCGCGACCTGCCGGCCTGAGCCCGGGCGAACGCCAGGGGCCCCGAGCCTTCCCGGCTCGGGGCCCCTGGCAGGTACGCCGTACGGCTAGGGAAGCTGCGCCGCACGCGCCTCGCGGCGGTTGTTGCGGATCGTGTTGACCCGGCGGGTCGTCGCGAAGAGCGGGATCACCGCCGCGGCGCAGATCTGCAGGGCGGCGCCCGTCTGCAGCAGCATGTCACCGCCGGGGACGGCGAACGCCCAGCAGACCAGGCAGCCCATGCTCAGCACGATCCAGGCGAGAGTGATCGTCGCGAGCCGGCCACGCGGCTTCGGGTACTCGACCCGGCTGACCATCAGCCACGCCACACCGACGATGGCCAGCACCGTCGGGATGAAGGGCAGGTTCAGCAGTACGACCGAGATGACCGTCATCGCCCCGAAGGGACTCGGCATGCCCTGGAAGATGCCCTCCCGCACCGTCGTGCAGGAGAAGCGGGCCAGGCGCAGGACGACCGCGAGCAGCACCACGACGGCCGCCACCGCCGACACCTTGCCGTAGGCGTCGTTGGAGATCAGGCCCCAGACGACCACGAAGTAGGCGGGGGCCAGCCCGAAGCTGATCAGGTCGGACAGGTTGTCCAGTTCCGCCCCCATCGCCGAGCTGCGCAGCTTGCGCGCCACGAGCCCGTCGAAGAGGTCGAAGACCGAGGCCATGAGCATCAGCAGCACGGCGGTGGCGGCGCTGTGCCGCGTCATGCCGCCGTCGGTGTTGCCCATCAGGTGTGGGACGAGCACCCCGGTGGTGGTGAAGTACACCGCCATGAAGCCGCAGATCGCGTTTCCGAGGGTGAGGCCGTCCGCTATCGAAAGCCGGGTCGACAGCGGCATGTCGTCGTCGTCCTCGTCGACCGAGGCGACCCAGGGTGCCTGGGTGTCGGGATCAATCACGGTCAAGGCGCGTCACTCCAGCCACGGTGGTCTGGCCGACCTCGACGGCGGGCTCGACGCCCTCCGGCAGGTAGATGTCCACACGGGAGCCGAAGCGGATCAGGCCGATGCGCTCGCCCTGTTCCACCTTGGTGCCCTGCGGCACATAAGGGACGATGCGGCGCGCCACCGCTCCGGCGATCTGCACCATCTCGATGTCACCGAGCTCGGTGTCGAAGTGCCAGACGACGCGCTCGTTGTTCTCGCTCTCCTTGTTGAACGCGGGAACGAACCCGCCGGGGATGTGCTCCACGGACGTGACCGTGCCGGCGAGCGGCGCCCGGTTCACGTGGACGTTCAACGGGCTCATGAAGATCGCGACGCGGGTGCGCCCGTCCTTCCACGGCATGATGCTCTGCACCACGCCGTCGGCCGGCGAGATGACGCGACCCTGGGTGATCTCACGCTCAGGGTCGCGGAAGAACCACAGCATGCCCGCCGCGAGGGCGGTGGTGGGGACGGCCACGGCCGCCCAGCGCCCGGAGCGGCGGGCGCGGACCAGGCTGACCGCCGCTGTGGCCACGGTGGGGAGGAGCCACGGCGACGCTCCGCGCGCGAGGCGTACGCCGGGCCGGCTGTCGCGTGGTGCAGAGGAATGGCTGTGGGGCATGGAAGACCTTCGTAGCGGAGGGTGCCGCAAGAATGGTGCTGGGGACGGCGGCTTTCCGTGAATGGTATCGGCAGTGACTGGCAACTGGGCAAGCCAGCAGCCCAGTCAGTGGCCGATATTTGATGACTGGGTGTGACCTTGACGTCGCACAAAGTGTCGCAACTTGGACATTCACCCCTGGATCCGGTACTCCTCGAGCAGCCGGCGCCCGATGATCATTTTCTGGATCTCGGCGGTGCCCTCACCGATGAGCAGCATCGGTGCCTCGCGGTAGAGCCGCTCGATCTCGTACTCCTTGGAGAAGCCGTAGCCCCCGTGGATGCGGAAGGCGTCCTCCACGACCTCCTTGCAGTACTCCGAGGCCAGGTACTTCGCCATGCCGGCCTCGAGGTCGTTGCGCTCGCCGGAGTCCTTCCTGCGGGCCGCGTTCACCATCAGCGCGTGGGCCGCCTCGACCTTGGTGGCCATCTCCGAGAGCTTGAACTGGATCGCCTGGTGCTGTGCGATCGGCTTGCCGAAGGTGTGCCGCTGCTGGGCGTACGCGATTCCCAGTTCGAAGGCGCGCTGTGCGACACCGCAGCCCCGGGCCGCCACATTGACCCGGCCGACCTCGACCCCGTCCATCATTTGGTAAAAACCGCGGCCGCTGCGGCCGCCCAGGACGCGATTTGACGGAATCTTCACATCCTCGAGCACGAGTTCGGTCGTGTCGACGCCCTTGTACCCCATCTTCTCGATCTTGCCGGGCACGGTGAGACCCTTCACCGTCGGGTTCGGGCCGAAGCCGGGCTCCTTCTCGATGAGGAAGGTCGTCATGGACTTGTGCGCAGCCGCGTCCTCCGGCAGTCCCTCGTCGGTCCGGCACAGCACCGCGACGAGGTTGGACGTGCCGCCGTTGGTCAGCCACATCTTCTGGCCGTTGATGACGTAGTCGTCGCCGTCCCGCACCGCCTTGGTGCGGATCGCGGAGACGTCGGAGCCGGTGCCCGGCTCGGACATCGAGAAGGCTCCGCGCACCTCGCCGGTGGCCATCCGGGGCAGGAAGTGCTCCTTCTGCTCCTCGGTGCCGTGCTGCTTGAGCATGTAGGCGACGATGAAGTGCGTGTTGATGATGCCCGAGACGCTCATCCAGCCGCGGGCGATCTCCTCGACCGTCAGGGCGTAGGTGAGCAGGGACTCGCCGAGGCCGCCGTACTCCTCGGGGATCATCAGCCCGAAGATGCCGAGTTCCTTGAGGCCCTCGACGATGTCGGTGGGGTACTCGTCCCTGTGCTCCAGCTCGTTCGCGACCGGGATGATCTCCTTGTCGACGAAGCTGCGGACGGTGGAGAGGATCTCCTGCTGGATGTCGGTCAGCCCGTCGGTCTGCGCGAGTCGGCTCATGTCTGCTGTCTCCTAGGCGTTCAGCTCGGGACCGGGGGTACCGCCCCGCGGGGGCGCCGATTGCGGGTGGTGGGGGGAGACGGGCGGGCGGCCGGGCTGCTCGCCGCCGCGCTCCTTGACGTAGGTGGCGGTGGGGACCATCACCTTGCGGCGGAAGACGCACACCAGGGTGCCGTCCTGCTTGTAGCCCCTGGTCTCCACTTGGACGATCCCGCGGTCGTTCTTCGACTTCGACGGCCACTTGTCCAGCACGGTCGTCTCGCCGTAGACCGTGTCGCCGTGGAAGGTCGGCGCCACGTGCCGGAGCGACTCGACCTCCAGGTTGGCGATCGCCTTGCCTGAGACGTCCGGGACCGACATGCCGAGCAGCAGGGAGTAGACGTAGTTCCCCACGACCACGTTCCTCCCGAAGTCGGTGGCCTGCTCGGCGTAGTTCGCGTCCATGTGGAGCGGGTGGTGGTTCATGGTCAGGAGGCAGAAGAGGTGGTCGTCGTACTCCGTGACCGTCTTCCCGGGCCAGTGCTTGTAGACGGCACCGACCTCGAACTCTTCATACGTTCGGCCGAACTGCATCTCTCCTGCGCCTCCGGGGTGTCGAACCTGTTCGTACGGGTGTTCCTGCCGGTGTCCGCCGCTCGGGTCATACGGCGACCTCCAGCGGGTCCAGCTTGTGAGCCCTGCGGATCTCGTCCACGATCCTGCCGATGATCTCGGTGATCCCGAAGTCCTTCGGTGTGAACACGGCCGCGACGCCGATCTCGACCAGCTTGGCGGCGTCCGCCGGCGGGATGATGCCGCCCGCGACGACCGGCACGTCCTCCGCCCCGGCCCGGCGCAGCCGGTCCAGCACGTCCGGCACGAGCTCGGCGTGCGAGCCGGAGAGGATCGACAGGCCCACGCAGTGGACGTCCTCGGCGACCGCCGCCGCGACGATCTGTTCGGGCGTCAGCCGGATGCCCTGGTAGACCACCTCGAAGCCGGCGTCGCGCGCCCGTACGGCGATCTGCTCGGCTCCGTTGGAGTGACCGTCCAGCCCGGGCTTGCCCACCAGCAGCCGCAGCTTGCCGGCCCCCAGCTCGCCGGCGGTCAGCGCCACCTTGCGGCGTACCCCGGCCAGCGGCGTGCCGGGCTCGGCGGTGACCGCGACGGGGGCGTCGCTCACGCCCGTCGGGGCGCGGAACTCGCCGAAGACGTCGCGCAGCGCCCAGGACCACTCGCCCGTGGTGACGCCCGCACGGGCGCACTCCACGGTGGCCTCCATGAGGTTGCCGGCGCCGGCGGCCGTCGCCTTGAGGGCCTCCAGCGACCGCTGCGCCCGCATCTCGTCCCGGTCGTCGCGCCACGCGTGGAGGGCGGCGACGACCCGCGCCTCGTTCAGCGGGTCGACGGTCATGACGGCCCCGTCGAGGTCGGAGGTGAGGGGGCTGGGCTCGGTGCCCTCGTAGCAGTTGACCCCGATGACCTTCTCCTCGCCGGACTCGATGCGCGCCCGGCGCGCGGCGTGCGAGGAGACCAGCCGCGACTTCAGGTAGCCGGACTCGACGGCCGCCATGGCGCCGCCCATCTCCTGGATGTGCCCGATCTCGGCGAGGGACTGCTCGACGAGCTCGCCGACCTTGGCCTCGACGACACGGCTGCCGTCGAAGATGTCGCCGTACTCCAGCAGGTCGCTCTCGTGGGCCAGCACCTGCTGGATGCGCAGGGACCACTGCTGGTCCCAGGGGCGCGGTAGGCCCAGTGCCTCGTTCCAGGCCGGCAGCTGCACGGCGCGGGCCCGGGCGTCCTTGGAGAGGGTCACGGCCAGCATCTCCAGCACGATCCGCTGGACGTTGTTCTCCGGCTGGGCCTCCGTCAGACCGAGCGAGTTGACCTGCACCCCGTAGCGGAAGCGGCGCTGCCGGGGGTCCTCGATGCCGTAGCGCTCGCGGGTGATCGCGTCCCAGATGCGGGTGAAGGCGCGCATCTTGCACATCTCCTCGACGAAGCGGACCCCCGCGTTGACGAAGAAGGAGACGCGCGCGACGACGTCGCCCATCCGGTCCTGCGGCACCTGGCCGCACTCACGGACGGCGTCGAGGACGGCGATCGCCGTGGACATCGCGTAAGCGATCTCCTGAACCGGTGTGGCCCCGGCCTCCTGCAGGTGGTAGCTGCAGATGTTGATCGGGTTCCACTTGGGGATGTGGTTGACCGTGTACGCGATCATGTCGGTCGTCAGCCGGAGCGAGGGGCCGGGCGGGAAGACGTACGTCCCGCGCGACAGGTACTCCTTGACGATGTCGTTCTGGGTCGTCCCCTGGAGCCGGGTGACGTCGGCGCCCTGCTCCTCGGCGACCACCTGGTACAGCGCGAGCAGCCACATGGCGGTGGCGTTGATGGTCATCGAGGTGTTCGTCTCCTCCAGGGGGATGTCCTGGAAGAGCCGGCGCATGTCGCCGAGGTGGGCGACCGGGACGCCGACCCGGCCCACCTCGCCGCGGGCCAGCACGTGGTCGGGGTCGTACCCGGTCTGCGTCGGGAGATCGAACGCGACCGACAGACCGGTCTGGCCCTTGGCGAGGTTGCGCCGGTACAGGGCGTTGGACGCCTCGGCGGTGGAGTGCCCCGCGTACGTCCGCATCAGCCACGGACGGTCCTTGTGACGTTCGGTCATGGTCCCTCCCGGTCTCAGACGTTCCGGAAGCGGTTGATGGCGTCGATATGCCGGGCGCGCAGGGCCTCGTCGCGGACGCCGAGGCCCTCCTCGGGGGCGAGCGCCAGCACGCCGACCTTGCCCTGGTGCGCGTTGCGGTGCACGTCGTGGGCGGCCTGGCCGGTGTCCTCCAGGCGGTACGTCTTCGACAGCGTGGGGTGGATCTTCCCCTTGGCGATGAGGCGGTTGGCCTCCCACGCCTCACGGTAGTTCGCGAAGTGCGAGCCGACGATGCGCTTGAGCGACATCCACAGGTAGCGGTTGTCGTACTCGTGGTTGTAGCCCGAGGTCGACGCGCAGGTGACGATGGTGCCGCCCTTGCGGGTGACGTAGACCGAGGCGCCGAAGGTCTCGCGGCCCGGGTGCTCGAAGACGATGTCGACGTCCTCGCCGTCGGTCAGCTCCCGGATGTGCTTGCCGAAGCGCTTCCACTCCTTCGGGTCCTGGGTGTGCTCGTCCTTCCAGAACCGGTAGTCCTCGGCGGTGCGGTCGATGACGGCCTCGGCGCCCATGCGGCGGCAGATCTCCGCCTTCCGCGGCGAGGACACCACGCAGACCGGGTTGGCGCCGCCGGCCAGCGCGAACTGGGTGGCGTAGCTGCCCAGACCGCCGCTGGCGCCCCAGATCAGCACGTTGTCGCCCTGCTTCATGTCGGCGCCGTTGCGGGAGACCAGCTGGCGGTAGGCGGTGGAGTTCACCAGGCCCGGGGCCGCGGCCTCCTCCCAGCTCAGGTGCCTGGGCTTGGGCATCAGCTGGTTGGACTTGACCAGCGCTATCTCGGCGAGGCCGCCGAAGTTGGTCTCGAAGCCCCAGATGCGCTGCTCGGGGTCGAGCATCGTGTCGTTGTGGCCGTCGGCGGACTCCAGTTCGACGGACAGGCAGTGCGCGACGACCTCGTCGCCCGGCTTCCAGAGGTTCACGCCGGGGCCGGTGCGCAGCACGACGCCCGCGAGGTCGGAACCGATGATGTGGTACGGCAGGTCGTGCCGCCTGGCCAGGGGCGAGAGCTTGCCGTAGCGCTCCAGGAAACCGAAGGTGGACAGCGGCTCGAAGATCGAGGTCCACACCGAGTTGTAGTTGACCGAACTGGCCATGACGGCCACCAGGGCCTCGCCCGGGCCGAGCTCCGGCACGGGCACCTCGTCCACGTGCAGCGACTTGCGCGGGTCCTTCTCGCGGGTGTCGAGGCCCTCGAACATGCCGGCCTCGTCCTTGTGGACGGTGACGGCGCGGTACGACTCGGGCAGCGGCAGCGCGGCGAAGTCCGCGGCCGTGCTTTCGGACGCCATGATTGCGTCGAGGATGTCCTTCACGGTGATGCCTCCGGCGAAGCGCGACGTAGGGACGCTTGAGGGAACGTCGGGGGTTTGCTGGGGGTGGTGCCGTCGGTTCGGCGGTGCCGGTGCTGCTGTCCGTGGCGGTCCCACGGATGGAGCGGGGGCGCGTGGTGGCGCGGTCAGTGCCTGTGACGCAGGCGTCCGGGCCTTGGGGACAGACGGCGTACGACGTGTCCAGCACGCCGTCCGCCCGGACTTCTCTCACGGTATGGCACCGCGTGCCACGCTGCAAGACACTGCGTGCCAACAATACTTCTCAGATGGCACCACGCCTGCACATTTGAGCAACGCGAACGAGCAACGTGAAAACGTCCCCCGCACGCCCGGGCCGGTGTGCTGGGGAGTCGGGCGGGGCGCCGGTGTGCCGGGGAGTCGGGCGGGGCGCCGGTGCGCCGGGGAGTCGGGCGGGGCGACAGTGCGCCGGGGAGTCGGGCGGGGCGCCGGTGCGCCGGGGGCGCGCGGTGGCGGGAGCCGGGAGGCGGCTACGCGCCCTTCAGGGCTTTCTCGATCGTCCGCATGACCTCGGCAGGCGAAGCGTCGGTACGGGCCACCGCGACGACGACCTCGCCCTGCGCCGAGGCGAGCACCGGTGCGGGGGAGGGGCGGCGGCCGATGCCGGTGCCGAAGGTCCTCTTGATCACCCCGAAGGCGTGGTCGAGCTGCGACTCGACGTCACCTTTGCCGCCGGCGCGGAGCCAGCGCCGCAGCACGTGGTTGTGGGCGGCGACGACGGCGGACGCGGCGACCTCCGCCAGCAGCGGGTCGTCGTCCCCGTCGCGCTGGGCGCCCTCATCGAAGTGGCCCAGCAGATAGCGGGTGAAAAGCCGCTCGTAGCGGGCCACGGAGGCGATCTCGCGCTCCCGCAGGATAGGGATCTCGCGGGTCAGGCGGTAGCGCTCCACAGAGACCTCGGGAGCCTCGGCATACATGCGCAGCACCTCGGTGATGCCGCGGCACACGGTGTCGAGCGGGTGCTCGTGCGGCTCGGCGGAGTCCAGCACCTGACCCACCCGCACCAGGGTGTCGTCGTGGTCGGGGAAGATCGCCTCCTCCTTGGAGCGGAAGTGCCGGAAGAACGTCCTGCGCGCGACCCCGGCGGCCCCGGCGATCTCGTCGACCGTGGTCGCCTCGTACCCCTGGGTCGCGAAGAGGTGCATCGCCGCAGCAGCCAGTTCCTGGCGGACTCGGCGGCGCTGGGCGGTGGTGGAGGACGCACGGGCGGGCTTCACGGGCTGGGGCATACCGCGAACGTACTGCATACGTGCCGCACCTTGGGCCGGGCCCGGTTTCCGCAGGCGCTGGGACGGCCCCATGAGGCCGCCCCAGCCGTCGGCCCGGTCCCGGCCGTCCCGGCCGCCGGCACCGTCCCGGTCGCGCGCGTGATCAGCGGCGGGCATACTCGCGGAAGCCGCGGCCCGTCTTGCGGCCGAGGCAGCCCGCGGAGACCAGGTGCTCGAGCAGCGGCGCCGGCGCCAGGCCCGGGTCGCGGAACTCCTTGTGCAGCACCTGCTCGATCGCGAGCGAGACGTCCAGCCCGACGACGTCGAGCAGTTCGAACGGCCCCATCGGGTAGCCGCCGCCGAGCTTCATCGCCGCATCGATGTCCTCGACCGTCGCGTAGTGCTCCTGGACCATCTTCACGGCGTTGTTGAGGTACGGGAACAGCAGCGCGTTGACGATGAAACCGGCCCGGTCGCCGCAGTCCACGGCGTGCTTGCCGATCCGGCCGCAGATCTCGTGGACGGTGGCGTGCACGTCCTCGGCGGTCAGCACCGTGCGGACCACCTCGACCAACTTCATGGCGGGCGCGGGGTTGAAGAAGTGCATGCCGACGACGTCCCGCGGGCGCGATGTGGCCGTCGCGACGGCCACCACGGGCAGCGAGGACGTGGTCGTCGCCAGCACCGCTTCCGGTTTGCAGACCTTGTCCAGGGTCGCGAAGAGCTGCCGTTTGACGGACAGGTCCTCGGCGACCGCCTCGACGGCCAGGTCCACGTCGGCGAAGGCGTCCAGGGAGCCCGCCGCGGTCACTCGCGCCAGGGCGGCGTCGCGCTGCTCCTGGCTGAGCCGGCCCTTGGCGACCGACCGGTCCAGCGACGCGGCCAGCGCCGCCACCGCCTTTTCCGCCTTGTCCCGGCCGCGCGCGGCCAGCACGACCCCGAACCCGGCCTTGGCGAACACCTCCGCGATACCGGTGGCCATCGTGCCCGAGCCCGCGACGCCCACGCTGCGCACGGGACGCCCTCCCGCGGCACCGGCGGCGACAGCCGGTGTCTCGGCGTCCGGGACCACGGTCGCGCTGCCGGGGGCCTCGTAGGTGTAGAAACCGCGCCCGGCCTTGCGGCCCTTCAGGCCGGCGGCGGTGAGCTGCTTCAGGATGGGCGCGGGGGCGTGGAGCCGGTCGCGCGAGGCCTCGTACATCGCCTCCAGGACGGTCTGTGCGGTGTCGATGCCGATCAGGTCCAGCAGGGCGAGCGGGCCCATGGGAAGGCCGCAGCCGAACCGCATGGCCGCGTCGATGTCCTCGCGGGTGGCGTAGCGCGCCTCGTACATCGCCGCGGCCTGGTTGAGGTAGCCGAAGAGCAGCCCGTCGGCGACGAAACCCGGGCGGTCCCCGACCGCCACCGGTTCCTTGCCGAGCGAGCGGACCAGCTCGGTCACGGCGCCGGTGGTCTCGGGGGAGGTCAGCACGGTGGAGACCACCTCGACCAGCTTCATGGCCGGGGCTGGGGCGAAGAAGTGCAGGCCGAGGACACGGTCCGGGCGCGAGGTGTGCGAGGCCAGCCGGGTCACCGACAGCGCGTTGGTGCCGGTCGCGAGCACGGTGCCGGGCTTGACGATGGCGTCGAGCGCCGTGAGCACCTCGCGCTTGATCTCGAAGTGCTCGGTGACGACCTCGATCACCAGGTCGGCGTCGGTCGCCGCCTGCAGGTCCGAGAAGGTGCGGAAACGGGCCAGGACGCCGCCGCGCTCGGACTCCGTGAGTCGCTCGCGCCGCACGGCGCGGGCCGTGGAGGCCTCCAGGGCGGCGACGGCGCGGCGCGCGGCCGCGTCGTCGATGTCGATGCCGATCACCTCGTGGCCGGCGCGGGCGACGACCTCGGCGATGCCGGTGCCCATGGTGCCGAGACCGATGACGGCGACGGTGGGGAAGGGTCGTGGACGGTCCATCGCGGAACTCCGAATGCTGAGGATCCGCGCCGTGCGTCTCTGCTGCGCAGGCGCGGGGCGGGAGAGTCGAGGAGCCGCGGGGTGCGTACGCGTTGTGTGCGTACCCGCGGGAGAACCGGCGAGCCCTGTCCCGGGGCTGCGCCGCGATGGTGCCGAACCGACGGCGGCCGCACAGGGCGGCTGCGTCACCAGGCCGCCGCGTGCGTTGGTTAGAGGGTAACCGGTGAGTAACCTCGGCGCCAGCCCTCCCGCGCATGTGATGTGTACCGCACGCAGATGAGCGCTCCATTAGGGTGAGTGCGCGGGGGAGAGGGGGAACCGTGGAACGGGTGCACGGGGGCGCCGGTCGCTCGGCGCGGCGCGCGGCCGAACTGTACGGAGCCGTACGGGCGGGCGAGACCGACATCGCACGGCTGCGCGAGCGCGGGGAACCGCGCCGTGTCCTGGGGCTGCTGGAGTTCGCCACCCAGGGGCGGTGCGAGGAACGCGACGCCTATCTGCGGCGGCTCGCCGCCTGTCCCGACGCCGCCGCCATGGTGCGGCCCCGGCTCGGGCCCGCCGAACGGGCGCGTCTCGACGTTGCGGGCGCGCGAGCCCCCGCCGTCCCCTCTCTGCTGGCCATGCTTCCCCGTGGCACGGAGGAGCAGCGCCGCTACGCCCTGGAGGCGTTGGCGATCAAGCGCCCCATGGAGGCGACGGGACCGCTCTTCGACCTGCTCGCCGCAGCCGGGCCGGACGAGCCCTCCTGGTACCTCTGGTTGATCGAGGACACGGTCAGCCGCATCGTCATCGGTCGTCACCTGTTCTTCTGGCGCTGGGCGGCCAGGACCGTCCCCGTTCCGCCCGCCGTCTGCGTGCCCCTGCTGCTGCGCCAGTCCGGCCGGGCGGCGCCCCGGGCCCGGCTGCTCGCCCTCGTCCTGCTCGGTTGCGGCCGCGACCCGGCGCATCTGGACCTGTTCCTCGCGGCCGTCGGCGACCCGGACGAGTCGGTGGCCGCGGAAGCGCTCGTCGCCCTGTGGCGGCTGGACGTCCCCGAGGCCCGGGACCGCCTCGCGGCCGTGCTGACCGAGCCGTCGCGCACCGTGGCGGAACGTCTCGCCGCGGCCGTGCTGCTGGGGCGGGCCGGCGACCGGCGGGCCTTCGAGACCCTCGTGCTGTTCCTCAACCACCGTGACCCGTGGAACAACGTTGCCGCGGCTGAGGCCCTGACCCGGCTCGGCGACCCGAGGACCGCCCGTGCCGCCGCAACGCTCGCGACGAACCGGCTGCGGATCGTGCACGCCCTGGCCGCCGTGCGCCTGCTGGGGCGCCTGCGGGCGGCGGAGTCGCTGCCCGCACTGACGTCCACCCTCACCTGGCTGCTGGACGAGGGGAGGACGCTCCATCAGGCGGCCGCCGGCTGCGTCGAGGAGCTGGGACGGCTCGGGGACGCGCGGGCGGTGCCCGTCCTGACCCGGGCCGCGGCGGATCCGAGCCTGCGTGCCGCCGCCGTGGAATCGCTCGGGCGGATCGGAGGGCCCGAGGTGCTGGGGACGCTGCTCGGGGCCGCCGCGGACGAGGACGGCGAGGTGCGCGCCGCAGTGGGGCGCGCACTGGCCCGCTACGAGGACGAGCCCCGCGCGACTGCCGCACTGGTGGGGCTGTGCGCGCCGCCGTACCCGAGGCGGATCGTGCGGGCCTTGGTGCGGTCGGGCGACCCGGTGGCCGCACCGGTGCTGGCCGCGGCGCGGGAGAAGGCACCGAGTGCCAGGACGCGGCGCCTCGCCGGGCGCTTCACCGGGAACTTCCGAGGATGCCCCGGCCTTCAGGCCGGGGAGGAATCGGGACCCCCTGCGGAGCAGGGCAGGGAACGGGGTTTCGCCGTCAGGGCGAAAGACCGTCCACACCGTCGGGTAAGCTGATCGCGGTGCGTTGCGAGAACCAAGCAGCGCGTAACCGTGCTGATCGAGAGCCAAGACAGCACATGCACCTCCTGGATTTGTTTCATCAAACCGGGCTGGTCTCAACCCGGCTGGTGTTGGTCGTGTAAGAGCTGACGGACCGCAGGTCTCCAGCCCACGTGAGCCAGGAATCCCCCTGCTTCAGCGGGGGGGAGGATTCAAACCAGACGCGTCGCGTACCGCAGCTCCTTGAGCGGGACGCCGTCATAGATCTCCATCTGGTCGGTGCCGTCCGGCGCCAGCCCCGACCGCTCGTAGAAGCGCAGCGCCGGCGCGTTGTCCGCGAGCACCCACAGGCGCAGGCTCCGGAAGCCGCGCTCGGCGGCGCGGGCGCGTACGGCGGCCATGAGCGCGCGGCCATGGCCGCGGCCGATCCTGTCGGGGCGCACGTAGATCGCGTACAGCTCACCGACCTCGGCGTCGTCCGGCTCGCCGCGGTACGGGCCGAGCGCGGCCCAGCCGGTCACCTGGTCGCCGTCGGCGGCGACCAGGTTGTCCACCCGGCTGCCACCCGCGTCGAACCACTCCTTGCGGCGCTCCGCGTCCGCCACGACGTCCATCGCGTCGAGGTACGACCGCGGCACGATCCCCGCGTAGGCCGCCTGCCAGCCCCGTACCCGGACCGCGGCCACGGCGTCGATGTCGTCGCGGGCCATCATCCTCACCATCGTCATGGCCGCGACGTTAGGCGGGACGGAGCCGGACGGGCACCCGCTTTTCGTGAGATCAGATCAAGGTCAGCTGCGTCGGCTGGGCCGGACCGGCTGCGACGGGGGGCGGCCCGGGGGTGTCCTGCCCGGGCGCGGCGATCCGGCGCGCGGCACCGGAGCGGCTGGGCCCGATCCCGAACTGCGCGGCGAACTCGTGCACGTGGCGAGTGATGCGCCGCTGGTACCAGGTCGGCGCGTAGGCGCCGTCCGCGTAGAGCGCCTTGTAGCGTGGGACCAGCCGCGGGTGGTGTGCCGAGAGCCAGGCCATGAACCACTCCCTCGCTCCAGGGCGCAGATGCAGCACGAGCGGGGTGACGGACGTGGCGCCCGTCCCGGCGATCGCGCGGACCGTTTCGCGCAACTGCTCCGGGGAGTCGCTGAGGTACGGCAGCACCGGCGCCATCAGGACGGCCGAGGGGATGCCGTGCTCGTTGAGGGTGCGGCACACCTCCAGCCGCTTCGCCGGGGACGGCGTGCCCGGCTCCACGGTGCGCCACAGGTCCCGGTCCACGAAGCCGACGGAGACCGCGGTCGACACGTCGGTGACCTCGGAGGCCTGCACCAGGAGGTCCAGGTCGCGCAGGATCAGCGACCCCTTGGTGAGGATCGAGAAGGGATTGGCGCGGTCGCGCAGCGCCGCCAGGATGCCCGGCATGAGCCGGTAGCGGCCCTCTGCGCGCTGGTAGCAGTCGACGTTGGTGCCCATCGCGATGTGCTCGCCGTGCCAGCGGGGCGAGGCGAGCTCGCGGCGGAGCAGCTCGGGCGCGTTGACCTTCACGACGACCTGGGAGTCGAAGTCCAGGCCGCTGTCGAGGTCGAGGTAGGTGTGCGTCTTGCGTGCGAAGCAGTACACGCAGGCGTGACTGCAGCCGCGGTAGGGGTTGATCGTCCACTCGAACGGCATCCGGGACGCGCCGGGCACGCGGTTGACGATCGTGCGGGCGCGCACCTCGTGGAAGGTGATCCCGCGGAACTCGGGGGTGTCGAACGTACGGGTCACGGCGTCCACGCCGAAGAGCGCGGGTGTGGTCGCCGCCGTGTCGCGGCTCAGGTTGTCCCACCTCATGCCGCCTCCTTCGTTGCTCTCCTCCCGAGAATAGAACATGTGAGCGAATAGCGTCGAGGGGGGACCAAGGATTCCCGGCACCCCTGTGTGTCACCGGCGTGCGGCGCAGGGCCGCGGGCGTGCCGACGGTACGCCCGCGGCCCTGCCAGGACCCGCCGCCGTCACTGCGGCCGCAGGCTCAGGACCAGGTCGCGCGGCAGGCCGTGGGTGTTGTGGAGGTAGTGGAAGTCCTCCTCGTCCAGCGGGCCCCGGAACCGCGGACGGGCCAGCACCTGACGGCCGCGATCCAAAAGCCGGCCGAACCGGCGCTCCTCCTCCAGCAGCACCCGGCGCGGCTCGTCCGGGTCCACGACCTGGCGGAAGTGGTCCAGGGTGTGCCGGACAAGCTCCTGCGGCAGATCGCCGAGGCTGCGGGACGGGTCGTCCCGCCACAGGGTGGTCAGGACCCGCCGCACCAGCCGGCGCAGCACGTATCCGCGGCCGGTGTTGGACGGCCGGACCCCGTCCCCGATCACCACCAGGGCCGAGCGCAGGTGGTCGCAGACCAGGCGCAGCGACGGGTCGTGCAGCGGCCACAGGGGCGGTACGAGACGGCGCCAGGGGGTGAAGACATCGCACTCGAACACCGACGTGCTGCCCTGCAGCAGTGAGGCCAGCCGTTCCAGACCGAGTCCGGTGTCCACATTGCGCTGGGGGAGCGGCACGAGCGAACCGTCCTCGAGCCGGCGGTGGCGCATCATCACGTGGTTCCAGACCTCCACCCAGCGGTCGTCGCGGGTCGGCGTGGACCGCGGCGGTGTGTCGCCGGTCCACAGGAAGATCTCCGAGTCGGGGCCGCACGGGCCGGTGGGCCCGTTCGACCACCAGTTGTCCTCGACCGTGAGCTCCACCGGGACCCCGTGCTTCTCCCACAGCTCCAGGGAGGCGGTGTCCGGTCCGGTACGGCCGTCGCCGCCGAACACCGTGGCGTGCAGCCGCCCCGGATCGATGCCGAATCCCTCGGTGAGCAGTCCGTAGCCCCAGTCGAGGCTCTGCGGGCCCTCGTAGTCGCCGAGCGACCAGGTGCCGAGCATCTGGAAGACCGTCAGATGGGTGGTATCGCCGACCTCCTCCAGGTCCGTGGTGCGCAGACAGCGCTGCACGTCGACCAGCCGGCTGCCGAGCGGGTGCGGGTGCCCCTCCAGGTACGGGGTGAGCGGATGCATGCCCGAGGTGGTGAAGAGCACCGGGTCACCGGACGGCGGCAGCAGGGTCGATCCGTCGATCCGGCGGTGGCCCCGTTCCTCGTAGTACGAGACGAACGTGCGGACGATCTCTTCGGTGTTCATGGAGGGTGGCTCCTTCGCGTGGAAGCGGGGGAGGCACCGGGCAACGGGCCGCGCGATCACCGGGATCGGGACGGGAGCCACGAAACCACCGGCGGGCCGTTCCCGGTCGCCGGTGGTGAGGAAGGGAGGTACGTCAGGCGGCGGCAACCGGCGAGCTGGTCGCTCGCGCGGTCGCGGTGGTGCTGAGGCCGGTGACGTTCACACGGCTGACGATAACGTGCCGCGTCGCGCCGGGCACATGAATTACGGCCGCAACGCGGCCGGTCCCCACGCGCCGTCGCAAGGAGGCGCATCACCGGGAGGGCGGCCCGATTTCGCGGGCACGCGGCCCTGGTGATTGGCTTGTCGGCGACGGCACACGGATCGACGGAGGACGGCGCATGGCACAGGTCGAGGCCACCACGCAGCGCGAGATCGCGGCGAGCCCGGAGAGCGTCTTCGCGGCGCTCGCCGACTATGAGGGCACCCGGCAGCGACTGCTCCCCGGGCAGTACAGCGAGTACGAGGTGCGCGAGGGCGGCAGCGGTGCGGGCACCCTGGTGCACTGGAAGCTGCAGGCGACCGAGAAGCGCGTCAGGGACTGCCTCCTCGAGGTGACCGAGCCGACCCCGGGGCAGTTGGTCGAGAGTGACCGCAACTCCACCATGGTGACGACCTGGACGGTCACCCCGGCCGGCGAGGGCCGCGCCAAGGCGGTCGTCACCAGCACCTGGACCGGCGCCGGCGGCATCGGCGGCTTCTTCGAGCGCACCTTCGCGCCCAAGGGGCTGAACCGCATCCATGACGAGGTGCTGGCACGGCTCGCCGCGGAGACGGAGAAGTAGCAGGCGGCAGAAGGGAGGCGGCCGGGGCCCGGCGCCCGGCCGTTTCCTCCGAGGTGCCGTACGCGTCGCGCGTGCCATAGGTGCCGGGACACCGCCCGACGGCGCACGCTGGTGGGCACGTCACTTGAAAGGGTGGATCTGCCGCACTCCGGCGCATCCCTCGCGCCCCGGATCGTTGTCGCAGGGCAGGCGCGACGAGGGGAGCGGTACGCAGATGGGCGGCACCACCGGGACGACCCTGTCCGAGGAGATCGGCACCCTCACGGACACGACGGGCACCGGCACGGCCCCCGAGGAGCGACCGGCGGCGGTGCCGCAGGAGCAGGGCGCGCCGGTCGCCGGCCTGAGCCCGCGCCGAGTGCGACTGGTCTTCCTCGGGCTGATGCTGACCCTGCTGCTGGCCGCCCTCGACCAGATGATCGTGGCGACCGCGCTACCCAAGATCGTCGGCGAACTGCACGGACTGGACAAGATGTCCTGGGCCGTCACCGCCTACCTGCTCGCCTCCACCGTCGGCCTGCCGCTCTACGGGAAACTCGGCGACCTCTTCGGGCGCAAGAGCGTCTTCCAGTTCGCCATCGTCGTCTTCGTCATCGGATCCGCCCTCGCCGGCTGGTCGCGCTCCATGAACGAGCTCATCGCCTTCCGCGCCGTCCAGGGCATCGGGGGCGGGGGGTTGATGATCGGCGTTCAGGCGATCATCGCGGACATCGTCCCGCCCCGGGAACGCGGGCGCTACATGGGCCTGATCGGTGCGGCTTTCGGCCTGGCCTCCGTGGCGGGGCCGCTGCTCGGCGGCTTCTTCACCGACCACGCCTCATGGCGCTGGTGCTTCTACATCAATGTGCCCTTCGGTCTGCTGACGCTCGCTGTCATCGCCGTCGTGCTGAAGCTGCCGCGGCCGGCCGTGCGCCCCCGGCTGGACGTGCTGGGCGCGCTGCTCCTGGCCGCCGGTTCCACCTGTGTGGTGCTGCTGACCAGTTGGGGCGGCACCACGTATGCCTGGGGTTCCGAGGTGATCATCGGGCTGGGCGTGGCTACGCTCGTGTGTGCCGTGCTGTTCGTCGTGGTGGAACGGTTCGCCGTCGAACCGGTCATCCCGCTGCGGCTCTTCCGCGACGGCGTCTTCACCGTCTCCGCCCTCATCGGAGCGGTCGTCGGCGTCGGCCTCTTCGGCGCCGCGAGTTACCTCCCGACCTTCCTGCAGATGGTCAACGGCGTCAGCGCGACCGAGTCCGGGCTGCTGATGCTGCCCATGATGCTCGGCGTCGTCCTCGCCTCCGTGGTGTCGGGCCAGCTGATCAGTCGCACCGGGCGCTATCGTGTGTTCCCGCTGGTCGGAGGGGCGCTCTCGGTGGTCGGCATGTGGTTGCTGTCGCTGCTGGAGAGCGACACCCCACGCGTCGAGTACAGCGTCTACATGGGCGTCCTCGGGCTGGGCATCGGCCTGGTCCTGCCGGTGCTGATCCTCGCCGTGCAGAACTCCGTGCGGCCCGCCGACCTCGGCACCGCCACCAGCGCCAACAACTACTTCCGGCAGATCGGCGGCTCGGTCGGGGCGGCCGTCTTCGGCACCCTGTTCGCCAACCGGCTCGCGGACGGGCTCGCCGACCGGCTGCCGCGCGGCGCCGACCTGCCGGACCCCCAGTCGATCACCCCGCACCTGGTGCACGCGATGCCCGCACCGCTGCGCGACGCCTACGTGCGGGCGTACGCGGAGGCCATGCCGCGCATCTTCCTCTACCTCGTGCCGGTGCTCGCCCTCGGCTTCCTGCTCGCCTTTCTGCTCAAGGAGAAACCCCTGGTGACCCAGCACGTCCCCACCGCTCGCAAGGCCGAGACCGTCGGCGTCCCGGTGTGCGGCACCGTCCAGCACGCCGACGGCAGCACCGTCGGCCGGGCGGCGCTCACCCTCATCGACGTGACCGGCCGGCAGATCGGGCGCGGCGCCACCGGCGAGGACGGACGCTACGCGCTGAGCACCCCGGGCAGCGGCAGCTACGTGCTGATCGCCGCCGCCGGTGGCCACCAGCCCCAGGCGGTCAGCGTGACCGTCGGCGAACGCCCGGTCGAGCTCGACGTGGTGCTCGGCGGCGCCGGGCGGCTCGCAGGCGCCGTGCGCACCGCCGACGGCACGCCCGTACGGGAGGCCACCGTCACCCTCACCGACTCCCGTGGCGACGTGGTGGCCACCACCCGTACCGGGCGGGACGGCGACTACGTCCTGAGCGATCTCGTCGCGGGGGAGTACACGCTCGCCGCGACCGCCCCCGCCTACCGGCCCGCGGCGCTTCCCGTGTCCGTGCACGCGGCCCGGGAGACCCGGCAGGACGTCGAACTCGCGGGTGGCGCACTGCTGCGCGGCACCGTCCGCGGCCCGGGAGGCAGTCCCGTGGAGGACGCCCGGGTCACCCTGCTGGACGCGGCGGGCAACGTGCTGGACACGGTGACGACCGGCCCGGACGGCGTCTTTCGTTTCGTCGACCTGGCCGCGGGCGAGTACACCGTCGTGGCCTCGGGGTATCCGCCGGTGGCCACCGTGCTGCGGCTCAGCGGCGGCGAACGCACCGAGCGCGACGTGCACCTGGGCCACGAGGAATGACCGTCCCCTGACGACGGCTCGGCGCCGGCCTCGCGCCCGCGCCGTCCGACGTGCCGAGACCTGCGGGCCGCGTACGCGGCGGGGATCCCCCGGCGCGGAGGTGGAGGAGGCACCCGCCCGTGGCGGAGTCGCCCGCGTGACGACAGGGCGGCGGGCGGCCCGCCGCTCGAAGGGCCCACGAACCGGCAGGTGGCGGACGCCCCGGCCCGCCACCACCGGTCCGGGCCACCGCGGTTTTCCACAGGCCGGGCGGGGGCCCTGGCGTGGGGCGGTGACTTTGCGTAACGTTCTTTGGCATGAAGATCCTGATCAGCGCGGACATGGAGGGCGCCACCGGGGTGACCTGGCCCGGTGACGTCCTGCCCGGGACGGAGGGCTGGCGGCGGTTCCGGCATCTGTTCACCTCCGACGTGAACGCGGCGATCGCCGGTTTCTTCGACGGAGGCGCCGACGAGGTCCTGGTCAACGAGGCGCACTGGTCGATGCGGAACCTGCTGCTGGAGGAGCTGGACGAGCGGGCCCGGATGGTCACCGGACGCCACAAGGACCTGTCCATGGTCGAGGGCGTGCAGCACGGCGATGTGGACGGGCTCGCCTTCGTCGGCTTCCACACGGGCGCGGGGACGGAAGGGGTGCTCGCCCACACCTACCTCCCCAATTCGATCACGGGCGTCTGGGTCGACGGCGGTCCGCCGGCGAGCGAGGGCCGGTTGAACGCGCTGGTGGCCGCCGAGTACGGCGTGCCCGTCGTCCTGGTCACCGGGGACGACCGGACCGGCCTCGACGCCCGGGACTACGCGCCGGCGGCGCTCACGGTCGCCGTGAAGGACTATGTGTCGCGATACGCGGCCGTGTGCCGGCCGCCGGCCCGCACGGCCGCGGACATCCGCGCGGCCGCGAAGGACGCCGCGGCACGTGCGGTGCGCCATGAACCGGTGCGGGGCGGGCCGTTCACGATCGAGGTCGAGTTCGACGCGGCGCACCTGGCGGGAGCCGCCGCGATCGTGCCCGGTGTGGAGTGCACCGGGGAGCGCCGCGTCACCTACACCTCACCGACCATGTACGAGGGCATCCGCTGCTACAAGGCCGTGACCACTCTCGTCTCCGCGGCTGTGGAGGAGCAGTATGGGTGACACCCGGGCACTGGACGAGGCGGTCCGCTTCACCTCGGAGCTGATCCGGCTCGACACCACCAACCGCGGCGGTGGGGACGGCAACGAGCGGCCCGCGGCGGAGTACGCCGCCGGGTTGCTCGACGAGGCCGGGATCGAGGCGCGCATCCTGGAGTCCGCGCCACGTCGGGCCAACGTCGTGGCACGTATCGAGGGCGCCCCACGCACCCGGAACGAGCAGGGCGCGCTGCTGGTCCACGGCCACCTGGACGTCGTGCCCGCGAAGGCCGAGGAGTGGAGTGTGCACCCCTTCTCCGGCGAGGTCCGGGACGGGGTGGTGTGGGGTCGTGGCGCGGTCGACATGAAGGGCACGGTGGCGATGGTGCTCGCCACCGTGCGCTCCTGGCAACGCCGGGGCCTGCGCCCCGAACGGGACATCGTGCTCGCGCTGACGGCGGACGAGGAGGACAGCGCCGCCTACGGGGCGACCTACCTCGTCGAGCAGCACGCGGAGCTGTTCGGTGACTGCACCGAGGGCATCAGCGAGTCCGGCGGCTTCACCTTTCACGCCGGACCCGGACTGCGGCTGTACCCGGTGGCGGCCGGGGAACGCGGCACCGCCTGGTTGAAGCTCACGGCGCGTGGCCGGGCGGGGCACGGCTCCAAGGTCAACCGCACCAACGCCGTCAGCCGGCTGGCCGGGGCCGTCTCCCGCATCGGTGAACACCGATGGCCGGTGCGCATCGTCCCCACGGTGCGGGCGGCGCTGACCGAACTGGCCGCGCTGCACGGTGTCGAGCCCGACTTCGACGATGTGGACACCCTGCTCACCAAGCTGGGCGGCGCGGCCGCCCTGGTGGAGCCCGTGGTCCGCAACAGCGCCAATCCGACCGTGCTCGAGGCCGGCTACAAGGTCAACGTCATTCCGGGCACCGCGGTCGCCTACGTCGACGGCCGGGTGCTGCCCGGGGGCGACGCGGATTTCGCGGCCACCATGGACGAGCTCACCGGCCCCGAGGTGGAGTGGGAGTTCCACCACCGTGAGATTCCCCTGGAGGCCCCCATCGACGCACCGGTCTACGCCGCTATGCGCGACGCCCTGATCCACTTCGACCCCGAAGCCCACGTCGTGCCCTATGTGATGGGCGGCGGGACCGACGCCAAGCAGTTCTCGCGGCTCGGCATCAAGGGGTACGGCTTCTCCCCGCTGAAGCTGCCCGAGGGCTACGACTACGCGGGGATGTACCACGGCGTCGACGAGCGGGTCCCGGTGGAGGGACTGCACTTCGGCGTCCGCGTACTCGACCGGTTCATACTGGGCCGGCAGGACACGACCGACGGAGTTGCCCGATGACGCGTACCCCGGACATCGCCCCCTACGGTGCATGGGAGTCGCCGATCGACGCCCGCACCGCCGCCTCCCACGACGGACGCCCCGAGTTCCCGGCGTTCGTCGGCGACGAGGTGTGGTGGACCGAACCCCGGCCGGCGGAAGGCGGCCGCCGTGCCCTCGCTCGCCGTCGCGCGGACGGCACGGTCGGCAGCCCGCTGCCCGCGCCGTGGAACGTCCGTACCCGTGTCATCGAGTACGGCGGCCGGGCCTGGACGGGTGTGGACCGCCCAGGAAGGGGACCGTTGATCGTCTTCTCCCACTTCCCGGACCAGCGGCTCTACGCGTACGAACCCGATGAGCCCGGCGCCGTGCCGCGGCCGCTGACCCCGCTCTCCCCGGTCGGCGACGGGCTGCGCTGGGCCGATCCGCAGCTCCACCCGGACCGCGGAGAAGTATGGTGCGTCCTGGAGGAGTTCACCGGCGAGGGCCCGAGTGACGTGAGGCGGGTGGTCGCCGCCGTCCCGCTCGACGGCTCGGCCGCCGAGGACCGCAGCGCCGTGCGCGAACTCTCCGACGACTCGCACCACTTCGTGACCTCGCCGCGCCTGTCCCCGGATGGCCGGCAGGCCGTGTGGATCGCCTGGGACCACCCCCGGATGCCCTGGGACGGCACGGAACTCACGTACGCCGCCGTCAGCGCGGACGGCACCTTCGGCGCCGCCCGGACGATTCTCGGCGGCCCCGCCGAGTCCGTCGCCCAGGCGGAGTGGACACCTGACGGCACCCTGATCGCCGCCACCGACCGCGACGGCTGGTGGAACCTGCACCGCGTGGACCCGGCCACGGGCGAGGCGGTCAACCTGCGCCCGGCGCAAGAGGAGTTCGCCGGGCCCGGCTGGCAGATGGGGGCGCGCTGGTTCGCCCCGCTCGCCTCGGGGACGCTGGCGGTGCTGCACGGCGCCGGCGCCCAGCGCCTGGGGATATTCGACCCGGCGACCGGTGAACTGGTCGACGCGCCGGGGCCGTGGAGCGAGTGGACCGCGGCGCTGTCCACCTCGGGCACCCGGGTGGTCGGGGTGGCCGGCTCGGCCCACAGCTCCTTCGAGGTGCTCGAACTCGACACCTGCACCGGCCGCACCCGCGTCATCGGTGCCGCCCATCGTGACACCGTGCCCCCCGAGTTCCTGCCCGAGCCCGTGGAACGCACCTTCACCGGGCCCGGCGGCAGGGAGATCCACGCCCAGATCCACCCGCCGGCGAACCCTCGCTTCACCGCGCCCGAGGGAGAGCTGCCGCCCTACGTCGTCTGGGTGCACGGCGGCCCCACCAGCCGGGCACCGCTCGTGCTCGACCTGGAGATCGCCTACTTCACCACGCGGGGCATAGGGGTCGTCCAGGTCAACCACGGGGGCTCCAGTGGCTACGGGCGCGCCTACCGCGAGCGGCTGCGCGAGCAGTGGGGCGTCGTCGACGTCGAGGACTGTGCCGCAGTCGCGCGGGCGCTGGCGGATGAGGGAACGGCCGACGGGCAACGGCTCGCGATCCGTGGCGGCAGCGCCGGCGGCTGGACGAGCGCGGCCTCGCTCACCGGCACCGATGTCTATGCCTGCGGCGTGATCATGTACCCGCTCCTCGACCTCACCGGCTGGGCCGCGGGCGGGGAGACCCATGACTTCGAGTCCCGCTACCTCGACTCGCTCGTCGGGCCCTACGCCGAGGTCCCCGAGCGCTACCGCGACCGCTCGCCGGTCACCCGGGCCGACCGGCTCACCGTGCCCTTCCTGCTGCTGCAGGGTCTGGAGGACGTGATCTGCAGGCCCGTGCAGTGCGAGCGGTTCCTCGAACGGATCAAGGGACGCGGCGTCCCCCACGCCTACCTCACCTTCGAGGGCGAGGGCCACGGCTTCCGGCGGGCGGACACTTTGATCACCTGCCTGGAGGCCGAGCTCGCCCTCTACGGCCAGGTCTTCGGCTTCACCCCGCCCGCCGTACCACCCCTGGAGCTCACCAAGTGACAGCGCTCGTACCGCTCGACCGCCCCCGCCGCCTCGTCCCCGGAGACCGGGTCGCAGTCGTCGCCCCCAGTGGACCCGTGCCCCGGGAGCGGCTCGACGCGGGGCTCGACATCCTCCGCGGCTGGGACCTCGACCCCGTGGTGGCACCCCACGTCCTGGACCGGCATCCCACCTTCCCCTACCTGGCGGGACCGGATGCGGCGCGCGCCCACGACTTCCAGGAGGCGTGGTGCGACCCGTCGGTCGCCGCCGTGTTCTGCGCGCGCGGAGGCTACGGCGCCCAGCGTATGAGCGACCTCCTGGACTGGGAGGCGCTGCGGGCGGCCGGTCCCAAGATCCTCCTCGGCTTCAGCGACATCACGGCGCTGCACGAGGCGTTCGCGGTCCGGCTGGGCCTTGCCACCCTGCACGGCACCATGATCGCGGCGCAGGGCTTCCTCAAGGACGATGCCACGCGCGCACAACTGCGGGACATCCTCTTCGAGCCCGAGCGGGCCATGGTGCTCGGCGCACCGACCGCCCGGCCGCTGGTCCCCGGCACGGCACGTGGTGTCACCGTCGGTGGCTGCCTGGCCCTGCTCGCCGCGGGCCTCGGCACGCCGGACGCGAGGTCCGGGGCGCGGGGCGGCATCCTGCTGCTGGAGGACATCGGCGAGGAGCCGTACCGGATCGACCGGATGCTGACCCAGTTGCTGCGGGCCGGGTGGCTGGACGGTGTGGCGGGCATCGCCCTCGGGTCCTGGCGGGACTGCGGTCCCTACGCGGAGGTGCGGGCGGTGCTCCTGGACCGGCTGGGCGGCCTCGGTGTCCCGGTCGTCGAGGAACTGGGTTTTGGGCACTGCGAGACCAGCCTGACCGTGCCGCTCGGCGTCCCCGCCGTGCTGGACGCGGGCGCGGGCACGCTGACGCTGGAGGCGGCCGCGACGGCCGGCTGACCGCGCGCGACTGCCGGAGCCGCCGGCCGCCGCCGCTACCGTCGGGGCGGCGGGGGCGGAACCCGGCAGGTGCCGGACTCCGGTGTGTCCCAGCACGTCATGACCGCCACCAGGTGGAGTCCCAGGCCGCCCCCACGCGTGCCGACGGAACGCGCGCGCCAAGAAACACCTGAGCCCGCGCTCATCGCGCGGGCTCTGGTGGAGGTCCACGACCTACGAGGTGGGACTCCCTTCGCCGGCATGGTCCGGATCAGGTGCTAGGGGTCGCTCTCCGGTCCCGAAACTTCTTCCCGGACCTTCGAGCCTCTCAGCCCGGCTGTTGCGCCCGGTTCCAGCGGAAGCCGCTGCTCCCTGCCCACAACCGGTGCCCCCGGACTCCCTCGCTCGCCCCGTAGGCCTACCCATCAAGGTACTCAGTGCGGCAGTCCGCCACAAGGGGTAAATCATCTCATTTCATGATTTTTATTCCATGCCTCCACGACTCTCGGCTCCCGCGTCCCTGCCATCCCGTGAGGAGACGCAGCCGACAACAGCGGCGAGCCACGGTGCGAGCGTCGACAGCGGGGACGGCGGCCTCGCCAGGCGGCGTACGTCCCCGGGTACGCGTCTGTGACCCCTGATGCCTGACGCCGGTGCACACGACGGGTCGGCCACTGCAGGGACGGGGGGTCTGATGTCAGCTTGTCTGCTGGGTGGGGAGTTCGGAGGCCTGCGGGGGTGTAGCCCGCAGGAAGCCGGCTTGCCGCCATTCGCCGGGGGACAGCCCGTAGACCGCCCGGAAGGTGCGGCTGAAGTGGGCGTGGCTGGCGAAGCCCCAGCGGTGGGCGATCGCGGCGACCGTCTGCCCGGCGAGTTCCGGGCGCACCAGGTCCGCGCGGCAGGCCTCCAGCCTCAGTCGCTGGATCCACCGGCCGACGGTCGTGGGCTCGTCCTGGAAGAGCTGGTACAGATAGCGGACGGAGATGTGGTGCGCTGCCGCGACCTTCGCCGGGGTCAGGCCGGGATCGTCGAGGTGGGCGCGGATGTACGCACGGACGTGGTGCAGCAGCGCCTGCTCCACGGCGGCCTTGTCCGGCGGGGCTCCCTCGGCGGCGACCAGGGCGGTCAGCACGTCGACGATGCCCTGGCGCAGGAACCGCTTCGCTTCCTGCGCGAAGATGCAGTGGTCCGTCACGGTGACGAGGCTGTCCACGTACGAGGCGAGGACTCCGCCGATCCCGTGGCCGGAGGGGTAGGGCCGGCCGGTGGCCAGGCGCAGGAGTGAGTCCGGTAGTTCCAGCATGTCCCGGGGGACGGTGGCGACGTGCTGCCGGACCGGGCCGGCGAAGGCCAGGACATAGGGCCTGCGACTGTCGAGGATGACGAGTTCGCCGGTTGCCACCGGCGTCCGGCGGCCGTCCTGGGCCGCCACGCTGCCACCGGTGTGCTGCAGGCTCACCAGCAGCGAGCCGTCGTTGTCGGCGGCGATGAGCGGCGGGGTTCGCGCCATCTGCTGCGGGCTCGCCTCGAGGAAACCGACCTGGACGCCGGCGACGCAGGCCCGGCGTATCTCCCCGCGGAGCTCGGCCGTCCCCGGGGTGCGGATCTCCAGCCTGGTGAATGCCTTGCGCACGGCATTGCTCCAGTACTCGGGCCTCTTGGCGGGCGGTTGTTTGTCTGTGCAGAACGCGTCTATCACGATGTCCTCCGCAACGGGACTGAAGGCATCCGGTACGCGGGACCGCCATGGCGTGTCGTTGAGACGGCGCCTTCTTCAGCTGTCCTTCAGCCCCTTCCGGACCCCACAGTAGGATCGGCGTTCCGATCGGCGGCGGCCGCCCGGTCAGGACTGCGGACTATCCGCAGCGCTGGGCACCGGGACTGCCCGACACCCGTAACGCATGAGCGACTTCGCCGTCGTATGGCACGCCGTCTTTCGGGACCGCGGCCGACCGAGCGGATCCCCGCCCACCGCACACGGCCAGGCGCCTGTCCCTCGACGGCGGCCGCCGCGACCGGCGGGACGTCGGTCGCGCGCCGGCTCGAGGTGCGGTCATCCGCTTCGGTCCGTTTGCGCGCGGGCACGTGGAGCTCGGGCGTCCTGAGCGCTGACCCGGCCGCGCTCACCGTCTTCGCGCACGTCATACACACTCCGCACGCCGCCGCGGTTTCAGGCGCGCGTTCCCGAGCCGCCTTGAGCGGCGTCCGCGCCGGGGCCGCCCTCGCCGTCCCGGTGGGCGCGCGCATGGCAGCGACGCGGGGCCGGCCGCCTTCGCCCCGGCAACGTGGCCAGCCGTCCGCGCGCACCGGGCTCGCGGCCATGCGTCACTCGGCCAGGGGGCGTCGCCGGGTGTTGGCCGGTACCGGTGGACCAGCGAAGAGCCGGACCTGCGCGGGGCACGGCACGTCTGGGGCGTGGTGGCGGGCGGAAGGAGGCGCCGTTGCGCCGCCGCCGCACAAGGCCGCGGGCCGGCTCGACGAGGCGTAGGGGCGTGCCCGCACGGCTGCCGCGGTGCGCTCAGACCCGGTCGAAGGGCTCCGCGTAGCGGAACGCCCCGCTCACCGCCGGGGTGTAGGCGGACAGCGGGCGGACCTGGAAGTACGGGCCCCAGGCCGCATCGGGCGGCGTGATCCGGTAGTCCGTGCTCGCCCGGAAGCCGTACCGGCCGTAGTAGTCCGGGCTGCCCAGCAGCGCCACCAGCGGCTCCCCGAGGGCGTCGGCGGCGCCCAGCACGGTGTGCACCAGTGCCAGGCCGACGCCCCTGCGCTGGTGGTCCGGCGCGACGCTCAGCGGGCCCAGGCCGAGCACGGGCGTGTCGCCGGTACGCGCCCGCGTGCAGACGACGTGGCCGATGACCCCTCCACCGCCGGCGTCGACGGCGACCAGGGAAAGCTCCGGCAGCCACGCGTCGCTCCCGCGCAGCTCGGCCAGCAGCGTCACCTCCACGGGAACGGGACGGTTCTCCGCGGCGAACGCCTGCCCGGTGAGCGCCTGTACCGCGGAGACGTCGTCGGGGGTCTCTCGTCGAATCAGCACCCGGGCAGTCTGACCGCCGGTCCCCGGCGGGGCAAGCGCGTTTGCGGACGGCCGCCCGGACGGCCGCCCACCGGGGTGCCGGGCCGGTGCGGGTTCTTCCGCCGCCGCGTCAGGCCGGTTCCGCGACGGCCGGTTCCGCGACGGCCGGGCCCACAGGCGGGGCGCGGGATCAGGGGCGCGCGGGGCTGGGGGCGACGCCGGAGGAGGGGCCGGAGGAAGGGCCGGGGCCGGAGGAGGGGTCGTGCAACAGGGCGACGAGGCCGCGGGCGAGTTCCTCGCGCCAGCACAGGTAGTCGTGGCCCCCGTTGTACTCGTGGTGCGCCACCTCGTAGCCCTGGGTCAGCAGGGCGTCCCGGAAGCGGCGGACCGCGGCGTTCAGGCTCCATTCCTGCAGGCCCGCCGACAGGTGGAAGCGGACCGGCCTTCGGGGCGCCGCCGCCACGCGTCCGGTGAGCCACTCCGCGGGCAGTGTCCGCCCGTGGTGCCCGGCGGGCCACCAGAAGGCGCCGGACTGCGCGAGCACGTTCCCGAACCGTTCCGGCCGACGCAACGCGGCGTACGCCGCGGCCAGTCCGCCGAGACCCTGCCCTGCGACGACGGTGTGCGCCGGATCGCCGCCGACCGGCCACCGGCGGGCCGCCCAGGGCAGCAGTTCGTCGGTCAGGAAGGCCACGAAGCGGTCGTCGCAGGTGAGTTCGCGGCGGCGGGTGCCGCTGTCCAGCGCGTCCGGCATCAGCACGACCAACGGTGGCAGCGCGCCGGCCGCGACAAGCCCGTCGAACAGCGCCGAGACCTCGAGGTGCTGCTGCCACACGTCCCCGTCGAGCAGCACCACCACCGGCAGGCCGGCGAGATCCTCGTGGCCGGTCGGGGCGTAGGCCCAGACGCGGCGCCAGTTGCGCAGGTGGGCGCTGCGCATGGTGTGGACCGAGACCTCGCCCACCGGGTGCCGCGGCTGCCCTGGCCGCCCCGGCCACACGCCGAGCGGCGCCGGAGCCGCGGGGAGGGCGACCACCGAGAGCGGCTCGGTACCCCAACGGGAGGGAAAGACATGCCTGTTCAAGGGATCGCGCCGTGGGCTGCGGCGCATCCCGCGCAGGTACGCCTGCGCCTTGGAATCCGGGGGTGACACGGCGGCGCCGTCGCCCTCGTCCACGCACAGCGCGTACGTGGCACGCCAGTCGGCACGCATTCTTATCGTCCAGTGCCACACGTGGGTGCCCGGCACGCGCGACATGAGATTGCCCGCCAGGTCGTCAGGGTCGAGCACCTGGTTGGGCAGCGCCAGTACGGCACGCGTCGCGGCGGTTCCGCGCCAGAGGAAGGTGACCGCGGCGTGCCCGGGGTCGCCGTCCAGACGCTCCACCAGCGGTGTCCCCTCGGCCTCCACGGCCCGCCAGAACTCGGCCTCGCGCTCGGGTCGGGCGGCCAGCGCCGCCAGCCGCGGGCTGCGGACGCGCTCGACGGGGGCGGGACGGGGGACGCGGGGTGCGCGCGAAGGACCGCCGTTCGGCGGGCTCCACAGCATGGACAGCATGATCGGCAAACCCTCCCGGACCTGTCCTACGGCAGAAGAAGGCCAAAGTGACGTTCACTTGGTACCGAAGCCGGAGCGCGACCCGCTGCGTGCGGTCCAAACCCCTGACGGAGCGGGCCGATACGGGGTTCCATGGCCTCACCCGACCACCGGTGACGCAGAGAGGGACCTCTTGGCCACCACCGTGCGACGCACCACGCTCACCCTCCCGGCCAGCCCGCTCGGCCCGGAGAATCCGCTGCCCGCGCTCCTGGCGCCCGGGGACCCGCACGTCCTCGACCCCGCCGAGAGCGCCGCGCTGCCACCCGGCATGGCCCGGCGCATCGCCTACGGGCAACTGCGCACCCTGCTGCCCGTGCAACGCTTCGACGGCTACACCCGTGAGCGCGCCCCCACCGCGCTGGACGCGGTCGTCCTGGAGAACGAGCGGCTGCGCGCCACGGTCCTGCCCGGCCTCGGCGGACGCCTGTACCGGCTGCACCACAAGCCCACGGGCCGCGAACTGCTGCACGCCGACCCCGTCCTGCAATACGCCGCGTTCGGTCTCGCCGGCGCCTGGTTCTCCGGCGGCGTCGAGTGGAACCCTGGTGCCACCGGCCACTCCGCGCTCAGCTGCGCTCCCCTCCACGCCGCCCGCGTCCGCGCCCCCGACGGCGGCGAGATGCTCCGCCTCTGGGAGTGGGAGCGGCTGCGCGACCTGCCCTTCCAGATCGACCTGTGGCTCCCCGAGGGCTCCGACTTCCTCTACGCGGGGGTACGCGTCCGCAATCCTCACCACCGGACCGTTCCCCTGTACTGGTGGTCCAACACCGCCGTCCCCCAGGCACCTGGCACCCGCGTCGTCGCACCCGCCACCCACGCCTGGCACTTCGGCGCCTCGCGCGCCCTCCGGCGCGTGCCCGTCCCCGAGGCGCCGACTGCGTCCGAACACGCCGCCGACTGGTTCTACGACCTGCCCGACGGCACCCGCCCCTGGATCGCGGCCCTCGACGCCGACGGCCGCGGCCTCGTGCAGACCTCCACCGACGCCCTGCGCGGCCGCAAACTGTTCGTGTGGGGCCGGGGGACCGGCGGACGCCGCTGGCAGCGCTGGCTCGCCGGGGACGAGGGCGACGGCCCCGGCTACCTGGAGATCCAGGCCGGACTCGCCCCCACCCAACTGGAGCACCTTCCCCTGGCCGCCGGCGCCGCCGTCAGTTGGCTGGAGGCGTACGGCCCGCTGGAGACGGCGCCCGGCGCCGAATCCGGCGCGGTGGCGGAACGCCTGGAGGCGGTCCTGCCGCGCGAGCGCCTGCGCACCGCCCACGAGGCGTGGCTGTCCGCCGCCGACACCGAACCCGAGGACGTCCTCGCCACCGGCTCCGGTTGGGGGGCACTGGAGGTCGCCCGCGGCCGCTTCGACCTTCCCGGGACCCCCTTCGCGGCCGACACCCTGGGCGAGTGGCAGAAGCCCTGGCTGGAACTCCTGCTCGCCGGGGTCTTCCCGCGGCCGGCCGAGGACACCGTCCCGGGCCCCGTGCTCGTCTCCCCCGAATGGCGGGAACTCCTGGAGACCGCCGCCGGCCGCGACGGCGACGCGTGGGCCCTGGACTACCACCTGGGCCTCGCCCAGTGGCATGCCGGCGACCGTGCGCAGGCCGTGCGCAGTTGGGAGCGGGCCGCCGTGGCGTCGGGGTCGTGCCTGCCGCTGCGGTGCCTCGCCGTCGCCGACCGTACGGAGGGCAACCCGCGACGCGCCGCGCAGCGCCACCTGGACGCCTTCCGTGCCGTTCCCCGGGGCGAGGCCTGGGCCACCGTCGCGGCCGCCGTGGCCCGCGAGGCCGTTCCGGCGCTCCTGGCCGCACACCGTCACGGTGACGCCGCCACCGTCCTCGACGCCCTGCCGGCGGCCACCCGCGCCCGCGGGCGCTTCCGGCTGCTGGGCGCGCAGGTCCTGCTCACCGCCGGGGACACCGCGGGTGCGCGGGCCGTCTTCGAGGAGGGCTTCACCGTGGACGACCTGAGGGAGGGCGAGGAGTCGCTGCACACCATCTGGCGTGCCCTCACCGACGAACCGCTGCCCGCGGCATACGACTTCCGCATGGCCCCGGCGCCCTGAAAACCGCTCGCACGCGGCACGCGGCAGCCCGCACAGTGGTGCGACTCGCGCACCACCCCGAGGGGGAAACCGAATGTCGACGCTGCGTGTCACCGCCGAACGGCTCACCGTCCACGAGCACCCGAACGCGGACGCCCTGGAACTCGCCCAAGTGGGCCTCTACCGGGCGGTCGTGGCCAAGGGCGCCTACCGGACGGGTGACTTCGCGCTGTACGTCCCCGAGCAGGCCGTACTGCCGGCCGCGCTCATCGCCGAACTCGGCCTGACCGGAAGGCTCGCCGGGCCCGCGGCCGACCGCGTCAAGGCGGTCCGGCTGCGCGGCGAGCTGTCCCAGGGCATCGTCTGCCGCCCCGCCGCGCTCGACGGCACCGACCTGGCGCGGGCCGCCGAGGACGGCACCGACTTCGCGGAGCTGCTCGGCATCACCAAGTGGCTGCCGCCGGTTCCCGTGTCGATGAGCGGCGACGTGGAGTCCGCACCGGACCTGCCGCCGTGGATCGACATCGAGAACCTCAAGCGCCACCCCGGCGTCTTCACCGCGGGTGAGCCGGTGGCGATCACCGAGAAGCTGCACGGCACGGCCTGCTGCCTGACCTACCTCGCCGACCCGGGACGCGTGCTGGTCACCTCCAAGGGGCTGGGCGCCCAGCGCCTCGCCCTGAAGGAGTCCGACGGCAACCTCTACTGGCGCGCCGTGCGCGGCCACGGACTGCCCGCCATCGCCGCGGCCCTCGCCGGCCGGCTCGGCGCCGACCGGGTGGCGATCTTCGGCGAGGTCTACGGCGCCGGTGTCCAGGACCTCGGCTACGGCGCCGACGCGCGGCGCGACACGCCCGGCTACGCCGTCTTCGACATCGCCGCCGACGTCGGCGGGGCCGTCCGGTGGCTCGACCCGGGCGAGGTACTCCCGACCGGGAGCGTGCCGCTGGTTCCGACGCTGTTCAAGGGCCCGTTCGACCTGGGCACCGTCCTGGAGTTCGCGCGGGGCGCCGAGACCGTCTCCGGCCGCGGCCTGCACCTGCGCGAAGGCGTCGTGGTCCGGGCCGCCCGGGACCGGCACAGTCCCGAACTCGGCGGACGCGCCGTCCTCAAGGCGGTCAGCGACGCCTACCTCACCCGTAAGGGCGGCACGGAGTACGAGTGACCGCGCCGAGCGCGCATGACCGCTCCCCGGCTGGGTACGCGCAGCACCCGAGCCACCCCGTACGCAAGCAACGGAAAGGGAACGGCCATGACCGACTTCACCACGCCCAACGGTGAGCAGCCCCCGGTGCAGCGTGCCCTGCACGAGATCGCCACCGGCGGTGACAACGCGGCCGCGCTCAGCACCCTCGCCGCCAGCGACATCCTGCTGCCCGTGCCCGGTCCGCCGGAGGAGCCCGCGACGGATGGGGCCGGGGACGAGGAGGAGCAGGAGATGATCAGCCTCCCGGTCTTCGAGCAGGAGGACGGCACGAAACTCGTCCCGGTCTTCACCTCGGAGGTGCGCCTGGCGCACGCCCTGCCGAACGCGCGGGGCTACCGCATCCTGCCCCTCGCGGCGCTGAGCAGCGGCTGGCCGTCGGACGACCTCACTCTCGCGATAGACGCGGGGTCGCCTGACACCCTCACCATCAGGGGCGAGGGCGTCCGGGCGCTGGCGGGCCTGTCGGGCTGACGCGGGGCCGCCGTCAGCAGGCGCCACACGGGCCGCGCCCCTCGGGGAGCGCGGCCCGTGTCGCCTCGTGTCACAGCGGCCGGTAGACGGTCAGGGCCTCGTTGGCCTTGTCGACGACCAGGTCGCGTGGTGCGGGGGCCACCTCCCCGTCGAAGGCGAGGCGGGTGCCGGGTTTGACACCGCCGATCCTCAGCCGCCGCAGCAGAGCCGTACTGGAGCCGGTGAGGGCGGCGGCGAGCAGGCGGGTGCGGGCGTAGGGGCTGCCGGGGACGATGCGCACATCGAGTCGGCCGTCGGCCAGGGCGCGGCGGCGCACCGGCGCCGGGCCGATGCTGCGGTAGGCGCCGTTTCCGGCGAAGAGCATCCACACCGAGTGCCGCCGCCCGTTGATCTCGAGGTCGATCGGGGCGGAGGTGCGCAGCACGTGCAGCGCGGCCAGCACCCCGGCGGGCCAACTGCCCACGCGCCGCGACCAGCGTTCGCGGCAGCGGACGAGTTCGGGGTAGACGCCGATGCTGAAGGTGTTGAGGAAGACTGCGGACTGCGCCGCCCCGGCCTCCCCGCCCGCGCGGTCGCCGCTGGGGGAGACCCGTGCGACGTCGACGGCGATGGCGGTGCCTTCCCGGACCGCCCGTGCGGCGTCCTCGATGCTCCTGATGGACAGGTCGGCCGAGAAGTGGTTGTAGGTTCCGCCGGGGGAGACGAACAGCGGCACGCCGTGCCGCAGCGCGATCGACGCGGCGAGGCTCACGCTGCCGTCCCCGCCGTGGATGCCGAGCGCGCCGCCGGCCTGCGCGGCCTGCCGGGCCGCCTTCTCCAGCATCTCGGCGAGGTCGTCGTCCTCGGAGCACTCCTCGACGACGGCCTCGGGCAGCGCGGTGCGCAGCCGTTCGGCCGGCTGGCTGAGCAGCGGCGGCGGCCCGGACACCTCGTTGACCACCGCGTACAGCCCGCGGCCGTCCGGCAGGGCGGGGGCGTCGGCCCGCGGGGTGGGGGGCAGGGCCAGTTGCCGCCCGGTCGGGACGAGGCCGCGTACGGCGAGGGCCGCGCCCGCTCCCAGGGCCAGTCCGGCGGCCACGTCGCTCGGGTAGTGCACCCCGGTGTAGATCCGTGAGAACGCCACCGACCAGGCGACCGGCAGCACCGCGGAGCCCCAGCGGGGCGACTCCAGAGCGACGCCCGCGGCGAACGCGGCGGCCGAGGCGGCGTGGCCGGAGGGGAAGGACGTGGTGCCGGGCTGCCGCGACAGCCGGCGCATGAGGGGCACGGCGTCGGGTAGCGGGCGGCTGCGCCGTACCGCGCCCTTGCCGACCGTGTTGACCACCGCGGACGCCACCGCCAGCGACCCCGCGCCGCGCAGGGCGGCGCGCCGGCCGGTGCGGCCGCCGACGGCAGCGATACCGGCCGCGATCCCGAGCCACAGCAGTCCGTGGTTGGCGGCCCTGCTGAGCCGCGGCAGCACCGGCTCGGCGGCCGGCCACGAACGGTGCGCCACCTTCAGGAACAGCTCCTTGTCCCATGCGCTCAACATCCGGCGCACAACGGCTCCTTCCATGATCGATGCACCCGTGGGCGGTGCGCTGTGCGGTTGTGCGGATCGCACGGGTGCGCGGTGGAGGGCGGGCCGGTGGTGGCCCGGCCCCGTGCCCGCGTCGCGGTCCTGCGCCCCCTCAGGCCTCCGGGTGCATGCCCAGCGTCCGGACGACTTCCTGGACGTTGGCGTACCGCCGGTTGTCGCCGGGGAGTCCGTCCACCAGGTCGGTCAGAGGGTCCGGCGCGTGCCGGTCGCGCAGGGCGCGCAGCAGGTCCTTGCGCCGGGCGGGGAACGGCTCCCGCGTCAGGTGCCGGGCCAGCTCGAACCGCACCGCCGCGCCTTCCGGGACGCCCGCCCAGGCCGGTCCGGCGCCGACGTCGAGGTCGTCGTCGGCGACGGGTTCGGGGTCGTGCCACTCCTCGACCCGGGTGGAGTGCCCGGAGCGCAGCATCCCGCGCAGTTCGTGCTTCATCTCGTCGTCACGGTGGACGCTCAGACGGTCGCTTCCTCGTTGCACGGCGGCTCCTCTCCTCAGGGGCTGGTCTGTCCTTCGTCTACCCGGACCGGCGATCCGATGCCTGACGAATGGCCCCAGAAGCGGATGAATCCCCGCCCCGGGGGTACCAATCGGGCGAGGTGACAGGGAGGCGAAAGGAAGGTGCGCGCCCCATGAGCCGATACCCCGGCGGGGTCGACCCCGCAGACCTGGACGAACGGCAACTGGTGCAGGAACTGGAGTCGGTCCACCGGACCCGCCACGAGACGCTGCTCTACGGCTCCGGGGCGGCCCTGGACGCCCACAACGCGCGGATGGCGGCCCTGGAGGGGGAGTACCTGCGCCGTCATCCCCAACGGATGATCTCCGCCGGCCGGACTCGGGCCGGGGCGAGGGCACGGGCGCTGCGGATGCCGGTCCAGGCCCAGCAATAGGGGACGGGCGGGAAACGCCCGAACACGCGGGGCGTGCGGCCGCCTGACGGGCCCCGCACGCCCCGGCATTCCACTCGCGCCGCGGCCGCGTTCCCGACCTGCCGGTGCCGCCGAACCGCCCCGGGCCGCGCATCCGAGCGACCGCGGCACCACAACGGCCGAGAGCACCAGCCCTAACCGACCTGCCGGACATGTGAGGGGACCACCTCCTGGACTCCGGTTGCCCAGGATCCCCGGCCGCAGGCCCAGGTCGACGAGAACGGCCCGAGGCGGGCGTGTCAGGCCCGTGCGAGGGTGGCGGCGAGGCCCGGGCCGCGGGCCCGGCCGGACTCCCCGCCGGTCCCCCGATCCACCGGAGGCACGGATGCAGTGGACCTCACCGCAGGCCCCCGCCGACCGCCTCCCGCGGACCGGCCGGCGGCCCGACCCCGGGCTCCCGGTGCCGCCGTACTGGGCGGAACGGCTGTCCGCCGCCTTGCCGGGCGGCGCCGCACCCGGGCCACCCGGAGGTGGACGCGCGGTGCGCGCGGCCGCCGCGGGGTACTGGCAGCGCCGGGGGCTCGAGACCGCCGCCGCCGACGTCGTCGCCGCGCCGGGCGCGGAGCCCCTGCTGCTGGCGCTGCTGGAGGCGGCCGGGGGAGACATCGTGCTCACCAGGCCCGCCGCCGCGTGGCAGGTGCCGCTGGCGCGGATGCGGGCCCGGCGCACGACGACCGTGCGGACCCCGGCGGCGGGCGGCGGCGCCCCCGACCCCGTGGCCCTGCTGGAGGCGGTGGCCCGGGCCCGCGCGGCGGGCGCCGACCCGCGAGTGCTGCTCATGTCGGCCGCCGACGACCCCAGCGGGACGGTGACACCCCCGGAGCTGCTGCACGAGGTGTGCGAGGCGGCCGAGCGGTGCGGGCTCCTGCTGGTGTCCGACGAGACGTACGCCGACACCGTGCACCGTCCGCACGAGACGGTGCTCCTCACCCCCGCCGAGACGTTGCCAGGTCGAACGGTCGTCGTCACCGACCTGTGCGCGGCCCTGGTCCCGCCGTCCTGGCCCGTGGCGGTAGCCCGCTTCCCGGCCACCGTGGAGGGCGCGCACCTGCGTGCCGCCGTCGCCGAGCACTGCGCCGGGCTGCGCGCGGTGCTCCCGGGACCCGTGGCCGCCGCGACCGCCCACGCGCTCGGCGAGCCGGACGAGGTGCGGGCGTACGTCGCCGCCGCGACCCGACTGCACGCGGCGCTCGGCGCCGCAGTCCACCAGGCGCTGACCCGCACCGGCGCCCTGATCCGCCCGCCGGAGGCGGGCTTCCACCTGTACGCCGACCTCGGCCCCCTGCGCCACGCGCTGGCAGCCGTGGGGGTGACGGACGCCGGGACCCTTGAGACGGCCCTCTCCGCCCGCCTCGGCCGCCGGACGCTCGGCGGCCACCGCTTCGGCGACGACCCCGGCGCCCTCCAGGTCCGCGTGGACACCGGCCCCCTCCACGGCGCCGCCGCCGACCAGCGCCGCGCCGCCCTCACCTCCCCGACGCCGCTCGAGCTGCCCCACGTCGCCACCGCGCTGGCCGACCTGCGAGCCGCGATCGCCGGTCTGGCCGTACGCGCCGGGTGACCGGTCTCGTCGACGGCATGCGCGGCCACCCCACCCGGCACCGCGCGGCCGACCGCCACGTTCGTTCGGAGCCCCGCCGGAGGCGGTCAGTGCCCGGGTTGTTCCGTCGCGGTGTCGTCGCGGTCGGGGCGCCGGAGGTGCTGCCGGAGCCGTGGGGCGGAGGCGATCAGGAGGGTCAGGGCCACGGCGAGGAGGACGCCCTGCCACGGCTCGGGGAAGAGGGTGCCGCCGAGGATGCCGATCAGCTGGTAGGCCGCCGCCCAGGCGAGGCAGGCGGGGACGTCGCCGCGGGCGAAGCGGCGGACGGGCATCCCGGCGAGCAGACAGGCGACCATCACCGGGATCCGGCCGGCCGGTATCAGACGGGAGAGCACGAGGACGGTGACGCCGTGCTCGTCGAGCCGGCGTCGCGCGTCGGCGAGGTGTGCGGGGTCGGCGCGCTCCTGCAACCGCCGCAGCCACCGTGAGCCGCTGCGCGAGCGCACGCCGCGCCGACCGAGCAGGTACAGGCCCATGTCGCCGATGAAGGCGGCGCCCGAGGCGATGACGAAGACCAGGGCCAGGGAGAACGGGGCGGTCTGGTGGAAGGCCACGACGGCGGCGCTGCTGACGAGCGCGCCGGTGGGCACGACCGGTACGAGCGAGCCGAGAACGACCAGGAGGAAAAGTGAGGGGTAGCCGACCACCTGCCCGGTGGGCTGGGCGGACGCCTGCTGCGCGAGCAGGGTGAATCCGCTCACCTGGCGGCCTCCAGCACCATGGTTTCGCCGTGCTCGAGCCGGTGCACCGCCACGGCGGGGGCGAGCCGCCCGGCGAAGCGGACGAACTCGTCGCCGGGCGAGTGGAACTCGTGCGGCCGCACGGCGTCCATGCCGATCGGCCAGTACGTGCCGTAGTGGATGGGCACGGCGGCGCGCGGGGCGAGCCGTTCCAGTGCGCGGGCGGCGCGCGCCGCGTCGAGGTGGCCGGTGCCGAGGAACGGTCCCCAGCCGCCCACCGGCAGCAGCGCGGCGTCACAGGGACCCACCTCGTCCGCCATCGTGTCGAACAGCCCGGTGTCACCGGCGAAGTACGTCCGCTCCTCGCCCACCAGCACGTAGCCCAGCGCGGGGGCGCGGCGCGGCCCGTACGGCAGGCGCCGTCCGTCGTGCGCGGCGCTCACCACGCGTACCGTCAGCGCGTCCACCTTCACCTCGTCACCCGGGACCACCTCGGTCAGCTCCAGCCGCCGGTCCGCGGCGAGCCTGCGCAGCCGGGGCACCGCGGCGGGGGCACCGCGCGGCACCAGCACCCGGGTACCCGCGGGCAGCCGGGCCAGCGAGCCGGTGTGCAGGTGGTCGGCGTGCAGGTGCGAGACGACGGCGACGTCCGCCAGCGCGGCGCCCGGCGGCGGCACCGCGCCCCGGCGCCTGCGCAGGTGGGCAAGGCGCGGGGCGAACAGTGGATCGGTGAGCACCCGCACCCCCGAGTCCCGTACGGTCACCGTCGCGTGTCCCCACCAGGTGATCTCGACCGCCACTCGTACCTCCTCGTTCCGCCCCGAGCCTATGCTCCGGCGTGCCCGCCGTGTGCCCCCAGTGCGCCGCGGGGCACCGGGAGGACTGTGACAGTCTGGGTGCATTCGTGTCCGGCGTGAGGAAACGTGAGGAGAAGGTGGGCGTGCTGCGTCGGTGGCGGGCGACGGGGCGAGCGGTAGTCCGCGTGCTGGTCGTGTGGGCGGTGTCGACGGCGACGATGGCCGTGCTGGCCGGAATCCTGCCCGACTTCCGCATCCAGTCGCCCACCGGTGACAGCCCCACCCGCATCGCGGTGACGGCCGCGGCCGGCGCCGGTGCCTTCGGTCTGCTGAGCGCGCTGGTCTGGCCGGTGCTCGTGCGGGCCGTGCTGCTGGTCCCCGCGCTGGTGCTGGGCCTGCTGGTGTTCTTCCTCAACGGCTCGCTGCTGCTGCTCGCGCTCCGCTTCACCCCCGACTGGCAGGGCGACATCGCGCCGGCCACGGCCGTGGTGATCGCCGCCGTGATGTCGGCGGCCTCGTCCGCCACCAGCACGACGCTCGCCGTGCGCGACGACGCGGCGTACGGGCGCCGCCTGGCCCGCCTGGCCGGCCGCCGCCGCGGCGCGGGCCAGGCTGCGCCCGGTGCCGGCGGCCCGCGCGCGCCGGGCTTCGTCTTCCTGCAACTGGACGGCGTCGGGCACGACGTGCTGCGCGAGGCCGTACGCCCGGTCACGCGCAAGGGGCGGCAGCGTCCGCCCGCGATGCGGACCGTGGCGCAGTGGCTCGACAGCAGTCACCGCCTGCTGCCATGGACGACCGACTGGAGCAGCCAGACCGGCGCGAGCCAGCTGGCGATTCTGCACGGCAGCAACGAGGACGTGCCCGCCTTCCGCTGGTACGAGAAGGAGACCGGGCAGGTCATGGTCTGCAACCGGCCCTCCTGCGCCGCCGAACTGGAGCGCCGCGCCGTCGCCCGCACCGGCCGGGCGGGGCTCCTGGCGTCGGACGGCGCGAGCCGGGGCAACCTGTTCAGCGGCGGCGCCGAGCAGCTGGCACTGGTGATGTCGGTGTCGACCCGCCGCCGGCGCTTCTCCGCCGACCGGCTCGCCATGGCGCGGCTGCGGACCCGGGCGCTCGGCGCCCCGGAGGGCGGTGACCCCGCGGCCGTCTTCCCCGGGGCCGGCGCGACCCGCTCCAGGACCGGCTACTTCGCCTACTTCTCCGACCCGGCCAACGCCGTGCGCACCGCCGCGTCCTTCTTCGCGGAGGTGGTCCGCGAGGTCACCGAATCCGTCGCCGCGCGGCTGCGGCACGAGCGTCCGCGGGTACGGCGCGGCGGGCTCTACCCCTTTCTGCGGGCCTTCGCCACCGTCGTGGAGCGCGACGTGGCGGTCGCGGCCGTCGTCGGCGACATGCTCGCCGGGCGCCGTGCCGTCTACGCCGACCTGGTCGCCTACGACGAGGTCGCCCACCACTCCGGGCCGCGCAGCGCCGACGCCATGCGGGTGCTGCGGCGCCTGGACCGAGCCATCCGGCTGATCGCGGACGCCTCCCGGTACGCGCCGCGGCCCTACCGGATCGTCCTGCTCTCCGACCACGGCCAGAGCCACGGCGAGACCTTCGAGGCCGCGTACGGCCTGACCCTGAGGGACCTGGTCCGGGCGGGGTGCGGGCTGCCGGTGCGCCGCCGCGCGTGGGGCGCGGCCGGCGGCGCCGAGGCGCGCGCGGCGGCCCGTGCGGCACTGCACATCCCGGAGCAGGGGGGCCGCACGGGAGAGGAGCAGGAGACGGCCGGGCCGGCCACGGACCCGGTGGTGCTGGCCTCGGGCAACCTGGCGCTGATCTCCTTCCCCGACCTTCCGGGGCGCGCCGACCGGCAGAGCGTCGAGGCCCGCCACCCGGCCCTGCTGCGGACGCTGGCCGAGCATCCGGGCATCGGCTTCGTCCTGGTCCTGGACCGGGAACGCGGGCCGTTGGTACTGGGCGGAGACGGCGGCGAGCACGAACTGGAGACGGGCCGGATCACCGGCCGCGACCCGCTGGCCCTGTTCGGGCCGGGCGCGGCGGCGGCGGTGCTGCGCACCGCCCGCTTCCGGCACGCCGCCGACATCATGGTCAACTCCGCGTACGACCCGGTCACGCGGGCCGTGCACGCGTTCGAGGAGCAGGTGGGCTCGCACGGCGGCCTCGGCGGCGACCAGAGCCGTGCCTTCCTGCTCCACCCGTTCGACCTCGACGGGCCCGATCCGCCGACCCGGCTGGTGGGCGCGCAGGCCGTGCACGAGCTGCTGGCGGGCTGGCTCGGCCGCAACACACCGCCGGCCGTGCCGGTCACGGACGGCCTGGACGAGCAGCCGGTCGCCGGCTGACGGGCGTCGCGCAGGGCCCGATGCGGGCGCCGGTCTTCGCCACGTGGGTCTCACGAGCGGGATCTGTGGGGGCGGGGCCGCCGCGGCCACGGTTGCCGTCTCCGCCGGCGCGGCCGTGGGACGCCGGCGCACGGGCAGGGGACGCCGCGGCGCCCTGCGACGAGAAGCCGTGATTCCGCGCCGACGTCACGGAGACGATGCCGGCCGACGTCCGCAGCCGGCCCGGCGCGCGTGGTGGGCATGGCGGCACGGCGCGGGCACCCGGGCTGATCGGATCCCGGCATCGGGCCCCGGCAGCGGGCATCATGCCCCGGCTGATCGGATCCCGGCATCGGGCCCCGGGCCCGCTGATCGCGCCCCGGCTGATCGCACCCCGCGGATCGCGTCCGACCTGGCCGTCCGACACGCCCCGCCGCTCACGGGGTGACCGCGAGCACCAGGTACGCCGCCAGCAGCGCCAGATGCACCCCGGCGTGCAGGGGGGTGGCGCGTCCCCGCATCATCGTCAGGGTGCCCACGGCGACGGTGATCGTGAGGAGCACCATGTGCGTGGCGTTGAGCCCCAGCAGCAGCGGGCCGGTCCACACCGAGGCGATCGCGACCGCCGGGATGGTCAGCCCGATGCTCGCCATGGCCGACCCCAGCGCCAGATTGAGGCTGGTCTGCACCCGGTCGCGGGCGGCGGCCCGGACGGCGGCGAGGGTCTCGGGCAGCAGCACCAGCAGGGCGATGACCACGCCGACGACGGAGGAGGGAAGGCCCGCTTGCTGCACCCCCCTCTCGATCGTCGGCGACTCCACCTTGGCCAGCCCGACGACCCCGACCAGCGCCACGAGCAGCAGCACCACGCTGGTCAGCGCCGCCCGGGCCGTCGGACGTTCGACCTCCTCCCCCTCGAACCCGTCGATGACCTCGCCGCCCGCCGACACCGGCAGGAAGTGGGCGCGGTGCCGCACCGTCTGCGTGGCCACGAACAGGCCGTACAGGATCAGCGACGCCGCCGCGGCGAAGCTGAGCTGGGCGGTGTTGAAGCGGGGACCGGGGGCGCTGGTGGTGAACGTCGGCAGCACGAGGCTGAGAGTGGCGATGGTCGCGACCGTCGCCAGCGAGGCTCCCGTGCCCTCGGGGTTGAACACCGCCACCCGCCGCCGCAGCGCTCCGACCAGCAGGCTCAGTCCGGTGATGCCATTGCAGGTGATCATCACGGCGGCGAAGACGGTGTCCCGGGCCAGCCCCGCGCTCTGCGGTCCGCCGTCCGCCGTCAGGGTGAGGATCAGCGCCACTTCGATGACCGTCACCGCGACCGCCAGCACCAGGGCCCCGAACAACTGGCCCACCCGGTGGGCCACCACCTCCGCGTGGCGGACCGCCGCGAGCACGGCGGCGCACAGGAAGCACGCGACCACCACCACCACGGCCACCGGCAGGGTGCGTCCCCACGTCAGGGCCAGCACGACCACCGAGAGCACCGGGACGAGGACCGTCCAGTGCAGGGCGGACACGGGGAAGCGAGCGGTCATGCATCCGAGACTGACAGCAGGTCAGGTTCGCCGCGACACGGGAGGCCCGGACGTGCCCCGGCCCGTCGCCCGGCCGGAGGAGACGCCCGTTTCGGCCCAGAGGCTCGACCGACGACAGTGGCGACGGGGTGCACGGGGTCGCCCGTGCTCATCGTCGGCGATCACCCGCTCGTCGCCGGGCCTGCCGGCCCTCGGGGGTGCGCTGCGCCGGACACCCGCGCACCGGCGCGGTCACCTCGCGGGCAGCACGCCCGCGATGCCCGGGCACGAGGCGCGGCCGCCGGCTCCTCGACGCTCCCGCACGGTCGAGCGGTACCGGTTAATCGGTGGACGCGCCGCCGGGTTTCCCGACAGCATTCCGCCGATGACGAGAACCGACACACCCACCGCCTGGGACGAGCGCTCCGCGCTGACGACCCTCCTCGACTACGCCCGTGACACCGCCCGCGCCAAGTGCGAGGGGGTCACGCCCGAGCACGCCCGCAGCGCCCCGCTCCCGGGTTCCCCGCTGATGACGATCAACGGACTGATCAGCCATCTGCGCTGGGTCGAGTACTACTGGTTCGAGGTGGTGTTCCTCGGCGGCACGGACGAGGGCCCGTGGACCGACGAGGATCCCGACCGCGAGATGCGGATCGCCGTGGACGTGCCGCTCGCCGACCTGCTGGCCAACTACGAGGCGCGCACCGCCCGCTACCGCGAACTGGTCGCCGAGCACGAGCTGGACGCCCCTGCCAAGCGCCCCATCCGCGACGGACGCCACCCCAACCTGCGGTGGATCCTGCTGCACCTCGTCGAGGAGACCTCCCGCCACAACGGCCACCTCGACCTCCTGCGGGAACTGGTCGACGGCACGACCGGCGTCTAGGGGTGTCAGTCGGCCGCGATACGGTCCACAGCGGACACACAAGATCGACCACGAACGACCCAGGGGCGGGAAGCATGAGCGAGACCAGGGACATGAGGGAGAAGCGGCGGATACGCGTCGCCGCCACGGTGGGGGCGGCCGCCGTCGCGCTGACCGCGACGGCGGGTTGCAGCGCCGCGCGTGACACGGCGGACGCGGTGGGCAAGACGGACTCGATCGCCCAGATCCTCGCCCGCATGACCAGCCACACGAAGAAGATCGGTTCGGCCAAGGTCGACATGTCGACGGATTTGGGCAACGGCAGCCCCGTCACTATGAAGGGCACCTACTCCTGGGGCGACGGCCTCGCGTACGACGCCATGGTGGACACCGCGGCCGCGCAGATGCAGCCGCTGCAGGACGACCCGACGATGCGGGCGCTGTTGGTGGACGGCGCCTACTACTACAACGTCGACCCGCAGCCCGCCGGCCCGCTGAAGGGCAAGCACTGGATGCGCGTCGACCTCTCCGCGGTCCTCGGCAAGGAGGGTGCGGCCGCGGTCGCGAAGAGCGGGGATCCGACTGCGGGGCTGCGCTTCATCGGGCTGACCAAGGACGTCGAGGACCTCGGGGAGCAGACGATCCGCGGCCGCGAGTCCCACCACTACCGGGCGACCGTGGCCAAGAGCGGGCTCGGCGACCTGGAGAAGTCCTTCACGCCCTCCGAGGAGAAGACCATCTTCAACTCCGTCACCGGGCCGGTGGACGAGATCGTGATCGATGTCTGGGTGGACGGCAAGGACCTGCCGGTCCGCATGGTGCAGGTCATGGGGAAGGCGAAGGTGACGATCGACTTCCTCAAGTTCGGCGGCACCAAGGCCGTCGCCGCGCCCGCGGCGTCCGACACCGCGGACCTCAGCAAGCAGTTCGAGGCACTGCGGCAGGGCTGACGAACGGGACGACCGCCGAAGCCCCCTGACCTCACCCCGCCCCTGACCCCCCCACGGGAGGATCCGGGGCGGGCCGCGGCCGCGTGGGGCGAGAGGCCTGGCGGGGAGGCCGCCTCCCGCGACCACAGGGCAATGCCGCACACCCGCCCCGCGTGAACGACGCGAGCAGCAACCACGCGTCCGCCCGCGCGGTACCGCTCCGCGCCCCTCAGAGCCGCCGCGCCGCGGCGAACTCCGCCAGCCGTGCCGCCGCGGCGTCCCAGGCCCGGCCGTCCGCGGACGGCTGGTAGGTGCGCAGCGGCTGGGTGGCGGCGACCAGCGCGCGCATCGCCGAGAGGCTTCCGGGGCCGCGGGAGACCGCGCCGCCGGCGCGGGCCTGGACCAGGATGTTGCCCAGCGCCGTGGCCTCGGTGGGGCCCGCGACGACCGGGAGGCCGGTGGCGTCGGCGGTGAACCGGCACAGCTGCTCATTGCGGGAGCCGCCGCCGACGAGGTGGACGCGGTGGACCTCCCGGCCGGCCAGTTCGGCCGCCTCGCGCAGGGTGCGGCGGTGGGCCAGGGCCAGGCTCTCCAGGATGCAGCGGACGACCGCGCCGTGGGACTCCGGCGGTCTCTGGCCGGTCCGTAGGCAGAAGTCGCGGATCCGGGCGGGCATGTCGCCGGGCGTCAGGAACGCGGGGTCGTCCGGGTCGACGAGCGCCGCGAAGGGTTCGGCGGCGGCGGCCGCGTCCAGCAGCCGCCGCAGGGGCAGGCCCTCCTGCCGCCGCTCCCAGGTGCGGCGGCACTCCTCCAGCAGCCACATGCCCATGATGTTGCGGAGGTAGCGGATGGTGCCGTCGATGCCGCGCTCATTGGTGAAGTTGGCGAGCCGGGAGGCCTCCGTGAGCACCGGAGCGTCCAGTTCGAGACCCGCCAGCGACCAGGTGCCGCACGAGATGTAGGCGAAGTGCGGGCCGGTGGCCGGGACGGCGGCCACCGCCGAGGCGGTGTCGTGCGAGGCCACCGTGACGACGGCGGTGTCCGCCGGCAGCCCGGTGTGGGCGGCCACATGGGGCAGGAGCGTGCCGGCGTGGTCGCCCGGGGCGCGCAGCGGCGGCAGCAGGTGCGGATCGACGCCGAGCCGGCCGAGAAGCTCTGGCGACCATGTCGCGGTGCGCGCGTCGAACAGGCCGGTGGTGGAGGCGTTGGTCTCCTCGGCGCCGACGCTTCCGGTGAGCCAGTGGGTCATCAGGTCGGGGATCATCAGCAGGGTCCGCGCCGCCGAGAACTGCGCGCCGTCGCGGGCCGCCGCCAACTGGAAGACGGTGTTGAAGGGCAGGTGCTGCAGCCCGGTGACCTCGTACAGCTCCTGCGCGCCGACGCCGTCCCTGACCCGGTCGGCGACAAGCTCCGTCCGGCTGTCACGGTAGTGGTGCGGGATGCCGAGCAGGGCGCCGTCCGCGTCGAGCAGCCCGTAGTCGACGGCCCAGCCGTCGATGCCCACCGAGGTGACGCCGTCCCCGGCGCGGGCCGCCAGGCGCAGGCCGTCCAGGGTCTCGCGGAACAGGGTGAGGACGTCCCAGTGCAGTCCGGTGGGCAGCCGGACGGGCGTGTTGGGGAAGCGGTGCACCTCGTCGAGGACCAGGTGGTCCGGGCCCACCCGGCCGAGGATGACGCGGCCGCTGGTGGCGCCGAGGTCGATGGCGGCGAATGGCACGGGGGCCCCTCGTGTTCTGGTCGTTCGGGACAGGGCGACGGGCGCGTCGCAGCGGCGCGCCGCGGGGGGCGGCCTTCGTACGGGGCGGGGGAGTCGGCCGGCCGGCTCCCCCGCGCGCCGCGGTCGGCGTCAGCGCAGGAACGCCGCGGCCACGCCGGCGTCGACGGGGACGTGCAGACCCGTGGTGTGCGTCAGCTCGCCGCCGGTCAGGGCGAAGACCGCGTTGGCGACGTGCTCCGGGAGCACCTCGCGCTTGAGGATGGTGCGCTGGGCGTAGAACTCGCCGAGCTTCTCCTCCGGCACCCCGTACGTCGCGGCGCGCTGGGCGCCCCAGCCGGAGGAGAAGATGCCCGAGCCCCGGACGACCCCGTCGGGGTTGACGCCGTTGACGCGGATGCCGTGCTCCCCGAGCTCGGCCGCCAGCAGCCGTACCTGGTGGGCCTGGTCGGCCTTGGTGGCGGAGTAGGCGATGTTGTTGGGTCCGGCGAAGACCGCGTTCTTGGAGGCGATGTAGACGATGTCGCCGCCGAGCTTCTGCGCGATCAGCACGCGGGCCGCCTCGCGGGAGACGAGGAAGGAGCCGCGGGCCATGATGTCGTGCTGCAGGTCCCAGTCGTGGGCGGTGGTCTCCAGCAGCGGCTTGGAGATGGAGATGCCCGCGTTGTTGACGACCAGGTCCACCCCGCCGAAGGCCAGCAGGGCCTCGTCGAAGGCGGTGCGGATCGCCTCCTCGCTGGTGACGTCCACGGTGACCGCGACCGCCCGGTCGGGGCCGCCGAGTTCCTCGGCGACGGCCTGCGCGTTCTCCGCGTTGACGTCGGCGACGACGACGCAGGCGCCCTCGGCCGCCAGGCGGCGCGCGATGGCCTTGCCGATGCCCGATCCGGCCCCCGTCACCAGGGCGATGCGCGTGGCCAGCGGCTTCGGCTTCGGCATCCGCTGGAGCTTGGCCTCCTCCAGCGACCAGTACTCGATGCGGAACTTCTCCGCCTCGTCGATGGGGGCGTAGGTGGAGACGGCTTCGGCGCCGCGCATCACGTTGATCGCGTTGACGTAGAACTCGCCCGCGACGCGCGCGGTCTGCTTGTCCTTGCCGTAGCTGAACATGCCGACACCCGGGACGAGGACGATCGCCGGGTCGGCGCCGCGGATGGCGGGGGAGTCCTCGCCGGCGTGGCGGTCGTAGTACGCCTGGTAGTCGGCGCGGTAGGCGGCGTGCAGCTCCTCCAGACGGGCCACGGTCTGCTCGAGCGGCGCCGTCGGGGGCAGGTCGAGGACGAGCGGGCGGACCTTGGTGCGCAGGAAGTGGTCCGGGCAGGAGGTGCCGAGTGCGGCCAGCCGGGGGTGCTCGGCGTGCGCGAGGAAGTCCAGCACGGGCGCGGCGTCGGTGAAGTGGCCGACCTGCGGGCGGTCCTGGGAGGCGATCGCCCGCAGGACCGGCGCGAGGGCGGCGGCCCGGGCCCGGCGCTCGGCCTCGGGCAGCGGCTCGTGACCGGGCAGCGCGGCGCCGAACGGGTCCTGCCTGCCGCGGCGCTCCAGGAACTCCTCGGCGGTGCGGATGATCCACAGGGCGTTGCGCTCGCACTCCTCGGAGGTGTCCCCCCAGGCGGTGATGCCGTGGCCGCCGAGGACCACGCCGACGGCCTGCGGCTCGGCCTCCTTGATGGCGGCGATGTCCAGGCCGAGCTGGAAGCCGGGGCGGCGCCACGGCACCCAGGCGACCTTGTCGCCGAAGCACGCCCGGGTGAGCTTCTCGCCGTCGGCGGCGCAGGCCAGGGCGATGCCCGAGTCGGGGTGCAGGTGGTCGACGTGGGCGGCGTCGACGAGGCCGTGCATGGCCGTGTCGATGGACGGTGCGGCGCCGCCCCTGCCGTGCAGGCAGTAGTCGAACGCCGCGACCATCTCGTCCTCGCGATCGGGGCCCGGGTAGACGGCGGTCAGGGCGCGCAACCGGTCCAGGCGCAGCACGGCGAGGCCGGCCTCGGTGAGTGTGCCCAGGTCGCCGCCCGAGCCCTTGACCCACATCAACTCCACGGCGCCGCCGGTGACGGGATCGGTGGCGGCGGCCTTGGCGGAGGCGTTCCCGCCGGCGTAGTTGGTGTTGCGCGGGTCGGCGCCGAGGCGGTGGGCACGCTCCAGCAGCGCGGCGACTTCCGGATGAGAGGCGGGTGCCATGGGGCGTTGTCCTTCGGGAGGCGGGAGGCGGGAGGCGGGAGGCGGGAGGCGGGAGGCGGGAGGGGAGGGGAGGGGCGGGACGCGGGGGCTACGCGCCCCAGCCGGCCTGGGTGCCGCCGACGCGGTCGGCGACGATGTGCTCCTGCCAGCCGGAGGCGTGGTAGGCGGCGACGGGGTCGGGGGCCAGGCCCCGCTCCTCGCGCACCTCCCGCAGCAGCGGGCGCACGTCGGTGTTGTACGCGTCCATCAGGACGGCGTTGGCGGCGAGGACGTCACCGGAGCGCTGCGCCGCGCCGAGGGCGTCGGCGTCGACCAGGAGCGCCTTGGCGGTCGCCTCCTGGACGTTCATCACCGAGCGGATGACGGCGGGGATCTTGGCCTCGATGTTGTGGCACTGGTCGAGCATGAAGGCCACGTTCGTCGCGGTGTCGAAGCCGCCGTTCTTCACGACCTCGTGCAGGATCCGGAAGAGCTGGAACGGGTCGGCGGCGCCGACCATCAGGTCGTCGTCGGCGTAGAAGCGGGAGTTGAAGTCGAAGCCGCCGAGCTTGCCCTGGCTCAGCAGGAAGGCGACGATGAACTCGATGTTGGTGCCCGGCGCGTGGTGGCCGGTGTCGACGACGACCTGCGCCTTGGGGCCGAGCCGCAGGCAGTGCGCGTAGGCGGTGCCCCAGTCCGGGACGTCGGTGGTGTAGAACGCCGGCTCGAAGAGCTTGTACTCCAGCAGCATCCGCTGGTCGTCGCCGAGCCGCTGGTAGACCTCGGCCAGGGCTTCGGCCAGACGCTCCTGACGCCCCACGATGTCGTCCTGGCCGGGGTAGTTGGTGCCGTCGGAGAACCAGAGCTTGAGGTCGCCGGAGCCGGTGGCGTCCATGATGTCGACGCACTCCAGCAGGTGGTCCGTGGCCTTGCGGCGGACCCGCGGGTCCGGGTGGCACACGCTGCCGAGCTTGTAGTCGTCGTCCTGGAAGACGTTGGAGTTGATCGCGCCCAACTCCAGGCCGCGGTCCTTGGCGTGGGCGGAGAGCGCGGTGTAGTCGTCCACCCGGTCCCAGGGGATGTGCAGGGCCACCTTGGGCGCGACGCCGGTGAACTCGTGCACCTTGGCCGCGTCGTCGAGCTTCTCGTACGGGTCACGGGGCACCCCGGCCTGGGCGAAGACCTTGAAACGGGTGCCGGAATTGGCGTAACCCCAGGACGGAGTCTCGATCCGCTGGGCTGTGAGTGCCGCCTTGACGGCCGCGAAGTCAGGCATGTCCACCTCGGATGGCTGGGTGAATCGGCTCGGTGAATCGACGGTGGGTCCTCGGGTGAAGCGACGCAGTGAATCGACTCAGTGAATCGATTCATGCGGCTGTGAAGCTATCCACGCCGACCGGTGGACGTCAAGAGGGCCGCCCGTCGCGGTCCCCGTTATTGAATCGTGTCATCCCCGCTGTGGAAGCGCGTTGTCGCTGTTCGTGCGGCCTTGCCGGGGCCGTTCTGTGTACGTCTGACGACGGCGCAGGTCAGCAGGGGCAGTTGGCGGCCCTTGACGCCTTCGGAGGGCGCGGCTAGCTTCCCGGCAACTCCGTTGAAACATTTCATAGCAGGAGGGCGCAATGACGCACCCCGAACCGGAGACCACTCCGGTGCTCGCGCTCGAGGGGGTGAGCAAGTCCTTCGGTGCCGTTCGCGCACTGCGCGGTGTGTCGCTCCGGCTCCACGCCGGCGAGGCCCATGCCCTGGCGGGCGAGAACGGCGCCGGCAAGTCGACACTGATCAAGACCCTCGCGGGTGTGCACCGCCCGGACACGGGCACCGTGCTGCTGGACGGCCGGCCCGTGGAGTTCCACGGCCCGGGGGACGCCCGCGACGCGGGGGTCGCCGTCATCTACCAGGAGCCCACGCTCTTCCCCGACCTGTCGGTGGCCGAGAACATCTTCGTCGGCCGCCAGCCCCGCCGTTCGCTCGGCAGGGTCGACCACAAGGCCGTGCGCGAGGCAGCGGCCGAGCTCTTCCGCCGCCTCGGCGTGGACCTCGACCCGGAGCAGCCGGCCCGCGGCCTGTCCATCGCCGACCAGCAGTTGGTGGAGATCGCCAAGGCGCTCTCCTTCGACGCCCGCGTCCTGATCATGGACGAGCCGACCGCCGCGCTCACCGGCAGCGAGGTCGCCCGGCTCTTCCGCGTCGTCAAGTCCCTGCGCGAGCAGGGCGCCGCGGTGCTCTTCATCTCCCACCGCCTCGAGGAGATCTTCGCCCTCTGCCAGCGGGTCACCACCCTGCGGGACGGCGCGTGGGTCGCCAGCGAGCCCCTCGAGGGGCTCACCGAGGACGACCTGGTGCGCCGCATGGTCGGCCGCGCCCTGGACGAGCTCTACCCCAAACAGGCCGCCGAGATCGGCGAAGTCGCCTTGAGCGTCCGCCGGCTCACCCGCGAAGGCGTCTTCACCGACGTCTCCTTCGAGGTGCGCCGTGGCGAGATCGTGGGCCTGGCGGGCCTCGTCGGCGCCGGGCGCAGCGAGGTCGCCAGGGCGATCTTCGGCGTCGACCGCCGCGACGCGGGCGAGGTCGTCGTCGACGGCAAGCCGCTGCGCGGCGGCGCGCCGAGTCTCGCCATGGCCGCGGGCATCGCGCTCGTCCCCGAGGACCGCCGGGCCCAGGGCCTGGTGATGGACATGTCGATCGAACGCAACATCGGCCTCACCGGCTTCGCCGCCACCACCAAAGGCGGTCTGATGAGCCGTCGCGCCGAGCGCAGCCGCGCCCTGGACTGGGCCGTCCGGCTCCAGGTGAAGTACGCCCGGCTGGCCGACGTCGTCGGCACCCTGTCCGGCGGCAACCAGCAGAAGGTCGTCCTGGCCAAGTGGCTCGCCACCGCGCCCGAGGTGCTGATCGTCGACGAGCCCACCCGCGGCATCGACGTCGGCACCAAGGCCGAGGTGCACCGACTGCTGTCGCGGCTCGCGTCCGAGGGCGTGGCCGTACTGATGATCTCCTCCGACCTGCCGGAGATCCTCGGCATGGCGGACCGCGTCCTGGTGATGCACGAGGGACGGCTGACGGCCGAGATCCCCCGGGCCGAGGCGACCGAGGAATCCGTGATGGCGGCGGCGACCGGCCGCGTGAGGAGGGCGGCATGACCGTGACCGCCGACACCCCGCAGCGGATCGCCGCGGACGAACCGACCGCGTCCCGCCGCTTCCTGGACCGGGTGCTGAGACTGCGGGCGCTCGCCGTGCTCGCCGTGCTCGTGGTCATGCTGGCCGCGACCCAGCTCTACAACAGCGAGTTCCTGTCCCAGCAGGGCGTCAAGGACCTCCTGCTCAACGCCACCATCCTCGTGCTGGTCGCCGTCGGCCAGGCCATGGTCGTCATCACCCGCAACGTCGACCTGTCGGTCGGCTCGGTGCTCGGCATCTCGGCCTTCGCCGCCGGCACCTACCTGCACGGCGGCGGCAACCCACTGGTGGCCGTGCTCATCGCGGTCGCACTCGGCGTGCTCTTCGGCCTGCTCAACGGCCTGCTGGTGAGCCTCGGCCAGGTCCCCGCCCTCGTGGTGACCCTGGGCACGCTGTACATCGTGCGCGGCATCGACTCCATCTGGGTCGGCTCCCGCCAGATCACCGCGAACGACCTGCCGGGCAGCTTCGTCGACTTCGGCCACGACGGCCTGTCGGTGATCCCCTACCTCGCCCTGCTGACGCTCGCCGTGCTGCTCGCGGCCGGCTACTACCTGCGCAGCTACCGCGGCGGCCGCGACCTGTACGCGCTGGGCTCCAGCCCCGAGGCCGCCCGGCTGGCCGGCGTCCCGGTCCGCAGGCGCATCCTCACCGCGTACGTGGCGTGCGGGGCGCTCGCCGGACTCGCCGGGGCGCTCTACCTCGCCCGGTTCGGCAACGTCGACTCCGGCACCGGCAGCGGCTACGAACTGACCGTGGTCAGCGCCGTGGTGGTCGGCGGCGTCGCCTTCACGGGCGGCTCCGGCACCGTGTACGGCGCCGCCCTCGGCGCCCTGCTGCTGACCTCGATCAACAGCGTCCTGCCCTCCGTCGGCGTCAGCTCGGTGTGGGTGCTGGCCATCGACGGCGTCCTGCTCCTGCTCGCCATCGCCGTGGACCGGATCGTGGCGCTGCGGGTGGCCGGCGTCCTGCGCAAGCGGGCCGCACAGATGAGGAGTGCCCACCATGCCTGAGACCACCAAGGCTCCCGCCCCGTCGGCCCGCCTCGGCGGCGCGGTGCGCTGGGACACCGCGGTCGGCGCCCTGCTCGTCGTCCTGCTGATCTGCTCCTTCTCCTTCGTGGACAACTTCGGCAACGCCCTGAACGTGTCCTTCCTGATCGGCAACACCCTGCCGATCGCCCTCATCGCGCTGCCGATGACCATGCTCGTCGTCTCCGGCGAGATCGACCTGTCCGTCGGCTCCACCGCCGGTTTGTCCGGCGCCGTGATGGGCGCGCTGTGGAACGGCGGCATGGCGATCGAGACGATCATCCCGCTCTGCCTGCTGCTCGGCGCCTTGTGCGGCCTGGTCAACGGCCTGCTCGTGACCAGGCTCGGCCTGCCCTCGCTGGCCGTCACCATCGGGACGTTGGCCGCCTACCGCGGCATCGCGCAGATCGTGCTCGGCGCCGACTCCGTCACCGACTTCCCGCAGCAGTACCTCGACTTCGGCGCCGGCCGGATCGACGGCACCTTCATCCCGTACGCGGCGATCCCCTTCGTCGTGCTCTTGGCGATCGCCGTCCTGGTGCTGCACGCGACCCCCGTCGGGCGCTCCCTGTTCGCCGTCGGCGCCTCGGAGGAGGCGGCCCGGTTCGCGGGGGTGCGCGTGCGGCGGCTGAAGCTGTCGATGTTCGTCACCACCGGCCTGATCTCCTCCCTCACCGGGGTCTTCTGGGCCCTGCACTACGCCAGCGCCCGCTACGACAACGCCACCGGCCTGGAGCTGTCCGTCATCGCGGGCGTCCTGCTCGGCGGCATCGACTTCGACGGCGGCAAGGGCACCCTCGGCGGCGCGATCGCCGGGGTGTTCCTGCTCGGCGCGGGCCAGAACGTCATGAGTCTGCTCAACGTCTCGGCCCAGTCCCAGATCGTCGTCACCGGTGTGCTCCTGGTCGTCTCCGTCCTCGCCCCGAGGATCGGCCGCCAGGTCTCGCAGGCGAGGGCGCGCAGGAGGCCGGCCGACACTGCCCCGGCCGTGTCCGCCGCCTCGTGAACTCCGGCCTCCCCCCGAACCCGTCACACGGCACCACCTCCCGCACCACCTCCCGCACCACCACCCGTCCTCACTCCGGCGCCCGCACCGGAAGCGAAAGGATCACCATGTCCAGAAGCCTCACCCGTCGTGCCACCGTCGTCGTCGCCGTCACCGCGGCTGTCGCGCTCGGCGCGACCGCCTGCGGCGGCACCACGAAGAACTCCGCCAAGGACAGCGGCGGCGGCGCCAAGGCGACCGCGTCGGCCGACCCCAACGCGGCGACCAAGAAGGGCCTGACGGTCGCCTTCCTGCCCAAGCAGGTCAACAACCCGTACTTCACCATCGCCGACGGCGGCGGCAAGCAGGCCCTGGACGCTCTGGGCTCCACCTACAAGGAGGTCGGCACCAGCAGCGGCACCGACACCGCCGGCCAGGTGAGCTACGTCAACACCCTGACCCAGCAGCAGGTCGACGCGATCGCCGTCTCCGCGCAGGACCCGGGCGCGCTGTGCACCTCGCTCAACCAGGCCCGCAAGAACGGCATCAAGGTCGTCACCTACGACTCCGACACCAAGCCCGAGTGCCGCGACCTGTTCGTCTCCCAGGCCAGCTCCGAGGACCTGGGCCGCACCGAGGTGCAGCTGATGGCCGAGCAGATCGGCTACAAGGGCGAGATCGCGATCCTCTCGGCGGCCCAGACCGCCACGAACCAGAACACCTGGATCGACTTCATGAAGGACGAGCTCAAGGACCCCAAGTACAAGGACGTCAAGCTGGTCAAGGTCGCCTACGGCAACGACGACGCCCAGCAGTCCTTCCAGCAGACCCAGGGTCTGCTCCAGCAGTACCCGAACCTGAAGGGGATCATCTCCCCGACCACGGTCGGCATCAAGGCGGCCGCCCAGTACCTGGCGGGCTCCAAGTACAAGGGGAAGGTCAAGCTGACCGGCCTCGGGACGCCCAACGACATGCGCGCCTACGTCAAGAACGGCACCGTCGACGCCTTCGAGCTGTGGGACCCGGCCAAGCTCGGCTCCCTCGCCTCGTACGCCGCGGTCGCCCTGGCCTCCGGTCAGGTCTCCGGCGCCGAGGGCCAGACGTTCAAGGCCGGTGACATGGGCAGCTACACCATCGGCAAGGACGGTGTGGTGGTGCTCGGCAAGCCGACCGTGTTCACCAAGGACAACATCGACCAGTTCACGTTCTGAGAGCCCGGGCGTGGCGGAGAAGGGCCGCACGGTGGGGATCAAGGACGTCGCCCGTGAGGCGGGGGTGTCCGTGGGCACGGTCTCCAATGTGATCAACCGGCCGGACGCGGTCCCCGAGGCGACCCGGGTCCGCGTGCAGCGCGCCATCGCCCGGCTGGGGTACGTACGCAGCGAGTCCGCCCGGCAGTTGCGGGCGGGCCGCAGCAGGATCATGGCCCTGCTCGTGCTCGACATGGGCAACCCGTTCTTCGTTGACGTGGCGCGCGGCGCGGAACGGGCGGCCCGGGCGGCGGGGCTCGGCGTGATGGTCTGCAACAGCGCGCAGGACCCGCAGGAGGAGGCCGCGTACCTGTCGCTCTTCGCGGAGCAGCGGGTGCGCGGGGTGCTGGTGACGCCGGCCGACGCCGACGGCGGCAACCTCGCCGCGTTCCGGCGGCACCGCATCCCCTACGTTCTCGTCGACCGGGTCGCGGCGGGCACCTCCGGGTGCTCGGTGTCGGTGGACGACGTGGCCGGCGGCCGGATGGCCGTCGGCCACCTGGTGGCCGCCGGCCACCGGCGGATCGCGTACGTCTCCGGTCCGGCGCACCTGCACCAGGTGCGGGACCGGCGCGTGGGCGCCCTCGCGGCCCTGGAGGAGGCCGGACTGCCGCCGGAGACCCTGCGCGAACTGCCCACCGAGCGGCTGGACGTCGCCGCCGGACGGGACGCCGGCCACCGGCTGCTCGGCCTCCCGCGGCGGCCGACCGCCGTGTTCTGCGCCAACGACCTGCTCGCCCTCGGGGTGCTGCAGGCGTTGTACGCGGCGGGGGTGGACGTACCCGGCGACATGGCCATCGTCGGCTACGACGACATCGAGTTCGCGGCCGCGGCGGCCGTGCCGCTCACCTCCGTGCGGCAGCCCGCTGTGAACATGGGCGCGCTGGCCGCCGGAATGCTGCTGGAGGAGACCGGTCCGCAGGCCCGTGAGCACCGGCACCGACGGGTCGTGCTCCAGCCGGAACTGGTGGTCCGGGACTCCAGCCTGATCAGGCGTTGAGCCGGCCCGGCCGGTGGGGGCGGCCGGCCGCCGTGCGGCCCATGGTCAGCGCGAGCCTGCGCAGCCGCCGCCAGTCCGTGCGCACGCCCGTCGCCGGTGGCGCGGGACGGACGCGGGGGACCCGGACCCGCAGCGCGCCGGGGCTGATGCGGCAGTGCACGGGGGTGGGCAGGACGAGGGCCTCGCCGTCCACGCCCGCGTCGATCTCCGCCGCGTCGGCGGTGGTCACCACCTCCCGCGCGGTGGCCTCGGTGAGCCCGGAGGCGACCCGGGGGCCCATCAGCAATCCCGCGGCCTGGGCGGCGTTGTCGACCTTCACCCCGATCACCCCGAGCAGACCGGTGTCGAGGCGGTCGCGGCGGCCGAGTCCGGCGGGGTCGTCCGTCCGGTACGGGTTGTTGCTCACCAGCACCGCCTGCGGCTCCTCGATGACGGTGTCCCCGGCCGTCGCCGTCAGCCGGGGACCGGCGCGGCGGGTGAGCAGGTCGGGCAGGAGCTCCAGGATGGTGCCGACCTTGTCGTCGCGGTACGCGGGACTGCTCACGACGGCCGCGTAGGCGCCGAACGAGACGTTGTTGACGAAGGGCCGGTCCCCCACGTAGCCGAGGTCGACGCGCAGTTCCACGCCGTCCCTGAGCGCGTCCAGGCAGGCCGCCGGGTTCGCGCGGTCCAACCCCAGGTCCATGGCGAAGTGGTTGCGTGTGCCCGCGCAGATCACCAGGAACGGCAGTCCCCGTTGCGCGGCCACCCCGGCCACCAGCGCCTGTGTGCCGTCCCCGCCGGCCACCCCGAGCAGGTCGGCACCCTCGTCGGCCGCCTTCCGGGCCAGCTCCGCCACGTCCTGCGGCCGGTCGGGGTCGAGCAGGACGACCCGGGCGCCCAGCGCCTCCGCCTTCTCCTTCAGCGCGAAGTCGCCGACCTTGCCGCCGCCGGAGCGCGGGTTCATGATCAGGAACGGACGCCGCGGCCGGGCCGCCATCCGCTCCCGCAGCCGTACCTCGTGCACCCGGGTGGCACGTACCGCGTTGCGCCCGGCGGCGACCGCGAGGGCCCACAGCGCGAGCGAGGCGACCACGACCCAGAGCAGATCGGCCCGGTCGTAGTAGGCGAGGACCGCCGGCGGGGTCACCGCGGTCAGCACCACGGCCAGCGCCCGCACCACACCGCGGCGGGTCAGCACCCACCACGCCCCCGCGGCCGTCACCGCGGTGCCGCCGAGCGCGACGGCGACCAGCACGATGCTGCGCAAGCCCGCCACCGCGACCGGCAGCGCCACCGCCGCCCCCGCCGCGGCCAGGGCCAGGCGGGCCAGCCAGCGCTGTGCGACATGCCTGCGCGAGAGCTGCTGCATGCCTACGACAGTGCCACCGCACGGCCCCGGGCCGCCATCCCGGCCGTTCCCCGGGGTGGCGTTCCGGACACGGGTGGACCCGCGGCGGCACGGGGGACGGGACATCCGGCGCGGGTGGCCCACTCGGTGGCGGTCAGCTTCGGGCAGCGTCGTCCCGAGTGTGCCGGCGCCGACCAGCAGGGACCCGGCCGAGATCCTTGCCGTACCAGATCTCCATGTACGGGCCCGTGCAGTACGCGGGAATCTCCCGGTAGCCGTGGCGGACATACAGAGAGCGAGCCTCGACCAGGTCGAGGCGGGTGTTGAGGACCATCCGGGACGCGCCGAGCAGGCGCGCCTCGCTCTCCAGCAGTTCCAGCAGGAGGCCCGCGCCCTTCTTGCCGCGGAAGGCGGGACGCAGGTAGACACGGGTGAGTTCGGCGCGCTCGGAATCCAGCATCAGCAGGCCGCCGCAAGCGGCGGCCTCGCCGCCGAAACGGCCCACGACGAACTGTCCTGTGGGCGGCGTGAGCAGTTCCGTGCCGTCGTCGGCCAGGCCCTGGTCGATCTCCTCATCGGTCGCGGGCCGCTTCCAGTAGCGGCCGGCGACCTCGTCGCAGTAGTCCCGGCGCAGGCTGGTCGCGTCCGTCGTGTCGAAGTCTTCGGGGGCCAGATGCCAGGAGGTCATGAGACCTCTATAGCCGGTACGCGCTGCCCCGCCAACGGCTTTTCAGGAGGCGGGGCCTCCTGACATGGTCCGGGACCCGGCCTGCTCGAGGGATCCGGCAGGTGGAACCGCCGCTGTGCGTCTCGTGGCGCGCGCCGAGGGTCCCCGCCGTCAACCGCTGCAGCGCAGCACTCCCGCCGCCTGCTTGGCGGTGAGAACGCGCCGCACGCTGTTCGTGACCATCGTCCGCACCTTCGGGTCCTGGCGCATGGCGGAGCGGATGCCCTCGGCCATCGTGGGGATGCCCTTGGGGGAGACGGTGAGGGTGAGGTCGCCGCCGGCGCGGAGGAAGGACAGGGCGCGCTGGCCGAGGGCAGTGGACTGGGCGGACTTCGCCTGCCCGAGGTCGTCGGAGATGATGACGCCCTTGAAGCCCAGGTCGTGGCGGAGGGTCTGATCGACGATCAGTGAGGAGAAGACGGCCTTGTGCTCGGGGTCGATCCGCTGGTACGTCGCCAGCGACACCATGACCAGCTCCGCGCCCGCGGAGATCCCCGCGCGGAAGGGCGCGATGTTGCTGCCCGTGCGGGTGAGCGTCGTGTCCGTCACCGAGGCGGTCGTGTCCGTGTTGCCCTTGACGCTGCCCAGACCCGGGAAGTGCTTGGGGGTGGTCAGCACCCCGGCGGCCTTCGCGCCCTGGACGTACGCCGTGACGTGCGGTGACACGACGCCGGACGTCGAGCCGAACTGGCGGCCGTAGTGGCCGATGGGGGCGTTGGCCGCGCCGATCGAGGCGGGGACGATGTCCGCGACGGGGGCCAGGTTGACGTTGACGCCCGCCTTCTTCAGCTCCTTGGCCCACCCTTCCGCACGCGAGCGCAAGGTGGCCGCGGACCACGTCCCCTGCGTCTTCCCGCTGGGGATGGTGGAGAAGCCGGGGCCCTGCAGCACCTGCACCTGGCCGCCCTCCTGGTCGGTGGAGACCAGCAGACCGACCCGCTGCCCCGCCGCCGTCTGCCCCAGCGACTTCTGCAGGCCGTCCACCACGCTGCGGGTCTTCGTCACCCCGGCCGTGCTCCGGCCCGCGAGGAACACCGAGCCGACGGCGTACGACCGCATCGCGTCCAGGTCCGCCTTCGGCGGCGTGGGCAGGTGGGCCGCGCCCATGAAGAGCTGGCCGACGCGCTGCGTGTCGTTCATCGCGCCGAGGACCCGGTCCACGCAGGACGCCTTCGGGGTGGCGGTGATCGCCGTGCGCTCGGTGGCCGCGGTTTCCGGACGCTCTGTGGCGGTGGTTTCCGTGCGCTCCGTGGCGGTGGTTTCCGGGCGTTCGGTGGCAGCCGTGGACTCCGGGGCCGAGGGCGTGCCCTGGCAGGCGGCGAGGGCCATCGTGGTGGCCAGCAGGCCGAGGGACAGGCGTCGGAGGGTGAGGGCGTACGAGATCACCCTTGCAGCGAATATCCTGATCGTCCTATCTGTCAATCGGAGCGGACCCAGCCGGGGGAGGGGCCGTGACGAGCCGTTACGTCGCCGGACCGCACGGCCGGTGGCCGTCCTGCGGTGCGGCAGGCGAAGCCGCGCGCGTCCGGCCGACGGCTGCAGCTCTCTCCCGTTCCGTCCTTCACCCCGGCCCGCAAGCGCACGCAGCCGGCCGGCCGCATCGCGGTGCGCAACGCGGCCGCGACGTCGCCCGGTTGTCGCGACGACCGCCGGGCCGCCGTCAGTGCCGGCGGCCCTCCGCACGCGGCCCCGGGGGCCACGGCGGCGCAGGCCGCCCTTCGGGCCCCTCGGGGGGCCTTTCGTACCGGCGGCGGCGGTTTCGGCGTGGCCTGGCAGGGATCGACACCAGTTGTCCGAAGCGCCGTGTCGCCCTTGGGACATGTCACAGCTGTGACAGCCGGTACCCGGTGACACCTTCCCGGCATCAGCAGATTCTGTCGGACAGCGCGTGACCCGGAGTTGTACGAAAGGTGTTTGGCTGATGGCAAGGTTCCGCCTCGCGGCGGCGATATCGACAGTACTGGTGGTGACGCTCGGGGGCACGGCCACCGCCTCGGAGCCGACCGCCCCGGACGCACCGGCGCGATCCACCGACCGTGGCGGGGCGTCCTCCACCACCGTCCGGCTGGTCACCGGCGACCGGGTGACGGTGACGTCGCTGCCCGGCGGACGGCGCACCGCCTCGGTCCAGCCAGGACCCGGCCGCGACCGCATCCCCTTCCGCACGCTGGAAGCCGACGACAAGTCCCTGACCGTCCTGCCCTTCGACGCCGAGGCACTGGTGTCCGCGGGCACCCTGGACCGCAGGCTGTTCGACGTGACGGCGCTGATCGCCGCCGGCTACGACGAGGCGCACACCTCCGCGCTGCCGTTGATCGTCTCCTCGCGGCCCGAGCCGGCACGGGACGGGGCCCGCGTCGCGTCCCAGGCCGCGAAGACCGCCGAGGCGACCGCGGACCGGCTGGTGGCGCTGCGCGCGGACAAGACGACCGCGCGCACCCTGGAGAGCATCGACGCCCGCTCCTTCCGCGTCGACGGCGACGAACTCGGCGCCTTCTGGAAGACGCTGAACCCCGGCGGGACCGCGGACGCCGCCCGCGCCGCGGTGACCCCGCGGGTCTCGCTGGACGGCCGGGTCAAGGCGGTCCTGGACCGCAGCACGGGCCAGATCAACGCGCCCACCGCCTGGAAGGCCGGCTACGAGGGCCAGGGCGTGAAGGTGGCCGTGCTGGACACCGGTGTGGACGCGTCCCATCCCGACCTGGCCGGACGTATCGCCGAGGCCGAGGACTTCTCCGGCAGCGGCAACACCGTCGACCACTTCGGCCACGGCACGCATGTCGCCGCGACCGTCGGCGGCACCGGCGCGGCGTCGTCGGGCACCCGGCGCGGCGTGGCGCCCAAGGCGGACCTGCTGATCGGCAAGGTGCTCGGCGACGACGGCTACGGCTCGGAGTCCCAGGTCATCGACGGCATGGAGTGGGCCGCCGGGGCGCACGCACGGGTCGTCAACATGAGCCTCGGCGCCGACATGGCGACCGACGGCACCGACTCGATGAGCCAGGCCCTCAACGCCCTGACCGCGTCCACGGGCACGCTGTTCGTCGTGGCGGCGGGCAACGCGGGCCCGGGGCCGTCCACCGTCGGCTCGCCGGGCGCGGCCGACGCCGCGCTGACCGTCGGGGCCGTCGACCGGGACGACTCTCTCGCCTCCTTCTCCAGCCGCGGCCCGCGCTTCGGCGACAAGGCGGTCAAGCCGGACGTCACCGCGCCGGGCGTCGGCATCGTCGCCGCCCGCGCGTCGGGCACCACCATGGGCGACCCGGTGGACGCCGACTACACCTCCGCCTCCGGTACGTCCATGGCCACCCCGCACGTCGCCGGCGCCGCCGCGCTGCTGGCCCAGGAGCACCCCGACTGGACGGCCCAGCAGATCAAGGACGCCCTGGTCAGCACCTCCCGCACGGTGCCCGGCACCAAGGTGACCGAGCAGGGTGGCGGCCGCATCGACCTGGCGGCGGCGATCGGCCACGTCACGGCCACGGGCGGCGTCACCTTGGCGCCCTTGCAGACGGGCGAGGCGGGTGGCAAGTCGGGCACCGTCCGCTACACCAACACCGGTGACCACGAGGTCACCCTCACCCTGAGCGCCGCCCTGGCGACCGAGACGGGCCGCGCCCTGCCGGCCGGCGGGGTCGCCCTCGGCGCCGACAAGGTGACGCTGGCGCCCGGCGGCACGGCCGAGGTCCCACTGAGCACCGACGCCACCGATGTGCCGCGCGGCGCCTACTACGGATACGTCACCGCGAAGTCGGCCGACGGCGCCGTGGCCGTGCACACCACGGTCTCCCTCGTGGTGCACGCCCCGCAGCACCGGCTGACCGTGGTCGAACGCGACCGCGAGGGCAAGGTGGTGCCGGGCTCGCTCCCCAACATCTGGGGTCCTGAGGGATTCGTGGAGTACACGGACCGGGACGCGGCCGTCGCCGTCGTCGAGGAGGGCACGTACTACCTCAACAGCGGCTTCTACTCGCCCACCGACGACGGGCTCGAGGTGGGCGATGTCCTCGCCCCGGAGGTGAAGGTCACCAAGGACACGACGGTGACGCTGGACGCCTCCAAGGTCACCGAGGTGCAGATCCGCACGCCCCGCCCGGCCGAGCAGCGCGGCATCCTGGGCACCACCATCTACCGCGAGATCGACGGTCATGGCCTCATCCAGGGCGCCATGTACTTCGACGAGGTCAAGAGGCTGTACGTCAGCCCCACCGCCCAGGTCACCGACGGCGCGTTCGAGTACGGCTCCCGCTGGCAGATGACGGCTCCGCAGCTGCGGGCGAAGGTCTCCGGCGGGCAACTGGAATTCGCTCCCTACTACTTCCCGAACTCCCCGCCCTTCGGTGACCGCGGCGCCAAGCTGACCGCCGTGGACGCCGGCACCTCGACGCATCCCGCGCTCCGGGCGGCGCGCGGCAAGCTCGCCGTCGTACGGCTGGAGTACCCGGTGGACGAGCGTGCGCTGGCGCAGGCGGCCGCGGACGCGGGCGTCAAGGCGCTGCTCACGGTGCAGCCGGAGGGAATCAGCGACTGGACCCGGTGGCACCCGGAAGGCGACCGCTGGGCCCTGCCGACCATGCGGACCTCACTGAAGAACGGCTCGGCCCTCCTGGCGCGGGTCAAGACGGGCACCGCGACGGTGGAGTTCTCCGGGACGGTGCGCAGCCCCTACCTGTACGACATCGTGCAGGTCTCCAAGGGCTCGGTCCCGCAGCAGGTGGTCCACACGGTCTCGGAGAGCAACACGGCCGAGGTGCGCAGCACCTACACCCGCACCGGGGCCTCGGACTGGGCGAGCGAGCAGCGCTTCGGGTGGCGGCCGTACCAGGAGACGGCCTGGAACCAGTACAGCCGTCACGTGCCCGTCGGCGGGGAGCGCGTGGAGTACGTGAGCAGCGGGGACACCCTGTGGGAGCACGTGGTGCACCACGACCTCGTGCAGAACACCGATCTCCCGCTCCAGGTCGGCATGCACGACGCCCCGCGCGAGTTCCGTCCCGGACAGCGCGTCTCGGAGCGGTGGTTCGGAGCGGTGGTCCGGCCGTCGATCCCGGTCGGCGGCACCCTCCCGTCGGTGCGCAACGGCGACACCCTCGCGGTGTACGTGCCGGAGTTCAACGACTCCGGCGCCGGCCACTGGTCGTTCGCGGAGGAAAGCGCCTTCGGCGGCGGAGTCGGCACCGGGTTCCGCGCGTCGTCGGCGGACGACACGGCGACGGCGGCGGTGTACCGGAACGGGGAGCTCGTCGCCGAGTCCGACGCGGGCGCCTGGGGCAACTTCGAGGTGCCCTCGGGCGACGCCGAGTACCGGCTGGACCTGACCACCGCCCGCACCTCCGACGACTGGCGGTTCGCCACCGGTACCCGCACCTCGTGGACGTTCCGCTCGGGCACCGCGGCGCAGCCGACCGCACTGCCGCTGCTGCAACTCGACTACGCCGTGCCGGTCGACGCCCGAAACGCGGTGGGCCCCGCCCGCCGGTACGAACTGGGCCTGAACGTGCGGATGCAGGACGGCATGGCCGCGCCCGGCGGTGTGACCGTGCGGGTGGAGACGTCCTACGACGACGGGCGGACCTGGACCAAGGCGGCCACGTCCCGCAAGGGCGGTGGCTTCACCGCCACCGTGGAGCGCCCCTCGCGGGTGCACGGCGACGCCTACGTGACGCTGCGGGTGACCGCGACCGATGCGGCGGGCGACAGCGTCCGCCAGACGGTGGACCGCGCCTACCTGCACAGCGGCGCCGGGTCCTCCGGGGGGCGGTGACGGAGGGGCTTCACCGTTGACACAGCGGCGGGTGCGGGGGGAGTGTGGGCCCCGGCACCCGCCGCGCCATGGGCGCGGAATATGACCCGGGCATAGTCCCGCCCTTATCGATATGCACGTCAGGGGCACTGCGTGCCCCTGACGTGCGGACCCGTTCGTACCCGGAGGAGCGCGGCATGCTCGAGGCGGCTGGCCTCACCGCGGTCGAGGAGACCGTCTACCGGCTCCTGGTCAGCACCGCGACCGCCTCGGCGGACGAGGTCGCCGCCCAGACGGGCCTGCCGCCCGGGCAGACGGAGGGCGTTCTCGCCTCTCTCGCCACGAAGGGGCTGGCCAGCCGGACGGACGGCTCTCCCCGCACCTACGCCGCCGCCCCGCCCGACGTGGCGCTGCTGCCGCGGCTGCAACGTCAGGCCGACGCCCTCGACAAGGCCCGCACCGCGGTCACCGACCTGCTGGACAGCTACCGCAGCACTGCCCGCCGCCAGGACGCGGGCCAGCTCATCGAGGTCATCACCGGCAGTGAGGCGCTGCGCCAGCACCTGCGTCAGATGCAGGAGAACGCGCGCCACGAGATGCTCTGGTTCTGCAAGGCGCAGTACGTCGCCATGCCCTCGGGCAGCAACCGCGCGGAATACGACGCCCTGGCCCGCGGTGTTCGCTACCGCGTGCTGTACGAGCAGGCGTTCTTCGACGACGAAGGGGCCATCGACAACGTCGTCGAGGGCGTCCGGGCCGGGGAGACGGCCCGCTCCGTACCCCACCTGCCGCTGCGGCTCGCGGTCGCCGACCGCACCTTCGCCATCTGCCCGCTGGTCCCCGGCGGCCCGCACGGCAGCCCCCACGAACCGACCGCCGCGCTGCTGCGCGACAGCAGCCTCCTGGAGGCGCTGACCGCGCTGTTCGAACGCTACTGGGAGGACGCGGTGCCCCTGCACGTCAGCGCGTCCGGCACGGTGAGCGGCACCGACGGCACCGGTGACGCCGACCCGCTGTGCGAGACCGACCGCCGGCTGCTGTCGCTGCTCGTGGCGGGCGTCGCCGACAAGGCCATCGCCAGCCAGATGAACCTGAGCCGGCGCACCGTCCAGCGCCACATCCAGCAGATGATGACGCTCGCCGGCGCCGCCACCCGCATGCAGCTCGCCTGGCAGGCGGCCCGCCGCGGCTGGCTGTGAAGAAGGCCGCCGCGCCGCCCAGCCCTGCTCCACGGCCCGGTCGACCGGTACCCGCGACACCGGGTCCCCGTGACGCCGACCCGGACGAGCATCGCACCCGGCCCGTGCGGCGGTCGGTTCTGCACCCAACAACGAAGAAGGACGGCATGGAACCACTGGAACTCCGCCGCGCGGTCGAGGCGGGACGGGCGGCCGCTTCCGAGCTGGGTCTTCAGGTCGCCGATGTGGTCGTCATCCACAACTCGGATCGGGTCGCGCTGCGCCTGGCCCCTTGTGATGTTCTGGCTCGGGTTGCGCCTGTGGGACATTTGGCCGATTCCGAGTTCGAAGTAGCGGTTGCCCGCCGTCTTGCCGACGTCGACGCTCCGGTGGCCGAGCTCGATCCTCGGGTGGAACCGCGAGTCCTTTTGCGTGATGCCTTCGCCATCTCGCTCTGGACCTACTACGAACCCGTGGAATCAGAGATCGCGCCGGCCGAGTACGCGGACGCGCTCCTGCGACACCACGCCGCCCTGCGCCGGATCGATCTGGACGCGCCACATCTCACCGATCGAGTCGCCGTGGCACTCCGAGAGGTGAACGACCGGGGAAAGTCCCCCGAGCTGTCAGAGTCCGACAGGAGACTCCTCAGCGGCACTCTCAGCGGACTGAGCACCGCGATCAGCACCGAGGATGCCAGAGACCAGCTGTTGCACGGCGAGCCGCATCCCGGCAACCTCCTCAACACGCTGAGAGGACCGCTCTTCGTGGACCTCGCTACATGCTGCCGCGGGCCGATCGAGTTCGACCTCGCCCATGCGCCCGAAGAAGTGGGGAAGCACTATGAGGGGGCTGACCACGGCCTGATTCGCCAGTGCCGCGCCCTGAACTGGGCGATGTTCTCGGTCTGGCGCTGGCGCCAAGACGACCAGATGCCTGACCGGGACCACTGGAGAGTGGTGGGGCTCAGCCGTGTTCGTGCCGCACTCGATCGCTGCGGGTTGGGTTGAACCCGGGGCAGACGGACGTCGGTTCCCACCATCCGCTGCGCCGTGGGCGGCATCCCGGCATGGTGCGGGGCCGAACGCGGCTCAGAACGTGCTCTACCGGGTTCTGGAAACTGACGCGGGCGTCCGCTCCGGCTTCCACCGTGCACACCCCATGGCACTGAGTGCGCTGTGAGAAGGCGCTGAGTACCCCGTGCCGGACAAGCTCCTAGGCGGAGGAGTCACCCTCCGGCAGGCCCGCCTCGATCTCCCGGACGACCCGCCACATCGGCGTCCGCCGCTTGGTGATCACGATCACCACGTCGTCCTCCGCATCCGGGACGTCCTGTCGCGCGCTGCCGTCCCCGTTCCAGGCGGCGCGCACGAACTGCAGGGCGTGGTCCACGGCCGCGCCGGCGTCGCCCTCCGCCCCGGAACGCAGCCAGGTCCGCAGGCCGTTGTTGTGGGCGGCGACCACGGCCGCGGCGATCACGTCGGCCCTGAGCTTGCCGTCGGGGCGGTCCGCGTAGCGGGCCCCGAGATAGTCGGCGAGCGCGCGCTCGTAGCGCCAGACGACCGACAGTTCGTACGCCCGCAGACCCGGCACCTGCTTGGTGAGGCGGTAGCGCTGTACCGAGAAGGTGGGGTTCTCGGCGTACATGGTGAGCACCAGGCGCGCCGCGTCGCAGACCCGGTCCACCGGGTCGTCCGCATCGGCGCTGTCCTGGAGGAAGCGCGTCATGTCGGCGAGGGCGCGCTCGTGGTCGGGGAAGACCACGTCTTCCTTGGAGGGGAAGTAGCGGAAGAACGACCGGCGCCCGACACCGGCGAGGGCGACGATGTCGTCGATCGTCGTCGCCTCGTAACCGCGCTCCAGGAAGAGACGGAAGGCCGCGGCGACGAGGGCGTCCCGCATCGGGGGCTTCGTGGTCATGGACGCGAACCTAACACCCGGGGACCATGGATCGATGGCACTGAGTGTGCAAAACTGAGGGTACTCGATGCCATGACGTCTGACGCGGACTGGAGTAACGGACGTGAGCGACAATTTCGACCTCTTCCGGACGTCGGAGGAGCACGACATGCTCCGGGACGCGGTGCGCTCCCTGGCCGAGGCGAAGATCGCCCCGTTCGCGGCGGAGGTCGACGAACTCGGCCGCTTCCCTCAGGAGGCGCGGGAGGCGCTGGAGGCGAACGACCTGCACGCGGTCCACGTGCCGGAGGCGTTCGGCGGTGCCGGTGCGGACGCGCTGTCGACCGTGATCGTGATCGAGGAGGTGGCGCGGGTGTGCGCCTCGTCCTCGCTGATCCCCGCGGTGAACAAGCTGGGGTCGCTGCCGGTGCAGCTGTCCGGCTCCGAGGAGCTGAAGGCGAGGTACCTGGGGGCGCTGGCCCGCGGCAAGGGCATGTTCTCGTACTGCCTGTCGGAGCCGGAGGCCGGCTCGGACGCGGCGGGGATGAAGACCCGCGCGGTACGCGACGGGGACTCCTGGGTGCTCAACGGCGTCAAGCGGTGGATCACCAACGCGGGCGTGAGCGAGTTCTACACCGTCATGGCCGTGACCGACCCGGACAAGCGTTCCAAGGGCATATCCGCGTTCGTGGTGGAGAAGGGCGACGAGGGCGTGTCCTTCGGCGCCCCTGAGAGGAAGCTGGGCATCAAGGGGTCGCCCACCCGCGAGGTGTACTTCGACAACGTGCGCATCCCCGCCGACCGGATGATCGGCGCCGAGGGCACGGGCTTCGCCACGGCGATGCGCACCCTGGACCACACCCGCGTGACGATCGCGGCGCAGGCGATCGGCATCGCCCAGGGCGCGCTGGACTACGCCAAGGGGTATGTGAAGGAACGCAAGCAGTTCGGCAAGGCGATCGCCGACTTCCAGGGCATCCAGTTCATGCTGGCGGACATGGCGATGAAGCTGGAGGCCGCGCGGCAGCTCACCTACGCGGCGGCGGCGAAGTCGGAGCGCGCGGACGCGGACCTGACCTTCTTCGGCGCGGCGGCCAAGTGCTACGCCTCGGACGCGGCGATGGAGATCACCACGGACGCGGTGCAGCTGCTGGGCGGCTACGGCTACACGCGCGACTACCCGGTGGAGCGGATGATGCGCGACGCGAAGATCACCCAGATCTACGAGGGCACCAACCAGGTCCAGCGCATCGTCATGGCCCGCAACCTGCCGTAACCGGCATCAGCAAACCGAGAGTGTGGAGGGACATCAATGAGCTTGAGGATCGTTGTCGCGGTGAAGTATGTGCCGGATGCCACGGGGGATCGTCATTTCGCGGGGGATCTGACGACGGATCGGGATGCGGTGGATG